>NZ_JAAAMG010000002.1:135729-440984 GCF_010500815.1 Jiella pacifica
GATGCAGCCCGCCGGTCCTCCCCCGGCGGGCTCATTCGGAACCCAAGAGTTTCCAGGTTTGCCGAAGCCCACCTCCTCCCGGGCCGAGGCGAAAGAGGTCTGCCAACCTCCTCCCGAATAGGCAGACCATCCGATGCAGCCCGCCGGTCCTCCCCCGGCGGGCTCATTCGGAACCCAAGAGTTTCCAGGTTTGCCGAAGCCCACCTCCTCCCGGGCCGAGGCGAAAGAGGTCTGCCAACCTCCTCCCGAATAGGCAGACCGTCCGATGCAGCCCGCCGGTCCTCCCCCGGCGGGCTCATTCGGAACCCAAGAGTTTCAAGGTTTGCCAAAGCCCACCTCCTCCCGGGCCGAGGCGAAAACGGTCTGCCAACCTCCTCCCGAATAGGCAGACCATCCGATGCAGCCCGCCGGTCCTCCCCCGGCGGGCTCATTCGGAACCCGAGAGTTTGAAGGTTTCGCGATGGCCCACCTCCTCCCGGGCCGGAGCGGATACGGCCTGCAGATCCTCCTCCCAAATGCAGGTCAGAAAAGCGAAGCCCGTCGGTCCTCCCCCGACGGGCTTTGTCGTTCCTGGTGTTAAAAAAGGCCGCGCCCCGCCGCATTCGGTGGCACGGCGCGGTTTCGCTTCGCCGGCGCATCGCTTAAATACCGGACATGAGCAATCAACCCATTCACGTCGTCGGCGGCGGTCTCGCCGGCTCCGAGGCCGCCTGGCAGATCGCCGAGGCCAGCATTCCCGTCATCCTGCACGAGATGCGGCCGGTGCGCGGCACCGAGGCGCACAAGACCGACGGGCTCGCCGAGCTCGTCTGCTCGAACTCGTTCCGGTCGGACGACGCGACGGCGAACGCCGTCGGCGTCATCCATGCCGAGATGCGGCTCGCCGGCTCGCTGATCATGGCGACGGCCGACAGGCATCAGGTTCCGGCGGGCGGTGCGCTCGCCGTCGACCGCGAGGGCTTTTCCGCGGCCGTGACTCGGGCGCTCGCCGAGCATCCCCTGGTGACGATCGAGCGCGGCGAGGTCGACGGGCTGCCACCCGAAGACTGGGGCACGACCATCGTCGCCACCGGACCGCTCACAGCCCCCTCGCTCGCCGAATCGATCCGCCAAGCCACGGGAGAGGACGCCCTCGCCTTCTTCGACGCCATCGCGCCGATCGTCCATTTCGACTCGATCGACCTCGACAAGGCCTGGTTCCAGTCGCGCTACGACAAGGTCGGCCCGGGCGGCACGGGCAAGGACTACATCAACTGCCCGCTCGACAAAGACATCTACGAGCGCTTCGTCGCCGCCCTCGTCGAGGGCGATCGCGCCGAGTTCAAGTCCTGGGAAGGGACGCCCTATTTCGACGGCTGCCTGCCGATCGAAGTGATGGCCGAGCGCGGACCCGAGACGCTCCGGCACGGCCCGATGAAGCCGATGGGCCTCACCAACGCCCACGATCCCGAGGTGAAGCCCTATGCCGTCGTCCAGCTTCGTCAGGACAATGCGCTCGGCACCCTCTACAACATGGTCGGGTTCCAGACGAAGCTGAAATACGGCGCGCAGGCCGAGATCTTCCGGATGATCCCGGGACTCGAGAACGCCGAGTTCGCCCGTCTCGGCGGCCTCCACCGCAACACCTATCTGAACTCGCCGGTGCTGCTCGATGCGTCGCTCAGGCTGAAGGCGCGCCCGCATGTCCGCTTCGCCGGGCAGATCACCGGCTGCGAGGGGTATGTCGAATCGGCCGCCGTCGGGCTGATGGCGGGGCGCTTCACCGCCGCCGAGCGGCGCGGCGAGACGCTCCTTTCGCCGCCGCAGACGACCGCCATGGGTGCTCTGCTCGCCCACATCACCGGCGGCCATCTCGCCCACGAGGAAGAGGGTGGCAAGCGCTCCTTCCAGCCCATGAACGTCAATTTCGGCCTGTTCGCGCCGCTGGAGCCCGGCGCCATCCAGAAGCCGGAAGGGCAGAAGCGCTTCCGTGGCAAGGAAAAGGCCGTCGCCAAGAAGAACGCCTTATCCCGCCGGGCGCTCGCCGACTTCGCGGCCTGGCTCGCAGGCGCCGAGACGCGGCAGGCGGCCGAGTAGGCCTTCGTCGGGTCGGTCACGCCACCTTCATGCCGTCCATGAGCGACGGCGGCCGCTCCGCTCACCGCCATTCGGAAAGGCGATAGCACGCGTCGAATTCCAGGAAGCTGACGGCACCGTCGTCGTCCTGGGCAAGACGCCGGATGGCGAGGCGAAGGCTGCGCCCGTCCTTGCTGCTGAGATCGACCACCGGTGGCGCGGTTTCCCGCGCGTCGGCGGTGAAGAGCCCCGGCGGCAGGGCGGCGATCACGGCGGCAAGCGGAAACCGGTCTCGCGCATCGGCACGCGCGGCGACGAGATCGTCCCCCTCCAGCGTGAAGATCATCCCTTCGACCCGTGTCCGCGAGGATGCATCCTCGGATGGCGGATCGGCCGTCGCGATCCGGGCGATGGCCACGCGGTCGTAGCCGCCGGCGTCGATCTCGCCCGGCTTCAGCGCCGCGAAGCCACGCGGGCGCGCCTGCGCCCAGGCCGAGACGTCCGCCCCGAGCCCCTCGTTGACGAGGGCGATCGCCTGCCCGGGCTCGCTGCGCAGTGCCGTCTGGAGGCGCTCGGCAAGCTCGGGTTCGAGATACGGCGTCAGATCGCCGAGACGGCCCGCCGCATCGAGGGCGAACAGCCGCGAACGAAGCCGGATCTGCGCTTCCGGACCGCGGCCGCCGGCCCGGACGGCGATGGAATCCGTGCCGGGAACACGCTGTCCGAATTCGGCGACGATCCGCCCGGCCTGGCTGCGGCCGACGAGGCTCGACGCCCCCCAGGGCCCGAAGGCGGAAAGCGCCAGGAGGACGACCGGGATCGCCGCCATCACGCGGATGTCCCGGCCGATCCGGGGAACCGGTTGGACGAGGAGGACGAGAGCGGCGGCGAAAACGGCGAGCGCGACGTAATAGCGCTCCAGCGTCACCCCCTCGGCACCGATTCGGATCCCGATACCGAGAGCCCCCAAAGCCAGGGGCACGACCAGGCTGACGTGCCAGAGCCGCGCGAACAGCCGCGTCGGCAGGGCCCCGCCTGCCAGAAACGGCTCGGCGGCAATCCTCAGGGCCAGCACGAGGAGGGCGTAGAAGGTGACGATCCAGCCGATCTCGTTCTTCGGCAAGGTCCCCGTCACCGCGATCTTCGCGGCGTAGAGGTGCAGGATGACGGCCGTCGCAAGCGCCAGAGGGGCAGCCACCCAGTCGACCAGGAGGCGCACCCCGCCGACGAGGCGATCCTCGGCGAGTTCCGCATGTTCCTGAAAGTCGCGCGGCAGTCGCCCGAGAGCAAAGAGCGGCCCGACGAGGGTGAAGGCCGTGGTGTAGATGTGCTCGTAGTCGCTCGAACTGAGCCCCAGTTCGAACAGGAAGCGGATCATCTCGAAGATCGCCGACAGGCCTAGGACGAAGAGCAGGACGGACAGGAAGGCGAGCCCCACCCCGACCGCCGCCCACAGGGCGAAGGTCCAGAAGCGGCCGGGCCCACCTCGACCGACATACGGCGCGAGCGGGATGGCAAGGGTCAGCGCCGAAGTGAGCGCCGGTAGATGGCTGTCGGCCCTACCACCCCAGTAAAGGGCGGCACCCGCGGCGAGCGCCACCACCAGCGCCAAGGCCTGCGAAACCGGGCGCCGCCAGCCGCGGGCTTCCGCCGCCAGCGTAATCGCCACGGCCGCCGCGGCCGCGCCGAAGAGCGCGGCGAGCAGCCAGACGAGCCGCCGCGGATCGGGAAACTCGACGCCCGCGACCGCCATGTTGCTGAAGAGCGCGAACAGGCACACGCAGACGCACGCCACCGGAAAGCGCAGCAGCGCCGTCTCCGTGCCATGGGCGAGCGAGCCGGCAAACCGACCGGCCCAGCCCCGCCAGTGCGGCGAACGGTCAGGTTCGGAGTCGGTGTTCATATCGCCGTCCATTCGCCCATCCGTACGAGAAAAGGATTCTATGGCAGACGCAGCAGCGCGTTGCGCCGTCCCGGACCTGTCTCCACGAAGGTTTCACCCGCGCATCGACCGCCAATAGAGAAAGGCCTTGCGGGGTGCCGAGACGTCCGGCGGGTGTCGCAGCACTTCCGCTCCTGAGCGTTCGATGCGGTCCAAATATGGCGTGGCGAGAAGCGCCGGCAGAAAGGCCGCGCGCACCGGCTTTGGCACACCGGCGAAATGCCCGCGCGCCTTCTCCGCATGATCCCGGCCGAAAGCGACCATCGCCGCCACCGCCCGCGTCGACGCCTCCCCCTCGCCCGTGATCAGATCCTCGGACGAACAGCCGGCCGCGGCGAGAATGTCGGCAGGAAGAAAGACCTTGCGCCGCGCCCTGTGGATCGGCAACAGGCGCAGAACGCCCGCCGTGGTCTGGGCGACGCCGGCATGGCCGGCGGCGTCGGCGATGGTATCGGCATCGCGCGGCGAGAGGATGGTGGCGGCGAGCATGATCAGCGTCGAGGCCGTCTCGCCGGCATAGGCTTCGAAGTGCTGCCGCGACGGCATCGGATCGTCGTAAAGGTCGAAGATCCTTGCCTCCAGCATCCGATCGAAGGCCGCGACGGGCAGCCGATGCCGCGCGATGACGTCGACCAGCCGGCTCGCGACGGGATGCCCGGCCTCGCCGCCACCCGGCATCTCGTCCCTGGCGCCGGCCTGTGCGATCACGTCCCGCCACCATTGCAGCCGGATCTCGCCCGGCAGCGGCTGGCTGATCTGGTCGCGCACCCGCGCCACCTCGACGTTGAAGGCGTAGAGCGCCGCCAGATCGGCCCGTCGATCCTGTGCGGCAAAGGCCAGAGAGAGCCCACGGTCGCGGTCGGCCTCTTCGACGAGATCACGGCAGGGATCGCTCTCGATACGGGCCATTGAAGCTCCTCGCGGACGCATTGATCTTGCCTGGCGACGAAGACGGCGACGTCCGCGGGCCGACGCCGATTTCGCCGGCCACCTTCGAGCGGGAACGGAGCGCTCTCCGGCCGCGCGGCCCCTCAGTCGACGGCGACGAGCGCCGCACCGACCGGGCGGCCTTCGGACAGCATGATGTTGAAGGTCCGCACCGCTGCCCCGGTGGACATCGGATCGCAGGAAATGCCCGCCCGCTTCAGCCGCTCGGCAAGCCCCGGCGGCAGACGCCGGATGTCCTTGCCGGTTCCGAACAGGAGGAACTTGATATCCTCCTTGAAGACGAGGTCGAGCCTGTCGCCGACGAAAGGCGTCTCGATCGTCGCAGGCCAGCCGTAGATGCCCGAGGGCAGGCAGAGAATCGAGCCGCGATGCGACATCGAGGCGAAGCGAAAGCCGCCATTGCCATAGGCCTCGATCGGCGCCCGGCCCGGAAAATGAGCCTCGCGGATCTCGATCCCTTTCGGCATCGATCAGGCTCGGCCCGGATTGGTGGTGCCACGCTCGGTCGGGTCCTCGGCCTCCGCCTTCTCCCTGTCCTCGGCGGCCTGCGCCGCCTCGGCGGCATCGGTCGGCCGCAGCTTGAAGAAGATCAGAACCGGCGCGGCGACGAAGATCGACGAGAAGGTGCCGATGGCGACGCCGAACAGCATCGAGGCGACGAACGAGCGAATCACCTCTCCGCCGAAGACGAACAGCGCGGCGAGGGCGAGGAGTGTCGTCGCCGAGGTCATCGTCGTTCGCGACAGCATCTCGTTGTCCGACAGATCGAGCAGCTGGCCGAGCGGCATCTTCTTGTAGCGCCGGAGATTTTCGCGCACGCGGTCGTAGATGACCACGGTATCGTTCAGCGAGTAGCCGACGATGGTCAGGATCGCCGCGACGGTGGACAGGCTGACGTCGAGCTGCGTCACGGTGATGAAGCCCAGCGTGAGGATGACGTCGTTGATCGTCGCGATGATTGCGCCCACGGCGAACTGCCATTCGAAGCGCAGCCAGACATAGAACATGATGGCTACCAACGAGGCCAGAACGCCGAGGATCGCAGCCCATGCAAGCTCGCCCGAGACGGTCGGGCCGACGACCTCAGTCCGGCGGATGTCGTAGTCCGCGGCGATCGCCTGGCTGGCGTTGTCGACCAGCGACTGCTGCGAGGCGTCCGAGACCTCGCCGGCCGAGCCGATGCGGATCAGCGCCTCACGGTCGGTGCCGAATTCCTGCACCTGCGGATCGGCGATCCCGGCCTGTGCCAGACGCTCGCGGATGTTGCCGATGTCGGCTTCGCCCTGCTTGGCCTGAACCTCGATCAGCGTACCGCCGGTGAAATCGATGCCGAAATTCGGCCCTATGGCGAACAGCGAGACGATCGAGGCGACGCACAACGCCATCGACAGGCCGAAGATCTTCAACCGCACCTTCATGAACGGGATGCTGGTGACGTCCGGGACGAGACGGAGCCAGCCCCTCGGCAGTTCGCGCGGACGGCGGCTGCGGACCCAGGCCGCGACCAGCCAGCGAGTCAGCGTGAAGGCGGTGAAGATGGTCGTGATGATACCGACTGCGAGCGTCACGGCGAAGCCGCGAACGGGACCGGAGCCGAGGAAGAACAGGACGACGGCGGCGATCAGCGTGGTGATGTTGGCGTCGAGGATCGTCGCCAGCGCCTTCTGAAACCCGATGTCGATCGCCTGGACCACAGAGCGGCCCTGTCGTCGTTCATCGCGGATGCGTTCGTAGATCAGGACGTTCGAATCGACCGCCATGCCGACGGTCAGGACGATGCCGGCGATGCCGGGCAGCGTCAGCGTCGCGCCGATCACCGTGAGGATCGCGAACAGAAGAATGACGTTGGCGGCGAGAGCGATGTTGGCGACGATGCCGAGGAAGCCGTAGGCCGCCAGCATGAAGAAGACGACCGCGATCGCGCCGATGATGCCGGCGATCTCGCCGGCGGCGATCGAGTCGGCGCCGAGGCCCGGACCGACGGTGCGCTCCTCGATGATGTCGAGGGTCGCCGGCAGGGCGCCGGCCCTCAGCAGGACCGCAAGGTCGTTGGCGCTCTGGACGGTGAAGGAGCCGGAAATCTGTGCCTGTCCGCCCAGGATGGCAGTGCGGATCACCGGAGCGGACAGCACCTTGTCGTCGAGGACGATGGCAAACGGCTTGCCGACATTGGCCTGCGTCACGCGGCCGAAGCGCTGCGCCCCTTGCGAATCGAAGCGAATGTTGACGACCGGCTCGTTGGTCTGCGGATCGAAGCCGGCCTGCGCATCGGTCAGGTTCTCGCCCGAAACCATGACCTGGTTGCGTACGAGGATCGGCTGCGCCGGGGTATCGGTCGTATAGAGAAGCCGAGAGCCCGGCGGCACACGCCCGCCCCGCGCGACCTGCTCGGCATTCTCGCTCTGGTCGACGAGCTGGAAGGTCAGCTTGGCCGTCTGGTTCAACAGCTCCTTGAGTCGCTGCGGATCGCCGAGGCCGGGAACCTGCACCATGATCCGGTCGTCGCCCTGGCGCTGGATGACCGGCTCGGTGGTGCCGAGTTCGTCGACGCGCCGCCTGACCACCTCGATCGACTGAGTGACCGCGGTCGACACCCGGTACTGGACGCCCTCGTCGGTCAGCGACGCGGTCAAAACCCCGGGCTGGGGCTCATCCAACGCGACTTCCGCCACCGAACCGCCCGCCATCAGACCGCTCGAGATCGACTGGGTCAGCGGACGGAGCGCCTCGCGCGCGGCATCCGCCTGGGACGGATCGCGCAGCCGTATCGTCACGACCCGCTCGTTCGCAGAAATCGCCGAATAGCCGATCCGCTCGTTGCGCAGGAGCTGGCGAACCTCGTCCTGCACGGCCTGCTGCCGCTCCTGGATGAGCGATTCGCGATCGATCTGCAGGAGGATGTAGGATCCGCCCTGGAGGTCGAGACCGAGCGTCACCGAATCCTTCGGCCAGAAGCCGGGCATGGCGTCGGTGACGTTGCGCGGAAGCACGTTCGGCGCGGCGTAGACGATCCCGATGAGAACCGTCAGCCAGATGAGAATCGTCTTCCAGCGCGAAAAATACAGCATGGCGGTCTCGGAAGTGGCGGACCTCGCGCCGTGCCCGAGTCCGATTTCAGCGTGTTTGCCGAGTGCCGCAAAGACAGCGGAACCCGGCGAGATTACGTCACGAGGTGACGTTCATTCAAGCAATTGACTATTTGTTGTTCGCAGCCGTCGGCTCGCCCTTGACGCGGACGTCGCTCACCGTGCCCTGCACCACCCGAATGCGAACCTGCTCGGAGATCTGAACCTCGAGTTCGCCATTGTCGAGGACCTTCGTCACCTTCCCGACGATGCCGCCGCCGGTGACGACGGTATCGCCGCGCCGGATGTTCTGCAGCATCTCCGCGCGTTTCTTCATCTGCGTCCGCTGCGGGCGGATGATGAGGAAATACATGATCGCGAAAACCGCGATGAACGGAAGAATGCTGATCAACAATTCGCTTCCGCCGCCGGCAATACCACCGGGGGTCTGGGCGAAAGCCTCGGAGACGAACATCATCAACCTCGCTAGAAAGAGTTCTTCGGCAAAGGGCGCAACGGCTCTGAAAGGCCATCGGAAGGCGCCCGATGGCCTTTCGAAAGACCCGCCGGACGTGGCCGCAATATACGAACGCCCCCCCTCATTGCAACAAGCGCCGGCATTTGCGGCTGGGCGGGCGAGCGCCTATTCAGTGTCGCCGCATCGTCCCGTCGCCGCGTGCCGGCCAAAAGGCGACGCGACTGCCACTTATCGTGAATTCCAGACACACGGAACTTGTGATGACCAACGAGAGCGAACTCGCCCGGATCGCCGCGGGCCTCGAGGCCGTCGCCGAAGCGCTCGGCCGACTCGGCCCCCGTCGGATGACCGAGCCGGACTTTGCCGCGGCCGATTGCTTCGTCTTCGAACCGCAGACGGGGCTCAAACCGGTGCCGCGCGTCAACCGGGTGCCGATCGTGCTTCTCAAGGGGATCGACCGGTCGCGCGACACGCTCTTCGACAACACGTCGCGCTTCGCCAAGGGCCTGCCTGCCAACAACGCGCTTCTTTGGGGCGCGCGCGGGATGGGGAAGTCGTCGCTGGTGAAGGCCGTCCACGCGGCTGTGAACGCCGAGTTGGCGGGCACCGGGCGGCCGCCGCTGAAGCTCGTCGAGATCCCGCGCGAGGACATCGCTCACCTGCCGGATCTGATGCATCTCCTGGTGCGGGCGCCCTACCCGATCCTCCTGTTCTGCGACGATCTGTCCTTCGATCACGACGACACCGCCTACAAGTCGCTGAAGGCCGCGCTCGAAGGGGGCGTCGAGGGACGCCCCGAGAACGTCCTGTTCTACGCGACGTCGAACCGACGCCACCTCTTGCCGCGGGACATGATCGAGAACGAGCGCTCGACGGCGATCAATCCCAGCGAGGCCGTGGAGGAAAAGGTTTCCCTGTCCGACCGCTTCGGGCTGTGGCTCGGCTTTCACAATTGCAGCCAGGATCAATATCTCGCGATGATCGAGGGCTATGTCGATGCCTATGGGCTGACGAGCCTGGTTGCGGAAGACGAACTTCGCCAGGAAGCGCTCGAATGGGCGACCACGCGCGGCAGCCGCTCGGGCCGGGTTGCCCATCAGTTCATCATGGATCTCGCCGGTCGGCTCGGCCGGCCGCTCCGAATCGCGGACGACAACGGCGGCTGACGATCCTCAGCTCGGCTGATGGAGCGAGAGGCCGGCTCCGCATCCGCGATACACGAGCGAACCGCCGCCGTTGCTCTTCCATCACCGGAACGGTGCCGACGGGCAGGCGCATTTGCGGTACGAAGGGCGCCTCTCGGTGCTGACGCCTGGAAGGGCGTCGGAGAAGGAGCAGGTCCTTAGAAAACGCCGTCCGGCCCACGTCCTTCGAGGCCAGCTTCGGGCCGCGTCTCCGAAGGCATGGCCGGCAGGCGCCCCACCTGCCGGCGCACACCCTTCGGCACGCCGGGTATCCGAGGAGCCGGCGGGACGATGACGATGGGCCTTACTGGCCGCTGACCCACCGCCGGATAGAGAAGCGCGGCTCCGGCCGATCCGCCGGGTGAGCGAGCTCGAACGGAAAGCGCCGAACCAATCGCCGCGTCCGAGTCCGAGGTCAGGCGTCCTGCCTGACAATTCCGATCATCCCACCGTTGCACGGCAACCGCCGAATATTCCGTGAAGAGGGCTCGGCAATGCAAAGCGGAACGACAGCCCTGCAACTCTCTTAACGTAAGGACAGCATAGTTCCACGCTTGAGTCGAGCGCCGAGTCGGCCGCGCCGGATGATTTGTGATTGCATCGGCGGGATCTCACGAAGCGTTGTTTCGCAGGAACTGCCCGACTGCTTCGAGCACGGCCTCAGTCTGGCGAAAGCCGATGGCAACGGCGACGTAGTCGGCGCGATTTTCGGCGGCAGGTCCGGCCACCAAGGTGGGAAATCCGGTGACGCCGGAGGCCTGGCTGACGGCGAAATCCGCCAGGGTCTCTTCGCGCGTGGCATCGTCGTTCAAGACCGCCGCGAAGGCCTCGGCCTCCAGGCCCTCTTCGGCGGCGAGCGAGATCAGGACGTTCGGGTCGGTGACGTCGCGATTTTCGGCATAGAAGGCATGGGCGATGCGTCGGTTCAGCGGAAAGGCGTGGCCGGCATCCAATCGCCGCGCGGCGACGACGGCGCGCGCCGCCGGCTCGGTGTCGTAGACGAAGCTCTCGCGGTCGAAGAAGCCGTAGTCGAAGGGCTGACCGCTCGCCGCCTCGACATGCTGCCAATGCTGGCGCGTCTTCGCCTTCGCCTGCTCGTCCATCGGTGTTTCGGTGAAGGGGCGCAGGCCGCCGAGAACGAGGCGGATCGGCAGATCGGGATGGCTCCTGGCGATGGCGTCGATCGCCGGCGAAAAGCCCCAGCACCACGAGCACATCGGATCGGCGAAATAGACGAGATGCGGGATCATCGACGACCTCCACGCTTGTGCCGACCAGATGGAACCCGCCTCGCTTCGATGCCGCGGGCAGAGGGCGCATGGATCGGACGATTAAAAAATCTACCGTTGGTTGCATAGGCCAGTCAGATCGGCCATGATGGACCGGCAAGTCCATTTCAGTCAAAAATCGAGAGGCATCGGCCCCCCGAGACGACGACCGGAGCGCTGCGGAAACCGACCGGGGACCTCCGCATCGCCAGCGCCACGGCCGCACAGCCTGCTTCGAGCAACCGGGAGGCAATCACCATGGCATTCACCCCGAAGCGCATGTTGTCGAGGCTCTCGCTGACAGTGCTTGCAACCGCCGTCGCGCTCATCGTCGCCCCCGCGACGCTTCCGGTTGGAACGCCTGTTGTCGGCTCGACCATGGCCGAAGCGGGACACTGGCGTTACCACCGTCATCATCACGGGATCGATGCCGGAGCGGCGGCGGTCATCGGCGGCATCATCGGGCTCGGTCTGTCCGTCGCCGAACCGCCATACTACTACGACCCGTACTACGATTATGGGCCGCGCCCGCTCTACCGGATCCACCCCCAGCGGGTCCGCTACGGCCCCAGGCCCTACACGCGGGCATGGTACCGCTATTGCAATGCGCGGTACCGCTCCTTCGATGCCCGCTCGGGGACCTTCCAGCCCTATCACGGCCCCCGGCGCCTCTGTCGCTGAAGACCCTGAAGGTTCGCCCCCCGCATGCGGCGGGCGCAGCTCAGACCGGCCGGGTCGCCGCCTCCAGCCAGACCGCGTCCTCGGCCGGCAGATCGGCGGACAGGGCTTCGCGCACCATAGCGTGATAGGCGTTCAGCCAGTCGCGCTCGTCTTCGCTCAAGAGTGTCCTGTCGATCAACCGGCGATCGACCGGCGCCAGCGTCAACGTCTCGAAGCCGTGCATCGGCGCATCGCCACCCTCGATCGCTTCGGCCTTCGTGACGACGAGGAGGTTCTCGATGCGGATGCCGAAGGCGCCCTCCTTGTAGTAGCCCGGCTCGTTAGAGACGATCATGCCCGGCTGCAGCACCGCCATGCCGCGCCGAGAGATCGATTGCGGCCCCTCGTGAACGGCGAGAAACGCGCCGACGCCGTGGCCGGTGCCGTGGGCATAGTCGCAGCCGGCCTTCCACAGGGCGATGCGGGCGAGGACGTCGATGTCGACGCCGCGCGTCCCCTTCGGAAACCGCGCCAGCGAGATTGCGATCATGCCCTTGAGGACCTGGGTGAAACGGGTCCGCATCAGCGGCCCGGGTTCGCCGACTGGAACGGTGCGGGTGATGTCCGTCGTCCCGTCGAGATATTGCGCCCCCGAATCGATCAGGAAGAGTTCGCCGGCGCCGAGCGTCCGGTTGGTCTGCCGGTTGACCCGGTAGTGGACGATCGCGCCATTCGGCCCCGCGCCGGCAATGGTGTCGAAGGAAATGTCCATCAGCGCCATGCCGGCCGCCTTGCCGGCCTCGGCCCGGAAGGCTTCGAGACGCTCGGCAGCCGTTATCTCGTCCGTCGATCCCGGCGCCTGGCGATCGAGCCAAGAGAGGAAGCGAACCATCGCGATGCCGTCCCGGCGGTGGGCCGCCCGGCTGCCGGCGAGTTCGCCCTCGTTCTTGATCGCGCGCGGCAGCCGGGCGGGATCGGCGAGTTGCACCACCGCGCCGCCGGCCGCCTCGACGATCTCGGCGAGCCGGGCCGCGGCGAGACCGGGATCGAGAGCCGCGGCGCGATCTCTTGCCATAGTGCCCAGATCGCTCTCGAATTCATCCGGCCCATGGATGTCGGCAAGGGTCGAAAGGTGGCCCGCGACGCCCTCGTCCAGCTTGTCCGGATCGACGTAGAGCCGTGGCTTGCCCTCGGTGGGCACGATGGCGAAAGCAAGCATGAGCGGCGTGTGGTCGACGTCGGCACCGCGGATGTTGAAGGTCCACGCGATCGAGGACGGATCGGTGAGAACGGCGAGGTCGGCCTTCGCCTTGCCGATTGCCGCACGGATCTCGTCGAGCTTTTCGCGCGACGCCCGGCCGGCGAGGTTGTCGCCATGCAGGAAGGCGCGGCCTTTCGGCGGCGCCGGACGATCGGGCCAGACCACGTCGATGGGGTTGTGGTCGAGGGCGACGAGTTCGCCGCCCGTCGCCGCCATGACGTCGCGCAGCCGCTCGACCTCGGCGATGGTGTGAAGCCACGGATCGTAGCCTATCCGCAGGCCGGCGGCCTCTCGCTCGAGATAGGTCGATAGCGGCGTCTCGATCGACGAGAGCGGTTCGAAGACGGCAACGTCGACCTGATCGCGCACCTGCAGCGTATAGCGTCCATCGACCAGGATGGCTGCCCGGTCCTGAAGCACGACGGCAGCGCCGGCCGAGCCGGAAAAGCCGGTCAGCCATTCGAGCCGCGCGGCGGAGGGGGGAATGTATTCGCCCTGGTGCTCGTCGGCGCGCGGCACGACGAAGCCGTCGACGCCCGCCTCTTTCAGGCGCGATCGCAACGCCTCGACCCGTTCGGCGCTTTTCGAGAAATCGCTGGAACTATCGAAATTCTGGAACATGCCCGCCTCTTTCCGCGGCCTCGCCGCGCCCCTTTCCGCCTGTGTCCGGTATTTTCCCGGACATCGCAAGACCGCGACGTGGTCTGCCGCCAAGCGGCGGCGAGGCGAGCCTTATCATTCAGTGAACAAGCGGGTGATGCTGCATTGCAATATGCGGAAGGGACCTATGCGGCCGCGGGACTACCGACCTGCGGGCAACGCCGTCATATTGCATTGCAAGGGGAGGCCGGAACCAGCTTTCTGAAGGAGATAGCAAATGGCCAACAACGAGACGAACACCACCCGCCCGCGCCAGCAGAGCGTCGGCATCATGCGCAGCGTCCTCAACCGGATGATGGAAGCCCGGGAGCGCGAGGCGCGCCGCTACATCGCCACCCATTACGGCAAGCGCTTCGGGACGGAACTCTTCGACGGCGAAATGCCCTCGCAGTTCGAGAGCCGCGCGCCGCAGCGCGGCTGAGCCGGTGGCGCGCTCCAGCAGCGCGCGCTGCATGGAATGGCCCGCCGAGCGCGGCGAAGACGAGTTTCAAATCGATGGCCCGGCGGCTCCCTGCGAGTGCCGGGCCATTTCTTTGCCGGTTGCACTTCAGGCCGAGGCGCGGCGAAGATGCAGCGTCACCCAGGCGCCGAGGGTCAACGTATCCACGTGGACGAAGCCCTGGGCGCGGAATGCCGCGCGGACCGCTGCGGCCTGGCCGGTCAGGATTCCGGACAGAATGACGTCTGCCCGACTTGTGGCATGCCGGCGAAAGCCCGGTGCAAGGGCGATCAACGGCCCGGCGAGAATGTTGGCGACGATCAGGTCGTAAGGCGCGCGACGCCGGATGGCGACCGCGGCGAACCCGTCGGCGCGTGCCGTCTCGACCAGAGCGGAGACGCCATTGGCGCCGACATTCGCCTCTGCCACCGCGACGGCGACCGGATCGACGTCGGTGGCGACGACGCCGACACGCGCCAGCTTGGCGAGCGCGATGGCGAGCACCGCGCTGCCGGTTCCCAGATCCAGCGCCGAGCGCGGCCTTCGCAGCCGGACGACCCGATCCAGCATCGTCAGGCATCCGGCTGTCGTGCCGTGATGGCCGGTGCCGAAGGCCAGCCCCGCCTCGATCTCGATGGAAAGCTCGTGCGCGCCGATCTTGTCGCGGTCATGGGCCCCGTGGACGACGAAGCGGCCGGCCCGCACGGGCTTCAGCTCGGCCAGCACGGCCGCCATCCAATCCTGGTCCGGCAGCGCCTCGCGGCCGATCTCGGCGTCGGGCCCAAGCCCGGCAATATTGCGGAACTCCTCGGTCCGGTCGGTGTCCGCTTCGGCCTCATCACCCGCATCGAGATAGGCCGCGACCTCCCACCGGTCCGCCGCCTCGTCAATCTCGGTGATAGCGACCGGCGCGCCTTCGTCCTCGAAGGCGACACCGAGCCTGGAATATGCGATTTCGGCTTCGCTGCGCGAGACCGTCACGAAGTATCGAACCTGCACGGTCAGCTCGTCCCTTCGGCCTGTTTGGTGGAAACCTCTTCGCCCGTCTTGCGGGCTCTTTCGCGCCTCGCCTCCCGTTCGGTCAACGTGCCGCGGACGATCTTCTCCTGGTCGCGCTCGGCGCGCGGCGGTCCGAAGGACACGATCGTGTCTCCCGGTCCCGGCTCGCCGGCCCCTTCCGCGGCAGCGAAGATGATCTCCTGCGACGGGCGGATCCAGAGGATGGGCAGCGTCTCGTCGGGGCGCGTATCGTGGAATTCCTTGATGCCGAACTCCTCCGACAGCCGCGTCGCCTGGAAGGCCCAGCCGTCGATGACGTGGTCGCGCACCTGGTTGTAGCTGCGCGGAGGCTTGAACAGGGGTATCCCGCCAAGGGCGAAATGCATGGTGTGGCGGGCGCCGCTGGTCTGCGGGCGGCCGGTGGCCGAGCTGATCTGGAAGACCTCGGAGCGGCCGATCTCGGCGCCGAAATCGGTGCAGACGAGGGCGTTGTAGGCGTCGTTATCGGTGGCAGCGATCATGTGGTCGAAGCGCGACAGATCCAAAGAGTGATGCGCCTCCTCCGACAGGATTTCGCCGAACCAGACCTCCACCTCGGCGAGTCTGGCCTCGGAAATATGCGACCAGTTGGAGTCGGCGATCAGCACCGGCACGTTCTGCGCCTTCAGACGCTGCGCCAGCGCGATGGAAAATCGCGAGGCGCCGACGATGAGGATGCCGGGCCGATTGGTGACGCGCAGATCGAGGATGCGGGCGAGCGGCTGCAGCGTGAAACCGTGCAGGATGATCGTCGCGGCGACGACGGCGAAGGTGTAGGCGACCATGCGGTCGGCATCGGGAAGGCCGTAGCGCGATAGCGTCGCGCCGAAGAGGCCTGCCACCGCCACCGCCACGATGCCGCGCGGCGCGATCCACGAGACCAGCAGCCGCTCCTTGAATTCGAGCCCCGCCCCGATCGTCGAGACGAAGATCGCGATCGGACGAATGACCACAAGAACCATGACGAGGAACGCCACCACCCGCCATTCGAGGCTGAGGATGACCGAGCGCTGCAGCGACGCCGTCAGGATGATGAAGAGGCCCGAGACGAGCAGGACGGTGATCGTCTCCTTGAAGCGCCTGAGCTCATTGAGGCTGGCGAGCCGGGCGTTCGCCATGGTGACGCCCATCACCGTCACGGTCAGAAGACCTGCTTCTTCGAGGAGGAGGTTGGTGACGGCGTTCATCGCCACGACGACGGCGAGAAGGATCGGCGCCTTGAGATATTCCGGCGCATGGCCGTGGGTGAAGAAGCGCGCAAGCGTCCGCCCGGCGATGATGCCGCCTGCGACCGCGACGACCAAAGCGAGGATAGTCGTGAAGAAGAGGTTTTCGGCGTCGTGGGCGCCGCGCAGGACCAGATAGACCTCGAAGGACACGACGGCGAAGAGCGCACCGACGGGATCGTTGAGGATCGCCTCCCATCTCAGCATCGAGGCCGGCCGGGGGCGCAGCCGCGCGTGGCGCAGAAGCGGCATGATGACGGTCGGGCCGGTGACGACGAGAAGCGCGCCGAGAATGATCGAGACGGGCCACGACATCGCGCCGACGTAATGGGCGGTGATCGCCGTCATGATCCAGACCATCGGCCCGGAAACCAGGACGACGCGGCGCACGGCCGTCGAGGTCTCGCGGATCTCCCGGAAGTTCAGCGTCAGTCCGCCCTCGAACAGGATGATCGCCACTGCCGTCGAAACCAGCGGAGTATAGAGTTCACCGAAATCCGCCCGCGGGTTCATCAAGCCAGTGACCGGACCGAAGAGAAGGCCGACGCCGAGCAGCATGACGATGGCGGGGATCTGGAAGCGCCATGCCAGCCATTGCGAAGCGATGCCGGCCACGCCGATGACGGCGAGTTGCATGGCGAGATCGTGCATGGATGTCTGATCCTGTCGGTTACGCGCGGAAGTTTCGTCCCGGCAGAGTCATTCGGCAAGGTGGAAGATATGGCGCGCGTCGAGGCGGCCCATGGTCTGCCTCAATCGGATTGGCGGAATTGGGTTCCGCCGGTTGCCGCTCGATATGGCGCGCGAAGCTGCGGGAGGATCGGCAGGATCAGACGCCGGCCAGCCGTTCAAGCTTGGCCGTCACGGTCTTGGGATCCTCGCCATAGGCGATGGTGCCGGCGAGCCGGCCGTCCCCGTCGATCAGGAATGTCGTCGCCGTGTGGTCCATCAGGTAGTCCTCGCCCTCGCCCGACTTGCGATAGAACGCGCCCCAGCCCTTCGCCGTCTCGGCGATCTCGGACTGATCGCCGGTGAGAGCGACGATCTGCGGCGACACCGCCTCGACGTATTCCTTCAGGATCCCGGGTGTGTCCCGGGCGGGATCGACGGTCACGAAGACGATCCTGAAATCGCCGCCCTCCTTCTCGATCTCCTGTTGATGCGAGGCGAGCTCGTAGAGCGTGGTCGGGCAGACGTCGGGGCAATGCGTGTAGCCGAAGAACAGGGCGTATGGCTCGCCCGAAAGTTCCGACGAAGCGAAGGGCTTGCCGTTCTGGTCGACGAGGGTGAAGGGCGTCCCGTACGGAGCGTCGGCAGCCCCGCCCTGCTGCGAAATCTGCAGATAGGTGAAGATCAGGGCGCCCGCCACCAGCGCCACCACGGCCCACAGGCCCGCCTGGATGATCGTGCCAGTCTTCATCGTCACCACTCCGCATATCGTTCGCAAGATCTGGCCGCCGCGGCCTCTTGCGGGACGTCGACGCCATCGGGCGGCATCATCAAAAGCAGCTCGCCCACGCGTCCGCCGCCAGCCTTACGAAAAGTGCCTCGCCCTGATCAAGCCACAGCGTGAAGCCGAGGACCGCCAGCGCAAGCAGCGCGGCGACGCCGGAAGCGGCCATCCGGCGTGAAGAGGCAGGCTTGGTCATAACTGCCCCCGAGCCGGCTTCGATGGCGACATCTTGACGAAAATTCCCTTAAAATCCCGCGCTGGGCATAAGCGATGCGTTAACGGCGCCGGCAATTTTCGCCTCCCCTGCAACCTGACGGGCCTGTCTCCGGCCACGGTGGCAGCGTAGTCGGAACAAGACTTCACGTCATCGTTTGAGCCGGACAACAGCCCGATGTCGCCCCTGCGCGAAAACCGCATCGATCTCGTTCGCGGCATTTCGCTGCTGCTGATCTTCGTCGACCATGCCAGCGTCTCCTTCTCCGAAATGCTGCAGCAAAGCCGCGGTTTTTCCGACGCGGCCGAGCTCTTCGTGATGATGGCCGGGATGTCGGCGGTTCTCGCCTATCATCCCGCCGCCGGCCGCGCCGACTTCGCCACGGTCGCAGCCCGCACGCTGGCGCGAAGCTTCAAGCTCTACCGGGTCCATCTTACGCTGCTGCTGGCGCTGACGACAGCCGTTTTCCTCGTGCCGCTCCCCAACCACGAAACGCTCCTGTCGAACTGGTCGCTGCAGCCGTTGGCCGAGGATCCCGCGCGCTTTGCCATGGAGGCGCTGTTTCTGCGCTACCTGCCGGCGGAACTCGACATCCTGCCGCTTTACATCGTTCTCATCCCCACCGTGCCGCTCTGGTTCGCGCTGATCGGGCGATCGCCGCGCCTCGCCGTCGCCGCCTCGATCCTCCTGTGGCTCTCGGCGGGGCTCTTCCATGTCGGTCTGATCGATCTCTCCCAGCCGAAGGGCGTCTGGTATTTCAACCCGTTCTCCTGGCAGATCGTCTTTCTGATCGGCATTCTCGCCGGCCTTAGGGTCCGGCAGGGCTTGGTGGCGTTTCCCTACAGGCGATGGCTGTTCCTTGCCGCCCTCGCCTTCTGCGTGGGCGCCGTCCCGGCCAATCTCCTCGCCCATTTCGGCGGCTATGCCACCGACGGGCCGTTACGCTTTCTCGTCTCGAAGACGAGCGAGGGCCCCTTGCGGCTGATCAACGCGCTTGCCATCGTCTACGTCGTCTTCAACCTCGAGGTCCTGAGGCGGACCAGCCCCACCGGCTGGCTGCGGCCGATCTTTGCAGCCGGCCGAAACAGTCTGCCGGTCTTCGTCACCGGCACCATCCTGTCCGACATCGTCACGGCGTTCGTCATCGGCTCGAACGGCCTCCCTCTACCGCTGGAAGTCGGGCTCGTCGTCCTCGGCGTCGCCATCCAGCTGTTGCTGGCGGTTCACCTCGACCGCCGCAAGCGCAGGCCGTCGGCATCCCCGAAGCGCTCGATGCTGGTGGCATCCACCGACGATCGGGACTACGGTTGGCAGCCGCCGAAAGTTCTACCCCCGATGAGCAATGCCGCAAGAGATCCCGCGACCTGAGAATTTCGAAGAGCTGCGCTTTCGGCCGTCCGAACCGAGGATCGCGACGACGGCGGAGCTGAAGAAGACCAGGCTCGGGCGCTATGCCGAGATCGGGCCCCGCGTCGTTCTGCGCGAGGTGGAGGTCGGCGACTTTTCCTATTTCGAGCGCGGCGGCGAAGCGGTCTACACCCGGATCGGCAAGTTCTGCTCGATCGCGGCGAATGTCCGGATCAACGCCCTCGCCCATCCGCTGGAGCGGCTGACCACCCACAAGATCAGCTACCGGCCGAACGAATATTTCCGCTGGCTTGCCGTCGACCAGAGCGTCGTGGAAACCCGCAAGGCACATGCCGTGACGATCGGCAACGACGTCTGGATCGGCCACGGAGCGATCGTCATGCCGGGCGTTTCGGTCGGCGACGGGGCGGTGATCGGCGGCGGTTCCGTCGTCACCCGGGACGTCGCGCCCTACATGATCGTCGCCGGCGTTCCGGCCGGGCCGATTCGCGACCGGTTTCCCGCCCCGATCGCCGCGCGTATCGCGGCCCTCTCGTGGTGGGACTGGCCGCTGGAGACGCTGTTCGACGCCGTTCCGGACATGCAGACGCTGGCGATCGAGGCCTTTCTCGACAAATGGGAGAATCAGTCTCCCGTGCCTTCCGCCAGCGCGAAATAGACCAGCGCCGCGCCCGGCATCGCCATGCCGATCACGCAGACGCCGAGCCAGCCGAAGTGTTGAAGGACCGGGCTCGCCATCGCCGAGCCGGCCGCCCCGCCGAGAAAGAACGTCGTCATGTAGACGGCGTTGAGGCGGTTGCGGATGTTCGGCGCCAGGCGGTAGATCTCGCGCTGGCCGAAGACCAGATTGGCCTGAACGCCGAGATCGACGGCGACGGCGGCAATGACCAGGGCGGCGAGCGACGAGCCGTAGGTCGCGACGAGAAAGGCGGCGATCACCATCGACAGCGCCGCGACCGTGCCGATGCGCGAATGGCCGCGATCGGCGAGCCGCCCCGAGACGGGCGCGGCGAAGACGCCGAGGACGCCCGCCAGCGCGAACAGGGCGACGCCGCTCGGCGTGAAGTCGAACGGATCCTGCAGGAGAACGATCGGCGCCGCCGTCCAGAACAGCGAGAAGGCGGCGAACATCGCGGCGTGATAGAGCCCGCGCCGGCGCAGCACCGGCTCTTCGACGAACAGCTTGCCGAGGGAGCGGATCAGGCTCCAGTAGCCGCGCTCGCCGCCGGGAACACGCCGCGGCAGCAATGCGAGCGAGACGAGCGCCAGGATGGCGATCAATCCGGCGGACAGCCCGAAGACGCCCCGCCAGCCGACGTAGTCGGCGAGAAAACTCGAGATCGGGCGGGCCAGGAGAATGCCGCCGAGAAGGCCGCTCATGACGTTGCCGACGACCGCGCCGCGCTGTTCCTCCGGCGCCAGGTTGGCGGCGAGCGGAACCAGCATCTGGGCCGCGCAGGAGGTCGCGCCGACGACCAGCATCCCGGCGAACAGCGCGGCAAGCCCCGGCGCGAAGGCAAGACCGGCCAGGCTGACGACGTTTGCCGCCATAGTCGCGAGGATGAGCGTCCGATTTTCCAGAAGATCGCCGAGGGGGACGAGGAAGACCAGGCCGATGGCGTAGCCGATCTGGGCGAGCGTGACGATCGAACTCTCCGCCGCCACCGGCAGGCCGATGTCCGATCCCATCAGCGAGACCAGCGGCTGGGCGTAATAGAGGTTCGCCGCCAGCGCCCCGCAGGACAGGGCGAAGAGAAACGTCAGCGTCGGCCCAAGGCCGGCATTGTCGCGTCCCGACGCAGCTTTGGTCGCGGGTTGGCTCATCGATGCTCGTTTCCGTCTGAGGAGCGGCCGTTCGAAGCAACGGGCCGCAAGAGCCTGCCTGTCGCATTCCGATGAACCGTCGAGGATAACCGTTTGGAACCGCGCGCCGAGCGGGGCGAACCCGCTGGCGGCACCAGCGCCTACCTATTCGCAACTACGAAAGAATCCAGGGACCGAAAGCCGCGAAAGCGGCGACGCACAGTCAAATGCCCCCGCCCTTCGGGCTTGCAAGCCCGCCGCCGAAGCCTATCGTTGGCGGCCGACGACGGGCGCCGTGCCGCCGGAACAGGCTGACGCGATTTCCCCGTCGAGACACCGATCTTCAGGATACCCGATGCGCTTCACCGGAACCAAGTCTTATGTCGCCGGCAAGGACCTGATGGTCGCCGTTAATGCCGCGATCACGCTTCAAAGGCCCCTGCTGGTCAAGGGCGAGCCCGGCACCGGCAAGACCGAACTCGCCTTTCAGATCGCCGAGGCGCTCGGCCTGCGGCTCCTGCAATGGACGGTGAAGTCGACCACCCGGGCGGCACAGGGCCTCTACGAATACGACGCCGTCTCGCGGCTGCGCGACAGCCAGCTCGGCGACGAGCGGGTGCATGACATCCGCAACTACATCAGGCCCGGCAAGCTGTGGGATGCCTTCGCCTCGGAGGAACGGGTCGTTCTCCTGATCGACGAGATTGACAAAGCCGACATCGAGTTTCCGAACGATCTTCTCCAGGAGCTCGACAAGATGAGCTTCGACGTGGTTGAGACCGGGGAGACGATTGCGGCGCGGCACCGGCCGATCGTCGTCATCACCTCCAACAACGAGAAGGAGCTGCCGGACGCGTTCCTGCGCCGCTGCTTCTTCCACTACATCCAGTTCCCCGATTCCGAGACGCTGCAAAGGATCGTCGACGTCCACTATCCCGGCATCAAGCAGGATCTGGTTCGCGCCGCCCTCACCCAGTTCTACGAGATCCGCGAGCAGCCCGGCCTGAAGAAGAAGCCGTCGACCTCGGAGGCGCTCGACTGGATCCGGCTTCTCGTCGCCGAGGACGTCGAGGCCAAGGACTTGCGCGAAAGTGCGACCAGCGTCCTGCCGAAGCTGCACGGCGCGCTCCTGAAGAACGAACAGGACGTGCATCTGTTCGAGCGGCTGGCGTTTCTGGCACGGCGGGGCTGAAGACGATGATGCACCTGCATTTCGACGAGACGAAAGTCCTCGTCTATGCCCGTCGCGGCGGGACGCTTCTCGTCTTCGAGGAGCCGGATTGCCCCGAAGTGCTGACCCAGGTTCCGGGCGGGACGGTCGAGCCGGGCGAGAGCCCGCGCGAGGCGGCGTTTCGCGAGTTTGCCGAGGAGACGGGCTTCGAGATCACGGCACCGCTCGAAGAACTCGGCATCCAGGAGCACCGCTACCAGCCACACGATCGCCCCGTCCGCCACGAGCGCCACTGCTTCGCCTTCGAGGCGCCGGCCGATCTGCCGGGCGAATGGACCCATGTGGAAGGCCAGCCGAGCCAGGGCGATCCCGTCCTCTTCCGGCTGTTCTGGATTCCGATCGAAGAGGCCAGGACGCGCCTCGGCTACGGCATGGCCGAGATGCTCTCGGCTCCATTCTTTTCGCCGCGACCGTCGCGGCAGCAACCATGAAGGCTCCCATGTCCCGGACCGACCTGCTCATCCGCCCGATCGCCCCCGAAGACGAGCCGGAATGGCGCCGGCTGTGGACCGGCTACTTGGAGTTCTACGGAACGCAGGTGCCGGAGCCCGTCTACGCCTCGACCTTCGCGCGGCTGATGGGGAACGAGCCCTATGATCCGATCGGCCTCTTCGCAGTCCACGACGGCCGGCCCGTCGGCCTGGTGCATTATCTCTTCCACCGCCACTGCTGGCGCATCGAGAACGTCTGCTACCTGCAGGATCTGTTCGCCGATCCCGCCGTGCGCGGCCAAGGCGTCGGCCGCGCCCTGATCGAGGCGGTCTATGAGGCCGCGGAGGAAGCGGGCTGCCCGACGGTCTACTGGATGACCCAGGAATTCAACTATGCCGGCCGCATGCTCTACGACCGCATCGGCGAAAAGACGCCCTTCATCAAGTACCAGCGGCCGGCCGGATGAAAGCCGTCCTATTCGGCAGGGCGTCCATCGAGAAGCGCGGACGCGGTAGAGCGAAAGCGCCCCTCCACCGCTCCGTGGACATCGCGCTCGCCCGAGCCTGTGTCCGTGCAGCGGCGAGAAGCGCACCGGCGGCAAGAATGCGGCGGATCACGTGGCGAACTCCATTTGCTACGGGGGTGGATAAGGAGCGGCACGGCGCCTGAGGGCGGCCGTGCCGGCTTTCGTCACTTGCGTCGCCGCTTCTTCCCGACGGGGTTGATGCGGCGCATCAAGGGCAGCGGATCCCCCCGAGTCGTGAGCCGCTGTCCGGGCCCTCGATGTCGGAGACCTGCCAGTAGCCGGACGAGCCGACGAGGGTCCAGACGATCGACTTCCTCTCGCCGAAATTGCGGAAATCAGCCTCGACCAGCATCTGACCGTTGGCGGCCCGCGAGGCGTTCAGCCTGAGCGTCCGCTTGATCTCGGCGATGTCGAAATCCTGCGCGTCGACGAACGGATTGACGTCGATGCAGGAGCCCCCCGGTCCGTTGTTCGCATGGATCACGTCGACGGCGGGATTGGTGAAGAAGCCCTCGTTGTCGGGGCTCAATCCCTCCATCAGCATCTCCTCGGTGTAGAACGTCGTCCGCACGTATTCCGCGGCGTCGGTGGCCTCGTCGGGCTCCGCGGTCGGGGCGGGCTGCGGGCCGCCTCCGCTGATGTCCTGCGCGCAGCTCGACAAGACGCCTTCGGGGGCCCTGCCCTCGGTGCAAAAGATGCCGCCCCAGTGGTAGCCGACGCCGATCGGCGAATCGACCTTGAACCACTTGTAATCGTTGAACCAGACGCCGGTGTCTTCGAGGATGTTGATGTCGTCGTCCGGCTGCAGGCTGCCAAGCTTGGCATAGTCCATCCCGGGGCCGGCGCGAAGGATGCCGCCGTAGGAAAGGCCCCGCTGAATTTCACGGCTTTGGCCGGCCGTCTGGCGATGCGCCGGGTTCTCGTTTCCCCGCGGTCGGGTGTTGCGGTCTTCGGCCTGCTGCTCCAGCGCCTCGCGCTCCATCTCGATCATCGTCTGGATGTCGCCGCTGCATTGTGAGCTGACCGACGCCCATAGGCTCTCGTCCTGAAAACAGCGCCCGACCGAAACCCGCCCGCACAGTTTCTCCACCAGATCCTGGCAAGCCGGGGGGAACCCCTGGGCCGCAGCCGGCCCCACCGAGCCGGCGGCGATCGCCAAGCCCGCCGCAAGAATTCGCCATGTCGGCATTTTGTCACTCCCTATCGAGGTTTCGGCGAGGATGGATCGCGCGGCCGGCTGTACTCGAAGCGGCCGAACGGGCGCTGTCGTCGGACGCGCGAGTCGAAGAAGACCTTCGACTCGCGACCAGTCAGAATCTTGAGAAGAAAGGCGGCCGGCGAGGGATTTGCGCCGATGGCGAGGCCGAGACGCGCCCCTATCGTCCGGCGATCGGCATCAGCCCGGATCGAACCACTCGGCCGAGCCAGTGGAGAGGCCGAGCGCGATCCGGCTCGTGTCATTCGGTGGTCAATCTCTTGGACGTCACGCGAACGATCGCGATGCCGCAGTAGTTGATCTCCCGGTCGTAGAAGGAACCATCGGAAAACTTCACATAGGTGCGGACGTCGCAGCGCGTGTCACCCTTGTCCTTGAAGCTCAGCGTCAGGCCGGTGCCGCGGTCCATCGGCTCGCGCAGCCAGTTGCGGCTCCACTTTCCGTTCCGCTGGATCGTGCTGATCTGCGTTACGGTCTGGCGCGAATCGTTGAAGAAATTGAAGCTCCAGTCGTCCTGGTGAAGATCGTCGGCGTGCGCTGCCCCGCTCGTAAAAACCACCGCAAGCGCGACGAAGAAGAGACGGTACATGGGTTCACGGGTCCATCGTTGAGGTCGATGTTCCGTAAGGCGAGGCGCGCCACGCATCAATGCGAGGCCACGGTGGACGGCGGGAAATGGACGCTGCGGAAACAGATCGGGACGCTCGGACGACGGGGCGAGCGTTCAGACGATCGGTCGGGGCCGCGCCGCGTCTTCATGGGACGCGATTTCAGTCGCCTCGACGTTCGAGCGGGGACGGCAAGCAGCCGCCCAAATGCCTTGGCATGGTGCGGGCCTGCCGCGTCAGCCGGGGAAGCTGCGGCCTCCCCGGCATGCCGTGACGGGCGAAATTACGCCGCCAAGACCTTCTCGATCTGGTCGACCGGGTGGTTGGTGAGATCCTTGGCCAGCTCGCCGACGATCTTCGACTGCACCTCCTTGTGGAGATGCTGGCGCATCTCGCCAAGGATCTTCGGCGGCGCAACGACGACGAGTTTCTCGAAGCGACCGCGATGCGCCATTTTATACAGCATCTCGGCAATCTCGGCGGCGAAGCGCTCCTTGCCGAGCTCGTGCCAGTCGGTGTCCTCGACGGCCGAGCGATGCGCCGTGCCACCGTCGCTCATCCGGCCAGGCACGTTGGCGCCCTGCTCCCGGCTCGGCGGATTGTCCTGTTCTTCGATGCGGCGGATCTCGAAGTTCGGCAGTTCGCCATCACCCATGTTTTCCAGAAACAGCGCCTTCTCCCCGTCGGCGACGAGGATCCAGGTCTTGTAGTCGATCGGCTTGTCCAACATGACATTGCCCTTTCAGTCTGTCTGCGGCCGGCCCCACTCGGCCGGTCTCAGTCGACAACGCTGACGAGGCGCTTGCGTTTCGCCGGAACTCGAAAGCGTCGGGCAACTCGCTCGACTTTGCCGAAAATATTAACCTTGTTCGCCAATAAACAGCGATTCATGGCGGATCGGCACCACCCGTTAAGCTCGCGCGGAGGATATTGCAGGCTCCAAACGCCCGAATGGATTCAACCATCCGAGTTCTGCAATGTCATCATCGAAATCAGCCCGCGCTTTCAGAAACGCCACCCTGCTTCTCCTCGCCGCCAGCCTATCGGGCTGCGGCTCCACGTCGTTCATGGGCCGCCGGGTCATGAGCGAGCACGAATGCATGACGCGGGTGATGTATTTCGAGTCCAACCGCTCGAGTCCCGAGGGCATGCTCGCCGTCGGCACGGTGGTGATGAATCGCGTCGAGAGCGAAAAATATCCCAACAGCGTCTGCGCCGTCGTCGGCCAGAAGAACCAGTTCGCGCCGGGCGTCCTCAGCCGAGAAATGGGCAAGGGAAGCAAACTGGCGGCGCAGATGGCCACGAAAGTGCTGAAGGGCGGCCGCCACAGCTACGTGCGCGATGCGAAGTTCTTCCACACCGCGGGCATGACCTTCCCCTATACGAACATGCATTACCTGGTGGAGGCGGGCGGCAACGTCTTTTACGAGAAGCGCAAGAACGCCCGGCGCAAGAGCGACCCCGCCTTCGTCAATCCGCCAGGCCTCGAGGCGGCCAACCGCGCAGCCCGGGTGATGCTGACCGGTTACCAGACCACGCCGACGCAAAGCGGCTACGACTCCGCTCCGGTCCAGGCCCTTCGCGCCCAGGCGCCGAAACGCCTTGCGCCCGCCCCCAGGCAACCGCAGGCGGTGCCGCTGCCGGCGACGCCGCCGGCGGGACAGGAAATCCATGCCGCTTCGGCAACGAGCGCCGGCGCCGCCATGCTCGAACCGATCAGCCTCGACGACGTCATCGCCGCCAATGGCGGTTTCTGACCGCGCCAGACCTCCATCCGAAAGACTGCCGAACGCCGCTGCGGCGCTCGGCTGCCTGAGAGCGACTTTCGATCAGGCGAAGAGCCGCACCCCCTGCCCCGCATGTTCCCGAAAACTCTCGGCGATGTGTTCGGCGAGCGCTGCGGCAACCGGGCCGGCCTCCTCCCGCGTCATCATGTCGACCCGATAGGTGCCGAGCGGCGGTAGCCCGCCGGGCCCGTCGAGCCGCACCAGGCGAGGTGAGAGGACGCTCGCCGGCAGGGCGGCGATGGCGAGATCAGCCTCCACGGCGGCGATCTGCGCCTGGCACTGCTCGCTCGAATAGGCAATGCGATAGTCGAGCCCAGCGCGGTCGAGAGCCTCCAGCGCCAGGGACCGCCAGAAGCAGCCATGCTCGGCCAGCGCCAGCGGCAGCGGATCGCGGGTCACCGCGCAGCCATTCTTCAACCCGACCCAGACGAGCATCTCGGTATGCACCTCGCGAACCGGAAGGCTCCCACCCTCCTCGCAGGTGAACAGCGCCACGTCGAGCTCTCGCGCGACGCATCGGCGCCTGAGTTCGGCGCTGGTATCGAGCCGCACTTCCACCTCGACATGGGGATGGGTCGAAGCGAAGCGTTTGAGGATTTCCGGGACGGCGAAGACACCGGAATCGTTCGGCGCGCCGAAGCGTACGCGCCCTTCCATCACCGGCCGGCGGAAGTGAGAGAGGACGTCGTCGTTGAGCTTCAACATCTTGCGGGCGAAGCCGAGCATATACTCACCGTCGCTCGTCAGTTCGACAGACCGCGTCTCGCGACGAAACAGCGGCCGGTCGAGCAGATCCTCCAGTTTCTTGACCTGCAGGCTGACCGCCGAGGGCGACCGGAACACCCGTTCGGCCGCCCGGGTGAAGTTGCCGGTCTCGCAGATCGCCACGAAAGTCCGGGCGAGATCGATATCGAGATTGGTGACGATCGGCGCCATCTGGTTCATATCGCTGGCCTTCCCTGTTTTAATGAGCCGAGCTCATCAATGATCTTAGCCATTTTCGTTCGACTCATCAATCCCGCAATGCCACTCTCCCTTCAGACACGGGACACAAAGGAGAGTGCGATGCTTCAGTGGGTTTATTCACCGCGCATAGAAGAGGCGGCTGCCGCGAACGTCCATCACGGATCCGCTGGGTGGCTTCGGTCATGGACGCGGGACCGCAGGCGCCAAAAGCTCCGCCGAGAGGCGATCGCGACGCTTCTCAGGGTCGACAACGACATACTCAGGGACGTCACCGGGCTTGAGCGGCACCAGGTGGAGGCGGCGGCTCAGCTGCCTCTGGATGTCGACGCTCTGGAGCGGCTTCGGCAATTGCAGGACGCCCAGCCACGACGCGGAGAGGTCTGACCCCCGGTTCGAGCGTGCCTGAGCGCCGCGGCGACCCGCGAAGTCAATTCGGTGGTCGCCGCGGCGTCGCGGAGAATCCGCAGCCTGCGGAACGGACCCCACAGGGCCGGACGGCCCCGCCACGGGGCGCGATGCGCATCCCTGGATGGCATCTTGACGTAACGCGATGGGGAGTAAGACACCCCGCGCTGATCGCCCGGTCGTCAATACAGTTCCAGAAAATTTACACTAATTCTCGTAAAATGTCTTTCAGATCTGCGATTTAGCGACTTCTTGTGCCATCACAGCGCCAAGTGGAAAGATGATAAGCCTCACCGAGCATAAAGCTAAACTGCCTTGAAATTTCAAATTCCCATCCAAACATCAGTACAATCATAGACTTAAAAATGATCACGGCTGAATGATTCGCAAATCATTAACTCCTTCCAGGCTTAAGTGCGTCACATATCTCTGCCCGAATGAGTAAAATTGTGCAGATGCCGACGGATACCGTGAAGCCGGTTTGATGGCCGGCACCGCGTCGCTCTTCGGCCTGCCAATCGGCGCAACCAAGAAGCACCTGACGGTGTAAGTGGAGGAAAGCATGTTCGGAATGCAGGGCAAAGCAAGCGCGAGTTCCGGTGCAATCCTGCAGGCACTCGACAGGTCGCTGGCGATTATCGAATTCAAGCCGGACGGCACGATCATCAAGGCCAACGGGAATTTCTGTTCCGCGATGGGCTACGATGTCAGCGAGATCATCGGCAAGCACCATTCGATGTTCGTCGACCCGGCGGAAATTCAGTCCGCTGCCTATAGCGAATTCTGGGCCAAGCTCGGCCGCGGCGAATACGACGCCAGGCAGTACAAGCGCCTCGGCAAGGGCGGCAAGGAGATCTGGATCGAGGCCTCCTACAATCCGGTCTTCTCCGGCAGCAAGGTCGTCAAGGTCGTCAAGGTCGCCACCGACGTGACCGCTGCCAGGCTGCGTGTCGCCGAAAACGCCGGCAGGCTCGAGGCGATTTCCAGGGCCCAGGCAGTCATCGAGTTCCAAACCGACGGCACGATCCTCACGGCCAACGAGAATTTCTGCAACGCACTCGGCTACGGCCTCGACGAGATCCAGGGGCGGAATCATTCGATGTTCGTCGAGCCGGCCTATGCCAGCAGCGCCGACTATCGCGAATTTTGGGCCAAGCTCGGTCGCGGCGAGTTCGTCTCCGGCGAATTCAAGCGGATCGGCAAGGGCGGCAAGGAGGTCTACATCCAGGCCTCCTACAATCCGATCTTCGACATGAACGGCAAGGTCATGAAGGTGGTGAAGCTCGCCAGCGACGTCACCGGCCGCGTCACGGCCGTCAACACGATCGCAACCGGTCTTGGCCGCCTCGCCGAGGGGGACGTCTCCCAGGAAATCGCCGAGCCGTTCATCCCGACGCTCGAAAGGCTGCGCACTGATTTCAACGCGTCGGTTGCGGTGTTGCGCCAGACTCTGAGCGCTGTCGGCGAGACCGCCTCGACGATCTCCTACGCAACCGAGGAGATTCGGGTTGCCTCGGACGACCTCGCCCGCCGCACCGAGCAGCAGGCCGCATCGGTCGAACAGACCTCGGCCGCGCTCGGCGAACTGACCGACACCGTCCGCGCTTCCGCCGCCAGAGCCGAAGAGGCCGGAACGCTCGTCGCCCGGACCAAGGCCGGTGCCGAGAGCTCCGGCGAGGTCGTGCAACGCGCCGTCGCGGCCATGGGCCAGATCGAAGCCTCGTCCACCCAGATCTCGCAGATCATCGGCGTGATCGACGAGATCGCCTTTCAGACCAATCTCCTCGCTCTCAACGCCGGCGTCGAAGCCGCGCGGGCCGGCGAGGCAGGCAAGGGCTTTGCGGTCGTTGCCCAAGAGGTCCGGGCCCTCGCCCAGCGTTCGGCGGAAGCAGCCAAGGAGATCAAGGGTCTGATCCAGAAGTCGACGTCGCAGGTCGAAGAGGGCGTCTCCCTCGTCGGAGAGACCGGCAAGGCGCTGCAGATGATCGTCACCGAGGTCAAGACGATCGACGAAAACGTCCGCGCCATCGTCGCGGCCGCTCGCAACCAGTCGATCGGACTTGCCGAGATCAACAAGGCGGTCGGCTCGATCGACGAGGGCACCCAGCAGAACGCCACCATGGTCGAGGAAGCGACCGCCGCCTGCCACAATCTGGCAGCACAAACGGTTGAGCTCGACAACCTGATCGCCAGGTTTTCCATCGCCCGTTCATCGCGGCAGGCGCCTGTCGTGGCGACGCGCCACAAGCCAGCGAATTCGCCCGCTCGTAAACTCCAAAGCAACCTCAATCGTGCATTCTCCACCAACGGCAACGCTGCACGCAAGCAGGACAATTGGGAAAACTTCTGATGCTGGCTCAGACTCTCGACACGATCCAAACAGATCTCGGCGACTCCGCCATCGAGATCATCGCCTTCGAAATCGGCGGCCAGCAGTTCTGCGTGCGCACGACGGCCGTCCGCGAGATCCGGGGTTGGAGCAAATCCACCCCGCTGCCGGGATCGCCCCACGAGATCATGGGCATGATGAACCTGCGCGGCTCGATCATCCCCATCGTCAACATGGCCTCCAAGCTGGGCATGGCACCCTCTGAGCCGGATGCCCGCAGCGCCGTCATCGTCGCCGAGGTCCAGAACGCGGTGGTCGGTCTGCTCGTCGACCGGGTCGCCGACATCCTGACGGTCGAGTCGAAGACCGTTCAGCCGACGCCGGAAATGCGCGGCAGCTTCACCGGGGGCTACGTTACCGGAGTGCTGGCAACCGGCCAGGGCATGATCTGCTTCCTCGATCTCGGCAAGATGTTCGTCGGCTTCTCCCTGGAGGAGGAAGCCGCCTGACGAAAAGGGCCTTCGATCAGACGACCATGCGGGCACTCCACCGGAAAGGCGGAGCGCCCGCTTTTGGTTTGCGCCCGCCCTGCGCCTGGCGAATCGAGCACGTCATAACCACTGGCAGCTGACGCATCGTGCCGCCGACTGGCTCCCGTCATGTCGGCGGGCCTGTCTTGCGGCAAGGGCCGAGGGCGTTGCCGCCCGACCGATCGGCCTGGTTCTCGCAGCCAGTCGATTCCACGGCACCCATCCCGTGAACGCGCCACCGCCGGACGCAACGGCGGTGGCGGTTCGCCGAAGAACGCCCACTCTGGCACTGCGACAACAACGACCGCTTTTTCGGATCGGGTCATCTTGTCGAATCCAGCGGCAGCGACAGCTTTGGCCGATCTCGTCTCTCACGGTTGTCCATGGCCGAGTTCCTCGCCCAGCATTCCGCCCTCGTCGGGCTGGCCATCATTCTTCTCGTCTTCGTCGCCTTCGCCCTCGAGCGTTATCCGCCCGAGGTCGTCGCCTGCGGCGGCGCCGTCGCCTTCCTTCTGTGCGGCTATCTGGAGACCGACGAGATCACCTCGGTCTTCTCCAATCCCGCCCCGATCACGATCGCGGCGATGTTCATCCTGTCGGGTACGCTGATCCGAACCGGCGTCCTCGACGCGGCGGCCGGCTGGCTGCTGACGCGGGTCGCCGACCGCCCGGCGACGGCGCTCCTCGTCACGGCGACCGGCGTCATCTTCGCCTCGGCCTTCATCAACAACACGCCCGTCGTCATCGTCCTCATTCCGATCGCCGCCGAGATCGCCCGTACGCTGAAGATCGCCGAGACCAAGCTGCTGATGCCGCTGTCCTTCATCACGATCCTCGGCGGGACCTGCTCGATGATCGGCACGTCGACCAACCTCCTCGTCGACGGCGTCGCACGCGCCCAGGGACTCGAGCCGTTCTCGATCTTCGAGATCGCTCCGGTGGGCATGGTGACTGCGGTGGTCGGGCTCGCTTATCTCGGCCTCGTCGGCTGGCGGCTGCTTCCGTCGCGAGACGGCGTGGGGGCAGCGCTCGCGGAAAACGGCAGGGACGGCTATTTCACCGAAGTCGTCGTCCGCGATGGGGCGAATGCCATCGGCAAGCCGTTGGGAGAGGTTGGGGCATTGTCGTCCCGCGGCATTCGGACAGTTGCCGTTCGCCGGGGCACCGAAACCCTGCGCCGTGACCTCGCCGACATCGTCCTGCAGAAGGCCGACCGCATCGTGATGTTCGCGACGCCCGAGGAAATCCTGACGCTGCGCGCCAGCGACGGGTTTCGGATCGCCCGCAGCCAGCCCCAGCGCCCCAACGAGGAGCGTGTCGTCGTCGAGGCGACCGTCGCGCCGCATCGCCGCGGCATCGGCCGCGGGGCGCTGGAACTGACGGGGCTTTCGGGCACCGGAACCTCGGTCCTCGGCGTCATGCGCCATCGTCACGTGCCGGGCCCCAGCTTGCAGGAGATCCGGCTGCGGCCTGCCGACAGGTTGCTGCTCGAAGGGCCGCCGGAGGCTATCGCCCGGATTTCCGACGAGAACGACCTCGTCGGCGTGAACGTCTCACGCGCCCGGCGTTTCCGCCGGGAAAAAGCGCCTCTGGCAATTGCCGCCCTCGCCGCGGTGATTCTGGTCTCCGCCTTCGGCCTCGCCAATATCCAGACGGCCGCCTTCGTCGCCATCGCGGCGATCCTCTTGCTCAGGGTCATCGACGCAGACGAAGCATGGCGGACGATCCGCGGCGATCTCCTGATCCTGATTTTCGCCATGCTGGCGATCGGCACCGGAATGGAGAAGGCCGGCACCGCGCAGATGATCGTCGACGCCGTGACGCCGCTGATCGAGCACGCCCCGCACCTCGTCGTGCTGCTGGTGATCTACGCGCTCTCCTCGCTGCTGACGGAGATCGTCACCAACAATGCCGTCGCGGTAATCGTCACGCCCATCGCGGTTGCCCTCGCTGCGAAGCTCGGCGTCGATCCCCGCAGCCTGGTCGTCGCCGTCATGTTCGGTGCGTCTGCCTCCTTCGCGACGCCGATCGGCTACCAGACGAACACGCTGGTCTATGCGGCGGGCAATTACCGCTTCACCGACTTCGTCAAGGTCGGCCTGCCGATGAACATCATCGTCGGCATCGCCACGACCATCGCGATCTATTTCTACTATCCGGCCTGATCAGCCGTCCGCGCGGGCATCGACCAAGCAGTCCCGCGCCAAGCGCGCTGCGTCGCACGCTTCAGCGCCGCCCCCGCCCCCGCCCGGCACGGCTGAGCCGGATCGCAGACTGCGCCGCGGCGAGCCGGGCGATGGGCACGCGGTAGGGCGAGCAGGACACGTAGTCGAGGCCGGTTTCCTCGAAGAAGGCGATGGAGGCCGGATCGCCCCCCTGCTCGCCGCAGACGCCGAGCGAGATGTCCGGCTTGGTGCGGCGCGCCTTCTCGCAGGCGAGCGCGATCATCTCGCCGACGCCCTCGACGTCGATGGTCTGGAACGGGTCGCGGTCGAGAATGCCCTGGCGCACGTAAGTCGAGAGGAAATTCGCCGCGTCGTCGCGGGAGATGCCGTAGACGGTCTGGGTCAGATCGTTGGTGCCAAAGGAGAAGAACTCCGCCGCCTCGGCGATCGAATCGGCCCGGATGATCGCCCGCGGCAGTTCGATCATCGTGCCGACGAGATAGTCGATCCGCCGGCCGCGCTCTTCCATGACCTTGGCGGCGACGGCGTCGATCCGGCTTTTCAGGAAATCGAGTTCGCGGCGCAGGCTGACCAGCGGGATCATGATCTCCGGCACGACCGCAGCGCCCGCTCGCTCGCCGGCCTCGATCGCAGCCTCGAAGATCGCCCGCGCCTGCATCTCGGCGATCTCCGGGTAGGAGATGGCGAGCCGGCAGCCTCTGTGGCCGAGCATCGGGTTGAATTCCTGGAGCGCGGCGATGCGCTGGCGCACGACGGCTTCGTCGACGGCGAGCTTCTGCGCGGTCTCGACGATCTCGGTGTCGCTGTTGGGCAGGAATTCGTGCAGCGGGGGATCGAGCAGCCGGATGGTCACCGGCAGGCCGGCCATGATCTCGAAGAGTTCGATGAAGTCGGAGCGCTGGATCGGCAGCAGCTTGGCCAGGGCTCGCCGGCGCCCGGTCTCGTCGGAAGCCAAGATCATCTCCCGCATCGACTGGATCCGGTCGCCCTCGAAGAACATGTGCTCGGTCCGGCAGAGGCCGATGCCCTCGGCGCCGAAGCTGCGCGCGGCGCGCGCCTCGTGGGGCGTCTCGGCATTGGTCCGCACCCCCATCCGGCGCGCCCCGTCGGCAAATTCCATCAGCGTCGCGAAGTCGCCGGAAAGGCTCGGCCGGATGAGCCGCACCTCGCCCTCGATGACCTCCCCGGAGGAGCCGTCGATGGTGATCCGGTCGCCCTCCTTCAACACCCTGTCGCCGGCATGGAGAGTTCCGCTCGCGGCATTGATCCGCAGCGAACCGGCGCCGGTGACGCAGGGCTTGCCGATGCCGCGCGCGACGACGGCGGCGTGGCTGGTGGTGCCGCCACGAATGGTCAGCACCCCTTCCGCGACATGCATGCCGTGGATGTCCTCGGGATGGGTCTCGTTGCGCACCAGGATCACCGGCCGTTCATCGGCCGCCATGGCCTGGGCACGCTCGGAGGTGAAGGCGATCTCGCCGCAGGCGGCGCCGGGCGAGGCGCCCATCCCCCTGGCGAGTACCGTCAGGCCGGCGTCCCGGTCGATGGTCGGGTGGAGCAGGAGATCGAGCGAGGCGGGGTCGATCCTGAGGATCGCTTCCTGCTGCTCGATGATGCCGTCGCTGACCAACTCGACGGCGACACGAACGGCTTCGCCGGCGCTGCGCCGCGCCGGCCGGTACTGCATCAGGAACAGCGAACCGTCACCGACCATGAATTCGACTTCCACCGCGTCGCCAGCATGCGCCTCGATCCGGCGGACATGCCCGGCAAGCTCGGTGAAGACGGGCGAAAAGGACGGTGCGCCCTGTTCGACGAAGCTCGCCAGATCGATCGGCTCCGGCGGCTCGTCGAAGGCCTCGATCCGCCCGCCGATGGAGAACTCGCCGGCCAGTTGCGGCGCCCCCGTGGAGAGGTCGCGGGACACCGCCCGGCCCCGGCCGGATTTCTGGTTGCGCTCGTTGAAGATCATCGCATGGACGGTGATCGCCAGGCCGGCATTCTCCGGGACGGCATGGAGCATGCGGTGGTTCGCCGCCGGCAGGCTGCGCCAGCTGGCGAAACTCGCCTGCACGACCTCGACCAGCTGCTGCAGCGGCGTCTGCGGCACGACGGCGTCGAGCTCCCGCTCCAGAAAATCATGGTAGCGCGCGATCAGCATCCGCCATTCGGAGACGTTGCGGGGCTCGACCGTCCAGCCGACGCGGTCTTTCTCCCGGTCGGAAAGATCCTCGAACTCGGCGAGGTCGGCGTCGAAGACCAGCGCCGCATAGCTTTCGATGAAGCGCCGGTAGCTGCGATAGGCGAAATCGCTGTCCGACAGTTCGGCGGCGACGACGTCGACCGTCCGGTCGGTCAGGCCGACGTCGAGGACGCTCTCGGCAAGGCCCGGCATCTGGGTGCCGGCGCTAGTGCGCACGGCCAGAAGCAGCGGCCGCCGATCGCCGCCGAAGCGCCGCCCGGTGACGCCTTCGAGCCATTCGACAGCGGATCTGAGATCGGCTTTCAGCGCTTGAGGCAGATCGCCGCCCGCGCCCTTGGTCTCACGCCACGCATGGGTCGCGATGGTGAAGCCGGGCGGCACGGGAGCGTCGAGCGACGCGAGCACAGCCAGATTCGCCCCCTTCAGCCCAAGCGCCGCCACGGCGTCGGCGGTCCGCTCGGCATCGCCCTGCCTGAAGGTGTAAATCCGCTTTGGCATCCCCTGCCGTACCGTTTCAACGAGCGTCGTTCGGGCCGCAGCGCAGCCGTCCCGACGGTCGGGTGTGGCGGAATGGAAGTCCGCTTCAACTTCGGCGGAAGGCACCGACCCGAACCTCAAACCGAAACCCACGTCGGATCAGATGTTTGACGAGGGATTTTCGATTCCGACGTTCGCGGGACGGCGCTCCCACCCGTGCCGAACTTCGGAACCGAGACACTAGTGCATAATCCCGCCGGCGCCAATTGCTGCGTTGCAAAAACGTTCTTCTGTCCGAGGAGGCAGCCGCTTCGGGGATTTGGGGGAGCGCTTGCACGAAAAGGGCCGGAGCGCGCCGCTCCGGCCCTTCGTCTCAGCAGGTTCGTGAATGGCCGGGATTGCCGACCTGTCCTCTCACATATGCGCGTCGATGACCGCGCCCATCTGGGCTGCGCTGAGCGCCCCGGAATACTTGTCGCCATTGACGAAGAAGGTCGGCGTGGCGTTGACGCCGAATTCCTTTTCGCCCGCCTGCTGCACGTCAACGACCTTCTTCTGAAGCTCCTTGTCGTTCAGGCAGGCTTTGAACTGCTCCTCGCTCATTCCGGCGAGCCGCGAGATCTTCAGGAGTTCGGCCGAGGCTTGGTTGGAGAACGCCCATTGCGGCTGCTGATCGAACAGCACGTCGACCATCGCGGTGCGCTTGGCGTCGTCGCCGGCGCAGCGGGCCAGCATGAAGGCGGCCAAGGCGCGCGGATCGAAGGGGAACTCGCGGATGATCAGCTTCGCCTTGCCGGTGTCGATGTAATCCTTCTTGATCTGCGGATAGGAGCTTTCGTGGAACTCCCGGCAGTGGGAGCAGGTCATCGAGGCGTATTCGACGATCGTCACCGGAGCGTTCGCATCGCCGATGACGACGTCGGGAAGCGCCTGCTCGGCCATCAACTTCTCGACATCGACTTTCCCCGAGGCCTCCGGCGCCGTCACGTCGCCGTTGGCTGCCGCGTCCGTTTCACTCGAAGACGAAGCCTGAGCGAGAAGCATCGGCCGCTCCGCCGTCACGCCGTCGGCCGCGGCGGACGACACGACGAGAGGCGAGACACCGAGCGCGAATAGGCTCGCCAAAGCGAGCGACGCGGCAAAGGCCCGGCGCCGCATCGAGCGAGGGGCGGCGTGGGGTTTCGCGAACTGAACTTGCATGGACGAACTTTCTCCTTTGCCGTTGCCGGCGACCCATGGCGGTTTAAGGAACATCGTGGCGATTTTAAAGGCTGGGTTATGGCCGGTGCCCCCGAGTGACGGCCTTGTGTTCGCAAGCGAGCTGTCCTCTGGAGGGCACCGGGCGGTCATTTTGCCGGCAGCCGCCCAAGCGTCGCCTCGGCATAGGCCGCCAGCGCCGACTTCAGTTTCGGATCATCGATCCTCGCGACCATGTCGGCGATCCTGGCCTTCTCGTCGACGCCGAGCGAGCGGGTGCGGGGGCGAAGGTCTTTCTTCGGCTGCGCCACCGGCTTCTGCACCAGGCGGATTTTTGCCACGGCATGAAAGCCGAAGAAGCCATTGACGCGGGAAAGGATCTCGCCCGTCTGGTGCTGCAGGCGCAGCGCCGCCTTGGGCTCGGCCGCAACGACGAGGGTGGCCGGCTCGAAGGGATCGCCGTCGGAACGATCCTTCGGCCATTGCAGCTTTTCCGGGCGGGTGGTCTCGGCAAGCCTCGACCCGACGATGCCGGACCAGGCCGCGACGAGGCCCGTGCTCATGCCGGCCTTGCGCCTGAGGATAGGGTCCATCAGCTCGCCCGACAATTCGGCGAGCGGCCGCGCCCCCCGCCGCGAACGCGGCGCAGCAGCCCGGCGCCCCTCGTATTCGTCGCCACCCGTCATGCCGTCGGCATTTCCTCTGCGGTTCGTCGGAGGCATAGCGCGGGTCGTGCGCTTGCCGCAAGCCGACGCTCAAATGATCGCGCCTCCCTCTGCGTCCGGGCCGGCCGTTGGCAGTTGCCAATGGGTTCGGCCCGTGCGACCAGACCCCGCTGCCGGACCGTCGCCAGAGACGCTCGGCGCTTCCGTCCATCGCCATCGCCGAGTTCGCTTTCCAGCATGCCGACCATCGATCCGACGGCGTTTTCGGCCGCGCTCCTCGCCTGGTACGACATCCACCACCGCGACCTGCCGTGGCGGATCTCGCCACGCCAGCGTGCCGCCGGCGCCCGTCCCGATCCCTACCGCGTCTGGCTGTCGGAGATCATGCTGCAGCAGACGACCGTGGCGGCCGTGAAGGCCTACTACACGAAATTCCTGGCGCGATGGCCCAGCGTTTCCGATCTGGCCGCGGCGCCGGAAGGCGCCGTTCTCGCCGAATGGGCGGGGCTCGGCTACTACGCCCGCGCCCGCAACCTCCACGCTTGCGCCAAGGCCGTCGAGGCCGAGTACGGAGGCCGCTTTCCCGAGACGGCCGCGACCCTGAAGGCTCTCCCCGGCATCGGCGACTACACCTCCGCCGCCATCGCCACCATCGCCTTCGACGAACCGGCGGCGGTCGTCGATGGCAACATCGAGCGGGTGGTGACGCGGCTCCATGCGATCGAAACGCCCCTGCCCCGCGCCAAGCCTCTGATCAAGGCTGAAATCGCGGCGCTGACGCCGAAAGAGCGGCCCGGGGATTTTGCCCAGGCGATGATGGATCTCGGCGCGACGATCTGTACGCCGACCCGACCGGCCTGCGCCATCTGCCCCGTCCGCCCCTTCTGCACGGCGACGCGGACGGCCGAGGCCGAGCGCTATCCGGTGAAGGCGAAGAAGGCTGCGGTGCCGGAACGCCGCGGTGCCGCCTTCGTCGCGCGGCGCCCCGACGGCGCGGTGTTTCTGCGCAAACGCCCCGGCACCGGCATGCTCGGCGGCATGAGCGAGCCGCCGACCACCAACTGGTCTGCCCGCGCCGACGGCGCACTCGGCGCAAGCGCCGCACCCTTCCCCAGCGACTGGCGGCGGGTGGGCGAGATCGAGCACGGCTTCACCCATTTTCGGCTGACGCTCGAAGTCTGGTCGGCCGCGGTGGGGGACGAACTTGCCATCGAAGGCTGGTGGTCGAAGCCGCAGGACATCGCCGCCGAAGCGCTGCCCACCGTCATGCGCAAGGTGCTGAAGGCGGCCGAGATCGGATCGAGCGAGGCGGAGCGGCCATCCGCAGTCCCGCAACGAAGAGGGAGAAGGCTCCATGGCGCAGAATAGACCCCGGCACGTCGTCTTCGACATCGGCCGCGTCCTCATCCATTACGACCCGCATCTGGCGTATCGGGAGATCATTCCGGACGACGACGAGCGGCACTTCTTCCTCAGCGAGGTGTGTTCCCACGAATGGAACCTCGAACAGGACCGCGGACGACCCTGGCCGGACGCCGAGGCGGAGGCGATCGCCCGGCATCCGGATCGCGTCGAGCAGATCCGGGCGTTCCGCAAACGCTGGCACCAGATGGTGCCGCACGCCTATGACGGCAGCGTCGCCGTCATGCTCGGCCTGATCGAAGCAGGCATCGACGTGACGATGCTGACCAATTTCGCTGCGGACACCTTCGAAGAGGCAACCGAGCGCTTCGCCTTTCTGAAACGGCCCCGCGGCGTCACGGTTTCCGGGGTGATCAGGCAGATCAAGCCGGACCGGGCGATCTACGACATTCACGTCGAGAGCTTCAGCCTCGACCCGGCGAAGACACTGTTCATCGACGATGCGGAAAAGAACGTCGAAGGCGCGCGCGCCGCCGGCTGGCAGGCGGTTCATTTCGTCTCGGCAGAAAAGCTCGCGAAAGATCTGGCCGAGCGCGGCCTGCCGGTTCCCCTCGCCTGAGCGGATGGCGGAGCGGGCAGGCGCGCCGGTGGCTTGCCCCCAGCGCCCGGCGTCACCGCGCGATGACGCGAAGCGGGATCCCTGCGTCCAGCTGCATGCCGCTCGCCGGCCACCGGATGGAAAGATCCCCCTCCAGCTGTGTCTCGATGCAAAGCTTGACGAGTTTGCAGCCGAAGCCGTGCCGGTCCGGCGCGCTGGCCATTTCGGGCCCGCCCGTCTCCGTCCATCGAAAGTCGACGACGTCGCCCTCGATCGTCCATTCGATCGCCAGGCTGCCGCCGGCGCGGGAGAGAGAGCCGTATTTGTTGGCGTTGGTGGTGAGCTCGTGGATGAACAGCGCCACATGCGTCGTCGAGTTGACGCCGAGGCGCAGGTCCGGCCCGCCGATCGTCAGGTGCCCCGCGCCCTGCCTGCGATAGGGCTCGACGAGAATCTTGACGAGGTCGCCCAGAAAGATCTCCTGATAGTCGCTCTCGAGATCGGGCGAAAGCGCCGGGCGGATCAGGTCGTGGGCGCGAGCGAGTGCGATCAGGCGCCCCTGAAGCGCCTCCGCCATCTCCCCCGGATCGGAGGCTCCACGCGCCGCCATGGAGATCATGCCGCGGACGATCGCAAAGAGGTTCTTGATCCGGTGGTGCAGCTCGCGCACCAGCAGCTGGCGCGACTCCTGCGCCCGCTGGCGGGCCGAGACGTCGCGGAAGAACAGTGTCACTTTGTCGCCGCTCGGCACGGCCCGTGCTTCCAGCCAGCGGCCGAGGCCTGAGCACAGCGCCGTCGCCTCCGCGGTCTGGCCGGTTGCAAAGGCCCTGTCGACCATCGCCTCGAAGACATCGCCGCAAGTCGTCGGAAACACCTCCCAGAGGGTCCTGCCATCCAGCTCTCCGGCGGTACCGAGGATCGTCCTCGCCCCGCGATTGGCATAGCCGACCGCAAGCTGCCGATCGATCGTGACGATGCCGTCGGCAGTGGATTCCAGGACCAGCGCCAGGCGAGCGCGGTCCGCGTCCGCCTTCTCCTGCAGGGCACGCCGATCATCGACCTCGATCCTCAACCGGATTTCGCTCTCGACGCCCTTGGCGATCGTCTGCAGCGTCTCCACGTCGTCGCCCGTCCATGCCCGCGATTGCGAGTCGATGGCACAGAAGGAGCCGAGAACGTAGCCATCCGCCGTGACGATCGGCACGCCGAGATAGGCGACCACGTCAAGATCGCGGATGGCGAGGTTTTCAGACACCAGAGGATGTTTTCTCGCATCCTCGATCATCAGCACGTCGCCGCTCTCGACGACGTGCTTGCAGAAGGAATGGGTAAGCGGCGTCTCCCGCGCCTCGGAATGCGGCTCAGGCAACCCATGCTGCGCCTTGAAGAATTGCCGATCCCGATCGACGAGCGAGAGAAGCGCAACGCGGGTGCCGAGAAGCTTCGTCGCCAGCCTCACCCCGCGGTCGAAGACGTCTTCCGCCTCCGTGTCGAGAAGGCCGGAGCGAGCCAGTCGGTCCAACCTGTCGCCTTCACCGATCCGGCCGCCGTCGTTGTGTCCGGCTTCGGCAAACGGGGACATGTCCTGCATCGACGCGAATTCTCCGTTTCTGGCGATCGCCGCCGAGCGTTCCGCTTTCGGTTTCGGCAATGGCATGTGCGCGGTGCGACACCTGCCGCAAAAGAGTATGCCTTGCGGATCAATGCTGCCTTACCCTATGAGGAGGCATCATTCTCGGTGGCCAAGGTCGGCGGGACTTAGGCCCGATCGGGGCAAGGACAACGCCGGAATCGACCGGCGAGAAGGGGCAATCGACCGCAGCCGATGACTTCAGACGCGTCCGACACCAGCGAACCCGCCCTCACCCGCTTCGAAAGTGGATTGCCGGAGCTCGATCAAATTCTCGGTGGCGGTCTCGTCACCGGCGGCTCCTACATCATCCAGGGCTCGCCCGGCACCGGCAAGACGATCCTCGCCAACCAGATCTGCTTCGCCCGGGCGGCGAAGGGCCAGAAGTCGCTCTACATGACGCTTCTGTCCGAGAGCTTCTCGCAGATGTTCGCATTCCTGCAGTCGCTCGACTTCTTCGAAATGGCGAAGGTTCCTGAATACATCTACTACACCAGTGCCTATGCCACTCTGCGGCAGGACGGTCTCGACGCTCTCCTGCACCTGATCGTGCAGGAGATCAGGAAACGCCGGCCGAGCGTGCTGGTCTTCGAAGGGATCTTCGCCATTGGCGAACTCTCCGGCCCGAGCGGCGGCGAGACCGAGCTTCGGCGCTTCCTCAATGAGCTGGCAGCGCTCGCGGCCCAGCATCGCATGACGATCGTGCTCGTGACCAATTCCGATCGCAGCCCGTCCTCGCCGGAATATGCGGTTGCGGACGGCTGGATCGAACTCGTCGACGACGCGGCGTCCCATCATCCTAGCCGCCATCTCGTCGTCCACAAGCAGCGCGGCGGTCCGATCCTTCGAGGCCGCCACCAGTATCGGATCAGCGATGCCGGTCTCGAGGTCTATCCCCGGCTGGAAAGCCTGCCGCGCCCGCGGGACCTGCAGGAGGCTTCCACGCGGCGCCTCGGCAGCGGCATTCCCGGGCTCGACCGGATGACCGGCGGCGGCATCCCGGAGCATTCCGCCACCGCGGTGATGGGGCCGGCCGGAAGCGGCAAGACCACGGTCGGGCTGCATTTCCTCGCCGATTCGACGCCGGAAGCGCTGGGCCTGTTCTTCGGTTTCTACGAGAAGCCGGAACGGCTGCTGCGAAAGGCGGCCGGGATCGGCATCGATCTCGAAGGCCTGATCGCTCACGGAGCGGCAAAGATCGTCCGCTTCCCGCCGGACGAGACGCTGATCGACGAGATCGGCCGCACGGCGATCCGCGAAGTCGAGGCCAGCGGCGCGAAACGGGTGGTTTTCGACGGCCTCATCGCGGCCTGCCGGCCCCTCGCCGACGACACGCGCCTTCGCGCCTTCCTGCGGGCCCTCAACGACCGCCTGCTGGCCCTCGGCGCGACAGTCGTCTACACCTACGAGGTGCCGCAGCTGTTCTTCCCGGAGGTTCTCGGCTCCGGCCAGTTCTCGGGGCTCGTCGACAACACGCTGCTGCTGCACTATTCGCTCGAGGGACCGAGCGTCGAGCGGCGGGCGACGCTCCTGAAGGTCAGAGACAGCGATTTCGACCATCGGGCCTGCGCCTACCGGATCACCCGGAACGGTCTCGTCCTGGAGCCGCTTGAGGCCCACGACATTCGACCAACGACGGATGCTGCGCCCGCCGGGCCAGTCGGCACCGGAAGGACCGGATAATGGCGCGCATTCTCGTCGTTGAGGACGAGGCGATGCTGTTGATGCTCGCTTCCATCGCCCTCGAAGATCACGGCTACGAGGTTCTCTCGGCAGCCAACGGCCGCAAGGGCCTCGAGCTTGCCCGCAGCGAGCATTTCGACGCCATCGTGACCGATTTCATGATGCCCGAGATGGACGGGATCGCCATGCTGTCGGCGCTGCGCGAGGAAGGGCACAAGGTGCCGGCGATCGTCACAACCGCCATTCCGCGCAATCAGTTGCCCCGCAACGGGGAAGGCCTCTTCGATCTCTACATGGCCAAGCCCTACAACGAGGATCTTCTGGCCGATTCGATCCGCAAGATGCTGGGTCTCGCGGCGCCTGACGAGCCCCCGAGCACGCCGGCCCTCTGACGGCTCGCGGCTTCATCGCGCCCCCTGACGACATTTCCTCCAAACCGGCTATAACGGCGATCAGGGAGATGTCGGATCGGGGAGGACGAGATGACGAGCCGCTATCGGGAAGTCCACAGGACGTGGCGCGAGGATCCGTATGGGTTCTGGCTGGAGGCGAGCGGAGAAGTCGACTGGACGCGGCCGCCGCAGACGGCCTTCGATCCTGAAGCTGGCGTCTACGGCCGTTGGTTTCCCGACGGCGAACTCAACACCTGCCACAACGCCATCGACCGGCACGTCGCCGCCGGACATGGCGAGCGCACCGCGATCATCCACGATTCCCCGGTCACCGGGACGAGCCGTCGCATCAGCTATGGTGAACTCCTCACCGAGGTGCAGGCACTCGCCCTGACGCTGACCGGTCTCGGCGTCGCCAAGGGCGACCGCGTCATCGTCTACATGCCGATGATCCCCGAGGCGATCTTCGCCATGCTCGCCTGCGCGCGGATCGGCGCGATCCATTCCGTCGTCTTCGGCGGCTTTGCCGCCAAGGAACTCGCCGCGCGTATCGACGACGCGGCGCCCAAGCTGGTTCTTTCGGCAAGCTGCGGCATCGAGCCGGCCCGCACCGTTGAATACAAGCCGCTGCTCGACCGGGCGATCGAGCTTGCCGCTCACAAGCCGGGTGCCGTCGTCATCAAGCAGCGACCGCAACTTCAGGCCATACTCGTCGAGGGCCGTGACCACGACTGGGACGAGACCCGCGCCGCGGCCATGGCGAAGCTCGACGGGGGCGCGGAAAGCCCCTGCGTCCAGGTGAAGGCGACCGACCCGCTTTACGTCATCTACACCTCCGGCAGCACCGGCAAGCCGAAGGGGGTGGTGCGCGACAATGGCGGCCATGCCGTCTCGCTCGCCTGGTCGTTGAAGAACATTTTCGACACCGATGCGGGCGACACCTTCTTCTGCGCTTCCGACGTCGGCTGGGTGGTCGGCCACTGCTACATCGTCTACGCCCCGCTGATCCGCGGCGCGACGTCGATCCTCTTCGAGGGCAAGCCGGTCGGCACGCCCGACGCCGGCACCTACTGGCGCATCGTCGCCGAGCACGGCGCCAAGATCCTGTTCACTGCGCCGACGGCGATCCGGGCGATCCGCAAGGAGGATCCGACCGGCGAAATGCCGAAGCGCCATGACCTCACAAAGTTCAAGGCGCTGTTCCTCGCCGGCGAGCGCGCCGACCCGGAGACGATCATCTGGGCGGAGAATGCCCTCGACCGGCCGGTGGTCGACCATTGGTGGCAGACCGAATCCGGCTGGCCAATGGTCGCCAACCCGCTGGGCCTCGGCCTCCTGCCGGTCAAGCGCGGCAGCCCGACGGTGCCGATGCCGGGCTTCGACGTCGCGGTGCTGGACCCGATGGGTCGCCCCGTCGCGGCGAACGAGATGGGCGCGATCGCCCTGAAGCTGCCGCTGCCGCCCGGCGCCCTGCCGACCCTGTGGAACGCCGACCAGAGGTTTCGCCAGAGCTATCTGGCGGAGTTCCCCGGCTATTATTCGACGTCCGACGCCGGCTTCCTGGACGAGGACGGCTATCTCTACGTCATGGGCCGCACCGACGACGTCATCAACGTCGCCGGCCACCGCCTGTCCACCGGCGAGATGGAGGAGGCCGTCGGCACGCATCCGGCCGTCGCCGAATGCGCGGTCATCGGCATGCATGACGACGTCAAGGGCGAGATTCCCTGCGGCTTCGTCGTCCTGAAGAAGGGCGCCGAGATGGACCGCGCGGCGATCGAAAAGGAGCTGATCACCATCGTCCGCGACCAGATCGGTCCCGTCGCGGCCTTCCGCCGGGTGCTGGTGGTCGACCGGCTGCCGAAGACCCGGTCCGGCAAGATCCTCCGGCGGACGATCAAGGCGATCGTCGACGACAAGCCCTTCGAGACACCGGCGACCATCGAAGATCCGGCGGCGATCGACGAGATCAGGGCGATCGTCGCGAACGGCCGATGAGGGCTACTGCGTCGCGATCCGCCCCTCGACCGTCACTGCTCCATCTTCGCCGAGCGTGATCACCACGATCTCCCCCGACGAGGGATAGACGCCGGTGAGCGCCGTGATGTTGACCTGATGGCTGACCAGCGCGGCCTTCTGTCCGGCCGCGTCGAGTTCGGCGATGCGCCGTTTCAGCGCCTCGGTCTGCGCTTGCCGGTCGCCCCTGCCGGCGAAGAAGGAGTTCAGCGACGGTTCGTTTTCGACCGGCTGAGAGCCGAGGCGCTCCGCCGTATCGCGCGCCCGGCACCACTGACTGGTCAGGACGAGGTCGACGGCCACGTCGTTCGCCTTCAGCGCCTCACCGATACGGCTCGCCTGCCGGCGCCCTTCCTCCGAAAGATTGCGCTGCGTCGCGCAGTCGCCGAGGTTGAAATCCGACGGGTCGCCCGTGCCCGGTGCGATGGCATGGCGCATCAGGAGATGCGTGCCCGCCGCGCGCGCGGCCGCCCAGGCGTCCTGTGCCGCCACGGGAGCGGCCTGGACCGCAGCCAAAGCCGCCGCCAGAATGATGCCCGCCCAGCGTTTCGTCATCGACCCCTCCGTTTCATGCCATCCGGCATCATTGCACATCAAGCAACGGTGTGGACTAGCAACTTGCGCGCGGTGTTGCCGAGGGCCAGCGGCTGACGACCAACGATCGCGTGAGCTTGTTCGTGATCGCTCCTCGCCCTCGGGTCGGCACGCGCAAGGCTGGTTCCGCTTGCGAGGTTTTCACGCTAGAAGCCGCCCGACCAATCCATCTTCGACGCCTTCGGAGCGCGCCATGAGCCAATCCCCCGACAGCGACAACGGCGAGACCAGGGCCCGGGTGCTCGCCGAGGCGCTGCCCTTCATGCAGGCCTATGAGAACAAGACCGTCGTCGTGAAATATGGCGGCCACGCCATGGGCGACGCCGAGCTCGGCCAGGCCTTCGCCCGCGACATCGCGCTGCTCAAGCAATCCGGCGTCAATCCGATCGTCGTCCATGGCGGCGGCCCGCAGATCGGCAAGATGCTCTCCCAGATGGGCATTGAATCCCGCTTCGAAGGGGGCCTGCGCGTCACCGACGAGGAGACGGTGAAGATCGTCGAGATGGTCCTCGCCGGCTCGATCAACAAGGAAATCGTCCGGCTGATCAACGCCGAGGGCGAATGGGCGATCGGCCTCTGCGGCAAGGACGGCAACATGGTCTTCGCCGAAAAGGCCAAGAAGACCGTCGTCGACCCGGACAGTAACATCGAGCGGGTGCTCGATCTCGGCTTCGTCGGCGAGCCGGTCGAGGTCGACCGCACGCTGCTCGACCTCCTCGCCCGCTCCGAGATGATCCCGGTCATCGCCCCCGTCGCCCCCGGCCGCGACGGCGCCACCTACAACATCAACGCCGACACGTTTGCCGGGGCGATTGCCGGTGCGCTGGAAGCCTCGCGCCTCCTCTTCCTCACCGACGTTCCCGGCGTCCTCGACAAGTCCGGCGCGCTGATCAAGGAACTGTCGGTCTCCGAAGCGAAGAACCTCATCCGCAACGGCACGATCTCGGGCGGCATGATCCCCAAGGTCGAAACCTGCATCGAGGCGATCGAGCGCGGCGTCGAAGGCGTCGTCATCCTCAACGGCAAGACCCGCCACTCGGTACTGCTGGAGTTGTTGACCGAGCATGGCGCGGGAACGCTGATCGTGAAGTGAGGCCGCCCCCTCACCCCGCCGGCAACGCCCTCTCCACCAGCCGCACCCAGTAGCTGACGCCGAAGGTCAGCGCGTCGTCGGCGAAGTCATACGTCGCAGTATGGAGCCCCGAGGAATCGCCGTTGCCGATGAAGACGTAGGCGCCGGGTTTTTCCTCCAGCATGTAGGAGAAGTCCTCGCCGGCGAGGAGCGGCGGGGCGGCGGGGTCGACGTTGGCGGGGCCGACGACGTCCATTGCCACCTCGGCGCAGAAGTCGCTCTCGGCGGCGTCGTTGACGGTGACGGGATAGTTGCGGTCCCAGTCGATCACGGCTTGAAGGTCGTGGGCGGCGGCGATGCCGGCGGCGATCTCGCGAATGCGGCGTTCGGCGAGATCGCGGGTGTCGGTGCCCAGCGCCCTGACCGTGCCGGAGACCTCGGCGGTGTCGGGAATGACGTTGTGGGCGTAGCCGCCATGGAACTGCGTCACCGAGACCACCAGCGACTTCAACGGATCGGTGTTGCGCGCGACGATGGCCTGCAGCGCCTGGACGAGCACGGCGCCGGCGAGGATCGGATCGGCCGAGCGGTGGGGCATCGCCGCGTGGCTGCCGCGGCCCTTCAGCGTGATGGCGAATTCGTCGGTCGATGCCATGATGGGGCCGTGGCGCATGCCGAACTTGCCCACCGGCATGCCCGGAAGATTGTGCATGCCATAGACCTTTTCCACCGGAAATCGCGCGAACAGCCCGTCCTCGATCATCGCCTTGCCGCCGGCGCCGCCCTCTTCCGCCGGCTGGAAGATCAGCGCCACCGTGCCGGAGAAGCCGCGCGTCTCGGAGAGGCTCTTGGCCGCCCCGAGCAGCATCGCCATGTGGCCGTCATGGCCGCAGGCATGCATCATGCCGGGGCGCTTGGAGGCATGGGGAAGGCCTGTCTCCTCGACGATCGGCAACGCGTCCATGTCTGCGCGAAGGCCGATCATTCGTCCGCCAGGCCCCTCGCGACCATGGATGAGACCAACGACTCCGGTCTGTCCGATACCGGTGATCACGTCGTCGCAGCCGAATTCTTGCAGGCGCGCGGTGACGAAGGCCGCCGTGTCGTTCACCTCGTAGAGCAGCTCGGGCGCGGCATGCAGCGCCCGGCGCCAAGCTTCGATCTCTGGCCTTAGGGCGGCGATTCGGTTACTGACGGGCATGATCCGTTTCCGTTCGAGGCAGGGTCCGGCGAAGGACGTCATTCGGCAGGCGTTTCGTGTGCGCGGCGGACGGGCCGACGCACGGGGCGGCCCCGTGCCGTTCGCAATGCGCGAGGCCCGGACCGCCCTGGACGGCGCGACGCAGCCGGCCGGTCTTTCGCAGTGCGACACGCAGGCGGCGGCCTGTCAACAGACCCGGCACCGGCTAAGTTGCGTCGACGAGGACGAGCACAGGAGAAATGCGTGGTGAGTCTGCCCCTCTTGCAGCGTCTGTTCTGCGGCGCGGCCCTTGCCCTCTCGGTCGCATGCATCGCCGCTCCGGCTTCTGCCAGGGCGCCGGCGGCGGCGGCCGTCGTGCCGACACCGAAACCCTCCGGCGAGGCGGCCGCAAAAGGCGAGGCGGCGCCTGCGAGCAAGCCTGCGGCCGAAAGCGCGCCGGCTCCGGCGGAACCGGGCGAAGCCGCGGCTCCGGCCCCGCCGGCGGAGGCGGACGCGGATGCCGAGGCGGCCGAGACGCCCGTGCCGGCGGCTGAGGCAAAGCCCGCCGCGGAGCCCATGTCGAGCATCGTCGTCGACGTCGCCACCGGCAAGGTTCTGTCCCAGTTGAACGCCACCGAGCGGCGCTATCCGGCCTCGACCACCAAGCTCATGACGGCCTATCTGGCACTGAAGGCGCTACGCGACGGCGACGTCCAGCTGGATTCGCCGGTCATCGTGACCCGCCTCGCGGCCGCCCAGGCGCCGAGCAAGATGGGTTATCCCGCCGGCTCGGTCATCCGCCTCGACAATGCGTTGAAGATGATGCTGGTGAAGTCGGCAAACGACATCGCCATGGCGATCGGCCAGAGTCTCGCCGGCGAATCGGAAGAAGGCTTCGTCGCGATGATGAATGCCGCGGCGGAACGGCTCGGCATGAAGGACACCCGGTTCATCAACCCGAACGGCCTGCCCGGCGAGGGGCAGCATTCGAGCGCCAAGGATCTCGCCATTCTGGCCGTCCAGATCCGCCGCGAATTTCCCGCCTTTTCCGGCTATTTCGACGTCGAGGCGATCACCAACGGCAAGGCCCTTATGAAGAACGGCAACAAGCTGCTCGGCCGCTTCGCGGGAGCCGACGGCATGAAGACCGGCTATATCTGCGCCTCGGGCTTCAACCTCGTCTCCTCGGCGACACGGGACGGCCGCACGCTCGTCGCCGTCGTCCTCGGCGCCAACGGCACGATCGAGCGCGAGCGCCTGTCGGCGGCGATCCTCCAGGCCGGTTTCGAGACCGATCCCGCCACCAAGGACGTGACGGTCGAGGACCTGCCGGTCTCGTCCGGCGAGCCGCTCGACGTCTCGGACTACATCTGCTCCCAGGTCGGCCGCACGGCGCGGGCCAACGAGCGCGTCGAGGAAAGCGACCGCGAGGAGATGTTCGGCTCGCCCTACCTCACCGAGATGAAGCGGCCGCCGGTGACGGTGAAGGTCGGCCTCGGCGGCGCCAGCGGCAACGATCTCGTCGCACCGGGCGTCTCGATCATCGCCAATTTCGGCATTCCGATCCCGACACCGCGCCCGACGCCGCCCGTGGTCGAAAGCGTCGAGAACGCCGAGACGCCTGAGCCGGGCCCTTCGATGCCGAACCCATCGAAGGAGAGCGCCGAGCCGGCCGTGGATGCCGGGACGGCCGCGACGCCTTCGCGCGAACAGCCATTGCCGACCGCCGACGGGCCGGCCGAAAAGCCCGCGGCCGTCAATTCCTACAGCGGCGGCGAGAGCCGTCTGCGGTTTCCGCTCGGCGTCCGCAGCCCGATGGCCAAGCGCGGTCCGCGCCTCGACAGCGCGGCCCGCTTCGACCTTCGGCCCGCCGCATTTGGCCAACGCGAGACATCGCCCGACCATGCGACGAACTGAGGTGGCGCGATGACCCGATCCGACTCGACGGTTCGTCCGCCCGTGAAGCTCACCCTCCTGACCGGCTTCCTCGGGGCAGGCAAAACGACCCTCCTCAACCGCCTGATCGGCGATCCGGCTCTGGCCGATGCCGCCGTCGTCGTCAACGAGTTCGGCGAGGCGGCGATCGATCCGCTGCTGATCGAGGCGGTTTCCAGCAACGGCGTGATCTCGCTGTCGAACGGCTGCCTCTGCTGCACGGTGCGCGGCGAACTCGTCGACACGCTGGTCGAACTTGCCGAGGGGACGGGGGCGGACCTCGATCATGCGCTGCCGAAGCGGGTCGTGGTCGAGACGACGGGGCTCGCCGATCCCGGCCCGATCCTCGCGGCGCTGATGTCCCACCCGGTGCTGTCGCAGGCCTATGCGCTGGACGGCGTCGTCACGGTGGTCGACGCGGCCAATGGTGCCGGGACGCTCGCCGAGCATGAGGACAGCCGGCGGCAGGTGGCCGTCGCCGATCGCATCGTCCTGACGAAGTCCGACCTCGCCTCCCCCGAGAGCCTGGCGGCGACGCGCCGTGCCGTCGGGCGGGTGAACCCGCGGGCAAAGATCGTCGATGCGGCGGCGATCGAAGGGGCCGAGGGCATTCTCGTCGGCTGCGGGCTTTCCGATGCGCTGTCGCGGGGCGAAGGCGTCTCCGCCTGGCTCGGCGAGACCGGGGACGCACATGTCGACGCCTCTTCCCCGGGTCGGCGAGGCGGCGAGGATGGCGCGAGCCATCACCACGGGAACCACGCTCACGCCGGCCATGACCATGGCGATCACCACGACCACGACCACGACCACGACCGTCGGCACGATCACGAGCATCGCCGCGACGGCATCCGGTCGTTCTCGCTCGAGACCGATCGGCCGGTTCCCTTCGACGCCATCGCCGGCTTCCTGCAGATCCTGTCCGAGACGGCCGGCAAACGCATTCTCAGGATGAAGGGCGTCGTGCTCCTTGCCGAGAGTCCCGGCCGCCCCTTGGTCCTCCATGGTGTTCAGGGTTTCATGCATCCGCCGACGCAGCTGCCGGGATGGCCGGGGCAGACGCCGCCGATGACGCGCATCGTCCTGATCGGCCAGGGTCTCGACGAGCGCTATGCGCGCGACCTGTTCTCGGCCTTCACCGGCGGGATCGCTCCCGATGCCGCGGACCGGACGGCGGTCGAGGCCAATCCCCTCGCCATTCCCGGTGTCGCCTTCCAGCGTTGAAGGAAACACCGGCATCGCGCAAACGGCGATCTCCACAGCATCAGGCAAGGGCGCCGAGGCGACCGCCCGTCCGGAATCAGTCCGTTCCGCCGACGACGATCTCGAAGCAGGTGGCGGCCTCCACCCGGCGGCTTTCGACCAGCCTGTGCCCCTCCTGGCGGCAGAGATTGGCGATGTCGAGCGCCGCCAGCGGATCGTCTGCCAGAACGCGCAGCCGATCGCCGCTCTGCATCATCTTCAGGCGCTTTTGCGTCCGGAGCACGGGCATTGGGCATCGCAGGCCTCTGAGGTCGATCTCGACGGCCGTCTCCGTCCTGTCGCCCGTTGCGCTTTTCACCACATCATCCACTGTGACGCCCGCCCACGCATTCCTATCTGTGCCGCTTGGGTCCGCCGGAGCCGGACCCGTCGTTTTCGCCGGAGAGTCCCGACCATGCCGCACTCATCTTCTGCCGACCCCCAGACGATCGTCGACTTCTGGCGCGAGGCGGGCCCGCAACGTTGGTTCGGCAAGGACGAAACCTTCGACGAGACGATCAGACAGCGCTACGGCGACCTCTACGAGATGGCGGCGCGGGGCGAACTCGACCATTGGGCCGAGAACGCCAATGGCGCCCTCGCCCTGATCATCCTTCTCGATCAGTTTCCGCGCAACATGTTTCGCAATAGTCCGCTTGCCTTTGCGACCGACGGCAAGGCCCTGGCGATCGCCCGGATCGCACTGGAGCGCGGCGATCACGAAGTCGTGGCGGAGGACGTGAACCAGTTCCTGGCGATGCCTTTCATGCATTCCGAGGCCCATGCCGATCAGGAGGAGTGCGTCGCCTGGATGGAACGAATCGGCGATGAGAGCAATGTCCGATTTGCCGAGGAGCACCGCGATATCATCGCCAAGTTCGGCCGCTTTCCCCATCGAAATCCGATTCTCGGTCGCGAGCCCACCGAAGCGGAAGAGGCCTATCTCGATCAGGGCGGCTTTGCCGGCTGAGCGTCCTTTCCGCAGCCCGGCGACCCGGGAGAGCCGGACAGTCGCTTCTGTCGCCGGAATGCTGAGGTATGCCTTGGCAGGCGCGACGATACGTCCGTCGTGGGATCTACGACGAATTGTTAAAAACTCTCTGCGAAGCTGACGGCAGGTGACACCGACGACGGCGTCTCAACGAGCGTGTTTGCGAATATGCCGAGTATGGAGCGCACTCCCATCGGGTTCGATGAACTGCCATCCGATCCGTCCCTGGGCGCCGCTTCCGCCCGCGAAGCGGAGGTGACGGACTCGCGCACCCCTCGCTCGAAGGAGCGGCGGAGCGAACGCGCGTTGCCAACGGAGTTCGACGTGGCAGTGGCGCGAAGCGGCGGCACGCGACGCTTCACGATCTATCGTCCCGAGCAGGCCTTCGGGCTGATCGAGGAACTGCAGCATCTGTCGCGTCGATCGATCGAGCCGAACGTCTTCTTCGATCCGCGATTCTTCGTGCCGGCCATGCCCCGGCTCGACGACCGAAACGTTCGCCTGATGGTGCTTCGCGACGAAGGATCGGCGCGCAGCAGGCTGCGTCTGCTGATGCCCTACACCATCGAGCGGACGTCCCCGGTGCGGGGCGTTTCGACGATCAGGGCCTGGGTCCATCCGTTCGGCCGACTGGGCACTTTGCCGCTCGACGGCGACGACCCGGAAGAGACGCTGCTGGGCTTCTTCGAAATGCTCGTGGAGGCCGGCGCAGGTCTGCCGGGCGTTCTCGTCCTGCCGGAGACCCGCACCGATGGCCGGTTTGCCGCAGCCCTTCGAAACGCTGCCCGGACGGCAGGCCTTCCGCTCACCACCGTCGATGCCTACGAGCGCGCCGGCCTGGTGAAGAGCGAAGCAGCCGACTATCTGTCGTCGTCGGTCTCGCCGCGCCGCCGACGCGAACTCCAGCGTCAGCGTCGCCTGCTGGAGGCTCACGGGCCGGTCAGCTTGCACGTCTCACGCGACGCTTCCTCCGTCAGAACGGCGCTCGAGGAATTCCTCTCGCTCGAAGCCAGCGGCTGGAAGGGCAAGGCGCGCAGCGCCATGGTGCTCGACCGCTACCGCGCCGCCTTCGCGCGCGAGTCCGTCAACGAGATCGCAGCCGACGGTCGGGCCCGGATCTATACGCTGCTCGCCGGGGCACGGCCGGTGGCGAGCCTCGTCGTCCTCATCCAGGCAGGCCAGGCTTTCGCCTGGAAGATGGCCTATGACGAAAGCTTCGCCAAAGCCTCGCCGGGCCAGCAACTCATCGACGAGACGACCCGCGCCTTGATCGCCGATCCGGCGATCAAGGCCGCCGATTCCTGCGCGATGCCCGACAATCTCGTGATGAACCGCTTCTGGCCCGAGCGTCTGCCGATCGCGATCCACGTCGTGGGCCTTCGCCCCGGCAGCGACAAGGCGGTGGAGGCGGCCGTCAAGGGCATCGCCCGCGGCAGTCGGTCGCGCAACCTCACCCGGATCGCCCGCGAATGGGTCAGCGAGACGCTACTGCGGCGCTAATGCCACCGGCTGAGGCAACGACGTCGACGCGTTTGCCCGTCGCGTGACCATCGCCGCCTCGCAAGGCGGTGGCGGCCTTGCATTCGCCGCCCCTCGGCAGTTAATTCGCGTCATGGCAACGATCTTCTGCATCAACGGACCGAACCTCAATCTGCTCGGAAAGCGGCAGCCGGCGATCTACGGCACCGAGACGCTGGCCGACGTCGAGGCGCGGCTGCAAAGGACGGCGGACGAACGCGGCCACGCGCTGCGTTGCCGCCAGTCGAACCGGGAATACGAGATCATCGACTGGATCCACGAGGCGCGGGAAGCGGCCGAGGCGATCCTGATCAATCCCGGCGCCTTCAGCCACACCTCGGTCGCGATCCTCGACGCGCTCAACGCCTTCGAGGGCTGCGTCTTCGAGGTCCACATCTCGAACATCCACAAGCGCGAGGAATTCCGCCACCATTCCTTCGTCTCAGGACGGGCGGAGGGCGTGATCGCCGGCTTCGGGACAAAGGGGTACGATTTCGCGTTGTTGCGCGCGGTCGAACTCATCGAGGCGAACGCCAAGGGCTGAGCTCGGGGCATCGTTTGCTCGGACGCTCCGGCATGCCGAGAGGGCGCAGGAACGGTGGCGCCCGTCAGCCGGCCTCGCCGGCTGTGACCCGACGGCCGAAACTGCGCGCCAGAAATGCTTCCAGCCATCTGAGGATCGGCGCGTCGTAGACGCCGCGGCCGTCGAAATGGGCTCGGCGCGCCTGCGCTCCCGGCAGGCGCAGCCGCTCATGCCCGCGGGTTGTCCAGCGATGCATCATCGCGAGCGTCAGTTCGGCGTGAAACTGGACACCATAAGCCGCCGGTCCATACTGAAACGCCTGGTTGGGATACCAGTCGCCCTCGGCCAGAAGCTTGCCGCCCCGCGGCAGATCGAAGCCTTCCCTGTGCCACTGATAGACCATCTCCGGCCAGTGACGCAGGACCTGCCGTCCGTGCGGCGTGACGCGCAGCTGATAGTAGCCGACCTCCGCGTAGCCCTCGGGATGGGAGGCGACGCCGGCCCCGAGGTGTTTCGCCAGCATCTGGGCCCCGAGGCAGATACCGAGGAACGGGCGCTCCTCGGCCAGAGGCACCTTCAGCCAATCGATCTCCGCCTTGATGTAGTCGTGCGCGTCGTTGGCGCTCGGCGGTCCACCGAAGACGATGGCGCCGCGATGCTCGTCGAGGGTTTCGGGAAGCGCGTCGCCGAGCACCGGCCGGCGGATGTCGAGCCGAATGTCGTGACGCTGCAGGACCTGGCCCACTCTCCCGGGCGTCGACGTCTCCTGGTGCAGCACGATCAGCATGGGCCGGGTGTCCGCCGCGTCGAGAACGTATTCCGGCTGCCCCAAGTTCGGGGCCGGCGCCGCATCATTGGTCGGTGAGTGCTCGTGAAATGCCATGGCTCTATGGTGCAACCCGGTCGTTGCGTCGGAAAGCTCGGTTTTCATCACCCTTCGGCTACGCCGCAAAGGGCTTCGATGCAAGAAAAGCAAGTCGCGTGCCGACCGGGCCTCGGCGGCGGTCGATCCTCCGCCCCTATCCGCTCTTGCGACCGGCCGCCTCGTGCTTCATCAGCATGCGCTCGCGGGTCGAGACGCCGAGCAGCTCGGAGATCCGCCAGATGAGATTGTCCTCGAGCTCGTGCACCTCCCCGTCCGCATAGGTCACCTCCCACAGGAGTTCGACGAAACGAATGCGATGGTCCTCGCCGAGCTCGCGTTTGAGGACCGAGGTGAACTGGTAGAGGTCGACCGACTGCTGGTCCGCCAGCTTGCCCTCCCCCGCCAGGCGCTCGGCCTCCGTCACCGAAAGCCCGAACTCCCCGCCGAGGACGTCGATCAGTCGCTGGCGCTCTTCATCGGTGACGATGCCGTCGGCCTCGATGATGTGGAAGAGCAGAGCGGCGCTCGCCACGCGAACCTCGTGCTCGCGGCGGTCGCCGCCATTCTCGTCGCCGACGACAACCGAGCGGAAGAACTCTTTGATCTGCTCGAACATGCGTCCTCGTCGTCTTGGCCAGCCCCTCGCGGGAACCTTCGAAGCGACTTCGACCGCCTCGAAGGATCTCGCGGGAATAAATCAGCCGAACCGCGCTTCCTTGCGCTCTGGGCTGCTAGGACCGAATTCGGCCTTTGGTGTCGGGGCCGGCTTGCCGGTTTCCGCCTTTTTCGACGATGCCGCCGCGCTGCCATTGCTCGGCGCTTCGGCCGATTTCGCCGCAGGCGATTCCGGCTGCGAGCCCGCCGGGCGAGATTTCTCAGCCGATTTGCTTTCGCCCGAGATTTCGGACGTCGCGCCGCCCTCGGCCGAATGCGAGACCGGTTTCGGCGCGGACGCTGCTTCGGTCGCCACAACCTTCGTTTCGTCGAGAACATGCGCCTGCGCGGAGATCACCCGATGCGGCGGCGACTTCCATTCGAAAGCGTCGAGATGCCCTGTGACCGGCGATATCGGGGCCCAGTGCTCGGAAACGACGCCGTCGGCCGTCCAGGCCGGGTCGCGCGGCGCGCGGATCGCCTTGGCCATCCACTCGCGCACCCGCCCGACTTCGCCGGTGTCCTCTTCCTCGATGTCGGCGAGAAGGAGATAGACGCTTTCGCGCGGTTCGATCTCGGCCGCTTCCAGCGCCGACTTGCGGGCGAGTTGGAGGTCGTGAGCGTCGAGCGCCGCCCGGGCCAGGCAGATCGCCGATTCGACATGGCCCGGCCGAAGGCTCGCCAGATGGCGCGCCCGCTTCAGCCGATCCTCGACCGAATCACCCGCGCGCGCCGATACATAGGCATCGGCGACCTCCGGATGGGGCCCATAGGTCCAGCTCTTCTCCAGCACCTTCACCGCCTTGCGCAGATCGCCGAGACGAATGCAGGCCTGCGCCGCCACCAGAGCGGCGGGCACCAGCTCCGGCGCGAGATTGTGGGCCTCGAGGGCCGCCGCCTTCGCTGTCTTCGGGTCCGCCTCGACATGCTCCATGGCCTTGGCGGTCAGAAGCACGGCGCGGCTGCGTTTGGATTCGTCGCGATCGATCAGCCGGGTGTTCTTCTGGGCTTCGAGAACGTGGATCGCACCGTCCCAGTCGCCGGCAAGCGACTTGCCTTCCAGCACTGCGCCGCCTGCCCAAGGGACATGCGGTGCCAGGCGAACCGCCCGTTCGGCATAGAAGCGGGCGGCATCCTCGTCGCCGACGCGCTCGGCCTCGAGATAGAGGCCGCGCATGGCGAGAAGACGCGTCTCGGAATCGCCCTCCATGCTCTGGAACACCGAGCGTGCATGGGCGTGATCGCCCTCGATCATCGCCGTCTGGGCGTCGAGGAAGCGGATCAGCGGCTCCTTGCGCTTGTCGAGCAGCTTCTGGCTGCGCTTGGTCATCCGTCGTGCCTCGATCGCATCGCCGGCCCCCGCGGCGATGATGCCGCTCGACAGCGCAGCGTACCCCTTGTCGCGGCGCCGCGCCGCGAAGTAGCTGTTGATCGTATGGGGCGTGCGGAAGAAGGCCGAGATCAGCCAGACGACGAACATCACCGCGACGATGACGACGGCGAGCCCGATCAGGAAAACCATCAGACTGGTCTGGACCGTCTGGCCCTGCCAGTCGAAGGTGACCGAACCGGGATTGTCCGCAAGCCAGCCGAAGCCCAGGGAAAGCGCCAGAATGACGAGGAAAAAGGCGAGAATTCGCAGCATTGAGTCTTTCCCGGGCTAGCCCTGGTTGGCGGGTTCGGCGGTGGTGGGCGCGTCCGTCGAGGCCGGCTCGGAACCCGAGATCGCCTCCTGCAGGGTCGAGGAAACGATCTGCTGGGCCGTCAGCCTCGCCCGCACATTGTCGGCGAAATCGGCACTGGCCTGCTTGGCGTTGTCGGGAAGCTTGTCCCACTCCGACACGAAACCCTGGAGATCTCCCGCACGCATCGCCGCGTCGAGGCGGGACAAGACGGCGCTGTCGCTCTGATCGGCCGGCGGCGGCGTGTCGGAGGAGCGCACGTTCACCAGCGACCGCAGTCCTGCCATGAACTGATCGCCCACCGGCGCATTCGGCCGCGGCGGCGAGAGCGCCGCGGAAATCTTGCTTTCGACCTCGGGCCACTGCTGAGCGATCTGGCGCTCCGAGGGAACCCCCTCGGCGGCGAAGGTCCTGAGGCTCTCGGTCGCCTGCCCGGCGCCCGCCGTCGTGGCGAAGGTTTCGAGCTGTTCGGCGAAAGGCCCGCCGGCATCGATGGCCGATTTCAGGTTGGCAGCGGCAAGCGCGGTGGCGGCCCGATCGTTGGCTTCCTCGACCGACGCGAGCCGTTGTCCGAGATCCGTCACTGCCCCGTCGACCTTGGCGCTCGCCGCGGATGCCGCTTCGTTGGCAGATTTCGCGTCGGTTGCGGCCGTGTTCGCGGTTTCCAGCGCCGACTGCGCCGTCGTCTGGGCGGTGTTGGCCGTCTGCTGGGCGTTCGTCGCCGCCTGCTGGGCCGCACCGGCGGTCTGGTTGGCCGCCGATGCCTGCTTCAGCGCGTCCGCAGCGTCGCGGGAACCGCGCTCGCTCGCCTCGGTCGCGCCTCGGACGGCCTGCTGCGCGGCCGCCGCGGTCTGGTTGGCCTCCTCGGCGGTCTTGCCGGCGCTCTCGGCCGATTGCTGGAGAGAGGCCAAGTCCGCGGTTGAGTTTTCGAGCGTCGCGATCCGCTGTTCGAGCGGCGAGAGATCGACCGCCGGAGCCGCCTCGCCGGACGTGCCGGCGGCGAGTTGCTCGCGCAACCGGGCGACTTCCTCGTTCACGTTGTTCAAGGCATCGGTGGTCGCGTAGTCGCCGCCGGTGGCCTGGGGTGCGGCACCGAGGCCCGGCAGCGCACCGCTCGCCATCAGGGCCCAGGCACCGCCGAGGGCCAGCACCGCGCCGAGGACGGCAGCGCCGATCACACCGCCGACGCCGACGCCGCCGGAACGGTTGGGCGGCGGCGGCGATGCCGGCTTGGCTTCGGTGCGAGCCGCGCCGGACGCGGAACCGGACGAGGCATATGACCGACCGGACGAGGCATCCGCAGGCTTCGACCCGCTGGTTGTCGCGCCGGATGTCCCGGAAGTGGAAGCAGATCCCGCCGCGGCGGCGGCAGCCGGTTTCGATGCAGCGGAAGACGAGGACGAAGCTGCGGCGGCCGAAGGCGCGGCCTTGGGGGCGGCCGTGCCTGCGGCGCCTGCCGGTGCCGCGGCCGCACCGGCGCTCGGCTTGCCGGGCTCCGGGGACGGCCCTGTCGCCGCCTTCGGCGGCGTAGCCGCGGCGATCTTGGCCGGATTGCCGGCAGCGCTGGCGATACCGGCCTTGGACGGGCTCCCGACCGCCGATGCATTTCCGGCCGGACCGCTCGCCGTCGCAGGGGCAACGCCGCCAGTCGCAGGCATCCTCGCCGAGGAGGTGCCGACGGAGGACGGTGCGGTCGAGAGCGATTCGCTCGTCTCGCTCTTCGCTGGAGCGCCGCCCGTGGCCGCCGTCGCCGAGGGAGCCGGGGCTGCGGGGTGTGCCGACGTCGCCGGTTGAGCCGGGCCTGCCGCTGCGGGCTGCGCCCGCGTCGATGGATCGCCGGCGGGCTTGACTGCATCGCCGGGCGTGGCGGTCGCCGCCGTCTTCGTCTTGTCGCCTTCGCTCACTGTCGTTTTCTTTTCCGCCTTGAGATCGATCGTCTGGCTGCGCGGCTTGGTCGGTCTAGATCGCCGGGGACGGTTGGTCATAGCGTCGGCTCCATGCTCGCGGGTCGCGGCCGCGGGTTGGGATCACCCTCGGCGCGACATGTCTGGCACACTGGCACATTGGTCCTTCATTCGCGCGCATGGCGCAAGCTTCGAGTGCACATTGAACCGTGATGTAGGTTAGCCGAGGCGTTCGAAAAGCGAGGCGAGGTTCCGCTCCGCCGCGATATGTGCGTTCCCGCATAATTCGTGCGGCAATGCCGCGGCGATGCGGGCCGACAACGTCAGCAGCAAGGGTTGCGGATCGAACAGCTGCGGCATCTCTTCATAGAGCCGCCGGTAACCCTCGGCCTGGCCGACCGACAGGATGAGCACGGCATCCGGCGGACCACCGACAAGGACGCTCCGCACCATCGCCTCGGACCACGCCACCGGGACGACGTCGTAGACCTCCCAGATCCGGCAGAGAATGCCGGCGGCTGCGAGCGCGCGTTCGAGCGTTCCGGTCCGCCGTCGGCCGGCGGCATAGAGCAGCGTCTCGCCCGGGCCGATCCCGGCCGCGAGCGCCAGACCTCCCATTGCCGCCGCCGCGCCCTCGGCGACGTGGACATTGGCAAATCCAGCTGCTCTCACCGCCTCGCCCGTCCTGCCGCCGACACAGAGGACGGGCCGCAAGTCGCCCGGAAAGCGCCTTGCAAAGGGCGGAACCGCTCGGGCGCTGGTCAGCGCAAAGCCCGCCGCACCTTCGTCACCCTCCGCGGTCGGCGACGGAAGCTCGACGCTCCGCTCCAGTGGCAGGATCAACGGCTGATGGCCGCGCTCGGCGAGTTGCCGGGCGGTCCGCTCCGCTTCGCCCGCCTCGCGCAGGATGAGGACGCGCGCGTGTCCCACGGCCGCTCGCGTCAGCTCGCCCAGCCGTCGAAGAAGCCGGGCCCGGCGGCTTCGAGCACCGTGCGGCCGGCGAGCCGGCCGATCAGCTCCGCATCCTCGGCAACCCCCTCGCGGCGGGTCTCGTGCATCTCGCTACCGTCCGGCTTCAGAATCATGCCGTGGAGGACAAGGATGCCGTCGCCGTTGACCGTCGCATGGGCGGCGATCGGCGTGCGGCAGGAGCCGTCGAGTTCTGCGAGGAACGCCCGCTCGGCGAGGAGCGCGACGGTCGTCGGGCGATCGGCGATCGCGGCGACGAGGCCCTTCGTCGTCTCGTCTCCACGGCGGCTCTCGATGCAGATGGCGCCCTGCCCCGGGGCCGGCGGGAAGACCTCGGGAGCGAGGATCTCAGTCGCGACGTTCGCCATCTCCATCCGGTTGAGGCCGGCCATGGCAAGCAGCGTGCCGTCGGCCTGCCCTTCGTCGAGCTTGCGCAGCCGCGTCTGGACGTTGCCGCGGAAGATGACGACCTCGAGATCCGGCCGCATGCGCTTGACGATCGCCTGCCGCCGCAGCGAGGCCGTCCCGACGATGGCCCCTTTGGGCAGTTCCGCGATGGTCGGCGCGGCACGGCCGATGAAGACGTCGCGGACGTCCTCGCGCGGCAGGAAGGCCGAGATCTCAAGACCGTCGGGCAGCGCGGTCGCCATGTCCTTGGAAGAATGGACGGCGACGTCGATCCGGTCTTCGATCAGCGCCAGTTCGATTTCCTTGGTGAACAGGCCCTTGCCGCCGACCTCCGACAAGGGTCTGTCGAGGATGCGGTCGCCTGAGGTGGAGATCACCTCGATCGCGAAGGCTTCTTCCGGCAGCTGGTGGGCCGCCATCAGCCGGGCTCGCACCTCGCTCGCCTGCGCCAGCGCCAACTGGCTGCCGCGCGTCCCGATTCGGATGGTCCTGTCGCTCGCCATCGCCTGCCGTCCGCCCCCTGAAAACGTTTCCCGTCGAAGCCGCAACTTAGATCGCGACACCGCGGACCGGAACCGCCCGCCCCGCCTTTTTCGACGGAGCGTCCGCGGCGCCGCCACGCCGATCACGTTTTCGCGTTCATGTTGCGGCCTCCGCGAGACAGACGAACAGCAGCCGGGCACCAACATTCGATTGGATAACTTATCATGCAACGGTCTCTCGCGCGCCGCACGACGCTCGCCTTCGTGCTCGGCCTCGGCGCCGCAACCGCATTTCTTCCCGCGGCATTCGCTCAGTCCTCCGGCCAACCGGAACGCGTTCGGGGCACGATCGAGTCCCTCGAGGACACGACCCTGACGGTCAAGTCACGGGAGGGAGACAGCGTCGCGATCACGCTCGCACCCGGCTACCGGATCACCGGCATCGCCAAGGCCTCGGTCGCCGACATCAAGGAAGGCGACTTCGTCGGTGTCGCCTCCGTTCCCGGCTCCAGCGGCGGCGCCGACGCCGTCGAGGTTCTGATCTTTCCCAAAGCCATGGCCGGCACTGGCGAGGGCAGCTATCCTTGGGATCTCGAGCCGGATTCCACGATGACGAACGCCACAGTCTCCAACAAGGTCGAGAATGCCGACGGCCGCGAGCTCACCTTGACCTACCCGTCCGGCGAAAAGACCGTGTCGCTGCCGGAGGGCATCCCGATCGTCACCTTTGCCGAAGCGACGAAAGCCGACCTCGAACCCGGCGCCCCGGTCTTCGTGCCGGCGCAGAAGGCATCCGACGGATCGATCTCCACCGCCTTCGTCGTCGTCGGCAACCAGGGCGTCGTCCCGCCGATGTGATCGTCTGCGCGATCGGATCGACGCATTCAGCCGGCCGGCCGGGGCTCCGGTCCCGGCCGGCGTCATCGCCGCGCGGAGCCTGGCGCCGATCTTCCTGGTTGGCATCGGGAAGCGCTTTCGCCTATCTGAGGCGAGTTGCCTCAGCCAGCGAACGGGCGCCCCTTGTCTTCGACCGAAACGTTACCGTCTTCGAGCGAAACGATACCGAAGCCCGGCAAGGCTCTCGCCGGCGATAACGCCGTGGTTCTCGGCATCGAGACGAGCTGTGACGAGACCGCCGCCGCCGTGGTCCGGCGTACGCCGGCGGGCGGGGCGGAGATCCTGTCCAACGTCGTCCTGTCGCAGATCGAGGAACACGCGGCCTTCGGCGGCGTCGTGCCGGAGATCGCGGCACGAGCCCATGTCGAAGCCATCGACGGCATCGTGCGCGCCGCGCTGATCGAGGCCGAGGTGACGCTCGCCGACATCGACGCCGTCGCCGCGACGGTCGGGCCCGGCCTCGTCGGCGGGCTGCTCGTCGGGGCGATGACCGGTAAAGCGATCGCCGCCGCACGGGGTCTGCCCTTCCTCGCGATCAATCATCTCGAGGGCCACGCCCTGTCGCCGCGCCTGTCGGACGGCGTCGCCTACCCCTATCTGCTGCTGCTGGTTTCCGGCGGCCACAGCCAGATCCTGCTGGTCCGGGCGCTCGACGACTACGAACGCTGGGGCTCGACCATCGACGACGCGCTGGGCGAGGCCTTCGACAAGACGGCGAAGCTCCTGTCGCTGCCCCAGCCAGGCGGGCCGAACGTCGAGAAAATGGCGGCCGGAGGCGATCCGAAGCGCTTCGCCCTGCCCCGGCCGATGAAGGGGGATGCACGGCTCGACTTCTCGTTTTCCGGACTGAAGACGGCAGTCCGCCTCGTCGCCGAGGCCCATGCGCCGCTTTCCGACGAAGACGTCGCCGATCTCTGCGCCAGCTTTCAGCGCGCCGCGGCCGAGACCGTCGCCGACCGCGTCCGGCGCGCCCTGATCCGCTTCCGGGAGACCTTTCCGGGCCTCGCCGATCCCGTCCTCGGAGTCGCGGGCGGGGTCGGCGCCAACCAGGCGATCCGGGACGCGCTTCTCACCGAATGCGAGGCCGCCGGTGCCCGGTTGGTCGCACCGCCGCTGAAGCTCTGCTCGGACAATGGGGCGATGATCGCCTATGCCGGGCTGGAGCGCTTCGAGGCGGGGCTGATCGATCGACTGGACGCGCCCGTGCGCTCGCGCTGGCCGCTCGACGAAAAATCCGCGCCGCTCGTCGGCCATGGCAGACGGGGAGCCAAGGCATGAGCACGATCGCCGTTCTCGGCGCCGGCGCCTGGGGCACCGCGCTCGCCGCGCTTTATGCCCGGGGCGGCGAAGCGGTGCGCCTGTGGGGCCGCGACGCCGCAACGATCGCCGCAATCGAGGCGCGCCGCGAGAACCCGCGCTATCTCCCAGGGATCGCCCTGCCGCCTTCGATCCGCCCCACGACCGCCCCCGCCAAAGCATTGGCGGGGGCGGACCTCGTCCTTCTGGTGGTTCCCGCGCAAAGCCTCGGCGGGCTTGCGGCCGATCTCGCCGAGGACCTCCCGGCGCATGCGACGCTCGTCCTCTGCGCCAAGGGAATCGAGCGGCGGACCGGCCGGTTCATGTCCGACATCGTCGCCGAGGTCCTGCCCGACCGGCCGGTCGGTATCCTTTCCGGCCCGAGCTTTGCCAGCGACGTCGCCTGCGGCCTGCCGACGGCTGTGACCGTCGCCGCGAAAGACGGCGAGACCGCCGACGCGCTCGCCCGCGGTCTGTCGACCGAGAGTTTCCGCTGCTATGCCAGCGACGATCTTCGCGGCGTCGAGGCGGGCGGTGCCTTGAAGAACGTTCTGGCGCTCGCGGCCGGCGTCGTCATCGGCCGGAGCCTCGGCGCATCGGCCCAGGCGGCGCTGGTGACACGCGGTTTTGTCGAGCTGCGCCGGCTCGGCGAGGCGCTGGGCGGGCGCGCGGAAACGCTGATGGGCCTGTCCGGCCTCGGCGACCTGATCCTCACCTGCTCCTCGCCGCAGTCGCGCAATTTCGCCTATGGCGCGGCGCTTGGACGGGGCGAGGATCTTTCCGGCCTGAAGCTCGCCGAGGGTGTCTTCACCGCGGCGATCGCGGCACGACTGGCCCGAGAGAACGGCATCGAGGCGCCGATCGTCGAGACGGTCGCCGAGCTCTTGTCGGGCGAGCTTTCGGTGGACGAGGCGGCCCAGCGCCTTCTGCAGCGGCCGCTGAAGCGCGAAGTCGGTTGAAAGCCGGACGATCCCGCGATAGCTCCTCGCTCACCATGCATTCGCCGCCAGTCGCCGCCGCTTGCCGGCGCCGACCAACATTCGGGAAACGTCCATGCTGTTCGCCGTCCTCTGCACCGACAAGCCGGATCATCTCCAGGTTCGGCTGGACAATCGTCCAGAGCATCTGAACTTCCTGAACTCGCTGGGTGAGAAGCTGAAATTCGCTGGCCCCTTCCTCGGCGACGACGAGAAGCCGAATGGCAGCCTCGTCATGATCGATGCGGAGTCGCTCGAGGCTGCCAAGGCCCTCGCCGCCGAGGACCCCTATGCCAAGGCCGGCCTCTTCGAGAGCGTGACGGTGAAGCGCTGGAACTGGTCGGTCAAGAACCCGGACGCCGCCTGACATGCGCTACTGGCTCTACAAGTCCGAGCCCGCCACGTGGTCCTGGGAGCAGCAGAAGGCGAAGGGCGAGGCCGGGGAAGAATGGACGGGCGTGCGCAATTATCAGGCCCGCAATTTCATGCGCGAAATGAAGCTCGGCGACCGTGGTTTCTTCTACCATTCCAACGAGGGCAAGGAGGTCGTCGGCATCGTCGAGGTGGTGAAGGAGATCCACCCTGATTCGTCCGCCGACGATCCCAAATGGGAGTGCGTCGACATCAAGGCGGTGATGGATGTGCCAGAGCCGGTGACGCTCGACCGGATCAAGGGCGAGCCCGCGCTGAAGAACATGGTGCTGGTCAACAACTCCCGGCTGTCGGTTCAACCGGTGGCGGAGGACGAGTTTCGCCATGTCTGCGAAATGGGCGGTGTCGATCCGAAGACGGTCATGAAGAGCTGAGGACTTTGCCGCCGGGCTTGCGCTCGGCGGCTCTCCCTCCCGCTCATTGCCACATCAGCATTTGCCGAAGGTTTCCGAGACGACGGTGATGCCGGCGATGATGACCGAGACCTTCACGCCGGTGGGGAGACCCCAGGTCGTGCAGATCGTCAGGCATGCGCTGCCGGCCTCGCCGTTCGGAATGGTCAGCGGGATCGGAATGCAGTGCGTCCCCAGGCCCAACGGCAGTTCGACGCAGACCTTGTTATCCTGGACTGTGATCGCCACGCACTCGGCGAGCAGGCTTCTCTCGGTGCTGCGGGTGGTCATCCCACGCTGCACCAGGGTCTGAACGTCTCCTTCGGCAAAGTCCTGTTTCGCCGCGTCCAGCGCAGCTTGAACCGCCCCCTGATCGAATTGATAGGCCATAGCGTCTCCTCCCTTTATGGTTGCTGAGGAGCAGAACTATACAACCTTTGATAGTTACGTAAAGGCAGATTCGACCGCTACGCGAGTTGCGAGCGAATGCCGATCTCGACGGTGGTCGACAGGCATGCTTCGGGAACCAAGGAGACACCAGAACATTTGAGGAACGACACATCCGTTCCGGAGACAATCAATGAGCGACATCACCCCGAAGAGCGACGATATCTCGAACACCGAAAAGGACCCGGCCGACTGGACGACGGGCGGCGAGCCGATGACCGGCGCGCAGGCCTCCTACCTGAAGACGCTGTGCGAAGAGACGGGACACCCGTTCGACGAGAGCCTGACCAAGGCCGACGCGTCGAAACTGATCGACCTGTTGCAGGGCGAGAGCAAGCGCGTCAGCGACGCTTGACGCTGAAAATCCCTTTCGTCCGATAATCGCGTTTCGCCAGCCTCGGCAGCCCGAGGTCGTCGGCGCCGGCGGCTGGCGCGTCGCCGGCTCAGAGATCGATGTCGACCCAGATGAGATGGTGATCGGAGGCGGCGTGTTTCTCCGCGGTCAGTTCGGGGTAGACCTTCCACCGACCGCTGGCGGTCCAGGCGCCTTTCCGGAAGATCCCACCTCTTGCGATCTTGGCGAAAAGGGCAGGTGACAGAAGGATGTAGTCGATCTTGTCCTTGTCGCGGCCGGTTCCGAACGTGCCGATGCCGCGATCGCCGGTATTGGCGTTGAACTCGAAGTCGGTGAACCGTTCGTGGCGCGAGACGTCCGCAAGGTCGGTGTCGGCCAAGAGCGGCGCCAGCACATCGCTGTCCGGCGTGTCGTTGAGATCGCCGAGAACGACGACGTTTAGCATGCCTTCGCCCTGCAGCCGCCGATAGATTCCCGCCACGGCCTCGGCCTGTGCCCGGCGTTTGGCCTGCGAGGAAGGATCGTTGCCGCCGAACTTGCTCTTGAAGTGGTTGACGAGAAAGACGATTCGCGCGCCCGACGGCGTCTGCACGATAAATTCGGGGCAGTCGCGGCTGAACACCCGCTCGCCATTTGCCATCAGGTCGTCGACATGGCTGCGCATCGAGACGATGTCGTAGTCCTGCTTGGTGCCGATGGCGACGTCGATGCCACGCTGGTCGTTGCCGTCGATCAGCATGACATGGGCATAGGGCGGGGCGAGATCGAACTTCTTGGCCATGAAGTCCTGGAACATCGTCAGCACCGGTCGGCTTTCCGCCTCGACCACGCCGATGACGTCCGCCGAGACGTCGAAAATCACCCGGCCGGTCAGAACCATCGCCGTTTCATCGACGGCTTCGGTCTTCAGCTCCACCCAGCCAACCCAATCGCCGCGTCCCTCGGCGACGATCTCCTTCGGCTTCTCCCGATCGCGCGGACGGCGGATCAGCTGGCCGCGGATCTGGCGCAACAGGGCGAATTGGCCGTCGTCATCCTTCAACAGATCGAGCGTGGCGAGCAGTTCCAGCATCCGCGCTTTGTCGGCCGCGGAGTATTCCACTTTCTCGAACAGCTTGGAGATTTCGGCATAGGCGTCAATGACGTCCTGATGGGCGCCTCTCGCGTCGTCGTTGAAGACCTTCGCGCGGTCGAAGAGATTTTCAACGTTGTAGCTGGCAATGCGCATGACGGGCCTCCGAAACACGTCCGGGCAACATAGCGCAAGAATAACAACCTGTGATGACACGGGTGCGTGTTCGGCTGCCCCCCGCATTTATTTCCACAAATCGGCCGCCACACGCGCCTTCATTTCAAGGCGACCATGCTTCCTTTCAGAGACACGCCGCGGCGCGGCCCGCTCAGTCCGCCTTCGCCACAGCGCCCTCGGCCGCGTCGCGGATCGCGGCCATGTTCCGCTCGTAGTGCTCCGGCGTGCCGCCTTTGAACACCGCCGAGCCAGCGACGAGGGCATTCGCCCCAGCCGCGACCACCAGCGGCGCCGTCTCCGGCGTCACGCCGCCATCGACCTCGATGTCGATCGGCCGGTCGCCGATCATTGCCTTGACCCGCCGGATCTTGTCCACGACCGAGGGAATGAAAGCCTGGCCGCCGAAACCCGGATTGACGGTCATGAGCAAAACCAGATCGAGCCGGTCGAGGACGTATTGGATGACGCTTTCGGGCGTCGACGGGTTGAGCGCGACGCCGGCTCGTCTGCCCGTCGCCTTGATCGCCTGGAGCGAGCGGTCGAGGTGCGTCGTCGCCTCGGCATGGACGGTGATGATGTCGCAGCCGGCATCGGCGAAGGCCTCGATGTAGGGGTCGCAGGGAGCGATCATCAGATGGCAGTCGAACACCTTCGCCGACGACGCGCGGATCGCTTTGACGATCGGCGGGCCGAAGGTGATGTTCGGCACGAAATGGCCGTCCATCACGTCCAGATGGATCCAGTCCGCACCCATCCGGTCGACCGCGGCGACCTCCTCGCCGAGGCGGGAGAAATCCGACGACAGGATCGATGGGGCGATGACGATCGGGCGTGTCATGGGCGGGCGGCTCATGGGTGTCTCTCCTCTTCCCCCAATTCGCGGGGCCCCGTTTCGCGGGCAGCCGTCTCGGGGTGGACGGGTTCGGCGTTGTGTCCGGGCTTTTGCAGGAACACTCGGCTCGCCGCAATGTCCTCGGCTGCGATCTCCGACAGGGCCGCCGCATCGAGCGGGCCGGCGTCTTGTTCGAACAGCCGGTTTGCCTGCCTCAGCCGCGCCCGGTCGAGCGCATTGCGGATCGAGCGGGCATTGGCGAAATGCGGCTGGCCGCGCCGTTGCTCGATATAGCTCGCGAGGATCGTCGCCGCCTCGTCGGTGAGATGATAGTTCTGCCGCTCCAGCATGCCGACGGCGATCCGGTGCAGCTCGTCGTTGGAGTAGTCGGGAAAATCGATGTGGTGGGCGATGCGCGAGCGAAAGCCCGGGTTCGATTCGAAGAACTTGTCCATCCGGTCGGCATAGCCGGCGAGGATGACGACGAGGTCGTCGCGCTGGTTCTCCATGACCTGCAGGAGAATCTCGATCGCCTCCTGGCCGTAGTCCCGTTCGTTCTCGGGCCGGTAGAGATAATAGGCCTCGTCGATGAACAGGACCCCGCCCATCGCCTTCTTCAGGATGTCCTTGGTCTTCGGCGCGGTGTGGCCGATATACTGGCCGACGAGATCGTCCCGCGTGACCGAGACCAGATGGCCCTTGCGGATATAGCCGAGCCGGTGGAGGAGGTTCGCCATCTTCAGGGCGACCGTCGTCTTGCCGGTGCCGGGATTGCCGGTGAAGCTCATGTGCAGCGTCGGCGTCTCATGGGCGAGGCCGAGCCGCCGGCGCGCCCGCTCGACCAGCAGCAGCGCCGCCGTCTCGCGGATGCGCTTCTTCACCGGCTTGAGGCCGATTAGCTCGCGGTCGAGTTCCTCCAGCACGTCGCGGACGCCGGCGTCCTCGTATTCGCGCTTGAGGTCGACGGTGGTGATAGGGGGCTCGGGGGCGGCCGTTTCCGCTGCGTCCTCAGGCGTGGCTGCGACTGGAGCCGGCTTGGCGGCGGCCCCGTCCGGTTTGCCACCCTTGTTCAACTGGTCGAGGTAGCTCATCTATGACCTCCCGTTGGATGAATGCTCGGGAATCGGGAATGACGTCGCGCCCGCGACCACCCCCTCGGCGCCGACGTCAAAGGGACGGGCGAAGGCCTGCCCCTCACACCCCGTAGCGCTCGCCTTCCGGCTTGGCGTCGGCGTAGGGCTCTGTCGTGTAGCGCATGTTGCGGCCGTTGCCCTCCTGGCGGCGGAGGCGATAGCCGGGCTCCTCCTTCGGCCGGTTGACGATGAAGGAGATCTTCACCGACTCCCAGCCATGGGTGGAATCGAAGGCCGACAGGCGGATGTAGCGGTCGCCGAAAGCCTTGCGGCAGCTCTGCAGCTCCATCATGACGCCGGCGGCATCGGCGATGTCGAACATCGGGTGGCCCCACATGTCCCAGTAGGTGTTCCGGGGATGCGGATCGTCGGTGTATTCGAGATTCACCGCCCAGCCGTTGTCGAGGCAGTACTGGATCTGCTTGGTGATCTGCTCGTCGGTGAGATCGGGCAGGAATGAGAACGTTCCTTGTGTCATGCGCATGGTATTGGCTCCTCTGATGGGTTCAGGCGACGGGACTGGCGTGAAGCGGCTGGGGCGGCCCTTGGGAGGAAAAACCCGCCCCAGCCCTCACGCCACGGCTCAGGCAGCCGTGGCCGTCACCGCGTAGTCCGGAGAGTCGGTCGAGGTGTAGTTGAAGGTGACGTCCTTCCAGGTATCGAGGGCGGCCTTCAGCGGCGAGCAGGTCTTGGCCGCCTCGTTGAGGATGTCCGGCCCCTCGCGGACGATGTCGCGGCCCTCGTTGCGGGCGAGGATCATGCATTCCAGCGCCACGCGGTTGGCCGTCGCGCCGGCGGCGATGCCCATGGGATGGCCGATCGTGCCGCCGCCGAACTGCAGGACGACGTCCTCGCCGAGGAGGTCGATGAGCTGGTGCATCTGGCCGGCATGGATGCCGCCGGAGGCCACCGGCATCATCTTGTTGAGCGAGGCCCAGGGCTGGTCGAAAAAGATGCCGTTTTCCAGCCGCTGCTCGGTGAACTCGTTGCGGCAGATGTCGTAGTAGCCCCTGGTCGTCGCCGGATCGCCTTCCAGCTTGCCGACCACCGTGCCGGCATGGATGTGGTCGACGCCGGCGAGCCGCGCCCATTTGGCGATGACGCGGAAGGAGACGCCGTGGGTCTTCTGGCGGGTATAGGTGGAATGGCCCGCCCGATGGAGATGCAGGATCATGTTCTTGCGGCGCGCCCACTTGGCCATGGACTGCATCGCCGTCCAGCCGATGACGAGGTCGATCATCACGATGTTGGACCCGAGCTCGGCGGCGAACTCCGCCCGCTCGTACATGTCTTCCATCGTCGCTGCGGTGACGTTGAGATAGGTGCCCTTGATCTCGCCGGTGGCGGCCTGGGCCTTGTTTACCGCCTCCATGCAGTAGAGGAACCGTTCGCGCCAATCCATGAAGGGCTGGGAGTTGATGTTCTCGTCGTCCTTGGTGAAGTCGAGCCCGCCCTTCAGCGCCTCGTAGACGACGCGGCCGTAGTTGCGGCCCGAGAGCCCGAGCTTGGGCTTCACCGTCGCGCCGAGCAGCGGCCGGCCGAACTTGTCGAGGCGCTCGCGCTCGACGACGATGCCGGTGGCGGGGCCCTGGAAGGTCTTCACATAGGCCGTCGGCAGCCGCATGTCTTCGAGGCGAAGGCCCTTCAACGGCTTGAAGCCGAAGACGTTGCCGATGATCGAGGCCGTCAGATTGGCGATAGAGCCGTTCTCGAACAGGTCGAGGTCGTAGGCGATGTAGGCGAAATACTGGCCCTCGGCGTTCGGCACCTTGTCGACCCGGTAGGCTTTCGCGCGGTACTTCTCGGCAGCCGTCAGCCGGTCGGTCCAGACGACCGTCCAGGTCGCCGTCGAACTCTCGCCCGCCACCGCCGCCGCCGCCTCGATCGGATCGACGCCGTCCTGGGGCGTGATCCGGAAGCAGGCGATGATGTCGGTGTCCTTCGGCTGGTAGTCGGGCTCCCAATAGCCCATCTTCTTGTATTCCATGACGCCGGACTTGTAGCGGTCCTTGCCGGTGACGGTCTGCGATCCTTCGGCCATGTCGTCTTCTCCTTCGCGTGAATTCCGCCGGTGAAATCCGGCTCGCCCGACGGCCCGCTCTTGGCGGAATGCGGACAAGTCTCTCCCGTCGCCGCGAAGCAGGGCCCCGCGTCGTCGCAATCTCGCTGCGATACTGATCACTCCGCCGGCCGGCCCATGAGGCGCGGCCGGGCTTTCCTTCGCCTATTCGGCGGCGACGGCCGTCATCTCGACCCGAGGATCGAGTTCGCCCGACTGATAGCGCGCCGCCATCCGGTCGAGCGGCAGCGGCCTGATCTTGCTCGCCTGCCCCGCGCAGCCGAATTGTTCGTAGCGGTCGAGGCAGAGCTTCTTCAAAGCGTCCATCGCCGGCACCAGGAACTTGCGCGGATCGAACTCCTCCGGCTTCTCCATCGCCACCTTGCGGAACTGCCCGGTCATCGCCATCCGGCAGTCGGTGTCGATGTTGACCTTGCGCACGCCGTGCTTGATGCCGCGGACGATCTCCTCGACGGGGACGCCATAGGTCTCGCGCATCCTGCCGCCATAGCGATTGATGATCTCCTGGAGATCCTCCGGCACCGAGGAGGAGCCGTGCATGACGAGATGGGTGTTCGGCAGCTTCGAATGGATCTCCTCGATGACGTGCATCGCCAGGATCTCGCCATCGGGCTTGCGGGAAAACTTGTAGGCGCCGTGGGAGGTGCCCATGGCGATCGCCAGGGCGTCGACATGGGTGCGCCGGACGAAGTCGACGGCCTGGTCGGGGTCGGTGAGAAGCTTGTCGTGATCGAGCTTGCCCTCGAAGCCGACGCCGTCCTCCTTCTCTCCCTCGCCCGTTTCAAGCGAGCCGAGGACGCCGAGTTCGCCTTCCACCGAGGCGCCGACCCAATGGGCCATGCGGGTGACCCGTTCGGTGATCGCGACGTTGTATTCGTAGGAGGCCGGCGTCTTCATGTCGGCTTCGAGCGAGCCGTCCATCATCACCGAGGTGAAGCCGTGGCGGATTGCGGTGAGACAGGTCTGCTCGTTGTTGCCATGGTCCTGATGGATGCAGACGGGGATCTGCGGGAACATTTCCACCAGCGCGTCCATCATCTTTTCCAGCATGATGTCCTTGGCGTAGGACCGCGCCCCGCGCGAGGCCTGCATGATCACCGGCGCGTCGCTCTTGGCGGCCGCCTCCATGATCGCCAGCCCCTGCTCCATGTTGTTGATGTTGAACGCCGGCACGCCATAACCCTGTTCGGCGGCGTGATCGAGCAACTGCCTCAGCGTGATCTTGGCCATGGGATGCGACCTCCTCTTCGCACACATCTTTCCCGTGCGCGGGGAAGCGTTTCCCCGCGCCTGTCGTCTCCATGCTGTCTTTCGGTATGCCGGGCCGGCCTCGTCAGCCGGCCCAGTGCGCCTCGGAGGCGCTTACTGCTGCAGCATCTCGTGCGCCGCGGCGACCACGGCATCGGCGGTGATGCCGAACTTCGCGTAGACTTCCGGCGCCGGCGCCGAGGCGCCGAAGCCATGCATGCCGATGAAGCGACCGTCCTCGCCGATCCAGCGGTCCCAGCCGAGCCTTGCAGCGGCCTCGATGGCGATGCGCGGGGCATTGCCGAGGACGCTCTTGCGATAGGCCGCGTCCTGCTCCTCGAAGAGCTCCCAGCAGGGCATCGAGACGACGGCGACCTTCAGCCCCTTTTCCTCAAGCTTTCCGGCGGCTTCGAGGGCGAGCGAGACCTCGGTGCCGGTGGACAGGAGGGTGAAGTCGCGCGGGCCGTCGGTGTCCTTGAGGACGTAGGCGCCCTTGCGGGTCTTGTTCTCCGAGACCGAGCCGGAGCGCACCGTCGGCACGCCCTGGCGCGACAGCGCCATCACCGACGGACGCTTGGTCTCGCCCATGGCGATTTCCCAGGCTTCGTTGGTCTCGACCGCGTCGGCCGGGCGGAAGAGCAGGAGATTCGGCGTCGCGCGGTGGATCGCCAGATGCTCGATCGGCTGGTGCGTCGGGCCGTCCTCGCCGAGACCGATACTGTCATGGGTCATGACATAGACGACCCGGATGCCCATCAGCGCCGACAGGCGAATGGCGCCGCGCGCATAGTCGGTGAAGCACATGAAGGTGCCGCCATAGGGCACGAAGCCGCCATGCAAAGCGATGCCGTTCATCGCTGCGGCCATGCCGTGCTCGCGCACGCCGTAGCGGACGTAGCGGCCGGAATAGTCGCCGGGCGTGATGTCCTTCAGGCCCTTGGTCTTGGTGTTGTTCGACGGCGTCAGATCCGCCGAGCCGCCGATGGTGAACTCGCTCGCCCCGTTGATCACCTCGAGCGCCATTTCCGACGCCTTGCGGGTGGCGACGTTCGGCTTCTCGGTGACGATGTCGGCGCGGGCCTTGGCCATCAGCTCGGCGAGGTTCTCCGGCAGCGTCGTCGCGTACTGCGCCTCGAAGGCGGCGCGGTTCGGCGCGGCGTCGCGGGTCTTCTCCCAAGCTTCCCGGGCCTCCCGGCCCTTCTGGGCGGCCTTGTGCCAAGCGGCGGTGATCGGCTCCGGCAGGACGAAGGGCTCCGACGTCCAGCCGATGTTCTTGCGCGTCGCCGCGACCTCGTCCTTGCCGAGCGCGTTGCCGTGCACCTTGTCGGTGCCCTGCAGGTTGGGAGCGCCATAGCCGATGATGGTGCGGCAGGCGATGAAGGCCGGCTTGTCGCTGGCGCGGGCCTCGACGATCACCTTCTCGATCGCCTCCGGATCATGGCCGTCGACAGCCCAGGTGTTCCAGCCGTGCGCCTCGAAGCGCTCGCGCTGGTCGATCGAGGTGGCGAGCTTGGTATCGCCGTCAATCGAGATGTGGTTGTCATCGAAGAAGTAGATCAGCTTGTTCAGCTTCAGGTGGCCGGCGAGGTCGATCGCCTCGTGGGAGATGCCCTCCATCAGGCAGCCGTCGCCGCAGAAGACATAGGTGTAGTGGTCCACCAGATCCTCGCCGAAGCGGGCCGCGAGCATCCGTTCGGCCAGCGCCATGCCGACCGACATGGTGATGCCCTGGCCGAGCGGGCCGGTGGTCGCCTCGATGCCGGCGGCGTGGCCATATTCCGGATGGCCGGCGGTGCGGCTGCCGAGCTGGCGGAAATTCTCGATCTCCTCGATGGTCATCTCCGGGAACCCGAGAAGATGCATGACCGAGTAGAGCAGCATCGAGCCGTGGCCGTTCGACAGGACGAAACGATCGCGATTTGGCCAATCCGGCTGGCTCGGATCGACGCGCAGGAACTTGGAGAACAGCACGGCGGCGACGTCGGCCATGCCCATCGGCATGCCGGGATGGCCGGAATTGGCCTTCTGGACGGCGTCCATCGACAGCGCGCGGATGGCATTGGCCATGTCGCGGGTCGAAACGCCCGCCATCTCTTGCGGCGTGTTTTCGGCGGCTTGGGACATGATGTTTTCCCTTGGAATCTCTTTTCGAGCTCAGGACGCGCGACGTTTCTTTTCCATCAGCTGGAGAATCAGCGGCGTCAGGATGAGCTGCATTGCGATGTCGAGCTTATTTCCCGGCGCAACGATGGAGTTGGCGCGGGACATGAAGCTCCCGTGGATCATAGACAGAAGATAGGGAAAATCGATGCCCCGCGGCTTGGCAAAGCGGATGACGATCATCGATTCGTCCGGCGTCGGGATCCAGCGCGCGATGAACGGGTCGGAGGTGTCGACGATCGGCACGCGCTGGAAGTTGATGTCGGTGCGGGCGAATTGCGGGCAGATGTATTTCACGTAGTCCGGCATGCGCCTGAGGATCGTGTCCATCACAGCCTCGGTCGAATAGCCCCTCGTCGCCTTGTCCCGGTGGATCTTCTGGATCCATTCGAGGTTGATCACCGGCACGACGCCGATCTTCAGATCGACCAGCGGCGCGAGATCGACCGTCTCGGTCTTAACGCAGCCATGCAGTCCTTCGTAAAACAGCAGCTCGCTCTCCTCCAGCGGCGCCCAGTCCGAGAAGGTACCGGGCTCGCCGCCATAGAGCTCGACGTCCTTGACGTCGTGGATGTAGTGGCGGGTTTCGCCGCGGCCCTTGCGGCCATAGTCCTGAAAGACTTCCTGCAGCTTCTCCAGGATGTTGGCCTCCGGGCTGAAATGCGAGAAGTCGCGGTTGCCCTTCGCCTCCTCCTCCAGCATCTTCGCCTTCATCGCCTGCCGGTCGTAGCGGTGGAAGGCGTCGCCCTCGATGAAGGCGGCCATCACGTGCTCGCGGCGGAAGATCTGGTCGAAAATGTTTTTCACCGACGTCGTGCCGGCGCCGGACGAGCCGGTGATGGCGATGATCGGATGCTTGGCAGACATCGGTTTTCCCTCCCGAAATCCGGCGCGCCTCCCAACGCGCCGGCAATCAATCACTCACGCATGCCGTGGCTCGCGCAGGGGCGGACGCCGGGCACTCGATCGAACGCCGTCTCAGCTCGATCCTCGGCGCCTTGCGAGCTCACGCCAGCGTTCCGGTTCACGGCCTGAAAAGGCTGCGCTTGCCGAACAGAGGCGAACGCTCGGCCAGCGCCGAGGGATCGAGGATGTATCGGGCGACCCGTTCGACCTCGCGCTTGGAGCCGAAGACCAGCGGCGTGCGGTCGTGCAGGCCTTCCGGCACGATGTCGAGGATCGGCGTCGTTCCGTCGGTCGCCTTGCCGCCGGCGTTCTCGACGCAGAAGGCGACGGGGTTGGCCTCGTAGACCAGCCGCAGCCGGCCCTTCGCATATCCCTTCCGTCCGTCGCCCGGATAAAGGAAGATCCCGCCCCGCAAAAGGATGCGGTAGCAGTCGGCGACCAGCGACCCGACCCAGCGCATGTTGAAGTCGCGCTCGCGCGGACCTTCGCCGCCGGCGAGCAGATCGTCGATGTAGCTGCGGATCGGCTGGTCCCAGTGGCGGTAGTTCGAGGCGTTGATGGCAAATTCGTTCGCCTTGTCGGCGATGGCGATGGCCGCGCTCAGCTCGACGAAGCCGCCGAAGCTGGGCGAGAAGATGAAGACGTGGGTGCCGTTGCCCATCGACATGACGAGGAGCAGCTGCGGCCCGTAGACGAAGAAGCCGGCCGCGAGCTGCCGCGAGCCCTTCTGCCTGAACACCGTCGCGGGGTCGTTGCGATGCTCTTCCTCGACCGGCAGGACCGAAAAGATGGTGCCGATCGTGACGTCGGTCTCGATGTTGGACGAACCGTCGAGCGGGTCGATCGCCATCGCCAGCCCGGCATCGGGCTTCATGAGAACCGCCTCGTCCTGTTCCTCGGAGCCGAAGAAGGCGAGCGGCGAAGCCTCGGCCGCTTCCATGAATATCTTGTCGGCGACGACGTCGAGCTCCTTCTGCACGTCGCCACCGGCGTTCGTGCCACCCCTTGCCTGGCCGAGACCTTCTCCGCCGGCGGTGATCTTGTTGCGAAGCTTGACCGCGGCGGCCGCGAGGTTGCGGATCGTGGTGGCGACCTGACGCTTCAGCGGGTCGTTGCCGCATTGCGATTCGAGATGAGCGTCGAGGGACGATGCCATGCTTTCCTCCATTGAGCTGCGAGGTTCTTCGCCCCGCTCGCTCGAGTGAAAGCAGCATGGGCGCCCGGGACGGGTAAGTAAAATTTATTATCTTTACGCAAGCGGTAAATCAAACTAACTAAGGGCCATGCGGAACCTCACTTTGCGCCAGTTGCGTTCGATCCAGGCGATCAGCCGGCACGGCACCATCGCCGCGGCCGCCAGACAAGTAGGGCTGACGGCGCCGGCTGTGACCTTACAGGTGAAACAGATGGAGGACGACGTCGGACTCGCCCTGTTCGACCGGACGAGCGAAGGCATGCGGCTGACCGTGGCCGGCGCCGCCGTGCTTGCGGCCGCCAATGCCATCGAGACGACGCTGCGGGGGCTGTCCGAGGAAATCGATTCGATCAAGGGCGTCAGGTCCGGCACCATCCATCTCGGCGTGGTCTCGACGGCGAAGTACTTCGCGCCGCGGCTGATCGCCTCTTTCCGCGAGGCCTATCCCCAGATCGACCTCAAGCTCAAGGTCGGCAATCGCCACGACATCATCGCGGGCATCAAGGACTACAAGCTCGACGTCGCGCTGATGGGGCGCCCGCCGATCGAGTTTCCCGTCGAGTCGATCTTCTTCGGCGACCACCCGCTGGTGATCATCGCAGATCCGGCCCATCCGCTGGTGCGCGAGCGGGACATCGGGCGCGACCGGCTGCTCGCGGAGACGATCATCATCCGCGAGCAGGGCTCCGGCACACGGGCGGCGCTCGAAGGCTTCTTCGCCGAGCATCCCGATCGGCTCGCCGAGCGAAGCGTCGAGATGGGCTCCAACGAGACGATCAAGCAGGCGGTCATGGCCGGGCTCGGCATCGCCTTCATCTCGGCCCACACGATCGCCTTCGAGGTGGAGATGAGGCGGCTCGTGGTCCTCGACGTCGCCGACATGCCGATCCGACGCAAATGGTACGCCGTCTGCCGGAAGGACCGTATCGCCGCCCCGGCCGAGAGAGCCTTCAAGCAGTTCCTGGTGGAACGCGGCGCAAAACACCTTCCACTGCTCGACCGGCTCTATCCGGCGGAGGCGATCGAGGCGGGATAGCACCGCGATCAGCCGGCAAGATCCGGCGGATTGATCAGCGGCGCCCGCTTCAATGCCTTAAGATCGGTCGAGCCGGTGCAGAAGCAGGCGATCCGAAGTTCCTCCACGACGGCGGCAAAATGCGCCACCACCGCTTCGGACGAATGATCCGCCGCCGCCAGAGATGCCGCCGCCTGCCCGCAGAGGTCGGCGCCGAGCCGGATCGCCCTGGCGACGTCGAGACCGGTCTTCAGTCCGCCCGAGCCGATCAGGAGGGTGTCGGGGCAGGCCGCCCTCGCCTCGGCAATGGCGCGCGCCGTCGGGATGCCCCAGTCGGCGAAGACCATGGCGGTCCGTTTCAGCCTCGCATCCGCAGCGCGCTCCGCCTCGACGGCCGCCCAGCTCGTGCCGCCGGCTCCCGCGACGTCGATCGCGGCGACGCCGAGATCGACAAGCCGCCGGGCCAGGGATGCGGAGATGCCGGCACCCACCTCCTTGACGACCAGCGGCACGGCGAGCTCCCGCGCCAACGTCCCGATCTTGCCGAGGACCCCGCGCCAGTCCGTGTCGCCGCCGGCCTGGACCGCTTCCTGCAACGGGTTGAGATGAACGATCAGCGCGTCGGCCCCGATCATCTCGACGGCCCGCATCGCCTCGTTGCGGCCATAGCCGAGGACGAGCTGCGCGGCGCCGATATTCGCCAGGATCGGGATCGAGGGGGCGCGGCGTCGCAGCGAGGCGTCGAGCCCGCCGCTGGCCCGCCCCTCGATGGCGATGCGCTGCGAGCCGACGGCGAGCGCAATGCCGAGTTCCTCGGCGGCTTCCGCCAGATGGGCGTTGATTCGTGCCGCCCGCTCCGGCCCTCCGGTCATCGACGAGATCAACAGCGGCGCCTTCAGCCGCTTGGCGAAAAACGCCGCCGAAACGTCGATCTCGGCCAGCGACAATTCGGGCAGCGCGCAATGTTCAAAGCGCACGGCTTCGAGGCCCGTGGCGATCCGGTCGCTCTCGGAGGGGCTGGCGGCGAGCACGATGTCGATGTGGTCGCTCTTGCGTCCGGCGATGTCGGCGCCTTCTGCCACCGGTCCGTCGCGGGGCTCTCGTGGCTTGGTCAAGCGCGCTGGTCCTATCGTCGCAGCCTTCGGGCGGGAGCTTTCACGGCCTGCCGATCCGGCTATTGTCCTGGGCGGATTCGTTTGCGACGATGACCATCGCCGCTGACTGGAAGCGCCACATACAACGCGTTTACGGCGAGGAAAGACTGTCGACAAGGTCGGTTTCCGGTTAAAGGTCCAGTCGAACGTCGCCAATTGTCGATGCGGTATGGAGTTCAAGACGATAGCAATGCTCGCAGAATTCGCGACCTTCCCCTCGGCGGCCGTCCCGGCCCGCGCTTCGACCCGGCGAGGTGGCGATGTCGCCTGAGCTCCTTCGCAGCCTGACCAAGCAGCGTGATCTGATCGATCGGCGGCTTCGATACCTGGTTCCCCGCGCCCTGCCCGGCCAGACGGCACTCGACGAAGCCATCGCGGCGAGTGTCCTTGCGCCGGGCAAGCGGCTCCGACCGATGATGACCGTCCTGGTCGCCATGGATCTCGGCGGCGACGTCGAAACCGCCGTCGATGCCGGCTGTGCGGTCGAGATGGTGCATGCCGCCTCGCTCACCCTCGACGACCTGCCGTCCATGGACGACGCGACGATGCGACGTGGCCGTCCTGCCGTGCATGCGGCCTATGGCGAGGACGTCGCCATCCTTGCCGCCATCGCCGCGCTCTCCGGCGCCTTCGAGACGCTGGCGAAATTGTCCGGCGCGAGCGACCAGGTGCGGGCGGAAAGCGTCGTGATCCTTACCCGGGCGGTCGGCGTTTCCGGCCTCGTCGCCGGCCAGCTGGCCGATCTGCGCGACGGCGCCCATCAGCGGGACGTGACGGACATCGCCGCGACCAACAGCCTGAAGACCGGCTCCCTGTTCTCGGCGGCGGTGGAAATCGGCGCGGTCGTCGCCGGTGCCGACCACCGGGTGCGGATCTCGCTCCGCAACTTCGCCACCGAGCTCGGCCACGCGTTTCAGCTGCTCGACGATCTGCTCGACGAGGCCGTCAATGCTGGCCGCACCGGCAAGGACGTCGGCAAGGATGTCGGCAAGTCGACCATCGGTTCGGTCATCGGCAGCGATTCCGTCGTCGGACGGATCGGCGCTCACGTGAAGAGGGCACACGCCTTTCTGAACGAGTCGCTCGGCCCGAAGAGCTTGATGCACGGCTGCGTCGACTTCATCTTCGAAGAGGCGATACCTGCCGAGATGGCGCGTGCAGCCACCAGCCGGCAGGACGTCGGCGCGAATTAGGCGGGCGCAGGACGTCGGTGAAGACATGTGGCGGCGCCGCCGAGAGGGGCCGCCAGCGATGGAGAAAGTTATGACGACGCTCGAATTTCTCGGCCTCGGGGTAGTGGCGCTCGTCGTCTTTCTGGTGATGGAAGGCGTCGCCTGGGCGGCCCACAAATACGTCATGCACGGCTTCGGCTGGGGCTGGCACAAGTCCCATCACGAGGAGACCGAGGGTCTCTTCGAAAAGAACGACCTTTATGCCGTGGTGTTCTCGGTTCTCGCGATCGCGCTGTTCGTCGTCGGTTCGGACGGCCATCCGGTGGTGTTCGCCGTCGCCGTCGGCATCACGCTCTACGGCGTGTTCTACTTCGTGGTGCATGATGGCCTGGTCCATCAGCGCTGGCCATTCCGCCACATTCCGCACAAGGGCTATGCCAAGCGGCTCGTGCAGGCCCATCGCCTGCACCACGCGGTCGAGGGCAAGGAGGGCTGCGTCTCCTTCGGCTTCCTCTACGCGCCGCCGGTCGAGCAGCTGTCCTCGGAGCTGCGGCGCCGGGGAACGGTCGCGGCCGAGCGGCAAGCGCAGAAGGGCGAGCCGTCAGAGCCTCGTGCGCCGGTCTCCTGACGTCCGCTCGGCGCCGGGCGCTTCCCCGAGCGGCCGCGCCCACAGCTTCGACGAACGCCTGACCGGCCAGGGGATTCGCGTTGCGCTTACCTTGAGGGCGCCGAGCCCGACATGGCGCAGCTTCGCCGCCCGGCTGGTCGAGACACGCTGGCCGTAGGCGGCCGCCCCCCGCGCCTTGATGTCGAGTCCGATCTGGCGATAGACGCCGTGCGCCGTGGCCACCGCCCAGGCCGAGCGGGCCGGAAGCGCGCTCAAGCCGAAGAAGGCGGAGCGATAATAGGGTTCGGCGAAATCAATCAGCCGCGCCGCCAGCGCCGCGACCTTCTCCCGTTTCGCCGGATCCGCGAGGTCCTTCGCCTCCAACCGGGCTTCGGCCAGCCACGCGGCGGGAACGTAGATACGCCCGAGGCGCGCGTCCTCGACGATGTCGCGGGCAATGTTGGTCAGCTGGAAGGCGATGCCGAGATCGCTCGCCCGGTCCAGAGCGCGCTCGCCCCTCGCCCCCATGATCATCGCCATCATCACGCCGACGACGCCGGCGACGCGGTAGCAGTAGGACAGCGTCTCCTCGATCGTCTCGTAATGCTCCTCGCCGACATCCATACGGTAGCCTTCGAGGTGCTCGACGAAGAGCCGTGTCGGCAGCTGGTGGCGATGGGCGACGTCGGCCATCGAGAGAAACGCGGGATCCACCCCTCCGTCGCCGTCGAGGGCTCGGAGCGTGTCGATGACGAGAAGGTTCAGCCGCTGCATCGGCTCCGGCTGCTCGGCCACCGGACGTCTCGAAAAGCCGAGATGCTGGCCGTCGATCACATCGTCGCAATGCCGGCACCATGCATAGAGCATCATGGCGCTCTTTCGAACCTCCGGAGCAAACAGCTTCGCGGCCGCGGCAAAGCTCTTCGAGCCCTTGGCGATCGTGTCCTCGGCGAGGGCCGCGAGTTCGGCCCTGTCGGCGCGGGCGTGCGGCGGCGGCATCGGTTCGCTCGCAATCGACATCGTCTCAGCCCGCACGATCCGCGATCATCAGACCGGCCGTCGCCTTGGCCGATCCGACGACACCCGGCACGCCGGCGCCTGGATGCGTCCCGGCGCCGACGAAATAGAGGTTGGCGATCTTGTCGTCGCGGTTGTGTGGCCGGAACCAGGCGCTCTGGGTGAGCACAGGGTCGAGCGAGAAGGCCGAGCCGAGATGGGCGTTCAGCTCCGACTTGAAGTCGGCGGGGGTGAAGATCCGGCAGGTGGCGAGGTCGTCGCGAAGGCCGGGAATGTAGCGCTCCTCCAGATAGGCGAGGATCCTGTCGCGGTAGATCGGCCCTTCCCTTTCCCAGTCGATATCCGCATTGCCGAGATGCGGCACCGGCGACAGGACGTAGAAGGCGCCCGCCCCCTCCGGCGCAAGCGAGGGATCGGTGACGCACGGATTGTGCAGATAGAGCGAGAAGTCGCCGGGCAGATCCGCGCCGTTGAAGATCTCGGAAATCAGTTCGCGGTAGCGCGCGCCGAAGCAGACGGTGTGGTGGCGGATGTCCGGCCGGTGGGTCTTCAAACCAAAGTAGATGACGAAGAGCGACATGGAGAAGCGCTTCTTCGTCAGCCGCTTCGCCTCGGAGGCGCCGCGGGCGCTGGCGCCGAGCAGGCCGCCATAGGTGTGGACGACATCGGCATTGGAGGCGACCATGTCGGCCTTGAAACGGCGCCCGTCCTTCAGCCGGACGGCGCTCGCGCGGCCGTTCGCCATCTCGATCTCGGCGACTTCCGCCGAGAGTTCGATCCGCCCGCCGATGTCGGTGAACAGCTTGACGAGGCCGGCGACGAGCGCGCCCGTGCCGCCCCGGGCGAACCAGACGCCCCATTGCCGCTCGAGGGCGTGGATCAGCGCATAGATCGAGGAAGTGGCGAAGGGATTGCCGCCGACCAGCAGCGAGTGGAACGAGAAGGTCTGGCGCAGCTGCTCGTTCTTGATGAAATCGGCGACCTTGGCATAGACGCTCTTCCACGCCTGCAGCCGGGCGAGCTGCGGCCCGGCGCGGATCATGTCGCGGAAATTCAGGAACGGCACGGTGCCGAGCTTCTCGTAGCCCTCCCGGAAGACGTCCTTCGAATAGGCGAGGAAGCGGCGATAGCCCTCGACGTCGGCCGGCTCGAACTCGAGAATCTGCCGGTCGAGCTCGGCTTGGTCGTTGACGTAGTCGAAGAAGCGGCCGTCTTCCCAGCAGAGCCGGTAAAAGGGCGAGACCGGCAGGAGTTCGACATAGTCCGCCATCGTCCGGCCGGCCGCGGCGAAAAGCTCTTCGAGCGCGCTCGGATCGGTGATCACCGTCGGCCCGGCGTCGAAGGTGTAGCCAGCATCCTCGTAGACATAGGCCCGACCGCCGGGCTTGTCGCGCTTCTCGAGGAGCACCGTCTCGATGCCCGCGGCCTGCAGGCGAATGGCGAGCGCGATGCCGCCAAACCCTGCGCCGACGACCACCGCCCGGCGGCCGGCTGCAGCGGTGTCTCGTGTCGCATCCAGAGGCGCGGCGCTCATGCGAGATCTCCCGTCAGGCGGTGGCGGGCAAGGACGCGGATGGCATTGCCGAACGGGACAGGCGGCTTGCCCGTCAGAATCCGCAGCTTGTCCCGCGTCTTCAGCCGGGCGGCGTAGAAGCGCGCGACCAGCGGCGCGTCGAGCCGATAGAAATGTTCGAGGATGCGGTAACGCTGCGAGGCGTCGCCGGCGAAATAGAGAAGGCGGTTGAGCATGCGGAAAAAGCCGCGCTCCTTCCAGGTTGAGACGGAATGGGCCCGTGTCTCGGCATAGACGGCCTCGGCATGAAGGTCCGGCAAACCGGCCAGGCGGTCGGCCAGCTTGACCGCATCCGGCAGCGAATAGCCGGTGGTCGGGTGAAACAGCCCGGCTGCAAGTCCGGAGGCGGGAACGCCGGCCTTCTCGTCCCAGAAGGCCTCGATGTCGCCATCGATGGCGATCGGCAGGATGCCCTCCTCCTCCCGGACGATCGTTTGAGCCTCCCAGCCATGGTCGGTCATGTACTGCCGGATCGAGGCCGTCAGCCGCGCACGATCGAGGTCGGCGCCGTCGGCGTAGTAGGTGTCTTCAATCAACAGCCGGGTCGCCGTCAGCGGCAGAAGATAGACGAAGCGGTAGCCGTCCGACTGCGGCACCGTCGCGTCCATGATCACCGGCCGGTCCACTCCATGGGGCTCTGCCATCTCGATTTCCTGGCCGAGAAATTTCTGGAAGCCGAGCCGCATGTGCCGGCTCGGCGCATGGCCGCGCCCGTCGACGACGCAGCCGGCCTCGATCTCGGTGCCGTCGTCGAGCAAGACGGAGGTCGGCGTCACGCCCCTAACCGGAGAGCCGCACAGTATCCGCTCACCCAGCCGCGCCGTCAGCAGTTCCCGGAACCTCTCGGAGGAGACGCTGCAATAGCCGGTGCCGAGGCGCTTGCGGCGGTTCGGAAAACGCACCTCGTTGTCGCTCCAGCGATAGGTCACGAAGGGCGCCATCCAGGCGTGTTCGGGGGACGTCAGATCACCCTCGTGAAACGACCATGTGTGGTTGCCGCCGACCTCGGGGCCCGCTTCGATCAGCCGGAAACGCAGTTCGGGACGCAGTTGCGACAGGCGCCAGGCGATGAGGCCGTTGGCGAGCCCGCCTCCGACGAGCGCGATGTCGAGACGTTCAGGTTCCGACATGGCTGTCCCGACCGGCCGGCCGCTCGAAGGCGCCGGGGGCTGCCACGGCCCGCTCGATGATGTCTCCCGCCAACTTCACTCCACCGGACCGTTGGATGTCGCGCCCGATGCGCAACACATTGTCAGTGAAACTAGACATTCTCAGCAATCGCTCAAGGCAGGCGGCAATGGATCGCGTGGACAAATGGCCGCGTGTCAGACGCAGGCCGACGCCGTGATGGACGATGCGGGCGGCAATTCCCGGCTGATCGAAGGCCATCGGGATCGCCAGCATGGGCGTGCCCGCTTCCAGCGCGTCGAGGACGGTGTTCATTCCGGCATGGGTGACACAGACGTCGGCCTCGGCGAGCATCGCGCGCTGCGGCACGAAATCTGTGACGAGGCGGGCCCCGATCGTCGCCGCTTCCGCCTCGGTCAAGCCGCCGCAATGGGCGACGACGCAGTCCGCGCCGACCCGCTGGCATGCTTTGGCGATCTTGCGGAACAGGCGCAGACGATGGCCCTGCAGCGTACCGAAAGAGACGAAGACGAGGGGGCGAGCCGGGTCGCGCCGGATCGGCAGCCCCGCTTCGTCGAGTCCTCTTCGGCGGATCGGCCCGACGGCATGGCGGATCGGTGAGGGCTGGCGCGGGAAGTCGAAGCCGTCGGCGAGTTGGCTGATCTGGCAGGTCGTCGACAGGCAGTCGCCCAGCGTCGCGATACCAGGCAGATCGAAGACATTAGCCCAACGGACGATGGTCTTCTTCTGCCGGGCCAGCAGGAGGCCAGCCACCGTCACCCCGCCCCGGTTGCGCTTCAGCCCCGTCTCGCTCGGATCGTAGGGCCAGCCGAGGAACGGCAGCGGCACCGTCGGATCGTCATGCACCGGCAGCGCCGAGGCGACCGAGACGAGCGGCAGGCCGAGGTGGCGGGCGATCAGCCCGGCGGCCGGCTCCATCTGATCGCCGACCATCGCCGTGACGTCCAGTTCCCGGCACAGCGCTGGCGCCTCGCGGCAGAGATCCTCCGTCAAACGCGCGGCATCGCGCACCGTCCTCAGCACCGCCAAAGGCGTGCCGCCGCCAGCCGCCCTGGCGATCAGCCGGTCGAGATCGTGACGCGAACGCCGGCCGACCTCGTGGACGAAGATCCCCTCGCCGGCGGCGGAGATCATCTCGGCGGCGCCTGCATTGACGATGAAGTGAACGCCATGGCCGCGGCAGCGCAACTCCTCCGCCAGGGCTTCGAAGAGGCGCATATGGCTGTAATAGGGTGGACAGACGACGGCAAATTCGGTCATCGAGAGGGGCTTTGCGGCAGATGCAGCTTGAAACGCTCGGCGGGCATGACATCCTTAGGCCAAGCCTTCCAGCCGCGCCATTCCCGCGCTTGGTTCATTGCCGTTCCAGCCACCGAAGTCCTCTCTTCAGCAAGCGCCCTTGTCTCTTCCGTCAGATCAAAGTGCCGCAGCGCCCTCCAGCACACAGAAGGCGCGCCACAATCCTCTGCAGTCGGCAAGGCACGCGATCAGCGAGCGCATGCCGGCGAAGGTCGACAGATCGATCTTCCAGTCCTTGGGCGTCAGCGTCTTTGCCGGCGCCGCCGTGTTTGCGGGCCTCGTCCTGTGGCTGCGCATTCTCGGCCGTCCCTGGATCTGTCCCTGCGGGATCGTCGAGATCTGGCAAGGCGAGCTGACGCAGGCCCAGAACAGCCAGCAGTTCTCGGACTGGTACTCGGCGCTGCACGTGATCTTTGGCATGGCGCTTTACGGCTTCGTGACGGTCATGGCGCCCCGCTGGCCGCTCGCCAAGCGCGCCGTCCTGGCCGTTCTGTCGAGCGCCGCCTGGGAGGCGATGGAGAACACACCGCTCCTCATCGCGACTTTCAGCCACTCCCCCGACGCGCCCGACTATTTCGGCGACTCGATTCTCAATGCGAGCGGCGACACGTTGTTCGTGCTCGCCGGTTTCTTCATGGCGGCAAGGCTTCCGGTCTGGGTGACGGTCGTCATGGCCGTCGCGCTCGATCTGACCATCGAACTGGCGATCGGCGACGGCTTCGTACTCGGCACGCTGCGGCTGATTTCCGGCTGACGCAGGCGCGAGAAACGTTCTACCCGCTCGTCCGCGCCAGCCTTGCCGCGCGCCTCGCCCGTGCCTCGTCGATGCTGTCGAGCCTGACCTCCGGCAGCTTGGTCCGCCAGTCGGTGCCCGATATCGTCACCACCCGGTTGCCGCGGAAGTCGCGGTCGGCCTTGATCAGACCGCGCTCGTCCATGAAGGACAGGAGGAACCGGCCGCGCGACGGCGAGTGGCTGCCATAGGCCCGCGCCAGCGCTTCGTCGGAGGGGCATTCGGCCTGGTCCCTGGCGGCCCTGGCGAGCATCATGAAGACGCCCTGCATCTCTTCCGGCAGTTCCCCGGCGAGCGCGATCACCGCCTGCCATTCCGGATCGTCGGTGGCCTCGCCGATACCGGCCCTGGCCAGCGACAACCGGCGGCGGAACGCCGTCATGTCGGTGGCAGCGCCCGAGATGCGCTTCAGCCGGCAGTGGGTCAGGAACTCCTGATAGAGCACCGGCACCGGCCGGAAGGCGGCTTCCGGGTCGTCGAGCATTTCGGCAAAGATCGCGTCGACGGCGGCAGCACGATCTTCGGCAGACCGCGGGTCCTCGTCCTCGACCGGTTCCGAAACAGACGGGCTCTGGCTGACACGCTCCAGGATCGCCCGGGTGGGCACGGCCGCGTCGGCAGGATCGAGGCGCGGCGCGGCGGGCGCCGGCGGAAAGCCCGGCGTCTGGCGCCGGGACTGGCGGCGCTCGGCCTCCTGCTCTTCCGGGCTGGCGGTGAAGACGAGATCGGCGAGATCCTCCGGCGCGAGTTCCGGCAGCGGGGCCAGCGTCGGCCGTCCGGCCTTCGAATGGGTCTCGGTCGTGCCGATCCGGATCGGCATGGGGCGGCGATAGAGCGCCGGTCCGAGGGCGACGAATTCGCCGGTGTTCAAGTCGCGGAACCGCTCGGCGGCGCGCCGGTCCATGCCGAGGAGATCGGCAGCGCGGGCCATGTCGATATCGAGGAAGGTGCGGCCCATCAGGAAGTTCGAGGCTTCCGCCGCGACGTTCTTGGCGAGCTTGGCGAGGCGCTGGGTGGCGATGACGCCGGCAAGGCCGCGCTTGCGACCGCGGCACATCAGGTTCGTCATCGCGCCGAGCGAGGCTTTCCGCGCCTCTTCGGAATGTTCGCCGGACATCGAGGGGGCGAACAGATGCGCCTCGTCGACGGCGATCAGCATCGGGAACCAGAAGGCCCGGTCGGCCTCGAACAGCCCGTTGAGGAACGCCGCCGAGCACAGCATCTGCACCTCCGCGTCGAGGCCTTCGAGATTGAGCACCACGGAGGCGCGATGCTGGCGGATGCGGCCGGCGATGCGGGTCAGCTCGGCAGGGGTCCGATTGGCGTCGACGACGACGTGGCCGTATTTCTCGGCGAGCGTGACGAAGTCGCCCTCCGGGTCGACGATCGCCTGCTGCACGTGGCCGGCACTGCGCTCCAGGAGACGGCGCAGGAGATGCGACTTGCCCGAGCCGGAATTGCCCTGGACGAGCAACCGCGTCGACAGGAGCTCTTCCAGATCGAGTTCGGCGGGCTCACCGTTCTGGGTCGTGCCGAGATCGACGGCGACGGTCATCATCTGCCTTTCGGGTGGATCGGGCTTGGGTTCGGCGGGGCGGCGCGCGGAACGCCGGAGCGGCGACCAGCACCATGGCTGAGACTAGCACGGCGCGGTGTAGCTTTGCCGCCGCAGATGCGGCTGTCCACAGAATCGCAAGTCCACTGTGGAGACACCTACAGTGGCCAAGGCCGGCCCGCGAGAATTCTGCAGCGCCCCTTCCATAGGCGTGCTCAGCGCGGCTGTCAGCAAACCACCGCCCCCGTTGCTCACCCCACCAGAATCACCCGGCAGTCGTTGACGTTCGTGTGCGTCGGTCCCGGTTCCAGCAGGTCCCCAAGCGCCGTGAAGAACCCGGTCGAATCGTTGTCAGCCAGCGCCGCGGTCGGATCGATGCCACCCGCCCGCGCCCGCTCCAGGGTGGAGGGCAGGACGAAGGCGCCGGCCGGGTCGGTGGCGAGGCCGGTGCCGCCGTCGGTGCCGTCGGTGTCGCCGGAGAGCGCGGCGATGCCTTCTTCGCCTTTCAGGGCGACGGCGAGGGCCAGCGCATATTCCTGGTTCGGGCCGCCCTTCCCCTCACCGCGGATCGTCACGGTGAGTTCGCCGCCCGACAGGATCGCGAGCTTTTCACCCCGAGCCCTCGCCTCCAGCGCCAGCCGCGCATGCTCGGCGGCAATGTCGCGCGCCTCGCCCTCGACATCGGCGCCGAGATTTTCGACGCGGTAGCCGGCGGCTTCCGCCGCCTGCGCGGCCGCGGCGAGCGCTTCGGCCGGCGTCGCGACGATGGCAAATTCGGCCCCCGCGAAAGCCGGATCTCCCGGCTTCGGGCTCTCGTTGGCGGGATCGTTCAACGCCGCGCGGCAACTTTCCGGCAGCGCGATGCCGCGGCTTTCGATGATCGCCAAGGCCTCGGCGAGCGTCGACATGTCCGGCACCGTCGGCCCGGAGGCGATGACGCTCGGATCGTCGCCCGGCACGTCGGAAATCGCCAGCGTCACCAGCCGCGCGCCCTTCACCCGCGCGGCGGCGGCGAGGCGCCCGCCCTTGATCCGCGACAGGTGCTTGCGAACGGTGTTGATCTCGCCGATCCCGGCGCCGCTGCGCAGCAGCGCCTTGGTCACCGCCTGCTTGTCCGCGAGCGAGACGCCGTCCGCCGGCGCTAGCCAGTTCGCCGAACCGCCGCCAGAGATCAGCGCCAGGACGAGATCGCCCTCGCCGGCGCCGGCGGCAAGTTCCAGCACCTCCTCGGTCGCCGCGAGGCCCGCCTCGTTCGGCAGCGGATGGCCCGCCTCGACGACGCGGATCGGGCCGGCCGGCAGCGCGTAGCCTTCGCGCGTCACCGCAACGCCGGTGATCCGGGCAGGATCGAGGCCGCAGATGTCGCGGTAATGCTCGAAGGCGGCTGATGCCATCGAGGCCGCGGCCTTGCCGGCGGCAAGGACGACGATGCGGCCGGTGGGTGGCTCGGGCAGATGCTCCGCCAGGATCTTCGCCGGATGAGCCGCGCCGACGCAGGCGGTAAATATCTCTTCCAAACACCGTTTCGTCTGCGCTTCGTCCATCATGTCCTCCGCTTTTTCCTGCCATCCTGACAATGCATAGCGCAAAGAGCGAAAAAAGGTCGCATTCGCCTCGTGCTGCGTTGCAGGATGATTAGATTGAGTCCAGACAACGCCTGTCCGAAACAACCGGGAGCCTTGAAATGTTCGAGGGCTTCGATGCCGTCGACCTGGCCCGTTTCCAGTTCGCCTTCACCGTCTCGTTCCATATCATCTTTCCTGCCTTCACCATCGGCCTCGCCTCCTATCTGGCGGTGCTGGAGGGGCTGTGGCTGGCGACCGGCAAGCCGGTCTACATGGACACCTTCAAGTACTGGGTGAAGATCTTCGCCGTGTCCTTCGGCATGGGCGTCGTCTCGGGCATCGTAATGAGCTACCAGTTCGGCACGAACTGGTCGGTATTTTCGGACAAGACGGGACCGATCCTCGGCCCGCTGATGGGCTACGAAGTCCTCTCGGCCTTCTTCCTTGAGGCCGGCTTCCTCGGCATCATGCTGTTCGGGCAGAAGAGGGTCGGCAACGGCCTGCATTTCTTCGCCACCGTCGTCGTCGCGATCGGCACGCTGTTCTCGGCCTTCTGGATCCTGTCGGTGAATTCTTGGATGCAGACGCCGCAGGGCTACGGCATCAATGCGGACGGGCAGTTCGTCCCGGAAGACTGGTGGGCGATCGTCTTCAACCCGTCCTTCCCCTACCGCCTCGTCCACATGGTGCTCGCCGCCTACTTGACGACGGCCTTCGTCGTCGGCGGCGTCGGCGCCTTCCATCTCCTGCGCAATCGCTACAATGCGAGCGCCCGGGTCATGTTCTCCATGGCGCTCTGGATGGCGACGATCGTCGCGCCGCTGCAGATCGTCGCGGGGGACTTCCACGGCGTCAACACGCTGGAGCATCAGCCGGCGAAGATCGCCGCGATGGAAGGGCATTTCGAGACCAACACCGACCATCCGATGCCGCTCACCCTGTTCGGCATTCCGAACATGGAAACGGCGCAGACCGACTATGCCCTCGACGTTCCCTATCTCGGCTCCCTGATCCTCACCCACTCGCTCGACGGCCAGGTGAAGGGCCTGAAGGACTTCCCGCGCGAAAACTGGCCCAACTCCACCGTCATCTTCTGGACGTTCCGGGTCATGGTGGCGATCGGCTTCGCCATGCTCGGCCTCGGCCTGTGGTCCCTTTGGAAGCGCTTCCGGGGTTCGCTCTACGAGTCCCACTGGCTGCAGCGGGCGATGATCCTGATGTCGCCGGCGGGATTCGTCGCCGTGCTGTGCGGCTGGGTGACGACGGAGATGGGCCGCCAGCCTTTCACGGTCTACGGCCTCCTGCGCACGGCCGAAAGTCATTCGCCGATCAGCGCGCCGGCGGTCGGCGCCTCGCTCGTCGCCTTCATCGTCGTCTACTTCCTGCTCTTCGGCGCCGGGACCTTCTACATCCTCCGCCTGATGGGCAAGGCACCGAGCCCCTACGAGGAGGATACGCCGCATCAGCCGACGCGGACGGCCGGCATCACCCCCGCCCCCTCCCTGGAGGGGCGCAACGTCCCTGATCCGGCGGAATAGGAGACAGCCATGGATTTCGCGGTTCTCTGGGCGTTCCTCATCGCCTTCGCCGTCTTCGCCTATGTCGTCCTCGACGGCTTCGATCTGGGAACGGGGATCCTCTTTCCGTTTCTCGGCCGGCACGAGAGCCGCGATACGGCGATGAACTCCGTCGCCCCGATCTGGGACGGCAACGAGACCTGGCTGGTGCTCGGCGGCGGCGGCCTCTTTGCCGTCTTCCCGTTGGCCTATGCGATCATCATGCCGGCACTCTACGCGCCGATCATCGCCATGCTTTTGGCGCTGATCTTTCGGGGGGTCGCCTTCGAATACCGGTTCAAGACGGTGCGCGGCCGCTGGATGTGGGACGTATCCTTCTTCACCGGTTCGCTCGTCGCCGCCTTCTGCCAGGGTCTTGCGCTGGGCACGCTGGTGCAGGGCATCGAAGTCTCGAACAGAGCCTATGCCGGCGGCTGGTTCGACTGGCTGACGCCGTTCTCGCTGATGACGGGGGTTTCGGTCGTTGCCGGCTACGCGCTCCTCGGCGCGACCTGGCTGGTGATGAAGACCGAAGGTGACGTCCACGACATCGCCCGCCGCTACGCCTATGTCCTCGCCGGCGCAACGCTGGCGGCGATCGGCATCGTCAGCCTGTGGATGGCCTATCTGCAGCCGGAATTTTATACGCGCTGGTTTTCCTCGACGGCGCAGTTCGCAAGCGTCGCGTGGGTGCCGCTGCTGCTCCTGGTCTTCGCCTTCAGCCTCTTCCAGTCGCTCATCGCAGGGCGCCATCACCGGCCGTTCTTCTCGGTGCTCGGCTTGTTCCTGCTCTGCTTCGTCGGCCTCGGGATCAACTTCTATCCGAACATCATCCCACCGGACGTGACGATCTGGCAGGCGGCAGCGCCCGAATCCAGCCTGATCTTCCTGCTCGTCGGCGCCGCGGTTCTGATCCCGGCGATCCTGATCTATACCGGCTTTGCCTACTGGATCTTCCGCGGCAAGGTGCGCGAGGGCGAAGGATATCACCATTGACCCCGGACGAGGTCAGACGAGAATCCGACGAAAGCCCGCGCTGGCATCGCTGGCTGTGGTTCGTCCTGTTCTGGATGGCCGGCGTCGGCATGGTCGGCGCGATCGCCCTGACGATCCGGCTTGCGCTGATCGGATAACATTGGGGTTTATCGGCATCCCCTCCGGCGTGATGGCATAGCCGCAGATATTCGCGCGAGAGTTCATCCCCTTCTTGTAAAGCCTGCGCCTTTTCAGGTCACTCGATGCAGAGTTTCCACGCGTCATGGCCTAGATTCGCAATGACCTGCGGATTCTGATCCGGCAAAGGGCTGCGGCAGCGGCCATCCGAACTCCACCGACCCATGTATCGGTAGGGCTGGCCGCCGAATTCCACCCAGACCTCAGACAGATCGTTTTTGTCGGTTTGAACGATGTAGCTGAATTCGCTGCCTGAAGGGTCGTAGACAAGCTCCGCTTGGCCGTTGCCGATCGTCGGCGTCAGCGTCGCCGCCATGCAGCGGTAACTCGCATAGTCGGTTCGGCAATTGCCGACGAACTCCTCGCCGCGCCGGTTCGGGTCCGGCATTTGCGACGCGCCGGCCGATGCGGTGCGGGCAAGTGCGACTGGCCGCGCCGCGTTGCGTGGTGCTGCGGCACCCTCCGGATTGCCACGGCTCGCCACGCATTCCTGGACTTTCAGCGCAGCCGCCGCGGTGCCTTTCAATTGCATCTCGTACCAGATGTCGCCCAGGCGGATTTCCATCCGGCTACCCTTGGCAATCCTTTCGTACTCGCCCTTATGGGGAAACAGGATTACCCATTCGCCGCTGCCCCACCCGCTTATCCCCGACTTGTGTCCGTCGACTTCGAAGGTCCCATAAGGCGTTTCGCCGGAGAACGGGTGCTTGATGGCGATCTGCCACTGCGGGCCGATGTCGTAGCCGAAGCGCCATGTCAGTTCCGGCGTTGCCGTTTCCGCCGCACAGAAGGCGAATCCCTCGTCGGTGCTGCCGGAGACCACGTTCCAGCCGCGCGTCTCGGCGTAAAAATCGCCCTGCGTGACTTCGGGATCATCGACGATGGTGATGGAACCGTCGCCCCTCTCCGGTGCCTGAGCAAGTACAGGACCGCCAAGCCAAAGGAGAAGTGCACAGGCGAACCAACGGGACGAACCGATCATCTGAGCAGCCTTTCAGAAGCAAGTAGCGACGAGGACGCAGAACCGACGATAACGCCATGTTCCGCAGATTGATGGTGGCTGGATATGATGCTATTCAGGACACCGCATCGCAGAGTGAAAATCAACGCAAACGAAATGATCTTGCGCCCCGCGCGGTCGGTTTCCTGATCGTGCTAGGATCCGATGGATCGTCCGGCTTTCAAGAGTTCGCCTGGATACATTGCACCAGGCTGTTCGTGACGGTGGAGGTGTTGTCGCCGAGATCGACCTCGACCGTCGTCGGCCCGACGACGGCGACGCCGCCGCCCTGTTGCGCGATGGCATCCAGCGAAAAATCCTCGATCGGTCCGAAGACGAGCAGATTGCCCGACGTGTAAGCGGGCGTGTCGATTGGGCCATCCGTCAGGTTCATGTGGGCCTTCGGATATTTCCCGTTCAGCCCGCGAGGGATCGGCGACACCGAGACGTACCATTTCCAGTTCGCATAGACATCGATCCGGTAGGTGCTGCCACTGCGGTTACGCGTTGCGCGACACCGGACCCTCCACTCCCCCTTCACCGCTTCCTGCGTGAGGCTCCAGCCGCTGATCGGCTGTCCGAAGGGTTCCGCCTGTACGTGAGCCGGCGAGCCGCCCACAATCATAGCCCCGACCAGCACGATGGCTCGTGCGGCGCGCTGAAAAGTCTTCATTTCCTGTTTTGCCTTCGTGATGCCGACATCGCCGGCTGCTGTCCCGAGCACGCGCAGCGACCCCACCCGCCCCTTCCGCAACGTCAATATCACAGATGTTTGCGCTGAACAGCCTAGTGAACTGGGAGACCATCAAAAAATTTCAGTGTCGCACAGTGACGAGGTTCTTCAGATCTGAAGCCGCACGCTAGTGGTGTAGATCGAATCCGACTCACCTTATTGGTCCGAGAAAGAGAGAGATCACAGAGCTCAAGTCGATCCGAATACTTTCAATGTGTTCTGCTTCAAATGTGCCTGAAGGCGGGCGCCCAGTAGGGTTGCCGCTCATTCGGCTGATCCGGCCGCCCGCGCTACACGCGCAACGGCCGCTGGAACCGCACGCGCTCCGCCTCGCAGTCCGCTCGTACCGTACATCCCTCGATGTGGTCGTTGACGAAGCCCATGGACTGCATGAAGGCATAGACGGTGGTTGCGCCGACGAAGCTGAAGCCCTGCTTCTTCAGCGCCTTAGACAGGCGGATGGAGGCGGCGCTCGACGGAGTCGCGCGAATGAAGGCGATATCCACCTCATCCGGGCGCTCGCCTTTTTCAGGCTCGAACGACCAGAGAAACGCCGCCAACGAGCCGTGGCTCTCCTGGATAGCCGCGGCGCGCCGGGCATTGTTGATCGCCGAGACGATCTTGCCGCGATGGCGGACGATGCCGGGATTCGTCACCAGCCGCTCGACGTCCGCCTCGCCCATCCGTGCGACGCGCTCGATGGAAAAGCCCTCGAATCCTTCGCGGAACGCTTCGCGCTTCCTCAGGATCGTCAGCCAGGAGAGCCCGGCCTGGAAACCTTCCAGGCAGAGCTTTTCGTAGAGCCGATCGTCGTCGGCCGTCGGCCGGCCCCACTCCTCGTCGTGATAGCGGCGATAGAGCGGATCGGCGCCATGCCAGGCGCAGGCGAGCGAGCCATCGTCCCGGCGGATCAATCCGTCTGCGATGTGGTGATCGGCGTCCATGGCCGAAAGCTCATGTCAGTCGGCGCGCCGGCTGGCAAGAGCTCAAACCGCCGTCGAACCCATGCCGGCGGCGAGGCTGCTGGCGCGTCCAGCAGACGATCTCACGCGTCCTTCAGCCGCCGCGACGAGCAGCGATAGCGCTGCAGCGACCATTTCGGCCGTCCGTTCATGTAGTTGGCGGCAACCGCCTGGCCGAACATAGCGCATTGCATGATCGAGCCGTCGAAGGCGACGTCCTCGGCATGGCAGTTGGCGGGCTGGGAATTCAGGCACATGACCAAAGTCAGGGCGATCATGGATCGGCTCCGGGTGCTGGGCCGCTCCTCCCTGGCGGCACGGTGGATGGTCGTCCGCCTCTTCGGCCGGACGTGACCCTTTCGAACGCCTTCCCCGTGTCGGCCTCGAACGGGCCTTTGCTATCCGGCCTTCGCGACCTTGGCCTTGCCAGTGGAACCGGCAGACGCCGGCGATGGTAGCAGCTTTGCTGCACTGCACAACGCCCTCAAATTGGGCTATTTCTGTATTGCCTATGGTTTCATCGTCTCCTTGCACCAAACAGCTTTGCCACGCGGGTCGAGCGGGCCGCCGCGGCCGCGCGACAACCCCCTGTTAACCCTAGGGAACGGTTTCGAAAGATCGTTAGCGGCCAGGCGCTTGGGATTAACCATTCGCTTGGTCTTTCGCGCGAGCCTCTGAGGCGAGCCGGTCGCATGAGAGGCGACCGATCGTCACATGAGGAGACACAGATGCTTTCACGAGCAGCCCTCGCTGCGCTCGCCGTCGGCACGAGCCTGGCATTCTGCGCCGGTTCCGCCGGGGCGCAGGAGCGAAACGCCTGGCGCCCCGCCGTCCGCATCGCCCCCGGCGTCGGCGGACCCTGGATGATGGAATTCGCTTCGCCCAGCGGCGTGGTGCTCGGCGCCCGCACCCCCGATTCCGCCGCCGCGATCCAGTCTGTCGCGCTCGCCGGCCAGCCGGCTCAAGGTGGTCGCACCCTCGACCCGCGCCACGCGATCGATCCGAAGTTCCTGCCCCAGGACGTGGCCTATGCCGGCAACGAGAAGCCGGGCACCATCGTCATCGATTCCAGGTCGCACTTCCTCTATCTCGTCGGCGAAAACGGCACCGCCCGCCGCTACGGCGTCGGCACCGGTAAGGAGGGCTTCGGCTGGTCCGGCACCCACCGCGTCACCCGCAAGGCCGAATGGCCGGGCTGGACCCCGCCCGCGCAGATGATTGCCCGCGAGAGGAAAAAGGGTCGCAACCTGCCATCCCACATGCCCGGCGGCCCGGCCAATCCGCTCGGCGCACGGGCGATGTATCTCGGCTCCACCCTCTACCGCATCCACGGCACCAACCAGCCCTGGACGATCGGCCGCAATGTCTCCTCGGGCTGCATCCGCATGCGCAACGAGGACGTCACGGATCTCTACGGTCGGGTGCCGGTGGGCACGAAGGTGATCGTCCTCTGAAGATCGCCCAGCCGGGCAAGGCCGCCTGCGGTCGGCCGGCGCCGGACGCCATCCGCCCCGCCACGCCACGCCACGCCACGCCTCACGAAATTGTTACGAAATACGGCCATTTCGTGCGGGATCGATCCGTCGACCTTCCGCATTTGAAACATGGCGAAAACATGGTGGTGTGATGGCGTGCATCCGCCGGCCCGAAGCGGCCGGCCCATCGGCCGAAGGCACCGATGGATGAATGCGAGGCCACTGGCAACGTCCGTGGCTGTAACCACAGAAAGCCTGCCGATCGAGCGGGCATTGGCTGGAGAGAAGTTGATGAAAGTCTTGAACAAGCTCGTCATGGGCATGGCCGCAGTCGGCATGGTGTCGTCGCTTGCGGCCGAAGCCTCGGCGGAGACGACACGCCGTTACAACTATGCGACCTTCTCGTGGGAAGAGGTGGACGCGAATGCGCCCGCCGCAAGGCAGCGCCAGATCCTGGCCCGCAAGCCGGCCGCCGAGTTCATGCGCCGCGAGGTCCGCATCCAGACCGACGAGAAGCCCGGCACGGTCATCGTCGATTCCAGCCGGCGCTACCTCTACTTCGTCGAGGGCAACGGCATGGCGACGCGCTACGGCGTCGGCGTCGGCAAGGAAGGCTTCGGCTGGTCCGGCACGATGAAGGTCGGCCGCAAGGCCGAGTGGCCGGGCTGGACGCCGCCGGCGGCCATGGTCAAGCGCGAGCGGGCCAAGGGCCGCGAACTGCCGGCCTATATGGCGGGAGGCCCGGGCAACCCGCTCGGCGCGCGCGCCATGTATCTTTTCCGCGGCGGCCGCGACTCGATGTTCCGCATCCACGGCACCAACCAGCCCTGGACCATCGGCCAGATGATGTCGTCGGGCTGCATCCGCATGATGAACGAGGACGTCGAGCATCTCTACAGCCGCGTCCCCGTCGGCTCCAAGGTCGTCGTCATCGGCCCGGACGGCCGCGGCGCAGGCAATGTCTATGCCGAGGTCGGTCCCGCCCGCCAGCCCGGGCTGCTTCAAGCGATTTTCGGCGGCTGATCTCCCGCCCAGGACGGTTTCGACGCCCGCCCTTCCCAACGAAGCGGCGGGCGTTTGCGTGCCATGAATGGCGCCCGCCTTGTCTCCCGGCAGCCCTTGCGCTATAGGCTCGGGCGTCCGCGCGGACACCCTTGGAGGCAGCGCGGAGTGAAGCGGCCCCGGCTCGGGCGCCGCTTTTCGTCGTTCCGGGCATGGGGCCCGTTCCGACCCCTCGAACATTGAAGGACGTTACGCCATGCACCAGACCTTCACGGTCAAGGCCGAGGCGCGCGAAAAGGTCGGCAAGGGGGCCGCCAGACATCTGCGCCGCAACAACCAGATCCCCGCCGTCATCTATGGCGGCAAGGAAGAGCCGATGCCGATCGCTCTGCCCTACAAGGAAACCTTCCTGGCGCTGCACGCCGGCGGTTTCATGACCTCGATCGCGACGATCGAAGTGGGCGGCAAGCAGATCAAGGTCCTGCCGAAGGACTACCAGCTCGAGCCGGTCCGCGACTTCCTCATGCACGTCGATTTCCTGCGCGTGTCCGAAGACACCCGCGTGACGGTCGAGATCCCCGTGCATTTCGAGAACGAGGAAAAGTCCCCGGGCCTGAAGCGCGGCGGCACGCTCAACGTCGTTCGCCACGAGGTCGAGGTCGAGGCTCCGGCCGGCGAGATTCCGGAGTTCTTCACGATCGACCTGACCGGTCTCGAGATCAACGACTCGATTCACGCCTCGGCGCTGACCCTTCCGAAGGGCGTCGAGCTGACGATCACCGATCGCGACTTCACCATCGCCACCATCGTTTCCCCGGCCGCGATGCGCTCGGAAGGCGACGAGGACGAGGCCGGCGAGACCGAGGTCACCGAGCAGAAGGCTCAGACCGTCGAGGGCGAGACCAAGGCCGGCAAGGAATAAGCCTTTCGGCTTTGTCTTGCGACATCATGCGACGGCCGGGCATTGTCCGGCCGTTTCTGCGAGCGCCGCCTTGATGCCGCTCGCGCGCCGCTGCGAGCCATGAACGCCAGGCTCAATCACGGAGATCATCGATGCTTCTGATCGCAGGTCTGGGCAATCCGGGATCGAAATATGCCGGCAACCGCCACAATATCGGCTTCATGGCCGTCGACGAGATCGCCCGGCAGAACAGTTTTCCCGGCTGGTCGAAGAAGTTCTCCGCCGAGATCGCTGAAGGTCTCATCGGCGGCGACAAGGTGCTGCTCCTCAAGCCGCAGACATTCATGAACGAGTCCGGCCGCTCGGTCGGCGAGGCGGTGCGCTTCTACAAGCTAGAGCCCAAGGACGTCGTGGTCATCCATGACGAACTCGACCTCGCGCCGGCCAAGATGCGGGTGAAGACCGGCGGCGGCCATGGCGGGCACAACGGGCTGAAGTCGATCGACGCCCATCTCGGCTCGAAGGACTATCGCCGGGTGCGCCTCGGGATCGGCCATCCGGGAGGCAAGGAGAAGGTCAACCCGCATGTCCTTGGCGACTTCGCCAAGGTCGACCGGGAATGGCTGGAGCCCTTCCTCGACGCCATCGCGCGCAACGTCGAGAGCCTCGCCAAAGGCGAGGACGCAATGTTCATGAATAAGGTCAGCGTCGCCACCGGCGGCCGCGAGGAGCCCGCCGGCGCCAAGGGATCGGGCGCGTCGAAGCCAGCCCCGAAGGCCCAGAGCCACATCCAGCAGGCCCGCTCGCCGAAGCCGACGATCAAGGTGCCCGAAAAGGGCCCGATGGCGGAAATGCTCAGGCGGATGTTCGGGGGGAATGAATAGGGGAAACAGCGATGACTTCGATTGTCGTCCTGCTCCACAGTACACTTGGCGCGCTTTTTCCCTACAAAAAGGCTGCCACGTTTCGCAACCACACTTGTTACAACTATCGCCGTATACGTCCCTGGACTTCGCCGGAACCGTCTTAGAGTGCGAATAAACCACGCATCTTATGCAGACCGAACTTCACCCCGGACCGCCCAATGACCGCTCGGGTAGCATAATGTAGTCAACTCGAAATTGATTATCGTTTGCGAGCTCGACGTCAGGCTTTCCCGGCCCCTGCCAACGGACTATGACCTCGATCATACCATCATTGATGTTGTACGATGTCGATGCACCATCTAGGTAAATCCCACCGCTTCGCGTATTAACAGATGATATAAATATTGGCTTATTTCCGAAAATGTTAATATCGAAGGGGATAAGCGCTCTTAAACTCATATTTGAAACATCATAGCAACGCTTTTCTGGACATAACTCCCACTCCCGGACTGATCCGACGACCATTTCACTTCCAATCACGTCAATTATGCGATTTATATTATTTCTAATATTTTCTTGACCTTTTCCGAGTTCGGAAAATTGGTTCACGAAATATCTATATTGGCTTTCAAAATCGATACTATTGCGTTTCATTATCCCCATTTCGGTTTCGATCTCGTTGAGGTGCGCATCTTGACCAATATTCGCCGCCTGAACTCGTGCAAGGCCCTCCTGTGCGATACGAAATTGATCATTCGAGCGATCTAATGCCTGTTGCAAACTTCCGACTTCAGCTGACAATGACGCGAATTTGACGCCAAATTCTAGCATTTCAGAAATCTCTTTGTTTTTCTTGATTAACTCAATATACTGAGTTAGTTTAACAAAATCCGCATTCGACAAAGTTGTCACTTGGTCGCGTAATTTATTAAGATTTTGGCTCGCATCATCAAGATCGGAATATAATAATTCTATCTTCCTTTTATAGTTCAGAGTTTCGACTTGAACAGAATTTGAAAGCTCTACTAAAGTACCTGTTATTCTTCTGGCCTCAACCTTTAGTCTTTCTTCTGTTCGGATGGTTTCTTCCTTAGTTTTCTCAAGGAGCTCCTCGGAGGAATTCAATTTCCCTTGCGCGGTCTGTAATATCGTACTTATCCCATTTTGGGCTTTCTCGTATACCTCCCTAAGATTTTCTGCTCGCTCGTCGATTTCTTTCTTTCTACTCGCCAGATTGGATGATGCCTCATCAACATTAGACAAATAATTCTGCAAGTTGTTGTTAGCAGCTTGGACCGACTTATTTATACTTTTGACTGCATTGTCATTAACGTTTTTTGCATTTTCCTCGGCCAACTCCGCTGCCGCTTTTGCTGTGGCTATTCTATCTTCAAAGACGGCCATTTTTCTCTGAAGCTCCTCGGTGCCGATACGAACTTGTGAATCGAGCAATTCTTTAGATCTTGTGGACACTGCGCTAATTATGCTTTCCTTTACTTGCTTATCGAGATATTGGTAAACACCATACAGTGCAGCGCCATTGCCAAGCATAAATAATGTAATGCTTATAATTGTAATATTCCGGTAACGTCGATTTAATTCGCGCTTGACTACTTCCTGCACATCCGAAAGGGAGAGTCCAGTCGATTGTGGTGGTCCATCCGACATGAGTGTGCTCCAACATCCATCAGACCACAATCTAAGATCGTAACGACGTTAGGTCAACTGGGCGCATTCGCTAGGCAGAATCCGAGCGCTGTTGACCCCCTGCCCTTTCGGCTGCAAACAGCGCTTCAAATTCCGGATCGCATGGCGATCCCCCAGTCTTCCGAAGGATTGCCCCCATGGGTTTCAGATGCGGGATCGTCGGCCTGCCGAATGTCGGCAAGTCGACGCTGTTCAACGCCCTCACCAAGACGGCAGCCGCGGCCGCCGCGAACTATCCGTTCTGCACGATCGAGCCGAACACCGGCGACGTGCCGGTGCCCGATCCGCGGCTGAAGGACATTGCGAGGATCGCCAAGTCGGCGGCCATTCTGCCGACGCGCATCACCTTCGTCGACATCGCCGGCCTGGTGCGCGGTGCCTCCAAGGGCGAAGGGCTCGGCAACCAGTTCCTCGCCAACATCCGCGAAGTGGACGCCATCGTCCACGTGCTGCGCTGCTTCGAGGATGACGACATCGTTCATGTCGAGGGCCGGGTCGACCCGGTCGCCGACGCCGAGACGGTCGAGACCGAGTTGATGCTGTCGGATCTGGAAAGCCTGGAACGCCGCGTCGCTTCCACCCGCAAGAAGGCGACCGGCAAGGACAAGGAGGCGATCACCGTCCTCCCCGTCATGGAAAAGGCCCTTGGCGTCCTCAACGACGGCAAGCCGGTGCGCGTTCTCCTCGCCGACATGGACGAGGAGGAGAAGGCCATTCTGAGGAACCTCAACCTCCTCACCTCCAAGCCCGTCCTCTATGTCTGCAACGTCGCCGAGGCGGATGCGGCCACCGGCAACGCCCATTCGCAAGCCGTCGCTGCCATGGCCGAAAAGCAGGGCGCGAGCTCGGTGATCATCTCCGCCGCCATCGAGTCCGAAATCGCCCAGCTGCCAGAGGAAGAAGTCGGCGACTATCTCGAAGCCATGGGCCTCACCGAGCCCGGCCTCGATCGCCTCATCCGCGCCGGCTACGAACTCCTCGACCTCATCACCTATTTCACCGCCGGGCCGAAAGAGACCCGCGCCTGGACCATCGACAAGGGCACCAAGGCCCCCCAGGCCGCCGGCGTCATCCACACCGACTTCGAAAAGGGCTTCATCCGCGCCCAGACCATCGCCTTTACCGATTTCGTCGCGCTGGGTGGCGAAGTGGGTGCCAAGGAAGCCGGCAAGTCCCGCGACGAAGGCAAGGAATATGTGGTGGCGGATGGCGACATCATGAACTTCAAATTCAACGTGTGAGGACGCGATCAATCGGCAACCCCAGCCGGCCACGCTGCTCGTCCTCCCACCGACGCATGAGAGCTGGCCTTGGCCTCTGAAACTGCGTCATCCTCGGCACAAGGCCGAGGATGACGAGAATCATTGTGGCTCTTCACCCCTCGACGCTGATTTCGGCCTCGCACCCCACCGGAAAATTCACCGATCGCGCGATGAAGCATTTGGCATGCGCCTCGTGGTGCAGCGCCATCGCCTGGTCCTGATCGCTCTCTGCGGCGATCGTGACCCTTGGCCGTAGGACAGCCCGGACGAATTCTCCACCGCCGTCCGCCGCCTCCCGCATCTCGCCCTCGGCGACATCCTCATAGGCAGTGACGACGACGCCGGCACGGCGCACAGATGCAGATACCAGAGCTGGTGGCAGGAAGAGAGCGAAGCGAGCAGCATCTCCTCAGGATTCCAGCGGGCGGGATCGCCGCGAAAGGCGGGGTCGGCCGAGCCTTCGATCGTCGGCTTGCCTTCGCCTGAGATCACATGGTCGCGGGAATAGGCGCGGTAGTTCGCGGTGCCCTGCCCCAGATTGCCGGTCCATTCGAGCCGGATCGCGTAGTGGTGTCGCTTCTCGCCCATGGCTCTTTCCTCCTATCGCCGCACCCCGACGCGCCTCCGGCTGCTCTCGAGGCGGCGGTAACCCTGTCTTACGACTGACGCCCGCTGCGCTTGCGAAGGCGCGTCCGGCAATGCTTATAAACTCCCATGCAGTGCCTATCGCCCCCTTCGCGCGCTTTCGACCGCCCTTTCGTCACCGCTTCGAAGACGATCTTCGCCGCGATCCTGCTCGCCGGAATGTTCGCGGCATTGCCGCTCCCGCTTGCCATGGCCCAGACGGCGCCGAAGTCCGAGGAGCGGTTGACGGCAAAGCCGGATGCTCTGGCCGAGCACAAAATCGCAACGATCGAGAGCGACGCCTGGATGCGGATTGCATCGCCGCTCGCGCCGACACGGCTGTCGCTGGTGCTGGCGCCAAGCGCCATCGATCCTGCCGCGACCGTGTTCATCGACGTCTATCTCCAACCGGTCGGCGACGAGACCGAAAGCGGCGAGGAATCTGCGCCTGGTCCCGCCCGGCTGACGGAGGCGGATCGAAGCCGGCTCGCCGGCACTGTCGCCTTCACCGAGGCGGACACCGTTGGCGAGGAGGAATACTTCGTCGTCAACGTGCCGCCCGGCATGCGCTTCGAGAGCGGGGCTGCGATCGTCACCATCACCCTCGCGGGCACGCTTGCGGGCGCCGACGCCCCGCCGGCGAATTCGGCGGTGGAGCTGCGCCGCGCCAACCTCCTCAGATAGGCGTTTCGCGGTGCGGGCCATGAGCCTATAACCCGGCCTGATTTGTTCCGAGATGGGAGTCCGTCTGCGATGAAACGCGCCTATGAGGATTTCGAGGACGGGCTGGAGATTCCTCTCGGCCCTTACACGGCCGAACGTGACGAGATGATCGCCTTCGCCGAGGAATTCGACCCGCAGCCCTTTCACCTGGACGACGCAGCGGGCGGCGCCAACGAACTCGTGGGCTCGCTGACGGCGTCCGGCTGGCACACCTGTTCGATGCTGATGCGGACGATGGCCGACGGCTTCCTCCTGGACTCGACGTCCCAGGGCTCGCCCGGCGTCGACTTCGTGAAGTGGCGGGCTCCCGTACGCCCCGGCGACAGGCTGACCGGCACGGCCCGCGTTCTTTCGCGCCGGCTGTCGGCCAAGCGCCCGACCCTCGGCATCGCCAAGATGGGCGTCACCCTCGAAAATCAGGACGGTGTGACGGTGCTGGAGACCGAGTACACCCTCCTCGTCCTTACCCGCGAGGGAGCCGCCGCATGAGGTTCTGGGACACATTCGTCGTCGGTGAGCCGATTGCCCTCGGATCGCATCGATTCCTGGCCGAGGACATCATCCGCTTTGCCGAGAAGTACGACCCGCAGGTCTTCCACCTCGATCCGGAGGCGGCGAAGAATTCCGTCCTCGGGGGGCTCTGTGCCTCTGGCTGGCACACGGCAGCCGCATGCATGCGGCTCAACGTCGAATATCGCTATGGTAGGCTGAAGGAGTGGGTCGAGGCCGGCCATACGGCGCCGAAGATCGGCCCCTCCCCCGGCTTCAGGAACATGCGCTGGCCGAAGCCCGTCTATGCCGGCGACACCGTGACCTTCACCCAGACGGTCACCGACAAGCGGGTTTCGGAGACGCGGCCGGGCTGGGGGATCCTCAGCTTCACCACCCTCGGGGTGAACCAGAACGGCGCGGAAGTCTTCGCCTTCGACGGTGCGGCGTTCCAGGGGACGGACTAGAACTTTCGGTACCGGCGCCAAGGATCGGCGAGCGCCCCGCAGCATCCGCCATGCATACGAGGTTCATCAGCCCCGGCGGAAACGGCGCCGTCGCCGCACCAAGGAACCGAAAGAAACGAAATCCGAGCGAAACACAACGCGAAATCAATCTGAAATACCGTGGGTCTAGAGGAGCGGCCGCCGAACGGTTCCCGAGGCAAGGTTGCCCGGATGCGTCCGTTGGTTTCGGCGTCTTTCGAGATCCACTTCCATGCGCAACATCGACAAGGTGTATGTGGCCGCCGGCTTCGGGTGGCTGATTTTTGCCGCCGGCTTCGGCACGTGGCTGGGTGCGAGCGGCCATTTCAACTTTTCCGAATCGCACGCCCATATCGGCCTGCTCGGCTTCGTCGCCTCCATGCTCTTCGGCCTCGTCCATCGTGGCTGGCCGGAACTGCGCGAGCGAACGCTCGCCGTCATCCAGTTTGCCGTCTACGAGATCGGCGCCATCGTGCTCCTCGCCGGCAAGATCATGGTCGACGCGACCGGCGTCCCGAATGCCCTGCTGATGATCGGTTCGCCGATCGTCATCATTGGCGTCGTCCTCTTCCTCTGGCTGTTCCTCGCTTCCCCCGCACGAAGGAACACGCCGGAGATGGTGCCTGCGGAATAATCCCCCAGATCCCGCATCCCCGCACCTGAAGGAAGCCCTGGCCGTTCCCCCACGGTCAGGGCTTTTTCGTTGGCAGATACTTGTCGAGGATGGCTTCGGCGACCTCCTGCACCGTCGCACGAGCCTCTTCCCGGCTTGCCTGCGCGACGTCGAGAAGCGAGATCATCGCCTCGACGCCGGTCGCCACCGACAGCGCCCGGACGAGCCGCGCCTGTTCCTCCTCGGTGAGATCGTGCGGCGTTTCGTCGAGCGCCCGTCGATACATCGCCGTACGGCGGGCGCCCCGTGGCGGCGCCTGCCGCCGATCGTTCTGGCCCGACGCATCGAGATTTCGTGCCAGGAAGCGGCGGAACTCGGCTTCGTGACCGAGCGCCAGATCGAACATTTCCAGACCGATCGCCAAAAGCTTCTCGCGCAGCTTCGAGGAATGCACGACGATCGCCTCGTAGGGGCGAACGTCGAGGGCGAGCCCTGCCTCGGCAGCAAGGGTGTTGGGGTCGGAGAAATAGCGATAGGCCGTGGCCTTCGAGACGCCGACCTCGGCCGCCGCCGCCGCCACTGTCACGGCCTCTCCCCTGGCGATGAGCGCCCGCGCCCCGGCGAGCACGGCCTCCCGGGTGCGTGACTTCTGCTGCAGGCGTTCATGGGACAGGGACATCGGGACCCAAATTCTTTCGTGAGACACTTGTCTTATAAAGAGACTGGTGTATTGTGAATGAATTGGGTGCTTCCCGCAACAGGAGACCGCAGCGATGACCCGCCCCAGGACCTATCAGTCCCTTGGCATCCTGATGAAATTCCACGCTTTTCCCGGTGATGTGCAGGACAAGTTCTGCCTGGTCGAGGCGGTGGTTCCGCCCGGCCTTGGAGCTCCGCCGAACCATCATGCGGGCGAGACCGAGGCCTTCTACGTTCTCGACGGCGAGATCGATTTCCGCTTCGGCACGGAACCCTTCACAGCCAAGGCCGGCGACTACGTGGCGGTGCCGGACGGCGCGGTCCACGCCTTCTCCGCCAGGGGACCGTCGCCGGCCCGCATCCTCATCCTCAACGCACCCGGCCACATGCACGAGCGCTTCTTCACGGAGCTCGGCGAGCCGGTCGCCGACGAGACCCGCGAGCCCGCCGGCATGGACGGCCCGCCGGATGTCGGGCGGATCGTCAAGACCGCAGAGGCCGTCGGCATGACGATCCTGCCGCCGCCCGGGCACTGAGCGGCAACGAGAGCTACCGCACGATGGTGAGCTTCTCCGCCGCCCGGGTGATCGCCGTATAGAGCCAGCGCTCGCGGGTATCGCGGAAGGCGAAGCTCTCGTCGAACAGCATGACGTCGTCCCACTGAGAGCCCTGCGCCTTGTGGACGGTCAGCGCGTAGCCATAGTCGAAATCGTCGAAGCGCTTCTTGGTCGCCCAGGGCACGTCGGCGTCCGGCTCCTCGAAGGCCTGCTTCAGGAGCCGGATCTTCGCCGCGCCCTGGTCGATGTCGTCGTCGTCCGGCTTGACGATCAGGTTGACGCCGGGCTTCGTCGTCTCGCGCGAGGCGGTCATCACCTGCCAGAGCGAGCCGTTGAGGAGCCCCTTTGGCGGATCGTTCCTGAGGCAGACCAGCTTGTCGCCCGCCATCGGCAGCGGCCCTTCGAAGCCCTTCAGCTCGCGCAGTCGGGCATTGTAGCGCCGCCGGGTGCGGTTGGTGCCGACGAGCACCTGGTCGGCGGCGAGCACTCTTTCCGTCTCCACCTCGCGCTTGGAGATCACCTGCGCGTTCTCGCCATAGTCGCCATACATCAGCTCGCGACCTTCCCGCACCGCGAGCGCCATCTCGATGATCGGATTGTCTCGCGCCTGGCGGTGGATCTCCGAGAGCAGGAAATCCGGCTCCGCCTCGGTGAAGAAGCCGCCGCCCGAGACCGGTGGCAACTGGCCCGGATCGCCGAGGACAAGGATGGGCGTGCCGAACGACAGGAGATCGCGGCCGAGCGCCTCGTCGACCATCGAGCATTCGTCGACGACGACGAGCTTGGCCTTGGCGACGGGGCTCTGGCGATTGAGCGAGAAGGTCGGCGAGACCCGCGAGACGCCGCTCGCCTCGTCCGAGACGGTTTCCTCGCCGCGCGGCCGGTAGATCAGCGAATGCAACGTCCGCGCCGACTTCGCGCCCTTGGAGCGCAGCACCTGCGCCGCCTTGCCGGTGAATGCGGCGAATTGCACGGCGCCGTCGATCCCCTCGGCGAAGTGCCGGGCGAGCGTCGTCTTGCCCGTTCCGGCATAGCCAAACAGGCGGAAGATCGGTTGATCGCCCCGATCGAGCCAGTCGGCGACGGCGCGCAGCGCGTCGTCCTGTTGCGGCGTCAGTTGCAAGGCGTCTCTCCCGCATGGCGTCGGCTCGGAATGATCGCAGGCGTCGAAACGATGCGACCGACCGACACTTGGCAGCGGGCCGCGCAGTCATCAATCGAAAAGGTGAAGAAATCGGGGGATTGCGCCACGGCGCGACGAAGGTCGCGCCGCCTGGAGCGAGCCGCTAGCTCAGGATCGCCGATGACGCGTGGGGCGGCATGGTGGCGACGCCGCCGCCGTTTCCGGCTTCGGCTCCCTCGAACACCGCGGCGATAACGGCTCGCAGATCGCGAATGCCGAAGGGCTTTTGCAGGCGAGCGGAGACCGTGCCGTTGCCCTCGACGATGTCTTCGGAATAACCCGTCGCGAGAATGACGGGCAGAGACGGCCACTCGCTCCGCACGACCTGGGCCAGCTCCAATCCCGTCGTGCGTGGCATGGCATGGTCGGTGACGATGAGATCGACCGGCCGTCGCGACGACCTGCTGTGCAGAAAGGTCAGTGCCTCCTCTGCCGAAGAAAGCGCAGTCGTTTCATGCCCCAGGTCCGTCAGCAAGGCTGCCGAGTTCATGAGGACCAGGGCGTCGTCGTCGACGACGAGGACGCGAAGCTTGCGCTCCAAGGGAGCTTGCACGTGGACCGTCTCCAATTCATCGCCCGCAAACACCTCGTCCGCTCGCGACGGCGCTGCCGGCAAAAGCAAGGTCACCGTCGTTCCCCTGCCGGGGCGGCTCTTGATCGACATCCGTCCTCCGACGGTGTCGACAAGTCCTTGAACCATCGACAGCCCCAGCCCGGTTCCCTTCCCTGGCGGTTTGGTCGTGAAAAAAATCTCGCAGGCGCGAGAAAGCGTCTCGGCATCCATGCCGCATCCGTCATCGGTGACGTCCAACTGAACGTAGCGACCGGGCTCGCCGAAACCGTCCGTTCCGGCGGAGATCCGCCGGTTGCGCGCGGAAAGCCGGATCGTCCCGCCTTTCGTCATCGAGTCCCGGGCATTGATGAGAAGGTTCATCAACGCGAGTTCCAACTGATGCGGATCGATCCTCAGCGGTGCGAGCCTGTCGGGGAAGTTCGATTGGATGACGGTCTCCGGCCCGAGCGCCTTGGCGACGAGCTCGCAGAGTTCCTTAAAGAGAGCCGGCAATTCGATCGTCCTGACTTCGATCTCCTGCTCGCGCGCGAAGTTCATCATCCGACTTACCAGCGCGGCACCGCGCTGGGCGCCGACGATGGCGTTGTCGAGAAACCGCGTCACGTCGCTGTCGGCAGGAAGGCGCCGGCGGCCGAGTTCGAGGTTTCCCAGGATGGCGCTCAAGAGATTGTTGAAATCGTGAGCGACACCACCGGTGAGTTGGCCGATCATTTCGAGCTTCTGCGACTGGAACAACGCTCGCCTCGCGGCGTCGAGCGCCTCCTCGGTGGCGGCCTGGGCCGACACGTCGCGCAATGCCAAGGAAAATCCGAGGTGCTCGCCAGTCTCCGTGCGGATCACGTCGATGACCTCGCTGGCATAGACCTGGGTCCCGTCCTTGGCCTTGCGCCAGCCGGTCTGTCGCAACCGCCCCTCGCGCAGGGCGTGCTCGAGGGCCTGGCTCGGAAGTCCCAACCGACAGCACTCCGCCGAAAAAAGCTCGGCATAGGCCCGGCCGACGATTTCTCCCGAGCCATAGCCGAGCATCCGCTCGAGCGCCTCGCTCCAACTGTTGATCTGCCCGACCTGGTCCAAGGTGCAGGTCGCCAGATCGCGAAAACCGCCGATGAGGCGTCGAAACTGCTGCTCGCTACGACGGCTGGCGCCTTCAGCGCTGTAGCGCTGCGTCCGGTCCCGGCAGATCACCACGAAACCGGTCTTGGCAGGAGTCCCGCCGTCGATCCGCTGCAGGACGAGATGGCAGCGAAACCGGCCACCGTCCTTTCTCATGCACCACCCTTCGACCTCGTGGCGCATGCGGTGCTCGGATCCGTGGAGAATCTCGGCGATCTTCGCGTCGCCGGGCCGCTGCCAGTAAAAATCCGCAAAGAAATCGCGTCCGATGACCTCTCGTTCCGAGAAGCCTCTGAGCCGTTCCGCGCCTGCGTTCCAGGTAGCGATGCGTCCTTCCCGGTCCAACAGTATGATGGCGTAGTCGGTCACGCTTTCGACGAATAGCCGATAGGTTTCATCGCCGAGGTGCCAGTCGGGCCGATCAATTCCAGAATCCATAATGTAACCCTTCGATCTAAAGTTACATTACGTCCATCAGAGCTTGAACACGATGCCACATCGGTCCGGAAATTCCAGAGACTGCAATGTACGCATGTGACAATTCGCCGCAAAATGGCGAAATTCCCAGGTCAACGGACAGATTTAGTGCCGAATATCACTGCGCAATACATTCTCTGCACGAACCAACTCGTGTCAAACGAATCACAATCAATCCGGACTGAACATCATTCAAAATCGGGTATCACTTCCACGAGCCGCCGCACCGTCGGGAGCTGCAGCGGTTGCCGCAGGTCGACCGTCGAAAAGCGGCGCGACGCTGCCGACGATATCAGCGACAGGCATCGAAAACGGTTCATGCTTTCGTATCGCGGCTTCGTCGAGCCCTTGGCTCGAAGGCCGAGAAATGCCGGAATGTTCGGCGGACGGATGTGTCTGCGTCCTTGCCCGCCGGATATCAACCGACGGGCAAGGACGCAGAACTACATGCCCTCCCTGCCGCGGGACAACGCGGCGACTCCCGTTCGGCAGACTTCGACCAGCCCGAGCGGCGCCATCAGCGCGACGAACTTGTCGAGCTTCGAGGGGCGTCCGGTAATCTCGAAGACGAAATGCTCGATCGAGGAGTCCACCACTTTCGCGCGGAAGACGTCGGCAAGCCGCAGCGCCTCGACCCGCTTTTCACCCTGGCCCGCGACCTTGACGATGCCAAGTTCGCGCTCGATCGGGCCGGTTTCGCCGGTCTCGCCAGCCGTGGCCGTGAGATCCACCACCCGATGGACCGGCACGATCCGGTCGAGTTGGCTCTTCAACTGCTCGATCACGTGGGGCGCGCCCCGCGTCACGACGGTGATGCGCGACAGATGCTTCTCATGTTCGGTCTCGGAGACCGTCAGGCTCTCGATGTTGTAGCCGCGGCCCGAAAACAACCCGATCACGCGCGCAAGGACGCCCGGCTCGTTGTCGACGAGCACCGCGAGGGTCCGCGCGACCGCCGTTTCCTTTTCCGGAGTGATGAAATAGGCCGAGGCCGGCGGCTGGACGACGGGATTGTTCATGAAACTGGACCTTGCGGATGGAGACGCTGCGCTTTCAGCCTGCGCCCGTTCGGGTCTCCCCGGTCGCAAGATGCAGCCCCTATTGGAAGATGAGATCACGACCGGCGAACTCCCGCCGGCCGTGGGGTCAGAAATCTAGACCAGCACCCGGTCCTTCGCGTCGATCGCCTTGGCGACGGCCTCATCGGTCGCCTCTTCCGGCAGCAGGATCTCGTTGTGCGCCTTGCCCGACGGAATCATCGGGAAGCAGTTGGCAAGGTTCGCGACCCGGCAATCGAACAGCACCGGCGCATCGACCTCCAGCATCTCGGCGATTGCATCGTCGAGATCGCCGGGTTTCTCGCAGCGCAAGCCGACCGCCCCATAGGCCTCGGCGAGCTTGACGAAGTCCGGCAGCGCCTCGGTATAGGAATGCGACAGCCGGTTACCGTGGAGCAGCTGCTGCCACTGGCGCACCATGCCCATATACTGGTTGTTGAGGATGAAGATCTTGGCGTTGGCCCGGTGCTGCACCGCCGTCGACATCTCCTGCATGTTCATCAGCACCGAGGCGTCGCCGGCGATGCAGACCGACAGCGCGTCAGGATGGGCGATCGCAGCGCCGATGGCGGCCGGCAGGCCGTAGCCCATGGTACCGAGTCCGCCCGAGGTGAGCCAGCGGTTCGGAGCCTCGAAGCCGTAGAACTGCGCCGCCCACATCTGGTGCTGGCCGACTTCGGTGGAGACATAGGTTTCGCGATGCTTCGTCGCTTCGTAAAGCCTCTGGACGGCATATTGCGGCATGATGACGTCGTCATGCGGCTTGTAGGCCAGGCAATTGCGCGCCTTCCAGGCCTCGATCTCGCTCCACCAGGCAGTCATCGCCGTACGGTCGACCGACGCTCCGGCACTCTTCCATTCGGCGACAAGATCCTTCATGGCATGGGCGACGTCGGCGATGATCGGCAATTCGACGCGGACGTTCTTGTTGATCGAGGACGGGTCGATGTCGATGTGGATCTTCCGCGAACCCGGCGAGAAGGCATCCAGCCGGCCGGTGATGCGGTCGTCGAACCTGGCACCGATGCACAGCATGACGTCGCAGCCATGCATGGCGAGATTGGCCTCGTAGGTTCCGTGCATTCCCAGCATGCCGAGCCAGCTCTTCCCGGAAGCCGGATAGGCGCCGAGGCCCATCAGCGTCGAGGTGATCGGAAAACCGGTCATCTCGACGAATTCGCGCAGGAGGCGCGAGGCTTCCGGGCCCGAATTGACGACGCCGCCACCCGAATAGATCATTGGGCGCTTGGCGCCGGCCAGCATCTGGACGGCCGCAGCGATGCGCTCGTGCTCGGGAGAGAGCCGCGGACGGTAGCTTTCGTGGGTGCGGGAGGGCGGCGGCGGCGTGTACATGCCGACCGCGAACTGGACGTCCTTCGGCACGTCGACGACGACCGGCCCCGGCCGCCCCGTCCGCGCAACGTGAAAGGCCTCGTGGAGAATCCGCGACAGGTCGTTCACGTCCTTGACCAGCCAGTTGTGCTTGGTGCAGGGCCGGGTGATGCCGACGGTGTCGCATTCCTGAAAGGCGTCGGAGCCGATCAGCGTCGTCGGAACCTGGCCTGAGATGCAGACGAGCGGGATCGAGTCCATCAGCGCGTCCTGCAGCGCCGTGACGGCATTCGTCGCGCCGGGACCCGAGGTGACGAGCATCACGCCGGTCTTGCCGGTCGAGCGGGCATAGCCCTCCGCCGCATGGCCGGCGCCCTGCTCGTGCCGCACCAGGACGTGGCGGACTTCGTCCTGCTGGAAGAGCTCGTCATAGATCGGCAGCACGGCCCCGCCCGGATAGCCGAAGATGTCCGTGATCCCGTTGTCGATGAGTGCGCGGACCACCATCTCGGCGCCCGTCATCTCCCGTGCTTCACTCTCGGCCTTGATATCCATCGCTTCGGTCTTTCTCGTTTCCGCCCAGTCTCGTCCCGGCGGACCATTCACAGAATTTCGGGCAATAAAAAAGGGCCTCCAGGGGCCCTTCGTTTCGCGCACACGTGGCTATCGCCGGGCGGTCCTCAGACCGCCACGCGTGTGCGCCTTCCTACGAGAATCAGCTTCGTGATCATGGGCCATAAGCTAGGCGCCCCCCGGGACGCCGTCAACGGGTTTTTCGCACCCCTGTTCCGACGGCAGCCGGCGCCGGCTCAGCCGACGTCGGGAACGTCCGGCATGTTGATCCGACGATAGACCGCCTCCATAACGGAATAGATGCCGAAGGCGATCAGGCCGAGACCCGTCAACGACAGGAACAACCATCCGAAGCTCCAGCCGGAAATTTCCTGAAGCGCTGCATCCAGACCCGGTGTGTCTCCGGAACTGTAGCCCGCAGCGCCTGTCGCCAGAAGTCCGGCGATAACGACGAAGGTCAGCGCCCGGGCGGTGAGGCCGAACTGGCAGACCGGCTTCAACAGCCAGCGTCGATCCCCGGGGATCGCCATGTATTTCTCGAAGCCCGCCTTGGCTGCCTTGACGATGTGGGCGATCGCCGCGGCTGCCATTCCTGCCGCGATCAGATAGGTCAGCCAGACGCCGTAGCCCTGCTCGTAGGCATAAGCGATCGCACCGGTCTTGCCGCCGCCGCCGCCGCCGCCGCCGCCGCCTTCGGACGCGCTGCCGAGCAGCAGGGTCGTCGCATAGAAGGCAAGACCGCCGTAGGAAAACGCGCTGATCAGCAATCCGGCTCGCACGAACAATCCCTTGGCATCCTTGCCATGGTGATCGACATCCATGAACACCTGGATGAGCCGCCAGATCGCGAAGGCTGCCAAAGCCAACACCATGACCGCGAGCAAGGCGACCCCGAAGCCCGAGCCGGCGATGACCTCGAGGGCGTCCTTGGAGTCCATCGCCTCGCCGCTTGCAAACGCCGCGCGGAACGAAAAGTAGCCGACGATCAGGAAGACGAATCCTCTGGCGGCATAGCCGGCACGGGCCGCGGATTTGAGCCATCCCTTGCCGTCCTGGGGGGTAATCCTGTCGATCGTGCTCGTCATCGGATGCCTTTCCTTTGCGGGAAGACGCACAGGCGGCGGCGCTGGTTCCTTGAAGGGCGCACAAACTGCCCCCACGACCGTCAGATGATAACCCGGTTCCGTCCGCCCTGCTTGGCCTGATAGAGATTGACGTCGGCCCGCTTGGTGAGGCTGCCCGGCCCGTCTTCGGGTCCGGCGAGGGCAATGCCGATCGAAGCGGTCACGCCGAGCCGAACCTCGCCGACCGTGAGCGTTACACGCGAGATCTCGTGCCGGAGCTTTTCGGCAAAGCGGCGCAGTTCGTCGAAGCCGAGGTTGGGCGCGATGATGGCGAATTCCTCGCCGCCGATCCGCGCCACCACGTCGTGGAACCGCGTCACCTCGAACAGGCAGAAGGCAACGGCGCGCAAAACCTCGTCGCCGGTGTCGTGGCCGTGGGAATCGTTGATCGCCTTGAAATGATCGAGGTCGATTAAAATGAGTCCGAGCGGCCGCTTGATCCGCTGGAACTCCTGCACGTACTGCAGCAGCGCCTCGTCGAAGAAGCGGCGATTGTGCGTTCCGGTCAATGGATCGGTCAGCGCCGCCGCTTCGAGTTTCTTGGAACGCTCCTTCAGGAGGACCGTCAGCGACCGGAGCTTGCCCTGCTCGCGGTTGTGGTGGCGCAGGAGCGGCAGGACGACGAAGAGCGAGCCGAAGCCGGCCGCTCCGACGAAGCCGAGGGCCAGGAAGGTCATCCGAGCGTATTGCTGGCGAAGCGCCTCGTCGGCCATTCCGCCCTGAAGTGAATCCGTCAGCTGATAGCTCGCATAGATCAGTGCCGCCGCCGCGAGGAGGGAGCAAATGACGAATGCGACCGACAGCTCTGCCCTGGCGACTTTCATATGCTCCGACGTCCGTAAACTCCCTGTCCTAGTTCATAGCGCCAAGCATCTAGCGACGTGTTAATTTAAAGCTCCGCAACCTTGGAAATCGCCGCCTCCGGCGAGAGGCGCAGCCATCGTCGGTCGAATTGATGGCGGAACCAGGTTTCCTGGCGCTTGGCATATTGCCGGGTTCGGGTGACCGCGCGTTCGCAGGCTTCCTCATAGCCCATGTTTCCCTTGAGGTACGACGACAGCTCGGCGAGGCCGATCGCCTTGCCGGCGGTGGCGACGGCGCCCCGATAGGCCGTCTCGAAGGCGCGGACCTCGTCGAGCGCGCCTGCCTCCAACATGACGTCGAAACGCTCGGCGATGCGCTGGCGCAACTCGGCCCGGTCCGGCGTCAGAACGATCATCCGCGCTTGCTCCGGATCGATCAGCGCTTCTCCCCCGCCGCCTTGGAGCCGCGACAAGGAGGCGCCCCCCGCCTCACTCACCTCCAGCGCCCGGACGATCCGCTGCCCGTCGCGCGGCGAGAGCCTGGCCGCAGTCTCGGGATCGATGGCGGCGAGTTCGCCATGCAGGGGCTCGGGCCCCTCTTCGGCGAGCCGCGCCCGCCATTTTTCACGGATCTCCGACGGAACCTCGGGCATCCGGTCGAGAAGGCCGAGAAGCGCCTTGAAGTAAAGCCCCGTGCCGCCGCAGAAGATCGGCAGTCGTCCTTGCCGGCGCAGATCCTCCAGAACCTTCTCGGCGTCGCGAAGGAAGGCGCCGGCGGAATAGTCGGTCCGCGGGTCGACATGCCCGTAGAGACGATGCGGCACGCGGCCCAGATCCGCCTCGGACGGGCGCGCCGTCAAGATCTCGAGGCCGTCGTAAACCTGCAGGGAATCGGCGTTGACCACGACGCCCCCGTGCCTTTCGGCGAGTTCGACGGCAAGGCGCGACTTGCCGCTGGCGGTCGGCCCGGCTATCAGGATGGCCTCGATTTTCCCTGTCATCGCCTCTTCTTCATCGGCAGTTTTCCCATGCATGTCGCCACCCTGATCGCCAATCCGGCCGGCCGGCCCTTCACCGCGCAAGCGATCGCGGCGATCGGCGCCCGTCTCGGCGCCTCGCCGGGTGCCGCCGACTGGCTGGCCGAGGGCTTTGCGGCCGACCTGGTGCTCGCCGCGCCGCCTGCGGCCGAGGCGCGCAAAGCTGCGGCGGACGCGGCGGCCGAGTTCGGTCTCGATCTCGTCGTGCAGGAGGCGGCGAACCGCCGCAAGCGCTTTCTCATCGCCGACATGGACTCCACCATGATCGAGCAGGAGTGCATCGACGAACTCGCCGCGGAGGTCGGCATCAAAGAGCGCATCGCCGCCATCACCGCGCGGGCGATGAATGGCGAAATCGCCTTCGAACCGGCCCTGCGCGAGCGGGTGAGCCTTCTCGCTGGGCTTGCCGAGGCCGTCGTCGAAAAAGTCATTGCCGAGCGGATCACCCATGCCGCGGGCGGCAGGCGCCTCATCGCCACCATGCGCGCCCATGGCGCCCACACCGCCCTCGTTTCCGGCGGCTTCACCGTCTTCACCGGACCGATCGGCGCGGCCCTCGGCTTTCACGAGACGCGGGCGAACCGTCTGATCGCCGAGAACGGCAAGCTGACGGGCGAGGTCGGCGAGCCGATCCTCGGTGCCGAGGCGAAGGTCGCGGCGCTGCGAGAGATCGCCGCCGAACGGGGCCTCGCCCCCGCCGACACCATTGCCGTCGGCGACGGCGCCAACGACCTGCCGATGCTGCAGCTCGCCGGCACTGGCGTCGCGCTGCATGCCAAGCCGAAGGTCGCCGCCAGCGCGCCGCACCGGGTCGACCACGGCGACCTGACGGCGCTCCTCTACATCCAGGGCTATCGGCAAGGCGAGTTCGTCAACGGCTGAACCCCTCGCCCGAGCGACGCCGCGCCTGCCAGGCGGAGAGACCTTCGTTGCGGCAGATTTTTTCCGGTCGGGGTCAGCAGTCGTAGTCGGCGAGCATCTGATCGTAGATCTCTACGAGGCCGCCGCTGCCGTCGCCAGCCGTCGGCAACGCGCCGGCGATCCTCGCGTCGCGCTCGATGATGCGTCGGCGCTGGGCCGCGATGTCGGCGCAAATGCCTCGAGCCGGCTCGACTCCCGACCGGCGATCGGTGATCGGGTCGCCGCCGGCTTGATCCGCCGCATTCGCCGCGCCGGCGGACGGCGGATGCTCCGTTGCGGCGGCCGCTCCGACGTCGCCTGATCCGTGCGGCGCCTGGCGCGCAGCCGGCCGTGGCGGTGTTCCGAAACACACCCGCTGCACCGCCGTCGCGACGTTGGCGGCGCAGAGCTCGTCCATCTCGGGATGATGCATCTGCCGGACGCCGGCCTTCTTCATGAAGGCGAGGATCGCCGCTCCGTCGGCGCCGAGGCCGTCGGCATAGTCGCGGACGAGGTCGTAGACCTCGCTGTCGTCGGGGATCCCCAAGCCGTTGCTGGAGATCCGGTGGAAACCGAGTTGCGGATAAGGCGACCAGATCCGCCGCTCGACGCCGCCGAGAAACACCAGCGAACAGGCCGAACGGCAATCGTTGTAGAGCTCCGTGTCGAGCCCGCGCGCGCGGATGTACCGGCCGGCCTCGACGGCGTCGCCGACACCGCCGCCGGCCGAGCCGAGGACGATCCGCGTCACGTTCGGATTCGCCTCGACCGCGGCCTTCAGCTCTTCGAAGAACCCCACCTCGACATTGCCGAGGATGCGGATCGCGTCGCCGTTCACCTCCACCAGCGCGCGCCCGTCGTCCTCGCGAACGAAGTCCCGCCCGGCAATGCCGAACTTTCCGACGCAATCGAGATTCCAGGCGCGAACCCGCTCGACCGGTGATTCCGCCAGAAAGCCCTCGGCGAGGCCCGCCCAATTGGATCGGGAATTGCCTTCCACGCCCTCGGCGAAACCCGGCTCGTCCTCCGGCTGCGCAGGGTCCTTCGGCGCGACGAGAAGCGGCGTCAGATGGTCCTTGCCGAGCATGATCGACAGGATGTGGCAGGTATGGATGTCGACGTCGACCTCGTTCACCGCGGTGCCGAGCGCGAAGGTTCCCTTCGCGCGCATGACCTCCCACAGCCGCTCGGCCTCCGCCTGCGCCTTGGCGATCTCGCCGTTCCACCAGACGGGGTCGACGTTTGGGGGCGCGGCGAAAGCCCCTCGGGCAGACACGAGGAGGAGACCGGCCGCCAGGCACGAGACGACGACGCCACAGCGGCGAAGAAGAAGAGTTCGGATCGACATCCCGTTCCTCCGCAATCGGCTCACGATTGGGGCCGCGGCCCCAAGTGTAGCCCGACGAGGCCGCTTTGAAATCCGCAAAGGCGCAGGGTATCCTCGCTGCCGGCCGGCCATGATAGCAAGGGCCTCGTTCCAACCCTCACGCCGGAGCGACCATCATGGACATGCGCGAGCCCATCGTCACAACCCGGACGCGCATCCGCCCTTGGGCGGAACGCGATCGGCCGGCAATCCACCGCCTCAACAGCGACGAGACGGTGATGCGCTTCTTCCCGTTCCGCCGAAGCCGGGAGGAATCCGACGCGTTGCTCGACGAGCTGAGCCGGCGGCTCAAGGACGACGGCTACTCCTTTCTCGCCCTCGACGTGGAAGGCTCCCGACAGGCAGTCGGCATGCTCGGCATGGTGAGGCTCGATCCGAAAATGCCCTCTGCGCCCGGCATCGAAATCGGCTGGCGCCTCCTGCCTGAACATTGGGGCAAGGGCTACGTCACCGAAGCATCGGCAGCTTGCCTCGATCGGGCCTTTGCCGACCCGGATGCGCTCGACGAGATCGTCAGCTTCTGCGTCGACGGCAACCACGCGTCGGAAGCGGTGATGCTGCGTCTCGGCTTCGTCCGCGGGCCGGATTTCGACCATCCGAAAGTGCCGGCCGCGACGCATCCCGAACTCGTGCGTCATCGCTTCTATCGACTGTCTCGCACCGCATGGCTCGAAGCACGGACGGCCATGTCGAGCTGATCGCCGGATTCGGTCGTAGCAAGGGGGCCTGAAGCGTCCCGCCTCTCCCGCCGTCGCCCTTTGCGATCGGGTCCTATTCCGCCGGCAATATGTTCGCCGCCGGCGCCAGGAGGGAGAGCGGCGTCTCGGCGGTGGCCGCCGCCGCCCCGCCCGGCGAAGCCGTTTCGCCCGTCAGCCCGGCAAAGCCCCGGTCGAGCCAGACCGCATCCGGAGCGGAACCGATTGCCAGCGCCCGCGCCGTCTCGCCGGGCTTCGGCACATGCGCGGCCATCGAAGCCCTGCCGCCGGCGACGTCGAAGCGCAGCCATCCGGTCCCGGTCTCGACGATGCCCTTCATCCGGTCCACTCCGCCGGCCTCACCGGCGACGACCTCGGCGAGGACGGCGCGAAGCGCGTCCGCATCGACGCGGCCGGAGAGCCGCCGGCTCCAGGACGAGAGGCCGAGGCCCGGCTCGTCGTGGTGGTGATGGTCGTGGTCGTGGTGGTCGTGCCCGTCATGACGGGCGTGCTCATGGTGGTCGTGGTGCCCATGGCTGGCATGGTCGTGGCTGGCGTGGCTGATATGAGTGTGATGGTCGTGATCATGGCTGGCATCAGCGCCATGGGCGTGTTGGCCGCTCTCACGCGGAGCACCAAGCCCATGATCGTGCCGGTCGCCGCCGCGATGGCCGGCATGGTCGTGGGTGTGTGGCTCGTGATCGTGAGGACGCTCCGCTGCAGCGGGGTGCACCTCGGCCCGATGACTGTGGGCGGGCTGCGCCACGGCCGTGTGGTCCGCCTTTCCATGGGGCTCACGCGCCTTTGCCGCCTGCGCCTGGTGGGCGCGTTCCTGCGCCAGCTCGTCGTCGAGAAGGTCGCGGGTCTCGCTCTGCCAGTGCGACAGAGCCATGGCCGGATCGACACCGCCTTCGACGATGCCGTAGCGGGCCGTCAGGATCGTCGCGGCAGGGTTTAGCGCAACCAGCGTTTCGCGGACGGTCTCGATCTCGCCCGCCGAGACCAGGTCGGTCTTGTTGAGGATGAAGACCGGGGCCAGCTTCGCCTGGATGCGGAAATATTCCGGCATGCGGGCGAAATCCCTCAGGAACGCGCCGGCATCGATCACAGTGTAGAGCCGGAGCGCCTTGGTGAGGCTCGCGATTTCCGGCTCGTGCAGGACGCGCAGCAGCGAAGCGACGTCGGCAACGCCCGACGGCTCGATCATCACCCGCTGCGGCTTGATCTTGGCGACGACCTCGCGCAACTGCGCCGACAGATCCTTGCGCAGCGAGCAGCAGATGCAGCCGTTGGAAAGTTCGACGACGTCGGCGCCCTGCCCCTCGAGCAGCGACCCGTCGATGCCGAGCTCGCCGAAATCGTTGACGAGGACCACGGTCTTCACGTTCGGATCGGCCTCAGACAGCATGTGGCGCAGGGTCGTCGTCTTGCCGGCGCCGAGGAAGCCCACGACGATCTCGGCCTCGAAGGGCTGGCTGGTGCCGCGCGACTTCAGACCGGGCGACCACAGCGTCGCCGTCGGCATCGGCAGGACGAGCATCCAGTGTTCGAGGATCGCCAGGGCCATCAGGACGGCGAGGAAGGTGTAGCCGGCCTTCTCGAAGGCGGACGCCCCTTCCGCCATCGCGGCGACGACGAGAAGCGCAGTGATCACCGTCGAGATGGTGACGGAGAACGGGAACAGGAGGTTCATCGAGCGCTTGTTGAGGAAGCCTTTCAGGAACTCCAGATGCTCGGGCAAAAACTCCTCGTTGAGGTTTCGGACGCCGAAGAAGACGTTGAGCTTGGCGCTCTGATGCATCCACCACAGCACCATGAAGGTCCACATGCCGATCTGGTTCGGCGCGCCCCAGGTGAGCCAGACGACGAGGCCGGCCGCCGCAATGATCGCCAGCTCGTGATAGAGACTGGTCTGCACGGCATGGACGAAGTGGGCAAAGCCCTTGCAGTTCTCCGGACAGGGCTGCTTCCGTGGGCCGGTGACGTAGCCCATGTAGAAGCTCATCTCCTGCCAGCCCCAGGCGAGCAGGCCGAAGGTGAAGGCCAGATAGGCGCCGGTGATGCTGGCGTCCTGCGCCGAGGTCTGCAGGCCGATCAGCGAGACGGCGAAGATCGCCGTCGCCCCGACCATCGAATACTTGAACGTCCAGCGCGGCAGCCCGTCGAGATAGATGATCGCCACCGTCGAGGCCCACCAGACCACGAGGGCGAACAGTGCCGGGTACAGATATTCGGTCATGGCCGGGGTCCTTATGGGCACGCGATTGATGTCAGGTGCTGACCTTCACGCCTGGTCACAGCGTTGCAACGGTCGTCATCCCGGGCTTGACCCGGGATCCATTCCTCTGCCTCGCCAAGGCTCGCTCGACGTCGAAGCTCCATCGACCCACTGACCCGTCTCGGCAGTTTTGCCGATTTGGAATGGGTACCGGGTCAAGCCCGGGATGACGACGTTCGATGCTTTCGCCTGTTCTTTGACGCGATCGTTGGCCTGGGGCTGTGGCCAACGAGGCTTTGACGGTTCGTCATCACCAGGCAGGAACGAGCTTGCTCTCCTTCGGGATCTCGTTCTTGATCACCGGCAGGGTGTAGAGCCGGGCGAAGGCGAGCGTCGCCGCCGCCTTGCCGCGCCAGACCTTGAGCTTGCCGGAAACGCCGCCCTGACGCGCCGCGGCGTCGATGTCGCGGCTGATCTTCAGGAGCCGTTCGAGCCCCGCCTTGAAGCGCGGGTTGTCGATGTCGAGCATCAGCGGGAAGACCTGCTTGGAAATCTCGTTGGTGATCCGGAAGACCTTGAAGCCGTATTCCGACGGGTCGAGCCCCAGCGCCTTGTGGAACTCCGGACGGGCGTGGTCGCGGACATACATCGTCGCGTAGACCGCCAGCAGGAAGAAGCGGATCCACAGCTTGTTGCGGCCTTCCAGCGTGTGCCGCTCGGCCCGCATCAGCAAGGAAAACGCCTCGCCATGGCGGAACTCGTCGTTGCACCACTTCTCGAACCACTTGAAGATCGGATGGATGCGACGCTCGGGGTGATGCTCGAGATGCCGGAAGATGGTGATGTAGCGGGCGTAGCCGATCTTCTCGGAGAGATAGGTGGCGTAGTAGATGAACTTCGGCTGGAAGAAGGTGTATTTCTTCTCCTTGGTCAGGAAGCCGAGATTGACGCCAATGCCGAATTCCTTCAGCGCGTCGTTGATGAAGCCGGCATGGCGGGCCTCGTCGCGGCTCATATAGGAGAAGAGCTCGCAGATGTCGGGGTTCGTCCCGCGCCGCTTCATCTCCTTGTAGAGGACGCAGCCGGAGAATTCCGCCGTCAGCGAGGAGACGAGGAAGTCGACGAACTCCTTGCGCAGCCCCTCCGGCAGATCCTCCAGCTCGATCTTGTCCCAGTTCTCGTCGCGCTTGAAATGACCCCGATTGGGATCCGCCTTCATCTCGGCGATCAGCGCGTCCCATTCGCGCCGGACACCCGAGACGTCGACCTTGTCGAGCTTGTCGAAATCGGTGGTGTAGAAGCGCGGCGTCAGCAGCGTGTCAGCTTGCGCGATCTTGGTGGTCTCGTTCGGCGCCTCGGCGCGGACGGGCGCAGCGCCCGAGATTTTCGCGTGCGCGTTCATAGCGTCGCCCTTTCCGAGAAGGAGAATTCGCAAAGTTCCATGAATTCGAAGTCGCCGGTCGCCCGCGTCCACTGGCGCTCCAGCCAGCCGGCCCGGCGGATCGTCGCGCGGCGCCTGAGATAGGCGGTTTCGCCATAGGGCACCTCGACGGGCTCCCCGTGCACCAGCACCTCGTCGCCCGGCTCGACGGTCACGCCGCCGTCGAAGCGCACATGGGCGTGCAGGCTCTCGAAGGTGTTGGAGACCTCGACGGTGCAGCAGACCTCCTCGGCCTTCTTCTTCAAAAATCGGTCGATCATTTCTCACCTCCCGTGATTTCGGCGCCTGCGGCCGGCAGCAGACCGACGAAAGCCCTCGCCTGCTTCTCGCCGAAGGCCCTCAGTTCCACCTGCTGGCTGGTCTCGGGGTCCTCGAGAACCAGACGCCCGTCCGACTTCAGGGCCAGGACGTAGGCCCCGCCGGCCGGAACGCCCTTGCGGACCCGATCCCGCGCCAGGTTGCGCAGAGCCTCGACCGCGAAGGCGCCCTCGCCCACTCCGACGGAGATCAGCGGCGCGCGGGTTCCGGCGTCGATAACGGCGGCCGAGCCGTCCTCGTGCTCGGCGAGCTGCAGGGCGCGGTGGGCTATCGTCCGCATCTCCGGCGTGTCGGCGAGACCAACGCCGGTGGTCCGGCCGGTCGCGATCGAGACGAGAGCGACGAGGGCGAGAGCCCCGGCCGACATCAAAATCGGCCGGGGGATCGGCTTTTCCGGATCCGGGCTGATCTTGATCGAACCGTTGCGGATGGCGGCGGCAAGAGCGCGCATGTCCTCCGAACTCCCTTACATCGCGGCCGGCTGGGCGCCAGCAAATCCTGGCCTACCGGGTTCCGCGTTCGCCGGACGCGCCGCCGGCACGGCGCCGCGCTTGCCGCCTTGCGAAGCGGCGAGCGCGTCGGCGACGAGCCGCGCGGCTTCGGCCGCATTCGGCACGGCCCGCAGCATCGGCTCGGCCGAGCCGAACTTCCACGGCCGGGCATAGGGCCAGAGCTGGAAGTAGGACGGCCGACCCTTCTTCGGGATCGTCAGCGGAATGTCGCCCGTCCCGTCGGCATTGAGCTTGACCGCCGCATGGTCGACGTGAACCAGCGGAATGTTCAGCTGCGCCGGCAGGGCGACGCCGAAACGCATCACCAGCCGCCGGCTGGTCAGGGTAAAGCGTGTTGCCCGGGCCGTCAGAAAGGCCAGCAGCATGATCAGTCCGACGCCGACTCCGAGCGCCGGCAGGAGCGTCGCGGCATCCGCGAAGCCCGCCGCCCAGGAGCCGGTGTCGTGATGGGTCACGCCGATCTTCCAGACGGCGAAGGCGAGGAACCACGCGCCCACCAGCTTCAGCCGGTAGGCGCCGAGCGCGAGGCGCCACCAGTCGGGCCGCGCCTGCCAGAGGATCGTCTCGCCCTTGGGAAGTTCCTCCTCGGTGACGACAGGCTTGATGTCGTCGAACTCTTCCATGTGGGTGCTCATGACAGGGCATCCTCCAGGGGTGAGCCGTCATAGAAGGCGCCGCCGGCGAAATAGCCGTTCAGGCGATCCTCCTCGCGCATGGTGATCTGGTCGGGATTGGCGAGGGCCGGAACGCGGGAGAATTGCGGCCGGGTCAGCGACGAGAAGCGGATGATGCCGCGGCCGGCCTTGATGTCGGCGAAGGCGAAGGGGGCAAGCAGGCGCCGTCCACCGCTCTCGACATTCGCCTCGATCTCCAGATAGCGCGGGAAATATTCGTGGGCGTTAATCCAGACGTCGACGATCTTGCCGACCTCCAGACCCTCGCGACTGACCACCGTCATGCCGACCGGATCGACGTCGGTCGACTCCAGCCGGTATTGCGGATGGTTGCGCATCGGCGTCAGCTTCAAGGAGCCGTCGACGGTCAGATCCGGCGTGTCGGCCTTCAACGCGTAGGATGCCGGGCCGATCCCGTCGACCAGCGGGTCCCCGGCCGGCATGATCGGCGAGCCGGGGAATTCATAGGCAGGGAAGGCGTTGAGTTCGCGGGGGACCTCGCCGCGCGGGACACGGGTCTCGCCGCCATGCATCAGCCGGAAGACCTTCGGCGAGGGCATGGGCGGAAAGCCGACCACCTGGACCCGGCCGCCGGTCCCGGCAGTCCGGTCGCTCTCCAGCGGATAACCTTCCCGCTTGTCCTCGCCGCGCAGATAGTAGACGAGGCCGAGAAAGAAGAGGAAGAACAGAATGACGAGCAGCAGGGGGATATCGAGCTGCTCCGTGAGGGCATAGGCTGGCAAGACACGCACTCCCTTCGCTTGGGATTTTCTAGTTCGGCAGATCTGCAAGGCCGAAGCGCGCCGGCGGCGCAGCCCTCGGCTCGATACGACGCGGTTTGACGAGCGGCCCGAGGCAGGCGAGCGCCCCGAAAACGAGAAGGATCTCGACGAGATAGACGATGCTGTAGCCGCTGGCCGGGCTCTGAAAGGCCGAGCCGAGCCAGCCGGCATCGGCAAGACCGGTGACGGCATCCCGCACCAGGCCGCCGACGGCGACGGCGACACCGAGCGCCATCGCCTGGACCGCGCTCCAGGCGCCGAGCGCCAGGCCCCCGCGGCCGTCGCTGACCATCGCCATGGCGGCGATCAGCATGGAGACGGCAAAGAGGCCGCTGCCGAGCCCGATCATCACGGTGCCGGCCGAAAAGACGCCGACCGAGCCGAAGGGAGCGGCCATGATCACCGCGGCAAAACCCGGCAGGCCGAGCATCAGCCCGATCCCGGCGACGACGTAGGGATTGCCGCCGCGGCTCATGAGCCGGGCCGAAATGAAGTAGCCGACGAGGCTTCCGGTGGCGAACAGCGCCGTCAGGAGCGTGGTCGAACCGACCCCCATGTGCAGCACCGAGCCGCCATAGGGTTCGAGCAGAACGTCCTGCATGCCGAAGGCGGCGGTGCCGACCGCAAGCGCCACAAGCAGCCGGTCGAGACCCTTCTGCTGGCGGAGCGCCTTCAGCGCCGCGCGGAACGGCTCCTTCGGCTGGCCTCCCGGCTGGATGTCCCGGCGCCGCGGCTCCTGCTTCCAGATGGCGATGCAGGTCAGCGTGATGGTGACGAGCGCCGAGCCCTGCAGAACCTGGATGAGACGCAGGGTCGAGAAGTCCGCCAGAAGCCGCCCGATCACGATCGCGCCGACGAACATGCCGACGATCAGCATGGTGTAGAGCATGGCGACGACCCGCGGGCGCTTCTCCGGCGGCGCGAGGTCGGTAGCAAGCGCGAGACCGGCCGTCTGCACCGTGTGGAGCCCGAAGCCGACCATCAGGAAGGCCAGCGTCATCCCTGCCTCCCCGTAGACGGCTTTTCCCGCCTGCCCTTCCGAGATCAGCAGCAGCGAGAACGGCATCACGGCCAGCCCGCCGAACTGGATCAGCGCGCCGAACCAGATGTAGGGAACCCGCCGCCAGCCGAGATAGGAGCGATGCGTATCCGACTTGTGGCCGATCAGGGCGCGGGCGGGCGCCGCGACCAGTGGCAGCGCCATGGCGACGGCGATGATCGACACGGGAATGCCGAGCTCGATCGCCATCACCCGGTTGAGCGTGCCGCCGAGCAGCACCATGGTGATGCCGACCGAGACCTGGAACAGCGACAGCCGGAACAGCCGGGCGAGCGGGAGGTCGGTCGACGCGGCATCGGCGAACGGCATGATCGACATGATGAAGCGGCTCATCTGCGCCCGTGCCGCCGCCTCGCGTGCCGACATCGGGGCCCTGCCCGCGACAGCCATGTCCGACCGATTTCGCCGCAGGAGCCTCATGACCTGACCAGCTCCATGCCATGGCTCTTGTAGAAGCCGCTCGTCACCCGGCACTCGCGCTCAGTGCGCCAGCCGGCCAGGCCCGGGTGGCTCTCCAGGCGATCGCCGAAGCGGTCGGTCGCGACCGGAACGATCGCCGGCGCTCGGTCGGCGCGCGGAAACAGCCGGCCCGCCCGGTGCATCACGGTGAGCATCGGGGTCTTCGGCGCGACGGTGAAGGCGATCGAGCGGTCGGTCCGGGCGGCAAGCGTCGCAAGAGCGGCAGCGGCATCGGCAGGCTCGTAATGAATGAGCGAGTCCATCAGGACGACATGGTCGAAGCGGCCGTGGGAGGACGCCAGCATGTCGCCGGCCTCGAACCGAGTGGCATGGCCAAAGCCGGCTGCCCCGGCGAGATCGGCTGCATGGGCAATCAATGTCGGCGAGAGATCGATCCCGACGACGGTCGCCCCGCGCGCCGCGAGCGCGATCGACAGCGCCCCGGTGCCGCAACCAGCGTCGAGGACCCTTGCGCCGGTGAGATCGGCCGGCATGAGCGACAGGAGAAACGCCCGCATCTCCTCGCGCCCGGCCCTGACGCTCGACCTGATGCGGCCGAGCGGGGCGTCGGAGGTGAGCTTCTTCCAGGCGTCGGCGGCGGTGCGATCGAAATAGGACTCGATCTCGCCGCGCCGGGTCTCGTAGGTTGCGACGTCGCTCATCTACCGCCTCACTCGAAGCCGAGGAAGTCGAAGATGTCGCGGTCCTTCATGGACTTGCCGTCCATCGGCGCGACGCCGGCGTAGAGCTTGGCCGCCAGCCGCAGATACTCGTCCTGAACAGACTTCACCTCCGGGGAATCGCCCATCTCGAAGAGGGTCGCCTTCTTCAGCCGGCTCTTGCGGATGGCGTCGAGATCGGGGAAATGCGCAATCCGCTCGAGCCCGGTGGCGGCATTGAACCGGTCGATCTCGTCGGTGCCGGCGGAGCGGTTGGCGATGACGCCTCCCAGGCGCACGTCGTAGTTCTTCGCCTTGGCCTGGATCGCCGCGACGATGCGGTTCATCGCGAAGATCGAATCGAAGTCGTTGGCGGTGACGACCAGCGCCCGGTCCGCATGCTGGAGCGGCGCTGCGAAGCCGCCGCAGACGACATCGCCGAGAACGTCGAAGATGACGACGTCGGTGTCTTCGAGGAGATGATGCTCCTTGAGGAGCTTCACCGTCTGGCCGACGACATAGCCGCCGCAGCCGGTTCCTGCAGGAGGCCCGCCCGCCTCGACGCACATGACGCCGTTGTAGCCCTCGAAGACGAAGTCCTCAGGCTGCAGTTCCTCGGCGTGGAAGTCGACGGTTTCGAGAATGTCGATCACGGTGGGCTGCAGGCGCTTGGTGAGCGTGAAGGTCGAGTCGTGCTTGGGATCGCAGCCGATCTGCAGGACGCGCTTGCCGAGCTTGGAAAAGGCGACGGAGAGGTTAGACGAGGTCGTCGACTTGCCGATGCCGCCCTTGCCGTAGACGGCGAAGACCAGGGCGCCGTCGATCTTCGGCCCGGTGTTCATCTTCACCTGGACGGAGCCCTCGCCGTCCTCCTTGCGGTAGACGGTGCGCGGCAGCGGGAGAGTGGTCTTGAGCGCGGTCATGCGGCGACGACCTCCTTGTGTGTGATGCCTTCGAGCCGATCCTCGAGGTCGGCGCCGGCTTCGCGCAGCGCCTCCCTGTCGGCCGCGTTCGGTTTCCAGTATTGCCGCTCCTCGGCCTCGATCAGCCGGTCTGCCATGCGGGCGGAGGCGGTGGGATTGAGGCTCGCGAGCCGCTCGCGCATTTCGGGGTCGAGCACGAAGGTCTCGGCGAGGCGTTTGTAGACCCAAGGGCTGACCTGGCCGGTCGTCGCCGACCAGCCGAGCGTGTTGGTGACGTGGCTCTCGATCTGCCGGACGCCCTCGTAGCCATGGGCGAGCATCGCCTCGATCCATTTGGGATTGAGCATGCGGGTGCGGGTCTCCAGCGCCACCTGCTCTTCCAGGGTTCGGACTTTGCCTTCGCCTCGCGTCTGGTCGCCGATATAGACCAGCACCTTTTCGCCCCTCGCCTCGGACGCTGCCCGGCTGATGCCGCCGAGGGTGTCGAAGTAGTGGTCGATGGTGGTGACGCCGAGCTCGACGGATTCGAGATTCTGGTAGGTCATCTCGACCTTGGCAAAGCTCGCCTTGAGCAGTTTCGCCTGCTCGGCGGTGCGGCCCTTGCGGTCGACGGCGAAGCATTTTCGCCGCGTATAGGCCTCCGCGAGTTCGCCCTCGGCCTCCCAGGCGCCCGAGTCGATCAGCATGTTGACGTTGGAACCATAGGCGCCATCGGCATTGGAGAAGACCCGGAGCGATGCCGTCTCCATGTCGCAGCCGCTCTCCTCGGCATAGGCGAGCGCGTGCTTGCGGACGAAGTTCCTCTCTTCCGGCTCGTCGGCCGTTGCGGCGAGGAAGGCGGCTTCCGCCAGAAGTTTCGACTGCAGCGGCAGAAGATCGCGAAAAATGCCGGAGAGCGTGACGAGGACGTCGATGCGTGGCCGGCCGAGGCTTTCCAGCGGCAGGAGATCGGCGCCGCAGAGCCTTCCGAAGCTGTCGAAGCGCGGCGACGCGCCGATCAGCGCCAGGACCTGGGCGAGCGGGCCGCCCTCGCTCTTGAGATTGTCGGTGCCCCACAGGACGATCGCGACGGTCTCCGGCAGCGTGTGACCGCTGGCGGCATGGCGGGCGAGCATCCGCCCGGCCTGGCGGCTGCCGTCGGAAACGGCGTAGGCGCTGGGGATGCGGAAGGGATCGAAGCCGTGGACGTTGCGGCCCGTGGGCACGATCTGCGGCGTGCGCAGGAGATCGCCGCCCGGCACCGGCCGGATGAACCGGCCGTCGAGGGCGCGCATCAGCGCCGGGAGTTCGGTGTCGCTGCGAAGGTCGGCGTCGAGTTTCACCAGGGCTTCGATGGCCGGATCCTTCTCGTCATCCGCGCCGAGGCAGCCCTTCAGGGCGGCGCCCCGGTCGCCGCCGGCCAGCGCGTCGATAGCGGCGCGGGCGGGCGCGGCACCGAGGGTCACCTCGGCGGTGGCGGCGAGAAGATCCGCCCGCTCGGCGTCGCTCACCGCCTGGCCGACGACATGCAGCCCGTGGGGGATCAGCGTCTCCTCGACTTCGAGCACCGCCCGGTGCAGCGCCGGGACGTCGATGGCGACCGCCTGCCCCTCGCCCGGCTCGGCGCAGAGATCGAGGGCGCTCGCCTGGGCGACGATGGTCATTTCGAGATCCCGCCGTTCGTGCGCGGCCTCGGGGGCGGTGATGCGCCAGCGCTCGATGGTCGCCTTGAGGTCCGCAAGGCCGCGATAAAGACCGGCGTGAGCGACCGGCGGCGTCAGATAGGAGACCAGCGTCGCGGCCGCCCGGCGCTTGGCGATGGTGCCCTCGGAGGGGTTGTTGGCGGCGTAGAGATAGACGTTGGGCAGGTCGCCGATCAGCCGGTCCGGCCAGCATTCGGCGGAGAGGCCCACCTGCTTGCCGGGCATGAACTCCAGCGCCCCGTGGGTGCCGAAGTGGAGGACGGCATCGGCGCGAAAGTCCTCGCGCAGCCAGCGATAATAGGCCGAAAAGGCGTGGGTCGGGGCGAAGCCCTTCTCGAACAGGAGCCGCATCGGATCGCCCTCGTAGCCGAAGGCGGGCTGGATGCCGACGAAGACGTTGCCGAAGCTCTGGCCGAGGACGAAGATCGACGAGCCGTCCGATTGCTGGCGGCCCGGCGCCGCGCCCCATTGCGCCTCGATTTCGGCGAGATGCGGCTCGCGGCGGACGTGGTCGGCGGCCGGGATCCGGGCGAAGACGTTGACCTGCGCCCCGAAGCGGGCGGCATTGCCGACGAGGATCGCATCACGCAGCGCATCGACGTTCTTCGGCAGGTCGACGGCATAGCCTTCGGCTTTCAGGGCCTTCAGCGTGTTGTGGAGCGAGGCGAAGACGGACAGATGCGCGGCCGTGCCGACGCTGCCGGCATTGGGCGGGAAGTTGAAGATGGTCAGGGCGATGCGGCGCTCGGCGACCGGCCGGCGGCGGAGCGCGATCAGCTTGGCGACCCGGCGGGCCAAGAGATCGGCGCGGCCGAGATCGGCAGTCATCTCACGATGGCCGTCGGCCCGCGAAAGGGTGGAGCGGCCGCCGAACAGCATCGGCCCGGTGGCGCCGTCGATCTCCGGGATCGCCACCATCATGGTGGCTTCCACCGGCGTCAGCCCGGCCGAGGACAGCCGCCATTCCTCCAGCGACTGGAACTCCACCGAATGGGCCGAGAGGAACGGCACGTCGAGGGAGGCAAGCACCTCCTCGGCGGCGTTGGAATCGTTGTAGGCGGGGCCGCCGACCAGGGAGAAGCCGGTGAGCGAGACGAGCGCATCGATCGCCGGCCTTCCGTCCTTCTTGAAGAAGGCTTCGATGGCGGGGCGCGAGTCGAGGCCCGAGGCGAAGGCCGGCACGACCTTCAGCCCGCGCGCCTCCATCGCCGAAATCACGCCGTCATAGTGGCCGGTGTCGCCGGACAGGACGTAGGAGCGCATGACGAGCAGGCCGACAGTGCCGGCCTCCCCGCCCTTGCGGTTCGGCAACGAGTCGATGCGGGTGGCGATCCGGTCCGGCAGGCGGGGATGGTAGAGCCCGACATCGGGATAGACGACCGGCGCCCGGGTCTGGCGCAGCCTCGCGGCCACTTCGGCGCGTGGGCCCTTGGCATATCGCTCGATGAGGAAGCGGATCATGTTGGTGACGTTCTCGTCGGAGCCCGCCAGCCAGTATTGCAGGGTGAGGAAATAGGCGCGGACATCCTGGGCCGTGCCGGGGATGAAGCGCAGGATCTTCGGCAGCCGGCGGAGCATCGCCATCTGCTTGGCGCCGGAGCCCGATGAAGAAGGCTTGCCGCCGGTCTTGGGGCCGCCGCGCAGGCGCTTCAGGAGTGCCATGACGCCCTTCGCCTCGGTCGCCATCTCGAAGCTGCCGAGCCGGGTCAGCTTGATGACCTCGCCCGCCGACATCGCGCCGACCATGGCGTCGCAAGTATCACGCCGCGCCTTCAGGGCGGGCATCACCGCCTCGATGTGGTTCTCCATGAACAGCATGTTGGCAAAGACGATGTCCGCCTGCCCGACGTCGCGGATGCAGCCGGCAAGGCTCGACGGCTCGCGGTCCCAGTCGGTCGCGGCGTGAAGCACGACCTGGAGGCCGGGGATCTCGCTCGCCAGCCGGCGCCTCGCGGCGGCGACCGAACCGGCCATGTGGCCGTCGAGGCTGATCAGCACCACCTTGACCTGCGCCGATGCGCTGGCGCCGGCAGGGCCGCTAGCGGCTGTAATGGGCCTTTGCATCATAGAGCGTCTCCACGGTGATCTCAGACAGACCCCGTTCGAGGGCGAATTTTTCTGTGTTCCGGCGGGCTTTCCCCCGCACGAAGAAGGGGATCTTCTTCAGCTCCGCCTCGGCTTCGGTGAGCCAGTCGAGGCTGATCAGATCGCCGTCCGGAGCGGTCGGCTCGCGCCCCTGCGAGGCGCCGGGGGCCAGGATGGCGGAGGTGGTCGCGGCACTTAATGGCTCGGCCGCGACCCGCGCGCCGGCGCCGAGATGGGAGGGTTTCGCCCCGTCGTGGAACTCGAAGTCGTCGCGGAACATGCCGAGGAGATGCTCTTCCAGCCCCATCACCAGCGGATGGACCCATGAATCCCAGAGCACGTTGGCGCCCTCGAAGCCCATCTGCGGCGAGTAGCGCGCCGGGTAGTCCTGGACGTGCACGGGGGCGGAGATGACGGCGCAGGCGACGCCGAGCCGCTTGGCGATGTGCCGCTCCATCTGGGTGCCGAGGACGAGCTCCGGCTGGGCCGCCGCGATCGCCTGCTCGACGTCGAGATAGTCGTCCGAGATCAGCGGCTCGACGCCGTATCTCTCCGCGGCGGCGCGGATGTCGCGGGCGAACTCGCGGGAATAGGTGCCGAGGCCGCAGAGGGTGAAGCCGAATTCCTCTGTGGCGACGCGGGCAGCGGCGAGCGCGTGGGGGGCATCGCCGAAGACGAAGACGCGCTTGCCGGTCAGATAGTTGGAATCGACCGAGCGGGAGAACCAGGGAAGGTTCGAGGCGGGCGTGGAACCTGCCGCCTCTCCTTCCGGCAGCCCGGCGAGCTGGAGGACCTCCGCGACGAAGTCCCGCGTCGCGCCATGGCCTATCGGCACGGTGGTGGTGAATTTCTGGCCGAAGGTCCGCTTCAGCCATTTTGCCGCGACGCCGGCGATCTCGGGATAGAGGACGACGTTGAAATCGGCTTCGCCGAGCCGGGCGATATCGGCGAGAGACGCACCGAGCGGGGCGACGACGGCGACGTCGATGCCGATCTCGCCGAGCAGCTTGCGGATTTCGGCGACGTCGTCGCGATGGCGGAAGCCGAGGGCCGTGGGGCCGAGGATGTTGCAGGTGGGGCGGCCTGCGGCGGCTCGGCCGTTACCCTGCTTTTCCGACCCAGAGACCTGCGGCGCGGCCAGTGTCCGGACAACCTGATAAAACGTCTCCGCCGCGCCCCAGTTTTCCTTGCGCTGATAGGAGGGAAGCTCCAGCGGGATCACCGGCACCGGCAGGTTCGAGGCCTTGGCAAGGCCGGCCGGATCGTCCTGGATCAGCTCGGCGGTGCAGGAGGCTCCGACCAGCATCGCCTCGGGCCGGAAGCGCTCATAGGCGTCCTTCAGAGTCTTCTGGAACAACGCCGCCGTGTCGGTGCCGAGGTCTCTCGCCTCGAAGGTGGTGTAGGTGACCGGCGGGCGCCTGTCGCGGCGCTCGATCATGGTGAAGAGGAGGTCGGCATAGGTGTCGCCCTGGGGGGCGTGGAGGACGTAGTGGACCCCCTCCATGGCGGTGGCGACGCGCATCGCGCCGATGTGCGGGGGGCCCTCATAGGTCCAGACGGTGAGCTGCATGGCCGCCTCCCCTAAACTCTCAGCCGCGTCTTGCGGTCGAGCGGGCGGGCGAAGAGGGCGGCGAGGTCGCCGGCCTGTTCGTAGCCCTGGATCGGAGTGAAGAGCAGCTCGATCGACCATTTGGTCGTCAGCCCCTCGGCCTCCAGCGGATTGGCGAGGCCGAGGCCGCAGACCGAGATGTCCGGCCGTGCGGCGCGGGCCCGGTCCAGCTGGCGGTCGACGTCCTGGCCTTCGGAGAGCTGCGCGCCCTCGGGCAGCAGCGCCAGCTCCTCGGCGAGATGCTGGCGGTGGAGATAAGGGGTACCGACTTCGGTCGGCTGCATGCCGAGCTCGCGCGAGAGCATGCGGGCGAGCGGGATTTCCAGCTGCGAATCCGGGAAGAAGAAGATCGAGCGGCCGGAGAGTTCGGCGAGAAACGGTTCCAGCGCCCGCTTCGCCCGCGCCTCGGCCGCTGCCGTCGCGGCCCGAAACCGCATCGGGTCGATGGCGAAGGCTTCTGCCGCCGCTTTCAGCCACAGCGTCGTGCCCTCGGCGCCGAGCGGGAACGGCGCGGCGATGCGGCGGGCGCCCCGTTCGTCGAGGACCCTCGCGGTCTCGCCGAGGAAGGGCTGGGCGAGGAGATAGCGCGTCGACGGGCCGACCGGCGGCAGGTCGCGGGCCCGGCGCGGCGGCAGGAAGCGGACGTCGTCGATCCCCATCGCAGCGAACAGCCGGGCGAACTGGTCCTCGACGACATCGGCGAGCGCCCCGACGACGAGCAGCTGCGGCGTCTCGGCCTTGCTGACGGGAAGCTGCGGCACCAGGGCGGCGAGGCAGTTGTCCTCGCCTTGGGTGAAGGTCGTCTCGATGCCCGAGCCGGAATAGTTGAGGATCCGCACGTCCGGAGAATAGCGCTCCGACAGCCTCGCCGCGGCGCGCGACAGGTCGAGCTTGATCACTTCCGACGGACAGGAGCCGACGAGAAACAGCATCTTGATGTCCGGCCGCCGCTCGATCAGCCGAGACACGGCCTTGTCCAGCTCCTCGTTGGCGTCGGCGAGCCCCGCGAGATCGCGTTCCTCCATGACGGCCGTCGCAAAGCGCGGCTCGGCGAAGATCATCACGCCCGCGGCCGACTGGATGAGATGGGCGCAGGTCCTGGAGCCGACGACGAGGAAGAAGGCGTCCTGGATCTTGCGATGCAGCCAGACGATGCCGGTGAGCCCGCAGAACACCTCGCGCTGGCCGCGCTCGCGCAGCACCGGCAGGTCCGAGCAGCCGCGCGACGGGGAAATCGCGGTTGCGGCGACAGCCGCGCCTTTGCCGATCGGCGTGCCCCGAGGAATGACCGCTCCGTTCATGCCGGCACCTGCCCCGCCGGCGCCACGGGCTGCAGACGCCCCTGGAGCCGTGCGGCCCGCAGCTTCAGGACGAACTGGGCAGCGTTGACGACATAGGCGCCGTAGCCGGCCAGCGCGACGGCGAACTGCTCGCCGGGCGTGCCGATACCGGCGACCAGCATGACGAGATAGGCGGTGTGGAGGGCGATGACGCCCATCGACACGGCGTCCTCCCAGAAGAAAGCGGGCGCGAAGAGCCAGCGGCCGAAGACCACCTTCTCCCAAATCGAGCCGGTGATCATGATCGCGTACAGTGCCAGCGTCTTGGCGACGACCGAAAGGACTGCGGTCTGATAGCCCTCGCCCGTCAGAAGATAGCGAAGCACCAGGGCAACGGAAACTAGGCAGATCAGGAACTGCAGCGGGGCGAGAATGCCCTGGACGAGAGTCCACACCGTCGCATCTCGCCGCGCCCGCTCGGCGGGCGTGTAAAGCGACCGCCACTGACCGGCGGCAGCGGGATGGTCCGGGAGAGATGAGTGAAACGGTGCCATGTCCGAAGTCTGCGGCTGACCACCCAATGTGTCAAGTTAAATTGACGTTCGCTATTTTTTACATTTTTATCCGACGGGACTGGATTGCAATATTTCCAACTTTGGGAGAAGCTTCGTGGATAATGATCGCCCGACACATGCAGACGCCGCGTTTTCAGCGCTTTGCGGATGCCTAGGAGGCAGGCGACGCTCTGGGAGGGGAGATCAATGGCAGGCATCCCCCAGTTGGCAGAACGGCTCTACCCCGACTTACGCGCACCTTCCAAGTGCACGGAAGTGTCCATTGACATTTACAATCCCGCTGAGCGGGACTGGAAGCACCGCCTTTCCGAGGCGATCGTGGCAAGGGTGATTCCGTCGCTCTACGCCTCCCATGGCGGGGTCGACCCACTCAACCGGCAAGCGAAAGCCACGGTCGAAATTCATCGCCGAATGGAGGCCGATCGCTTCCTGGGACTCGTCCTATCTGATAGCCCGGAAGCGCAGTGGCGCCATCTCCTCGATCTCCAGGCCGCCGGGATGGACCTCGAAACGCTGTTGATGGAGATCATGGCGCCCGCCGTTCGCGAGCTCGGCGAGATGTGGCTGAACGACCGGATGAGCTTCGTCGAGGTGACGACGAAATCGGCGCGACTGCAGCATATGATCCGTTCGCTCGGCCGGCCCGATTCGTTCCGGATGACCGACGGGCGCGCCAGCGTGTTGCTGGCAACGGCGCCCGGGGAACAGCACACCTTCGGCCTGTTCGTCCTGGCCGAACTCTTTCTCGCCGCCGGCTGGAGCGTTTCGCTCGAAGCGAATACGCGCCTCGACATGTTGTGCGAACTCGCCGAGACCCGCCGCTACGACGCGATCGGCATGAGCGTCGGCAGCGAGCGGTTCTTGCCGCCGGTGCGCGAGCAGGTGGCGACGCTCCGGCAAGCCACTCAATCGAACACGAGTCGCATCTTTCTCGGGGGATGGGCTTTCACCGCAGCCGCACAGTCGCTAGATGACTACGGAGCCGATCTCGTCGCACTAGACGGGCGCAGCGCTGTCGAACGGGCGGAAACGCTGCTGATCGATCGCTGAGACCTGCGGAGACGATTTCGGCATCGAACCGGGGGGACGGACGAGAGATAGGTGCCTTGAGGATGGAACATCCGAGCACTGGCCGGCAGTTTTCCGACCCGAGCCGTTCCTTTGCGAATCTCGAAGCCGCCCTCGTTGCGACGATGGTGACGGCAGCGACCGATGTCGCATTGCTTCTCGATCGATCCGGAACGATTCTCGACGTTGCCATGCGCGAACCGGATCTCTTCGGCGCGGTCGAAAAGACATGGATCGGCAAGAGCTTCGGCGATGTCGTCACGGTCGAGAGCCGGCAGAAGGTCGAGCGCATGCTCACCGAGCAGCCCGACCGGGAATCGCCGGCCCGGCGCGAAATCAACCACCCGATGCCGAACGGGCCCGACCTGCCGATCAGCTATTCCCTGCTGCCTTTGACCAAGAGCGGCATGCGCCTCGCCCTCGGCCGCGATCTGCGAACGATGGCGGCGCTGCAGCAAAATCTCGTCGAGACGCAGCTCGCACTCGAAACCGACTATGCGCGTCTGCGCAGCACCGAGACGCAATATCGCGTCCTTTTCGACACGGCGGCCGAGCCCATCCTTCTCGTCGACGCTGCGGCGCGGCAGATCATCGATGCCAATCTCGCGGCCCGCCAACGCCTCGAGAAAGACGGCAAACGCCTGGTCGGGGCGCCGCTCTCGAGCATCTTCGGGCAAGCCAACCAGGGTGACGTCGAGGCGCTGATCGCGGCGGCTCGCCGATCGGGCGAATCGGAGAGCGACGAGCTCGTTCTGTCGGCCGGCGAGGAAACGGTCGCCGTCGTCGTGCGGTTCTATCGCCAGCACGGCAGCAGCCGCATCATCCTGCGCCTCGCGGGCGACGAAGGTGCCGGCAAGCGGGCGATCGACGACGATCTCGTCGCCCGGCTCGGTCAGGCCTCCCCGGACGCCATCGCCGTCGTCGGGCCCGACAGGTCGGTACTGGAAGTCAACGAGAGCTTTCTCGATCTCACCGAAATCGCCAGCCGCAGCCAGGTCGTCGGCCGGCCGCTTGACGAGATCCTCGGCCGCCGGGGCGTCGAGCTCGGAATCCTGATGAAGGCGATCGACGGCGAAGGTTTCGTCCGCAATTTCGCCACCCACCTCAACACCCGCTATGGCGGAGTGGTCGACGTCGAGGTGAGTGGATCGGCAATTACCAAGGGCGATCGACGTTTCTATGGCTTCTCAATCCGCGAGACGTCGCGCACGTCTGTCAGGCCCGCAAACTCCGAACCCTTCCGCTCGGCCAACGACATGACCGGGCTGGTCGGCCGCGTACCGCTGCGGGAGATCATCCGCGAGACCGCCGACATCATCGAGCAGCTCTGCATCGAAGCTGCGCTCGAACTGACCCGCAACAACCGGGCTTCGGCGGCCGAGATGCTAGGCCTCAGCCGTCAGAGCCTCTACTCGAAGCTGCGGCGTCACAACATCTCCGGCAATTTCTCCGAAAGCGACGAAACCCACTGAAGGGAATGCATCGGGCCACCGGCGGTCGACAATTCACGGTCGACATGACGGCGAAGTGTCAAATTTTGTTGACACTCTTGCGCGCCCCGCCTAGCCTTCCTCCATGAGCCGATTGATCGCAGACACGCCGACCCGCATGCGACCGATGGTTTCGGCCGGGATCGAATTGTTGAAGCCGATCACCTGGTTCGCGCCCATGTGGGCGTTCGGCTGCGGAGCGATCTCCGCCCGGTCCATGGCCGAGCCGGATCGCCAGACCGTCTGGATTGTCCTGGCCGGAATCGTTCTCGCGGGACCGCTGCTTTGCGGTGCGAGCCAGGTGGTGAACGACTGGTTCGATCGCCATGTCGACGCGATCAACGAGCCGAACCGGCCGATCCCGTCCGGGCGGATGCAGGGCCGCTCGGCGTTCTATCTGGCGATCGTCTGGACCGCCCTTTCGCTGGCCGTCGCCTTCGCTCTGGGCCCCTGGGTCGGCCTTGCTTCCGCCCTCGGCTGCCTGCTCTCCTTCGCTTACAGCGCTCCGCCGCTGCGGCTGAAACGCAATGGCTGGTGGGGGAACGCCGCCGTCGCCTTCGCCTATGAAGGCCTCGCCTGGTTCACAGGCGCCGCCGTCGTCGCCGGCGGCCTTCCCGACGGCAAGATCATCTTCGTCGCCTATCTCTACAGCATCGGCGCCCACGGCATCATGACACTCAACGATTTCAAGGCCATCGAGGGCGACGTCGCGCTCGGCGTCCGCTCCCTGCCGGTCCAGTACGGCGCCAAGGCAGCGGCGCTGATCGCCTGCTTCGTCATGGCGCTGCCGCAACTCCTCGTCGCCGCCCTCCTCTTTGCCTGGAGTGCGCCGCTCTACGGCCTCGCCATTCTCGTGCTAGTCGCCGGCCAGGCGATGCTGATGCGCCGGTTCGTCGAGGACCCGCGCGGCCGAGCCCCCTGGTACAACGCAACGGGCACCAGCCTCTACGTCCTCGGCATGATGGTCGCCGCCTTCGCCCTCGGCGGCATCATCGGGAGCTAGACGATGGCACAGGGCGGTCTCTCCTGGCTGCAGATTCTTCGGCTGGCGCTGGTTCAGACCGGGCTCGGCGCAATGGTGGTGCTGACCACCTCGACGATGAACCGGGTGATGGTCGTCGAACTCGCCTTCCCGGCCATCGTCCCCGGAGCCCTCGTCGGCATTCACTATGCCCTGCAATTGATGCGCCCGCTCTTCGGCCACGGCTCTGATGGCGGCCGACGACGCACGCCCTTCATCGTCGCGGGCCTTGCAGTCCTCGGCCTCGGCGCCATCGCCGCCTCCGGCGCGACGGCCTTGATGCAGCACCACCCGACGGCCGGCATCGTCGCGGCCATCCTCGCCTTCGCGGCGATCGGCGTCGGCGTCGGCGCGGCGGGAACCAATCTCCTCACCCTCGTCGCGACCCATGTCGCCGCGGAGAGGCGCGGGCCCGCCGCCACCTTGATCTGGATGATGATGATCTTCGGCTTCGTCGTCACCACCGGCGTCGCCGGCCAGGTCCTCGACCCCTATTCGCCTGAGCGGCTGATCGCCGTGACGGCGGCCGTCTGCGCCATCGCCTTCCTGGTCAGCCTCGCCGGGCTTGCCGGCATCGAGAGGCCGCCGAGCCCGGCGGAAAGCCGCGCACCGTCGGCTCCCAAGCCGGCCTTCCGTCAGGCCCTGAAGGAGGTCTGGCGCGAAACAGAAACCCGCCGCTTCACCATCTTCGTCGTCGTCTCGATGCTCGCTTATGCCGGCCAGGACCTCATCCTCGAGCCCTTCGCCGGCATCGTCTTTTCGATGACGCCCGGCGAGACGACCGCGCTTTCCAGCGCCCAGCATGGCGGGACGTTTCTCGGCATGCTGCTGGTCGCGGTGATCGCGCCGATGCTCGCCCGCCGCGTGGCCGGAGTCCTGACGGGCCTCTCCGTCGCCGGCTGCCTCGCCTCGGCCCTGGCGCTGGCCATGCTGGCCGGTTCGGGCCTCTTTCCCGGCTATCTCCCGATCGGCGCCCTGGTCTTCGCGCTCGGCCTCGGCAACGGCGTCTTCGCCGTCGCCGCCATCGCCAAGATGATGGCGCTCGCCCGCGAGGGCGCACGCGGGCGGGAGGGCGTGCGCATGGGCGTCTGGGGCGCGGCGCAGGCGATCGCCTTCGGTGCCGGCGGCTTCCTCGGCACCCTCGCCGTCGATCTCGCCGGCCATGTCCTCGGGGCCGGTGGCGCGGCCTATGCCGTGGTCTTCGCCGTCGAGGCGCTGCTCTTCCTCGTCTCGGCGAAGCTGGTGATCGGCATCGTCCGGCCGCGTCCACTAGTTCAGGCCGAGAAAGAAGAGTCCCTTTCATCCAACGAGGTGGTGCCGGCATGAAAGACGAGACAAGCGACATCGCGTTCTACGACGTCGTCGTCGTCGGCGGCGGCCCGGCCGGCGCCACCGCGGCACGGACCCTCGCCGAGGCCGGCCACTCCGTCGCGCTCATCGATCGGGCGGGCCGCATCAAGCCCTGTGGCGGCGCCATTCCGCCCCGCCTCGTCCGCGACTTCGACATCGCGCCGGATCTGCTCGTCGCCCGCATCGCCAGCGCCCAGATGGTCTCGCCGTCGGACAAGCGCGTGCCGATGCCGATCGACAACGGCTATGTCGGCATGGTGGATCGCGAACATTTCGACGAGTGGCTGCGCGAGCGCGCGGCGGCGGCGGGGGCGACGCGCTTCACCGGCCGCTTCCAGGCGATCGAACGGGAGGGCGAGCGCACCTTGGTCCGCTTCCAGCCGTCCGGCACGGGCGAAGACGGCGCCGCGGCGCCCGAACGGCTGATTTCCACCCGCCTCGTCGTTGGTGCCGACGGCGCGCGCTCGGCCGTCGGCCGGCAGGCGATCCCCGGCGCCGACAAGGTGCCCTGCGTCTTCGCCTATCACGAGATCGTCCGTGCCAAGCCGGCCAGTCCCGAAGCCGACTACGACCCGGTGCGCTGCGACGTCTATTATCAGGGCCGCATCTCGCCGGACTTCTACGGCTGGGTGTTTCCCCATGGCGAGACCGCCTCGATCGGAACCGGCAGCGCCATCAAGGGCTACGGCCTCAGGCCGGCAGTGGAGCGGCTGCGGGAGACGGCGGGCCTCGCCGACGCCGAGACCCTTCGCCGGGAAGGCGCGCCGATCCCCCTGAAACCGCTGAAGCGCTGGGACAACGGCCGCGACGTGATCCTCGCCGGCGATGCGGCAGGCGTCGTCGCCCCGGCCTCGGGCGAAGGCATCTATTACGCCATGGTCAGCGCCGAAATGGTCGCCGACGCCGCTAAGGCCTTCCTGGCCACGGGCAACGTCAAGGCCCTCGCCTCGGCGCGAAAAGCCTTCATGCGCGAACATGGCCGGGTGTTCTGGATTCTCGGCATCATGCAGACCTTCTGGTACCGGTCCGACAAGCAGCGCGAGCGCTTCGTCTCGATCTGCCGCGACAAGGACGTGCAGCGCCTGACCTGGGAATCCTACATGAACAAGAAGCTGACGCGCCGCGATCCGGCGGCGCACTTACGCATCTTCTTCAAGGATCTCGCCCATCTCTTCCGGCTGGTCTCGCCCTGAACCTGCGGCATTGACCGCCGGGCCCGGAATGCCGTCGGGGTTTGCCGGCAGGGCCAGGCCGGCTGGCGAGAGAGAATGCCGGCCGGTCAGCCTGGAATGGTCACGCCGCGATAGGAGGCGATGGCGAGCAGGATGGCGGCGCCGAGAACCGCGCCGATCATCAGCCAGACCAGCGCGATGGCGAAGTCGCTGGTCTTCGAGCGCTGCGGCTTTGCCTCCGACTTTTTCTTCGTCTCGGGGATACGCAGCGGCTCGTCCTGATCCTCCACCTGGCGCAGGCTGCGGCCGTTCGCATAGCCCTCTTCGGCGCCCATGGCGTCGTCGGCGGCATAGGCCTTTTCGCGCTCGACCATGCGGGCGGCGACATAATCGGTCACGCGGTCGGCGATCGCCCGGGGCTCGGTGGATTCGGCCATGGTCAGCCGGCCGATGCGGGTCTCGCGGACGAAGCGGTAGGTGCGCCTGTCGCGGGCCATCATGACGTTGGCGGTGCCGTCGATCCACAGCCGGGGGTGGCTGCCGCCGGAGATGGTGAAGTCGAAGAAGTCGTCGGCGGGATCGAGCTCGCGGACGATCGGGTGAAGCTCCTCGGCAAGGATCTCCAGACGCGCCCGATCGGCCTCGCGAATGTCGACGACGACGTCGGAGCGATGCGCCGCCGCAATCTTCGCCTGACGAACGGCGTCTGCCAGACGCTTCGTTCCCATCAGCTGCGCGATGTTGTCTCTCGACTCGCTCATTCCCGCCTCGAATCGACCCAGTAACCCAAAATTAACCGTAACGGGCTTTGCGAGCGAAGGAAACCATCACCGCGCCGACGCAGCTTCGGTTCCCGTCGAGGCCGCCCTCGCCATCGCCCTGCGAATGGCGGCAAGCGTCTCGTCCGGCACCTCCAGCGTCAGCATGTGCCCGACACCTGCAAGCCGGGTGACAGTGAAGGCGGCGGGAAGGTTTTCGCTCTGCGCGACCGGCGTGACCGGATCCGCCTCGCCCCAGAGAAGCTCGATGGGGATGCCTGCATCGGCGATGGCACCGAGCGGCAGCACGCCCTGCCGGCCCGACGAAAACAGCAAATCGAAGACCTGCCGGATCTCCTCACGCCCCTCTCGGTCGCTCAAGCCTTCCAGGGCCTGCGCATGAACGGCAAATGCTTGCGCCACCATACCCTGCAGCGCGGCGATCTGGTCCTCGTCCGTCCGTGCATCCATCATCTTGCGGATCGGCGCGACGCCAATCTCCGGACCGAAGCCGCCCGGCGCCAGCAGCGTCAAAGAAAGGACCCGCGCCGGTTCGAACAGGGCCATCAGGCAGGCCACCGCGCCGCCCATGGAATGGCCGACGACATGAACCGCATCGATGCCGCGGCGCTGCAGCTCGGCGATGACCGCCCGGGCCGCGACCTTCGGCGGACCGAAGCCGGGATAGTCGCGCGACCGGCCGTGGCCCGGCAGATCGAAGGCCAGGCAGTGACGGCCCTCGGCGGCGAAGGCCGCGGCGAGCGGACCAAAGACCTCGGCCTGCCCGTCGAACCCATGCAGGAACACGAGCGGCGGCTGATCGCCGCCGCCCGCTTCGGTCGCGTGAAGACGCGTCGGATCGTTCGATGTCGCCCCGTTCAATGCCGGCTCACTCAGTGCTGGCCCGCTCGGCGAGGATGCGATTGACCGCCGAGACGATGGCTTCCAGCGAGGCCGTCACGATGTTCTTGTTGATTGCCGCGCCGAACAGCCGGCCGCCGGGATGGGCCATCTCCATGTAGCAGATGGCCCGGGCATCGGAGCCCGCCCCGAGCGAGTGCTCGGAATAGTCGAAGACCGAGACCTCAATGTCGAGATGGCGCTTGAGCGCGTCGACGAAGCCGTCGATCGGCCCGGTGCCGTGGCCCTCGATGGTAATTTCCTTGCCTCCATCGACGATGGTCGCCTCGACGATCCGCTCGCCCTTCACGTTCTGGTTCGGCCGGGTGAAATGGTCGACGAATTTCAGCCGCCCTGCCGGCTGCTCGACATAGCGCTCGATGAAACGGTTGTAGATTGCCTTGACCGGCAGCTCGACACCGGTCTCGTCGGTGATCCGCTGGATGTCCTCGCGGAACTCGATCTGCAGGTTGCGCGGCAGGTTGAGCCCGTAATCCGCCTGCAGGACATAGGCGATGCCGCCCTTGCCCGACTGCGAGTTGATGCGGATGATCGCCTCGTAGCTGCGGCCGACGTCCTTCGGGTCGATCGGCAGGTACGGCACCTCCCAGATCTCGCTGTTGGCGGCGCGCCGGGCCTTCATGCCCTTGTTGATCGCGTCCTGATGCGAGCCGGAAAAGGCGGTGTAGACGAGTTCGCCGACGTAAGGATGCCGCTCAGGGATCGCCAGCTTGTTGCAGTATTCGTAGACGTCCTTGATCTGGTTGATGTCCGAGACGTCGATGCCGGGATCGATCCCCTGGGTGTACATGTTCAGTGCCAGAGTCACGAGATCGACATTGCCGGTGCGCTCGCCATTGCCGAACAAGGTGCCCTCGACGCGGTCGGCGCCGGCCATCAGGCCGAGCTCGGTGGCGGCGATCGCCGTGCCGCGGTCGTTGTGGGGGTGCAGCGAGACGATCAGCTTGTCGCGGTTGTCGAGGTTACGGCACATCCATTCGATCTGGTCGGCATGGACGTTCGGCGTCGACATCTCGACGGTGGCCGGGAGGTTGACGATCAGCTTGTTCTCCGGCGTCGGGCGAATGATCTCGGCAACGGCGTTGCAGATCTCGGCGGCAAATTCGAGTTCGGTGCCGGTGAAGCTCTCGGGGGAATACTGAAAGCGGTAGCCGCCGCCGGCCTTTGCCGCCATGTCGGTGATCATCTTGGCCGCATCGACGGCGATCCCCTTGATCCCCGCCCGATCCTTGTCGAACACCACCCGGCGCTGCAACTCGCTGGTGGAATTGTAGAAATGGACGATCGGCCGGACCGAGCCTTCCAACGAGTCGAAGGTCTTCTGGATCAGCTCCGGCCGGCACTGGACGAGCACCTGCAGCGAAACGTCCTCAGGCGCGCCGCCCTGTTCGATGCACCAGCGGGCGAAATCGAAGTCGGTCTGCGAGGCCGACGGAAAGCCGATTTCGATTTCCTTGAAGTTCATCGCCAAGAGCAGCGCGAAGAAGCGGGCCTTGCGGTCGTGACCCATCGGGTCGACCAGCGCCTGGTTACCGTCCCGGAGATCGACCGAGCACCAGATCGGCGCCTCAGTGATGGTCTTTCCCGGCCAGGTGCGATCGGGCAGATCGATGGTGCCGTAGGGCCGGTATTTCTTCGGCGCGCCGGCCATGGTGCGCGGCGGCTCGTGGGCTCGTTCCGCCGGGCTTGCCGTCTCGGCGCCGAAAGGTGTGATGGGACTGACTGACATCGGGTTTGACCTTGATCGCTCGGTACGCCCTCGCGGGGGCCCTTACGCCGCCTTCATGCGGGAACGCGTCCGAGATTGCACGGAATTTGTGGGATGCAAGGGGCAAGGCGAAGGTGGGTCAGACCGCGCCGGCTCGACCGCCGGACGCCCCTTCGATCAATGGGTCCGACGGCCGCCGCTAAGGAGGAGAAGAAGCGGAAGAAGGACAAGCGACGCCGTGGCGCTGAATGCGCGCATACCGATGGCCGAAGAGGTGGCGGGCGTCGAGATCATGACGAGAAGGTAGCCGATTGCGTTCGAATTGCAAGACCGGTCGCGCGCGCCTGGCAAAGAACGGTGACCAGCCGCGTCCTGGTGGGGGAGAGCGTAAAAACTTTTCGTGACGCTAGGTAAGACATGATGCATCGATCTTGCATTCGTCTTATGAAGATGTCCGGGGCTCGTCACTTCCTCAGGTCAAGGCCGCTCCCATGCAGTTGTCCAGACGTGGTGTTCTCAAAGCCGTCGCATCGCTGACGATGCTGGGCGTCCTGCCGTTGAGTTTCGAGCAGATGGCCAACGCCCAGCCGGTTCGGGTCCGCTACGATGCCCGCACGGCCGAAGGCAAGGAGATGCTGAAGACCTACGCCCGCGCCGTCGGCATCATGAAGCGGACCGGCGCCGGCACGCCCGCATCCTGGACGTTTCAGTGGTACACCCACGCCGTCAGCGGCTCGACCTCGAAGCTCGCCGAACTGAACCGGATCTATGGCAGCCAGCCGAACCCCGATCGCGATCTCGCCAATCTCGTCTGGAGCACCTGCCAGGCCCATGGCAGCGGCACGTGGCAGCCGAATTTTTTGCCCTGGCACCGGGCGCTGATCCTGTTCTTCGAGGATACGATCCGCCGGGTGGCACAGGATGACGGCTTCACCCTGCCCTATTGGAACTACACCGAGGATGCCTCGATTCCGGTGGAATTCCGCCAGCCGAACGACCCGCTCTTCGCCTCTCTCTACCAGGGGAACCGCAACCCCGGCATCAACACCGGCACGCCCTTGACCCAGGTGCGGGGCGGCCTCCCGGGCCAGCTCCTGTCCCTCGACGTCATGGGCGAGCGGCAATATTACGCCGGGCCCCAGGGGGTGCCGCAGGGCTTCAACGAGCGCATCGACAACGAGCTGCACGGCTTCATCCACGTCAATACCGGCGGCACCGAAAACATGGGATCGGTGCCCTTCGCCGCGCAAGATCCAATCTTCTGGATCCACCATTGCAACGTCGACCGAATCTGGGCAGGCTGGAACGCTGATGGCGGCCGCAACCCGACCGGCCGGAACTGGGCGACCCAGCAGGTTCACGTCTTCGCCGATGCGAGCGGCAGGCGGATCGAGGTGTCGAACGGCCAGGTCACGGCGATCGAGCCGCTCGGCTACAGCTACGACGTCCTGCCGCGCCGGCAGGCGGTCGTCGCGTCGCGCGAGAGCGGGCCGGCGATCGGCCTCAGCGGAGCGGCCGCGGTGAACGACATCCTCGGCGGCGGCACGCAGATCGCCCAGGCCGCCCAGGCCGGCCAGACCCCGGATCTGCAGGCCGCCGATCCGGGGCAGGATCCCGACCAGGCGCGGGCGGCGCAGAGCGAGATGATGGCAACGACCAACCAGCCGCTGGTGCTCGGCGCGGCGCCGACGGCGATCACGCTGACGCCGTCGCGAACCGGCGCATCGGTTCAGAGCTTCGCGCTCGAGCTGAAGAACTCGCCGAAGCGGCAATATCTCGTCCTCAGCGGCATCAAGACCGACATCCAGCCCGGCACGATCTACAACGTCTTCGCCGGCCAGCCCGGCAGCCAGCCGGCGACGGGCGGCAGCCGGAACTATGTCGGCTCGCTGCAGTTCTTCGATGCCCAGCCCTTCGGCGCCGACACCGCCGCAAAGCCGGTGCGTTTCGTCTTCGACATCACCGACAAGATCCAGTCCGGCGTCATCACCGACCCGCTCAGCTACTACGTCGTTCCGGCCGACAATCCGGAGGCGGGCGCCCAGCCGGTGGTCGGCACCATCGAGCTTTTCAACGATTGATTGAAATGGTAGCTTTGCATAACATAGAATATGAGCACGACTCAGATGCTCCGATCAAATATGCGGAAATGAATATAACTTCGGAGAATTAAGATGCCCGATAGCTATATACAAGCGTACAATCCATCTCACGACAAATATTTCTATGATTCATATCTTCCACGCCTCGCAAAAAACTATGAATCTTTCAGCACTTTTTTCTATACTATATATAGTATTTTTATGGTTTTTTCTGTATTATCAATAATTATATCACTCATCGCGATGGCACAGAGCGGTATATTTGGCTTTCTTAACATAACTTTTGTTGCTATAAATTTCTTCATTATAGTTTGGATCTCCAATTTACTTCGAGATTTCTTCAAAATACAATACGAAAAAACGGTTCACGAGAACAAGACGATGGTTTCATTCCGGGAGTCCACAATGGAAAAGTCTAATGAAATATTGTTTAAGGCACAATCTCGCGCGGATAGTATTGTAAATACGTTGACCATTGGCGGATCTGTATCCGGAATTGTACAAATTGGATCAGGTCATTCAGCAAATCAGGTCAGAACGCAATCAGATGAAAATGATATACGAAATTCTTTAGCACTCCTAATCGCTTATTGTGAACAATCGAATAATCCGACTGCCTCTCAAGCAGCAATTGAATTTCGGGAGGAGGCGAGCAAAGATTCTCCAAGCCAGAATGTCCTTTTAACACTATGGACACGGATGGTCGCTGCGCTCCCCATCGTCGCGCAAATAGTAGGGATTACAGGCGGAATTATGAAACTTCTTACAACATAGTAGTCCGTAGATTTTGCAATATTTTGAATCACAGCACCGGCACGCCGGTCTGCTTGGCCTCGTCCTCCGGCTCGACATGAATGAGCACCGTCGCGCCGGCGAAAAGCTCCTGCAACGCGTCCTCGATGCGGTCGCAGATCAGGTGGGATTTCGCCACCGTCATCTCGCCGGGCACGACCAGGTGGAACTCGATGAACATCGCCCGGCCCGCCAGCCGGGTCTTGAGGTCGTGCACCTCGATGGCGCCGTCGGCATTCAGGGAAATCGCCTCGCGCACCTTGGCGTCGGATTCGGCGTCGATCGCCTGGTCCATCAGTCCTGAGAGCGACGAGGTGACCACCCGCGTGCCTTCGTAGAGGATGTTGAGCGCGACGAGGGCGGCGAGGATCGGATCGAGAACGGTCCAGCCGGTCGCCGTCGCAACGGCGAGACCGGCGATGACACCGACCGACGTGACGACGTCTGCGCGGATGTGACGCCCGTCGGCGGAGAGCGCCGGCGACCGGTGGGTCCGGCCGAGCCGGATGAGGAGGGTCGCCCAGACGGCGTTGATCACCGTTGCGGCGCCATTGAGGAGGAGGCCTTCGAGCGGCGCCTCGAACCCTCGCGGGTTCCAATAGGCGCCCCAGGCCTCGTTCAGGATGAGCAAGGCTGCGACGACGATGAGGACGCCCTCGACCACCGCGGAAAAGTACTCGGCCTTGGTGTGGCCGAAGTGGTGGTCGCTGTCGGCCGGCTTGTAGCTGACCGTGACCGCCCACAGCGCGACGAGGCCGGCAACGACGTTGACGATCGATTCCAGCGCGTCCGAAAACAGCGCCACCGAACCGGTCAGCACATAGGCGTAGTATTTGATCGCGAGGACGACGAGCGCGACGGCGACGGTCGCCGCCGCCATTCGCTTGGCGATCGGGGCTTTGGTATCCGGCATCGTCGAACTCGCCGCCGTCGTCAGGCGGCTTTCTCCCTGGCACGTCGGGGCAGATGGGCGACGACGTTCTCGATCATCCGCATGCCGGCGTCGCCGCCGAGCGTCATGATGCTTTCGGGGTGGAACTGCACGGCGGCGACCGGTTCCGTCCGGTGCTCGAAAGCCATGACGATGCCGTCGTCGGTCTCCGCGGTCACCTCGAAGTCGCGCGGCAGGCGCACCGGATCGGCGAAGATCGAGTGGTAGCGCCCGACGGTGATCTCGGCCGGCAGGCCGGAGAAGATGATGCCCGGCTTGTCGATGCGGATGCGCGAGGGCTTGCCGTGCATCGGCACGTGCAGGGTCCGCAGCGCACCGCCATAGGCTTCGGCCAGGGCCTGCAGGCCAAGGCAGACGCCGAAGATCGCCGCGCCCCGCGCCCGCGCCGCAGCGATGGTGCCCTTGCAGTCGAAGTCGGACGGCATGCCCGGGCCGGGCGAGAGGACGACGAGATCGGGGTCGATGCGCTCGAAGATCTCGGCAGGCACCGGGGTGCGGACGGTCGCTACCGTCGCTCCGGTCTGGCGGAAATAGTTGGCCAGCGTGTGGACGAAGGAGTCCTCGTGGTCGACGAGCAGGATCCTGAGCCCCTCGCCCACCTTCGCGGTCTCACGGGCGCCGGCCGCAGCGTTCGAGGCTCCGGCCTCGCGGATCGCGCCGAGGAGAGCAGAGGCCTTCAGCTCGGTCTCGGCCTCCTCTTCCTCCGGGTTCGAATCGTAGAGCAGCGTCGCTCCGGCGCGCACTTCCGCGATCCCATCCTTGAGACGAATCGTGCGGAGCGTCAGGCCGGTGTTCATGTCGCCGTTGAAATGCACCATGCCGACCGCGCCGCCATACCAGGCGCGCGGGCTCTTCTCGTTCTTCTCGATGAAGCGCATCGCCCAGAGCTTCGGCGCGCCCGTCACCGTCACCGCCCAGGCGTGGGACAGAAACGCGTCGAAGGCGTCCATGCCGTCGCGCAGCCGGCCTTCGATGTGGTCGACCGTGTGGATCAGGCGGGAGTACATCTCGATCTGCCGTCGGCCGATGACCTTGACAGAGCCCGGCTCGCACACCCGGCTCTTGTCGTTGCGGTCGACGTCGGAACACATGGTCAGCTCCGACTCGTCCTTCTTCGAGTTGAGCAGCTTCAGGATCTGCTCGGAATCGGAAATCGCGTCCTCGCCGCGCTTGATCGTGCCGGAAATCGGGCAGGTTTCGACCCGCCGGCCGTTGACCCGGACGAACATCTCGGGGCTCGCGCCGATCAGGAACTCGTTGTCGCCGAGATTGATGAAGAAGGAATAGGGCGACGGGTTGACCGCCTTCAGCCGCCGGGAGATCTCGGAGGGCAGGTGCTCGACGCGTTCGTAGAAGACCTGGCCGGGGACGACCTCGAACAGATTCCCGCGGCGAAATTCTTCCTTGGCCTTGCGCACCAGCTCGGAATATTCGCCGGGTTCATGGTCGCCGCGGGGCGGAATTCGGTCGGCCGGCGCGAAGGGCGCGGTCGCCCCACCGCGCTCCAGCGTTTCGGTCGAAGCGCCGTCCATGGCGAAATCGTAGCGAGTGACGAAGGCCGAGGCGGAGTAATGATCGACCTCGACGAGTTCGTCCGGCAGGTAAAGGACGAGGTCGCGGCGGTCCGGGTCGCGGCCCTGGACCTCGGCGACCGGGTCGAACTGGAAGGCGAGATCGTAGCCGAAGGCGCCGTAGAGGCCGACGGCGTCGTCCTCCGGCGAGCGGAACAGGGAGACGATCCGGCGCAGGATCGAAAACACCGTCGGGATCCGCGAGCGCTCCTCCTCGGTGACCGCGACGGTCGGCTCGGCGACGGCAACGTCGATGCGGGTCTCGCCCACCGAGATCGAGGCGACCTCCTCGCAGCCTTCGAGCGCCCGGGCGATGAAACCGGCGAGCACCCGCCCGCGCGCGTTCAGCGCCTCGATCCACAGCGAACGCCCCCGCGAGGCGATTGCCAGCGGCGGATCGACGAAGGCGACGTCCTGGCGGGTGTAGCGGCCGGGATATTCGTAGTTGGAAAAGAGGATCGCCCCCCGCCGGGTGTCCAGCCGGTCGAAGAAAGGCTCGATCGCGCCGGTATATTCGATCGCCTCGCGGCGCCGGGTGATTGTCACACCGCCGGCCGTCACGTAGCGCTCGGCGCCGTCCCGAAGCTCTTGGCTCGCCATGTCCTAATCCTCCGTGTCGGCCCCGCTGGCCCGGACGACGAAAGCAAAAAGGCCGCCCGGTTCACGAGGCGGCCTTTTCGTTCGAGATCACGGGACGTGTCTGAGCGGCCGCTCTTTCAGAGCGTCCACCACCAGTTCATCGCCGTGACGACCATTGTTTCCATGGGTCACCGATAGCCGGTGAAGGGGCAAAGGGCAATGGGCCCGGGCGGCGATTCACCGCCCGGCCATCGACTTGTCGGAGCGCCCTGCCCACGCGCCTCACTTCAGGTCGGCGGGAAGGATCGCTTCCGGGATGCCCTGGTAGCAGACGGGCCGCAGGAAGCGGCGGATGGAGAGCGTGCCGACCGAGGTCGCGCCGAAATTGGTCGACGCCGGATAGGGGCCGCCATGGACCATGGCATCGGCGACCTCGACACCGGTCGGAAAGCCGTTGGCGAGGATGCGCCCGGCCTTGCGCTCGAGGATCGGCAGAAGCTTCGCGGCCGCCTCGGCGTCGCCCGCATCCATGTGCAGCGTAATCGTCAGCTGGCCATGGACGCCCCTGGCGAGCCGCTCCATCTCGGCGACGTCCTTGACACGCACGACGATGCCGAGCGGCCCGAACACCTCCTCGGTCAAGGTCTCGTCCTTGGCGAAGACCTCGCCGGTGGTCTCGAAGATGTAGGGCGACGCATGGCGAGAGGCGTTCGCCTCGCCTGTCAAAGCGGTGACACCGGGCGTCGCTTCGATCCGGGCGGCGCCCTTGCGATAGGCTTCGGCGATGCCCTCGGTCAGCATGGCCTGCTTGGTGACTTCCTTCGCCGCCGCGACGGCCGCTTTGACGAAGGCATCGGCGCCCTCGCCATCGACGACGATGGCGATGCCGGGATTGGTGCAGAACTGGCCCGCGCCCATGGTGAGCGAGCCGGCCCAGCCCTTGCCGATCGCCTCGCCCCGCGCCTTCACGGCCTCCGGCATCAGGAACATCGGATTGACCGAGCCCAATTCGCCGAAGAACGGGATCGGCTCGGGCCGGGCGGCGCACAGGTTGAACAGCGCCCGGCCACCGCCGAGCGAGCCGGTGAAGCCCACCGCCTTGATCAGCGGATGGGTGACGAGCGCCTCGCCGACGTCACGCTTGCCGCCTTGGACGAGCGAAAACACGCCGGGATGGAGACCGTGCTTCTTGATGGCCGCGTCGATCGCCTGGGCGACGACTTCGCCGGTGCCGGGATGTGCGCCATGGCCCTTGACCACCACCGGGCAGCCGGCCGCAAGCGCCGCGGCGGTATCGCCGCCGGCGGTCGAAAAGGCGAGCGGGAAGTTGGAGGCGCCGAAGACCGCGACCGGGCCGATCGGCCGCTGGATCATCCGAAGGTCTGGCCGCGGCGCCGGCTGGCGGTCGGGCATGGCGGCGTCATGACGCCGGTCGAGATAGGCGCCGTCGCGGATGTGGCTGGCGAAGAGCTTCAGCTGGCCGGTGGTGCGACCGCGCTCGCCCTGCAGGCGGCCGGCGGGAAGCCCGCTCTCCTGCGTACCGATCTCGGTGATCTCGTCGCCGCGCTTGTCGATCTCCTCGGCGATCGTCTCGAGGAAGGCGGCGCGGTCCTCGCGGCTAGAATAGCCGTAGGACCAGAAGGCGTCTTCGGCAGCCTTGGCCGCCGCATCGACGAGTTCCGGCGTGCCGATGGAAAATTCCCGCGGCTCGCCGGTCATCGGCTCGGATTTGAAGCTCGCGCCGGAGCCTTTCCATTCGCCCGCGATCAGATGCTTGCCGGTAATTTCCAGTGACATGTTCGAACCTTTTTCGCTATTCATCAGTGTTTCGTCGCTTCGAGCCGCGCCCCTCGTCGGTCGCGGTGATCGGTCGAAGAGTGGGGCGCCGGGTCAAGGCCGCGCCTTGCTGCGCCCTCTCGCCAACGGGACCATCGGCCGCGGTGACGCCGGCCGCATTGCCCGCGATCCATCATGGGTGCAAGCCGTCCCCATTTTGCCTCGGAAGACCGGCCCGGCCCAAATGCATATACAGGCGTCAGTCGTGACGCCCGGCCCATTCTTGCGGAGAGGCGGCGCTGCTTCCCGCTCGTGGTCTGACGACCGAGTGGATCTCGTTCAAGCGGAATTTCCGAATCGGACATCGGACACGACGCTAGTCGAAACCCGGCACCGGAACGTCGAATCCCATCCACCAGCCAAGATCTAGCCGACATGCGGGAGGAATCGAGAGGGCAGCACCTCTCTTTTGCCGAAAAACCGATCGGCCGAACGAGATCCTGGGCGACCAACGGCCCGCCACCACCCGGCCTTCCGACCAGAGGAGCAAGTGAAGGAACCGATGATCTCCGCATCGACAGCGGGAAATGACTGGAATGAGAAATGGTACGGTTGGGTGGTCTCGAACCACCGACCTCCGGAGCCACAATCCGACGCTCTAACCAACTGAGCTACAACCGCACGAGAGAACGAAGCGTCGCGAGCTCTTGTCTCGCCCCTTCGTCCTGACAGACCGGATAGTGATTTTCGCCAGCCGATGCAAGCCCGCAGACGGACGAGAACAGCCTGATCCGGGCTAAAAAATAAGGGCCGCGTGTGGCGCGACCCCCTCAAATCTCCTCAGGCCGCACACGAGCGGCGGCCCGAAACTCGTATCATGGGCTCAGTTGCCCTTGGACGCCTTCTGGAAGGCATCGCGGCCCGGCTTCATCATGTCCTGCGCGACGGCCTGGGTCAGCGTCTGCATTTCCTTCACCTGATCCGTCGCCATCTCGACCTGCTTGCGCACATAGGCGGTCTGCATTTCGATCATCTCGGCGAAGGTCTTGGCGGTCATCATCGAGTCGAGATGCTGGAAGCCGAGTTCGGCGTTCGTGCGCATCGCGTCGATGGCGCGCTTGGAAAGCTGCAGCGAACCCTGGTGAGCATTCTCCATTGTCGATTCGAGCGCCTTCGTGGCCTCGTCGGCGGCAGCCTTCATGCGACCATAGGCCTCCTTGGACTGCTCCATGGACTTCTGGGTCATCGAACGGAAGGTCTCGTTCATCTGGCTCGGATCCATCCCGAGCATCGACTGGGCGTTCGGCATGGCGAAAGGGTCTCCGCGGGTCTCGGACATATGGCTATCTCCTCACATCGTGTTCTTGTCGTCTGGAAGGCCCATTCCTTCCTTTCGAGCCCTTACATAACATCGATTATATTGCACTGCAACATGAGGCCGATCAAATTTTCCGCAATTGCTCACTCATTAACCCTTTCGAAAGTCCGCTGTGTGGGATGGCACGAGGTTCTTTATTCGCTCCGCCCAGGTCACTATGAATGAAAGCTTAAGACGAAAAGCGAATTGACGGGCCTCACCGGCGGCGCGTGTGGCGGAAGCAACCAACGAACCCATGGCGACCACCTTCATGCGACAGACGCTGGCCATCATGGCGAACCCTGCCGTACGCGGGGCCAACGCCGCAGACACCGCAGTTCTGGTTCTTTCCCCGGATCTTTCCCGCCTCGTCTGGGCGAATGCGGCCGCCGCGCAGACTTTCGGCCTTTCCTCTCCCGGCCCGCAACAGGGCGCGGACGGGCATCCAGGGATCCTCGCCCAGCTGTCGGGATCGGCCGGGGTTCTGGCTCGCAAAGGGCAAACGTCGCTCCTTCTGCGTGCCCATCAGGGCGTCCGCGCCACCAGCCTTACGGCCGAACTGCGCCTTCTGACCATCGAGGATGGCAGCTTCGACGGACGTAAGGATCATGCGCTGTTGACGATGCGAACCGTTCGTTCGGCCTATCGTCCGCAGGATCGGGACGGCGCGCTCATCCGCGAAGCCGGCCTTGCGGAGGATCGGGCGGCTCGCCTCGTACCGGTTGACGCCGTGGCGACCGTCGCACCGCCGGACGATCTGCCCGCCGTCCAGGCGATCGCCGCCTTCCTCGCAGGCGGCGAAGGCGTTGCGGACGTCGTCTCGAAGTCGGGCGAGTCTCTTCTGCTGGCGCGCGTCGCCGACGACAGATTGTTCGTCGCGCCAGGCAAGAATGGCGCACCGATCCTCTCCGAAGCCGAGTCGGCGCCGCCCTCGACTGCCCAGGCCCTGTCGCAATCCGCCGCCCCGGCGCAGCGAACATCGGTGCATTTCCGCTCGAACTGGGCAAGCAATGCTTCGACTGCAGTCCCGCCGCCGAGGGTCGACGCGCAATCGCCGGACGACGGCGATCGCTCGGAAAGCGACGGATCGGCGGAAGCCGCCTTCGACGAGGTCTTGTCCGGAGAGGCCCCGAGGGAGCCAATTGCCGAAAGCGCTGAGACGCGGAACGTTACGACCGCGGCCGGCGAGGATCGCTTGGCAGGCGTGGCGTCTGGCGAGGCAGAAACGGCGGCAGGATCGCCCTTGGAGCGGGCGGCCGACCCGCGGCCGCTGCGCCGGCACTCGGTCTGGACCGTCGCCGCACCGGCAAGCGGCGAAACCGCTCCGGACGCCAGCCCGGCCGAAGCGCCGCAGCAGGGCGCGCCGGACGCCAGCCAGACGGATCGACCGGCGCCGACAGAGCCGAATTCGGGCGCTTCGTCGCAGCTTGTGTCGGCGAGCGAACCTCGGCTCGACATCCGCAAGGACGAGGACGAACCTGCACCGGCCGGGAACACACTCTCCGGCACCGAAGACGCTGCCGACTGCCCCAAGCCGGCATCCGACGTGCTCGATCCCGGCGTCGCCGCACCGGCCGAAACGGAACCCACCTTGGAGGACGAAGCCGCGACACGGCCTTCCGAACTTCCGCCGCAGCCTTCGGTCGAGCACGGCGTCGCCGACGACGAAGCCGCGGCGCCGTCCGCCGATTCCGCAAACGTTCGCCCGGCGAGAGCCTCGGACTTCGCGGCACCTGGCGACGGTGCGGAGCCGGCAGCTGCCGACGCGTTTCACGCCCGCACCGGCGGCGATCCGGTGCGCTTCGTCTGGCGCGTCGACAGCGAAGGCCGGTTCCGGTCGCTGTCGCCCGAATTCGCCGATGCCGTCGGCCCGGCCTCGGCGGCCGTTCTCGATCGCAGCGTCGATGAAGTGGCGCGGGCCTATCGGCTCGACGAGGACGGCGCCTTGCGGCGGCTCCTGTCGCGTCGCGACACATGGTCCGGACGGACGGTGATGTGGCCACTCGAAGGCACGGCCAAGAAGGTGCCTGTCGATCTCGCCGCGCTGCCGATCTATGCGCGCGATCGCAGCTTCGACGGGTTTCGTGGCTTCGGCGTCGTGCGTCTCGCCGATGCCGTGGAAGACGCGGACGCGATCGGTCTTTCGCCGGCCGCGGCACTGCGCGACGTTCCGCCCGCCGATCCTTCCGCGGGAGAGCCGGCCGACAAGGCGCTGGAGGATTCTCTCCCGCTCTTCATGCGCAGCGTCGGCGCGTCGACGCCCCCGATCAACTTCGGTCGCCGCGATCCGGAAAGCCGCCCGTCGGCACCCGCCCCGGCCGCCGACCCGCCGGCCGCGCCGGACGAAGCCCAGAAGCGCCCCGCCGACAAGATCATCCGGCTGGAGGAACGCCGCCGCGCGCCGAACGCCAGTCTCAGCCAGTCGGAGGAGGCCGCCTTCCGGGCGATCGGCGAGACCTTGACGCAGGAAGGCTCGCAGCCGCGCGATCTCGCCGAGGCGGTGACTGCCGCCTCGAAGCGAATCGGCGCGATCGAGGAGGCCCGCCAAGCGGACATCGACACGGCCGGTTCGGGCGGCGAGCCGAACGGTGCGCCGGCGGCCGGATCGAGCGATCCTGATTTCACTGCTGCCCTCGAGCGGGCCTACGGCACAATTCCCATGCCGATCCTGGTGCAGGCCGCACAGGAGCTCGTCTATGCCAATCGCGAGTTCCTCGATCTGGCCGGCTACGCCGATCTCTTGGCGCTGAAGTCCGCCGGTGGCTTCGACAGCCTGATCGTCGACCGGCAGGAGGGCGATGCCGATTTTCTTCGGCTGCGACGCAGCAACGGCCAGACGATGGCCATTCGCGCGCGCATGCAGCGCACCAGCGTCGACGGGACGTCCTGCCTGCTTTTCGCCTTCTTCGCGACGCCGCGCCTGTCGCTCCTCTCGCGCGAGACGATCGAGGCGGCCGACATGCCGGCGCCGGGCGTCGCCCGCGGAGTTCTCGAGGATCCCCTCCTCGGCCTTGCCGCCGACGGCATCGTCCTCGTCGACGAGGACGGCCTCGTCACCGCGATGAGCGAGCCGGCACAGCGATTGTTCGACATTCCGCCCGCCGACGTTTCCGGCCGGCCCTTCGTCACGCTCTTTGCCCATGAGAGCCAGAAGGCGATCAAGGGCCTGATCGGCGGGCAGCAGGACGGCGAGCCCGCTGGAGCGGAAAGACAGGCGGAGCGTGGGGCCAAGTGGATCGCGCGCCGCGACGTGATCGGCCGGGTCGCCGGCGGCGAGTTCCTGCCGCTTTCGGTCTCGCTCGGGCAAGTGCCCGGGACGAGCGGGTTTTGCGCGGTCATCAACGACATCACGCCGTGGAAGCGGGCCGAGGAGACGGCGCTCCGCGAGCGCGCCAATGCCGAGGCTTCGAATCTACAAAAAAGCACCTTCCTGGGGGAAGTCGCACAGGAGATCAAAGACCCCATCGACGCGATGATCGGCTTTGCCGACCTGATCGGGACTGAAACCCTCGGGCCGGTCGGCAATGAGCGCTATCTCGAATATCTCGACGACATCAAACGCTCGGGCCACCAGGTGATCGATCTCGTCACCATCCTGCACGATCTCGCCAAGGTCGAAAGCGGCAGGCAGGAGCTGACCTTCGAGGCGGTGTCGCTGGCAGAAATCGTCACCGAGGTGACCTCCGTCATGGCGCCGCAGGCCAACCGCCAGCGCGTCATCATGCGCACGCACCTGCCATCTTCCGTGCCGCCCGTCGTCGGCGATCGCGACACCATCCGCCAGATCGCAACCAATCTCGTGGCCAATTCGATCCGCTCGACGCCGACAGGCGGACAACTGATCGTCTCGCTGCGATACGAAGACGAGACGGGCGTCTCGCTGCGATTTCGCGACAGCGGCGTCGGGATGCGGCAGGACGAGATCGACAGTGCGTTGCACGGCCCTGGCACCGGCTATGCCTCCGCCGGCGCCGAGACCGGCCGCCTAGGCCTGCCGCTCACCAAGGCGCTCGCCGAAGCCAACCGGGCCGAGCTTTCCATCGTATCGGCACCCGGCGAAGGCACTCTCGTCGAAGTGCGCTTTCCGCCGTCGCGCGTCCTGCTCGACTGACGCGGGACCGCCGCGAGCACCAGGGATGCAGCACGGTCTGGCTTCGCGCCGTGCCAAGCGGCCGGTCGAGAACCGGACCCACAAACGCAAGACGGGCCGCGCGAGGCGGCCCGTCGGGTTGGTGCAAGGACCAAGCCCGGATCGGTCCGGGCTCGGTCTTCCAAATTCAGTTCTGCCTGCGGCCTTTGCCGTAAACCCAGTAGTGGGCGCCCTCTTCGGCAATGTAGCGGGCGTCCGGCATCGACGTGACGAGGTGGAGGTCGCCGTCCGCCTCGACTTTCTGGCTGGCGGCCGCGAAGTCCGTGCCTTCGAGATAGCTGTTTCGGGTCGAGGTGACGAGATAGCCGTCATCCGACAGATAGGACGCCAGTCGTCTCAGACCGTCCGGCTCGACATGACCGAGCGTGAACACGCCGCAACAGACGATCAGATCGTATTTCTCGTCGAAGACCGGAGCCTTGTCGACATTGAGATCGACATTGGCGGCCAGCTTGTCGTAGACGCCGGTCTCTCGCGCGATGTCGCACATCTCCTGGGAAAGATCGAAGCCGTCGATGGCCTCGAAGCCCTTCGCCTTCAGCTCGATCCCGCCAAGCCCGGTTCCGCAGCCGGCATCCAACACGCGAACCGTCTTCGACTCGCGGCAAAGATAAGTGTCGGCCACCATCAGCGCGATGCTGGCGATTGCCTTCGGCCCACCGTATTCTTCGTTCTTGACGTCATTGTCGTAGCGTTCGGCCCAGTCCGCATAGTATTTTTCGAGCTTTTCAGTGTCACCCGCAAGCACGTGCGATGCATGGATGGTGTTTTCCGAATTCGACAAAGTTCGACCTCTCGTCTGATTGCGATAGTTTCCACGCTTATAAGATGACGCAATGCAGCGTACAAATCGAGTCTTGACATCGATGTTTTTGCGAACTTTCTCGTTTGCCTTTGATATTATGAAGATTTCACGATTACCCGTGAAACGCTTTATGGGCGCTTTCGCTCAGAAGGCGCAGGACATGCGGCATCAATGGATTTTTTCCCGGCCTGGAGCGCCTCCCTGCCTGAACACCCGCTTCCAATGCGGAACGAAAACGTGATCAAGATCATCCAATTTAGAATAGCGACAAAAGTCGCCGTAACGGCTTGAAACGGTTGAGGCGGCCGTGGCGCCTGACCGTACTGCAAGCTTTTACTTTAGAACTCTTCCAAGGCTTTGATTTTACTGCCGAAAGCGTTGCTGTTATGCCCTCCCGGCATCGCAGAGTCGGTGCGGTTCTGAGCCGACCCGCTGGGTGCCGAGGCAAAGGGAGCGCACCGGCGAATGGGTTGCACAGCCGCCCCACCTCCAGTTCGGACCCGACAGGACAGAGTCAGATGAAACGTTCCCGTTCCGCCCGCACCGCCCTGCCCATTGGCCTCTCACTCCTCGTCTCGGCAACCCTTGCGGCGCCGGTCGCACAGGCTGCGGACGTCAACATCTACACCTCGCGTCAGCCGGAGTTGATCCAGCCGGTCCTCGATGCCTTCACCGAGGAAACCGGTCTTTCCACCGCAACGATCTTCATCGACAAGGGGCTGGAGGAGCGGGTCAAGGCCGAGGGCGCCAATTCGCCGGCCGATCTCATCATGACCGTCGACATCGGCCGTCTCGACGCAGCCAAGCAGGCCGGCGTCGTCCAGCCGGTCGAAAGCGCCGTGCTTGCCGAGAACATTCCAGAGCAATTCCGCGACGGCGAAAAGGAATGGTTCGCGCTGACGGCCCGCGGCCGGGTCGTCTACGCCTCGAAGGACCGCTTCGATGCCGACTCCATCACCTATGAGGAACTGGCCGATCCGAAGTGGAAGGGCCGGCTGTGCACGCGTTCCGGCCAGCACCAGTACAACATCGCACTGATCGCCGCCTACATCGCCCACCACGGCGAGGACGCCGCGCGCCAATGGGTGACCGGCCTGCGCGACAATCTCGCCCGGCGGCCCGAGGGCGGCGACCGCGACCAGGCCAAGGCGATTTTCGCCGGCGAATGCGACATCGCGATCGGCAACACCTACTATGTCGGCAAGATGGCCACGAACGATAAGGAGCCGGAGCAGAAGGAGTGGGCGAACGCCATCAAGGTGATCATGCCGACCTTCGACAACGGCCTCACCCACGTGAACATCTCGGGCGTATCTCTGGCCAAGAACGCGCCGAACGCGGACAATGCGGTCAAACTGATGGAATTCCTGTCGAGCGATGAAGCCCAGAAGATCTACGCCGAGCTGAACTACGAGTATCCGGTCGAGCCCGGCATCGAGACCTCCGATCTTGTGAAGTCCTTCGGCGAACTCAAGCCCGATTCGCTGCCGCTCGACGAGATCGCCGAACACCGGACCAAGGCTTCCGAGATCGTCGACGAGGTGAACTACGACGGCGGCCCGCAGAGCTGAGAAACCCTGCGGCTCGCCGATGTCCGTCATCCCCTCCGACAATATCCGGCGCTTCCTGCCGTGGCGCATCGAGCGCCGCGGCAGGGGCGACGACGGCTATCTCGCCGTCGCCTTCGTCCTGGCTGCTCTCGTCGCCATGCCTTTCGCGGCGCTCGTCTGGCTCGCCGCGTCGGGCTCCTCGTCGAACTGGTCGCATCTGGCAACGACGATCCTGCCGGAGGCGAGCCGGGTCACGCTCCAACTCATGCTCGGCGTCGCGGTTCTCACCGGCACCTTCGGCGTCGTCACCGCCTGGCTCGTGGCGAGTTTCGACTTTCCCGGCCGGCGCCTGTTTTCCTGGGCGCTGGTCCTGCCTCTGGCGGTTCCGACCTACATCGCCGCCTATTGCTTCGTCGAATTCCTGCATTTCGCCGGGCCGGTGCAATCGGCGATCCGCGCCGTTTTCGGCTTTCAGTCCAGTCGTGACTACTGGTTTCCGGACGTGCGCTCGCTCTGGGGCGCGATCCTCATCCTCTCCTCGGTGCTTTATCCCTACGTCTATCTGACGGTGAGGATGGTGTTCCTGATGCAGGGCCGCAAGGCGGCCGACGTGGCGCGCACCCTCGGCGCCTCGCAGGCCACGGTCTTCCTGAAGGTGCTCTTTCCCCTCGCCCGGCCCGCCATCGCCATCGGCGTGTCGCTGGCCTTGATGGAATCGGTCAACGACATCGGCGCGGTCGAATTTCTCGGGGTGAGGACGCTGACCTTCGCCGTCTATTCGACCTGGCTCAACCGCGGCGACCTCTACGGCGCGACCCAAATCGCGCTTCTGATGCTGGCGGTGATCGTGCTTCTGGTGATGGTCGAGCGGTTCGCTCGCCGCAAGCAGCGCTTCACCCTCGGCCGGGCCGACCGGCCGCAGCCCGGCTCGGAAAAGCTCTCGGGCGGCAGGGCCTTCCTCGCCTCGGCCGCCTGCGCCTTGCCGATTCTCCTCGGCTTCGCCATTCCCTTGCTGGTTCTCGGCGACTTTGCGCTCAGGCGGCTCGATCAACTGGGCGACCCGCAACTCTGGCGGGCGCTCTTCCACACCGTCACGCTGGCCGGCACGACCGGCCTCGTCACCGTCCTCGTCGGCTTCATGCTGGCCTATGGCGTGCGGCTGACCGGGTCGAAGCGCTTGCTTCTCATGACCCGTCTCGCCGTCCTCGGCTACGCGGTTCCCGGCACCGTGCTCGCCATCGGCATCCTCATCCCGCTCGCCGGTCTCGACAATTGGGTGGACGCGCGGATGCGGGCGGGCTTCGACGTATCGACCGGGCTGCTGCTGACCGGCTCGGGCATTGCCATCGTCTATGCCGGCTTCGTGCGCTTCATGGCGATGGGCCACGGCTCGCTGGAGAGCGGCTTCACCAAGCTCTCGCCGCATCTCGACATGGCCGCCCGCACCCTCGGCCGGTCACCGGGTGCGACGCTCTTCGAGGTGATCCTGCCCCTCATGCGTCCGGCGCTGTTGACCGCATTCCTCCTCGTCTTCGTCGAGGCCTCCAAGGAGCTTTCCGCGACGATCCTCCTGCGCCCCTTCGATTTCGAGACGCTGGCGACCTTCGTCTATGCCCAGACGTCGCGGTCTGCCTTCGAGGACGGCGCCGTGGCGGCGCTGCTGATCGTCCTCGTCGGGATCCTGCCGGTGGCGATCCTCAATCGGTCGATCCTCGCAGAGACGGCCCGCGGCTGAGTGAAAAAAGCGAGCCGGGTTTGCGTCCCCGGCGAGCCGGTCGCGCTATTCGTTGATTGGCCGCGCATCCCTCCCCTCCCAAAGACGTCCCGCCACCCTAGGTCGGGCAGGTGTGACGCCCGCTGTCCTGTGAGCGACCGGCAGGGCCGCATTCGTTCAAGGGGATAGGATTCGATGTCGGAAATCTCAGAACCACGCACGGCGGGAGGCGCATGGCTGGTGGTCGCCGCGGCCGGCGTCGCGGCAGTCGTCGCCTTCGTCAATCTGGTCAATAGCGGCAACGGCATCGCCTGGAGCTTCGGCGCCTGGCTGGTTCTCGGCTCCAGCCTGCTCGTCGCCTTGGGAGGCGCCCTCCTCGCGCTCCATCTGGTTCTGTCGAAGGGGCTGCGCGGGCTGATGGCGGTGCTGGTGCTGCTCGGGATCGTCGGCACAGGGGTCGCCGCCTATTTCCTCACCGCCTGGATTCTTCTCGTCGCCATGGGCGTGGCGCTGGTGGGCTGGCTGATCCATGTCGCCGCCGACCCATCGCCCCTCGATTGACGACGCATTTCTCGCTGACGGGACACGACACCCATGAAAATCGCTAGAACGGCCGCAACTTCCGCGGCTCTTACCCTGATCTTCACCCTCGCCACACCGGCCCTGGCACAACAGGACAGCAACGGCGGGCAGAGCCCTCAGGCACCACAATATGGCGTAACCGACGAGCCCGGCGACGTATCCGAGGAGGGCGCCTCCACGACGGGAAGCGAAGCGGCCCCTGGCAGCCAGGATTCTGGCAGCCAATCCGGAGCTTCTCAGACAGGGGAAGAACAGGATGCCGCCGGCCAGGGAAGCGAGGCCGGGCAGGACGATGAGGCCTCCCAAGAAGCGGGATCGGACCAGCAGTCGCCGGGCCTCACGAGCCAGCCGACCCAGGGCGGCGGCAGCGTCGAACGGCCTGTGGGCTCCGACGCGGCTGCCACCCAGGGCGACGAGGCCAACACCGCCGAGGCGAGACAACCCCAGAAGCCCGACGCATGGATGCAGGATCCCAATAGCTGGGCGACGTTCAACGGCGATCTGATGGCGCAGAAATATTCGCCGGTCGACCAGATCACGCCCGACAACGTCGAAAATCTCGAAAAGGTCTGGGAGTATCACACCGGAGACGTCTCGGACGGCTCCGGCGACATTCCCACAACCGTCTGGTCGGCAACGCCTCTCTTCGTCAACGACACGCTTTACATCGGCACGCCGTTCTACCGGATCATCGCGCTCGAACCGGATACCGGTAAGGAGAAGTGGAGTTTCAACCCGGATGCCCGGCTTGAGGCCCTCACCCAGCCGGCGATGAAGAACCGCGGCGTCGCCTATTGGCAGGCGGAGAACCCGCAGGAAGGCGAGGCCTGCCAGAAGATCGTCTATATCGGAACGATGGACGCCAAGCTCTACGGCGTCGACGCGGACACCGGCAAGCCTTGCGAGACCTTCGGCCAGAACGGCATGGTCGACGTCAACCAGTGGAATACGGTCAACGACAAGTGGCCGCTGTCGCTCCTGCAGGCGCCCACCATCTATCACGACACGATCTTCCTCGGCTGGGCCGGCAAGGATTGGACGGATAGCGCTGCCCCTCCCGGCACCGTCTTTGCCCTCGACGCCAAGAGCGGCGAGTTGAAGTGGATGTTCCACGCCTTGCCGAACGAGGTGATCTCGCGCACGGGCACGGCCAATGTCTGGGCGTCGATGTCCCTCGATCCCGAGCGCGGCCTTCTCTACATTCCGATCTCCTCGCCGAGCCCGAACTATTACGGCGGCGACCGCAAGGAGGAACTGCCGCTGGCAACGTCGGTCACCGCTCTCGACACCGATACGGGCGAGGTGGTGTGGAGCCGCCAGCTGATCCACCACGACATCTGGGACTACGACACCGTCGCCCCGCCGACGCTCGTCGACATCCAGAAGGACGGACAGACGGTCCCGGCCCTCGTCCAGACGTCGAAACAGGGCTTCATCTACGTCCTCAATCGCGAGACCGGCGAACCGATTTACCCGATCGAGGAGCGGCCGGTCCCGGCCTCGGACGTTCCGGGCGAGGAGGCGTCGCCGACGCAGCCCTTCGTCGACAAGCCGGCGCCGGTGATCGGCGACGACTGGCCGGGGGTTTCGCCGCTGGCGGATGCCGTCAGCTTCGGCGAATGCTCGCGCCGGGCGGAAGGCTATCGCTGGGAGGGCCGGTTCACCCCGCCCAGCCTCGAAGGCACCATCGCCTATCCGCCGACGACCGGCGGTTCGCAATGGGGTGGCGGAGCGGTCGATCCGACGACCGGCATCTACGTCGTCAACTCGAACTCCGTGGTGCAGATCTACACGCTGATCCCGCGCGACGAGTTCGAGCAGAAGAGCCAGGACGGCGAGACCTCGGGCTATTATGCGCAGGGCGACGTCGCCTATGGCTTCAAGCTCGAGACCTTCCTCAACTGGGCGGGCATGCCGTGCTGGAACGGGCCCTATGGCACGATCGCGGCCTATGACCTGAAGACCGGCGAGCGGCTGTGGAACGAGCCCTTCGGTCAGGTGCAGAAATACGGCTTCTACATGCCCGAATCCTGGGGCTCGGTGACGATCGGCGGGCCGGTGATCACCAAGTCGGGGCTGATCTTCATCGGTGCTTCGATGGACTCCCGCGTCAGGGCGCTCGATCTGAAGACCGGCGAGGTGCTGTGGAAGGGGCTGGTCGACGCGCCGGCGGTGTCGCTACCGGCAGTCTACACCTACAAGGGCCGGCAATACGTCACCTTCGTCGTCGGCGGCAACACGATCCTGCTGCCGAAGGTGTCCGACCAGGTGGTCACCTTCGCTCTCCCAGAGTAGCCGGATAAAAAGTTTGCTCTTGTTGTCAAGGCGTTGCCGGGGAACCGGCGACGCCTTGCGGCGTTTGTTCTCGGGCACCGGCAACAAGAGAGATCAGGGATATGAAACGTCTTTCCATTCTTCTTGCCGGGGCGGCTCTCTGCAGCCTTCCGGCCACGGCAGCCTTTGCGGATTGTCGTGAAGAACTCGCGAGCCTGAAGGCGGACGGCACGACCACCGCCTCGGTCGCTTCGTCCGGACAGAGCGGCATGTCCGGCTCTGCGGACGCCTCCGCGACCACGCCAGGCACGACGACGAATTTCGAAACCGGCCAGACCACCGGCGCCGCGGCCGCGAGTGGCGGCGAGCAGGCCGGACAGATTTCCAAGGACGGCAGCCTCGCTCCCCTCGAAAACGCTGGGGACGCCGAAAAGAGCGCCTCGGCAAGCGGCACAGGCCAGCAGACCGGCACCATGTCGAACGATCAGTCCTCGGCGTCTGCGCAGGGTATGACTGCGGGCACCTCCGGCACCGAGAGTGCAGGCAGCGTTTCCAAGGATGGCCAGACGATGCCGATGGCGAGCGGCCAGGGTGGCGGCGAGCCGAACGTCGCCATGTCAGGCCAGGACGCCGACGCCCAGCAGTCCGGCCAGCAGACGGCTGCTGCCAGCAGTGGTCAGGGCACCGGCAACGACGCGGGCGGCTCGCAGCAGATGGCTTCGGCCTCGGGCGGCGGCTACGACCAGGCGATCCAGCGCGCCCAGAGCGCTCTCGACTCGGGTGACGAGGCAGCTTGCCTCGCGGCAGTCGAGGAAGCCCGCGGAATGCAGGGCGGGCAAAATTCGGCCCAGTGAACCCGCCTCCCCGAAGGACTATTCATTGCCCGTGCGCACGATCCGCACGGGCATTTTTTTGGGTCGGCACGTCTTCAGACGGACAGCTCCGCCCGCCCCTCGAATTCCCCCAGCGCTTCTGGATTGGCCAGCGCTTCTTTATTCTTCACCGGCCGTCCCTCCACCACCTCGCGCACGGCGAGTTCGGTGATCTTGCCGGACTTGGTGCGTGGGATGTCCTTCACGGCCAGCACTTTCGCCGGAACGTGGCGGGGCGAGGCGCCGGTGCGGATGGCCTCCTTGAGGCGCTTGACGAGTTCGTCGGTGAGGTCGGCTCCGGCGGCGAGCTTGACGAAAAGGACGACGCGCACGTCCCCCTCCCAGCTCTGGCCGATGCAGATGGCTTCGGCGACTTCCGCGAACTGCTCGACGATGTTGTAGATCTCCGCGGTTCCGATCCGTACGCCCTGCGGGTTCAGCGTCGCGTCGGAGCGGCCGTGGATGACGATGCCGCCATGACCCGTCCATTCTGCGAAGTCGCCATGGGCCCAGACGCCGGGGAAGCTCTCGAAATAGGCGGCCGTGTAGCGCTCGCCACCCGGATCGTTCCAGAATTCGATCGGCATGCAAGGGAACGCCTTCACGCAGACGAGGTCGCCCTTGCCGCTCCGCAGCGGTTTGCCCTCAGGATCGAACACGTCCACCGCCATGCCGAGGCCCGGCCCCTGGATCTCGCCCTCATAGACGGGTCGCGTCGGGACACCAAGGACGAAGCACGAAACGATGTCGGTACCGCCGGAAATCGAGGCAAGATGGACGTCCGTCTTCACCGCCTCATAGACGTAGTCGAAGCTTTCCGGCGACAGCGGCGAGCCGGTCGAGGCAATGACCTCGACGCTCGCAAGATCATGGCTCTCCAGGGGCTTCAGCCCGAACTTGCGGGCCGAGTCGATGTATTTGGCGCTGGTGCCGAAGAAGGTCGCCCGCTCTTCGGCGACGTAGTCGAAGACGATCGACTTGTGCGGGTGGAAGGGCGAGCCGTCGTAGAGCAGGAGCGTGCTTCCACCGGCGAGCGCCGAGACCAGCCAGTTCCACATCATCCAGCCGCAGGTGGTGAAATAGAACACCCGTGAGCCCTCGCGGTTGCCGCTGTGGAGGAGATGCTCCTTGCGGTGCTGGATCAGCGTACCGCCGGCTCCGTGCACGATGCATTTGGGAACGCCGGTCGTGCCGGAGGAAAACATGATGTAGAGCGGGTGATCGAAGGGCAGCCGCTCGAAGGTGAGCGGCGCCGGCTCATAGGGCGCCATAAACTCGGCCAGCGACACGCCATTGTGGCTGGCGGCGGCAGCCTTCGCACCGTCGCCGACATAGGGCACGACGATCGTCTTCCTCGGCGCCAGCTTTTCGCTGATGGCGCCGAGCTTGTCAGCGATGTCGATCTCTTTGGATGCGTAGAAATAGCCGTCGCAGGCAACCAGCAGCTTCGGCTCGATCTGGCCGAAGCGGTCGAGAACCCCGCGCTCGCCGAAATCCGGCGAACAGGACGAGAAGACCGCCCCCAGCGACGACGCGGCCAGCATGACGGCGACGGTTTCGGGCAGGTTCGGCATCATCGCCGCGATTCGGTCGCCGCGACCGATCCCCTCGGCGCGAAACGCCTGCTGCAGCCGTGAGACGATGGTGCGAAGCTCGTCCCAATTCCATCGGTAGGAAACCCTGTCCTCTCCACGGAACACGAGGGCATCGTCCGTACCGTTTCCGGCGAGGAGATTTTCGGCAAAGTTCAGACGCGCGTCGGGAAAGAATCGATCCTTGCGCATCGAGGTTCCCTCGATGAGAGTGCGCTCGCCTTTGTCGCCGACGATCCCGCTGAAGTCCCAGAGAAGCGACCAAAAGGCCCCGCGATCCTCGATCGACCAGGCATGCAGCCCCTCGTAATCGTCGAAAGTTCGGCCCGTCGCCTCGTGGGCCGCCTGTATGAAGTGCGTCATCGGGTGCCCCGCGACCCGCGCCGCAGAGGGAATCCACAAGGGTTTCTCGTTCATCTTTGAACCTGCCTCCAACCGCCTTGCTGGTGCCATACCCATGTAACAAAGGCAACGAGCCGTCGATCCCCAGCCGTCCATAGGGGGAAATCCGCATCGAAGACGCTGCGGCCAGCTTTCGTTGATGCCGGCGCGCAGCTACAGGTGCGGACCAAGAGTTCGAAGGGAGAACGGACGGCGTGCGACCCAAATGGCCAGCATCGAGACGACGGGCGACGGAGGGCTCAGGGCCCTCCCTGCGGCGTTGGCGCTGGCAGACGGCCGCGATTGCCGCGGCGATGACGCTCGTCCTCGTCTTCGCCGCCGTGCTGCCGGGCCTCGCGCTGGGATCGGAGGCCGCCCGGGCGCTGGTCGTCGAGCGACTGGAAACCTTGACGGGCCGCAACGTCTCGATCGACGGGCGCATCGATTTTTCGATCCTGCCGCGCGCCCGCCTCAGCCTCGACCACGTGCGGCTCGGCGACGACGACTTCACCATCGACACGCTCGTGGCCGATTTCAGCCTGTTCGACGTCATCGCCGGCAAGGGCAAGATCTCGGGCCTCGTGCTGGTCCGGCCGGAATGGCACACGCACTCCGCCCCGCCGGCCGTCAAAGGCATCGCGGCGGGAACCGGCAGCGGGCTTCTGGCCGGGCTCCACTCGCTGCTCGGCCGCCTCGGCGGCATCGGCGAGGTCGAGATCCGCGAAGGTCTGTTTCGCCCCGCCGGGCTCGGCTTTGCCGGCTCGCGGGGGGTCAGCAACGCCAATGTCCGGATCGATCAGTCGGGCTCCGGGGACACGCTGCGCGTTGCCGGCAGCTTCGTCTGGAACGGCCAACCGACGACGGTCGATCTCGAAGTTTCGAGCGACCGACCGCTGATCGAAGGCGGCCAGGGCAACGTCGATTTCAGCCTTGATTCGCCCGCTCTCACCGCATCCTATTCCGGCACGGCCGCGATCGCCGATTTTCGCCGCGCGGAGGGTCGTCTGTCGCTCTCGACACCGTCATTCACCCGCGGCATCGAATGGCTGTTCGCCCCCTCGACGCGGATTCCCGAGCTCGGGGCGATCAATCTGGCAGGCGACCTGGTTTTCCAGGGCCAAAGCGCCGAACTGCGGGAGGCCGCTCTGAGCATAGCCGGATCCCAAGGCCGCGGCGCCATGGAGGCCCGGCTGGAGGGCGACATGCCGGTGATCGGCGGCACTCTCGCCTTTCAGGAGCTGAACCTCACGCCGATCGTTCGCTCGATCGCCCCCTATCCGCGCAGCCCGTTGGATTTCGAGCGGCCGCTGGAGGTCGACTTCGCCGACGCGCTGCAAATGGAGATCCGCTTGTCGGCGACGGAACTGGCGCTCGGAACGATCCCCTTCGAGGACGTCGCAGCAGTGGTCAGCGTCGGCGACGGCACGGCCAAGCTCGACGTCGGCGACGCGACACTGTTCGGCGGCCGGGGCCAGGCAGCGATCGCCATCGACGGGCTCGCCGGCCGACCTCAACGGGTCCATGGCTGGATCAGCGCCAGCGGCATCGACACGGCCAGCCTGATGTCGAGACTTTCCGTCGATTCGATCGGTCTCAGCGGCAGATCGGCGATACGTGCCAAGCTCGAGGCGCCCGCCGACAATTGGCGCGCTGTCCTGTCAGGCCTCGCCGCGACGGCGCAACTCGATGCGCGCGACGGCACGATCTCCGGCTTCGATCCCGGCGTTTTTGCCGAGCCCGGGGCGCGGCCGCTAACAGCCGGAGCGCGGGACGGCTCGATCCCCTTCATCGCACTCGATGCGGCGCTGAGGCTCAATGGCATGACGATCGACCTCGAACGGATCGAGCTCCACAACCGTTCGGGGACGTTGACGGCGGCAGGGCGATATTTCGCTAAGTCGAACGAGATCGAGGTTGCCGGTGAATTCGCCCCCGACCCGGCCTCCGCGCGTGCGCGGGCCGGCGCGCCATCGGCTGAGGCGAAAGCGGTCAGCTTCATGATGACGGGCAAATGGCCGACCCCCTCCGTGACGACCGAACCCGCGCCGACGCGATGATCGGCGCCCTCACGCGTCGCGGCGACATGGGCGCTTCGGCCATGACCGCCGTCTCCGGCTTGGCTCGCTCAAGCTCCTGAGCGCACAATCCTTCCGATCGCCGAGAAATCCTCTCCAATCATCATGACCACGAAGCGAAATTGGCCCATGCCGCGCCGCGCCGAAAGCCCCATGCCCCCTGCCGCCACCCTCCCCTGCCGCAATATCGGCGGGCGCCTTGCCGCGATTCGCGCTGCAGCATCGGCGTCGCTCGCGGTCCTCGTGCTGATCGCCGCGACCGGACCACTCGCCGCGCAGTCGGTGATCAAGCTGGGCCAAACGACCGCCCCGAAGTCGGATCGAACGACCGGCACGGTCAGTTGCGGCGCCGGCAGATACCACGCGGCATTGGCGGCGATCAGGGACGGTCAGTATCAGGCCGTCAAGACGGCCCGCGAGACCGCCGCAGAGCCCGATCCGGACCTGCCGGGACGTCTCATCTTCACGCCCATCGTTCCGCCGAAGAGCACCGCTGGCCGCCAAGCGCTGATGTCGGCCAATCAGCTCGCCCGCTCCGGCAACCGGCCGGCATGGATGGCCAGCCCCGATTCCCGCTGGGTGATGAAGGAGGTTTCCAACGAGCTCGGCCGCTATCTCGGCCAGGATGAGACGGAATATCTGTGCGGCGGCGTTCCGGACTATCTGAAGACCCTTCGCGGCTATCTCGCGAGGTTCGGCGGCGACCAGAAGACGCTGGAGAGCCTTGAAGCCGGGCAGGCGCAGATTGCCTCCGACAGCATCCTCGCAACGCGCGCCGCGCTACGCCCGGTGCCCCTGCCGACGCCGGCTCCCGCCACGGGCGTAGCCCCCGCCGATCCCTCACCCGCAAATGGCAAGGCGGCATCCACCGATGCGGAAGCTCCGCTCGCCGGGAGCGACCTCAGACCGGCCGTCGGGATGCGCGACGCCCCGCATGGCGCTCCGCCGGCGAATGCCGCGCCGGCCGGCGAGACGCCGGCCCGTAGCACCGAGACCTTTCCGGCCTCGACGGGAGGAACCGTGCGCACTGCAACGGCCACTGCCGAAGTCGAGGGCGATCCTGACCTCCCGCCGCTGAAAGCGCCGCAGCCGGTCGATCTGTCGACCGACGCCGCTCGTCTCGCTGCTCTCGATGGCTTGATAGAGGCTGCAAGGCACAGCGGCGCCCTTGATGAAACCGTTCAAGTGCCGGCGCCGGCGGCCGTTGGATCCGATGCAGGCGCGAGGACGGCTGATGCCGGAACTTCGGGTGAGGCAACCAAGCGCCCCGTGCTCGCCCGGCTCGCTGCGCTCAGGCCCCTCGTCTACGGTTCGAACTCGCCGATCGCAGACGTTGCCGTCCGGCGGCGACTGATCGACAGCTTTTCGGCCATCGAGATCCTCGACTATCTCCACCACCGGCCCGCGGAGAGCGACGATTCCGTCACCGCCGCGATCGGTCGAACGCTCGATGCGATCAGCGAGGCCCATGCGCAAAGCTGCAACTGCGCAGGAAACTGAAACGTCGGTCCACGCGCGGAAACTCAGCCGTCGGCCGCCAGCCGCTCGTTCCGCGCCTGGCGCACCAGGCGGCGCTTGTTGATCAGCGTGGTGATGATGACGCCGACGGAGACGATGGCGATGAGAATCGTGCAGACGGCGTTGATCTCCGGCGTCACGCCAAGCCGCACCTGGCTATAGATCTTCATCGGCAGGGTCGTCGCCCCCGGCCCGGTGGTGAAAGAGGCGATGACGAGATCGTCGAGCGACAGAGTGAAGGCGAGCATCCAACCGGCAGCGACCGCCGGCCAGATCAACGGCAGGGTGATCTGGAAGAAGGTCACCGTCGGCGTCGCCCCGAGATCCATCGCGGCATCTTCCAGGGAGCGGTCGAAGCTGACGAGCCGCGACTGCACGACCACCGTGACGAAGCACATGGTGAAGCTGATATGGGCGAGCGTCACCGTCCAGAAGCCGCGGTCGAAGTCGATGGCGACGAAGAACAACAAGAGCGACAGGCCGGTGATCACCTCCGGCATGACCAGCGGCGCATAGACCATGCCGGTCATCAGCGTCCGGCCGGTGAAGCGCTTGTAACGCGCCAAGGCGATCGCCGCCATGGTGCCGAGAATGGTGGCGACGCTGGCCGACAGCACCCCCACCCGGAGAGTGACCCAGGCGGCGTCGAGAAGGCCGCGATTGTTCCACAGCTCCCGATACCAGACCGTCGAAAAGCCGGACCAGACCGTCACGAGGCGGGAGGCGTTGAAGGAATAGACGACGAGCAGGACGATCGGCAGATAGAGAAACGAGAAGCCGAATACCATCGAGACGACGTTGAACTTCGACAGCCGCCAGCCCATCAGCCGATCCTCGCCTGCTGGCGCTGAAAGATCACGATCGGCACGACGAGGATGGCGACCAGCACCACGGCAACGGCCGAGGCGACCGGCCAGTCGCGGTTGGTGAAGAATTCCAGCCAGACCGTCTTGCCGATCATCAGGGTGCGCGAGCCGCCGAGGAGGTCGGGGATGACGAATTCGCCGGCAGCCGGAATGAACACCAGGAAGCAGCCGGCGATCACGCCCGGCAGGGACAGCGGAAAGGTGATCGTCCAGAACGACTTCAGCGGCGGCGAGCCGAGATCGGCCGCCGCCTCGGTCAGGCTGTGATCCATGCGCTCGAGGCTGGCATAGATCGGCAGTGTCATGAATGGCAGGTACGAATAGACGATGCCGATGAAGATCGCCGTCGGTGTGTTGAGGATCACCAGCGGTTCGCTGATCAGGCCGATCGATATGAGCAGTTGGTTAAGCAGTCCCTCTGGCTTCAGGATGGCGATCCACGCATAGACGCGGATAAGGAAGCTCGTCCAGAACGGCAGGATGACCAGCATCACCAGCGTCGTTCGCCAGGCCGGCGGCGCCTTGGCCATGCCGTAGGCGAGCGGATAGGCGATGAGGAGCGTCAGGACCGTCGACGCCGCGGCGATGGCGAGGCTGAGCGTGTAGGCGTTGAAGTAGAGATCGTCGCTCGAAATCCAGACGTAGTTGTCGAGGGAGAACTGCGTCAGCGCGCTCCACCACGTCGAGGGATCGCCGAAGGTCGGCAGATAGGGCGGCATCGCGACGGCGGTCTGCGACAGCGAGATCTTGACGACGATCAGGAACGGCACGAGGAACAGGCCGGCGAGCCAGAGGAACGGCACGCCGATGACGACGCGGCGGAAGAGACCTCGCGATCCGAGCCCCCACGCTCGTCGCCCCCCGGCGTCGCCCCCCTGGCTTCGATCGACCGTTCGTGTTTGCGCGCCCTCGCCCATCACCGCCCTACTGCGTCAACACCAGGCCGGCATCCTCGTCGAAGGTGACGAAGGCTCGGTCGTGCCAGGTCAGTTGCAGGGGCGACTGCCGGGTGGCGTTGACCATCGCCACCTTGACGATGGCGCCGGTATCGAGGCGGATGTGGAAGGAGGTGACCGGCCCGAAATAGGCGATGTCCCAGACTTCCCCTTCCATGACGTTCGGCCCGGAGATCGGCTCGGCGGCGATCTTCAGCTTTTCCGGCCGCAGCACGTAGGACACATTCTGGCCGGCCTCGACCGGAACGTCGCGCTCGGCGACGATGTCGAAGCCGCCCGTCGTCTCGATCGTCACGCGGTCGCCCGTCGCTGCGCGCACCGTCCCGTCGAAGACGTTCACATTGCCGACGAAATCGGCGACGAAGCGGGAATTCGGCGCCTCGTAGATCTCCGCCGGTGGGGCCACCTGCAGGATCCGCCCTTTGTCCATGACGGCGATGCGATCGGCCAGCGTCATCGCCTCCTCCTGGTCGTGGGTGACCATGATGAAGGTCGTGTGCAGTTCGTACTGCAGATCGGCGAGTTCGAACTGGGTCTCCTCGCGCAGCTTCTTGTCGAGGGCGCCGAGCGGCTCATCGAGAAGCAGAACCTTCGGCCGCTTGGCGAGAGAGCGAGCGAGCGCGACGCGCTGGCGCTGACCGCCGGAAAGCTGGTCGGGCTTGCGCTTGGCATAGTCCTCCAGCTTGACCAGCTTCAGCACCTGCTCGACGCGGTCGGCGATCTCGCCCTTGCCCATTTTCTCCTGCTTGAGGCCGAAGGCGATGTTCTTCGCGACGCTCATATGCGGAAAGAGCGCATAGGACTGGAACATCATGTTAACCGGCCGCCGATAGGGCGGAATGCCGGACATGTCTTCGCCGTCGAGGATGATCCGCCCCGAGGTCGGCATGTCGAAGCCGGCGAGCATGCGAAGCAGGGTGGACTTGCCGCAGCCGGAGGCTCCGAGCAGCGCGAAGAACTCGCTCTCGAAGATCGACAGGCTGAGATCGTCCACCGCCTCGAAGTCGCCGAACCGCTTGGTGACGCCCTCGAACCGCAGGAAGGGGGATGCAGCCGGGTCGATCCAGGGCGCGAAGTTGCGGCGGATGCTGCCGAGCGATTTCATGGCGCGCTATGCACCATTGGCCGCGAACGCCACGCTGCGGCCGAAGTCTCGACTTGCATGTGCCTCCCTACTGCCCCGTCACGATGCTGGTCCACAATCTCGTCTGCATCCGCTGCGCCTTCGGATCCTTCGGCAGTATCGCAGTAAGCCGCTTCTGCGTTGCCTCGGGGGGATAGACGCCGGGATCGTTCAGAATGCCCTCGTCGACGAACTTCTTCGCCGCGAGATTGCCGCTGGCATAATTCACCACATTCGTCGCTTTGGCGATGACCTCCGGCCGCATCAGGTAGTTCATAAATTCGTGCGCGGCCTCCGGATGCGGCGCATCGGCCGGGGTCGCCATGTTGTCAAGCCAGATCACCGCGCCTTCGCGCGGGATGACGTATTTGACCTCGACGCCCTGCTCGGCCTCCTTGGCGCGGTCGCGCGCCTGCAGCATGTCGCCCGACCAGCCATGGGCCATGCAGATGTCGCCATTGGCGAGCGCCTGGATGTTCTCCGATGAGTGGAACTTGCGGACATAGGGCCGGATCGCCATCAGGAGGTCCTTGACCTTGGCAAGATCGTCCGGATCGTCGGAATTGGGATCAAGACCGAGATAGATCAGCGCCGCCGGCACCACCTCGTCGGCCGTGTCGAGCACGTAGATGCCGCAGTCGGAGAGCTTTTCAGCGAGTTTCGGATCGAACAGCAGCGACCAGGTGTCGAGCGGCTGATCCTCGCCGAGCCTCTTCGTCACCTCCCTGGCGTTGAGGCCGAGCCCCGTCGTGCCCCACATGTAGTTGATCGCATATTCGTTGCCCGGATCGTAGGTCGCCAGGCGATTCATGATCTCCGGGTCCATGTTCTCCAGATTGGGCAGCTTCGACTTGTCGAGCTTCTGGAACACACCCGCATTGATCTGGCGGGCGAGGAAGCTGCCGGTCGGAACGACGATGTCATAGCCGGTGCCGCCGGTCAGAAGCTTGGTCTCGACGAGTTCGTTGGAATCGAACACGTCGTAGACGACCTTGATACCGGTTTCCTTGGTGAAGTCGGTGAGGATCTGCTCGTCGATATAGTCCGACCAGTTGTAGACGTTGACGACCTTGTCCTCGGCCTGAGCTCCGCCCGCCATCACGGCCGTCGCAAGACCGAGCCCCGCCAGAAGTTGCCTGATCATTGGAACCACCCCCCATTTCCAGATGCCATCACGCGCCTGCGAACCATGGCGGCGACCATAGCGGCAAAAACGACGGGATTCCTAGCCCGGCCGAGTCGAGAAATGGTACAAATGCGCCGGCTGCTCAATCCTGCATCACGCGGACCATGAAACGGGCATCTTCGCCATAGGCGGCAAGCTTTTTCGGGGAGACTTGATCGGCCGCCTCGACGAAGCCGAAGCGGCGCCAGAACGGCGCGGTCCCATAGACCGAGATCAGGCAGGCGCGGGGAAAGCCGTCGGCGATGTCGAGAAAGGCCTCGACGATGGCGCCGGCATGCCCCCCGCCCCGGGCCTCCGGCCCGATCGCGACGTCGTGGATGTAGAAGGCGTCCGCCTCGGGCGGGATCGCCCCGATCAGCGTATCGAGCGAGGGCGGATGGGGATAGCGGATCGGGTGGGCGAGCGCATAGCCGGCGACACTCTCGCCAGTATCGAGAACGCGGCAGCCTTCCGGGAAGAGGTCCAGGCGTTCGGCGAAGACGGTCTCGTCTTCGGGCAAGCCCGGATGGATGCGGCCGGCAAGTCGCATCACCGCCGGAAGATCACAGGCCCGCATGAGACGCCAAACCGGCGACAGGCGGCGCATCGACGTCATGCCGGCGGATGCGGAAGGCGCATCGAAGCGGCGAAAGCCGCCGCCGCGATCACCATCACCGGTGCTTGGTGCCCTCGCCGTAGAACAGCTTTTCCCACTTCTTGTGCGCCTTGTAGCCTTCGCGGATGAAGGGCGTGAACACCGCCATGTTGAGAATGGCCTTGTTGGTCATCTTGGCGGGGAAGTTCAGCGGCTTCTCGAAGTCGACGAAGAGGACGACGCGGACCTTGTCGGAGTGGTTCCACGCCTCGTGCTCGTAGGCGTCGTCGAAGATCAGCGCCTTGCCCTCTTCCCAGTGACAGGTCTGGTCGTCGACGCGAATGCCGATCTTGTCGGGCTCGTCCGGCACGATCAGGCCGAGATGGAAGCGCAGCACCCCGTTATAGGGCCCGCGATGGGGCGGCAGGTGCTTGCCCGGCTCGAAGATCGAGAACATCGCCGACTTCAGCCCCGGGATCTTCTGCAGGATGCGCCAGGTCTCCGGGCACTGGGCGATGGCGTTCTCCGAGGTGATCCCGTAGCCGCAGAGGAAGAAGGTCTTCCAGTTGCTGTCCGACGAGATCGAGCGAACTTCGGAGGAAATCTCGTGGAACGCCGGCAGATCGCCCTTGCGCACCAGGATCTTGTCGAGTTCGGCGCGGATCAGGTGCCACTCCTTCTCGACCTCCCGCGCCCAGGGGAAGGCATCGGTCTCGAACACCGGCGGATTGCCGACCGCGGAGTGCTTCAGATTGAGCGCCTCGGCACCATCGACGAGCTTCTGGACCGTGCGGGCGACGAGGCCGTCGCGCGTCATCGTGTCCTCGAGGCCCTTTGTCTTCAGATTCTGCTGGCTGACTGGCTTGTCCATGCTTCTACGCTCTGCTCCGCACAGCCCGATCGCCGGGACCGAATCACTCCGGCGCCTACGGGCACCGGTACCCGAACGGGAATTTATGACGGTTCGGTGACGGGTGGGGTTGCCTCGATCGAAAGGATTTTCCGCCGATTTGGACTGCGCTTCACTGGAAGTCAAACGCCGACAGGCCGGTGACCATCTCGTCGAGGCCGAGCGGCCGGGTGAGCGGTGGTTCGGCGCGGGCGAGGCAGGCCTGGCGCTCGCACAGCCGGCAGGCGGGGCCGATCTTGAGGATCGCCGCCTTGTCACCGAGATGGCGCCCATAGACGGTCTCGTCCTTGAAGCCGATGTCGCAGCCGATCAGGATGGCGGTGCGGCGCGGCCGCTCCTCGAAACCGCCCGACAGGCCTTCCAGGGTCCGGGCGATCACCAGGAATTCCGCCCCGTCCGGCATTTCCGCCCGTTCGACGAGGATCTGCCCGGCCTGCGCGAAGGCAGCATGAATCGGCAGTTTCGGACAGCCGCCGCCGAAGCGCTGCAGCGGAAAGCCGCGCGCGCCAGCCCGGCGGAACCGGTTGCCGGCATTGTCGACCTCCAGCATGAAGAACGGTACGCCCGGCGCGCCCTGGCGCTGCAGCATGGTGAGACGATTGGCCGCCTGCTCGAAGGAGACCTGGAAGCGGCCCTTGAGGACGTCGATGTCGTAGGCTGCCCGCTCTGCCGCGCTCTGAAACGCGCCATAGGGCATCATCAATGCGTGAGCGGCGTAGCGCAGCAGCTCGAACCGGGCGAGCCGGCGGGCTTCGTCGGTCTCGAAGGTGAAGGTCCGGCCTTCCGCCTCGATCACCTCGCCGATGGCGAGCTGGCACACCTCCATCGCGGTCTCGCGCGTCCGGTCGGCCGTCGACAGGCGCTCGGACAGAAACAGCCGGCGCGAATGCCGATCGAAGCGCCGTCGCCACAGCGGCATCGTCGCCAGCGGCAGGACGCGCACCGAGACTTCGTGCTCCTTGCGCAGCCAGGCGCGCATCGCCCCGAACAGGTCGTCGCCGGGCGCCAGCCGGGCATGCAGCGCCTCCGCAGCGGTTTCGATGGCGGAAAAGAAGTTCGGCCGCGTCTCGAAGACCTCGTGCACCTCGTCGATCGGCAGGCGCGTGCCGGCCGAGCCGAGCATGCGCCCCTCCCGGGCGAGAAGCTGCGAGAGGTCGCTGAGGCGGGTCTGCTGTTCGCGATAGGCGCGGTAGAGCTTGGCAACGCCCGCGGCGGCATTGGGCGCTGCGTCCGAGAGCTCGACGAGTTCCTGGTCGCCGGGCAGTTCGCCGGCGAGTAGCGGATCGGAGAAGATCGCCTTCAGCTCCGCGAACACCCCCTGCTGACGGCCGGCCCGCAGGTCGGCCAGATCGACCTCGAAGGTTTCGGAGAGCTTCAGAAGAAGCTGCACCGTCAGCGGGCGCTGGTTGCGCTCGATGAGATTGAGATAGGAGGGCGAGATGCCGAGCTGCTCGGCCATCGCCGTCTGGGTGAGGTTCAGCCCGTTGCGGATGCGGCGGATGCGCGGCCCGGCGAAGATCTTGTTCTCGGCCATCAGCAATCGGCCGCCATGCATTCAAGGCTCCGGTCGCGCCCAGACGGGGCCCGATGCCCGAAACGGCCCGTGCGGCCTGGCAGGCTCAGGCAGCCAGCGTCCGGTCGGTCTTGCGGGCGCAGGCCGGCCCCGGGCCGCGCATGTAGTAGCGCTCGGGCCGGTAGGTCGGCCGGAAGAATTCGATGACGGTCCTGATCATGGACACGATGATATGCGGGCCTGACATGACACCCTCGACGGTTTCGTTCCTCCACCTCCCAATGGAAGCGCGAGACTACTTCCCGAAGCTTGACGAAAAGCGAATGAAAAGAGCTGCTTAGGTGCATATCGGAACCATCTGTCAGGCTGTTTTTGGGCAGGGCGCGCCATTGCGGGCGAATTGCCCGGCGATGCGGCTTTCGGGTGACACTCGCGCGGCGGGCGATCGACCTTCTTCCCATCTTTTACATTTTTGACAAGATTACAAATCCCGCTCGTCAAAGACAACACATTGCGACGCGATTTTCCTGCCCGAACCGACCAGTCGGACTTCGTTCGAGGCCAGAACGGTGGCAGTTATCACTCGAGGCGGCGAGGCAAGCGACGACAGCGACTGCCGCAGGCACCGCAGCATGGAGGTTTTGCAATGACTGACTTTTACAATCTGGTTCCATCGGCTTCGGAAGGGCGTTTCGACGAGGTCGCGCGTCCCTACAGTGTCGAAGACGTGATGCGCCTGCGCGGCTCGGTGCAGATCCGCTACACCCTCGCCGAGAACGGCGCCAACCGCCTGTGGCAGCTGATTCATTCTGAAGACTTCGTCAATTCGCTCGGCGCCATGACCGGCAATCAGGCGATGCAGCAGGTCCGCGCCGGGCTGAAGGCGATCTATCTGTCCGGCTGGCAGGTCGCCGCCGATTCCAACACCGCATCGGCGATGTATCCGGACCAGTCACTCTATCCGGCCAATGCCGGGCCGGAGCTCTGCCGGCGCATCAACCGGACCCTCCAGCGCGCCGATCAGATCGAGACCTCGGAAGGCAATGGCCTCTCCGTCGACACCTGGTTCGCACCGATCGTCGCCGACGCCGAAGCCGGCTTCGGCGGGCCGCTCAATGCCTTCGAGCTGATGAAGGCCTATATCGAGGCGGGCGCCGCCGGCGTTCACTTCGAGGACCAGCTGGCGTCCGAAAAGAAGTGCGGCCATCTCGGCGGCAAGGTGCTGATCCCGACCCAGGCCCACATCCGCAACCTGACCGCCGCGCGGCTCGCCGCGGACGTGATGGGCGTGCCCTCCCTCGTCGTCGCCCGCACCGATGCCGAGGCGGCCAAGCTGCTCACCTCGGACATCGACGAGCGCGACCAGCCCTTCGTCGACTACGATGCCGGCCGCACGCCGGAAGGCTTCTACCGCGTCAAGAACGGTCTCGAGCCCTGCATCGCCCGGGCGATCGCCTATGCTCCCTATTCCGATCTCATCTGGTGCGAGACTTCCAAGCCCGATCTCGATCAGGCGCGGCGCTTCGCCGAGGCGGTGAAGAAGGAGCATCCGAACCAGCTTCTGGCCTACAACTGCTCGCCCTCCTTCAACTGGAAGAAGAACCTCGACGACGCGACGATCGCCAGGTTCCAGCGCGAGCTCGGCGCGATGGGCTACAAGTTCCAGTTCATCACCCTGGCCGGCTTCCACCAGCTGAACTTCGGCATGTTCGAGCTCGCCCGCGGCTACAAGGACCGCCAGATGGCGGCCTATTCGGAGCTGCAGCAGGCCGAGTTCGACGCAGAGAGCGTCGGCTACACCGCCACCAAGCACCAGCGCGAGGTCGGCACCGGCTATTTCGACGCCGTGTCGATGGCGATCACCGGCGGCCTATCCTCGACGACGGCCATGGGCGAATCCACCGAAAGCGCCCAGTTCCGCAAGGAAGCACCGCTGCACGTCGCAGCCGAATGACCCCGGCCGGGCGGAGCCGACGGCATCGCCGGACAGCTTCGGCCGATAATTGAACCAGCGGGAAAGCACCAGCCACGGCTCCCCGCTCCGGGGACTGGGCGGCCTTGGGAGATGCCGCCCGGTCCCCCACCGGCACAGAGCCTCGCAGACATCGCCGCCATGTGCGGCAAACGACACCGGCGCGTCGCGGCCTCTGGCCCGCCGCCGGTCATCAGGGAGAAAGATCATGAGTGCAGTCGCCAACGAAGACCGCCCGCGCACCCGCGTCAAGGAGCGGGCAGAGGAGCAGTCGTCCTCCATGGACGAAGCCCAGCAGAGCGCCATCCGCATGCTCGCCAACGACCTGCATCGTCTCAATCAGTCGGTCATGAAGGCCGTCGAAGCCGGCGTCTCGGTCGAACTCGTCCGCTCCGCCCGCCATCACGGCGGCAACGGCAACTGGGGCGACCTGCTCATCCCGGTGGTGTTGAAGAGCGGCGATTGACTTCGGGCGATCGTGGAAATGGGGCACCGCCGGGCAGGATCAGTCCTGCTCGGCGGTGCCCTTGGTAGATCGGCAGGATCGACTGCGCCGTCTAAAGCCCTTCGTCAGCGCAGCCGCCTGGAACGGCTCGAAACAAAACGATTGACTTAGCGTCAACCTGCCGATCATAGGCGAGTTGGGGCGATGGTTGTTCGACTGAGGGTGCCCATGCCCGAAGCGATCGATCGATCATCAGGTTTTGTTCCATGCCGACTTCGTTCACGATGCTCCGGCGGCGCGTAACCGCTCGCGCCCTCCATGCCGTTGCTGCCGGTCTGACGGCCGCGACGCTCATAGCGTTTTCGCTCCCCGCCTCAGCCGCCCAGATCACCATCCGGACCGAGCTCTACGACCGGGCGGCGAAGCTGAAGCGGCTGTTTCCGCCCCGCTCGCTGGCCGGAACGGACGGCGCCAAGGCGGAGGACAGCAATGCCTTCACCGCACTCGATGCCGTTTCGGCGGAACGTTTCGGGGAAACCAGTCCCGCCGTCCTGCGCATCGAGGGCGAGATCGTCAAGGGCGACGCGGAAAAGGTCCGGAAGGCGCTGGAAGACTGGAGCCACTACCCGCTGATCGTCTCCTTCGACAGCCCCGGCGGCGTCTTCGCCGAAGCCTTTCGCATCGCCGAGGCGTTGCGTTACGACATCGAAGGCCAGGACCCACGAATCGCCGGCCTGATCGTCTTTGCCGGCGACGAATGCCTGTCGGCCTGCGCCATCGCCTTTGCGGCCTCCGTCGACCGCGTTCATCCCGAAACCGACACCCGCTTCGTCGAGAGGGGCGGCAAGCTCGGCTTTCACATGCCCTATATCCCGGAAGGAACCGATACGAGCGGAACGGGGGCGCAGGAGATGCTCGGCCTCGGCTACGACGTCGCCGCCGAGATGGTCGCGCTGCTTCAGGACAGCGCCAATCCGCCCGAGTTGCTCCTGCGCATGCTGCGCCATCGCACCGCCTCGTCCTTTTATGTCTTGAACGGTGATCTCGAAACGTGGCGGATGGGATTCACCCCGGTTGCCCTGCCGGAGACGGTGGCTCCGATCGGCCCGTCCGGCCTCGATACGGCCGCGATCGGGCTGTTGTGCAACCTCCATCTGCGGGCCGGCCCGTTTCGCATGAGTGGCGCGGAGGACGAGTTCACCAACTTCCAGCCGTTTCTTTCCGAAGGCGCGAGCAGCGCCGACCTGCCGCTTCTGACCCAGCTTCTCAGCTCCGGCAAAAACTCCTTCGACATCACGGGCGGATGGTTCTCATGCCAGGTCCGCGTCGACGACACCGCAAAAATCGGCATCGCCATCTGGCGCGGAAATGCCGGCTGCGAGGACGCTGCGGTCAGGGAGCCGGGCGAGTTCTGCGCGGCACCCGCCACCGGCGTCGACACCGTCAGCAACTTCTTCCTCGCCGAAGCCTATTCCTGCCGAAACGACGCGGTCTTGCCAGGCACCTTCAACGACGAGAGCAGTCCGAAGATCAAGCGCGACGTCTATCTGCGCGATGCGCCGGGCAGGAGTGGACAGGTCGTGACGACGCTTTCCGCCGGCAGCGAGGTCGCCGTGACGGGGTGCCGCGTGACGGCCGACGATCAGGGGGTGTGGTACGCCGTCAGCCGGCCCGGCGCCGAGGGCTGGGTCTCGGCCCGGTTCGTCGGAGGACATGCGGAGAGTTTCGCCTATCGCGGCGAGCGATTTGCCATCGATCCGCCGGCCGATGGCGAGGGCGCCAATTGAGACGGCCTTATTTATCTCAAGGTGCCGCCGTCTGCGTCCCGAAAACAAAAACCCCGGAACCATCATGGCGCCGGGGCTCTGCATTTCAGCTGATCGGACGGGCAGTCGGCACCCGGGAAGGCGCCGTGCGCTCCTCAGTGACCGCCGGCCTGGCGGGCTGCATCCTTCTTGCGACGAACGCGGACGACGACGTCGACGTTGACGATCTCCATCCCTTCCGGCGGCTCGGGCAGTTCGTCGAGCTTCAGCATTCCGAGCGGAATGTCGATCATCTCGTTCTCTTCCTCGATGAAGAAGTGATGATGATCGGAGGTGTTGGTATCGAAATAGGTGCGCTGGCCCTCGGCCGAAAGCGGACGCACGAGGCCGGCGTCGGTGAATTGGTGCAGCGTGTTGTAGACGGTCGCGAGCGATACCGTCTCGCCCGCCTTGTGCGCCTCTTCGTAGAGTTCCTCGGCGGAGAGATGCCGATCGCCGGCGCCGAACATGAGGTTGCACAAGGCCACCCGCTGCCGGGTCGGCCGCAGGCCCACCGAACGGAGCCGTTCGAACACGCAAAAACCCTGCGTCCGCGTCTGCTTTTCCATTCCCGAAAATGCCATGGTCCGAATTTCGTTCGCCCGCCACCCGAGGAGGTGGGAACCTGTTCAATGGCCGCACATAGCACACTGGCACGTTGGGTGCATCAAAAATCACGGATAAAGTTGATAAATCGATCATGTTTCCACAGATGGCGCAGCTGCTCGCGTCTTCATGGACATCCGGAAGACGCGACGAGGGCGTCGAGCGCCTTCGCCGAGCCCGACAGCGGCAAATCGTAGCGCCCCGCCGGCGTGGCGACTTCCGCTTTGCGGCCCTTGCGCAGTGCCTCGACTAGATCCACCGCGGTCTCGCCCGACACCGAGGCGACGAGCGCCTGTCGCGGCGCCCCTGCCCGCCGCTCTGGTCTGGCCCGGAAACGCCGCGCCGTATCGTCGACGGTCAAGACGACCGAATAGGTCATGGCGGGCTGAAGGCGAGCCGCAAAGCCGAAGAAGCTGAGCGACAGAGCTCGGCCTTGGCAACCGACGGCGAGGCCGTTGAAGCCGCCGTCGGCCCACAACCCGGCCTCACCGCCAGCGAAGCGCCAGCCGGCAGCGTACGCCGGGCTGGGCGCCGCACAAAGGCTGGGGAGAAGGAACAGCGAAAGGCCGAATCGGAGCGCGCGGGAGGTCATCATTTTCGGCTGCATCGGGGCCTTCTGGCGCTTCGGGACGACGGGCGGATTTTCTGCCGCGATCGATCGTTATCTAGACTTACTGGAAAATCTTTGGCGAAGGATTCCAGGCGTGGGGGTTTAAATGTCACTGACCCTCGACACATTTATTGGGCCCTCGTTCCGGCCCCGTCTCGCGCTCGTCAGAGCCGGAACGAGGCCGGGTAGGCAAGGATCTGACGCGCTCGCGGTTTTCACGCGCGCATCCGACATGCTAAGGGCGCGAACGACAACGGCCAAGCTTCAGCCGGCCATCACTTCAGGGCGGAAAATCGACACCGATGACAGCGCGCAAATCCTTCTTCGACTACGACGATCTCCTCGCCTGTGGTCGCGGCGAGTTGTTCGGCGCTGGCAATGCGCAATTGCCGCTGCCGCCGATGCTGATGTTCGATCGGATCACCCGAGTCGAGGAGGCCGGCGGCGAGAACGGCAAGGGCCTGATCACCGCCGAATTCGACGTGAATCCGGATCTTTGGTTCTTCCAGTGCCACTTCCAGGGCGATCCGGTCATGCCGGGCTGTCTCGGCCTCGACGCGCTCTGGCAGATGACCGGCTTCTTCCTCGGCTGGCTCGGCGAAGCCGGCCGCGGCCGGGCGCTCGGCGTCGGCGAGGTGAAGTTCTCCGGTCAGGTGACGCCGAAAGTCAAGCTGGTCGAATATGGCGTCGAGTTTCGCCGCGTCATGCGCTCCAAGCTCAAGCTCGGCATCGCCAATGGCTGGATGAAGGCGGACGGCGAGATCATCTATCGGGCGAGCGACCTTCGGGTCGGCTTGTTCACCGATGCCGACGCCACCGCTGGCGCCTGAGGCGTCCGGCGGCGACGAACGGACTGAATGAACGAAGAACGAAGCGGGCCCCTCCATTGGCGAGCGGCGACCGCTTCCTCGAGACGATGATAGAGCCTTGCGCGATCATCCTCGGGGAGATCAGGAGAGGACGCACGGGATGAGACGGGTCGTCGTCACGGGTATGGGGATCGTGTCCCCGATCGGGAACGATGTCGAGGAGGTCGCCCTCTCCCTTCGGGAAGCACGCTCGGGCATTTCATTCGCGCCGGAATACCAGGAGCTCGGCTTCCGCAGCCACGTCCACGGCAAGCCGACCCTCGACCCGTCGACGGTTCTCGACCGGCGGGCGATGCGCTTCCACGGCGGCGGCACGGCCTGGAACCACGTCGCCATGGACCAGGCGATCGTCGATGCGGGCCTCAGCCAGGCGGAGATCTCCAACGAGCGCACCGGCATCGTCATGGGCTCGGGCGGCTCGTCGACCATCTCGATCGTCCAGGCGGCCGACATCACCCGCGACAAAGGCCCGAAGCGAATCGGCCCGACGGTCGTGCCCAAGGCAATGTCCTCGACCGCGTCGGCGACGCTCGCCACCTGGTTCAAGATCAAAGGCATCAACTATTCGATCTCGTCTGCCTGCTCCACCTCCAGCCACTGCATCGGCAACGCCGCCGAGCAGATCCTGATGGGCAAGCAGGACATGATGTTCGCCGGCGGCTGCGAGGACCTCAACTGGTCGCTCTCCAACCTCTTCGACGCCATGGGCGCGCTCTCCTCCGACTTCAACGAGACCCCCGGCATCGCCTCGCGCGCCTATGACAAGAATCGCGACGGCTTCGTCATCGCCGGCGGCGCCGGCGTGCTGGTTCTTGAGGAATTTGAACTGGCGAAGGCGCGCGGCGCGAAGATCTACGCAGAGCTCGTCGGCTATAGCGCCACCTCCGACGGCGCCGACATGGTCGCGCCCTCCGGCGAAGGCGCGGTGCGCTGCATGCGTCAGGCGCTGCAGGGCTTCGACGGCAAGAGCAACGCCTCCGTCGACTACATCAATCCCCATGCCACCTCGACGCCGGTCGGCGACAGGATCGAGATCCAGGCGATCCGCGAGGTCTTCGGCGAGGACATTCCGCCGATCTCCGGCACCAAGTCGCTGACCGGGCACAGCCAGGGCGCGACCGGCGTCCATGAAGCGATCTACTCGCTGATCATGATGCGCGACGGCTTCATCGCCAAGAGCGCCCATATCGACGAAATCGACCCGGAATTTGCGGACGTACCCATCGTCCGCGAGCGCCTCGACGACAGGCGTCTCGACCGGGTGCTCTCCAATTCCTTCGGCTTCGGCGGCACCAATGCCTGCCTCGTCTTCCAGCGGGTCAGCGAATAATGAAAAGAGAGACCGCCATGGGCGATCTGATGCAAGGCAAGCGCGGCCTCGTCATGGGCGTCGCCAACCACAACTCGATCGCCTGGGGCGCAGCCAAGGCCTTGTCCGACCAGGGGGCGGAGGTAGCCCTCACCTATCAGGGCGACGCCTTCGGACGGCGGGTGAAGCCTTTGGCCGAGGAGATCGGTTCGAAGTTGGTGATTCCTTGCGACGTCGAGGACACGGCATCGCTCGACGCCGTCTTCAAGACGCTGAAGGACGAATGGGGCTCGATCGACTTCGTGCTGCACGCCATCGCCTTTTCCGACAAGAGCGAGCTGAAGGGTCTCTACGCCAACACGACGCGCGAGAACTTCACCCGCACGATGGTGATCTCCTGCTTCTCCTTCACCGAGGTGGCGCGCCGCGCCGCCGAGATCATGGGGAATGGCGGATCCATGGTGACCATGACCTATGGCGGCTCCGTCCGGGTCATGCCGAACTACAACGTCATGGGTGTCGCCAAGGCCGCGCTGGAAGCATCCGTCCGCTATCTCGCCGCCGATTTCGGCCCGCGCAACATCCGCGTCAACGCCGTCTCGGCCGGGCCGGTCCGCACCCTCGCCGGTGCGGGCGTCTCCGACGCCCGGCTGATGTTCAACTATCAGCGCCGAAACGCGCCGATGCGCCGCAACACGACGATCGAGGAGGTGGGCGGCGCCGTCCTCTACCTGATGTCGGAGCTCGCCAACGGCGTCACCGGCGAGATCCACTATGTCGATTCCGGCTACAACGTCATGTCGATGCCAGCCCTGGACGAGCTGAAAGCCCAGGAGCAACGCAAGGCGATGGTCGAGGGCGAGGACGACGCCGAGAGCTGAGCGCTTTCGCCGCCGCGGCAATCGGTCAAAGACATCGCGACTGACTTTCAGATACGAAAAAGGGCGGCCCGAAAGCCGCCCTTTTCTCATTCCGTCGTGTGCCTGGCAGATCAGTTACGATTGCCGAAGAGCTGCAGCAGGAAGAGGAACATGTTGAGGAAGTCGAGGTAGAGGCGGAGCGCCCCCATCACGGCCTTGCGGCCCATGACGGCGGAGCCGTCACCCTCGTAGTACATTTCCTTGATCTGCTGCGTGTCGTAGGCCGTCAGGCCCGCGAAGACCAGAACACCGATCACCGAGATCGCGAAGGTCAGCGCCGGCGAGGCGAGGAAGATGTTCACGATCATCGCGATGACGATGCCGATCACGCCCATGAACAGGAACGAGCCCCAGCCCGAGATGTCACGCTTCGTCGTGTAGCCCCAGAGCGACAGAGCGCCGAAGGAGGCCGCCGTGATGAAGAACACCTGGGTGATCGATTCCTGCGTGTAGACGAGGAAGATCGTCGACAGCGACAGGCCCACCATGGCCGCATAGGTCCAGAAGGTCGCCTGCGCAGCCTGAACGCTCATCTTGTGCACGCGAAACGACAGGAAGAACACCATCGCCAGCGGCGCCAGCATCAGCACCCAGCGGAGCGGCGAGTTGAAGACCACGTTACCCAACTGGGTGAGGCCGACCACATCGCCCGCGCCGTTGGTGACGACGGAGAACGAGTAAAGCGCATAAGCCGCGATGCCGGTCAGCGCGAGGCCGCCCGCCATCAGGTTGTAAACCTTCAGCATATAGGTGCGAAGGCCCTGGTCGATGTCAGTCCGGGTACCGGCAGCGGGTACGGACCGCATACTGGCATTCCGATAATCAGCCATGGATGAATTCCTTTCTGCGTGTCCCGTCCGGTGTCCGCGCCCTTATCTTTCAAACGGGCGGGGAGGCGCCGCTGGCGGGACGCCCAGCAGTCCTGCGGCTAATATGCGGATTGCGGTTTTCCGGCACAAGAGGACAGGCGCCGGTTCCGCAGGATTTCGAGGCTTTCGGCGCTGAATTCGGCGTGAGCTTCGTTAACGCTTTTCGTCAGCAGCAAGCGCCGAGGAAACTTGCCCTTCCACCTGGGGAGCGGAGCGCCCGTTCGGCGGATCGGCTCGGACGAATCCGTCCCAGCAGGGCGACAGGGCGATCGTTCTGCGGCCGCCGAGACCCGCGGCATAGATGTCCCTGATCCTGCGGTTCGCCACCGTCTCCAGGCAGCGGGGCCAAAGCACCAGATCCGTTTCCTCGAGTGCTTTCGCCGTCCTTGCGTCCACCGGCGGAACGGTCCTGAACGGGTCGGCGCCGATCGAGACGTATTTCGGGGCGCTTCGCTCCAGGAGATAGGGAAACGGGTTGACGAAGTTCAGGCTGAGGATCGTGTCGAATCTCATGCCGGCCTCCTTCTCATACGCCCTGATAACGGACACCGCCTCGCCTGCCGCCTGCAGCCAGGCGATCTGGAAGTCCGGCTCGTTGTAGATGATGTAACTCGGCAGGCGGCCGCGGTCGGCTGCCAGGGCATAGTAGCCCGGGAACGCCACGGCGAGTTCGCGCATCAGGCCCGCCCGCTCGAAGCTCTCCGGATGCTGGCTCACCGCAGCGATCGGCCCCAGCTCCGGCGCGTCGAGGCGCTCGTAGCGAAGCTGTGCCGCGTAGGTCCGCATCGCCCGGCCGGCGACGTTCTCGATGGCGGGCATCAGCGCCGCGACCGCGAGGGCGCCGAGAACGAGTTGCCGCCGTCCGCTGGCAAGCTCCCCGTCGATCAGGCAGCGGATGACCGGTGGCCACAGGAAGATGAAGGCCTGGCTGCCCCAGTTCTCGCTCTCGAAGACGATCCCGGCGACGATGGCGATGAGGATCCATGCCGAATGGGTGTCGAAGACGGCCAGGGCCGCACTGCGCCCCGCCCTGCGGACCACGAGGGCCCGCAGCCCGCTGAGGAGCGCCTTCCGCTCCAGGACCCACAACGCCAGCGCAAGAAGAAGCGCCAGAACGATCTGGGAGAGATGGATGGAGATGCCTCGCATCAGCGCGAAGATCATCGAGCCGTCATTGATCTCCACCAGCTTGACGATGTCGCGAAGATAAGCCCCGACGACGCCGCTCCACGCCTCGAGGCCGGCGATGGCGAGCACGGACATGGTCAGAGCCACAAGGAGTTGTCGGGTTGCAAGCCTGCCCGACAGAAACGCCAGCCCGACGAACGGCACAGCCGCGAGCAGGCCGGTGATCTTGATCAGGAACAGGGCGAGGAGGCAGCCCGCGACGCACAGAATGCGCGCCCAACGCGCCTCGACGAAGAGCAGCGCCGCCAGCAGGAGATAGAGGAGTTGCGCCGGCTGCCGGTTGTAGATGCCGTATCCGTCCGCGCCGGGATAGGGATAGTACTGCTCAACATTGAAGGGCAGGACCGAGAAGAGCAGAAATGGCGCCGCCAGGGCGACGGCGAGCCACCGACTGCGGCGCGATACGTCATAGACGACCACCGCCATCAGCGGTCCGCTCACGAGCAGCAGCATCCAGGACGCGGCATAGAGCGCCTGGGCGTGCGGAAAGACCTGAAGCACCGCGTAGAACAGCCAATAGCCCAGCGGTCCGCCCGGGGTCATGAAGTCGACGCTGGGGATCTGGCCGTCGGCGATGCGGGCCGCGCCGTCGTAGTAGATCAGCGTATCCCAGTAGAACGGACCGACCGGGGCGGAAAGCGGCAGCGCGAGCAGCAGCAAGACGCCGAGAACGACCGCCGAGAAGACGACGGGCGGAACGAGGGCACGAGGAGACATGACCGACCTGGAAACTGGACGACGCGGAGACCGCCGCCCGCCACGCTGGCGGTTCGGACTGAAATTTCAGTTAAGTCGGCAGGCGCCCAGTCCCGGCGAAGGCTCCCCTACCGGCACCCGTCGGTCCCGCCCCCCGCCGAAGCCATCGCCTCGGCGGCCGAGCCTTCACGGCGTTACAGGTTCCGCAACACCGGCGCCGCCTTCTGGCCGAGGATGCGCCACGTGCCGGCGAGACCGAAACCGACGGTCAGGACGAGCGAGACGATCAGCGTCGTCAGCGCCACGGTCCAGTCGAACACCCAGGGCAGCGCCATAATGGTGTCAACGACGAACCAGGAGGCCGCCGCACCCGCCGCCACGGCGAACACACCGGTGGCGAGGCCGAGCAGCATGTATTCGGTCGCAAATGCCTGCACGAGCGTCACCCGCGTCGCGCCGAGGGTCTTCAGGACCACCGCATCGTGCATGCGCCCGCGATTGCCGGCGGCGAGCGCTCCGGCGAGCACCAGCACCGAGGAGACGAGGGCGACGGCCGCCGCGACGCGAATGGCCAGTGCCAGCTGGGCGATCAGGGAATTGACTGCGTCGAGCGCCTCCTTGACGCGCACGGTCGTCACCGCAGGGAAGGCGTTGGTGATCGCGTTCACGACGCTCCTCTCGGCCGCCTCGCCGTCATTGGGGATCGACAGCGTCGCGAGCCAGGCATGCGGCGCCCCGGCAAAAGCGTTGGGCGAGAACACCATGACGAAATTGATGCCGAGATTCTCCCATTCGATCTGCCGGAAGTTGGCGATCTTCGCCGTGATGTTGCGACCCAGCACGTTGACGGTCAACGTGTCGCCGACCTTCAGGCCGAGTTCGCCCCCCTCTTCGGCGGCGAAGGATACCAATGGCTCGCCGGAATAATCCTCTGGCCACCATTCCCCTTCCGAAAGGCTCGAATTTTCCGGCACGGTCGGCGAATAGGTGATGCCGCGATCGCCGCGCAGCACCCAGCCGCCCTCGGCCGGAATCTTCATCGTCGCGACGTCCTCGCCGTTGAGGCGGGTGATGCGCCCGCGCAGCATCGGCGCCGCGTCGAGGGTCGAGCCCGGTGCAAGCTCCTCCACCTTGGCGCGGAACGGATCGATCTCGCCGCTCTGGATGTCGATGAAGAAGAAGTCCGGCGCCCGGCTGGCGAGCCCCGTGCCGATCTCGCGGCGAAGGTCGAAGTCGATGATCGCCAGCGTCACGAGCAGCGTCAGGCCGAGGCCGAGCGACAGGACGACGGAGGACGTCAGCGCGCCGGGACGATGGATGTTGCCGATCGCCAGCCGGAGCGGCGTCGACTGGACCCTCGGGGCCCGCCGGGCCGCCCAGGATATCCCCATCGCCACGACGCGCAGGATGACGAAGGCCGCGGCCGTGCCGCCGAGGAAGATCAGCGCCACCTTCTTGTCGCTCGCCATGAACACGGCGAGCCCGGCGATCATGATCGCGAGGGCGATCGCCGCGCCGAGATAGCTCCAGCGCATCGGCGCCGTGCCGGCGCCCCCCGCATCGCGGAAGAGTGCCGTCGCCGGCACGTCGCGGGTCCGCCCCAGCGGGATCAGCGCGAATGCCAGCGCCGTCAGAAGCCCGAAGATCGTGGCGATGAGAAGCGCCCCCGGATAGACGGTCGCATTGGCCGCGACGGGGATGATGCTCTCGAGAAAGCGGGCAGTCACGAACGGCGCGATGATGCCGAGGACGAGGCCGAGAAGGATGCCGACCCCCGCCAGCGCCATGATCTGCATGAGATAGACGACGACGACGAAGCGCCCGCTCGCTCCCAGGCTCTTGAAGGTGGCGATGACCTGGCGCTTGGAATCGATGTAGGCGCGAACCGCATTCGCGACGCCGACGCCGCCGACGATGAGAGCGGTGAGCCCCACCAGCGTCAGGAATTGCGAGAACCGCTCGATGTTCCGCTGCAGCGAGGGCGAGGCGTTCTTCGCCGTGCGGACGCGAAATCCGGATTCAGGAAAATGGTCGTTCGCGGTTTTGACCGCCACCTCGGGATCGACGCCGGGCGGCAGCTCGATCTTGTAGGCGTATTCGATGAGGCTGCCCGGCTGGACGAGGCCGGTCGCCGCCAGCGCGGCCTTCGAGATCATCAGCCGCGGCGCGAAGTTGATGCCTTCCGCCAGGAGATCGGGCTCGCGGTCGAGGACGCCCGTGAGGGTGAGGGTGAGGTTACCGAGCTTCACCTCGGCGCCGGGCTCGATGCCCAGGCGGTCGAAGAGGCTCCCCTCCGCCACGGCGCCGTAGCCGCTGCCCGTCTTGGCGAGGAGATCGGCGAGCGGACGCTCCGGTGTCGTCTCAACCGTCCCGTAGAGCGGATAGGCGCCGTCGACGACCTTGACCTCGGCGAGCGACTGGTCGCTGCCGTCGGGCCGCCTGACCATGGAGCGCAGGGTCGCGGTCTGGGACACCTTGCCGAGGTCGCTCATGTATTTCATCTCGTCCGGCGTCGCTTCGCGCTGGATCAGCGCGAAGCGCAAGTCGCCGCCGAGGATCGCCCGCCCTTCCCGCTCGATGCCCTCGGACATCATCCCGGCGACGGAATTGACCGCCGCGATGGCGCCGACGCCGAGGGTGATGCAGGCAAGGAAGATGTAAAAACCGGACAAGCCGCCGCGCATTTCGCGCAGGGCAAACCGCAGCGCAAGTGCGAAGCGGGCGCCGAAGCCCGGTGTGTCCGCGAGGTCGCCGTGACGCGCCCGCGAAAATTCCTCGGTGGTCGCCGTCATCGCGCGGCCTGCGCCGGGCTTTCAGCCGCAAGTGTCTTCGGCGGCTGTTTCGGTGCCGCCCCAGGTCCTGCCCCGAGCGCACCGGTGCCGTCGTCGTGAATGATGCCGGACCGCACGGCGATCGTCCGCTGGCAGCGCGCGGCGAGCGCCGGGTCGTGGGTGACGAGGACGAGGGTCATCTGCCGGCGCGCCTGCTCGGCAAAGAGGAGATCGGCGACCTGCCGGCCGGTCTCCTGGTCGAGATTGCCGGTCGGCTCGTCGGCGATGAGGATGGCCGGCTCCGGCGCCAGCGCCCGCGCCATGGCGACGCGCTGCTGCTCGCCGCCGGAGAGTTCGCCCGGATAATGGGTTGCACGATCCTTCAGGCCGACATTGGAGAGTTCGCGCTCGGCCCGGGCGAAAGCGTCGGATGCGCCGGCGAGTTCGAGCGGCACGGCGACGTTTTCAAGGGCCGTCATGTTCGGGATCAGGTGGAAGGACTGGAACACGATACCGACGTTGCGGCCGCGGAACGCCGCGAGTTGATCCTCGCTCATGCCGACGAGCGGCGTGCTGGCGATCTCGACGAGCCCTTCGTCGGCGCGCTCCAGCCCCGCCAGAACCATCAGCAGCGTCGATTTGCCCGAGCCGGACGGGCCGACGATGCCGACGGATTCGCCGCGCTGGACCGAAAGGTCCACGCCCTTCAGCACGTGCACCGTCGAGCGGCCGCTGCCGAGGGTCAGTTGAACGTTTCGTAATCGGATTGCCGTTTCCGCCAAGGTCGTCACTTCCTATGTCAGGATCGTTGAATTCTGCGGGCCTCTCGTCCGGCCCGCACGGCGGTTCGGCCGGCTCGGCTGACCATATGGGTGCCTCATGCAATGCTTCCAACCGCTCGCCGGCCGTCTGGCCATCGTCCTCACGGCCTTGTCATGGCTCGCCGTCGTCGCGGCGTCGCCGACGGCGGCGCAATCCTCCACGCCTGAGGCCGGTGGCAAGTCGATCGAGATCGTCGCTTTCGGCGACAGCCTGACCCAGGGCTATGGCGTCGATCCCGGCAAGGCGTTTCCCGAGCAGTTGCAGGCCGCCCTGCGCAAGGATGGGCTGAACGCGACGGTGGACAATGCCGGCGTATCGGGCGACACGACGACCGGCGGGCTGTCGCGCCTCGACTGGTCGGTGCCGCAGTCGGCCGATCTCGTCATCGTCGAACTCGGCGCCAACGACGCGCTGCGGGGCGTGTCCCCCGACATCACCCGCAAGAATCTCGACGAGATCCTCAAGCGGCTGACCGAGCGGGGCCAGAAGGTGATCTTTGCCGGCATGCTCGCTCCTCCGAACATGGGCGAGGACTACGCCAAGGCCTTCAACGCCATCTATCCCGCTCTGGCGAAGCAGTATCCGGTGATCTTCTATCCGTTCTTCCTCGAAGGCGTCGCGGCCGAGCCGGGGCTCAACCAGGCCGACGGCATGCATCCGAACGCCGAAGGTGTCGCGGCGATCGTCGCACGGATGAAGCCGGTCATCGATAAGGCGCTCGGCGAGACCGCGGACGCCGGTGGAGCGTCGAATTAGTCTACGGTCGAAATGCGGGACTGACCTGCGTCACCATGCGGAGAAGCGAATGGCGAATCGGGTTCTCCTTCTCTGCCTCGTCGCCGGACTGTCGGCCTTGCCGGCAACGGCCGCAGTCGCCACGCAGCCGGCCGGGACGGTGAGCGCCGAGAGCGTGACGGTCTCCGATGCCAGGGGAGAGCAGAAGACCGTCGCCGATCTCATTTCCGGCCAACCGACCATCCTGCATTTCTGGGCTACCTGGTGTGCCCCCTGCCGCGAGGAACTGCCGCGGCTGGATGCCTTCGCGTCGGGTCTCGAAAGCGGCGGCCTCGGGGGCCGGCTGGTCGTCATCTCGGTGGACACCAAGCCGCATCAGCGGATCACGGCGTTTCTCGACGAAGTCGGCGCGACGCACCTGACGGACTGGCAGATCGCCGAGGGCAACGCCGGTTCGGCTTTTCGGCTGTTCGGCTACCCGGCGACGCTGCTGATGAGGCCGGATGGCACGCTGGCCGAGCGGCTTTCCGGGCCCGTGGACTGGGACGATCCGGACATCCGGAATCGGTTCACGACCTTCCTGCGAGGCGAATAGCCGGCGCGGGACCGTCGTCCGAGCCTCCGGCCACCCCTTCAAGTCGGCCGGGCGGAAGCCTCGACGCTGTCGCGGCGCGTTGCCGTCGGCGGCTGGCCGAATTGTCGCCTGAAGCTGCGAGACAGCGCGGAGACCGACGAAAAGCCGGTTCTCACGGCGATTTCGGCGATGGAAATGTCGGTATCGACGATCAGCCGCCGGGCGGCGGCGAGGCGAAGCGACAGGTAGAACGCGCCCGGCGCGCTGCCGGTCAGCCGCTCGAACGATACTTCCAGGCTCCGCCGCGAGACGCCGACGCGCCGGGCGATCTCGCTCACCCTCAGGGGCTCGTCGACATGCCCCTCCATGATCCGCACCGCGGCGGCAAGCCGGGGATCGCGCGCGGCGATGCGGCCGAGAGCGACGGGCGACTGGTTCCGGCTGCCGGCCTCGAGGCCGTCATAGACGTAGAGGCCGGCCACCTCCAGCGACAGCACCTGGCCCTGCCGCAGCCGGATGAGGTTCAGGAGGAAATCGAGGGCCGGCGCGGCGGCACCGGTGGTGAAGACCCGCCCATCCATCACCCAGCGGTCGGAAACGGTGCGCACATTCGGGAAGGCGGCGGCGAAATTCTCCAGATCCTCCCAATGGGTCGTCGCCGCGCGGCCGTCGAGGAGCCCGCACAGGGCCAGCACCCACGGCCCCGCCTCGATCCCGCCGAGATGGCCGGCATTGCGGGCGGCGGATAGGAGCGCATGCCGGAAGGCGGCGTCGGCATGGCGATGCACGTTGAAGGCGGCAAGAACAATCAGGACGTCGCAGCGCGCCGCCGGATCGAGCGCTCCGTCCACTTTGACGACGAGGCCGCAGCTGGTGCGCGGATCGCGGCCGTCGGGCGAAACGACGCGCCAGCGATAGCATTGGCGGCCGGAAATCCGGTTCGCCCCGCGCATCGGATCGAGGGTCGCTGCGAGCGACATCAGCGACGTCTCCGGCAGGACCACCAGCGTGACGTCGAGGGGTTGGTTCGATTTTCCGAACATCGCTCTGCGCAAATCGTCAAATGGATGACGCAACAGGTTAAGCGCAGTCCTTGCCGCTCCGTCAATCTCTCTCGCCAAAGGACATGAACGGGCAGCCGCCCCATGCACCGCCCCGCCGAAATGGCGGCGAGACGGCGGGAGCATCGACATCCTTCGGCCCGCAGCGGTTCGCCCCGCACCGGCCGAAACCCCGGCGCCCCGTTACCAACCAGGAGGCAGACCACGATGCCACTTCATCCGAGCCGTGACGTCTTCATCACCTGTGCCGTGACCGGCGCGGGCGACACGACAGGCCGTTCCGACAAGGTGCCGGTGACACCGGAAGAGATCGCCGCGGCCGCCGTCGAGGCGGCGAAGGCCGGCGCCGCGATCGCCCACATCCACGTCCGCGATCCCGCGACCGGCAAGCCCTCGCGCGATCTCGGGCTCTATCGCGAGGTCGTGAGGCTGATTGCCGGCTCGGGCGTCGACGTGATCCTCAACCTGACCGCCGGCGCCGGCGGCGACCTCGTCCTCGGCTCGCCCGAAGCCCCGCTGCCGCCGGATCCGGCCGGCACCGACATGGCCGGCGCCGAGGAACGCCTCGCCCATGTCGCCGAGCTTCGTCCCGAAATCTGCACCCTCGACTGCGGCACGATGAATTTCGGCGAGGGCGACTACGTCATGACCAACACGCCGGCGATGCTGAAAGCGATGGCCGCGCGGATCAAGGCGCTCGGCGTTCGGCCGGAGATCGAGATCTTCGACACCGGCCATCTCGTCCTTGCCAAATGGCTGAAGGACCAGGGCCTGATCGAGGACCCGGTGATGGTGCAGCTGTGCATGGGCATCCCCTGGGGGGCGCCCGACGACATCCCGACGCTTTCGGCCATCATGCAGAACCTGCCGAACGATTGGACCTTCTCGGCCTTCTCGATCGGCCGCAACCAGCTGCCTTATGCGGCGCTGGCGCTGGCCGCCGGCGGCAACATCCGCGTCGGGCTGGAGGACAACATCTGGCTGAAGAAGGGCGTTCTGGCGACGAACGGCGACCTCGTCGAGCGCGCGGTGCAGATTGCCGAAGGCATGGGCAGCCGCATCATGAAGCCGGCCGAGGTCCGCGCCAAACTGAAGCTCGAGCGTCGGTGGTGAGCGGGATGGAAAACAAGACGCCCGCTTCGACCGCCGCGCCCGCCCGCGCCCGGATCACCAAGGCCGCCTGTGTCGGTGGCGGCGTGATCGGCGGCGGCTGGGTGGCTAGATTTCTCCTCGCCGGCATCGACGTCGCCGTCTTCGATCCGCATCCGGACGCGGAGCGCATCGTCGGCGAGGTGGTCGCCAATGCCGAGGCCGCCTATGCGGCGCTGACGCAGGCGCCGCTGCCGAAGCGCGGCGCCCTCACCTTCCACGGTAGCATCGCCGAGACGGTCGCCGGCGCCGACTGGATCCAGGAGAGCGTGCCGGAGCGCCTCGACCTCAAGCGCAGCGTCCTTGCCGAGATCGACGCCGTCGCCCATCCCGGCGCGCTGATCGGCTCCTCCACCTCCGGCCTGCTGCCGAGCGAGCTCCAGGCCGAGTTGCAGCACCCCGAGCGTTTCTTCGTCGCCCATCCTTACAATCCCGTCTATCTCCTGCCGCTGGTCGAGATCGTCGGCGGCAGGGCGACGGCGCCGGAGACGATCCGCGACGCCATCCGGCTGCTCGAACCGACGGGCATGAAGGGCGTTGCGATCGACAAGGAGATCGAGGCCTTCGTCGGCGACCGGCTGCTCGAAGCGCTGTGGCGCGAGGCGCTCTGGCTGATCAAGGACGAAATCTGCGACGTCGAGACCCTCGACGACGTGATCCGCTATTCCTTCGGCCTGCGCTGGGCACAGATGGGCCTGTTCCAGACCTATCGGATCGCCGGCGGCGAAGCCGGCATGCGGCATTTCCTCGGCCAGTTCGGCCCGGCGCTCAAATGGCCATGGACCAAGCTGACCGACGTCGTCGATCTCGACGAAGCACTGGTCGACCGGATCGCTGCCCAGTCCGACGCCCAGAACGTGGGCCTGTCGATCCGCCGGCTGGAACAGATCCGTGACCAGAACCTCGTCGGTATCCTCCAGGCGCTGAAGGGCGGCGACGACGGCCGCGGCTGGGGCGCCGGCAAGCTGCTCGCCGACTTCGAACAAGGGCTCTGGCGGCAGGCGGCCGCCTCGGCCGGGACCGATGATTCGAACGCGCCGCAGCCGTTGTCCGTGCGCGTATCGCCGAGCTGGATCGACTATAACGGCCACATGACCGAGCACCGCTATCTGCAGGTTCTCGGCGACGCGACGGACCATGTGCTGCGGTCGATCGGCGTCGACCTCGCCTATGTCGAGGCGGGCGCGAGCTATTACACCGTCGAGAGCCACCTGCGCCATCTCGGCGAGGCGAGGCTCGGCGACACGATCACCGCGGAAAGCCGCGTCCTGTCCTTCGACGGCAAGCGCCTGCATCTCTTCCATCGCCTCACCCGGGAGGCGGACGGCGCGACGATTGCGACCGGCGAACACATGCTCCTGCATGTCGACCGGGCGAGCGGCAGGACGGCGCCCGCCCCCGCCACGATCCTGCGGCGCATCGCGGCCCTGGCGGCAGCGCAGGCGCCGGAGATCGGCAAAGGCGACACCGGCCGCGCCATCCGCCCCGCCACGCCGCCCGCAGAATGCGCCACACCCGCCACTCCGACGGCGACCCGATCCCACCGCGGCTGAGACGCCGCACCCCACGCAACCGGAAGAAAGGAAACGGAATGATCAAGCTCTTGCAGACGACCGCCGCCCTCTCGCTCGTCCTCGCCGGCACCGCCATGGCCAAGGAGCCGGCATCCTGCCAGACCGTGCGCTATTCGGACCCGGGCTGGACCGACATCTCCTCCACCAACGCCCTCCTGAAAAGCGTGCTCGGACCGCTCGGCTATCAGGCCGACATCAAGACCCTGTCGGTTGCGATCACCTTCCGCGGCCTCGCGGGCGACGAGCTCGACATCTTCCTCGGCAACTGGATGCCGACCCAGACCAAGATCGTCGATCCGATGGTGGAGAAGGGCGAGCTGGACGTCTTGAAGGTCAACCTCTCGGGCAACCGCTTCACCCTCGCCGTGCCGGACTACGTCGCCGAGGCGGGCGTCACCTCCTTCGACGATCTGGCGAAGAATGCCGACAAGTTCGATCACAAGATCTACGGCATCGAGGCCGGTGCCTCGGTCAACCAGAACATGCTGCGGATGATCGACGACGACGCCTTTGGGCTCGGCGACTGGAAGCTGGTCGAATCCTCCGAGCAGGGCATGCTCTCGCAGGTGCAGCGGGCCGAGCGCTCGGACAAGTGGGTGGTCTTCCCGGCCTGGGAGCCACATCCTATGAACACCGAATACAAGCTGACCTATCTGAAGGGCGGCGACGAGTATTTCGGACCCAACATGGGATCGGCCGAGGTGCGCACCGTTGCCCGTCCGGGTTTTGCGGAAGACTGTCCGAACCTCACCAAGCTTTTGGAGAACATGACCTTCTCCGTCGACCTGGAGAACGCCATGATGTCGCGGATCCTCACGGACGGCATCTCGGCGGACGAGGCGGCCAAGGAGGCGATCGGCAAGCATCCCGAGCTGCTCGACGAATGGCTGGCAGGCGTGACCACCTTCGAGGGCGAGCCGGGTCTTGCCGCGGTGAAGGGCAAGCTCGGGCTCTGAGCCCCGGCGACATCGGCCAAGAGCCTCTCGGATCTGCCATCCGAGAGGCTCTTGGCGACGACGTGATGCGGTGACGGAAGATCTCTATCGACCGATCGTGTCGAGGAACTGGTACCAGCCGGCGGTGAGCCGCACGGCTGGTTCCCGCAACGGATAGAACGGCACGTTGCTCAGTTTTCGCGGGCCGAGAAGAGCAAGATCCGGCCGGTCGCCGAGGGTGACGTCGGCGGCGTATCGGCCCATCAGCGAGGCCATGGCGATGCCTGCGCCATTATAACCCAGCGCGAACGAGATCCTGTCGTCCAGCCGGCCGACCTGCGGCACGGCGTCGAGGGTCATGGCGACAAGGCCGGACCAACGATGGGTGACCGGAACGTCCCGCAGGTCCGGAAAGACGCGGTGCATCGCCCGCTCCAGCGCGCCGAACGCCGCCTGGCTGTCGTTTTTGCCGAAGGCGCCGCGGCCGCCGAAGATCAGCCGGTCCCGATAAGGCCGGAACCAGCGCATCATCCGACGCGTCTCCGAATAGCTGCGGCCGTGGCGTAGGAGCCGGGCGCGAAGCTCTTCGGAGAGCGGCCCGGTGGCGACCATGGCGCTGCGGAAGGGTATGACGGAACGACGAATCGCGGCCGTTCCCGGCGCGATGTCGGAATAGCCGTTCGTCGCCAGGAGCACCCGATTCGCCCGGATCGTCCCCACAGGCGTCTCGACCACCACCCCGGAGCCATCCTGACGGACGGACGTCGCCGGAGCACCCTCCCAAATGCCGACGCCGCGTCCCCGCAAACCCTCGGCAAGACCGAGGGCATAATTCAGGGGATGGATGAGACCGGCGTGGGAGACCAGCACGCCGCCGATGAAATCGGCCGAGCCGGTCTCCTCGGCCACTTCGTCGCGGTCGAGGATGCGGCTCGTCTCGTCGCCGAAATCCTCCCGCATGGTCCGCGCCTCGGCCTTCAAGGCGTCGAAGGCGCTCTGGGAGTGGGCGCAGCGCAGATTGCCGGTCATGGTGAGGTCGGCGTCGTCGATCCCGTCGCGCCGCACCGCCTCCTCGACGGCAGCGACCGCCTCGTGGCCGAGTTCGGCCATGCGCCGCGCCACATCGAGACCGTGGCGGCGGGCGATGGCGGGAATTGCGAACCGAAACTTCGGCGACACCACCCCGCCGTTTCGCCCGCTCGCCCCCCAACCGATGCCGTTCGCCTCGACGATCAGCGGCCGAAGGCCCCGCTCGACGAAACGTTGGGCCGCAGACAGTCCGGTATAACCGCCGCCGACGATCACGACGTCGACGCCGTCCTGCCCGCCCGTCCCGCCAAGGGCCGGGCGCGGACGCGCCGTTTCCATCCAGAGCGAGGCCGGCCATCCAGCCGCGGAGGCCCCCCTCGCCCCGTCCCTGCCGGGTGCCGCGGTGGTCACCATTCGCCGGCCATGTCGGCGTCGATCGCGTCGGCCAGCTGGGCGAGGGTCGCGAAATGGAAGTCCGGCTTCGTCACCTCCTTCGGTACCGGCGTTCCGCCAAAGCCTTTCTGCCCCTGCCGCCGCTCGATCCAGCACACGGAATAGCCGAGTTCCCGCGCCACGCCGATGTCGTGATACTGGCTCTGCGCGACGTGCAGGATCTCGTCCTGCTTGTAGCCGAAGGCCGACTGGCGGCCCCGGTTGTAGTCGAAGAAGCGGGGATTCGGCTTCGGGATCCCGACGTCGTCCAGGGTGACACCCTCATGGAAAGGGTTGTCGAGCGTGTGGGAGTAGCTGGAAAAGATCACCCGGTCGGCATTCGTCATCGCAACGAGGCGGAAGCGCTTGCGCAGGCGCTTCAGCGCGGCGACCGAGTCCGGGAAGGCCGGCCATTTGAGCACGTGTGCCTGGAACGCGACGGCCGCAGCCTCGCTGGAGTCGAGCCCGAGCTTGCCGGCGACATGCTGATAGACCTCCCCCATGACCTGGCTGGCACGGCCGGGATGGATGTCGCGGGCCTCGACATAGGGACCGAAGATGTCGTCGTCGCTGAGGTCGCGGGCTGCAGGTCCGCCGAAGGCACGAAAACCGTCGAGCAGGCCCTTCTCGAAATCGATGAGGGTTCCCACGACGTCGAAGGTGAGCACTTTGAAGCGATCGAATTGCATGAGGCAGGTGTCCTTTTTCCTAAGTCTTGAGTTGATGTCCGAGTCGATCGGCCGACCCGTCGGAGCGCCGATCGTCAGAGCGGGCTGCAGATGCGGACCGCGTCCAGCATGGCGGCATGGATGTTGCGGCTGGACACCGCGTCGCCGATACGGTGGAGTTCGAATCCGTCCCGTGCCGCTTTCGGTTGGGGTGCGGCCCGCACGAAGCTCTCGATGGCGGTGACGCCCTCGTTCGACGAGGCCGTCCGCAGCTCCTCGAAAAGCTCGTTCATCGGGATGCTGCCCTGCTCGACGATCACCTGATCGACCGGCACGGCCTTCTCCTCGCGGGAGACTTCGTTCAGCAACACGGCCTCGAGCTGATTGTCGCGGCGGCGGACGGCGAGAAGCCGCGTGTCCGATATCGGCTGGAGCCCGAGCGACAGGAAGCGTTTCTTCCAGCGCAGCCGCTCGGCATAGGTCAGCTCTTCGGCGAGATTGGCGTCGATCGTCGCGTAGGTGACGTTGGCGCCCGCTTCCTTCGCCCGCTCGGCCGCGAGCGGCGCCGGATGGCGCCCGGTGCCGTCATAGACGAGGACGTCGCGACCGACCGGTGTCTGGCCGGAGACGATGTCCCAGGTGCTGACGCAAAGCTCGCTGCCTTCCGACAGATCGACCTGCGGCAGGCCACCGGTGGCGAGGATCACCACGTCGGGGCCGAGCGCGGTGATGTCGCCCGCCTCCATGTAGCTGTTGGTGTGAATGGGAACGCCGCGGCGTTCCAGCTCGGCGACGCGCCATTCGACGATGCCGATGAGGTCGCGGCGCCAGGAGCCGGTCGCGCCGAGGAGGATCTGCCCGCCGACGTCGGCGGCCGCCTCGTAGAGCGAGACGTCGTGGCCGCGTTCGGAACTGATCCGGGCAGCCTCGAGCCCGGCCGGACCGCCGCCGACGACGACGACCTTGCGCTTCGGCCCTGTCGCCCGCGCGGTGACGTGGCTGAGCACAGTCTCCCGACCGGTCACCGGATTGTGGAGGCAGGAGGGGCGGTAGGGCGACTGGCAATGGGTCGCGCCGATGCAGGGGCGCACCTGGTCCTCGCGGCCGGCGGCGAGCTTTTCCACCATGTGGGGATCGGCGATCTGGGCCCTGGTCATGCCCGCCATGTCGACCTTGCCTTCGGCGACGGCAAAACGCGCCGAAGCGAGATCGGAAATCCGCGCGGCATGGAAGACCGGCAGCCCGACCTCGCGGCGGAAGGCGCCGACCGGCTCGACCCAGGGAGCCAGCGGCGAGCCCATGCCCGGCATGTTCTCCTCGGCGAGCGCCCGGGTCGTGTCCATCGTGCCGTAGATGGCGTTGAAGAAGTCGACCGCCCCTGCCCGCGTCAGGATCTGCGCGGCCTTCACGCATTCGTCGAAATTCATGCCGCCCGGCGTCGCCTCGTCGACGACGAAGCGGATGCCGACGAGGAAGTCGTCGTCGGTTGCCTCGCGGATCGCTTCGTGGACCATCAGCGCGAAGCGGCAGCGGTTTTCCAGGGAGCCGCCGAAGCGGTCGGTGCGCCGGTTCGTCACCGGCGACAGGAACTGGCCGATGAGATGGCCGGCAGACAGCGTCTCGATGCCGTCGAGCCCGCCTTCCTTGCAGCGCCGCGCCGCCGCGCCATAGGCCTTCACCACCCGGTCGATGTCGTGCTCGTCCATCTCCTTCGGGATGCTGCGATGAAGCGTCTCGCGCAAAGGGGACGGCGCGATGGTGGTCAGCCAGTCGCCGGCATAGGGATCGCCGCGCCGGCCAAGATGGCTGATCTGGCACATCAGCGCAGCGCCCGCCTCATGCATCCGCTCCGAGAACTGCTGGAGATGCGGGATGATCGCGTCGGAGCCGACGTTGAGCTGGCGGAAGATGTTCGGCGAATCCCTGTCGACGTTGGACGAACCGCCGAACATGGACAAAGCGAGCCCGCCCTTGGCCTTTTCCAGATGGTAGCGCTGATAGGCCTCCTGCGGCATGCCGCCGACCTCCAGGCCGCAGGCGTGGCTGGTGCTCATGATGCGGTTGCGCAGGGTCAGATGCTTGATCGTCAAAGGCTGCAGCAAGGGATCCTTCGAGGACGTTCCCGGCGGGTCCCCTTGGGGGGAATTCGAAGTCTCTGGATTATCCAGCATGGCGTTCTCGTAACTTTCGTCAAAGTGGTAGCGCCGGCTGAACGGCTGTCCGTCCGACCGTGGCGTCCGCTGCCCGTTTCGGGCGAGCGCTTAGAAGATCTGGCTCAGAAAACGCTGGGTGCGCTCGTCCTTCGCCTTGGTGAAAAGCTCCTCGGGCGGCCCGTGCTCGACGATCACGCCCCTGTCGGTGAAATACACGTGGTCGGCGACCTCCCGGGCAAAGCCCATTTCGTGCGTCACGAGAATGCAGGTCATGCCCTCGGCGGCGAGTTCCTTGATCGTCAGGAGCACCTCCTTGACCGTCTCGGGATCGAGGGCCGCGGTGACCTCGTCGAACAGCATCACGTCGGGCCGCATGGCGAGGCTGCGGGCGATCGCCACGCGCTGCTGCTGACCGCCGGAGAGATGGCCGGGATAGACGTCTTCCTTGCCGGAAAGCCGCACCTTGGCGATCAGCGCCCGCGCCCGCTCCTCGACTTCGCGCCTCGGCTCCTTCAGCACCTTCACCGGTGCCATCATGACGTTTTCGAGCGCCGTCTTGTGGGGAAAGAGGTTGTACTGCTGGAAGACGATGCCGACCTTCTTGCGCAGGGCCAACTTGTCGAGCTTGGGGTCGTTGACCTCCTGGCCCTCGACCAGGATCGAGCCCTTCTGGATGTCGTTGAGGCCGTTGATGCAGCGGATCAGCGTCGACTTTCCGGAACCGGACGGGCCGATGATGCACACCACCTCGCCCTTCTTGACGTCCAGGCTGACCCCGCGCAGCACCTCCAGCTTGCCGAAGGACTTGTGGACGTCCTTGATCGACACCAGCGGCATGTCCGGGGTCCAGTTTGCCGGCGCCGCCCGATGCGGGGAAATCTCAGGATTCGACGGCATATTTGCGCTCGATCATTCGGGTCCAGATGGAAATCGGGTAGATGTAGGCGAAGAACAGAAGCAGCAGGAACAGGTAGAACGGGACGAGGAGTTCCGGTCGCGCCCCCGCCGCCTCCATGGCGGCCTGAGCGTTCCCGACCGCCTCGCGCACCCCGAGGATCGAGGCCATCGGCGTCGCCATGGCGAGCAGCGCGTACCAGTTCATCCAGGGCGGGATCGCCCGCTTGACGCATTGCGGCAGGATGATCCAACGCAGCGTCTGGCCGTGGGTGAAGGCGAGGCTCTCGGCCGATTCCCACTGGCCCTTCGGGATCGAGACGATCGCACCGCGGACGATCTCGCTCAAATTCGCCATGACCGGCAGCGAGAAGGCGAAGGTGGCCTTCAGCCAGTCCGACATGACGAAGGTCCCGCCGCCGGGCAGTTGAAGCTCGAACGGCACGAGGAGCATGACGACGAAGAGGATCACCAGCCAGGGCGAATTGCGGAAGAGATGCGTCACCAGCCAGGCCGGGACGCTGAGGAAGCGCGTCCGGCTGAGCTGCAAGAGGCCGAGCCCGATGCCAAGCACGGTGGCGATCGCCATGGCGAGGAAGCTCATGCCGAGATTGAGGAGGAAGCCCCTGAGGATGAACGGGATCCACTCGATGAGCGTAGCGAGCGGCGATTGCGGCCCGGTTCCGCCACCGCTCTGGGCATGGGCCGTAGCGATGGCGAGACTGGTGAGGAGCAGCGCCAGAAGCAGGATTCCGTGCCAGCCGCGCAGCGCTCGGCTCGGCAGGAAGGACGAGACCGCCTCGACGTCGATCCGAAAGGCTTTCACCGGCGCCTTCATCGGCCGTATCCCGGCAGTGCGAGGCGCTTTTCGAGCACGTGCAGCCCCGCCGCGATCAGGCTGACGACGACGACGTAGAACAGGAAGAGGACGACCATCATCTCCGGCACGTTGATGTTGTCCGACCAGACCTGGTTCAGCGTGTAGGTCATTTCCGGGACCGAGATGACGTAGGCGAGCGAGGTGGTCTTCGCCAAGGAGACGAGGTTGTTGGTCAGCGCCGGCAGGCTGATGCGGAAGGCCAGCGGCAGGGTGACGTAGGCGTAGGTCTGCCAGGACGAGAAGCACAGGCTCTCGGCCGCCTCGGCGGTGGCCTTGGGCACGGCCTCGATACCGGAGCGGAAGATCTCGACGTTGAAGGCGCCGCCGAAGATCCCAAGGGAGAGGACCGCCCAGGTGAAGGACGAGATCATCGGCTCGTAATAGCCGCCCATGTCGACCTGCGGCGTGAAGGCACCGAGGCCGAAATAGAAGAACAACAGCTGGATCAGCGGCGGCGTGTTGCGGAACAGCTGGATGTAGCCGTCGACGATCCCCCGCAGCAGCGCCGAGCGCGCGGTCTGCACCCACGCGCCCAGCACTCCGATGACGAGAGAAAGAAGGATCGACCACAGGATGAGCTGCAGCGAGATCGAAATGCCCGTCACGAACCGATCATATTCGTAGCGGTCGTAGAATATGATGAAGTTCCATCCCGTCTCGTCGGCGAGACGCTGGAAGATCGGGGCAATCAGCTCGAACAAGCTACGGTCCTGTGCGCGATGGTCTCAGGGGCATCTTCCTTCGGCCGATGTCATTGGCCCTGGAGATAGCTCTCGTCCCATTCGAGCCGCTTGTGCTGCTCGGCGATCCAGTCGGAGGGCTTGACCTCCCACTTCTTCTCGAGCTCGACGAGCTTCCCGTCGGCCTGCCACTTGTAGGCCATGCCGGTCATGAAGACGCCCCAGGGCTTGTCGAGCTCCTCGATCGGAACGGCCGAGGCCCAGGGATTGTTGTAAAGCACGGAGACCGGCATCGTGTAGCCGTCCCACTCGCCGGAGGCGAGATCGGCCATGATGCTCGCATCGTCATAGAGCCAGGCGACGCACTTTCCGGCCCGAAGCGCGGCCTTGCCTTCGGTGTTGCCGGCGAAGGCGACGAGGCGCGGCCCGTAATCCTGCTGGACCTGCTTGTTGTAGTTGGCGCCCTGCTTGGCGCAGACCGGCTTGCCCTTGATGTCGTCCCAGCTCGCCACCGCGCCTTCCTTGGCCATCAGGGTCGGGCCGGAAGTCCAGTAGGCCGGTTCGATGATGCCGATGACCTGGCGACGCTCGGCAGTGTCGTACATGCCGCCGATGATCGCGTCGATCTTGCCCTGCTGCAGGAACTGCATGCGGTTCGCCGAGGTGACGACGACCGGCTCGAGCTTCACACCGAGGGTGTCGGCGACGCTCTGGGCGAGATCGACCTCGATGCCCTGCTGGGAACCGTCGGGCGAGGGAAACGACCAGGGCTTGAAGGCTCCCAGCACGCCGACACGCAGCGTGCCGCGATCGAGGATCTCCTCCAGCTTCCCACCATCCGCCTTTGCAGGAGCAGCCGCAGCGAGAAACGTCGCTCCCATGACGGCGGCAAGGACGGGAAGGCGCGTGATTGTGGCAATCGAATTCATGGCTGCATGTCTCCTGTTGAGGTTGGCATTGCATAAGATCGATCGGGGATTCCGGCTCGAAACACGGTTCGTTGGTAGGCGAGGAAGTGGTCGACCTCTTCGGCCGCGCGCTCGGGTGTCCAGGCGAGGAGGTCCGCGACCGAGGCGGCTGCCTCCTCGACCTCATGACGCGCCAGATGCCGCCGCCAGGCCAGCGCCGTACGCGTGTAGAGAATGCCCTTCAAATCCCGGGCGTGTTCTTCGCTGACGGCCCGGCGCAGCGCCGCCCGGCGAAGGTTTCCGGCGGGTTCGGGTTCGGAGAGGCGCGGGGCGTCCTTGGCGATCCGCCACGGTGTCGGTTCGCCGCCCATTGCCTTGTCAGGCTTGCCGAGCACGGCCTCCGCCCGTTCGCGCATCGTCCTCGCAGCGCCGCGATGCGACATCACCGGTCCCGCCGTCATGGCGAGGACGCCCGGCAGTCCGTCGGCGGAGAGATCGTGGATTTCACGCGACCGCCGCCCCATCGGCTGATCCGCGTCGAAGGTGAGCGGCCGCACCCCGGCCCAGGTGAAGACGACGTCCTCGCGCCTCAGGCGGAGGCCCGGCAGGAGGAAATTCGCCTCGCCGAGAAGGAAGTCGATTTCCGCCCCGGTCGCGGCGACGTCTCCCGCATCCCCTTCGAACGGCGTTTCCGTCGGCCCGAAATAGAAGAAGTCGTCATGGGAGGGCAGGCAATAGAACGGCATGCCCTGTCGGTGCATGGTGGCGATGCCGTAGCCGCGATAGGCCTCGGGCAGCCGCACCATGACGTGACTTCCCTTGGTGCCGCGGATGAGGCGACGGGAGCGACTGGGCTTTTCGCCCGCTCCCGCATTCACACCGTCGATCCAGGTGCCGGCCATGTTGAGGACAAGGCGCGCAGAGACCCTGGCTGCCGATCCGTCCTGCGCCTCCAGCGCAATCTCCCAGCGGCCAGCCGGGTCGCGCTCGACGAGCCGCGCCCTGCAGAAGTTCAGCACCGTCGCACCATGCGCCTCGGCCTCGAGTGCGGCATCGACGCAGAACCGCTCCGGCCAGTCGAAGACGTATTCGCGATAGGTCGCGATCGATTCCAGGCGATCGCGGTTCCGCAGGTCCTTCGCGAATGGGAGCCGTGCGTCGAAATCGGTGGTGATCTTTTGGTAGTCGAGCGGCGGCTCACTCGGGCCGAGCTGCTGCAAAAGCCTCAGACCGACATCGAGGTGCCACGGCCTGACGGGGCTTTCAGGATAGACAGGAAAGCACATGGTGAAAGGCTTCACGGCCTCCGGCGCGGTCGCCGCGATCTCGTGTCGGGCCTTCATGCCCGCCCGCGCCATCGTCATGGCGTCGACAAGGCGTCGCGGATGGAGGCCGAAGGTCCGAACGGGTGCTTCCGCCTCGAAATAGCGCAGGCCACAATGGAGCATGCGGGACGAGCGGCCCGAGGCCCCTCCGGCGAAATCGCCCTTCTCGCAGAGTAGCACCGTGTATCCGGCCAGGGTCAGTTCGCGCGCGGTGGCGGCGCCGTTGATCCCCGCCCCGATGACGGCGACGTCCCATTGCGATCCCGCGATTTCGGCCAGCGCCTGCCCCATTTCATCCCCGATCGAGCGGTTCCGGAGCCGACTATGCAGAACGGTTTGAAATGTTCAAAATTGAAAATATGGCGATGGTTATGCGTAAATGTTATATCGTGGCCCGCGGATATCTCCGCGCCGTTGCCGGTCAGGTCGGGACCTGAGCGAGGATCTCGTCCCGCAGGTTTCTTGCCAGGAAGAGCATGTGCTCGACCGCCGGCGTCGCGCCGCGCGATTCCGGGCGCAGCAAGGCGAGGTTGAAGGGGATCGCCGGCCGGAACGGGATCAGTCGGATCCTCTCGTCGGCCTGCAGGACCGCCGTATAGGGATCGACGATGGCGATCCCGAGCCCCTGCTTGACCATCTCGTAGGCGGCGCCCGAGAGGCTCGTCTCGCAAAGCGCCTCGATCCGCACGCCGGCGGTGACCATCACCTGATCGATGAGGTGGCGGGCCGAGACGAAGGGCGTCCAGTTGATCATCGGCCCCTTGCGGAGGTCCTCGGGCGTCAGGCAGGAGCGATCGGCGAGTTCGTGGCCGCTCGGAACGGCCGCGACATAGGGCGCGTTCGAGAAGATATCCGTCTCGAAACCGGAGCGGCGCACCGGCATCTCGGCAAAGCCGAAATCCACCTGCTGGCCGGCGGCCCATTCCTCAACGGTGGTCGACATGCGGATGTTGAGGCTGACCCGGGTCTCCGGCCAGTCCTGCCGAAACCTGGCAATGACGCGCGGCATGAAGCCCATGCCGAGGGCCGGCAGGATGGCGAGGCTGACCTGATTGCCCTGCCCCTTGGCAAGGCGCGTGGCGAGATTTTGCAGGGAATCGAGCGAGACATAGGCGCGCTCGACCTCGTCGAGCAGCCGGTGCGCCTGGGCCGTCGGCCGGATCAGGCCCTTTCTGCGCTCGAACAGCGCCAGTCCGAGCTCGGCCTCCAGCCGGTCGAGCAGCCGGCTGACGGCCGGCTGGCTTCGCCCCAGGATTTCGGCCGCCCCGCTGACCGTGCCCGTCATCATGACCGCGCGAAAGGCGGCGAAATGCTGGATGTTCACCGGCCGCGCCCCATCAGCGAAGACCGATCTCGGCGAAGACGAAGTCCGAAAGCCGCTCCTCGTCGAGCAAGACGCCGTAGCCCGGCGCATCGTCGATGGGGATGCGCCCGTTCGCGACCCGCGTCTCCAGCGGATTCTTCAGGACTTCGACATGGCCGAGCGTGCGGTCCCAATAGGGAAAATGCTCCTGGACGTAGAAGTTCGGGATTGCGGCGCTGAAATGCGCTCCGATCGCGGTCGAGAGCGAACTCGCGCAGATATGCGGCTGCACCTTCAGCCCGTAGGCCTCGGCCATGGCGGCGATCTTGCGGCCTTCCCAGATACCGCCGGTATTGCCGAGATCGGGCTGGATGATCGCAACGCTGCGGCTTTCCAGAAGATCGCGGAAGCCCTGCCGGCCATAGAGGCGTTCGCCGACGGCGATCGGCTGCGAGATGGAGCGGGAGATCAGTTGCAGCGCGCCGAGATCGTCCGGCTCGGTCGGCTCCTCGACGAAAGCGATCTCGTAAGGCTCGATCGCACGGCAGAACCGGATCGTGTCCGACGGGGTGAGGCCGGCGGACAGATCCAGCATCAGTTCGACATCCGGGCCCACGGCATCACGCACGGCGGCGACGCGGGCAATGCCGCGCCGTACGAGATCCCGGTCGGCGGCGCCGCGCAGCGCCGGATGGCGCAGGCGGCCATCGGGCAGGATCGTCGCGAAGGGGTAGAATTTCAGACCGTCATAGCCGTCCGCGACGGCCTTTTCTGCAGCGGCCGGCAACTCGGCATCGGAGGCGCAGCCGAAGTACCAGCCATTGGCATAGGCTCGCAGATCGTCCCGCAGCCGGCCGCCGAGGAGGTCGTAGGCGGGGACGTTCAGGCTGCGGGCCTTGATGTCGACGAGCGCCTGCTCGATCGCGCTCAGAGCCGCGTTGAGGATCGGCCCGCCGCCCTTGGCCCAGAAGGAGAAGTCGCGGATCGAGGCGGTGATCGCCTCGATGCGAAATGGATCGATCCGGCCGGTCAGGAAGCGTGCGGCGAGTTCCTTCAGCATCGCGGTCGCAGCGCTCGCGCCGACCCCATAGGCGACGGCGGCTTCGCCGAGGCCGACGATGCCCTCGTCCGTTTCGAGGCGAAGGATGACGGGGCGGATCCCGCCGCTTTCGAAGGCGTATATGCGCGCAGAGTTCAGGAACATAGCTTTCGACGATCCTCGTGAGGTTTCGGGAGATCCCGCATGGCATGGCGTCGTCCGCCACGGGCTCGGCCAGTTCCTTATCCGAGCCGCGGCAGGATGACCGCGGCGGATTCTATCCGAGATGATCTGCAAGGGAACAGGGTCGAAAGCCCGACGCGACTTGACAGCACGGCCTGACGCGATCACCATCCTCTATTATGGATGATATTACCTAATAGAGTAATAGAAGGATGAATCGATTCCCCCGGCGGATGCGCGTTCGCGAGATCGCGATGATCTCTCAGGGGCCGATATCCTCCCTCGGTCCGTCGTCCTCCATCTGTGACCAGATCGGCGAGATGATCGATCTGCAGGAGGCTTTCCCGGGACCGTCGGCCAGGGGCGCTTCGCCCATTGCATCCAACTTTGAGGTTTCATGACGACGATGGCATCCCCCACGCCCGATGGCGCAGACACACCCGAAGCCAGGCTGACGGCCGCGCGGATCGCGCTGCCGCCGGCCCCACCGGTCCCGATCGGCTCCTTCACCAACGTCCGCGAGTGCGGCTCGCTGCTTTACGTCTCCGGCCAGGGGCCGGTTCTTCAGGACGGCAGCCTGATGCGCGGCAAAGTCGGCGACACCGTCGATGCGGAGGCTGCCCGGGGCCATGCAGAGATCGTCGCCATCAACATCCTCTCGGCGCTGCGCGGCCATTGCGGCAGCCTCGACGCCGTCCGCGGCGTCGTCAAGCTGCTCGGCCTCGTCAATGCGGCGCCGGACTTCGAGCGCCATTCCTTCGTCATTGACGGAGCGTCGGACCTTCTTGCCGCCGTCTTCGGTGCAAGCGGCGTCCACGCCCGGTCGTCTTTCGGCGTCTCGTCGCTGCCGAACGGCATCACCGTCGAGGTCGAGGCAATCTTCGAACGTGCGTGAGGCGTCGAGGTCGCCGCGCTCCGGCCTGACGGGGCCCGGCGGAAGCGGCCGGGCCGGCTCAGCGGCCGAGCGAGCGCTCGACCGCCGCGGCTGCCTCCCTCACGGCATCCGCAAGCTCGGCCTGGCGCTCCTCGGCCTTGCGGTCCGGCAGGACGATCGAGATCGTCGCGACGCAGGCGCCGGTCTCGTCACGGATCGGCGCGGCGATGCAGGCGACGGAATATTCGCTGGCGTTGAACTGCACCGCCAGCCGGCTTTCGAAGTCGAGCCTCGCCTGAGCCGAGAGCCTGGCCGGATCGGTTTCGGCGATCCCCGTCGCCGAAGGGCGGGCCGAGGCGGCGAAGGCGGCGAACCGCTCCTCGTCGCCGAGATGGCCGAGCAGCAGCCGGCCGGAGGCCGTCCAGTTCAGCGGGACCCGGGTGCCGACTTTGGACGCGACCTGAAAATGTCCCGGCCCCTCCTCCATCGCCACCACCAGCATCATGCCGCCGTCGCGGGTGCAGATCTGCACGGTCTCGCCAGCCGCGGCGACGAGCCGCTGCATCTCCTCCTCGGCCCGGTCGAAGGCGTCCATCTTCTGGCGATAGACCAGCCCGTAGCGCATCAGCCGGGCGCCGAGCCAGACCGAGTTGTCCGGCCCGCGCGACAGCATCTCCCGCTCGACGAGTTCGTCGACCAGCCGGTAGATCGTCGAGATCGGCGCGCCGACGCTCTTGGCGAGGTCGTAGGCGGACATCGGCGCGCGCCGTTCGACCAGCATGTCCATGACCTGCAGCGCCCGGTCTATCCCGCTGGTCCGGCTCCGGGGCATCTCGTTCATCGCATCCTCGTTTCAATTTCATTGCGGAATAAGGGACGTGGCACCTGGGTCAAGCTGAAGTTGCACGCCTCGTCATGACACAAGCTCGGATGAACTCAGCGGCTCCTGGCCATCGTTCGGACGTACTGCCCATCGCGGCGTCACGCAGATTTTTTGCCTTGCATTTGTTCGCCTCTGGGATAGCCTATGCTCTTATAAAGGGAGATATTCCATTATAAGAGATAAGTGAACAGGCAGTCGATCGATCAACTCGGACAGGAGAGCGCCACGATGGCGACGATGCGCAGGGACTTTCTGAAATTGGGCGCGCTGGGCGCCGCCTCGGCCGGATTGGTGGCGGGAGCGCAGGTGCTCTCGGCAAAGCAGGCCGCCGCCCAGTCGGCGCCGGACAGCCTGCTTCGCACGGTGATCGATCGCGGCAAGGTTCTGGTCGGCACTGGCTCCACCAATGCGCCCTGGCACTTCGAGGACGAGGCCGGCAAGCTGGTCGGCATGGACGTCACGATGGGGCACATTCTCGCCAAGGCCCTGTTCGACGACGAGAACGCCGTCGAATTCGTCCTCCAGGATCCGGCGCAGCGCATTCCCAACGTCAACACCGGCAAGGTCGACATCGTCGTCCAGTTCATGACGATGAGCGGCCAACGGGCGCAACTCGTCAACTTCTCCCGCCCCTATTACGTCGAGGGCGTGGCGCTGATCTCGACGCCAGGCACCGAGAACAACGATTTCGACAAGCTGAAGGCTGCCGGCTCCGGTGCACGGATCGCGATCCTGCAGAATGTCGACGCCGAGGGAACGGTGCACGAGGTGCTTCCGGAAGCCACGGTGATGCAGCTCGACACCCAGGCGAACGTCTTGCAGGCGGTCGATGCCAAACGGGCCGATGCCGCCGTGGTGGATCTTTCGACGGTTCGCTGGCTGGTGAAGCGCAATCCCGACCGCTATTTCGATTCCGGCAAGTCCTGGCACAGCCAGCTCTACGGCGCGGCGATGAAGCAGGGCGATCTCGACTGGCTGCACTTCGTCAACACGGCCTTCACCATCGCCATGTTCGGTCACGAGACGGCGCTCTACGACGCTGCGTTCGAGGAGTATTTCGGCGAGAAGCCGCCCGAGCGCGTGCCGGGCTTCCCGAAGATCTAAGGCCAAGTGGCGTCGGGGCGGCAGCGGCCGCCTCGACGCCATGTGGAAGGCGCGGATGGGCTACAGTCTCAATTTCTCGGTCGTCTGGCGAAACTTCGACAAGCTGTGGGGCGGGCTCGCCCTGAGCCTCGAACTCGCCGTCATCTCGCTGGCCATCGGCATCGCGATCGGTCTCGTGCTGGCGGTGATCTACGTCTCCGGCGGCCGCTTCACGCGGATGGCGATCGCCGTCTATGTCGAGGCGTTCCGCAACACGCCGCTGATCCTGCTCGTCTATCTCGTCTTCTACGGCCTGCCGCAGATCGTCGATATCCGCTACGACGCCACCACCTCCTTCGTCGCGACACTGTCGATCTACGCGGGCGCCTATCTCGTCGAGGTCTTCCGTTCGGGTCTCGAAGCCATTCCGCAGGGCCAGATCGATGCCGGGCGCGCCATCGGCCTGACGCCGCTGCAAAGGCTCGCTTATGTGCGTCTCCCGGCGATGGTCCGGATTTCCCTGCCGGCGCTGTCGAACACCTTCATCTCGCTATTCAAGGACACCTCCATCGCCTCCGTCATCGCCGTGCCGGAACTGACCTGGGGCGCCCAGTGGATCAACCTCAACACCTTCCGGATCGTCGAGGCCTATCTCGTCGCGACGGCCATGTATCTCGTGACAGGCTACGTCATGCTTTTCGGCCTGCGGCTCGTGGAGCGTCGTTTCCAGGTGGCGCGCAATGCTTGACGCGATGATCTATGCGCTGCCCTTCCTGATGGAGGGGCTTTGGATCACCGTCCTGGTCTCGCTCCTGACGGTTTCGATCTCGCTCGTCGCCGGCCTCGTCCTCGGATGCGCGCTGATCTACGGGCCCCTGCCCTTGCGGCTCTTCACCCGCTTGTTCTCCGACACCATCCGCGGCATCCCGATCCTGGTGCTGATCTTCTTCGTCTATTACGGCTTCCCGGCGATCGGCGTCGACTTCGATTCCTTCTGGGCCGCCGTGACGGCCCTGACGCTGTTCAAGACCGCGCAGGTCATCGAATATGTCCGCGGGGCGGTGGAATCGATCCCGCGCGGCCAGAGCGAAGCGGGAATGGCAATCGGCCTGACCTTCTCCGAGCGGCTCACCAGCGTGATCTTTCCCCAGGCGCTGCGCCGCTTCCTGCCGCCTTGGATCAACGGCGTTACCGATGCGGTGAAGGGCTCGGCGCTGGTCTCGCTGCTCGGCGTCACCGACCTGATGCATGCGATCAACCAGGTCATCGGCCGCACCTACGAGGCGATGCCGCTCTACGTGCTCGGCGCCTTCATCTATTTCGTCATCAATTTCTCGCTGTCGACGCTGTCGCGCCGGCTGGAACGCCGCCTTTCCCATGTCCAGGCCTGAGCGATGCATGAACCGCTTCTGACGATCCGCGATCTGAAGAAATCCTTCGGTCGGACCGAGGTGCTGAAGTCGATCGACCTCGATGTCGGGCGCGGCGAGGTGGTGGCGGTGATCGGCCCGTCGGGAAGCGGCAAGACCACGCTTCTGCGCTGCATCAACTTTTTGGAAACCTACGACGGCGGCTCGGTCCGCATCGACGGCGCGGAGGTCGGCTATACCGAGGGCCGCAAGCGGCGGGGCGAGCGGGCACTCGCGCGCATGCGGGCCGAGACCGGCATGGTGTTCCAGAGCTTCAATCTCTTTCCCCATCTCACCGCCGCCCAGAACGTCATGCTCGGGCTGACCAAGGTGCGGCGCAAGACAAAGGCGGAAGCCCGCGAGATCGCCGGCCACTGGCTGGGGCGCGTCGGGCTCGGCCACAAGGCCGAGGCACTGCCGTCCGAACTGTCCGGCGGCCAGCAGCAGCGCGTCGGCATCGCCCGAGCCGTCGCGATGGAGCCGAAGATCCTGCTTCTCGACGAGATCACCTCGGCCCTCGATCCCGAACTCGTGGGCGAGGTGCTGGAGGTGGTCCGCGGGCTGGCCGCCGAGGGCATGACCATGCTGATGGTCACGCACGAGATCGCCTTTGCCCGCGACGCCTCCTCCCGCATCGTCTTCATGGCCGACGGCACGATCGCCGCCGAAGGTCCGCCGGTGGAGCTGATCGCCTCCGCCGAGGCCAATCCCCGCCTGTTTTCCTTCCTCGCCCGCTTCAGGGCTTCACACTTCTGACAGTTGGGATTTTTCGCGATGAGCGCTTCACTCCACCACAACAGCGACTACCGGGCCCGTCACGGCCTGCGTTCGGTAATCAACGTCTCCGGGACCATGACCTCCCTCGGCGCCTCGATCATGCATGAGGACGCGATCGCCGCGATGGCCGAAATCGCCCCGCAATGGGTCGAGATGGACGACCTGCAGCGCCGCGCGAGCGCCGTCATCTCGCGGCTCACCGGCGGCGAAGCCGGCTTCGTCACCGCCTGCTGCGCCGCGGGCATCTCGATGAGCATCGCCGGGGCGATGACCGGCACCGATTTCCTCGCCATCGAGAAGCTGCCGGACCGGACCTGCAGCCTGAAGAACGAGGTGATCCTGCAGCTCGGCCACGCGGTGAACTACGGCGCGCCGGTCGACCAGTCGATCCGCCTCGCCGGCGGCAAGGTCGTGCTCGCCGGCACGGCGACGCAGGTCATGCCCTACCACATCGAGAGCGCGATCAACGAAAACACCGCCGCCCTGCTCTTCGTCGTCAGCCATCACACCGTGCAGTTCGGCCAGGTGAGTCTCGAACAAGTGGCCGAGATTTGCCGGCCGCGCGGCGTGCCGGTGATCGTCGATGCGGCCTCCGAATACGACCTCCGCGGCTTTCTCGACCGCGGCGCCGACATCGTCATCTATTCCGGCCACAAATTCCTCTCCGGCCCGACCAGCGGCATCGTCGCCGGCCGCAAGGATCTCGTGCGCGCCGCCTATCTCCAGAACAAGGGGATCGGCCGAGGCATGAAGGTCGGCAAGGAATCGATCGCCGGCGTGATGGCGGCGCTGGAAGCCTGGGAGAAGCGCGATCACGACGGCATCAGAGCCCGTGAGACGGCGGCGCTCGACCTGTGGCAGAAGACCGTGAACGCCCTTCCGGGCCTTCACGCCACGATCCTGCCGGACCCGACGCACAACCCGCTCGACCGGCTGGAAGTCGTCGTCTCGCCGGACAGCGGCTTCACCGCGACGGGACTTGCGAAGGCCCTCGCGGCGGGCGAGCCGCCGATCGTCGTGCGGGACCACGAAGCCGAACTCGGCTTCTTCTTCCTCGATCCGTGCAATCTTCATCCCGGCGAGGCGGAGGTGGTCGCCGACGCGCTGACCCGCGTGATGAACGCCCCGCGACCGGACGACGCCATGGCCCTGCCCCGCCACACGACAGCAAAGGCGCTGCGCTGGCCGGACTGACGTTGCACTCCGAAGATGCGACCGCGGAAACACCCGCGGCCGCATCGTCACGTCATTGCGGCTTGGCGGTCGCGACGTTTTCCGGCCAGATGATCTGGTTCTTGCCGTCCTGGATCTGCGCGACCGGAACGGGGATGAAATCCGGGCCCGACTGCACCGCATGGTCCTCGCCGAACTTGGCGCGGCCGACGACGCAGTCGTAGTCGGTCTCGCTCAGCTTCTCGGCGATCGCCTTCGGATCGGTGCTGCCCGCCGCGTCGATGGCTCGGAGCGCGATCTCCATGGTGCAATAGGCGTGGGCGGTGCTGTAGGTGCCGGGATTGCCGTATTCGGCTTCGACCTTGTCGCTGAACGCCTTGTGCTCGGGATTGAGCTCGGAGCTGAAGGTCAGGGCCGCCCAGTACATGCCCTCGGCGATGTCGGCAGCCTGATCCATGAACTCAGGCTTGGTCGGATAGTAGATCGCCAGATGCGAGCCCTCCAGCGCCTGCTCCTTCATCTGCCGCACGAAGGCGACGCCGGAATTCGGTACGGTGAAGACCGAGACGATCACGTCGGGTCCCGCATCGCGAAGCTTGGAAAGCTGCGGGTAGAAGTCGGTCGTTGCCGGTGGCACGGTCTCGGTCGCAGCGACGGTCCAGCCGTCCGCCTTGAACAGGTCGCCGATCTTCTCAGCGTTGGCGATGCCGTAGTCGGTGTCCTCGACGACGAAGGCGATCTTCTTGTCACCAGGGTCGACGGTGCCGTTGGCGAAAGCCCAGGTGTAGAAGTCGTGGACGGCGGTGCCGTAGCCATCGCTGTTCCAGTTGCCCTTCCAGTACAGCTGGTAGCGGTCCGGATCGGCCTTGACCTTGTCGGCGATCGCCGAGCTGACCGGCTCGGCGCTGAGGATCGGCAGGTTGTACTGCGGCGCCAGCTCCATCAGCGCCAGCGTCACGTGGCTGTGCAGCGTGTCGCCGATCAGCATGTTGATCTTGTCGCGGGTGATCAGCCGCTGGGCGGCGCTGATGGCGACCTCGGGCTTGCCCGAGGTGTCTTCCATCATGAAGGTCACCTTGGGCGGGTTCTTGGTGACGTAGTCGCCCTTGCCCTCGTTCCACTCCTTGACCGCCAGTTCCAGGCCCTGGCGGTGGTCCTTGCCGGTGTTGGCGGCGGGACCGGTCAAGGGACCGACAGCGCCGATCGTGACATTGAAGTCCTGTGCCGTGGCGGCACCGGCGAGGAGGCCTGCCCCGAATATGCCTGCCGCGAGCAGGCTCCGGACTGTGAGATTGGACATGCTGTACCGTCTCCATGTTGCGATGTCGGACGCCGGGCGGCGCCGTCTTTCGTGTCCCGTCGGATTCTCAGGTCGCCTCCGCCGGCTTCGATGCGGCCTCCTGGCGCTTGCGCCACGAGGTCGGCTTCAGGCCGGCGAGGCCGGTCGGCGCGATGAAGACGAAAACCACGATCAGCGCGCCGTAGAGCAGCATCCGATAGTCGCCGAAGTCGCGTAGCAGCTCGGAGCTGACGGTCAGAAGCAGCGCGCCGTAGATCGGGCCGAAGAAGCGGCCGACGCCGCCGACGATGATCATCGCCAAGAGGCTGATCAGCATGTCCGGCCCCGCGACGGAGGTCGGCGTCAGGATCAGGACGTAATGGGCGTAGACGGCGCCACTGAGCCCGACGATCGCGGCGCTTACGCCGAAGGCGAAGAGCTTCCAGGCGGCGAGCTTGACGCCGAGGCTCTCGGCCGCCGCCTCGCCGTCGCGGATGGCGAGGAAGGTCAGGCCGGACCGGCTCTTCAACAACATCAGCAGCAGGAGATGGACGCCGACGAACATGACCGCCGCGACGGCGAAGGAGCCGAAGGCGTTGCCGAGCCCGAACTGGACCGTCGTCCCGCCGATCGTGATGGGATCGAAGGGCGGAATGCCCCAGAAGCCGAGTTCGCCCCTCGTGATCTCCTTCAGATTGCTGAGGACGAGGCGAACGATCTCGGCGAAGGCGAGCGTCACGATCGCCACATGCGGCATCGAGCGTATCCGGAGGATCGGAAAGCCGATGACGATGCCGGCGATCGCGGCGATGATCGCCCCCAGCCAGATGGTGAGCCAGGGACTGACGCCGAAATAATGCGACACCAGCGCCGAGGCATAGGCGCCGATGGCGAAGAAGGCATGATGGCCGAGGGTCTTCAGCCCCAATATGCCCAGGGTGAGGTTCCAGCCCGTCGCGAAGACCGCGAAGATCAAAAACAGGGTCAGGATGTGGAGGACGTAGTCGTCGAGCGGCAGGAACGGCACAACGACGAGCAGCAGCGCCCAGATCAGGATGGCGCGAAATGGGTGCCGTCCGAAGACTTCAAGCATCGCCCGTCCCCCTCACGCGCCGCGCCCGGCGAAAAGACCCTCGGGCCGTGCCGTGATCACGGCGATCAGAAAGGCGAAGGCGATGACGTTGCTCCATTCGGACGGGACGAAGGCGACGCTGACGGATTCGATCAGGCCGAGCAGGAAGCCCGCCGCGACGGCACCGCCGAAGCTGCCGAGGCCGCCAAGAATGACAACCGCAAAGCCCTTCAGGAGATAGGACACACCCATCCATGGATTGACGGTGATCAGCGGCGACAGGAGGATGGCGCCGGTGCCGGCGAGGCCCGCGGAGATGGCGAAGACGATGGTATGGACGCGCCCTGCCGGAATGCCCACGGCGAGCGCCGCCTCCGCATCCTGCGCCGTCGCTCGGACGATGCGACCGAGCTTCGTGCGGTAGAGGATCAGGCCGCAGATCCCCATGACCAGCAGCGCGACGACGAGGATGGCGATGCGCTGCCAGGGCATGCGCACCTCGCCGATCACTGCGACGCCGTGGAAGAAATACGGGACGCCCTGATACTGCTCGCCCCAGATGAGCTGGGCGCCGCTCTGCAGGAAGATCGACAGGCCGATCGTCGCGGCGATGACGCTGAAGGCCCAGTCCTCCCGCTTCATCAGCGGGGCGATCGTCACCCGCTGGAGCAACGCGCCGAGCACCATGATGAGGACGATGGTCGCGGCGGCGGCAAGGATCAGCGGCCAGCCGAGCGTCACGGCGAACAGCAGGATGAAATAGCCCGCCAGCATCAGAAGCTCGCCATGGGCGAAGTTCAGGACGCGCGTGGTGCCGTAGATGAGCGCCAGTCCCGAGCCGATCAGCGCATAGATCGACCCGCTGATCAGTCCGTTGATCACCGTTTCGATGAGGTGTGTGCCGCTCAAGCCGCCGCCTCCCGAACGCCGAGATAGACGCGCTTGACCTCGGGATGTTCGAGCATCTCCTCGCCCGATCCGCTAAGCACCACCCGGCCGCTCTCCAGGAGATAGCCGCGATGGCTGACGGCGAAGGAGAGCTTGGCGTTCTGCTCGTTGAAAAGGATCGCGACGCCCCGTTCGTTGATGGTCTTCATGATCGCAAGGACGGTCTTCACCATGGCGGGAGACAGGCCGAGAAACGGCTCGTCCATCAACAGGATCTTCGGATCGGCCATCAGCCCCCGGGCGATCGCCACCATCTGCTGCTGGCCGCCGCTGAGCCGGCCCGCCGTCGCCTGCAGATGCGGCTTGATCTCCGGCAGGATCTCCAGCACCCAGTCGTAGGTCTCGCGCGCTTCGGCAGCTTTCCGCACATAGGCGCCGAGCATGATGTTCTCTTCGACGCTCATGCGCGGAAACAGCCGCCGGCGCTCCAGCACGATGCTCATGCCGCGCTGCGGCCGCACGGTGGCGGGCTTGGCCTGCAATTCCTCGCCATTGAGGGAGACGACGCCCGACGAGGGCTTCTTCAGCCCCATGGCGGCTTTCAGGACGGTGCTCTTGCCGGAGCCGTTCGGCCCCATGACGGCGACCATCTCGCCGGCGCCGACGCTCATCGAGACGTCCCAGAGCACGCGGGTCGCACCATAATGAACGTTCACCCGCTCAAGCTGCAGCATCGATATCGCCCAGATAGATGCTGCGGACTGCCTCGTGCCCGGCGACCTCCTCCATGCCGCCGGTGACCACCACCTCGCCGCGATTGAGGAAGATCGCATCGTCGGCAAGGTCGAGCAGCACTTCCATGTTGTGCTCGACGACGACGATGGTGATCCGCCGTTCTTCCCGCAGCCGGCGGATCAGCGACAGCAATTCGGGAATGCTCGGGCGATCGACGCCGCCCGTCACCTCGTCGAGGAGGAGGAGACGCGGATGCGTCGCCAGCGCGCGGGCGAGTTCGAGGCGCTTGCGCTGGCCGGTGCTGAGCACCCTGGCGGGATCCTCCGCCTTGGCCGTCAGTCCGACGAAGTCGACATAGCTCGCCGCCTCGCGGCGCGCCTCCGCCATCGAGGCGCCCTTGGTGGCGAGGGCGACCATGACGTTCTCGATGACCGACAGGCTGCCGAAGGGCTGAGTGATCTGGAAGGTGCGGGCGATGCCCGAATGGCAGCGGCTGCTCGGCGACTGAGTGCTGATATCGTCGCCGAGGAACCGGATCTTCCCGGCCGTCGGCCGCACGGCCCCCGAGATCGCGTTGAAGAGCGTCGTCTTGCCGGCCCCGTTCGGGCCGAGGATTGCGGTCGTCCGCCCTTCGTCGATCGACAGCGAAACGTCCTTCAGGGCGAAGATGCCGCCGAAGGCGACAGTCAGTTGCTCGACATGCAGAAAATCAGCCGCCATCCATCGTCCCCGCCCCCCAACATTACGGAAAGGCTAGTCGGCGGATGGATCGTAAGCAAGTCTGGCGAGCCACAAAACGCACAGTCCTTGATCAATAAAGTTGGCTGGCGATTTTTTGCCCTCGATCGCCTGACCGATCGTTGACGGGTGGCGGATCGCCTGCCTATTCAAGGGGGTGAGGGTTTCGACCTTGCTTTCCCCTTGCCTCTTGTTGCGAGTTCCAGGCCCATGTCTCTCGATCCCAAACTTCGCCAGGATATCCTCGATTCGGTCGAAGCGGGCTTCGAAGAGCAGATTGCTTTCACCCAGAAGCTCGTGTCCTTCCCATCGACGCGCGGCGGCGAACACGCCATCCAGGATTTCGTCTTCCGCGAATACAAAAAGCGCGGCTATGCGCTCGACCGGTTCGCCATGGACCGCGACGCGATCCTTCGCCATCCGGGCGGCTCGCCCTGGTCCGATGAGCACTCCGACGCGCCCATCGTCGTCGGGATCCATCGTCCGCGCGAGGAGAAAGGCCGCTCGCTGATCCTGCAGTCGCATCTCGACGTGGTCCCGGCCGGGCCTGCCGGCATGTGGGAAAGCCCGCCTTTCGAGCCGCGGATTGCGGGCGATTGGATGTTCGGACGCGGCGCCGCCGACATGAAGGCGGGCGCGGCGGCCAACGTCTTCGCCATGGACGCGCTCACACGGATCGGCCTGCAGCCAGCTGCCACCGTCACCATCCAGTCGGTCGTCGAGGAGGAGTCCACCGGCAATGGCGCACTGATGGCCCATCTTCGCGGCTATCAGGCCGACGCCGTGCTCATTCCCGAGCCGGAAGACGAGATGCTGGTGCGCGCCAACACCGGTGTCCTGTGGTTCCAGGTCGAGGTCAGCGGCCTTCCGGTCCATGTCCGCGAGATGGAGACCGGCACGAACGCGATCGACGCGACCTACCGGCTGATCGCGGCGCTGCGGGAGCTCGAGGAGGCGTGGAATGCGCGCCGGCACGAGCATCCCTATTTCGACGATCTGGCTCACCCGATCAATCTGAACATCGGCAAGATCGAAGGCGGCGACTGGGCCTCCTCGGTACCCTGCTGGTGCCGTATCGACTGCCGCATCGCGATCTATCCGGGGACCAGCGCCGCTTCCGCGGCCGAGGACATCCGTGGCTGGATCGCGGCCTTCGCCCACGGCGATCCGTATCTCTCGAACCACCCGCCGCAGGTGACCTTCAACGGGTTCCATGCTGAAGGCTATGCGCTCGAGCCCGGCTCGGACGCCGAGGCGGTTCTCGAACGCGCCCACGTCGCCGCCGTCGGCGAACCGCTGAAGAGCTTCACCACGCCGGGGTACCTCGATACCCGCGTCTACGCGCTCTACGACCGGATCCCGGCGCTCTGCTACGGCCCGGTCTCGCGCAACGTCCACGGTTTCGACGAATGCGTCAGCCTTTCCTCGGTGAAGCGGATCAGCGGCGCGATGGCGCTGTTCATCGCCGAATGGTGCGGCACCGAACAAAAGTCGTGACACCGGCGCCGACGGGATTTCGGCACGGCACCGCCGAACCTCGGACGGTCACCACTCGGGGCAATGTTGAAGGATCGAGATCATGAGCACCATCCGCACCGTCGAGGAACTGCGTTCGGTCTACAAGCCGGCGCTCGAGCGCTCCATCCAGAAGGAAATGAAGGCTCTCGACAAGCACGCCAAGGCATTCCTGGCGATCAGCCCCTTCCTGCTGATCGGCTCCAGCGCGCCCGGCGGGCGCGCCGACGTCAGCCCGAAGGGCGACCAGCCCGGCTTCGTCCATGCCCTCGACGACAAGACGATCGCGATTCCCGATCGGCCGGGTAACAACCGGCTCGACACCTTCGAGAACATCCTCGGCAACCCGCAGGTCGGCCTCATCTTCCTCGTTCCCGGCATGAACGAGACGCTGCGCATCAACGGGCGGGCCGAGCTGCGCATCGATGCCGATCTGCTGGCGATGTTCGAATACCAGGGCAAGCTGCCGATCAGCGTCCTCGTCGTTCATGTCGAGGAGGTCTATCTGCACTGCGCCAAAGCCTTCATGCGGTCCGGCCTTTGGGATCCCTCGACCTTCATCGACCGCAGCAGCTTCCCGTCCTTTGGCGCGATGCTGAAGGACCAGATCGCGCTGGACGAGCCGGCCGCCGACATCGACCGCAATCTCGCGGAGCGCTACAAGGTGACGCTGTACTGACGACGGGGCCGGCCGCATCCACAAGATGCCGGCGCCATGGCTTGAAAAATTGGGGCCTTCGTCCCCTGCCTCGGATGCCCGACCGTACTCGGCCGGGTCGAGATTAAAGCCGCGAGCAAGAATTCGCGGAGATCGCCGCCCTGCGTGGGCAGCCCGGCGACGGGCCGGGTCAGCTCAGGCCCCTGCTCCCTTTCCCCATGAAGTCGTCTTTCTCGGTGATGGCCCCGGTGGTTCCTCGCCGCGCATCGGCACGTCCATGGGATCGGCCTCGCTGACGCGCCTTCTGGGGTGACATACTTTTCGGCAACGCCGTAGTTCCAAGACGGCATTTCAGCGCATCACCTCCCCCTGCTAGCCTCCGGTCGATCATTGCGTCGGAGGCAATTCATGAGCGGCAAGGACGACATCGGCGGCTACACGCTCGGGCACCTGCCCGGTCAGCGCTGGACGATCGGCACCGACATGGTAGGCACCGTTCGGCCGCAGCCCGCAAGCCGGCCCGTCCGCATCCCGGCCCGCCCGCTGGACGTCGAGATCGACTTGGCGCGGACGGCGCTCCTCGTCGTCGACATGCAGAACGACTTCCTGCACCCGGACGGCTGGTTCGCCGGGCGGGGCGTCGACATCTCCCCACTCTCGACCGTCGTCCCGGCCATCCGCGATCTGTCCGCCAGCTGCCGCGCCGCGAGCATTCCCGTGGTCTGGGTGAACTGGGGCGTCGGCCATGGCGCCGACGGGCTGCCGGCCAACGTGCTCTTCCGGGGCAAGCGAAAAGCCGATGCCACCGGCTACGGCGAGCCGGGAGCTCTGCGCGAAGGCAGCTGGGGTGCCGCCGTCGCCGATGAACTGGCGCCGGAGGCAACCGACCTCGTGGTGCCGAAGCAGCGCTTTTCCGGCTTCCACGAGACCCGGCTCGACAGTGTCCTGCGCAATCTCGGCGTCACGACGCTGCTGTTCGCCGGCATCAACATCGATCGCTGCGTCTTCGAGACCCTCACCGATGCCGGCGCGCGCGGCTACGACTGCCTGCTCGTGGAGGATGCCTGCACCACCGTCTCGCCGCCCGAGATCAGCCGGGCGATCACCTGGCTCATCGAGGAACTGCATGGGTTCGTGATCCGCCGGGATCACATCGTCGAAGCCCTGACGCCCTTCCCCTGAAGTCTCAGCCATTCCCATCCCTCCATACTTAGAAGGACGCTCCATGCGACACGCGACGCTCTCCTGGCTCTCGGCCGCGATGCTGACCGCCGGCCTGTCGGCCACGCCGGCCCTTGCCGAGGAAACCCACATCGACTTCGTCCTGAACTGGAAATACCAGGGACCGCAGTCGGCGTTCTTCATGGCCAAGGACAAGGGCTACTTCGCCGAGGAAGGCCTCGACGTCACCATCGACCAGGGCGAAGGCTCGGCCGCGGCGATCACCAAGGTGGCGAGCGGGGCCTACGACGCCGGCTTCGGCGACATCAACGCGCTGATCGCGCTTGCCGCCGACAAACCCGACGAAGCGCCGATCGCCGTCTATGTCATGTTCAACAATCCGCCCTTCACCATCGCCGTGAAGGCCGACAGCGACATCCGCGAGCCGAAGGACCTCGAAGGCAAGACCATCGGCGGGCCGGCCAGCGACGGCGCGCTGCAGCTCTTCCCGGCCTTCGCCGAGATCACCGGCATCGACCCATCGAAGGTCGAGATCACTAACATGCAGGCGAACCTGCGCGAGCAGATGCTGGCGCGCGGCCAGGTCGACGGCGTGTTCGGCTACGTCAATACCATCGCCTTCAGCGCCAAGAGCGCCGGGATGAATCCGGACGAGGACTTCCGTTTCATCAATTACGGCAACTACGGCATGGACCTCTATTCCAACGCCGTCGTCGTCTCCAAGGCCTTGGCGAAGGACCATCCGGAAGCCGTCGAGGGACTGCTGCGCGCCATCAACCGCGGCGTCAAGGACATGATCGCCGACCCGAACGGCTCGGTGAAGTACGTCATGGACCGCGAGCCGCTGCTCAACGCCGATGTCGAGGCCGAGCGGACCGTGGCGACGCTGAAGATGGAGATGAGCAACCCGGAAGCGGAGACGATCGGCCTCGGTGCCGTCGACGAGGCGCGGCTGAAGCGCGCGATCGACATCCTGGTCAAGGCGCGCGACCTGCCGCGGGCGCCGGAGGTCTCCGAGATCTTCACCGATCGCTTCCTGCCGCCGCTCAGCGAGCGCCCGACCAAGATCGTCGACTGAGAGCACGACCGATGGAACTGAACATGCAAGGCCGGACGGCGATCATCACCGGTCCGGCCAAGGGAATGGGCGCGGCCGTCACCCGCGCCTTCGCCTCCGAGGGTTGCAACCTCGTTCTCGCGGGGCGGGACGTCGCGGCAATCGAAGCGGTCGCCGAAGAAGTCCGGCAGGCCGGACGTGCGGTCGAGGTCGTCGCTTGCGACGTTTCCGACGACGGCCGGTGCGACGATCTGGTGGCACAGGCGAAGGCCCGCTTCGGCCGCGTCGACATCCTCGTCAACGTCGCCGGCGGCTCCGGGCCGATCGGCAAGACCGGCTGGGAGACGACACGCGAGGAGTTCGACGACATCATCGAGGTCAACATGGCCGGCTGCTTCAACACCATGCGGGCGGTGATGCCGGTGATGATCGAACAGCGCTACGGCAAGATCGTCAATGTCGGCGGCACCTTCGGCATGCGCGGCCGGGCGGGACGAATGGCCTATTCGGCCTCGAAGTGGGGCCTGCGCGGCATCACCAAGAGCTTCGCGCTGGAGGCCGGGCCGTACAACGTCAACGTGAATTACGTCGCGCCCGGCATGGTCGACGGCGGGCGGTTTCGTGGCAAGGTGGTGCCGGAAATGGCCCGACGCCTCGGCATCTCCGAGGCGGAGGCCGCCGAGCGCCACGCCGAGGACTACGCCATGCGCCGGGTTTCGACCGGCGAAGACGTGGCGTGTGCCTGTCTCTTCCTCGCCAGCGACGTCTCGCGCCAGATCACCGGCACCGATCTGCCGGTCGACGGAGGATGGGCCCAGCTATGACAACCACAGACATCCATGCAGGCGGCGCCCTCGTCGCCGACCTCGTCATCGCCGGCGGAACGCTGGTGCGCGAGGATGCCACCGTCCCGGCATCGATCGCCATCCTCGACGGCAAGATCCTGGCCGTCGGCGACGAGGCGGCCATGCCGCCGACGCGCCAGACGCTGCGGGCGGAAGGCCTGCACATCCTGCCCGGCGCGATCGACGTGCACGTGCATTTCCGCGATCCCGGCTACACCCACAAGGAAGACTTCGGAACGGGAACCGCCGCCGCGGCGATGGGGGGCGTCACCACCGTCTTCGAGATGCCGAACGTCATTCCCCCGACCTCGACCCCCGAGGGCCTGCGCATCAAGCAGCAGGCCGCCGAAAAGGCGATGGTGGATTTCGGCCTCTACGGTCTCCTCGGCGACGAAAACCTCGATCAGATCGAGGCGCTGATCGACGGCGGCGTCGCCGCGTTCAAATGCTACATGGGCAACACCTTCGGCAACCTGCCCTCACCCTCCACCGGAGCAATGCTGGAAGGCTTCGAGATCGTCGCGAAACACGGCATCCGCGTCTCGCTCCACGCCGAAACCGCCTCGATCAACAAGTGGCGGCAGCGGCGGCTGACCGAGGCCGGCCGACACGATGCCATCGCCCATCTCCAGGCCCGCCCGCCCCTGGTCGCGGTGGAAGCGGTGTCCCGCGCGGCGGTGCTGGCGGAATGGACGGGTGCGCGCATCCATATCCTGCACATTTCCTCCGGCGACGAGTTGCGCCCCTTGCGCGAAGCGAGGGCGCGCGGCGTCGACATCACCGGCGAGACCTGCCCGCACTACCTCCTCCTCGACGAGACCGCCTATGAGCGGCACGGCTCGATCGTCCGGGTCAATCCGCCGGTGCGCGAGCGCGCCCATCAGTTGGCGCTGTGGGAAGGCATCGCCGACGGCACGATCGACATGATCGCCACCGACCACGCGCCCCATACCGAGGCCGAGAAGGTCAATGCCGACATCTGGCAGGCCGACTGCGGTTTTCCGGGGGTCGAAACACAGATGCCGCTGATGCTGACGGAAGTTCATCGGGGTCGGCTGAGCCTGCAGGACTATGTGCGTCTGTCGAGCGCCGCGCCGGCGCGCAGCTTCGGGCTCTATCCCCGGAAGGGAACGCTCCTGCCCGGCAGCGACGCCGACATCGCCATCGTCGATCTGTCGCGGCGCGAGACGATCCGCGCGGCGGGGCTGCATTCGCGCTCCCGGATCAACCCGTTCGAAGGCATGGAGACGGTCGGCGCTCCGATCCACACGCTGGTGCGCGGCCGCTTCGTCATGCGCGACCGCAAGCTGGTGGAAGACGCCGCCGGCTGGGGCCGCAACGTTTCGGCCAAGCAGAAGATGCCGCCGCCCGCCCCGCGCAACGTCGACCTAACCATGGAAGCGGTGACGCGGCCGGCCGCGGGACGCTTCGGTCCGGAGGGTGCCCGATGACCATGGCTGCCGAGCGAACCGCCATCCCCTCGCCGCCGGGGGCGATAGCACCCACGGAAAGCCTGTCGCGGCCGCTGATCCAGATCGAGGACGTCTCGCTCACCTATGGCCGGGGCGAGCGCGAGGTGCAGGCGCTGTCTCGCACCTCGCTTGACGTGCCGAACGGCGATTTCGTCGCGCTCGTCGGACCGTCCGGCTGCGGCAAGTCGACGATCCTCAAGATCGTCGCGCAGCTGCTCTCGCCGAGCGAGGGGCACGTCTTCGTCGTGGGCCGCGAGATCGGCGCCGTCGCCATCCGCATCGGCATGGCCTTCCAGAACCCGACGCTGCTGCCCTGGCTGTCGATCCGCGACAACGTCATGCTGCCCTTGAAGATCTCCCAGCCGTTCCGGCGCGACTGGCGGCGCAAGAAGAACGGCGAATATCGCGACCGCGCCGAGGCGCTGCTCGCCAAGGTTGGCCTTAGCGGTTTCGCCGGCCACTATCCCTGGCAACTCTCCGGCGGCATGCAGCAACGCGCCTCGCTCTGCCGCGCGCTCGTCCACGAGCCGACGCTGCTGCTTCTCGACGAACCCTTCGGCGCCCTCGACCAGTTTACCCGCGAAGAGCTGTGGGACGTACTGCAGGCGCTGTGGATGGAGCAGAAGCCGACGGTGCTGCTCGTCACCCACGACCTCAGGGAAAGCGCCTATCTCGCCAACCGGATCGTGGTGATGAGCGCCCGTCCCGGCCGGATCATCGTCGACGAAAGGGTCGACTACGCGCGGCCTCGGTCGATCGAGACCACCTTCCGCCCCGATTTCGTCGAACTCAACCACCGTCTGCGCTCGCTGATCTTCGAGGCCCGCGCGGCGGGACCCGGCGCCGTCCCGGCGGGAGCTGCCGCATGAAGAACACGGAACGCTTCGCCTCCACGGCGCTGATCGTCGGCTTCTTCCTTGTCTGGGAACTCGCCTGCATTGCCTTCGGCATCAGCGAGATCGTGCTGCCGCGGCCCTCGCAGATCCTCATGACGCTGATCGAGCGCTGGCCGGCGCTGGTGCCGCACACCGTCCAGACGCTCTATACGACGCTGGTCGGCTTCGCGCTCGGGGTCGGGATCGGGGTGGTGATCGGCATGATCATCGGCTCCTCGCGCGTCGCCTACAACGTCGCCTTCCCGCTGCTCGTCGGGCTGTCCTCCATCCCGAAGGTAGCGGTGGTGCCGATCTTCGTCCTGTGGTTCGGGGCCGGGACTGTGCCGGCCGTGCTGACGGCCGTGGTGATCTCGATCTTCCCGGTGGTGGTCAATGTCGCCACCGGCCTCGCCACGACGGAGCCGGAACTGGAAGACGTTCTGCGGACGCTGCGGGCGAGCCGCACCGACATTCTTTTCAATGTCGGTCTGCCGCGGGCGATGCCCTATTTCTTCGCCTCGCTGAAGGTTGCGGTGACCCTCGCCTTCGTCGGTTCGGTCATCGCCGAGACGGTCGCCGGCAATCGCGGCATCGGCAACATGATGCTGATCGCCTCGGCCAACTTCAACGTGCCGCTGACCTTCGCCGGCCTGTTCATCCTCGCCGCCATGGGAATCGGCCTCTATCTGATCTTCGCCGCGATCGAGAAACGGGTCACCGGCTGGGCCAACCGCAAGGCCGAACTGGCCATGGGCTGAGGCGATCGGAGCAAGCGACATGGCAGAGACCAGCATCGAGGGACAGCGGGCACCATGACCGAACGGACGATCCTCTGCGCCTCGGCCGCCGAGGGCGAGGACTACCGCCTCCGCCGCGGCCGCGCCATCAGCCTCGTGGACGGGCGTATCGCCGCGATCACCGACGCGTCGACGCAAGCACCGGGACGAGAGCCAAGGCTGTTCGCCATGCCCGCGCTCGTCAACGCTCACGATCACGCCCGGCCGATCCGGTCGAGCGCCTTCGGCGCCCTCGGCATCCCTCTGGAATTGTGGCTGCAGTATCTGGCGCTGCTACCGGCGGTCGATCCCTATCTCGCGGCGACGGCCTCGCTCGGGCGCAGCGCCCTCGGCGGCTGCGGCGCGGTGATGGTCCACTATACCCGGACGAACGGGTTCACCGCCCTGCCGCAGGAAGCGGCCGAAGTCGCGCGGGCGGCACGGGACGTCGGCGTGCGGATCGGCTTCGCGGTCGCGCTGAAGGACCGCAACCCGCTGGTCTACGGCCCGTCGGAGGCGGTGCTTTCACTGATGCCCGAGCAGGGGCGTCGGACCATCGAGCAGCGGCTGTCGAAGCCGCCGCTTTCCCCGACCGACCAGATCAGGCTTGTCGACGAGGTCGCCGAGGCGGCCGGATGTGATCTCGTCGACGTCCAGTACGGGCCGACGGGCGTCCAGTGGTGCACGCCCGAGCTTCTCGAAGCCGTCGCCCGGGCTTCTGCCGAGACCGGACGCCGCGTCCACATGCACTGCCTCGAAACCGGCTACCAGCGGGACTGGGCCGACCGGGAGTTCCCTGACGGCATGATACGCTTCCTGAAGGAGATCGGGCTGCTCGGTCTGCGGCTGACGCTGGCGCACTGCACCCATGCCCGACCGGACGAACTCGAGCTGATCGCCGAGTCCGGCGCGACGATCGCCGTCAATACCCATTCCAACCTCGCGCTGAAATCGGGCATCGCACCCGTCGCCTCTATGCTCGCTGCCGGATGCAACGTCGCACTCGGCCTCGACGGCACCAGCTTCGACGAGGACGACGACGCCTTCAGCGAAATGCGCCTCGCCTTCGAACTGCATCGCGGCTGGGGCTTCGACGAAACGATCTCGGAGCCGGGGATGCTGCGGATCGCGACCCGCAACGGCCGTGCGAGCGTCACGGGATCGGCAGAGGGCGGCATCCTTTCGGCAGGCATGCCCGCCGACGTCCTCCTGCTCGACGAGGCGGCGCTGGACGAGTACCGCCTCGTCGCCGAACTCTCGCCGGTCGACCAGCTGTTCGCCCACGGCCGGGCGCGGCACATCGCCGAGCTAATCGTCGCCGGCCGCTCGATCGTCAAGGACGGGCGGCTGACCGGCATCGACCACGCGGCCCTGCAAGGCGAGCTCGTCGAGCGCTTCCGGCATGGAATGCAATCGGGCGGACCGCTCGCCGAGGCGCTGCCGGAACTCGGCAAGGCCATGCACCGGCACTTCCGCGACGCGCCGTGCTGCTGAGCAACGGCGCGGGTCGAGCGGCAGCCATCGACGGGACGCGGATGGAGGGGCGAGCGGCGGCGACGCGCCGTTCGCCGCGCGCCTGATGTCAGTCCGCCCGTTCGAAGCGAATGTCCTGGGCGCCCTGCCACAGCACCATCGGCCCGAGTTCGGCAAGATTTTCAAGGCCCGAGGTCAGGGTGATGAAGTGATTGCCCGCGAGCTGGCCCATCTTCGAGGCGAAGTGGACGCCGCCATAGGCGAGCAGGATCTCGGTCTCGCTGATGCCGCCGGGATAGAGGATGAACTGGCCGGGCGCCGGGTAGCTGGTGTGATTCTCGTAGCCGAGGCCGAAATCGTGGTCGCCGAGCGGAATCCAGACGCCCTCGCCGCTCCAGCGGACATGGACGATCTTGCTCTCGTAGAGGAGCAGCCTGGCGAAGGCCTCGCAGGTCTTCGGCGCCTTCTCGGTTTCGAGCCGGGCGTCGAAGGTGAACGGTCCGGCGGTGATCTTCAGCTTGCTCATGCAGGTCCTGCTCGGGGAAAAATGGCCGGGGGTCAAACCCGCCGGCAAAGGGAAGGGCCGGCCGCCGTCGGCCTGCCGGGAATCGTTCGAGCCTAGCGACGCCGACTGCGCAGCTCAAACGCCGATTGACTGCTAGCGTGATGCCGGAAGGTATACACGAGGAGGCCGGCGCCATGCGTCACATGCGGATCTGGACCTATGTCGACGAGGCGGCCCGCCTCGGCTCGCTTCGCAAGGCCGCGGAAAAGCTGAACATCACGCCCTCGGCACTGCAGCGACGCATCCGCGACGTCGAGGAGGACCTCGGCACGCCGATCTTCGAGCGGACCGCCCAGGGCATTCACCTGACGGCCGCCGGCGAAGGCATGGTGCGGTGGATCCGCGGCCAGTCGGCCGATCTGGAGCGGCTGAAGTCGCAGATCGAGGACATGTCCGGCCTCAGACGCGGCAACGTCCGCATCGCCTGCAGCCAGGCCCTGGTGCCGTTCTTCCTGCCGCAGGAAATCTCCGAGTTCCGCAGCCGCTTTCCGCAGGTCCGCTTTTCCGTCGAGGTGCAGGATCACGGCGTCGCCCTGCGCATGCTCCGCGACTTCGAGAGCGATCTCGCGATCGTCTTTCGCCCGGACCGCAGCCCCGACATCCATCCCCTGTTCGTCCTCGGCCAGCGGCTCGTCGCAATCATGCACCGGGACCATCCGCTGGCCGAAAAGGACCAGCTGCGGCTGCGCGACTGCGCCGCCTATCCGGTCGCCCTGCCGAGCAGCGGCTTCGGCACCCGCGCGATCATCGACGACCTCCTGGCGGGAAGCTCCACCCGCTTCGACGTCCAGCTGCAGTCCAACTCCTTCGAGATGCTGCGCAATCTCGCCCTGTCCGGTGAAGTCGTGACCTTCCAGGCCGAGATCGGCGCGCCGCGCGAGGACCCGGACGACGAGTTGGTCTACCGCGTCCTCAGCGACCGCGATCTCGCCCACGGCCCGCTCGTCGTCTGTCAGTTGAAGGGGCGGGCCCTGCCGGTCGCGGCGGCAAAATTTGCCGAGCAGATGGCGCGCAGCCTGGAAGCGATCCGAAGCTTGCCGAGCGTTCCCGCCTGACGGTGCGGGCGGCATCCGGATCGAGGCCACATCGCCGCGCTCGGCCCCGAGGCAAGCGCCGCGCGGCCCTTTCACGCCTTGCCCCTTCGGTGATTGCAAGGGACTTCGGTGACGGCGGGAGAGGACGATGGGCTGCATCTCATTTTTGAGATATGATCGAGCGTACCAAAGCCGCCACATCAGCATAGTGCCGTCTTCCGGCTGGGGCGATGACCAAGCGTGCACAGGCGGCGAAGGCGAGCCGGCCGGCCCGCGCTCTCTGGAATTTTCGACCGGCCGATGCCATTTCGCGCTGCGAGACGGGATGAACGCTTGCCTGTTCCGGTTCGGGCGAAGCTGGATTAATCCTCGTCGCAGAGATCCGTCATCCAAGCGGTTCGTCGCGCCGCCCTCGAACGTTCGGGAGATCCTCGAGTGACACGCTCCGACCTGAACTCCTTCGAAAGCGAAGCGCGGCACCCGAGCGGCCGCAACCGTACGGAGTGGCCGCAGTGGAGGCGCAAGGATGTCGGCGAGATGCTGTCCGAGACCGGCGAGAACGCGCCGATCCGGCTGAGCGACATCGGCGCGCGGCTACGCGCCTTTCGCATGGGCCGCGGGCTGACGCCCGAAGCGGTTGCCGCGAGCCTCGGCATTTCCCGGGCAGCGCTTTACCGGGCCGAGAAAGGGGAGATCCCGAAGATCGAGACGCTGACGCGCATCGCCGACGTCCTCGGCACCTCGCTGCCCAGCCTGCTCGGCGTCGGCGTCGAATATGTCGACACCGCCATCGCCTTCTTCGAGCGCATGCGACAGATCGAGGAAGAGGCCGAGCAGATCATCGGCCTGTTCGGTCCGGTCTCCTACCTTCTCACCTCCGATGCCTATGACGGGATGCTCCAGGAGGTGATGCTGGACGCGATCCCGCCCGGCGAGGATGCGTTTGGGGCGGCCCGACAGTCGGTGGACGCGCTGATGTCCGTGCTGCGCCAGCGCAAGAGCTGGTACAAGCGACGGCAACCGCTGATCGTCAGCCTGATCGCTTCCTCCGACCTCGAGCGCTTTCTCCTGCACGGCGCCCTCGGCCGCCACGATCTGCCCCCGGAAACCGTGGCGGAGCGCCGGCACCTCGCCCGCAGCGAGGTCGAGCGGATCGCGACCATGCTGCGCCGCCCGCCTCCGGGCGTCCAGATCGGCATCGCGCTCGAGCCGACGCCCGCGACGACCTTCCAGATCTTCCGCCAACGCCACCGCTCGACGCTGGCGATAAGCCCCTTCCGACTCGGCGAGCAGCCGAACGTGAGAATCGGCGTCGCGCTGATCACCTCGGCGCCGGAGCCGATGCGACTGCACGAGGACATCGCGCGCAGATTGTGGGAAGGAGCGCTGAAGGGTGACGCCGCGGCGGACTTCCTCGACGGCCTGCTCGGTCGATACGGCATCGACGGCAAAGGCCAGTCGTCTCATTTTTGAGATTTCCGCTTGACACCCTCGCCCCGGGCGGCTCTTCTCACGCCTTCCGTCAACCATGGGCAGGGGTACTTCTTCGATGATTGGGACGCATTTTCGCATTGCCGGCGTCGTCGCACTGGCGGCGACGCTTTTGGCCGGCACCGCCGCCGCGCAGGAATTCACGGCGCGCATCGGCCATCTGGAGTCGCCGCAGCAGGCGCGCCACCAGGGCCTCGAAATGGTCGCGGACCTCGTCAAGGAGCGGACCAAGGGCGCGGTCGAATTCACCATCTACCCGGCCGGACAGCTCGGTCAGGCGCGTGAGATGAACGAGGGCGTCCAGCTCGGCGTCATCGAGGGCACGGTTTCGCCCGCCGCCTTCCTCGCCGGCTTCAATCCGGCGGTGTCGATCCTCGACGTTCCCTTCCTCTACCCGGCCGACCGCAAAAAGGCGTCCGAGCTGCGCGATGGTCCCTTCGGCGATGCCGTGCTCGACAGCTTCGAGCCGCTCGGCTTCAAGGCGGTGGCGATCTGGCCGAACGGCCGCAAGAGCTTCACCTCCAACAAGCCGATGGAAAGCGTCGACGCCTTCGACGGCCAGCGCTTTCGGGTCATGGACTCGCAGGTGCTGATGGCTCAGTTCAACGCCGTCGGCGCCTCCGCCGTGCCGCTGCCCTTCGGCGAGCTCTATACCGCGCTGCAGACCGGCGTGGTCGACGGCCAGGAGAACGCCCTCGATACGATCGCGACGATGAAATACAACGAGGTCCAGAAGAACCTCCTCGTCTCCGGCCACGGCGCCAACGAGGACGTCGTCCTGTTCAACCCGGCCTGGTGGAACTCGCTTCCCGCCGAGTACCAGACGATCATCGTCGAGGCCTTCGACGACGTCAGCCCGAAGGTCGAGGCGATCAAGGAAGCCTCGCAGGACAAGGCGCTCAAGACCCTCAAGGACGCCGGCATGAACGTGCGCGAGCTGACCGACGAGGAGCGCCAGACGATGCGCGAGAAGATGTATCCGAAGGCCCGCGAGGCCTATCTCGCCCAGGCCGGCGATGCCGGCAAGACGATCGTCGACGCCTACGAGGCCGAGTACCAGAAGGTCACCGGCGAAAAGTAATCGCCGGCCTTTTCGCGCCCGCCGTGCACCGCGCGGCGGGCCTTTTCTTTCCTGAAGTCTGAAGGAAATGCCGCATGAAGGCGGTCCTCGAGACCTTGGGGCGGGTGGAAGAATTCCTGCTCGCCAGCATCATGATCGTCATGACCGTGCTGTTCAGCGGGTCGGTGCTGGTCAGAGCCCTGTCCGACGATCTGTTTCGCCAGATCGCCTGGGTCGACGAGGCGACGCGCTACCTGATGGTATGGATGGTCTTCCTCGGCCTCGGCCTCGCCCTCCAGCGCGGCCGCCATATCGCCATGGGCTCGTTGCTCGAACGCCTGCCGCAGCTGCCGCAGAGCCTCGTGTGCAAGCTGATCGACGTCGCCGGCCTCGGCTTCAGCGGCTTCATCGCCTGGTTTGGCACCGACATCGCGCTCCTGGTGCTGCGCTCCGGCCAGGCGAGCCCGACGCTCGGCGTCACCACGGCGCTCCTTTATGCGGCGCTGCCGGTCGGGTTCGCGCTTCTCGCCATCCGTTACCTCGCGAGCCTCTTCGGCGTCTACGACCGATGGGCCGCCACAACCCCGGCGGACGCCCACTGATGCTCGCGCTCGTCATCTTCCTCCTCGCCCTCGTCCTTCTCGGCCTCGGCTTCGAGATGTTCCTGGTGCTCGGCCTGCCGGGCCTCGCGATCAAGAGCGGCTATTTCGGCGCCCTGCCCGACATCGTCGTCGGCCAGAAGATCGTCGCCGGCATCAACCAGTCGACGCTGCTCGCCATTCCCTTCTTCATCTTCGCCGCCGAGCTGATGGCGAGCGGACGCATCGCCCGCGACCTTACGAGCCTCGTCAAGGCCTTCCTCGGCCACCGCGCCGGCGGCATCGGCTACACCACCATCGCCGGCTGCGCCGCCTTCGGCGCGGTCTCCGGTTCGGCTCCCGCCACCGTCGCGGCGCTTGGCCGGATCATGTATCCGGAGCTGATCAAGGCCGGCTACCGCGAGCGCTTCGCCCTCGGCCTGATCGTCTCCTCGGCCGAGACGGCGCTGCTCATCCCGCCCTCGATCACGCTGATCATCTATGGCTGGCTGACCGGAACCTCGATCGCCGGGCTGTTCGCCGGCGGCCTCGTCATCGGCATCTTCCTGGCGCTGGCCTTCGGCCTCTACGTCTTCGTCGACAGCATCTTCAGCGACCGCAAGGGCACGCCGGCGATGCCCTGGGGCGAGCGGCTGGCGGTGATCCGCGCCGCCGGATGGGCGCTCGGCCTGCCCGTCATCATCCTCGGCGGCATCTATGGCGGCATCTTCACCCCCACCGAGGCGGCGGCGGTCAGCGTCGTCTATGCCGTCCTCGTCGAGGCGGTGGTCTATCGCGAACTCGGCTTGCGCGACCTCTTCCGGGTCGCCGGGCAGGCGGCGATCACCAATTCGGTGATCTTCATCCTCCTCGGCATGGGCAGCCTCGTCTCCTACTTCATCACCCTCGGCCAGTTCCCGGCGCTGGTGATCGACTTCATGCAGACGATCGGCGCCAACTGGCTGGTCTTCCTTCTGATCGTCAACGTCCTGTTCCTCCTCGCCGGGATGTTCATCGACCCGAACTCGGCCCTGCTCCTCCTGGTGCCGGCGCTCTATCCCGTCGCCATGACCTTCGGCATCGACCCCATCCATTTCGGCCTGATCGTCTGCCTCAACATCTGCATCGGCATGATCACGCCGCCCTTCGGGCTCGACATCTTCGTGGCATCGTCGACCCTCGACAAGCCGGTGATGACCATCATCGCGGGTGTCTGGCCCTTCGTCCTGATCAACATCGCGACGCTCCTCGTCGTCACCTACGTGCCCCAGCTGTCGACCTTCCTGCCGAAACTCATTCTGGGCTGAGGAAAAACCGATGCAAGCGACGCCCCATCCTTTGCCCTCTCCGACGCCCCTGGCGCCGCCGCGCGCCGGCGAGTTCGACGCCCGGATCGTCTCCAACGAGCCGGTCAACGCCGAGTACCGGCTGATGACCGTGGAAGTCCCGGATGGCGCGGCCGAAGCGCGGCCCGGGCAGTTCTTCCAGATCCTCTGCCCCCACAGCGGCGCGCTGCAGCCCTTCTTCCGCCGGCCGATGAGCATCTACCGCATCGATCCGGCCGCCGGGCAGTTGTCCTTCCTATACAAGGTGACCGGCACCGGGACCCGCACCATGGCGGAGCTCGAACCCGACGCCACGATCAACCTCTTCGGTCCGCTCGGCAACGGCTTCACCCTGCCGGAAGACGGCGCGCCGATCGTCCTCCTCGGCCGCGGCGTCGGCCTCGCCACCATGGCGCCGCTGGTGCCCTTCGCCCGCAAGGCCGGCCACGCCGTCACCGCCATCCTCAGCGCCCGCACGCCGGAGCTGGTGATGTCCGAGGCAGAGTTCGTCGACGCCGGAGCCAACGTCCTCGCCGTCACCGATTCGCAGGGGACTTCGGCGGTCGAGAACGTCGAGGACATGCTGCACGGGCTGCACGCCGAGGGCCGCCTCGGCGCTCTCTATGTCTGCGGGTCCAACCGGCTGATGCTGGCGGCGCAGCGGGTCGCCCGCCGCCTCGGCCTGTTCGGCGAGGCCGCGCTGGAGCAGCAGATGGCCTGCGGCGTCGGCATGTGCTTCTGCTGCGTCCGGCCGTTCCGCCAGGGCGACGAAATCGTCCACCGCCGGGTCTGCAGCGAAGGCCCGGTCTTCCCGCTCCTGGAGGCACTCGAATGGTAGACCTGTCGGTCGACTGCGGCGGGATCCGTCTTGCCAATCCGGTGATGCCGGCCTCCGGCACCTTCGCCTCCGAGCTTGCCGACATCATCGAGCTCCAGCGCCTCGGCGCCTTCGTCACCAAGACCGTCACCCCCGGCAAGCGCCAGGGCAATCCGACGCCGCGCGTCTCCGAGGTTCCTGGCGGCATGCTGAACTCGATCGGCATCCCGTCGAAGGGCGTCGATGCCTTCATCGACGAGACGATCCCGCTTTACGCAGACTACGACGTGCCGCTCGTCGTCTCGATCTCCGCCGACACGCCGGACGGCTTCGCCGACATCTGCCGGCGCGTCAGCGTTCCCGGCGTCGCGGCGGTCGAGGTGAACATTTCCTGCCCCAACATCGAGGATGATGGACGGGCCTTCGCCATGCGGCCCGAAACCACCCTCGCCGTCATGCGCAAGCTGCGCCAGGCGACCGACCTGCCGCTCTGGGCGAAGCTGACCCCCAACACCGGCGAGATCCCCGCCGTGGCGCAGGCGGCGGAGGAAGGCGGCGCCGACGCGCTGGTCGTCGCCAACACCATCCTTGCCATGAGCGTCGACATCCGCACCCGCCGCGCCAGCCTCGGCAGGGTCATGGGCGGGCTGTCCGGTCCGGCGATCAAGCCGATCATCCTGCGCATGGCGTATCAGTGCGTGCGCGCCGTCCAGATTCCGGTGATCGGCTGCGGCGGCATCATGACCGCCGCGGACGCACTCGAATATCTGATCGTCGGTTGCCGGGCCGTTCAGGTGGGCACCGCCACCTTCGTCCATCCGGGCGCGATGCTCACCGTCATCGACGGGCTGGAAGATTATTGCCGGCAGAACGGGATCGATCGCATCGCCGATCTCACCGGGACGCTGAGCGCCGAGGCCCACGACGCCTCGCTGGAATGGGAAGCCATCGCGTGAGCCTGACGCCCCCCATCGCCGCTGGCGCAAGGCCCGTCGAAACCGCCGACCTGTCCGACCTCGCGGGTCTGGCCGAGAAGATCTTCGCCGACGTCGCGGCACTGTCGCCGGACGTCCTCGGCGTCTCGCGGCCGGCCTACAGCACGGTCGAGACCGAGACTCTCGACTATCTGGAGACCTTCGCCCGAGAGTTCGGCCTTCGCACCTGGCGGGACACGGGCGAAAACCTGGTGATCGCCGCGCCCGGCGACACCTCGCCGGAAGCGCCATGCGGCTACTTCGGTTCGCATGTCGATTCGGTTCCCCAGGGCGGCAATTTCGACGGGCTCGCCGGCGTCGTCGCGGCGCTCTTGACGTTGATCGCGCTGGTGCGGGAGGGCGCGCCGATGCGCGTTCCGCTGCGCGTCCTCGCCCTGCGGGGCGAGGAGAGCGCCTGGTTCGGCAACGCCTATATGGGCTCCCAGGCGCTGTTCGGCCGGCTCGGCGAAAAGGCCCTCTCGACCCGCCGCCGCGACGGCCGGGGGACGCTCGCCGACGCCATGCGCGAGACCGGCATCGCCATGGAGAGGATCGAGGCGGGCGAGCCGCTCGTCGACACTGAGAAGATCCGCTTCTTCCTCGAACTCCACATCGAACAGGGCCCGGTCCTCGTCGAGCGTCAGTGGCCCGTCGCGGCCGTCACCGGGATCCGCGGCAACGTCCGCCACCGGGAAGTCCAGTGCATCGGCCAGGCCGGTCATTCCGGCGCGGTGCCGCGCTGGCTGAGGCGCGACGCGGTGTTCGCGACGTCCGAACTGATCATGCGCATGGACGATCACTGGGCGACCATCCAGCAGCATGGCGGCGATCTCGTCCTGACCGCCGGCATCTTCCAGACCGATCCCGCCCGTCACGCCATGTCGCGCATTCCCGGCGAATGCACCTTCAGCTTCGAGGCGCGCAGCCAGGACAGCGGCACCTTGCGGGCGTTCGAGGAACTGTTGAAATCCGAGTGCCGAATCATCGAGCGCGAGCGGCGGGTGAAGTTCGTCTTCGACGAGGCCGTGCGCAGCGATCCAGCCGAACTCGATCCGGCGATGGTCGATGCCATCCTCAAGGCGGCTTCCGCGGAGGGTCTGCCGGCCGAGGCGATCCCCAGCGGCGCCGGCCACGACGCCGCGATCTTTGCCCAGGCAGGTGTTCCGACCGGCATGATCTTCGTGCGCAACCGCAACGGCTCGCACAATCCCGACGAACACATGGAGATCGAGGATCTCGTCGCAGCCGTCGGCGTGATGCGGCGGGTGGCGCGGGATCTGACGCAGTGAGCCGAGGCGCCGAGATCGCCCGAATCGTCGCCGCGGCCGTTCGGGCTCTGCCGCCGGCCATAGCGTGTTGGCATGCCGCCGAGTTTACCAAATTCGGCGTCGATGCCGCCGTGGTCGCCCGCGAAGCCAAACCACCGGAGGAAAGCCGCGCCCTTGATATTGAAGCCGGCGGCAGGGTGCGAGTAAGGGTGGGGAGGCCTGATGCGGATTTGCAGTGGTCGGGAAGAGACTGGCGCTCGCCCGACGGGCCTCACTCATTCCAGGAAAGGCACCGGACTTGACGAGCTTCACCGACAAAACCCTGATCGCCGAAATGACCGCCAAGATGCTCCTCGAGGTCAAGGCGGTCCATTTTCGCGCGGATGAGCCCTTCCGCTTCACCTCCGGCTGGGCGAGCCCAGTCTATATCGACTGCCGCAAGCTGATCTCCTATCCGCGGGTGCGCAATACGCTGATGGACTTCGCCTCCTCGGTGATCCTGCGCGACATCGGCTTTGAATCCCTCGACGCCATCGCCGGCGGCGAGACCGCCGGCATCCCCTTCGCCGCCTGGATCGCCGATCGCCTGTCGATGCCGATGCAGTATGTCCGCAAGAAGCCGAAGGGCTTCGGGCGCGACGCGCAGATCGAGGGCGACTACCGCGAGGGCTCGCGGATCGTGCTGGTCGAGGATCTCTCCACCGACGGCCGCAGCAAGATCCGCTTCTGCGAAGCGCTGCGCAAGGCCGGCCTGACGGTCGAGCACACCTTCGTCATCTTCCACTACGACATCTTCCCCGAGACCAAGCAGACCCTGAAGGACAACGGCATCCAGATGCACGCCCTCGCCACATGGTGGGACGTCCTGAAGGTGGCGCGCGACCAGGGCTACTTCGAAGAATCGATCCTGCAGGAAGTCGAAGCCTTCCTCCACAATCCGATGAGTTGGTCGGCCGCCCATGGCGGTGCGAGCTCGTATCCCAAGGACTAGGAGCAGCAGTTTATGTTGAGCGACGTCAAGCGCATCATCGCCGAAGGCCATCTCGGCGTTCGGACCTACGAAGAGTTCGCCCAGTCAAGCCTCCAGAAGGCCGCCCAGGGCGGCGAAGACGCCGTGGCGCTCTTCGTGTTGGCCAAGATCGTCCAGCCGTTCTGCGACTACTATTTCGATCAGGCGCTGAGCGAGGCGACGGCCGTCGCGTTTCGCCAGGAGATCCTCGAGACGATCGAGGCCTATGAGGCGGCCGGCAGTCTCGCCGACAAGAATGCCGTTCTCGCCCGCGCGGTCCAGAACAGCCTGGCGAACGCGGACGTTTGAACCCGCATGCATGAACCGATGGGCGGCCCGGTCGATCGATCGGGCCGTCGGTCGAGCCCGCCCGGGTGATCGAGCGGGCTCGCAGTTCGCCGTTTTGCAGGCAGGCGACCGCTCCGTATCAGGCGGTGCCTTCGGCCGGGCCTTCGCCACCCATAGACGGGGCACCGTCCCAAGGCGGCAGAACCTCGCCGGCGGACAGACAGAGTTCGTGCCGGTAGATCGCGGTCCGTCCCGTTTCGATCCGCCTTCCCGTCTCGCCCGCCATCCTCTCCGTAAACCCGGCGACCATGTCGGCAAGCGGCGCCGCATCGCCGGCCTCCGCCAGAAGGATGCCGGCCGGCAGTTCTCCGGTTTCGCGGCGGAGGACATGTTCGGCCGTCTTCGCGCGGCTTGCCCCGGCGTCGCAGCGCAGAAAGTGCAGGCCGGTCAGCGCGGGCTCCCTCGCAAAGAGCGTCTCGGCCGTCCGCTGCAGGGCCCCCCTGAAGGTTGCGTCGGCATCGCCGAGTTCCGGCAGGACGGCGGTGGCGACGAAGCCACCCACCCCCGCCCCGAGGCTGAACTCGACCCGGCACAAGGCGCGTGAAGCGTGCCGGAACGCCGGCATGACGCGCCGCGTCCACGGCGTCGGGTCGTTCAGCCGGCGCAGATACTCGCCGCCGAGAAACGCCTCGCTCTCCACCTCGTAGAGCGTGAAGAATTCCGGACCGCCGGAGACCGCCCGGCCCCTCCGTCCGCGGCGAAAGCCCGCGATGGAAACGCGCTCGGGGATATGCTCCCGGTTGTGCCAGGCAACGAACTCGGCCCGCGCTTCGGGGGTCACGTCATTCCATATGACGACTGCTGCGGTGCCCGAAAGTGCCATGCGATCATCGCCTCCATGATTGGAACGGTTCGGAAGGAGCCGAACCTGCCACGCGGCCTCGTCCACTGTGGACGGTACCGAAGTCGAGGACGCGCCCGGCCGCCGGTGCCCCCCTAGGCCTAGAACAGTCCGTTCTTTCGCACCTAAGCGAGGTACCGCTTCATCCAGACGAGTCGCTGGTTCTGCACCCGGTCGAGACGGCGGGCGACGAATTGAGGATCCGGTGCGGGTTCTCCAGCAGCGCGTCCGCCACCTTGCGGTCGGACTTGCGCAGATCCGGCCGGATCAACCGGATCATCTCGAGCATGTTGCGCGGCGGCGCCGCTTCCGCCGGGTGGTTCATCGTCTCAGTCCGCCTGCCGTTGCCCGAGACCATAGGCTCGGCCGATACGGGCCGCCACCGCATGAAGGAGATCGCTTCGGCATGCAAGCGCCTCCGCCTCGCGGCGGGGAACGGTGTTGAAAGCGAAGAGATCGAATGGTGGACGATCATCCCGCCCATTCCCGCCGTGCCGCAGAGCTCCAGCGCCTCCGCCATGGTCATGCTTCCGGGCACGCCAGTCGCGGCGCGCCCCGCCACGCCCGGCCCGATCCGGCCTGTCACGCCCAGTACCGGCGCCTGCTCGCCCAGTACCGCGAGGCGGTCGACATGCTGACGCCCATCCTGCATGCCCTGTCCGACGGATCGTCGAAGGAGCCTGCGGCATGAAAGAGGACACCGAGAAAAGCGTGAGCCGCCTCGGCGTCGCCGTCGTCCAGATCAACGGCACCGTCGCCCCGGTTCCCGGCATCGCCCACCACCCCGCCGGCAGGCGGGTGATCGGCTTCACCGGTGGCCTCCACAGCTACCCGGTCCATGCGCCAGCGCTCATCGGAGCCGCTGCCGTGGAGGTCGCGGCCGAAATGCGCGATCTCCCCGAGCGGCTATCGGCGCAATGGGCACGGCTTCAGGTCGACTGCCCCTTGAGGAGACCCTTGTCGCAAACGGACGTCTGGTATAATGAGATGATGACACGTGATGCCATCGATCGAGCCCCATCGAATCCATGCCTCAGACCGACGTCGTGCCTGGGCCCAGCCATCCCACCGGGGATCGCATCGAGGCCGACTACCTTCTCGAAACGCCCGGCGCAGTCGAGAAGGCGGCGGAGGTCATGGCGGGCGAGCAGTCGAGCGGCACGTTCCTGCCCGTCCCCGGCGAGACGCCGGAACTGAAGGCGCGGGCGGCGGCACGGGTCGAACGGATCGAGGTAATCGACACCATCGGGGAGCCTTCGCTGCCCGAAGCCGCGGAGCCGGCCGAGACGGGCCGTTTCACCAGGGCCCGGGTGACGCTCTCCTGGCCGCTCGACAACATCGGCGCCTCGCTGCCCAACCTTCTCGCCACCATCGCCGGCAATCTCTTCGAACTGAAGCAGGTGTCCGGCCTGCGCCTCCTCGACATCCGCCTGCCGCGGGCCTTCGCGGCCCGATATCGTGGCCCGCAATTCGGCATCGACGGCACCCGGCGCCTCGCCGGGGTCTTCGATCGCCCGCTGATCGGCACGATCGTCAAGCCGAGCATCGGGCTGACGGCTGAGGGAACGGCCGAGATCGTCGACACTCTCGCCGCCGCCGGCATCGATTTCGTCAAGGACGACGAACTCCAGTCGGACGGGCCCGGTTGCCCGTTCGAGGCGCGCGCCCGCGCTGTGATGGCGGTGATCGATCGCCATGCCCAGCGCACCGGCAAGAAGGCGATGTTCGCCTTCAACATCACCGGCGATCTCGACGAAATGCGTCGCCGGCACGACCTCGTGCGCGACCTCGGGGGCACCTGCGTCATGGCCAGCATCAATTCGATCGGTCTCGTCGGCATGATCGAGCTCGCCCGCCATTCGCAGCTGCCGATCCACGCCCATCGCAACGGCTGGGGCTACCTTTCGCGCCACCCGGCGCTCGGCTGGTCCTACGGCGCCTGGCAGAAGATCTGGCGGCTGGCCGGCTGCGACCACATGCATGTCAACGGTCTTCAGAACAAGTTCTCCGAGGACGACGCCAGCGTCATCGAGGCGGCGCGCGCCTGCCTGACGCCGCTTTCCGACGACGCGCCCTGCCTCGCCATGCCGGTATTCTCCTCCGGCCAGACGGCGCGGCAGGCGCCGGAGACCTTCGTCAGGCTGGGATCGAGCGATCTGATTCACGCCGCCGGCGGCGGCATCATGGCACATCCGCACGGCCCGGCCGGCGGCGTCGCCAGCATGCGCGAGGCCTGGGAGGCGGCGATGGCCGGCACGCCGCTCGACGTCCATGCCAAGACCCATCCGGCGCTCGCGGCAGCATTGCAGACATTTCGCTAGGATCGACCCCGACGGGGCGATCGGCAGGCCTCGCGCCCTACCCCTTCTGCCGGAACGCCTTCGCCGCCTCCGGCGCCATCGCCTCGCCGAAGCCGCTTTCGTTAAGCCATCCCAGCGCCGAGAGCACGCCTTCGGCAACGTCCCGGCGGGTTCCGGTCGCCTCGACGAGCTTGCCGTAATAGCCGAGGTCCTTCAGGGCATTGGCATTGGTGAAGCGCATCTGGCTGGTCTCGCCTTCCAGCAGGAAGGGCGCCACCCGCTCCAGCGCCGCGCCGTGGCCGCCGCCCCGCCGCAGACAGTCGACGAGAATCTCCGCGGCAATGCCGTTCTCGGCGGCGCAGGCCGCCGCCTCGCTGATCAGCGTCACCGTACCGAGCGAGACGAAGTTGTGGATCAGCTTCAGCATCTGTCCGGAGCCGACCGGGCCGGCATGGAAGCGGTTTTCCGAAAAGGCCTCGAACAGCGGCGTCAGTTCCGCGACGGTCGCGTCCTCGCCGCCGATCAGAAGGTTCAGCCGCCCCTCCTCCGCCTCCTTCGGCGTTCGCGTCATCGCCGCATCGACGAAGCGGCCGCCGCCCGCCGCCACGCGCCCGGCCGCACGCATGGTCACGGCGGGAATGCCGGTCGAGCAGTCGACGACGATCGTTCCCGGTTGCAGCGCGTCGACGAGGCTGTCCTCGCGAAGGATCAACTCCTCGATCTGCGCGCTGCCGGTGACGACGAGGATGACGACGTCGCTCGCGGCGACGAGATCCGCCACCTTATCGAAGCGCCGTGCGCCGGCCTCGTCGAGATCCGCCGTCGGCTGGTTGCCGGGATGGGCGAGATAGCCGAGCGGCCAGCCGGCCTTCAGGACGTTGCGGGCGATGCCGTGGCCCATCATGCCGACGCCGACGATGCCGATGGTCTGTTTGCTCATGAGGTCTTCCGTCCGTTTTCGAATGTCAGGCGAGAGCCCGCTGGATCGCCTTGCTCATCTCGCTGCACCGGGCCCTGCCGCCGAGGTCGGTGGGAACGTATTCCCCCGCCCCGGCTCCGTCCGGACGCGGCCCGATGCCCTCGCCTTCGACGGTCGCGATCCGTTCGCCTGCTTTGCCGTCTTCGTCATGGCGTCGAGTCTCGTTGCGGGATCGGCCGAAAGGCGAGCGAAAGACCTCAGGTGAAGAGATCGCGCAGGAACAGGGAGATCTGCGGCACGTAGGTGATGAGGAGCAGCGTTCCGAAGACGACCGTCACAGGGATCACCAGCGAGGCAAACATCCGCTGCACCGGGATTTTCGCCACCTGGGCGGCGGCGAAGAGATTGACGCCGAGCGGCGGCGTGATCATGCCGAGCGCCAGGTTGACGATGACGACGATGCCGAAATGCACCGGATCGACGCCGAAGCCGATGGCGATCGGCGTCAGAATCGGGGCGAGCACAAGGATCGCCGCCGAGGTCTCGACGAACATGCCGACGACGAGCAGGAGCACGTTGACGAAGAGCAGGAAGCCGACGGCGCTGTCGAAATTCGCCTCTGCCCATCCGCCGATCAGGTTCGGCAGGCCCGACAGGCTGACCAGGAACGAGAACAGCCCAGCCGTGGCGATGATCAGCATGATCGCGCCGGTCGAGACGGCGGCCGAGCGGAAGATCTGCGGCAGGTCGGCGATCGTCATCTCCCGGTAGACGAACAGGCCGACGACGAGCGCGTAGACCACCGAGACCGCCGCCGCCTCGGTCGGCGTGAAGATGCCGCCATAGATGCCGCCGAGGATGATGACGGGCAGCATCAGCGCCCAGAAGGCGTCGACGAAGCTGGTGAGAACCGGCGCGCTCTCCTCGCCGTCTTGCTTGCCAATGCCCTTCACGCGGCACCAGACCTGGGTCATCAAGATCAGCGCCGTGGCGACGAGGAGGCCGGGACCGATGCCGGCCATGAACAGCTGGGTGATCGAGGTCTCCGTGGCGACGCCGAAGATGATCATCGGCACCGAGGGCGGGATGATGACGCCGAGTTCGGCTGAGCTCGCCTGGATGGTCGCGGCCATCGGCAGCGGATAGCCGTGCCGTGCCATCGCGGGCACGAGGATCGCGCCGATGGCGAAGGTGGTGGCGACCGAGGAGCCGGAGATCGCCGCGAAGATCATGCAGGTGACGACGCAGGTCGAGGCGAGCCCTCCCTGGACGCCGCCGACCAGCGACTTGGCGAAGCCGACCAGCCGGCGCGAGACGCCGCCATGGGTCATCAGATTGCCGGCAAGGATGAAGAAGGGCACGGCAAGCAGCGGGAAGCTGTCGAGCGAGGTGAAGATCTTCTGGGGAACGACGAGCAGCGGCAGCGGCGAGAAGAAGCCCACACCGACGATCGCGGCAAGTCCGATCGCCACCCCGACGGGAACCGACAGGACGAAGAAGAAGATCAGCGCCGAGACGAGCGCGGCGTTCATTCGAACACCTCGTCCCGCGCCGCCGCGTCGTCGCGAACCCCGTCGATGGGCCTGAAGAATTCGAGCAGGACGCCGGGCGAGGCCAGCGCCGCACCGACCGGGATCGCCGCATAGAACCAGGAAATCGGCACGCCGAGCATCGCCACCTGCTGGGTCGAGACGCGGATCGTCATCGCCGTGCCGAACCAGACGAGGACGCCGAGAAAGCAAAGGATCAGCGCCATCACGACGAAGCCGACGACGCGCTGCAGATGGTCCGGCAGGACGGAGCGGACGAATTCGAGCGGGATCATCGCGCTCAGGCGGAAACCGGCCCCCGCGACGAGGAAGACCATCCAGATGACGACGCCACGGGCCAGCACCTCCGACCATGCTGCCGCATCGCCGAGGATGAAGCGCGTGACGACCTGCCAGAAGACCAGCAGCGTCGCCAATGCGAGCAGCAGGGCCGCGAGATTGTGGGTGAGCGAGATCACCCGCTCGGCGACGTTGAGGGCGGTCTTGCGCATCGGCGACACCTTCGGGTGACAGAGACGGCGGGTGACAGGGACTGCGAGTGACGGGCGGCTGAGATCGGGGGCGTCAGCGGGCGGAGACGAGTACGAGCCGCACGGCTCGGCAAGATCGACACGTCAGACGTCGCGGTTACGAACGGGTGGGACCGCTCTTGCCAGAATGCGGGCCCGGCCCCGCCTGTGAAAAGACGGAGCCGGACACGTCGATGCCTACTGCTGCGCGTCGCGGATCCGCTGGATCATCTGCTCGCCATATTCCTTGCCGTAGCGCTCGTAGGTCGGCTCGACGACGGACTGGAAGGCCGCCTTGTCGACGTCCTCGACGACTTCCATCCCATGCTCGCGCATGGTCTTCACGCCATCCGCCTCGGTCTGGTCGACGACCTTGCGGGTCGCTTCGACGGCGGCCTGCGAAGCTTCCCTGATCCAGCCCTTCTCCTCGTCGGACAGCTGGTCCCAGTGGATCTTCGACATGGTGATCACCGCCGGCGAATAGACGTGGCCGGTGAGAGTCACGTATTTCTGCATGTCCCACATGTTGTTGGAGACGATGATCGGGATCGGGTTCTCCTGCCCGTCGATCGTGCCCTGCTGGAGCGAGGTCAGGACCTCCGTCCAGCTCATCGGCGTCGGCGAGGCGCCGAGTTCCTTGAAGGCGTCGATATGGACCTGGTTCTCCATGGTCCGAAGCTTCAGCCCCGCGAGGTCTTCCGGCGTCTTCACCGGATGGACCGAATTGGTGACGTGGCGAAAGCCGTTTTCCGACCAGGCCAGCCCGATCATGCCCTTGTCCTCGAACTTCGACAGCAGCTCCTGGCCGATCTCGCCATCGAGGATTTTTCGGGCGCTGGCGTAATCCTTGAAAAGGAAGGGAAAATCGAGGGCGTAGATCTCCGGCACAAATGAGCCGACTGGGCCGGTCGAGGTCATGGCAAGTTCGATCGTCCCGATCTGCTCGCCCTCCAGCAGCTCCCGCTCGCCGCCGAGCGAGCCGCCGGCCTTGACGTTGACGACGAAGTCTCCGCCCGAAAGCTCCTTCATCTTTTCGGCGAACGCCTTGGCACCTTGGCCATAGTGACCCTCGGGCGGCGTGACGATGGCAAAGTTCATTTCCTTCGCGTCCGCCATCGTCGTGGCGAGTGCGCTCGTCGCCAGCAACAATCCGGCGAGCATCGACCTGCAATTCATGGATTTCTCCTCCCGTTGAAAGGGCCGCCGAATGCGCCGCGCGTCTCCCTCGCGCCGGGCGCTGGCCCGATCGGCCCCAGTGTTTACACCAGATATCCGATACGATATTCGTATGGAAAGGAAAGCCATCGGTCAAGGACGCACTTTTTTGGTCGCGAGGGACGCATCATCCGGCTCGGCCGCGGACTGGCAAAGCGAGGCGAAGGACCAGATCACGCTGCGCCCCTCGCTCGGGGACGAGATCTATCAGCGCCTCGTCGACGACCTGATCTCGCTGCGCATCCCGCCCGGCGAGCGGCTTTCCATCGACGGGCTGGCGCGGCGCTTCGGCGTGTCGCAGACACCCACCAGGGCCGCCCTCATCCGCCTCGAAGCGGAGGGGCTCGTCGTCAAGAAGCAGTATTCCGGCTGGAGCGTCGGGCCGCTCCCGACGCTCGACCAGTTCGAGAAGATCTTCGAGCTGCGCGGCCTGATCGAGCCGGCAAGCGCGGCGCGGGCGGCCCGGCACGCCTCGCCCGCGGCGCTGGAAGATCTCGGCGCGATCGCCGAGGAGATGCAGAAGCTCATCGCCGAGGACATCGCCGATCATCGAGCCAGGCTCGTCGTCCTCGACAGCCGGTTCCACACTGCGATCGCCGCGGCCTGCGGCAACGAGTTGATCGAGGACACGCTCGGCCGCTTGTTCACGCAGATGCACATCTTTCGCCTGCGCTATCACTCCGACGTCGCTCATGCGGTGATCGCGGAGCATCTCGACATCCTCGCAGCGATCGAAGCGCGCGATCCGGCGCGGGCCGAGGCGGCGATGCGCGGCCACATCGAGGCCGGGCGCGAGCGGATCGAGACCCACGTTCGCCAGCACGACTGAGCGGCGCAGCTCCGCTGCAGGCGTCGCGCGACCGGGCGCCGACGATCGATCCGGTGCAAATTTCAAAAGCCGCAGCGGAAGCACGCCTCTCGCATCCCGGCGGCTCGACACTTCAGGGAAGGAAACGACACGATGACGATACAGACGGGCCTCTGGTTCGACCCAGCGAAGCTTCTCATCGGGGGGCATTGGCGCCCGGCAACGGGCGGCGCGTCGATCCCGGTGGAAAACCCCTCGACCGGCGAAGCGATCGCCAGCATCGCCGCCGGCACCGCCGATGATGTCGAGGCGGCCGTCTCGGCCGGGGAAGTCGCTCTCGACGGCGAATGGGGCGCCATGACCGCGACGGAGCGCGGGCGCATCCTGATGCGCCTCTCCCGCCTCGTCGAGGAACGCGCCGAAACGCTCGCCCACCTGGAATCGGCCGATATCGGCAAACCGATCGCCCAGGCGCGCAACGACGCCAAGGCCCTTGCGCGCTATTTCGAGTTCTACGGCGGGGCGGCCGACAAGGTGATGGGCGAGACGATCCCCTATCAGGCCGGCACCACCGTCCTCACCCTGCGCGAGCCGCATGGCGTCACCGCCCACATCATCCCCTGGAACTATCCGATGCAGATCCTCGGCCGCTCGGTCGGGGCGGCGCTGGCCATGGGCAATGCCTGCGTTCTCAAGCCGGCCGAGGACGCATCGCTCAGCGCCCTTGCCGTCGCCGCGCTAGCCGAAGAGGCCGGGCTGCCGGCCGGGGCGCTCAACGTGGTCACCGGCTGGGGCCACGAAGTCGGTGCCGCGCTGTCGGCCCACCCGCGCGTCCATCACGTCTCCTTCACCGGCTCGGTCGGCACCGGCCGGCGCATCCAGACCGCGGCGGCCGAGAACGTCGTGCCGGTGACGCTCGAACTCGGCGGCAAGAGCCCGCACATCGTCTTCGACGACTGCGATCTGGGCGCGGCGCTGCCGACCCTCGTCGGCGCCTGTATCCAGGCCGCCGGCCAGACCTGCTCGGCCGCCTCCCGCGTCCTCGTCCAGCGCGGCATCTATGACGAGGTGAAGAACCGCATGGCCGCGGCCTATCGCGCCCTCGTCGCCGGCCCGGCCTCGGAAAGCTTCGACCTCGGCCCGCTCGTCTCGGCCAAACAGAAGGACATCGTCGCCCGCTACATCGCCAAGGGCCGCGCAGAACTCACCGTCGCCGCCGAAGGACGGATCCACGAAAGCGCCCCGGCTGCGGGGCACTACGTAGCGCCGGTGCTGTTTTCCGACGTTCCGGCGGATCACGCGCTCGCCCAGGAGGAAATCTTCGGGCCGGTGCAGGTGATGATCCCCTTTGCGGACGAAGCCGAGGCGATCCGCATCGCCAACGGCACGGAATACGGTCTCGTCGCGGGGATCTGGACCGAGAATGGCCGCCGGCAGATGCGGCTCGCCCGTAAGCTTCATTGCGGCCAGGTCTTCGTCAACAATTACGGCGCCGGGGGCGGCGTCGAGCTGCCCTTCGGCGGCGTCGGCAAGTCCGGCCACGGGCGCGAGAAGGGCTTCGAAGCGCTTTACGGGTTCTCGAGACTGAAGACCGTGTCGATCAGGCACGGCTGACGGCCGGGTCCGGCGGACGCGATCCGAGGGCGGCGCTTCGGCGCCGCCCTGTTCGTCCCGGTCTTGCCGAGGTCTCGCGCCATCAGGTGATCCGCTTGATGCTCGCCGCGATCTCGTCGGGCTCGAAGACCTTCTTCCAGTCGTCGCGCATCAACATCGGCTTGCCGAATTCAATCGCCTTGTTGCAGGCGTCGGAAAACACCCCGTCGACCTCCTCGAAGATCACCGCGCCGAGGATGTTCATGTGGCCGAGCAGGAAGTCCCGGGCGCATTCTCGTGGCACGCCGGTCTTGATCACCTCTTCCATCGCCTCGCGCATGACGACGAGGAGGGACGCGCAAACCGTCTCCGACAGGCCCGGCTCGAGATAGGCCATCTGCTCGACGGTGACGCGGTGGGTCCGATGAACCGGCGCATAGATCGCCCGGGCGACCTTGTCGCCGATCGCGTAATGCTCGTCCGGCCCTTGCATCAGGGCGTTGACCACCGCCTGCTCCGCCGCGACGCCGCCGAAATGGTCGTTGCGGCCCGCCTCCGTCGTCTCCTTGGTGAAGATCGTCGGATGGCAGGGATGGGTGACGAAATAGGTGATGTCGGCACGCTCCGGCAGATGGCCGGCAAAGGGGGCCGCAGCGTCCAGAATCACCACGATCGTGCCGGGCGCGAGCTTCGGGACGACCATCCCGGCAACCTTGCCGATCGCCGTATCGGGCACCGCCAGCACCACCACCTCGGCGCCGTCGATCGCCGCATCCGGCTCGACGCAGTCGGCGCCGACGGCTTCCTTCAGCCGCGCCTGCCCGGCCGGCATGACCTCGACGTGCCGCACGTCGAAATCGGTCTTGGCCAAGTTCTTCGACAGCCGGACGCCCATCTTCCCACCGGCCCCGAACAGCGCAACACTCGTCATCACAGTCTCTCCGTCGTCGCCCGGAGGGGCGGCATCAACTGGTATGATGAGATAATGATTGGGCGAGGAATGTCAATTCTGTCGGCCCCGGCCGCGGTCCTCATGACGATCTGCAGAACGCGTCCAAGAGGAGCCAGATCAGTTCGAATGAATCTTGGTGGCGTATCCGGAGAGGACGACGGACCCAATGAGGCAGATACAGCCAGCTCGGCCGGCCGCACCACGCTGCCTTTCATTTGCGCAGAATGCTGATAACTGCGGCATCGATTTCGCATGAAGGCAATCTCGAATGGTTCGGCAATTTCTCGTTCGGCTCGTCCCCGAGCTCGGTCATGTCACCGCGCAAGAGCAGTTGCGGGCGAGCGTCGGCGCTCTCGTCGGGATTGCGCTCACCGGCTTCACCACGCTTCTCATCCTCGGCCCCGATACCATCGTGCCCCTGCTGGTCGCGCCCATGGGGGCGTCGGCCGTCCTTCTGTTTGCGGTGCCATCCAGTCCGCTTGCTCAGCCTTGGTCGATCATCGGTGGCAACGTGTCGGCCGCTCTGGTCGGCATCACTTGCCGCATGCTGATCCCGGACCCGCTACTGGCTGCGGCTGTCGCGGTGTGCCTCGCCATCGCACTGATGTTCGTCCTGCGTTGCCTGCATCCTCCCGGTGGCGCCGTCGCCGTGACGGCCGTTCTGGCAGGGCCGAGCGCCGATGCTTTGGGTTTTGCTTTCGCCGTAGTTCCGATCGGCCTCAACTCGGCGCTCCTGCTCGCCGTGGCACTTGCTTTCAATCGGTTGACGGGAAGGCGCTATCCGCACCTCAGGGCATTGGAGAACAAGAACGCCCATGGGACCGCGGACGCATCACCTCATGATCGCGTGGGATTTACGCTGGCCGATCTCGACGCGGTGTTGAAGCGCTATGGCAAGGTCGTCGACATCGATCGGAGCGATCTGATGACCATACTCACGACGGCGGAACAGGAGGCCTATCGGCGGCGCTCCGGCAATCTGACCTGCGGGGATGTCATGTCTCGCGATGTAGTGACGATCTCGCCGACGACGACGATCGGCGAGGCATGGCACATCATCCAGGATCGAGATTTCAGCGTTCTTCCCGTCACGACCGAGGACCGGAAGATCGTCGCGATGTTGTCGCGGGAGAATTTCATGGAAGCCGTCGGAAGAGGTCTCGGCCGCCCGTCTCTGCGCGCCGACAGGCGCTTGGCGAACGGCTTCAACAAGGGGTTCTCGACGCAGATGACGGTCGACAAAATCGTCTCGAAGGATCCACAAAAGGCCTTGGCGAATACCTCTATTGCCGAGCTCGTTCCGTTCCTTGCGAAAGCTCGGCTTCACCATGTCGCCGTCGTAGACGAGACGGACCATCTGATTGGGCTCGTTACCCAGACCGATCTAGTCATGGCGCTGTTCAAAGGAGATGTCGGGAGCATGGCCAGCAGGAATGCCAGCTGATCGAGCTCGCCCACCGACCTGCCCTCACCCGCCCGGTTGCGTCGGCCCGTCGCTGCGCGCGTAGAGGTCGAGCGAGCGGTCGAGGTGGTCGCGCATCGTAGCCACCGCCCCTTCGGCGTCGTGTGCTTCGATGAGATCGACGATGCGCTCGTGTTCGGCAAGGGTGACGTCCTCCTTGCCCGACCAGTGCAGCAGCGCGGTGTGATACTCGAACAGCCAGCGCAGCATCGCCACCGAGACGGCCGCGATGATCGGGTTGCCGACGATTTCGGCGATGCGGGCGTGAAACGCCATGTCGGTCTGGATGAAGGGCACGGCATCGGTGCCGAGCAGCGCGCGCTGGTGGGCGACGAGCTCCCTGAGCGCCGCAACGTCGTCGTCCGTCGCCTTTTCGGCGGCGAGCCAGACGATGCCGAGTTCGAACATCCGGCGGGCCTGCTTCAGGTGCTCGAGATTGGAGGGCACCGAATCGAGCAGCAAGCGGGCAATCTCGTCGGAACGGTCGAGCACGGTGCCGGCGGTGATCTCGTTCACCCGGCTGCGCTCGCCGTGGTTGATGGTGATCAGGCCGGAATTGTGCAGCGACTGCAGCGCCTCACGCACCGCCGGGCGGCCGACGCCGAAGCGCTCCATCAGCGCCCGTTCCGACGGCATCGCGTCACCCGGCTTCAGTTCGCCCGCCCGGATCAGCTCGCGCAGCCGCGCAAGGACCTGATCCGACAGTTTTCGGCGAACGATCTTGTCCCCGTCGGGGCCTGGGGAGAGTTGCGACGCCACGGGCTTTCCTCAGATGCGCTTCAGCCGACCAGAGGATCTTCGGACCAGCCATAGAGCTTCAATCCACGAAGCGGCGCGGCGGTCAAGTTCGCGATGAAACGGCGTCCCGCAAGCGTCAGCCGTGCAGCACCCGCGCCGGAGCTTTGCTCCGGCGGCGGCGGGCCGGCCGCCCGCTCAAAGATCCGCCGGCCGGACCATCTGCCCGTTCGCGGCCGAGCGATAGGCGGCCTCGAGGAGGGCGAGGGTCTTCAGATTCGCTGCCCATCGGCAGATCGGGGCGGGACCACGACGTGAGTTCCCGGTTGCGACGAGCGCGCCCCGACCGCGGCCTGGCCATCTCGCTCACGCGCCGAAGCGCGGCTCCGGCACGCCGCGGATGCCGAGGTCGTGGATGGCAAAGAGGCTGCCGCGCATCACGCCGTCGCCGGGAAAGCGGGGCAGCGGCGGCTTGGCCATCGATGTGACGTAGAGAATGTCGAGGTCGGGGCCGCCGAACATCACGCTGGTGACCTTCTTGACCGGCATTTCGATCACCCGGTCGACCGTGCCGTCCGGCGTGTACCGCACCAGCTTGCCGGCATAGACGAGCGCATTCCAGAGACAGCCCTCGGCGTCGACCGTCGCGCCGTCGGCCGCACCGCCGCCCGCGGTGTCGACCTTGGTGAAGGTGCGCCGGTTGGAGATCGCCCCGGTCTCGACGTCGAAGTCGTAGGCCCAGATCTCGCCGGTCCACGTATCGGCGAAGTAGAAGGTCTTGTCGTCCGGGCTGAAGCACGGTCCGTTCGAGCAGATGATGTCGCTGTCGACCTTGGTGACCGAAAAGTCCGGATCGAGACGATACAGCGCGCCGAAAGGCCCCTCCTCCATCGTGTCCATGGAGCCGGCGAAGAAGCGGCCCTTCCGGTCGACCTTGCCGTCGTTGATGCGGTTGGCGGGCCGGTCCGGCTCGGGATCGTGGATGAGATCGACGTCGCCGGTGTTGAAGTCGAGGGCGTGAAAGCCGCCCTGCAGCGAGACGATTGCGCCCTCACCGTCCTTTCGCAACGCCATCGAGCCGATCTTTTCCGGCACGTCCCAGGCGCGCAGTTCCCGGCCATCCGCGGTCGTGCGGAACACCCGGCCATCGAAACTGTCGATGAAGTAGAGCCGCTCCTGGTCGACGTCCCAGAGCGGGCCCTCGCCCAGCGTCGTCTTCACGTCGAGAAGAACTTCGATGCGCATGCGTTTGCTCCTATCCGAGAAAGCGTGGTTCCGGCAGACCTCGCACGCCGAGGCCGGTGACCGCGAACAGCCCGCCCGCCTCGCGGTGGCGGTGGTAGCTGCCCTGGTACGGCCGGGCCATGGAGGTGACGTAGACGACGTCGAGTTCGGGACCGCCGAAGGTCAGGCTGGTGGTGGACTCGACCGGCAGGTTGACGATCCGGTCGATCACCCCGTTCGGGTCGAAGCGCACGAGCCGCCCCGAATAGACCTCGACGCTCCAGACGAACCCCTCTGCGTCGACCGTCGCGCCGTCCGGCAGGCCGCGCATCCCCTCGAAGCTCGCGAAGACACGCCGCGAGCGGACCGCGCCCGTTCCGGTGTCGTAGTCGTAGGCATAGATGACGCGCCGGCCGGTGTCGGCGAAATAAAGGGTCCCGCCGTCGGGGCTGAAGCAGGGACCATTGGAACAGACGATGCCGCGGTCGAGCTCGTGCACCGACAGGTCGGGATCGAGCCGGAACAGCGCGCCGACCGGATCGCTCTCCTCGAAGTCCATCGACCCGGCGAGAAAGCGGCCCTGGCGGTCGACCTTGCCGTCGTTGAGCCGCGGGCGCAGCTCACCCGGCTGGGTTTGGGCGATCCGCTCGACAGCGCCGGTGTCGAAGTCGAGCGTGAAGAAGCCCGAGCGCAGCGCAACGATCGCGCCACCCTTTTCCCGCAGCGCCAGCGAGCCGATCGGCTCCGGTACGCGCCAACTCTTGCGGTCGCCGCCGCGCGCGTCGCAGGAATAGACCGCCGGCCCATAGGAATCGATCCAGTAGAGCCGCTGTTCGGCGACGTCCCACAGCGGCCCTTCGCCGAGGCTGTCGCGCTGGTCATTGAGGAGTTCGATCCGCAGCATCGGCTTTCCCTCCGTCTCAGAAGCCGACCTGATCGCCGCCCTTCAGCGACAGGATCTGCCGGGCCTCGTCCGGCGTCGCGACGGCAAGGCCGAGCCCCTCGATGATCTTGCGGACCATCGTGACCTGCTCGGCATTCGAGGTCGCGAGCTTGCCCTTGCCCGCCCACAGGCTGTCTTCGAGCCCGACGCGGACGTTGCCGCCGAGCGCGGCGGACTGTGCCGCGATCCGAAGCTGGCTCGCGCCGGCCCCGAGCACCGACCAGCGGAAGTCCGCTCCGAACAGCCGGTCGGCGGTGCGCTTCATGTGCTGGACGTCTTCGGGATGGGTGCCGATACCGCCGAGAAGGCCGAACACCGACTGGACGAAGAACGGTGCCTTGACGAGGCCCCGGTCGGCGAAATGCGCCAGGTTGTAGAGATGGGCGATGTCGTAGCACTCGAATTCGAAGCGCGTGCCGTTGTCGTAGCAGGTCTCGAGAATGTACTCGATGTCCTTGAACGAGTTGCGGAAGACGAGGTCCTTGGTGGCCTCCAGATGCGGCTTCTCCCAGTCGAACTTGAAGCTGTCGTACCTCTGGACGAGGTGAAAGAGGCCGAAGTTGATCGAGCCCATGTTGAGCGAGGCGACCTCCGGCTTGAACTGCGCGGCCGGGCGAACCCGCTCCTCGACCTTCATGTAGGGGCTGCCGCCGGTGGTGATGTTGATCGCCGCATCGGTGCCCTGCTTGATGCGCGGCAGGAAGCGGGCGAAGGCCTTTGGTGTCTGGTCCGGCTTGCCGGTCTCGGGATCGCGGGCGTGCAGGTGCAGGATGGCCGCACCCGCCTCCGCGGCGCCGATCGCCGCCTCGGTGATCTCGTCCGGCGTAATCGGCAGATGCGGCGACATGGTCGGCGTATGGATCGCGCCGGTCACCGCGCAGGTGATGATGACTTTGCCTTGGGTGCTCATGAGAGTCTCGTCCTGTTTCAGCGGCCGACGTCTTCGTCTGCGCGTTTCTTGTGGGCCGAAAGCGCCATCAGGCGCCGGTCCCGCCAGAGCTGGCGCTCGGCCAGCCGCTCCTCGGGTAGTCGGTCGCGCCGCGACTTGAGAACCGTTTCGAGGACCGGTCCTGCCCAGTCGACGCGCTGCTTCATGCCCTCGAACAGGCCGCTATAGAGTCCCTGATAACGAGAGACGTAGTCCGCGACACCGCCGGGAGCGTTGAGGTCGATCGTCTCGAACGGCCCCATGAACGACCAGCGCAGCGCCAGCCCCTCGGCGATGCCGGCATCGACGTCCTCCGGCGAGGCGTAGCCGCCGGCGACCAGCCGGAAGGCCTCCTCCAGGAGCGCCCCCTGCAGCCGGTTCATGATGAAACCGTCGATTTCCCGCGCCATGACGAGCGGCGTCTGCCCGATGGCCCGCAACAACGCCTCGCCGCGCGCCATCACCTCGGCCGCCGTCCAGGGGGCGGGCACGAGCTCGACCGCCGGCACGAGATAAGGCGGATTGATCGGATGGGCGACGAGGCAGCGCGAACGCCCCGTCAACCCCTCGGAGATCGCCGAGGGCAGGAGCGCCGAACTGGAACTTGCAAGGATCGTCTCGGGCGCGGCGATCGCGTCGAGCCTGGCGAAAGTCTCGCGCTTGACCGCGATCACCTCCGGTCCGCATTCCTGCACCCAGGCCGCGCCGTCGAGCGCGTCCTCGATCGCGGCATGACAGCTGAGGCGGGAGAGCGTCTCGGCCGGCGTCGAGCCGTGCAAAAGATCGTTCGCCGCGAGATCGTCCGCCACCGAGCCGACGAAGGCCACCGCCTGCTCGGGCACGGCGGGATCGGGATCAAAGAGACGCACCTTGCAGCCGGCGCGGGCGAAGGTGATCGCCCAGGCACGTCCGATCAGGCCGGAGCCGACGATCGCGACGGTGGTCTCTGACGGGATCATCACAGCGTCTCCATGTTGCCGTCGACGCCGAGCGACTGGCCGGACAGGTTGCGGCCGGCATTCGACAGGAGAAATGCGGTCGTCGTCGCCACGTCCTCCGGCGTCACCATCCGGCGCAGCGAGATCTTCTCCAGATAGCGCGCCTCCATCTCCTCGTAAGGCACGCCCAGCTGCATGGCACGGTCGCGGATGACGCCTTCCATGCGCGGGCCGGAGACGATCCCGGGAAGGATCGCGTTGACGCGGATCCCGGCCGGGCCGAGTTCCTTGGCCAGGCTCTGGGTAAAGCCGATGACGCCGAACTTCGCCGAGGCGTAGGGCGTACGGTAGGCATAGCCGTGGCGGCCGGCGGCCGAGGACATGTTGACGATCGCGCCGCCGCCGGCCGCCTTGAGAAGCGGCACGGCCAGCCGCGTGCACAGGAACTGGCCGGTCAGCCCGATGTCGAGGCAGCGCCGCCAGTCGGCGGGCGAGATGTCCTCGACGCCGCCGGTCGGCCCGGCGATGCCGGCATTGTTGATCAGCGCGTCGAGCCCGCCGAGACCGTCGGTGACAGCCTCGAAAAACCGTTCGACCGCAGCCTCGTCGGAAACGTCCGCCTCGACTGCCAGACAACCCGGCAGCGCGGCCCGGGCCGCATCAAGCGCCGCCGGCGAGATGTCGCAGATCGCCAGGCGGCAGCCCATCGCATGAAGCAGCCTGGCGATGGCGAGGCCGATGCCGGAAGCTCCGGCCGTGACGACGACGCGTTGGCCGGACAGGCCGGCGAGGATGTTTGGATCTTGATCTGCCATGTCAGGAGGTCCTGCGTTCACGAAGGGCGATGACCGCGGCAAGAACGACGCAGCCGAAGAGAATGGCCCTGAAGGCGTAGGGCAAGGTGGTGCCGGCGAGAAGCGTCTGCAGCGCCGTCAAGAGCAGCGCCCCGCCGAACATGCCGAGATAGTGCCCGCGGCCGCCGGTGATCAGCGCACCGCCGACCACCACGACGGCGATCGAGGGAAGCAGATAGTCGTCGCCCATGCCGAGGCTCGCCTGGCCGGAAAAGCCAGTCAGGAGAATGCCGACGAGGGCCGCGCAGAGCGCCGACAGGACGTAGACCGCGATCACCACCCTGCCCGTGCGCACGCCCGAAAGACGCGCCGCTTCCAGACTGTTGCCGATGGCGTAGACGCGGCGGCCGAAACTGGTGCGTCCGAGCAGCACCGTCGCGCCGATTACGAAGGCGGCCAGAAAGACGACCACGGGCGTCACGCCGCCGAGATACCCGGTCATGAACCATCTGAGAGCGGGCGAGGCGAAGCCGGAGGGCGTACCGTTCGAATAGAGCAGCGCGGCACCCTGGAGGATGCCGTTCATGGCGAGCGTCACGACGATGGGCGACAGGCCGAGCATGACGACGCCGATCCCGTTCATCAGGCCGATTCCCGCCGCGACGGCGAAGACGAGCGGCAGGGCATAGACGAGCGCCGGGTCGGAGCCCCGCACCATGCCGGCGAGGAGGATGCCCGACAAGGCGATCGTCCAGGGCAGCGACAAATCGAGCCCGCCGGTGAGGATGACCGCCCCCTGCCCGAGCGCCAGGATCGCCAGGAAGGTCGAGAGTACGAGGAGCGCGTTCCAGTAGCTGAAGTTGGTGAGGACGTTGCCGAGGACGAACTGCGTCGCGATCAGCACCAGAACGAGCGCGACATAGGCGGGCGCGGCATAGCGAATCGTTTCGACGTTGCGCTTGAGAAAGCTCGGGACGGGCGTCGCCGTGCCGGTTTCGACGCCGCGCCGCGCGGCGAAGGCGAGCCGGCGGTCGACCTTCGGGCGCTGCGTCACCAGGAGGCCGACGCTGCGCGCCCTGAGGGCGGCGAGACCCTGGCGGATCTGCTCGGCGAGGACGGAGTCCCGTGACAGCGAGGCGAACAGCACGGCGAGAAGCAACACCCCGCCTTCGGCCACCGTGGAGAAATAGGCCGAGACGTTGAGCGCGAGGAGGATGTTGACGACGATCATCAGCGTGAAGGCACCGAACACGCTGCCGACCGGACCGCCCTTGCCGCCGCCGAGCCGCGTGCCGCCGATGACCACCGCAGCGAAGATCGACAAAAGCAGCGAATTGCCGACCAGCGGGTCGCCCGAGCCGGTCTGGGCGCTGATGAAGACCCCGGCCAGTCCGTAGAGACCGCCGGCGATGACATAGGTGGCGAAGCGCACCCACGGCACCGAGATGCCGATCGCCGCCGCTGAGGCCGGATCGCTACCCGACGCGTAGAGCGCGAGGCCGTAGCGCGTGCGCTTGAGCCAGGCCCAGAGCAGGAGGACGATGCCGAGGAGCAGGATCGGCGCCGGCAGGAGGTTCGGCACGGCATCGCCCATGTAGACGGCGCCGAGGGTCGGTGCGACGAAACCGCCCGGCTGCTCCAGGATCAGCAGCGTGCCGCCCTGGACGATGAACATCGTCGACAGCGTCACGACGATCGGCTGCAACCGCAGGAAGGCGATGAAGATGCCGTTGAAGGCGCCGACGAGCATGCCGACGGCGATGCCGATGGCGGTCCATTCGACGACCGAGGCATCCATGTCGGTCATGCTCATATTCGCGGCGAGAACCGCGTTGACGAGCGAGATCACCGCGCCGGCGGACAGGTCGAAGCCGCCGGAGAGGATGACCAGCGTCTGACCGATCGCCGCGAGCGCCAGCGTCGTGCCGCCGCTGGCGAGGAACGAGACGTCGAAATAGGTGATCGGACCGGGGCTGATCCAGTCGGTGACGAGGAAGAGGAAGGCGAAGACCACGATCGCGACCAGCGTCGCGCGGCTGCGGGCGGCGCTGCGGCCGATCCCGCCGAGCCAGTTGGAAGCCCCGATCGGTGCGCGCGTATGCGGGCTTTTGTCGATGACGACGGCCTGGTTCAATGGATCATCTCCAGCCTTGGCACGGCCACGGGATCGGCGCCGCCGAGCGCCGCTGCCATCACCGAGATTTCGCTGATCGCGTCCCCTTCGAGCCGGGCGACGATCTCGCCTTCATAGAGCACCGAGACGCGGTCGGAGAGATGGACCAGCTCCGGCACTTCGGTGGAGTGGAACAGCACCGCCCCGCCGGCATCGGCGAAGTCGCGCATCAGCTGGTAGAGCTGGTGCTTGGTGCCGACGTCGATGCCGCGCGTCGGGTCGAAGAGGAGAAGGATCCGGCTCTCGGCCAGGATCCACTTGGCGATCGCGATCTTCTGCTGGTTGCCGCCGGAGAACGACCCCGCCGGCATGTAGATCGCCCGATCGTCCACCTCGACGGCACGGAACGCGGCGAGCGTCGCCTCGCGCTCGGCGGCGCGGTCGATCAGTCCGTGCCGCGAAAATCGGGCGATGGTCGGCAGCGTCGCGTTCTTGCTGCCGTCGAGCTTGAGGAAGAGCCCCTCACTCTTGCGGTCCTCCGGCAGAAGCCCGATGCGCAGCGAGGGATGCAGGGCGTCGGCCGGCGAGGACAGGCGGACCGGGCGCCCGTCGACCCGCAATTCGCCGGCCAGGATCGGCGTCGCGCCGAAGCAGGCGCGGAACAGCGCGACCTGCCCCATCCCCTGGAGCCCGGCGACGCCGTGGATCTCGCCCGGCCTGAGGTCGAGGTCGATGTCGCGGAGCTTGGTGCCGGCCGATACGCCGCGCAGTTCGAGCACGGGCTCGGCTGCCGGCGCGTCGGACTGCGCGGGCTTGGGGGGAAAGGTCTTCGAGATCGAGCGGCCGATGATCTTTTCCACCACCGCCGCATCGGTGATGTCGTCGACGTCGCAGGTGACGATGTGGCGACCGTTGCGCAGGATCGTCAGCCGGTCGCAGAACTCGCGCACCTCCGGCATCCGGTGCGAGATGAACAGGATGGTGACGCCCCGTCGCTTGGCGTCGGCGACGATCCGTCCGAGCCACGCCACGTCGCCGCCGGCGAGCGCCGAGGTCGGCTCGTCGAGGAGGAGGATCTGCGGCTGGCGGAACAGCGCCCTGGCGATCTCGATCTTCTGGCGTTCGGCGAGATCGAGCGAGGCGGCAAGCGCGTTCGGATCGATCGAAACGTCGAGCCGGTCGAAATGCTCGGCGACCGCCCTTCCCGCCGCCCGCTTGCGCATCGTCCCGGCGAGCCCGACCGGCGCATAGGGCATGATCATGTTTTCCAGCACCGTCAGGTCCGGCACCAGGGTCAGTTCCTGGAAGGCGGTCTGGATGCCGGCCCGGTGGGCGTCGCGCGGCTTGCGCAGACGCATCGCGCGGCCGTCGACTTGGATCGTCCCGGCATCGGGCTCGATCAGTCCCGACAACAGCTTCATCGTCGTCGACTTGCCCGCGCCGTTCTCGCCGAGCAGCGCGTGAACGGTGCCCGGAGCGACCGTGAAGGAGACGTCGTCGAGCGCCCGGGTGGCGCCGAACGCCTTCGACAGACCCTCGATCGCGATCGCCGGTGGCCGATCGTTGGACATCCTCAACCCTCGTCGTCTGGATGAAATGCGCGCAGGTGGCGCCGCCGGCGGCTCGATCGCCCCGGCGGCGACGGCCCGCTCAGGTCTCGGGCTGGCCGACCAGCGCCGCGTTCAGGCCGAGCTGGGGCAGCTGGTCGGAGAAGATCGATCCGAACCAGCCGGGATTGGCGACGATCGACGGCTTGAAGGTGTTGCAGCCGCTCTTCATTTCCTCCCAGCTGCCGGTCTCGCAGAGCTGGACCGTCTCGTTGGTGACGAGCGGCAGCGGCAGCGTCGTGTGATGCGGCACGTCCTTGCCTTCGATCATGTCGACCGCGAGCTTCAGCGCCAGCGCCCCCGAATAAGGCGGCGAGGCGTAGGAGATGCGCGGCGCGCCGAGCGGCGCATAGGGGCTGTTGGCACCCTCGACCTCGGTCCCTTTCGGCAGCGCCTGGATGCGGCCGCCATTGGAGCCCTCGCCGGCGCAGGGAAGCAGCTGGTCGTCGGTCTTGCCCGCTTCCAGCTGCATGGCGTTGGCGGTGTAGCAGCCGACCTGCATCCACAGGCCGTCGATGTCGTCCCACTTGCGCGTCGCCAGAAGCTTCGACAATTCGGTGCGCGCCACCGCCTGGCTCCACATGCCGACCGCCTCGCCGACGATGCGGATGTCGGGATGCTTGGCGAAGACCTCCTTGGCCGCCTTGGTCCGGGCGATGTCGACCGAGGTTCCCGGAACGCCCGTCACCAGGACGACGTCGCCCTTGCCGCCGAGCTTGTCGGCCAGCCATTCGGCCGTCTTGCGGCCCGCCTCCTCCTGATCGATGGTGACGTTGTAGGCGCAGGGCTCGGTGATCTCGGCGTCGTAGGCGACGACCTTCACCCCCTTCGAACAGGCGTTCTTGACGACCTGGTTCAGGGCGGTCGGCGAAATCGGGTAGACCACGATAGCGTCCGCCCCGGCCTGCACCATGGCGTTGATCTGCTGGATCTGGCGCTGCGCGTTGGGGCCGGCGACCTGCACCTGCAAATCGATCTTGTCCGCATAGTCCTTCGAGGCGGCGAGCGCCTTGACCATGTTGGCGGCCTCGGCCTGCCAGTCATTGCCGATGTAGCTCATCGACAGAAACACCTTGTGCTTCTCCGCGGCCTGAACATTGGCCGCAAAAGCACATGTCAGCCCGGCGGCAAGCGCCAGCGACTTCACGATCGTCGTCATGTGGATCCTCCCGAAACCATCCTTCGCCGTGCGGCCCTCCAGCCATGTGCCGACGAATGCGAAACACTGTCTTTGATTTTTGATCAAAAATCAAGATGTGTTCACCTCATCCCCGAATCCCGCTATGACAGGTGGAAATGCGGAGTTCGGAGCGTGAAAAGCGGATGTCGAAAATCGAGGACCAGGTCGTGCCATTGCGCCGGGAAACGCTGCAAACCGGCGTCTACGCCCGATTGTGCGACCTCATCCTTCAGGGCGGCATCGCCCCCGGCGAATCGATCACCGTCGCCACGCTCGCCAAGGCTTTCGGGGTCAGCCCCATGCCGGTCCGCGAGGCGCTGACGCGGCTGACGGCCGCCGGCGCCCTCACCGTCGTCTCCGGCCGGACGATCGGCGTGCCGAAGCTGACGCGCGAGCGGCTGGACGACCTGCGCCGGGTGCGGCTGGAGATCGAGACGATCGCCGCGGAATGGGCGGCCGGTAACGCCACCGCCGACTTCACCGCCGAACTGGAGCGGCTCTACGGCCGGCTCGTCGAGAGCGAGGCCGCCGAGGACGCCAAGATGTATGTCGAGGCGAACTACGAGTTCCACTTCGCCGTCTACCGGCAGTCCGGCTCGCCGACGCTGTTCTCGATCATCGAGAGCCTGTGGCTGCAGGTGAGCCCGTTCTTTCACCTCCTGCGCGAATCCGGGAACTTCAGGATCTCAAACGACCACCACGCCAAGCTCTTCCGGGCGATGGTCGATGGGGACGGCGCATCGGCCCGGGCCGCCATAGCGAGCGACATCGACGACGCCTACGAGATCCTCGCAAAGCTGGTTTAGGCTCTGAACGGGCATCACCGCGTCGGCGGCGTCGAGGCTGAGGGCGACGGTTGGATGATGGTCCGGGAATTGCATTCACGACCGGGTATCGACAGGATCGACGAACGTGAAAACCGAGGAGCCCGCGATGCCCCACTCCCGAGCCGCCGTAGAGCCGCTGTTGACGGTCGACGCGCTGACCGTCTCGCTGCCCGGCGGGATGGATCGCGATTTTGCCGTCGAGGCGATCTCCTTCAAACTCGCCGCCGGTGAAACCTTGTGCATCGTCGGCGAATCCGGCTCGGGCAAATCGGTCACCGCCAATGCCATCATGGGCCTCCTGCCCGACGCCCTCGAGATCAAGGCCGGCCGGATCGTCCTCCGCGGCGAGGATCTTCTCGGCGCCACACCTGCCGAACTGCGGGACATGCGCGGGCGGATCGTCTCGATCGTCTTTCAGGACCCGCTGTCTGCCCTCAATCCGCTGATGACCATCGGCGATCAGATCGCCGAGGTGATCGACGCGCATCGCGGCCACGAGACGATCGACAAGAAGGCGCGCGTCGTCGAATTGCTCGACGAGGTCGGACTGCCCCATCCCGAGATCATCAAGACGCAATATCCGTTTCGGCTGTCGGGCGGCCAGCGCCAGCGGGTGATGATCGCCATGGCGCTGGCGCTGGAGCCCGCCGTTTTGATCGCCGACGAGCCGACGACCGCCCTCGACGTGACCACCCAGGCGCAGATCCTCGATCTGATCCGGACGATCCAGACGAAAAAGGCCATGGGCGTCATGTTCATCACCCATGATTTCGGCGTCGTCGCCGAGATCGCCGACAGGGTGATCGTCATGGAACGCGGCCGGATCGTCGAGGAAGGCAGGGCGACCGACGTCCTCGGCGCGCCGAGCCATCCCTATACGCAACGCCTCGTCGCGGCGGTCCCGCGGATGAGCGAAGCCCACGCAGCTGCGGCGAGCGAGGCGCCGATCGTGCTGGCGGCGAGCGGTCTGAAGAAGACCTTCCGCCTCCCAGGCGCCTTCTTCAAGCCGCCGCGCATCGTCAACGCCGTCGACGACGTCAGCCTCACGGTGCGCAAGGGTCAGACCGTCGGCATCGTCGGCGAATCCGGCTCGGGCAAATCGACGCTCGGCCGCATCCTGATGAAGATCCTCGATGCGGATGAAGGCTCGATCATCTTCGACGGCCAGGAGGTCGCCCGCATGCCGGAGGCGGAGTTCCGCCGCCACCGGCCGCTGATCCAGATGATCTTCCAGGATCCGTTCGCATCGCTCAATCCGCGCCAGACCGTCGGGCGCATCCTGACCGCCGGGCCGATGGCCCATGGCATCTCCTCGGCCGAGGCGAAGACCAAGGCGCACCGGCTCTTGTCGCGAGTCGGACTCGATCCGTCGGCCTTCGAGCGCTACCCGCACGAATTCTCCGGCGGGCAGCGCCAGCGCGTCGGCATTGCCCGGGCGCTGATGTTCGATCCGCAGTTGATCATCGCCGACGAGGCCGTCTCGGCTCTCGACGTCTCGGTGCAGGCGCAGATCCTCGACCTTCTGGCGGAAATTCAGGACGAGATGAAGCTCGCGATGATCTTCATCACCCACGACCTGCGCATCGCCAGCCGCATCTGCGACGAGGTCGTCGTCATGCAGCACGGCCGCATGGTCGAGGCCGGGCCGCCCGCGCAGGTCTTCAGGGCGCCACGCGAGGACTACACGCGCACGCTCGTCGCGGCCATTCCGGGCGGGCGCTGGGAAAACGCCGCCTGACAGGCATCCGATGATGCGAAAGCTCGGCCGAGTTCCTGACGAGGGCTCCACCGCAGGCATTCCGTGCGTGGTGAATGCACTGCGCCACTTCGCAGTGCACAATGGATAGGCAATTCTTTCACCGCCAAAAATCCCGGCAGAAATGATTGACACTATCCACCATATTTTCGATAGTCAGTCCGGTGAGCAATCGACGGCGGGCTGAGCGGCGAAGTGCCGGAACCCGTCCACGATCTTCCGGAGCCGGACATGACGGCCGACGACAAACGCAGTTCGACACCTCCGATAACGCGTGTCGAGGACGTCGATCTCGGCGTTCTCGACGGCACTCTCAGCTTCTTCATCCGCTCGCTCAATCTCGCCGTGACCCGCGACCTCGACGCCAGGCTGGACGGGATGGAGGTCGCTCGCGGGACCGGAAAGATCACGGCCCTCTTCCTGATCGACCGCCACCCCGGCATTCGCCCATCCGTGATCGCCGCCGCTTCGATGAAGGATCGTTCGGCCATGGCACGGATCCTCGACGACATGGAAAAGAACGGCTTGATCCGGCGGGAGCCCGATCCGGAGGACGGCCGCGTCCAGGCCCTTCACCTGACGGAGAAGGGCGAGAAGGTGTCGCGGGAGGTCCAGGCGATCGTCCGCCAGTCCCGGGACTTCTTCCACGACATTTCCGAAGAGGAATATGCCCAGGTGATCGACCTCCTGCGGGGGCTGTACTGGCGCATCGTCAAGAGCCATCAGGCAAAGGGGACACGGTTATGACGAGGCCCGCCGCGATGATTTCCGGTGCCAGCCGCGGCATCGGACTGGCCGTCGCCCGGCGCCTCTCGCGGGACGGATGGGCGCTGTCGCTCGGCATGCGCAGTCCGGTCATGCCGGAGGGTGTCGACCCGGCCCACACGCATCTCTCCGCCTATGACGCGGCCACCGGTGGCGAAGACGCGTGGACGGCAGCGGCCCTGGAGCGCTTCGGCCGGATCGACGCAGTCGTCGCCAATGCCGGCTTGATGATCCCGAAATCGGTGATCGAGGCGGAGGACGACGATCTCGACGCCATGCTGGCCGTGAACGTCAAGGCGCCGCGCCGTCTGGTGAAAGCGGCCTTCGAGCCACTCTCCGCCTGTGGCCGCGGCCGGGTGATCATCCTCGCCTCGCTCTCCGGCAAGCGGGTCAAGTCGGAAAAGTCCGGGCTCTATTCCATGACCAAGTTCGCCGCCGTGGCTCTGTCCCACGGCATCCGCCAGGCCGGTTTTGCCCGCGGCATCCGGGCAACGGCCGTCTGCCCGGGCTTCGTCGCCACCGACATGGCGCGCGCGATCACCGATCGCGACGCCGCGCTGATGACCGACCCGGACGAACTCGCCGAGGTCGTCGCCATGCTGATCGGCCTGTCCAATACGGCGAGCGTCGCCGAGTTTGCCGTGAACTGTCAGCTCGAGGAGCAATACTGATCATGCCCGGCCCATTCGTCACCCCCGTCCACGGCGATCTCGATCTGCCCGAGAAGGTCGACGTCGTCGTCATCGGCGGCGGGATCGTCGGCGTCTCGACGGCGCTCGAACTCGCCGAGCGCGGGGTCCGCGTCGCCCTGTGCGAAAAGGGTGGTATCGGCCAGGAACAGTCTAGCCGAAACTGGGGCTGGGTGCGGATCTCGCGCCGCGATCCGCGCGAAGTGCCGCTGATGGCAGAGGCGCTGCGCCTGTGGAAGGACATCGACCGGCGCACAGGCCGAGCCACCGGCTATACGCGGTCGGGCATCGTCTTCACCTGCGAGAGTGACAAGGACGTCGAGAACTACACAAGCTGGATCCGCCACCTGGAACCCTGGCAGATCGAGTCGCGGATGCTGAGCCCCGACGAGTTCAAGGCGATGTATCCGGAGGCGCGCTTCGACGTGAAGGGCGCGCTCTACACCCCCGCCGACGGGCGCGCCGAGCCGCAGATCGCCGCGCCGGCCATCGCCGAGGCGGCGCGCGACAAGGGCGCCTTCATCTTCACCGAATGCGCCGTCCGCGGCATCGAGACCAGCGGCGGCAAGGTCTCCGGTGTCGTCACCGAGCGCGGACCGATCGCCTGCTCCTCGGTGGTGCTCGCCGGCGGTGCCTGGTCGAACCTCTTCTGCGGACTCTACGGCCTCGATCTGCCGCAGTTGACCGTCCTCGCATCGGTGTTGCGGACGAAGCCGCTCGAAGGCGGTCCGGATCAGGCGATCTGGGCGAAGGACTTCGCCTGCCGCAAGCGCAAGGACGGCGGCTACACCATCGCCTGCGGCCACGAGAACGTCGTCGACATCGTGCCGAATTCCTTCCGCTATGCCCGGCGCTTCCTGCCGGCGCTGCGCGAGGATTGGAATTCACTCAACTTCCGCCTCTCGTCGCGTTTCTTCGAGGAGGCGCGGACGCCGAAAAAGTGGTCGCTCGACGAGGCGAGCCCCTTCGAATATTGCCGCGTGCTCGATCCCAGGCCCGAAAAGCGCATGACGGAGAAGGCGCTCACCGAGCTCACCCGCGCCTTCCCGGCCTTTGCCAAGGCCGAGGTCGACCAGCACTGGGGCGGCCGCATCGACGTGACGCCGGATGCCATTCCGGTCATCTCCGCCATCGACGAAATCCCCGGCTTCCACGTCGCCACTGGCTTTTCCGGCCACGGTTTCGGCATCGGGCCGGGCGCCGGGCGGCTGATGGCGGACATCGTGACGAACCGAACGCCGGTCGTCGACCCGACCGAATTCCGCTTCTCCCGCTTCACCGACGGTTCGACGGTGCGACCCGACAGCGGCTTTTGACCATCCTGACTTCCACTCGGCAAACCAGAAGGATCATGGACATGGCAGACCAGCATTTCCCGTCGTGGAGCCGCCCGTCGCGGCGCCGGGTTCTTTCGCTCATGGGAGCCTCGGCTGCGGGCCTCGCCGTACCGGGGCTGTTCGGCAAGGGCTCGGCCATGGCCGCGCCGCCGGCCGAACCGACAGGTCAGGTGATCGTCGGCTTCTCCCAGGAGCCGACCGTCTTCAACCCGCACATGCCGCATATCGAGGTGGACGAGGGCATCCACTTCTCGGTCTTCGATCCCCTCTTCATCGTCGACGACAAGGGCGAGTTCCAGCCGTCTCTCGCGACGGAGGTACCGACCGTCGAAAACGGCGGCATTTCCAAGGACGGGCTGCACTGGAAGATCAAGCTGCGCGACGACGTCAAATGGCACGACGGCGAACCGTTCACCGCCGAGGACGTCAAGTTCACCATCGAGCTGCTGGTCGACCCGGATTTCCGCTCCTGGCGGCGCGACGGCCACGAACTGGTCGAGAACCTGACGGTCGTCTCGCCGACCGAGCTGACCTTCGACCTGAAGAGCCCTTACGCGCCCTATCCCTCGATCCTCGCCGCGACATTCATCGTGCCCAAGCACATTCTCGGCGCAGCGGAAGACAAGAACAACGCGCCCTACAACAACGCGCCCGTCGGTACCGGGCCGTTCAAGTGGGTCGAGCGGATGGCCGGCGACCACATCACGCTCGAGGCCAACAAGGACTATTTCGGCGAGGGGCCCTATCTCGAGCGGCTGATCTACAAGTACATTCCAGACCTCACCGTCCTCTACACCCAGTTCAAGACCGGCGACATCGACGTGGTCGGGCTGCAGTGGATCACGCCGGACAAATACCAGGAGGCCAAGGATCTCGACGGCAAGTCGGTCGCCGTCGTCCCCGCCGCCACGGTCGAATCCCTGTCCTTCAACATGGAGCGCCCGCAGTTCAAGGATCCGAAGGTCCGTCAGGCGCTCTATCACGCGCTCGACAAGCAGACGATCATCGACGCGCTCTATTACGGACTGCCTTCGCCCACCGAGACCTTCATGCCGCAGCAGTCGGCCTACTACAATGCCGACCTGCCGAAGCACGAATACGACCCGGAAAAGGCCAAGAGCATGCTCGACGAAGCCGGCTGGAAACCGGGCAGCGACGGCATCCGCGAGAAGGATGGGGTGAAGCTCGCCTTCACCAACTCGACCACCGCCGGCAACCACATCCGTGAGCAGGCCCAGCAGTTCATTCAGCAGTCGTTCAAGGAGATCGGCGTCGACATGACGATCTCCAACCTGCCGCCAGCGGTCATGTGGGGCGACTACTGGATGATGTCGAAATTCGATTCCGTCGTCGTCGGCATCAACTTCCTCACCGGTTCGGATCCGGACGTGTCGAACTACCTCGCCCCGAGTTCGATCCCCGCCAAGGGCGGCGCCGGCCAGAATACCTGGCAGTATGACAGCGAGGAGGTCGGCAAGCTCCTGAAGGCGGGCGGATCGACCTTCGTGACGGAAGAACGCAAGGCGGCCTACCTCAAGCTGCAGGAAGTCATCCGCAACGACCTGCCGTTCCTGCCGATGTTCCAGTACGCGACTGTTCGCGGCCACAAGAGCGACGTCGAGGGCGTGGTGCCGAACATCAACGTGCGCATCGACAGCTGGGACGTCGCCACCTGGTACTGGAACAAGTAGGCCCTTCTTGTCACGGCCGGCGCATCTGCCGGCCGTGACACCCTCGTTCCACGTCTCAAACCCGTCGCCTGGCCTTTGCGGGCCGGGGCGGATCTAGCGGAAGCGACCTTGCCGATGCTGCGCTTTCTCTTCGGACGGCTCTGGCAGAGCCTCGTTCTCCTCGTCATCGTCTCGATGATCGGGTTCGCCGTGCTGACGCTGGCGCCCGGCGGCCCGCTGTCGCAATTCGCGCTGACGCCAGGCATGACCCAGGCACAGCTCGCCCGCATCGCGCACCAGATGGGCCTCGATCGACCGCTGCCGGTTCAGTACTGGGAGTGGTTCACCCGGCTCCTGCAGGGCGACTGGGGCCGCTCCTACCGCGACAACCAGCCGGTGCTCTCGGTCATCTACGACCATCTCCTGGCGACGCTGCTCTTGATGGGCACCTCGACGGTCATCTCGGTGCTGATCGGCACATGGGTCGGCGTTCTGGGAGCCTTGAAGCGCTACTCGATCTTCGACTATGCCGCGACCGTCGGCGCCATGGTGGCGCTGTCGATCCCGACCTTCTGGTTCGGCCTGATCGCCATCTATCTCTTCGCGCTGCGCCTCGGCTGGCTGCCGGCCGGCAACATGTACACGATCGGCGATGGCTCGGTGCTCGACTATGCCGTCCATCTGATCATGCCGAGCCTCGTTCTCGCGCTGGTCAACGTCGCCGTCTGGAGCCGCTACATGCGCACCGCGGTGCTCGACGTGATGAACCAGGATTTCGTCCGCACGGCACGGGCCAAGGGGCTCACCCGCTGGGCCGTCCTGACGCGTCACATCCTGCGCAACGCGCTGGTGCCGATGATCACGCTGCTCGGCCTGCAGTTGCCGACGATCCTCGGCGGCGCGCTGGTCACGGAAACCGTCTTCACCTGGCCTGGCATGGGCCGGCTGTTCCTCGATAGCCTCGGCTACAGCGACTACCCCGTGGTCATGGGCCTCCTGATGCTGTCGGCGATCCTTGTCCTGATCGGCAATCTCATGGCGGATGTGACGGTCGCCATCATCGATCCGCGCATCCGGCTCGGCTGAGGGGGCGAAGCACATGACCGACATGGCATTCAAGGCCGATCCCGCCCCGACGCAGCGCTGGTGGCAGCGGCGCGCGGTCAGGCGGTTCCTGCGTCATCGCCTGGCCTTGTTCGGCCTTGCGATCATAGTCCTCCTGGTCCTTGCCTGCGTCATCGGGCCATATCTCCTGCCCTTCGACGACCTCTACATCGACCTGCGCGCGCGCTTCGCGCCCCCCATGACCGGATCGCACATCTTCGGCACCGACCCGCTCGGCCGGGACCTTGCCGCCCGTCTGTTCATGGCGGGCCGGATATCGCTGCTCGTCGGCTTCGCCGCGATGCTGATCTCCACCGTCTTCGGCAGCCTGGTCGGCATCGTCGCGGGCTATTACGGCGGCAAGATCGGCGCGGTGCTGATGCGCTTCGTCGACGCGATGCTGTCCTTTCCGAGCATATTTCTGCTGCTCGCGCTGGCCGCCTTCATCAAGCCAAGCCCGATCATGATCACGCTGATCATCGCCGCGACGAGCTGGATGGAAATCACCCGCATCGTCGAGGCCGAGATCAAGTCCCTTCGCGAACGCGACTTCATCATGGCGGCGCGGACGCTGGGCCTCTCCAACAGCCAGATCATGTTCCGCGAACTACTGCCGAACGCCATGGGGCCGATCATCGTTGCGGCGACGCTCACCGTCGCCCGGGCGATCCTGCTCGAAGCCTATGTCAGCTTCCTCGGCTACGGCATCCAGCCGCCGCTGCCGAGCTGGGGCAACATGTTGAACGGCGCCCAGCAATATCTCGATTCGGCCCCTTGGCTGGCGATCGTGCCGGGCGTCGCGATCACGCTCGCCGTCACCGGCTTCAACTTCGTCGGCGACGGCCTGCGCGACGCGCTGGACGCCCGCAGCGACATTGCGTGACCTGAGACAGCGAGAACGACGGGAGACATTGCCTTGAGGAACGCCGGGCCCCGCTTCTCGCCCTTCGAGGCTTCCCTCTGGTCCGCCACGGCCGAGGCGGCACCGCCGACGCGGGAGTTGGAGGAAAGCCTCGACGCCGACGTTTGCATCGTCGGGGCGGGCTATTCCGGCCTGACGACGGCGCTCGAACTGGCCAGGAAGGGCGTCTCGGTCGTCGTCCTCGAAGCCCAGGAAGCCGGCTTCGGCGGATCGGGCCGCAATGCCGGCCACTGCACGCCGACCTTCACCCATTATTCGCTGAGTGAGTTGCGCAGGATGCTGGGCGAGCCATGGGCCGAACGGCTGATCCAGCGCCAGACCCGCGCCAACGACAGGGTCGCGGCGATGATCCGCGACTACCAGATCGCCTGCGAGTGGCAGCAGAACGGCTATGTGATGGGGGCGCTGCAGCCGGCGAACCTCCGGACGCTCGAGCACAAGGTCGAGGAATACAACGCCGTCGGCGCGAAGACCCGGCTGCTCGGTGCCGACGAGGCGCGGGAAATCACCGGCTCGCCCAGGCTCATGGCCGGCTGGCAGCACGAGGAAGGTGGCCATCTGAACCCGCTCGGCTACGCCCGCGGCCTTGCCCGCGCGGTGATCCAGGAGGGCGGCCGGCTGTTCACCACCTCGCCGGTCAAGGCCGTCGAGCGACAGACCGGACGCTGGCGGGTCGAGACGCCGAAGGGCGCGGTGTCGGCCGACAAGGTGGTCTTCGCCACCGGGGCCTACACGGTGGGCGGCTGGCCGAAACTCGACCGGACCTTCAGGATCATGCGCGTCTTCGTCGCGGCCACCCAGCCTCTGTCGGAGGAGACGCGGCGCCACGTCCTGCCGCAGAACACCACGATGCATGACGGGCGCGGCGACATCTACGTCTACAAATACGACCGCGACGGGCGGATCGTCGCCTCGATGTTCCCGATGGGCCGGCGCGGCGTCGATCTCGCCTTCACCCGGCAGGTGATGACCGACCGGCTGAAATGGCTGCATCCGGATATTCGCGAGGACATCCGCTGGGAGTATCTCTGGTTCGGCGAACTCGACATGCAGTACCGCACGGTGCCGCGGCTCTACGATCTGGCGCCCGGCGTCGTCGGCCTCACCGGCCTGTCCGGACGCGGCGTTCCGACCGGCTCGATGCTCGGGGGCATCCTGTCGGAATGGGCAATGGGCGTGCCGGACAAGGAGCTCTCGCTGCGACTGGAGCCACTGCGCGCAGCGCCCTTCTACATGACATTCGGGCCGCAGCTGTCGCTGCGCTATCACCGCGCGAAGGAGTGGCTGACCGCCAAGCGGAGCGGATCGCCCCTGCCGCCCCACCCCTGACGGCGCAGGAGGCTCATTTTCGGACGCCCCATATGCGCCGAGTTGAAGACCGAGGGTCGCGACGACACATATGGCCTCTTCCAACCATGAGGCTCAGCCATGACTTCCACGACCGAACGCGCCATCCTCGCCGGCGGCTGCTTCTGGGGCATGCAGCAACTCATCCGGCGGATGCCGGGCGTCGTCTCGACCCGGGTGGGCTATTCCGGCGGCGACGTCGAGAATGCCACCTACCGCAATCACGGCACCCATGCCGAGGCGATCGAGATCACCTTCGATCCGGAGCAGACGAGCTTTCGCGATCTGCTCGAGTTCTTCTTCCAGATCCATGACCCCTCGACCCTCAACCGCCAGGGCAACGATCGCGGCATGAGCTATCGCTCGGCGATCTTCTATACGAGCGAGGAGCAGAAGCGCATTGCCGAGGAGACGATCGCCGACGTCGACGCCTCCGGGATCTGGCCGGGCAAGGTCGTCACCGAAGTGGTCGAGGCCGGCGACTTCTGGGAGGCCGAGCCGGAGCATCAGGACTATCTGGAACGCATTCCGAACGGCTACACCTGCCATTTCGTCCGGCCGAACTGGAAATTGCCCCGCCGCCAGTCGGCAGCGTAGGTTCATCCAGGCCCCACGATTGCCGGGGCCGCACTAGACCGCAAGCTGCGGAGAAACAGTTCGGAAAACAGGGGCGGGCAATCGGCCGCGAACACGGTCGCCCTCATTCGCAGAAAGCGACATTCGGCCCGGGAAGAGCCTCGGGCCGACGTCGCGGAACAATCCCGTCCCTCCCGCAATCGGTGGACATGCGCTGAAAATGGGCTTGCCTCCGGAATGGGCGATGGCCTAGCTTCTCATTGAGCTTCAAAGCAATCCCGGCGTTGAACCGGGTGAGAAGAAAGGGTGTCCATGGGTTACCTCCTGCCGTTCCCGTCCTCTCGCGCGCTTCGCCGTACGGCTGCCGCAGCGCTGCTTTCCACCGCGGGCCTTCTGGCGGCGCCCTCGGCTTTCGCCGAGACGCCGGCGGACACGCTGGTCATCGCCAACACCATCGACGACCTGAAGAGCCTCGACCCGGCCGAAAGCTTCGAGTTCTCCGGCGGCGACGTCATCAACAGCCTCTACGACAAGCTGATCGAGCTCGACCCCGAGACGCTGAAGATGGGCCCCGGCCTCGCCAAGAGCTGGGACGTCTCTGACGACGGCAAGACCTTCACCTTCAAGATCGACACCAGCCGCAAGTTCGCCTCGGGCAATCCGGTGCGCGCCGAGGACGTCGTCTGGTCGCTCCGGCGCGTCGTCAAGCTCGACAAGACCCCGTCCTTCATCATCACCCAGTTCGGCCTGACCAAGGACAACGTCGAGGAGACCATCAAGCAGGTCGACGACGAGACCGTGACGATCACCGTCGATCGGCCCTATGCGCCCTCCTTCCTCTACAACGCCCTGACCGCCGACGTCGGCGGCATCGTCGACGAGAAGCTGGCGATGGAGAACGCCTCGGGCGACGACATGGGCAACGAGTGGCTGAAGACCCATTCGGCCGGTGCCGGTCCCTACACGCTGCGCTCGTGGAAGCCGAACGAATCGGTGATTCTGGAAGCGAGCGAGACCTATCCGAGCGAGCTTGCGATGAAGCGCGTCTTCGTCCGGCACGTGCCGGAACCGGCGACCCAGCGGCTGCTGCTCGAGCGCGGCGACATCGACATCGCCCGCAATCTGACGCCGGAAGACATCCAGGCGGTCGAGAGCAACGACAAGCTCAAGGTGTTCGAGCAGCCGCGTGGCCGGATCTACTACATCTCGGGCAATCAGAAGATGAAGGAGCTCGGGACGCCCGGCGTCATGCAGGCGATCAAGTATCTCGTCGACTATGAGGGCATCGCCAACTCGTTCCTCAAGGGCCAGGTCGTCGTCAACCAGCAGTTCCTGCCGATCGGCTTCCTCGGCGCGATCGACGACAAGCCGTTCAAGCTCGACGTCGAAAAGGCCAAGAAGATGCTGGCCGACGCCGGCTATCCCGACGGCTTCACCGTCGAACTTCTGGTGCGCAACGCCCAGGATCGCCTCGCGATCGCCCAGTCGGTCCAGAACACGCTCGGACAGGCCGGCATCAAGGTGAACATCAAGCCGGCCACCGGCTCGGAAGTCCTGTCGATCTACCGCGCCCGCAAGGCCGAGCTGACGCTGGAAGTGTGGGGTCCGGACTATCCCGATCCGAACACCAACGCGTCCGTCTTCGCCGAAAATCCGGACAATTCCGACGAGGCCCAGCTGACCGGCAATCTTTCCTGGCGCAACGCCTATGCCGCCGAGGAGACGACCCCGATGGCCGAGGCCGCCGTCGTGGAGAAGGACACGGACAAGCGCGCCAAGATATATGAGGAGATGCAGCGGATCGGCAACGAGAAGTCGCCTTTCGTCCTGATGTTCCAGCAGCAGGAGCAGGACGGCATGCAGAAGAACGTCGAGGGCTTCTCGACCGGCGGCGCCGTCTCCTCGGCCTTCTACAAGGCGGTGACGAAGTCCGCCGAGTGAACTCGCTGCTGACTGCCACCGTGCCGTGGCGCATTCGCAGGCGCCGGCAATGAGCCACTCGAACACCGCTCATGATCCGGCGACGGCGGAAGAAGAATCCGCCATCGCCGGCACGTCGCTCCTGCCCCGCATCGCGGGGCGCTTCGGCAAGACGCTGTTCAGCCTCGTCGTCACGCTGTTCGGGCTGCTGGTCGTAACCTTCGCCATCGCCCGCCTCGTGCCCATCGATCCGGCGCTCGCGGTCGTCGGGCCGCGCGCGACGCAGGCGCAATACGAGGCGGTGCGCGCCGAGATGGGGCTCGACCGGCCGATCCCGGTGCAGTTCGCGACCTATCTCGGCGACGTCGTTCGGGGCGATTTCGGCCGCTCCAACCTCACCGCCCGCCCGGTGATCGAAGACGTCCGCGCCGCCTTCCCCGCGACCCTGGAGCTGGCGACGCTGGCGACAGTCCTCGGCGTCCTTCTAGGCGTTCCGGCCGGCGTCGTCTCGGCGGTCAATCAGGGCCGATGGCCGGATCATGTCCTGCGCGTCGTCGGCCTGCTCGGCTATTCGATGCCGGTCTTCTGGCTTGGGCTGATCGCGCTTTTGATCTTCTACGGCCAACTTGGGTGGGTCGGGGGCCCGGGCCGGCTCGACGTCTCCTACGAACTCTCCTACGAACTCGACGTCACCGCCTATACCGGATCGATCCTGATCGATTCCGCACTGTCGGGCGCCTGGGACGTGTTCTTCAACGCCATCACCCACATCGCCTTGCCGGTCTTCGTCCTCGGCTATTTCTCGCTCGCCTACATCTCGCGGATGACCCGGTCCTTCATGCTGGAGCAACTCGGCCAGGAATACGTCACCGCCGCGCGGGTGAAGGGCGTGCCGGAGCGGCGCGTGGTCTGGGTGCACGCGCTCGGCAACGCCATGGTGCCGCTGATCACGGTAATCGCCTTGTCCTACGCGGCGCTGCTCGAGGGCTCGGTGCTGACGGAGACCGTCTTCGCCTGGCCGGGGCTCGGCCTCTACATCACCCAGGCGCTGTTTGCCGCCGATCTCAACGCCGTGCTCGGCGGCACTGTGGTGATCGGCGTCGCCTTCATCGTGCTCAACCTTCTGTCCGACCTCCTCTATACCGTCGTCGATCCGAGGGCGCGATGAGCGAGACCGTTTCCAAACCCGCCGGTAGCGTGAAGGCCTGGCTGACTAGCGACACGCCGGGCTCGCGGCTGCAGGCCCGAGCGATCAATCTGTGGTTCGCCTGGAGCGACCTCGTCCGCAATCCGCTCGCCGTGGTCGGGCTCGTCATCATCACCCTTCTGATCCTGATGGCGGTCTTCGCCCCGCTGATCGCCTCCGATCCGCCGAACCAGCAGAACCTGGCCGATCGGCTGATGGCGCCCGGCGCCGGCGGCCACCTGCTCGGAACCGACGAACTCGGCCGCGACATCTGGAGCCGCATCGTCTACGGCTCGCGGGTGACGCTGCAGGTGGTGGCCCTCGTCGCCCTGACGGCACCGGTCTTCGGCCTCGTCGTCGGCACGGTCGCGGGCACGATAGGCGGCTGGACCGACCGGGTGCTGATGCGCATCACCGACATCTTCCTCGCCTTTCCCCGGCTGATCCTGGCCCTCGCCTTCGTCGCCGCGCTCGGGCCGGGCATCGTCAACGCGATCTTCGCCATCGCCCTGACGGCATGGCCGCCCTACGCCCGCGTCGCCCGGGCCGAGACGCTGTCGGTGCGCCGCGCCGACTACATCGCCGCGGCGAGACTGCAGGGCGCCGGTACGCTGCGGATCATCACCGGCCACATCATGCCGATGTGCCTTTCCTCGGTGATCATCCGGGTGACCCTCGACATGGCCGGCATCATCCTCACCGCCGCCGGCCTCGGCTTTCTCGGCCTCGGTGCGCAGCCGCCGCTCGCCGAATGGGGCGCGATGATCTCGACCGGCCGGCAATACCTCCTCAGCCACTGGTGGGTCGCGACAATGCCCGGCCTCGCCATCCTGATCGTCTCGCTTGGCTTCAACCTCTTGGGCGACTCCCTGCGCGACGTCCTCGATCCCCGCGGAGCGCAGAAATGAGCCCTGCATCGAGCGAGGCGCCGCTTCTCGACGTGAAGAACCTTCGCGTCCGCTTCGAGACCACTCGCGGCGTCACCGAGGCGGTACGCGGCGTCTCATTCACGGTCGGGCGCGAGCGCATCGGCATCGTCGGCGAATCCGGCTCCGGCAAGTCGATGACCGGCCGCGCCATCCTGCGGCTGGTCCGCCCGCCGGGCATCGCCACCGCCGACCGCCTGGCCTTCCAGGGAACAGATCTCATGGCGCTGTCCGAACGGCGGATGCGGGCGATGCGGGGGCGCCGCATGTCCATGGTCATGCAGGACCCGAAATATTCGCTCAACCCGGTGATGCGAATCGGTCGGCAACTGATCGAGGCATTGAAGGTGCATGAGCGGATTTCCTCGAAGGAAGCCCAGCGCCGCGCACTCGACATGCTCGCAGACGTCCAGATCCGCGATCCCGAGCGGGTGCTCGCCGCCTATCCGCACGAGCTTTCCGGCGGCATGGGCCAGAGGGTGATGATCGCGATGATGCTGATCCCACGGCCCGACCTTTTGATCGCCGACGAGCCGACCTCGGCGCTCGACGTGACGGTGCAGCTCGAAGTCCTGCGCATTCTCGACGATCTCGTGAAGGATCGCGGAATGGGGCTGATCTTCATCAGCCACGACCTCAGGCTCGTCTCGACCTTCTGCGACCGGGTCCTCGTCATGTATCTCGGCAGGATCGTCGAGGAGATCGAGGCGTCGCGGCTGGATGAGGCGAAACATCCCTATACGCGCGGTCTCCTGGAGTGCCTGCCCGAGATCGGTGCTCCTCGGACGCCGCTGAAGGTGCTGAAACGGGACGCGGCGTGGGCATGAGCGAAGCGCAGCACATGACGGGCGGCAAGATCGCCGTTTCCGATCTGTCGGTGACGTTCGTCCAGGGCCGGCGCCGTATCCGGGCGGTCAAGGGTGTGAGTTTTTCGGTGAAGCCGCTGGAATCCTTCGGCCTCGTCGGCGAGTCCGGCTCCGGCAAGTCGACGGTGCTGCGGGCCATCTGCGGTCTCGCCCCGGTCTCCGGCGGCGACATCCGGATCGATGGCGGCGCCATCCAACAACCGCGCGACAAGGCGTTTGCTCGCCGGGTCCAGATGGTCTTCCAGGATCCCTACGGCTCGCTGCATCCCCGCCACACGATCGATCGCGTCCTCTCGGAGCCGCTTTCGATCCACCGCTTCGCCGACCGCGAGGAGCGCATCGTCCAGGCACTGAAGGATGTCGGCCTCGACGCGCGATTCCGCTTCCGCCTGCCGCACCAGCTGTCCGGCGGCCAGCGCCAGCGGGTCGCGATCGCGAGGGCGCTGATCGTCGAGCCGGAGATCCTCCTCCTCGACGAACCAACCTCGGCCCTCGACGCTTCCATCCAGGCCGAGGTCTTGAACCTCCTCAATCGGCTGCGCGAGGAGCGCAGCCTCACCGTCATCATGGTCAGTCACGACCTCGCCGTGATCGATCACATGTGCGAGCGCCTTCTGGTCATGCGCGGCGGCGAGGCGGTGGAGGCGCTCGACCGGTCTTCGCTGGCGGACCGTAAGGTCTCGTCGGACTACACGCGCGCCCTTCTCACGGCGAGCGAGGGCTACGTGCGCTGAGGCAGCTTCGATCCGCCGCGGGACGGACACATCCGGCGCCCGCAATGCGACGCTCGGGCATTAGTGCGGATGGACGGGTTGCGGTCGGGACGATAATGCGTGTTTAGCTTCTCGCGACCTTCGCCATATTTCGAGGATCCGATTTCATGAACGCTCCAGTCGTCTTCGACGGCCACAACGACGCGCTGCTGCGCCTCTATATGGACGGGTCGCAGCAGGCGATCGATGCCTTCCTCGCCGGCACGGGTCCCGGTCACATCGACCTCGTCAAGGCCAAGGCCGGGAACTTCCGCGGCGGGATGTTCGCGATCTTTCCGCCGTCGCCGAAAGGCGCCATCGATTTCGATCGCATGTCGCCGGGCGGCTACGACTGCCTCCTTCCCGAACCGTTGGAGATCGTCTTCGCACAGGCTGCGACGATCGGCATGGCGGCGATCCTGTTTCGGCTGGAGCGCGGCTCGAACGGCCGCCTGCGCGTCTGCCGCTCGGTCGCAGACATCCGCGCCGCCTGGGCAGAAGACGCCATGGCGGCGGTGCTGCACATCGAGGGCGCCGAGGCGATCGACGCTGATCTCGCGATGCTCGACGTCCTTCACGCGGCGGGTCTGCGCTCGATCGGCATGGTCTGGAGCCGCGACAACATCTTCGCCCATGGCGTGCCGATGCGCTTCCCCTCGTCACCCGACATCGGGGACGGCCTGACCGAGGCGGGAGAGCGGCTGGTCAAACGCTGCAACGAACTCGGCATCCTCCTCGACCTGTCCCACCTGAACGAAAAGGGCTTCTGGGACGTGGCGCGCCTCTCAGACGCGCCGCTGGTCGCGACCCACTCCAACGTCCACGCGCTCTGTACCGTCAGCCGCAACCTCACTGGACGGCAACTGGCGGCCATCGCGGAATCGAAGGGCGTCGTCGGCCTCAACTTCGCCACCGCCTTCCTGCGCGAGGACGGGGCGATGAACGCCGACACCTCGATCGAAACCATGGTCCGGCATCTCGACGCCCTCATCGAGGCGCTGGGCGAGGACGGCGTCGCGCTCGGCTCGGATTTCGACGGTGCCGTCATCCCGGCCCCTATCGGCAACGCCTCGGGTCTGCCGGCCCTCTTCGATGCACTGGATCGCCGCGGCTACGGCAGGGCGCTGATCGAAAAGATCGCCCACGGCAACTGGCTGAGCGTCCTCGAGCGCACGTGGAAGGCGCCCGTCGACCGTCGCTGATGCGTGGTCGGTCGCCGCGGCGACGCCGTCTCGGCCCGGATCGCCCAGCATCCCGATCCGCGCCGCGTCACCCCGCGATGTCGACGACGCCGGCCTCGCCGTTTTCCGCGCCGAAGGCCAGAAGGCCGCCTTTCGCGTCCCAGGCCATCGTCCGCAGCGGCGAGGCGCCGCCCCTGCGCAGCAGCGCTTCCTTGGAATCGGCGAAGCGCACGGCGAGGATCATGCCGTCCTGATAGCCGACCGCCAGCATGTCCTCGGCCGGATGACAGGCGACGGCGGTGACGACCGAGTCGCCCCTCGTGCCGAGTTCCAGCGGCGCCTTGCCCATCGGCCCGTCCTTGCCGGAAAACGGCCAGAGGATCGCCGCCGGCGCCCCGGACGTGGCGAGGAACTTGCCCTTCGCCGACCACGACCAGTCCTTCACCTTGGCCGGATAGCCGGTCATGCGCATGTGCTTGCCGTCGTCGATGCGCCAGCCATGCAGGGCGTTTTCCTGCATCATGGTGACGAGGAAGCGGCCATCCGGCGAGAAGCTGGCGGCGAGGTGGGCGCCCTTCCAGTCGAGCGAGACGGGGGCTGCGTCGGTCGCCGGGAAGAACAGCGAGGCGCCGTCGTAGCGGGCGGTGGCGAGCCGGGTCCCCTTCGGCGCGAAGGCGAGGCCTTCGACGGTGCGCTCATGCTTCAGCTCTTTCAGATCGCCCTTTGCCGGCTGGAACCAGGCGCTGCGGCCGGACGCAAAGCCGATCGCGCCGTTCGGGCCGCCGGCAACGGCGCCGACCCATTTGCGGCCGATGCTCGCCAATTCCTGCGACGTCTCGCCGTCGGCGGTGGCGACCACCCGCCCATCCTCGCCGCCGCTGAGGAGCCGCTTGCCGAACTCGTCGACAACGGCGCAAAGCAGCCCGCCCTCGTGCAGCGTCAGCGCCTTCTCGCCGCCGGCCGGCAGCCGCAGCGTGCCGTCGGCGAGCGCGAAGGCCGGGCGGTCCTTCAGGAAACAGGCGGTCTCGACGAAGTCGCCGAACTCATAGGCAGCGATCGACGGCATCAGGCCGGCGCCTTCACTTTCGCGGCGCAGGCGGCAAAGCCGGCTTCCAGCTCTTCGGCGTCGAGCTTCCGACCGATAAAGACGAGCCGGCTGAGCTTTGCCTCGTCGTCGCGCCAGGGGCGCTGGTGGTCTCCCTCGATGATCATGTGGACGCCCTGCACGACATAGCGGTCCGGATCGCCGTCAAAGGCGATGATGCCCTTGAGGCGCAGGATGTTCGGCCCCTGCTCCTGGGTCAGCGCCTGGATCCACGGGAAGAACTTCTTCGGATCGAGCGGCCCGCCGCGCAGCGAGATCGAGGTAACCGTCACGTCGTGAATGGGCGAGACGGCGTGGTGATCATGCGAATGGCCGTGATCATGGTGGTGATGATCGTGCCCGTGATGATCATGATGATGGTGATCATGGTCGCAGTCCGGCCCGCAGACGTGATCGTCATGGGCCTGCGCCGCCGCTTCGAGAAACGCCGGATCGTCTTCGAGAACGCGCTTCAGGTCGAAGGCGCTCTGGCCGAGCACCTTCGTCAGGTCGATGCCGGCGCGCTCGGTGCGGTGAATGACGGCATGGGGATTGATCGCCCGCACCGTCGCCTCGACCTTCGCCAGTTCTTCCGGCGTCACGAGGTCGGTCTTGTTGAGGAGGACGACGTCGGCAAAGGCGATCTGGTCCTCGGCCTCGCGCGCATCCTTCAGCCGCATCGGCAGGTGCTTGGCGTCGACCAGCGCGACGACGGCGTCGAGCTGCGTCTTGGCGCGGACGTCCTCGTCCATGAAGAAGGTCTGGGCGACGGGCACCGGATCGGCAAGGCCCGTGGTCTCGACGAGAATCGCGTCGAACCGGCCTTTTCGCCGTGTCAGGCCCTCGACGACGCGGACGAGATCGCCGCGCACCGTGCAGCAGACGCAGCCATTGTTCATCTCGTAGATTTCTTCGTCGCTCTCGACGATGAGGTCGTTGTCGATGCCGATCTCACCGAATTCGTTGACGATGACGGCGTATTTCTTCCCGTGGTCCTCGGACAGGATGCGGTTGAGCAGCGTCGTCTTGCCGGAGCCGAGATAGCCGGTGAGAACGGTGACGGGAATGGGGGCGGCAGCGGTCTCGGACATCTTTTCATTCCTCGTTGAAGCCGGAAAGTCGTGGCGTCGTCGGGTCGATATAATCCCGCAAATCCGAGATTGCACGGGGGGTGTGCCCTCCAATGCCTCCCTTGTGGAGCCGAGGCCAGTCACTGCAGGCGCAGCCACACTTGCCATCGACGCGGCCGCGCTTTCCAATGGGGACGGGCGAGCCGGAGCTTTCGCCCGATTCTGCGGATTTTCAGGCGGGGACGGCGCGATGGACGAGACCGATGAGATACCGAAAGGCGAACTGACCGTTCGCATTCCGGCGATGCCGGCCGACGCCAACGCGAACGGCGACATCTTCGGCGGCTGGGTCGTCTCGCAGATGGATCTCGCTGCCGGCATCCGGGCTGCGGAGCGCTCGAGAGGCCGCGTCGCGACGGTGGCGATCAATGCGCTGGTGTTCAAGAAGCCAGTGAAGATCGGCGATACGCTCTGCGTCTACACCGCCATCGAGAAGGTCGGCCGCACATCGATCACGCTCGCCATCGAGGCTTGGACCCAGCGGCGCACCTCACGCGTCGAGGCGAAGGTCACCGAGGGCACCTTCGTCATGGTGGCGATCGACGACGAGGGTCGCCCCAGCGCCATCCCGGCAGAAACCCTCGACTAGCCGGCTTCCGTGTCCGCCACCTCCCGCGCGGCCTATCCGTCCGCCAGCATCGCCGCGCTCGCCATCGGCGAGACGATCGTCTGGGCGGCGTTCTATTACACGTTTCCGGCGCTTCTGACTCGCTGGGAGAGTGCCGAGGGGTGGGGCAAGACCATCCTCACCGCCGCCTTCGCCGGCACGATCATGCTTTCGGCGCTGCTCGCGCCACTCGCCGGGCGGCTGATCGACCGGGGATACGGCCCGCTGCTGATGACCGGCGCGACATGCGCCGGCGCCTTGCTCCTCGCCCTGTCGTCGATCACCACGAGCCTCGCGCTGTTCGTGCCCATCTGGCTCTGCCTCGGCGCCGTCATGGCGGGAGCGCTCTACGAGCCCTGCTTTGCCGTCGTCACCCGCGCGCTCGGCTCGTCCGCCCGGCGGGCGATCACCGGGATCACCCTCGTCGCCGGTTTCGCCGGGACCCTGGCCTTTCCGATGAACCACTGGATCGCCGAGGCGGGCGGCTGGCGGCTCGCCTCCCAGGCCATGGCCGCGCTGGCCCTCCTCGTCGCTGCGCCGCTGCTGTGGTTTTCGACCTCGCGACTGGAATCCTGCGCTCTCGCCCGGGCTCCGGCCGAAGACCGCGAACGCCAAACGGCTCCGGATCCTCGGGCGGCGGCGGCGCGAGGCCGGCTGTTCTTCCTGCTGACGCTCGGCTTCGCGACGATCGGCGCGTCCCACAGCCTCGTCCTCAACCATCTCCTGCCGATCCTCGAAAGCCATCGGATGAGCGACAGGCTCGCGGTCCTCGTGGCGGCGGGGGTCGGGCCGATGCAGGTGGTCGGGCGTCTCGCCATTCTCGGCTTCGAGCGGCATCTGTCGAACCGGGTCGTGGCGCTGGCGAGCTGCGTCGCCGTCGGCCTCGCCGCATGCTGCCTCTTCGGCTCGCAATTCCTGCCGCTACTGGCGATCCTCTTCGTCGTCCTGCATGGCAGCGGCTACGGGACGGTCAGCATCATGCGCCCGGTGATGCTGCGCGAGACCCTCGGCGAGGCAAATTTCGGCGCGACCAGCGGCCAGATGGCGCGCTATTCCACGGCCGCCGCCGCCCTCGCCCCCTTCGCCGGCTCACTGCTTTGGCTGGTCGGCGGCTATGATCTGACGCTGCTGGTCGTCGCGCTCGCCTGCGTCGCCGCCTTCGCGGCCTTCACCTCGCTTGCCGCCCAACGAAACCATCCATCGACATGATGAGGGCATGGCCCATCTCGGCGGCGAGGCGCGGGACCAAATGACGCCTTCCGCGCGCCCCGAACCGTTCAACTGGAGTGCTTCGAACCATGCTGCAGAGACTCGTCCGAGACTATTCCTGGATCCATCTCGGCATCGGGCTTTTCGGCAATTTCTGCTTCGTCGTCGGCTCGGTGCTGTTCTTCAAGACGTTCGAAAGCTACTACACCCTCGGTGTCTGGCTGTTCCTCGTCGGCTCCTCGGGAATGTTCCTCGGCTCGCTCGGGGAACTCGCGAAATCGCTCTACGAGCGGCGGGAGAAGCGGCAGGCGGGGCACAAACGGGCGGCGTGACGCATCGGCGCCGCGCCAGAACTTGCCTTCATCGAGAAAGCGGACTGCCGGCCTGCCCTTCGGCGGGCCTGCGCGCAGAAGGGCGCGGTCGTCGCGGCGGCACCCGGATCGGGCGCCGCCATCGAAATCGTCAGCTCTTGCGCGGGGTCGGCCGCCAATCCTTCGGCGCCATTTCGAAGGTAGTGAAGTCGAAGGCCGGCGCGACCGTGCAGCCGACGAGGGTGTATTCGCCGAGAGAAGTGGCGGTCTGCCAGCACCCGGCAGGCACGACGAATTGCGGCCGTTCGCCCGCCTCGATGTTCGGGCCCAGCCGATGGGCGGCGGCATCGTGGCCGTTTTCTGAGATGGTGATCACCAGCGGCGCCCCGGCATACCAGTGCCAGACCTCTGCGGCGTCGTTCACCCGGTGCCATTCCGACGTCTCGCCGGCTTCGAGCAGATAGTAGATCGCGGTGGAGCGCGAGCGGCCGCCCTCGTCCGTGCGCTCGTCGCGGAAGGTCTCGCGGTACCAGCCGCCCTCGGGATGCGGCTTCATGTCGAGGCTTCTGACGATCTTGAGCGCGGCTGAACTCATCAGTACTGATCCCTTTTCTTTCTGATCGCGGCGAACACATCCACCGGGTCGGCGCCCTCCATGCCCATGGCTGCCATGAGGCTCGGATCGTCGGCCCGCAGGAACGGATTGGTCTTCTTCTCGCGTTCGAGCAGAACAGGCAAGGTCGGCAGGCCCTCGCGGCGCAATTCCTCGACCTCCCCGGCCCGCTCGCGAAGCGCGACGTTGGTCGGATCGACGGCAAGCGCGCATTTGGCATTGGTGGCCGTGTATTCGTGGCCGCAATAGAGCATCGTCTCGCCCGGCAGCTTACGCAGCTTCTGCAGCGACTCCCACATCATTGCCGGATCGCCTTCGAACAGCCGACCGCAGCCCAATGAAAACAACGTGTCGGCCGCAAACAGCGCCTTGGCCTGCGGCATGTAGTAGGAGACGTGGCCGAGCGTGTGGCCCGGCGTGTCGATCACTTCGACCGCGATGCCGCCGACGTCGATCGTCTCGCCGCCGGAGACCGCGCGGTCGATGCCGGGGATCTTCAGCCGCTCCTTCTGCGGCCCGATCACCTCGACGTGAAAGCGAGCCTTGAGCGCGTCGTTGGCGTCGACGTGGTCGCCGTGATGATGGGTCGTCAGGATGTGGGTGAGCGTCCATCCGGCCTCGTCCAGCGCCGCGAGGATCGGCTTTTCCTCTGGGGCGTCGATGGCAATCGTCGTGCCACTCTCGGCCTCGTGGACGAGAACGCCGAAATTGTCGCTTCGGCAGGAGAACTGCCGGATTTCGAAGGATGCCATGATGCCCTCCTGATGAGCGTTGCGCGCGATCGTCGGCCGAATACGGATACGCCGCAAGGAGGCGTCCCCCGGTGGCGCCGGCTTCTCGCCCGGCCGCCGGGGCGGCGGCCGTCGAATCTCGACTAAGACGGTTTCGAGCCGACCAGTCATCGTCCTATATGGGAAAAAGCCGCCGCGCTGGAACCTTGGGAGATTGCGCTCTGTCGACCAATGCCGACATCATCGATCTGTGCAATTTCTACGCCACGCCCCTCGGGTCGGTGGCGGCGCGTTCGATCACGCTGTCGCTCTCGCCGATCTGGCGGCCGATCTCGGAGGAGCGGCTGCTCGGGCTCGGCTATGCGACGCCCTACCTTTCCCGATTCGGCACCGACTGCGAACGGTCGCTGGCCTTCATGCCGGCGGCGCAAGGCGCCGAGCGCTGGCCCGCCGGCGCACCGCTCCGGACCGCCCTTGTCGGGATCGAGGACCTGCCGCTGGGCGACTCCTCGATCGACCGCATTCTGATGGTCCACGCACTGGAATTCGCCGAGAGCCCCGAAGCGCTTCTGGCCGAAACCTGGCGGGTGCTGGCGCCGGGCGGCAGCCTTATCATCGTCGTGCCGCACCGACGCGGTGTCTGGGCGCGGTTCGAGCACACGCCCTTCGGCTCCGGCCGCCCCTGGTCGCGCGGCCAGCTGACACGGCTCCTGCGCTCGGTGACCTTCACCCCCCATGCCTGGGGCGAGGCACTGTTCTTCCCGCCCTTCGAGCGCCAGCAACTGGTCCGATTCGCTCCAGCGATGGAGCGGATCGGACGGAAGTTCTGGCCGATGTTCGCGGGCGTGGTCATCATCGAGGCGGTCAAGCAGCTCCACCGCGGCATTCCCGTCGCCTCCGCGGCCAAGGAGCGGCGCGTGGCAAAGCCGGTGCTGGTGCCCGCAGGGGCTGGCGCGGGCGCGCGGGTCTGGCGCCGAAAGTTCCTGTAAGATATGGCGGTAAGGCGCGAACTCGACTTTTGCGCCAATGACTTGCGCCCGGTATCGGCGAACGGTCGGCCAGCGGCGGCATCCTTGCCGGTCGTCCGAAGCGGGGGCGTGTGGGAGGATACCGGCTTGAAGTTCGCTTTGAGGCGATTGACACATATCGACCTGCCCCAGAAGGCGGAGCGCTACCTTCCCGTCATGGCGACACAGGTCCTGTTCGCCGTCATTTGCAGCGCCGTGTCGATCGGTCTACGGTTCATCGCCGACCTGTTCATGCCGGGCGCCGGCCCATTCGCCCTGACCATCCCCGCCGTCCTCGTCGCCACCTTGTTCGGCCGTTGGCTTTGCGGCGCGATCACCGAGACGATCTCGTCCCTTTATGCGTGGTATTTCGTCCTGCCGGTCACCGGCAGCTTCTACTTCGCCGTGCCCGCGGACGGCCCGCGGGTCGTCGTCAACATGCTGTCGGGCTATTTCGTCGTCGCCCTCGCGGAGGCGTTCCGCCGCGCGGTCCGCCATGCGCTGGCCGATCGGGACGCCCTGCTTCTGGAACTGCAACACCGGGTGAAGAACAACTTCGCCTCGATCGCCTCGGTCCTGCGGCTGCAGATATCGGCGACACCGAGTGACGACGCCAAGGAGGAACTGAAGGCGGCGCTCGGCAGGGTCGAGAGCTTCGCCCAGGCCTACGAATTCCTCTATCACGACGCAGATTACACGGGCGCGGTCGAGATGCGGGGCTATCTCGAAGGCCTCTGCCGGGCTTTGGCGACGTCTCTCGGCTCGGCCCGCAACGTCGACATCCATTGCGACGCCGAGGCCGCCGACATCCCGCGCGACCGCGCGATCCTGATCGGGCTACTGGTCAACGAAGTGGCCAACAACAGCGTCAAGCATGCCTTCGGGGCGAGCGGCGGCGGGCAGATCCAGGTGCGGTTCCGGCGGGACGACGAAGCGTTTCGCGTCGAGGTCAGCGATGACGGGATCGGCATGAGCGGCAAAGGTCGACCCGGCTCGCTCGGCATGCGGCTGATCCGCGGACTGACCGCGCAGGCGAACGGCACGGTGGAAGTCGACAGCGGCAAGGGCGGTACGCGTCACAACTTCGTCTTCCAGCGATAGCCTCGCCGATCAAGACGAGGCGCCTACCGCTTCAGCACGAACACCGCCTGCTCGCCGAACAGGTTCCAGAACCACCATGGCATGTTCATGCCCATCTTCTGGCCGGTCGAGTTGATGGCGATGGCCGTCTCGACGGTAGCCCCGAGTTCCCCGGCCAGAGCGACGAAGTCGCGGATGGTACAGAAATGGATGTTCGGCGTCTCGTACCAGGCATGGGTGAGGTTGCGGGTCACCGGCATCGAGCCTCTGAGGCCGAGCGAATAGCGGATCGTCCAGTGGCCGAAATTCGGGAAGGAGACGATCGCCCGGCGCCCGATCCGCAGGAGTTCCGACAGCACCACCTTGGGATTGTGCGTCGCCTGGATGGTCTGCGAGAGGATCACGTAGTCGAAGGCGTCGTCGGGATAGTGGACGAGGTCCCGGTCGGCGTCGCCCTGAATCACCGAGAGCCCCCGGGCCACGCATTCGTTGACGCCGGCCTGGCTGATCTCGATGCCCCGCCCGTCCACGTGACGGCGCGATTGCAGGAGAGCCAGGAGCGCGCCGTCGCCCGATCCGATGTCGAGTACCCGTGTGTTCGGCTCGACCAGATCGGCGATCACTTCCAGGTCGACGCGGATTCCGGTCGCCGTCCCCGCGACGGTGTCACTGGTGGCTGTCGGGCCCGGCGCTCCGGTGTCGGCGGTGAGCGTCAACGCGAGAGCCCCCTCGCCCGCGCCGCCGACGACACGAAGCCGTCGATCGCGGCGAAGAAGTTCGGCTCTTCAAGCAGAAAGGCGTCATGGCCGCGATCCGTCTCGATCTCGACAAAGGAGACCGAAGCCGCCGCAGCGTTCAGCGCATGCACCACCGCGCGGTTCTCCTCCGTCGGGAACAGCCAGTCGGAGGAAAACGACACCAGGCAGAACCGCGTCTTCGAGCCTTGGAACGCCTTGGCGAGCGAGCCGTCGAAATCCGCGGCGATGTCGAAATAGTCCATCGCGCGGGTCATGTAGAGATAGGAATTGGCGTCGAAGCGGTCGACGAAGGTCATGCCCTGATGGCGCAGATAGCTCTCGATCTGGAAGTCAGCCTCGAAGCCGAAGCCCAGCCTCTCACGATCCTGCAGATTGCGGCCGAACTTGCGGTGCAGCGCCATCTCGGAAAGGTAGGTGACATGAGCCGTCATCCGGGCGACGGCGAGCCCTTTCACCGGGCGCTTGCCATGGGCGAAGTAGCGCCCGGCCTGCCAGTCGGGATCGGCCATCACGGCTTGGCGGCCGATCTCGTGGAAGGCGATGTTCTGGGCCGAATGCCGCGCACCGGTGGCGATCGGCAACGCGGCGAACACCCGCTCCGGATAGCTGACCGTCCACTGCAGCACCTGCATGCCGCCCATGGACCCGCCGATGACGGCAAACAGCGTGTCGATGCCGAGGCGGTCCACCAGCATCGCCTGGGCGCGCACCATGTCCGGGATGGTGATGACCGGCAGGGTCAGGCCGTAGGGCTCCCCCGTTTCCGGGTCGATCGAGGCCGGCCCGGTGGAGCCGAGGCAGCCGCCGATGACGTTCGAGCAGATGACGAAGTATCTGTCGGTGTCGATCGGCTTGCCGGGCCCGATGATCGAGGACCACCAGCCGGGCTTTCCGGTCACCGGCGACTGGCTCGCCGCGTAGTGATCGCCGGTCAGGGCGTGGCAGACGAGGATGGCGTTGGAGCGATCCGCGTTCAATTCGCCATAGGTGTTGTAGGCGATCTGGATCGGCGAGAGGTCGATGCCGGCATCGAGACGCAGTGGCTCGTCCGGGCCGAAATAGGCGACCGGACTGGATGGCTCGAGCGCCTCGCGGTTTCCCGCCGAGGTCGTCCGGCTCTTCCTCTCGATGTCGGCTGTCGGCCTCACGGTCGAAACCTCGCCTTTCATCTTCTCGCGCCCCTTTCGGGAAGCCCCTCTTCAGCAGCACAAACCGCATGATCGAGCGGCGACGACATCCTGACCGGAAGCCTCATCGCCACCTGGCCGAACCGTGTCGCACCGTACCGATCGCATCGACAGACAAGACCCGCCGCGGCGGTTCGAGCGAGGCCCTCGCGGGCCCCGCGCGCCAAAGCGAAAAGGATCAACCCCTCAGGATCTGCTCGATGCTCTCAGTGACCTCGTCGATCGGCGCCATGCCGTCGATCGAGCGGAGCGTACCCTTGCAGTGGTAGTAGCCGACCAGCGGCGAGGTCTCCTTGTAGTAGGCTCGCAGTCGGGAACGCATCGTCTCGGCGTTGTCGTCCGGCCGACGCTTGAACTCGGTCGAGCCGCAATTGTCGCAGACGCCCTCGTTCTTCGGTCGGCGGTCCTCGTCGTGATAGACAGTACCGCACTTTGCGCAGGAAAAGCGGCCAGAGACACGCTTCACCAGGACATCGTCGTCGACCTTCAGCTCGATGACGTGATCGAGATGCTGACCGCGCACATCGAGCAGCGCCTCGAGCGAGTCGGCCTGTTTGAGAGTCCTCGGATAGCCGTCGAGGATGAAGCCGCTCGAGCAGTCATCCGCCGCCAGCCGTTCGGCAACGATGGCATTCACCACCTCGTCGGGAACGAGATTGCCGGCGTCCATGATCGCCTTGGCCTTGACACCCACCTCGGTCTCGGCAGCCACCGCGGCCCGCAGCATGTCCCCCGTCGAAAGCTGCGGGATGCCGTGACGATCGATCAGACGCTGTGCCTGCGTTCCCTTTCCCGCCCCTGGCGGTCCAAGCAAAATCAGCTTCATCGTGCTCCGCGTCTCCCCCCTCTGAGCTTCGCCTTCTTCACGAGGCCCTCATATTGATGGGCCAAAAGGTGACCCTGAATCTGCGCCACCGTGTCCATCGTCACCGAGACGACGATGAGCAGCGACGTGCCTCCCAGGTAGAACGGGACGCCCGCGGCCGAAATCAGAAACTCTGGCAAAAGACAGATCAGCACAAGATAGATCGCCCCGATCACCGTGATGCGCGTCAGGACGTAGTCGATGTACTCGGCCGTCCGCTCGCCCGGACGGATGCCCGGGATGAAGCCGCCATGCTTCTTCAGATTGTCCGCCGTATCCTTCGGATTGAAGACGACGGCCGTATAGAAGAAGGCGAAGAAGGCGATGAGCCCGGCATAGAAAAGCATGTAGAGCGGCTGGCCGTGGCCGAGCGACGCAACGATCGCAGTGCCCCAATTCGGCAGCTGCGAGGTGTCGGTGAAATTCGCCACCGTCACCGGGAGAAGCAGGAGCGACGAGGCGAAGATCGGCGGAATGACGCCCGCCGTGTTCAGCTTCAGCGGCAGATGCGAGGTGTCGCCCTGGAACATCCGGTTGCCGACCTGGCGCTTCGGATATTGGATCAACAGCCTGCGCTGGGCGCGTTCGACGAAGACGATGAAGGCGATGCAGGCCACTGCGACGACGATGACGAGAAGGATGATCGCGGTCGACAGGGCACCGGTCCGGCCGAGCTCGAGCAGGTTGGCGATGGCTGCCGGCAGATGCGCGACAATGCCCGCAAAGATGATCAGCGAAATGCCGTTGCCGATGCCGCGCGAAGTGATCTGCTCACCGAGCCACATCAGGAACATCGTGCCGCCGACCAGGGTAATCACGGCGGAGACGCGGAAGAACCAGCCCGGATCAACGACGAGGCCGGCCTGCGTCTCAAGCCCGGCGGCGATGCCGTAGGCCTGGAACGTCGCAAGAAGCACGGTGCCGTAGCGGGTGTACTGGTTGATCACCTTGCGGCCCTGCTCGCCCTCCTTCTTCAGCTGCTCGAGCGAAGGAACGACGGAGGTCATCAACTGGATGATGATCGAGGCCGAGATGTAGGGCATGATTCCGAGGGCGAAGATCGCCATGCGGCCGACCGCGCCGCCGGAAAACATGTTGAACAGGCCGAGAATGCCGGTCGATTGCTGCTGGAACGCCTGGGCGAGCGCAGCCGGGTCGATGCCGGGCATCGGAATGTAGGTCCCGAGACGGTAGACCAGCAGCGCGCCGAGGGTAAACCAGATGCGCTTCTTCAGGTCCTCAGCCTTGCTGAAGGCCGAAAAATTCAAGTTCGCGGCAAGTTGTTCCGCTGCCGATGCCATGTCGAGGGGCTCCCCGGGTTGTCCCGTAAACGGCCGAGCAGCGCATCAGGCGCCCGACCGGACTCGGGCTCAAAGACGGACCTTTTGCCGAGACCCGTCAGATAAGCGGGAGTGCTCTGCCACGCAAGCGCCCAAATCGTCTCAGCGAACGATGCGCGAGCGAGGGCCCTCTCCCTCCGTGACGTCGGCCGGGCGACCGGCCGACGCAGTGGCCGCGGCTCAGGCCTCGGCAGTCGCGGCGGACTTGCGCACGACCGTCGCGGTGACGGAACCGCCGGCCTTTTCGACCTTATCGACGGCCGACTTCGAGGCCCCGGCGACGGTGATCGTCAACTTGGCCGAAAGGTCGCCGTCGCCGAGCAGCCGGACGCCGTCCTTGGGACGACGAATCACGCCGGCGGCGACGAGCGTCGCCAGATCGATCGGCTGCGAGGCGTCGAGCTTCTTGGCGTCCACGGCCTGCTGCAGGCGGCCGACGGAGACGACGTTGTAGTCCTTCGAAAAGATGTTGACGAAGCCGCGCTTCGGCAGGCGCCGGTAGAGCGGCATCTGACCACCCTCGAAGGCGTTCAGCGCAACGCCCGAACGGGACTTCTGGCCCTTGACGCCGCGTCCGCCGGTCTTGCCCTTGCCTGAACCGATGCCGCGTCCCACCCGCTTCTTGGAATGGGTGGCGCCGTCCAGGTCGGAAAGCTCGTTGAGTTTCATGTCTCTTCTCCTTGACCGCCGCGAGCCGCTTCAGCGCTCAGAGGCAGCCTGGTAAAAAGGGGGGAGTCGCGCATCCGCGCCCCGAATGACGGGCGCGGACAGGCAGCGGCGAAGCCCTCAGGCCTCGTCGACGACCCGGACCATGTGCCGGACCTTGGCGATCATCCCGCGAACGGCGGGCGTGTCTTCCAGGGTACGGCGACGGTTCATCTTGCCGAGACCCAGGCCGACCAGGGTCTGGCGCTGGTCCTTCGGACGACGGATGGGGCTGCCGATCTGCTCGACGGTCACCGTCTTGCCGGCGGTCTTGTCATTGGCCATGCTCAGGCTCCTTCAATCGATGGCACGAAGGCCGTCCGGCTCATTCAGCTGCGACGGCTTCCTCGGCGGCGGCGGGAGCCGCGCCACGGTGATCCTGGCGGCGAGCCTGCAGGGTCGAATACTTGATGCCGCGTCGCGCCGCGACGTCCTTGGGATGCGTCGCATTCTTCAACGCGTCGAAGGTGGCACGAACCATGTTGTAAGGGTTCGACGATCCCAGCGACTTGGCGACGACGTCGTGCATGCCGACGGCCTCGAAGACCGCGCGCATCGGACCGCCGGCGATGATGCCGGTACCGGCCTCGGCGGCGCGCAGGATCACCTTGCCGGCGCCGTGGCGGCCGGTGGCGTCGTGATGCAGCGTGCGTCCGTCTTTCAGCGGCACGAAAACCAGATCGCGCTTGGCGGCTTCCGTCGCCTTGCGGATGGCTTCGGGCACTTCGCGCGCCTTGCCATGGCCGAAGCCGACGCGCCCCTTGAGGTCGCCGACGACGACGAGCGCGGCAAAGCCGAAGCGCCGACCGCCCTTGACGACTTTGGCGACGCGGTTGATGTGGACGAGCTTGTCGACGAAACCGTCGTCGTGATCGTCGCGGCGATCATTGCGATCGTTACGAGGCGCCATATCCTAGTCCTTGTTTTTTTCCGGAGGCGTCCAAGAGATCGGCCGCCCTGGGGCGGCCGGGCGAAGCGGCGGCGCCTAAGCGCCACCGCCGAAGGGTGAGTGCCCGATCAGAAGTTCAGGCCGGCCTCGCGGGCCGAATCGGCCAGCGCCTTGACGCGGCCGTGATAGATGAACGCGCCGCGGTCGAAGACGACGTCGGTGACGCCCGCTTCCTTGGCGCGCTCGGCGACGAGCTTGCCGACGGCCGTGGCCGCGGCGACGTCCGCGCCGGTCTTCAGATCACCACGCAGGCTCGGCTCGAGCGTCGAGGCGGAAGCGAGCGTTCGCCCCGCCGCATCATCGATGATCTGCGCGTAGATGTTCTTCGACGAACGGTGGACCGAAAGACGGGGGCGACCGTTCGCCACCTTCTTCAGTGAGCGGCGTATCCGCGAAGCACGGCGCCGCAGCGATTCCTTAGGAGTAGCCATGACCGGACCTTACTTCTTCTTGCCTTCCTTACGGACGATCTTCTCGCCCGCGTACTTCACGCCCTTGCCCTTGTAAGGCTCGGGACCGCGATATTCGCGGATTTCCGCGGCGACCTGGCCGACGCGCTGCTTGTCGATGCCGGTGACGACGATCTCGGTCGGCTTCGGCACGGCGATCGAGATGCCCTCGGGCGTCTGATAGACGACTTCGTGGGAAAAGCCGAGCGAAAGCTGCAGGTTCTTGCCCTGCATGGCCGCGCGGTAACCGACGCCATTGATCTCGAGCTTCTTTTCGAAGCCGGTCTTCACGCCGGCGAAGATGTTCTCGATCATCGTGCGTGACATGCCCCACTTGGAACGTGCCATCTTCGACTGATCGCGCGGGTCGACCTTGACCGCCCCGTCTTCCATCTTAACCAGCACTTCGTCGTTGACGACGAAGGCAAGCTCGCCCTTCGGGCCCTTGGCCTTGACAGTCTGCCCATCGACCGAGGCGGTAACGCCCTCGGGAACGGAGACCGGCTTCTTTCCAATGCGGGACATTTCGAAACCCTGTCCGTTTCGTGCACGGCTGCCATCTGCCCTTTCGAGGCGACATACCATGCGTTTTCAAATGCTGACGGGTGGCGCGCGACCCTGCGGTCGATGCGACACCCGCCCTATGGCATAAAACTCGTCGGGTCAGAAGACCCGACAGAGAATCTCGCCGCCGACGTTCTGTTCGCGGGCATTGTGGTCCGCCATGACGCCCTTGGGCGTCGACAGGACCGAGATGCCGAGGCCATTGGCGACCTGCGGGATCGTCTTCGCCGAAACGTAGACGCGGCGGCCGGGCTTGGAGACACGCGCGATTTCGCGAATGACCGCCTGGCCCTCGTAGTATTTCAACTCGATCGTGTATTCGGACTTGCCGTTGCCGAATTCGGTGAGCGTGTAGCCGCGGATGTACCCCTCGTCCTTGAGGACGTCGAGCACACGGCCGCGCAGCTTCGAAGCCGGGGTCGAAACCGACGACTTGTTGCGCATGACGGCGTTGCGGATGCGGGTCAGCATGTCGCCGAGCGGATCAGACAAAGACATGGCGAACCCTCCTTACCAGCTCGACTTGACGATGCCGGGAATCTGGCCGCTATTGCCGAGTTCCCGGAGCGCGATGCGGCTCATCTTGAGCTTGCGGTAGTAGGCGCGCGGCCGACCGGTGACCTCGCAACGATTGCGAACGCGAACCTTCGAACCGTTGCGCGGCAGCTCGGCGAGCTGCAGCTGCGCCTTGAAACGCTCTTCCATCGGAGCGTCGGCGTTCTTGGTGATCGCCTTCAGAGCAGCCCGCTTGGCGGCGTACTTCGCCACCATTTCCTGACGGTGCTTGTTCTGCTCGATCATGCCCTTCTTGGCCATTATCTCGTCCTTTGCTCGTCTGCCGTTACAGGCGTCAGTTCGTACGGAAGGGGAAGTTGAACGCCTTCAGAAGGGCGCGCGCTTCCTCGTCCGTCTTGGCCGTCGTACAAACGATGATGTCCATGCCCCACATCTGATCGACCTTGTCGTAGTTGATCTCGGGGAACACGATGTGCTCCTTGATGCCCATGGCGAAGTTGCCACGGCCGTCAAAGCTCTTCGGATTGAGGCCGCGGAAGTCGCGGACCCGGGGCAGTGCGATCTGGATCAGCCGATCCACGAATTCGTACATGCGCTCGCGGCGCAGCGTCACCTTGCAGCCAATCGGCATGCCTTCGCGGACCTTGAAGCCCGCGATCGACTTGCCAGCGCGGGTGATCACCGGCTTCTGGCCAGCGATCCGCGCGAGGTCCTCGGCGGCGACCGTCGGCTTCTTGGAATCGCCGGTGGCTTCACCGACGCCCATGTTGATCACGATCTTCTCGAGCCGCGGCAGCTGCATGTCGTTCGCGTAGGAGAATTCCTCCTGCAACGCCTTGCGGACGTCCTCGCGATAGACGCGCTTGAGGCGCGGCTCGTAGTTAGCAGCTTCAGCCATTGATCTCTTCCCCCGAACGCTTGGCGACGCGCACCTTGGTGCCGTCTTCGAGAGTCTTGAATCCGATACGGGTCGCCTTGCCGTCCTTCGGGTCGGCGACCGCGAGGTTCGAAAGGTGGATCGGTGCTTCCTTGGCGATGATGCCGGCTTCCTGGGAAGCGGTCTGGCGCTGATGGCGCTTGACCATGTTCACGCCCTGGACCAAGGCCTTGTCGTCCTTGGGCATCATCTTGATGACTTCGCCCGACCGGCCCTTGTCCTTGCCGGCGAGCACGACGACTGTGTCGCCCTTGCGGATCTTCTGCATCGTCCGCTCTCCTCTTAAAGAACTTCGGGGGCCAGCGACACGATCTTCATGTGGTTCTTGCCGCGAAGCTCGCGGGGAACCGGTCCGAAGATACGGGTGCCGATCGGCTCTTTCTTGTTGTCGATCAGGACGGCGGCGTTCCGGTCGAACCGGATCACCGAACCGTCGGCGCGGCGGATGTCCTTGGCGGTACGCACCACCACGGCCTTCATCACATCGCCCTTCTTGACGCGGCCGCGCGGGATCGCCTCCTTCACGGACACGACGATGACGTCGCCGACCGAGGCGTACTTCCGCTTCGAGCCGCCCAGAACCTTGATGCACATGACACGACGAGCGCCGGAATTATCCGCGACGTCGAGGTTTGTTTGCATCTGAATCATGTCAGGCCGCCTTCAAAAGCTTGTCGCCGGGAGCGCCGCCATGTGCGGCGAACCGGCGCATTCGTTCAACTTGCTGCTTGCGTCGTCGACGCGCTGGAAACGACGGTCCAGCTCTTGTCCTTGGAGATCGGACGCGACTCCTGGATGGAGACGATGTCGCCGACCTTGCACTCGTTCTGTGCGTCGTGCGCCTTGTACTTCTTCGACCGGCGCACGGTCTTCTTCAGCAGCGGGTGGGCGAAACGACGTTCCACCAGCACCACCACCGTCTTGTCGTTCTTGTCGGAGACCACCGTCCCCTGCAGAATGCGTTTCGGCATTGTCTCGTCCTTCAGGCCTTGGCGTCGGCCGACTTGGCCCGTGCGATCGTCTTGATCCGCGCGATGTCGCGACGGACCTGGCGCACGCGCGCCGTGTTCTCGAGTTGACCCGTAGCACGCTGGAAACGCAGGTTGAACTGCTCTTTCTTCAGCTTGGCGAGCTCGTCGGTGAGTTCGTCCTGGGTCATGGTTCTGACGTCGGAAGCTTTCACGTCAAACTCTCCTATCATTCCGCGATGCGCTGGATGAAGCGCGTGCGGATCGGCAACTTTGCCGCGCCGAGGCGCAGGGCCTCGCGGGCGATGTCCTCGGGAACGCCGTCGATCTCGAACATCACGCGGCCGGGATGAACTCGCGCCGCCCAATAGTCGACGCCGCCCTTGCCCTTACCCATGCGCACTTCCGTCGGCTTCGACGTCACCGGAAGATCCGGGAAGATCCGGATCCATACCCGGCCCTGACGCTTCATCTGACGGGTGATCGCGCGGCGAGCCGCCTCGATCTGGCGAGCGGTAACCCGCTCCGGCTCGAGCGCCTTCAGACCGAAGGCGCCGAAGTTGAGAGCCGTTCCACCCTTGGAGGTACCGTGAATGCGTCCCTTGAACGCCTTCCGGTACTTGGTTCGTTTTGGCTGTAGCATCTTAGTCTACTCCGAATTCTCAACCGGCCCTCAGGCGTGCTCGCGGCGGCGCCCGCCACCACCACCACCGTGGCCATGGCCATCGCCCTCGACCGCACGGCGCTCAGAGGCCATCGGATCATGCTCGAGGATCTCGCCCTTGAAGATCCAGACCTTGACGCCGCAGATCCCGTAGGCCGTCTCGGCTTCGGCAGTGCCGTAATCGATGTCGGCGCGCAGCGTGTGCAGCGGCACCCGGCCCTCGCGGTACCACTCGGTGCGGGCGATCTCCGCGCCACCGAGACGGCCGCCGCAATTGATACGGATGCCTTCCGCACCGAGACGCATCGCCGACTGAACCGCGCGCTTCATGGCGCGGCGGAACGCCACGCGGCGCTCGAGCTGCTGGGCGATCGACTGCGCAACCAGCGTCGCATCGGTCTCGGGCTTGCGGACCTCGACGATGTTGATGTGCGTCTCGGCATTGGTCATCGAGGCGAGCTTCTTGCGAAGCTTCTCGATGTCGGCGCCCTTCTTGCCGATTACGATGCCCGGCCGTGCCGAGTGGATCGTGATGCGGCACTTCTTGTGCGGACGCTCGATGACGATCTTGGAGACCGCCGCCTGCTTCAGCTCATTCATCAGGTAGTTGCGGATCTTCAGATCCTCGTGGAGGAGCTTGCCGTACTCGCCCTTGTTGGCGAACCAGCGCGAGTCCCACGTCCGATTGATGCCGAGCCTGAAGCCGGTCGGATTGATTTTCTGACCCATTACGCGGCCTCCTCGACTTCCTCGACTTCGCGCACGACGATGGTCAGATGCGCGAACGGCTTCTCGACCCGACTTGCACGGCCGCGACCGCGGGCGTGGAAGCGCTTCATCGTGATCGACTTGCCGACATAGGCCTCGGCGACCACCAGAGCGTCAACGTCGAGATCATGATTGTTCTCGGCGTTCGCAATCGCGCTTTCCAGCGTCTTCTTGACCGTCTCGGCAATACGCTTGCGCGAGAAGGTGAGATCTGCGAGCGCGCGGTCGACCCTCTTGCCGCGGATCAGCTGCGCGACGAGATTGAGTTTCTGCGGGCTGACGCGGATCGAGCGGGCCACAGCCCTCGCCTCGTTCTCCGCAAGCCGACGCTCGGCTTTCGCCTTGCCCATGGTTACTTCCTCTTCGCCTTCTTGTCGGCGCCGTGGCCGTAGTAGGTGCGGGTCGGGGCGAACTCGCCGAACTTGTGTCCGACCATGTCCTCGTTGACCGATACCGGAATGTGCTTGTTGCCGTTGTAGACGCCGAAGGTCAGACCCACGAACTGCGGCAGAATCGTCGACCGCCGGCTCCAGATCTTGATGACGTCGTTGCGGCCGCTCGAGCGGGCCTTGTCGGCCTTCTTGAGAAGAAAGCCATCGACGAACGGGCCCTTCCAGACAGAACGTGCCATTGAAAGTTTCCCTTACTTCTTGCGCTGATGGCGCGAGCGCATGATGAACTTGTCGGTCGCCTTGTTCTGGCGCGTGCGCTTGCCCTTGGTCGGCTTGCCCCACGGCGTGACCGGATGACGACCGCCCGAGGTGCGGCCTTCGCCACCGCCATGCGGATGGTCGACCGGGTTCATCGCGACGCCGCGCACATGCGGACGTCTGCCCAGCCAGACGCTACGGCCGGCTTTGCCGAGATTGATGTTGCCGTGGTCCGGGTTCGACACCGCTCCGACCGTCGCGAAACACGAGGCCGGAACGAGCCGCTGCTCACCCGAATTGAGGCGCAGGATCGCCATGCCCTGATCGCGACCGACCAGCTGGGCGTAGGAGCCCGCCGAACGGGCGATCTGGCCACCTTTTTCCGGCTTCATCTCCACATTGTGGATGATGGTGCCGACCGGCAGAGCCGACAGCGGCATCGCATTGCCCGGCTTCACGTCGACGCCAGACAATCCGGCGACCACCTTGTCGCCGGCGGCAAGACGCTGCGGTGCCAGGATGTAGGCGAGCTCGCCGTCCTCATAGCGGATCAGCGCGATGAAGGCCGTGCGGTTCGGATCGTATTCGAGCCGCTCCACCGTTCCGACGACGTCGAGCTTGCGGCGCTTGAAGTCGACGATGCGGTAGGTCCGCTTGTGACCGCCGCCCTGATAGCGGGCGGTGATGCGGCCGGTGTTGTTGCGCCCGCCCTTGGAGCTGAGCCCCTCGGTCAGATGCTTGACCGGCTTGCCCTTGTGGAGCCCCGAACGGTCGACGATGACCAGCTGGCGCTGGCTCGGCGTGTTCGGTTTGAAATTTTTCAGTGCCATCTGCTTTTTCCTCCGGTCCCGCTCAGAGTCCGGTCGAGACGTCGATGGACTGGCCCTCGGCCAGCGTCACGACGGCTTTTTTCTGATCGCTCTGCCGACCGATGCGGCCCTTGAAGCGCTTGACCTTGCCCTTGCGGACCAAAGTGTTCACCGCGGCGACCTTGACGTTGAACAGAGCCTCGACCGCCGCCTTGATCTGCGGCTTGCTGGCAGTGCCCGGCACGTTGAAGACGACCTGGTTCGATTCCGACAGCAGGGTCGACTTCTCGGTGATCACCGGCGAGGTGATCACGTCATAATGGCGCAGATCCGTCATTTGAACCGCTCCTCGAGAGCCTCGACTGCGGCCTTGGACAGAACCAGCGTCTGCCGGCGCAGAATGTCGTAAACATTGATGCCCTGCACCGGCAGGACGTCGATGTGCGGAATGTTGCGGGCCGAACGCGAGAAGTTCACGTCGAGCTCCGCGCCACCGATGATCAGCGCGTTGGCGAGACCGAGATCGGCGAAACGCTTCACCGCACCCTTGGTCTTGCCGTCTTCTGCCTTCAACTCGTCGACGACGATGAGGCCGCCGGACTTCGCCTTGGCCGACAGAGCGTGCCGGAGCGCCAGCGCCCGGAACTTCTTCGGAAGATCATGGGCATGGCTGCGGGTCGTCGGACCATGCGCCTTGCCGCCGCCGCGGAACTGCGGCGCGCGGGCCGAGCCGTGACGGGCACGACCGGTGCCCTTCTGGCGGTAGAGCTTGGCGCCGGTCCGGGCGATCTCGGCGCGGCCGAGCGTCTCGTGCGTGCCCTGCTGGCGCTTGGCGAGCTGCCAGCGAACCATGCGCTGCAGGATGTCCTCGCGCGGCTCAAGGCCGAAGATCTCGTCTGCCAGCGTCACCTTGCCGGCGTCGGCGCCGTCGAGGCTCTTGATCGTGATGTCCATTACTCAGCCCCCTCGGCTTCGGCCGCTTCGACCTTGGCGCCGTCATTCGCAGCCTGGCGGAGCGCAGCCGGCTTCGGCGCGTTCTCGGGCAGCGAAGCCTTGACCGCGTCGCGGACCTCGATCCAGCCACCCTTCGAACCCGGCACCGCGCCGCGAACGAGGATCAGACCCTTTTCCGGATCGGTGCGAACGATCTCGAGGTTCTGGGTGGTCACCCGAACCTGGCCCATGTGACCGGCCATCTTCTTGTTCTTGAAGACCTTGCCCGGATCCTGGCGCTGACCAGTCGAACCGTGCGAACGGTGCGACACGGAAACGCCGTGGGTCGCGCGCAGACCGCCGAAGTTGTGGCGCTTCATCGCACCGGCAAAGCCCTTGCCGATGGAGGTGCCCGTCACGTCCACGATCTGGCCCGGGACGAAATGATCGGCGGTGATCTCGGCACCGATGTCGATCATGTTGTCTTCGGACACGCGGAACTCGACGAGCTTGCGCTTCGGCTCGACGGAGGCCTGGGCAAAGACGCCCCGCATGGCCTTCGACGTATTCTTCACCTTGGCGAGACCGGCGCCGAGCTGAACGGCGGTGTAGCCGTTCTTCTCGCGGGTCCGCTGGGCGACGACCTGCAGGTTCTCGACCCTCAGGACGGTGACCGGAACATGTTCGCCGGCGTCGTTATAGACGCGGGTCATGCCGACCTTCTGTGCAATCACACCTGAACGCATGGGCGTTATCCTTCCCGTGCTCTGATCAGAGCTTGATCTCGACATCGACGCCGGCGGCGAGGTCGAGCTTCATCAGCGCATCGACCGTCTGCGGCGTCGGATCGACAATGTCGAGAAGCCGCTTATGGGTGCGCATTTCGAACTGTTCGCGCGACTTCTTGTCGACGTGCGGCGAACGGTTCACGGTGAACTTCTCGATGCGCGTCGGCAGCGGGATCGGCCCGCGCACATTCGCGCCCGTGCGCTTGGCCGTCGACACGATCTCGCGCGTCGAAGCGTCGAGGACCCGATGGTCGAACGCCTTCAGACGGATGCGGATATTCTGGCCGTTCATGTTCTATTGTCCTCTGTCGGAAGCGGCTGGCTGTCGCCGGCCCTTCTCCGAGCGCTTATCATTCTCAAAGTCAGCCAATCTGTGCGCGGGATGTCGCCCCGCCCGCCCCTCGACTGGAGGGGCGAAGCGGCTGGCGCCAGCGGCCGAAGATGCTGCCAGGCGCCAGCCGAAGACGCGGATGCTACTCGACGATCGCCGCGACGATGCCGGCGCCGACGGTGCGGCCGCCTTCGCGGATGGCGAAGCGCAGGCGCTCTTCCATGGCGATCGGCACGATCAGCGTGACGTCCATGGTCACGTTGTCGCCCGGCATCACCATCTCGGTGCCCTCGGGCAGCGTGCAGACGCCGGTCACGTCCGTCGTGCGGAAGTAGAACTGCGGCCGGTAGTTGGTGAAGAACGGCGTGTGACGGCCACCCTCTTCCTTGGTCAGGATGTAGGCCTCGGCCTTGAACTTGGTGTGCGGCTTCACCGAACCCGGCTTGCACAGCACCTGGCCACGCTCGACACCTTCACGATCCACACCGCGGATCAAAGCGCCGATGTTGTCGCCGGCCTGGCCCTGGTCGAGCAGCTTGCGGAACATCTCGACGCCGGTGACCGTCGTCTTCTTGGTGTCGCGGATGCCGACGATCT
>NZ_JAAAMG010000020.1 GCF_010500815.1 Jiella pacifica
TCTCTTTGCCGCAGGTATCGTGCTCGCGGCCGCCATCCTGCTCTACGAAGTCTTCATGCGCTATTTCTTCAACAGCCCGACGATTTGGGTGCATGAGACGAGCGTCTTCCTGTGCGGCCTCGCCTTCGTCTTCGGCGGTCTCTACTGCACCTCCAGGAACAGCCATATCCGGGTTGTCCTGCTCTACGATATTTTCCCGCCCTGGCTGCGGCGCATCGCCGATATCGGCGTTTCGATCGTCTCGGCGATCGCCTCCGGCTTCTTTGCCTATGCCGCCTGGCACATGGTCATGCGCGCCGTTGTGACGCCCGCCGGCACAATCCGGCTGGAGACCACCGGTAGTGCCTGGAGCCCGCCGACCCCGGCCCTGATCAAGATCTTCGTCTTCATCGTCATGGTGCTCCTGGTGATTCAGTTTCTCATTCTCGCGGTCAATTACGCCCGCGGCTCCCACCGGTCCGCCAAATGAGCCATATCCTCGATCTGTCGTTCAATCTTCAGTCGCTTGGCATCGGCTGGGGAACACTGGTGATGTTCCTCATGCTGGTGACGCTGCTGCTCACCGGCATGCCGCTCGCCTTCGTGACGCTGCTCGTGGCGCTGATCTTCGCGCTCGGCTGGTTCGGACCCATGTCGATCCCGCTGATCACCAGCCGCGTCTATTCCTTCGTGATGAACTTCGTGTTCGTCTCGGTGCCGATGTTCGTCCTGATGGCGGCAATTCTCGACAGGTCCGGCATCGCCCGTGACCTGTTCGATGCCATGAAGCTCTTCGCCGGGCGCATCCGCGGCGGTGTCGCCATTCAAACCGTCTTCGTTTCGGTGATCCTGGCGGCGATGAGCGGTATCATCGGCGGCGAGATCGTTCTTCTCGGCATGATCGCTCTGCCCCAGATGCTGCGGCTCGGCTACGACCGCAATCTTTCGATCGGCATCGTCTGCGCGGGCGGCTCGCTCGGCACGATGATCCCGCCATCGATCGTTCTCATCATCTACGGCCTGACGGCGAACGTCTCGATCGGCGAACTCTTCACCGCCGCCTTCCTGCCCGGCTTCATGCTGGCGATGTTCTACGTCGCCTATATTCTCTTTCGTGCCTACGTCTCGACCGGCTATGTGCCGGCGCCCGAGACCGAGCCGATCCCGACCGCCGAAAAGATTCGGCTCCTCAAGGGACTCGCCCTGCCGATCCTCGTGGTCGTGATCGTCCTCGGCTCGATCTATGGCGGCATCGCCTCGGTCACCGAAGCCTCGGCCATCGGCGTCGGCGGCGTCGTCCTGTCGACCATCCTGCGCGGCGAATTCTCCTACACCCTGATGCGCGACGCGGCGATGCAGACGCTCGCCACCGTCGGCATGATCGTCTGGATCGGCATCGGCGCGACAGCCATCGTCGGGGTCTACAACCTGATGGGCGGCGTGAACTTCGTCTCGAGCCTGATCACCGGCGTCTCGGACAATCCGACCGTGATCATCCTGTTGATGATGGTCATTCTGTTCGTTCTCGGGGCATTTCTCGATTGGGTCGGGATCGCGCTTCTCACCATGCCGATCTTCGTGCCGATCGTGCGCGACCTCGGCATGGACCCGGTCTGGTTCGGCGTCCTGTTCTGCATGAACATGCAGATCTCGTTCCTGTCGCCTCCCTTCGGCCCCGCTGCCTTCTATCTGAAATCCGTCACGCCGCCGGAAATCTCGCTTGGCGACATCTTCAAGTCGCTGTTGCCGTTCATCTGTTTGCAGATCATCGCGGTCGGATTGCTCGTGGCATTTCCAGGTATCACCGGCCGATGATACCGATTTGGGCCGAGCCCCCGCCGAAATGCCCGTGCGGGTCTTGAGGGAAAGCCTGATCTTGAGGCATTCGCCAAATCTCCTGTGAAAGCTTTACTCGCCATACTCGGCGTCCGTGACCTTCTCCATCCAGGTGACGTTCTCGCCGTTGGCAAAATTGGTGATGGCGATGTGCGACATTCCCGTATCGGCCCATGCGCCATGCCAGTTGCTTTACGCGGGGAGGGGCCAGACGATGTCGCCGGGCTTGAGGTCATGTTTTGCGCCACCTTCCTCCTGCACCCACCCGGTGCCCGCGCAAAGCGCGCCAGGGGCGGATCAGCCGGCACCATGGTTGCGGTTTTCCAGTCCGCGTTGAAGCGACCTTGGGAGCGCAGAGGGGGACCGAAGCGGCCGCCGAGCGAGACGTCAAGGATCGAGCGAGGCGTGCTGTGGGAAACCGTATCGCCTTGGCGCTTCACTTGCCGCGCGCGCCCATCTTGTAGCTGAGCGCCTGACGGAAGATCTCACTGGCGAGGCTGCCCGGCGACATGAGGCCCATGGGATCGAGGATCGCCTTGATCTGTTCGACCATCGACACCTCGAGGGTTCGCGCGACTTTCAAGCCACCCTTGGCACGCGGATAGTCCGCAAGTGTCGTTCCGATCGTGCCCGACTGAACCGCCGCAACATAGGCTTTTACCGCCGGCGGTAGCAGGAGCTGAAGCGCCCGCCTTTCGCCGTAGGCCGCTACGGCTTGATCGTAATGTGCGTCGTGGCCCGTTGCCGGATAGGCGGCCGTTCCCTTGAGCTGGATGGTGTTGCCCGGTGAAACCTGTGAGCCGGACGCCTTGGAGGCGGGCTCTTGCTGGCCAGGCTTTTTCGCCGGCGCCGGCTTTGCCGCCGCAGGAGGGGCGATGGGGGCAGCTGGCGGCGAATTGTCCGCTGGCGTTTGTGCACGCTGGGGTTTTTTCGGTGGGGCGCTTTCAGTCTCGACAGGATTGTTCGCGAATTTGCCCAGGGGCGAAATCCGGCTGCGAACTTCGGCGTAATCCGGCATGTCGGGAGATGGTCGTTTGAAACCCATGGCCGTTACTCCGCCTGAAATCCGGCGAGGATTTCGTCCGTCAACGATCGCGACTCGGCCAACGCCACCTCGGAATGACTGGCCGCGATCCGCTTCGATGGCGTGTTCTGCAGGCGAGCGTGGTAGAGGTGAAGAAGGCCGAGGCCCTTGATGTCGGAATAAATCCGACGAGACGGCATCTTCATATCGAGGACGGGCACGACTTGCAGGGCCTCGAGATTTGCCTCTTCTCCCTTCGAGAGACGTCCCGTCGGGATGCGGTTGATCGACATGGCGACCGGCACGCTGCGGTTCGCGGTCTTCATGAATTCGACGACATAGCGCAGCGTTTGCAGTGCCTCGTCAATCTCGATGACGCTAAGACCGGTGGGGATGATGACCAGTGAGGCGTTCATCAAAACCGCCTGGTTGAGGTTCGAGCCGCCGCCACGCGTGTCCATCAAGCCGATGTCGCAGCCATCGGACTCGGCCTCGCCGTAACTGTCCTCAAATTCGTCGAGGTCGCGCGCGCCGTAGACGATGCAGTTGTCGTCCCAGGTTTGGAGTTCCCGGCCGTAATCTCGCCAGGCAGCGAGGGGCTCATTATCGTCCGCTTCGAAGCAGGCCACCTTGTGGCCCCGTTCCACGAGGACGGAGGCGACGGACATAAGTGTCGTGGACTTGCCGCTGCCGCCTTTGAAGGACGTGAACGCGATCAGCTTCATGTCTCGCCTTTCGATTCTCAGTGCCCAGCAAGGCGGCATCCAACGCCTGTCAGCCGACATATCGGCGCAATGGTAAGGAAACAAGACGATTCAGTGATGCACCGAGATGGCGAAAGGCCGGTCTGCCGACCCGACGACAAGCCGACGAGATAACACGCCGATATCCCGGTGCAGTGATGCAGCGATCTGGAGAGATGCCGACACGCCGACACGCCGACACGCCGACGCACCGATGTTTTTCTAGGTGACCATGGCCCTTGCCTGGCCGTGTTGACCGACTGCGGCAGTGGAGGCTCGAAGCGAAGGGGTTGAGGTAGGGCGAGGCAGGATATATGGAAAAGTGTAACTTTGCCATATTATAAGCCAACCCAGATCTCTTCGAGCCAGCCGATGTCCGAGGACGCCAAGCCCCAGCCGGCATGGACAAAGCGCCGAATGTCAGGCGGCGATTGGACCGACGAGGCTTCGAGCAGAACTCCCGAACCCGCCGACCGGACGATTCCGGTGAAGATGACGGCAAGCGAGTTGGCGGAATTTGATGCCACCATCGCCCCGCTCGGGCTCAAACGGAACCGCGCCTTGCGGATCGCGGCGCGCCGGATCGGTGGGTTTCTGGAAGCCGACCCAGAGACGCTTGCGGCCATCCGAGACATTCAGGCCCAGATCACCGGCATCGCGAGGAACGTGAACCAGATCGCGAAAGCGGCGAACCGGACCCACGACCCGGACTATCGCGCCTTCATGGAGGAGCGCCGCGAACTCGGTAAGGCGCTCGCGCGCCTTGAGCGGCATCTTCTCAAGATCACGATTACCGCCGCACGGCGGGACGATGGAAAGGCGCGCTTGTGCCGGGCGGCGTCCGAATGAGTGCTCGCGTCGTCGATCTGCTGGCGAACGGACGCGCGGCGCCGGCCTACGTGTCGGCGGTCGATGCCGTCATGGGCGAGGATTGGGGCGAGGTCGACTTCAAGGGCAAGGCGCGCGCGCAGATGCGCCAGTCCATCGCGGCGGCGCACGAGGTGGACATTGCGCCCGGCGGCGCGCCGATGTTGCCGACCGTTCCCGGCAGCAACGCCCAGGCCGTGGTGAAGATGGTTCGATCCGGCGGCGCCCGGAACGCGGCCGGATTGAAGGCGCAGATGGCCTATCTCGCGCGTCAGGGCGACGTCGAACTGCAACGCTCCGAGCGGTACATGGGGATCGAGCTCGATGCCGAGGAGGCAGAGACCATGGTCGATGCCTGGAACATGCCGGCGAACGGAGAGGGAAAGGCCGACCGCACGTCGCACTTCATCGTCAGCTTTCCGCAGGACACCAACCATGGCGCGGCCGACCGCGCGGGGCGCGCATGGGCCGAGGAGATGTTCGGCTCCGGCCAGTATGGCGGCGACAGCTTCGACTACTACACGGCGTTTCACACCGACCGCGACCATCCGCATACGCATGTCGTCGTGCATCGGCGCGGTCTGGAGAACGGAACGTGGCTCAAGGTCTCCAAGCGCAGCGAGTTCAATTATCACGCGATGCGCGATCTTGCCGTGAAGGTCGGGCAGGCCGAGGGGATCGATCTCGAGGCGACGCCACGCTTGGCGCGCGGCGTCCATGACCGCACCGTTCCCGATGCCGAGTACCGTCGTGCCGCCAAGGAGCGGCGTGCAGCGGTCGCGCCCAATCATACGGAGGTTTCCGCCATTCGCGCAGCGGCGGGGATCATTCACTACGCCCGACGCTTCGCGGCCGAGGCGCAGATGCTGGAACGAGAGGCGCCGGAGATGGCGCAGGCGCTGCGACATGCCGCAGCCATCATCGAGCATGGCAACGCCCTGTCCGAACGGCAGGGCGAACGGACGAAAATCGCGCGAAAGGAGATCGCCACCATGAGCCAGCAACTGGACCGGGCCCGTGCGGAGACACGATCGCGTTTCGATGAGATCGACAAGGGGATCGCCGATCTCCCTGATGCGGCCGAGCGCGTGCGTCTGATGCGGCAAGCGGCGGCCCTGAAAGCAGAGGCCGCGCCTTATATGCGTGACGCCAATTTGCGTGACTTCCAGCGTTCGGCAGAGCCCAACCGCTATCAGAGCTTCGAGGGCACCGACGCAAAGAGTTCGGCGATCAAGGCGGCGGCCGACAAGGAGGTGCGCAAGATTGCCGAGGCATACGGCCTCAACGGCGAGGCGGCTGTCGAACGGTATTCCGGCAGCCCGCCGTCGAAGGCGTTGGCCGACCAGTACGGCGCGGCCGAGGCGAAGGAGCGCGAGCTTCATCGCAGTCAGCGGGGCGATCGCGAAGAAACCGTCGAGCAGCGGGATCAGGCGTTGCACCGGATGCACACTGAGATCGCCGCAGTCTATCGTGACGCCCGCGATGAGGCCCGGGCTGGTGAAACACTCGAGGCCGAGGATCAGCCCGCCCCCGGCGAGCGCCAGGCCGTGGCCCGGCGCGTGGCGCGGAACGTCGTGGCCGAAGGCGACAAAGAGCCGATCGCTGCGGCGGCCGAGAAAGGTGGACAGAACACCGATCGTCAGGATGAGGAGCACGCCGACCAGCTGCGCAAGAACGCCGATCGCAAGGCGCGTGAGCGAGACGGTGGACGCGGGCTATAAGAGGGGCGAGCATGGGCAAAGCCGCTCGCGAGATCGTCACGCTGGCGCTGATCGGTTTGACCGTCGGGCTCATGCTGGGGGTGCTGGCCGCCGGCGGCTATACGACTTGGCGCGCCGGGGGTGACATTGCCACTGTCGGCTTCGGAGCGTTTTTCGAGCACGCGCCGTGGACCGTGGGCCGGTTCGGCGAGCCGTTCAGGACTGGCCTCGTCATCCTTGCAGCCGTCGCCGTTGCCGCTGCCGTGGCGGTTCCAGCTATCGGCTACAAGCCCAGGCGCACGAGCCATGGTTCGGCCGATTGGGCAAAGATCGACGAGCTTCGCAAGGCAGGGTTCACCGCCAGGATCGAGGACTTGCGCGGGCCGATCTACGGCAAGCTGGGCGCGCCTCGCTCGTCCGCCGCGTTCATCACCTCACACGACATCCCGCATAGCCTGATCGCCGCGCCGACCGGATCCGGTAAGGGTGTCGGGGTCGTGATCCCGACCTTGCTCACCTATCAGGGATCGGTGTTTTGCCTGGACGTGAAGGGTGAGAATTTCGAGCTGACCGCCCGTCGGCGCGTCGCGATGGGCGACCGGGTGTTCAAGTTCTCGCCCTATGATCCGCATGGACGAACGCATCGCTACAATCCGCTCGCCACCATCGCCGAAGTTCACCCGCGCCGCCGCTTCACCGAGGCCCGCCGGTTGGCCGCGTCCTTGGTTGTGGCTCATGGCAACGGACAAGGTTTTCTGGAAGGGGCGCGGGAGGTCTTCGCGGCGACGGCCTTGCTCGCCATCGAGCGCGGCAAACCCCGGATCAGCGCGATCTACGACGCGCTGGCCGAGCCGGGCGAGGCGTTCGAGCTCTTCCAGCGCCTTGCCCGCGAGGTACAGGCCGAGGAGGCGAAGAAGATCTTCAATCGCATGGCGGGTATGGAGTCGCGCATCCTCTCCTCCTATCTGTCGGTGCTCGCAGACGGCGGCCTCGGTCTATGGGCCGACCCGGCTGTCAGGGATGCCACCGACGAGTCGGATTTCGGGATCGAGGATTTGCGGCGTGATCCCACGTCGATCTTCGTCATCGTCTCCCCGAACGACCTTGTGCCGCTGGCGCCGCTCATTCGGCTGATGTTCCAACAGACCATCGCCATCTTGCAGCGGGCCGAGCCCGGCAAGGACGAGCCCTATCCGGTGCTGTTCCTCCTGGATGAGTTTGCCTCGCTTGGGCGCATGGAGGTTCTGCAGCAAGCGGTCACGACACTTCGCGGCTATGGCGGGCGCATCATGATCGTGGTGCAGACACTCGCCAGCATCCGCGACCAGCAGCTTTATGGTCGCGAGGGTGCGGCGGTGTTTCTCGCGAACTGCCGCTTGCAGCTCTTCATGTCGCCGGCAGACAACGACACACCGGAATATGTGTCGAGCGCCATCGGCGATTTTACCCGCGTCGCGAAGTCGAAGTCTTGGCGTTCGAACGAATTCACATCGTCCTATTCGGAGCGAGAGGAGGGGGCGCGGCTGATCCGGGCCGCCGAGCTGCGCCAACTTGGTACCGACAAGGTGGTGACACTGGTGCAGAATATGAAGCCGGTTCTGGCGCAGCGCGTGACTTACTACGAAGACAAGCAGCTCCGCCCTTTATTCGAGGGGCAGACCGGCCGCTTGCCCGAGCCACCGTCGCTCTATCCCGAGGACACCAACCCGTTTCTTGCAAGGCGCTTTGCGGATGAGGTTCGCAAGGCTCAGGCCGAGGCGGTCGAGCTCGATGTCGATACCGCCGATGGGATTGAGGACGAAGGGGTTGAGGCCGCCGCCGCCGAGAGCGATGCTGATGAGATGAAGGACCAGGTACTCGAGCCCGAGCCCGAGCCCGAGCCCGAGCCCGGGGCCGACGCCGAGAGCGAAGAGGCAAAGGGCGAGGCGGGCAAGCCCGGCGCCGAAGCGCCTGAGGCGATCGAGGACAACGAACCGGATAAACTAGAAGCACTGAGCGACATGCAGCGGAAACTGGACCAGCTTCTCACCGTGATCGACACCACGCGAGGCCGCTTGCGGCGTCACGGTGACCTTGATGATACAGCGCGGGAGGCCAAGAAGACTGAGGCCGAAACTCCTGCGGAGACACAAAGCCCCGCCGCCAACTGGACGATGAAATCGGTTGAGACGAGCGCTATTGACGACTTGCTGGTTCAGTTCCGCGATCGCGCCAGCTAGACCGCTTGACATCAGCAAAATAGTAGATACATTTTTCACTTGTACCTATTTTGGAATCTCTATGTCCATCATCAATCCGACGATCTCCTCTCGTGACTTCAATCGAGACGTCGGCCCGGCGAAGCGGGCTGCGATAAACGCGCCGGTGATCATCACCGAACACAAGCGTCCGGCATTCGTGTTGATGTCTTATGAGATTTACACGGAGATGGTGGGGCAACGCGCCGCTGCTCCTCGACTGAGTGCGGTCGATGCCCTGTCCTTTCCGCCGGCTGCGGCCATCGAGTTCGAGCCCGATAGCGACCGTCGCGCCATCAAGCCGCGTGCGCTCGATCTCGACTGATGGCTTACCTGCTCGATACCAACGTCGTTTCCGAGATCCGAAAAGGTCTCGGCTCTGACGCCACCGTTCTCGCCTACATGAGAGGCATCGATCACGATGAGACCCGCATCTCGGTGATCACCATCATGGAGATTGCACGCGGGATCGAGCTGATCGAAAGGCGCGGCGACATCCAACAGGCGGCGGTTCTCAGCGAGTGGTTCCAGCAACGCGTGCTTGGAAATTATGACAATGGCCAGATCCTACAGGTCACCACGCCGATCGCGGTGATTGCAGGCAAGTTTCAGGCGGCGAACGGTGTGAAAGACTACGACAGCTTGATCGCCGCCACTGCGAAGCACTACGGACTCATTCTGCTCACCCGGAATGTGAAGGACTTTGTGGAGTTCGACATCGAGCTGGAATGCCCGTGGCAGCCCATAAACCCCTGATGCTCCGAAGGGTCCGGTCGATAACGGACCTTGCCCTTCGTAAATGTCATGACCAGCTTTGAAAGCACGACGCGAACTATCGCGCGCTCAGCAAGCTCGTCGCTGCTTGGGTATGACTCGGTTTTGTAATCTTGATTGGATCGAGTGCCTGCGCTGCGGGCCGGTATACTTCAAGCACGCCGCGCTTGCCGCCTCGGCGGCCGACCTGAATGATGAGATCGACGGTGTGACGCGCATAGTCCAAGATATCCTGGCGCGTTTGATTCATTCCCGCCCGCATCACCATCATCGCCAGCCGTTCGAGCGCCAGGGCGGGACTGTCGGCGTGAATGGTGCTGATCGATCCCGGATGGCCAGTGTTGATCGCTTCAAGGAAGTTGAACGCCTCCTCGCCGCGGATTTCGCCCAGGATCAAACGATCCGGACGCATCCGCAGAGAGCTTTCGAGAAGGCGGGCGGGCGAGCGTTCCGAGCCGGGACGCCGATCGGCGATCAGCGGCACCGCGTTCGGGTGCGGCAAGTGCAGCTCCGGCGCGTCCTCGATCGTCACCATCCGTTCGGCCTGGTCGCTTAAGGCGAGCATGGCGCGGGCAAGCGTCGTCTTTCCCGACGACGTGCCGCCCGATACGAGAATGTTGAGACGGTCGTCTATCGCCTTTTGCAGCAGCTCTTGCAGCCTGCCCCTCTCGGCAAGCTGCGCCAGTGCGGTCAGCTTGGCCTGCCGCTCACCTTCCACATCGACCTGATGGCCGACGAGGAAGTCGACTTCCGTCACGGCCAGAACCCGGGAGATGTATTTGCGGATGGAGACCGACACGCCGTCTTCGATGGCTGGCGGCACGATCACCTGCACACGCATCGACTGGCCGAACACCTGCACGCGGCCCGACACGATCGGGTGGTTCGGGCCGAGCTGGTTTCTCGACTCGCCGGCGAGATGCGAGCCGAGCGTCTTGAGCCGTGCGGCGGGAATTTCCCCGTCCCAAAGCCGCATGTGCGGCTCAGAGGCGTACTCCACCCAAATGCGCCTGTCAGGGTTCACCACCACCTCGTTGACCTCTTCTGAGATCAACAGGGAGCGAAGGGGGAGGAGCCCTTGTTCGGCGTGGCTGCTCGGAGCACCGCCCATCAGAAGACGAGATCGCGGTTGACCATGACCGAAATCGCCGTGCCCTGGTCGATGTAGATCACCGGACCGAGCGACAGATAGTCCGCCATGACGCTCTGCGTGGCTTTTTCCAGATCGCCGGTGAGATCGTCGGCCGCATCGCTCACCGTCCCGCTGGATCCTTCGCTGGACCCGTCTTTGACGATGAATTGCGGGCCGAGGGTGATGAGGGAGATCAACGCGGCCGCGCCGAAGCGTTCACGAAAGCGCGTATCGACGTGGCCGGACTGACCCGACATGCCCAGCCGGTCGGCGCCATAGCCGCCAAGCTCGACACTGACACCCTTCGGCGTCACTGCCCGATTCCATGCGATTTGCGCCCGGTTCTGCGCAATCGACACGTCGGAATTGTAGGTGCCGATCAGACGGGAGCCGCGTGGCAAAAGGACGTTGTCGCCGTCATAGGAATAGACGTCGTGCGAGACGACGGCGCGGATGATGCCGGGCAACTCCGTCGAAACCGCCGTTTCTAGGACGGCAGCAAGCGACGTGCCCTGCACGATCGTCCGCGCCGGATTGGCGATTGTCGTGGCGCGCACCGTGTCGTAGCTCTGCGTCGAGGCGGATCGCATGAACTCTTCATTGCTCGAAAGCTCGCGATCGCCTCCTTTCACCGAGGAAGAGCCAGCGGTCTTCGCGCCGCCGTCCAGCACGAGCGCATCCGACTGGACCTGCTCATGCGCGATCGCTTCGCGCCGCGCGCGTTCTTCCTCGAGCCGCGCCCGAGCGGCCGCCTGCTCCTCGCTCAGCTTGTCGGCGGCCGCCGCTTCGCGCGCGGCCCGCAAGCGGCGCTCATACTCGGCTTCTTGCGCTTTTCGCTCCCGTTCGAACTGGTCACGGAGAGCTCGTGCCTGTTCATCCAGCAGGGAGCGGATCTTGTCGACCTGATTGCCGCTTTGCGAGCGCATCTCTTCGAGCTGCCGTTCCAGGGCGGCAATCTTCGACCGATACTCGCTGTCATCGGCTGCCGGACGCGCCGGCTCCGGGCGCATCGGTGGATCGACATCAACCGGCGTATCCACGTCATCGGGCACCGTGATCTCCGTCGAGATACCGCTGTCCGTGCGCGACGTTTCCTGCATCGTCTCGCTGGTCGAGGTGCGTCCGCCCAAGAGCGAGCGCACCTGATCCGGAGCCAGGACGAGGGCGGCGATGGCGAGGAAGGCGACGCCCATGATCGCGCCGATGACGATCCGCGAGCCTTTCCCCTTCGGCTTGGTTTCAAACGCCCGGCGGCGCTCAGCGGCGAGGCGTTCGCGATCGACGGTGTTGTCATCGGCCATCAGCGGTCTTTCCCGCGCAAGAAGCCGGACCGCGACGCGCCGCCACTGTGGCGGGCAACAGAGCCGTGGGCGATGGGAATAATCTTGTCGCCGAGGCGCAGCGTCCAACGCTTCGAGGTGCGCGAGACGACGAACCCGTCACGGGTTTGAGTGACGTTGACGATGGCTTCCTGGCCGCCGGCATTGGCCGCAAACACCGCCGGACGCGGGCTGTCCGGCGCGAAGCGGAAATAGGTGCTGCGGCCGTCGTCGTAGACCTGCACCGGCACGATGCTGCGGGCCGTGCCCGAGTAATAGTAGTCGAAGTCCTTTGGCCGCGCCGCGCGCTCTTGTTGCGACCGCCGCCGCGCGGCCTCCTCGTCGGGATAGGTGAAGTCGATCCGATAGCTGAGGTTCGGATCTCCGACCCGGCCGCGCTTGGCGCGCAGCTCGAACGTGTAGACACGCCGATCCGTGTAGACCGTCATGTTGGTATAGGCGTTCTCAATGAGCGGCTTCACCGACAAGACGTCGCCGCGCGAGAGCCGCACGATCTGCCAGGACGCGCTATCGCCGACCTGCACCGATTCCACGTTCTCGCCGGCGCCAAATTGCAGCGAGGTGATGAATTTCATGTACACGTCGAGCCGGTACACCTGATGTTCGTTGTAGGTGTAATGGCGAATGCGCGGATCGGCCGCGTAGGGCCGGGGTTTGACTTCCGCTTGCGCCGCCGCCACCGAAGCGCCGAGCGCCAGCGCACCGAGAGTCATCTGACGAAGTTTCATGGTCAGTTCTCCCGAGCGCGAAGGGTTTCGGCATCGACCCGGTAGTTCGTCACCGTGAAGCCGAGCGGATTGCGCCAGACCTGTTCGAGATTGCGTTCGACGCGCGGGCGAAATTCAAAGCCCACCGTGGCGACGAAATTGCGCTCAATCGGGTTGTCGCCGGGGCGTTCCAGACGGCGCGTGAAGCGCACCTGTGCGGTCTTGTCGCCCAGCATCGAGATCGAGCTGACCTTGACGGTAATCAGCGTGTCCGTGCCGTAGATATCGGGCGGGTAGTTGTCGGCCGAGGAGTTCCAGAGCGCGCGGATCGACGCGCTGGCTTGCCCGACCGACGTGTTGGCGACCATGGGAATGCGCTCGGCGTTGTCCGCCACATCGTAGGTCTCGCGATCGGTCACATAGCGGACGATTTCGGCTTCTTGGACGGCCTCTTGATCCGACAGCGAGCCCGGCCGCGTCGAGACGATCTGTTCGCTTTCGCCGGTGGACCTGTCCACCATCACCACATAGGGCCGGATTTCCTTCATCGGCAGGGCGAGGCAGAGGGCCACCACCGAGGTCATTGCTACAGTGATGCTACCCGCTGCGACGAAGCCGAGGACGTTCCGCTGACGGCGAAGGCCGAAAAACACTTCGTCCGCAAACCCAGCCGCGATTTCGTTGCTGGTTCTATTTTTTGCCATCAGACAAATTCCTTCTCCTGCGCCGAGCGGGGCGCAATCAAACTCCTGCTGTTCAGGGGATTGGTTCTCTACCCGGACGGCAGGAGACGGCGGCGATTAGCCGGTGCCTCCCGTCTTGTGCTCCTGCGCCGAGCGCATGGCATTGTGGATCGCCGCTCTTTGATTGCCGTTGGCGCCAGCGCGAGTTGTCCGGTTCTCGCGGGCCTGCTGGAGCATCGCTGCACGCCCCGCTTCGGCGCGCTCCCCCATCGAGGTGCGCTGGCCTCGTTCCATATTCCGCACGCCGATGCGTTCGCGGTTCTCGCGCATCGACGCGGAGGTTTGCTTTGCGTCCTGCAGCGCGGCGCTGACGCGCGATCCTGCCCCGCCTCCGCTGCTGCGGGCCGCACCGATGGCCGAGGCCGCCTGCATGACGCGCGGTGTTGCCATCTGCGTGGCGCTTTTCACGCCGCCGCCGGCGACCCCCGTCCCTTGGCGGGCAATCCCCACGCCGTTCGCCGTCGCCACGAACGTGCCGGCGAGGCCGTTCACCAGCGTCGGCACCTGGATCATCAGGAAAATTGCTGCGGCGCCGACGATCAGGAATCCAGCTGCCTCTGACAGTTCCACCGCGTCGGCGGCCTCGGCGATCATCCCTTGCCCGATCCCGACGATGGCACCCATGACCCCTGCCATGACGAGCGGGATCAACGCGAAGCCGAGAGTGAAGCGAACCCAGCTCTCGAAGAGATTGCCGCTTGCCTTGAACATCAGAGTCGGGATGAAGATTGGCGCCAACGAGACGGCCATCGCAAGGCCGACCTTGGCGATGCTGCTCACGATGATCGCAACGCATGCCATCAGCGCGCCGACGACCCATACCAAAACAGCGGTCAGGCTGATCGAGAAGTAGCCGCTTTCGTCGTTTGCCCTTTCTGAAAAATCGAACAAGCCAGTAATCATCTCATCGAGAGCCGTATTCAGATCCGATGGCCCGGACGCGTCCAATAGCGCCGCTCCAAGATCGCCTGGCGTGTTGGTGATGATGTCGTAGATCGGCTGAAACTGCGCCCAGCTAGTCGCTATCATTGTTATGACGATGTACCGAACCATCCATCGGCTGTAATCCGTCACACGGACCGGCACCCATTGGACGAGCGTATTCAGCGCAATGAATGCAAGGCCGACGACACCCATCATCTGAAGAAGGGTCGAAACTGAACTGCTGAAATTTCCAAAGACAGTTTCGGCATAACCGGCAATAGCAGCGTCAACCTCATTCAAGGTATCAGAGATGAATGTTGCCATCGGCCCTATACTCTATTGCGTAGTGGCCGTGTTAACGTGACCAGCTTTTCTCGACCGCGCCAACGTCCCGACAATAATCGATCGCCGCCTTGTACCCGTCATCCTCCTCTTTGAGTTTATTAAGGAATGGCTTTGCTTCTGCCCTCGACATGTCCCACATCTTGTCCGGGACCATCGCAGCAATGGCGTCCCAATCACGACGACCGCGACGGCAACCGATCTCGTAGGCCTTGCCTTCGGCGAACGCCTTGCATTGGGCGCGTGCGTCCGCCGCATCCCACCGAAGCCTGTATTCTTCGAGGATTCCTCGCAGGGTGTAGTTGGGCGCGCGGGCATTCAATTCGCTTTTATCGACGCTGGACTCATAGCGGCATCCAAAGCCGCGCTTTTCATCCGCCGAGGCGGAACCGGCGAGGACAGTCGTCGATGCAGCCACGGTGAGAATGAGGGCTAGGATCTTCAATGGCTTACTCCTCACTGCTTCCAGCTCCTGTCATGAATTTGCGCTGCGCGGCGCGGTCACGAGCTGACGAAATCGCGTCGGTGCCGACCGTGTTTGCTATCGCGGCCTGAACGCGCAGGTTTTCGTTGAGGAGAACCGCGACTTCGGCCAGCATCCGCGTGTTGTAGTCGACCGAGGCTTTGAGATCGGCGTTGCTGTCGATGTCCTCGATCATGCCGTTCACCCGATCCATCGACGCATTGGCGCGCTGGTAGGTATCTTCGGCCGTTGCCACGGCCGCCATGCCGGACCCGGCCTGCGTCGCCAACGCCCGGTCCTGCGTGCGTTCGGAGCCGAGAAATTGCGTCAGATCGGCGAGGCCGAACGTGTCTTTCAGTTCCGAGATCCGGTCGCTGATGACAGAGGTGTTGCCGGAGAGGCCGCCGCCCGAAATGGCACTGTCGATGATCGAGCTCAGGCTATCGGCCGCCTCTCGTGCGCTCTGATCGGTCGCCGAGTTGAGGATGCCGCCGATCCCCTTGTCGCCAGTCATGCTTTCGAGCTGATCCTGCAGGTTCGTCAGTTGCTCGAGCTGGTTCTCGTAATCCTTCTGCATCTGTTCGAGCTGCTTGATGAACTGCGCGATGGCCGCACCGTCGATAACGGGCACGCCCTCGGCATGGGCCGGGATGCTTCCCAGCGAGACGACGACGATCGAGGCCGCCAGGGTTCGGATCATCCGTTTCATTGGACTACGACACTCCCTTGGTTGATCGGAGCCCATTCGCAGGTCTTCGCCTGGCAGGGCCACTTTTCGGCGGTGTAGCTTGCGCACCCGGCCGTCGAGGCGGCCAGCAAAAGGACGGGGAGGATCTTGATGTTCATGGTCAAAGCTCCTTCCAGAAGCCGGGATTTTCTCGCCAGTCGGGGGCGAGTTTTCGCCGCCGGGACCGGACACTAGAGCTGTCAGAAGCGGGCCGAGCGCTCCAAGGTCCATGTCGACGAAGACACTTCTGTCACCGGAGCGGATCGAGGCGTATCGGTTGCCTGACCCTGACGACATGAGAAACTCCGTCTCGCCATCGCTCAGGCCGAGCGGCGCAAGCTCGGTCTGCGTGTTGCGCGAGTTCGGAAACAGGATCGTCGTGGCGATGCTTTCGAGGATCGAGTTGCCGGCACGACTGTCCGCGATGTGCGAGACGCGCTGCGTCAGCATGACGACCGCGACGTTCTTCTTTCGCATCGTCAGCATCCAGTCTTTCAACCGGCTCTGGAAATACGGGTCATCGAGGAGCTTCCACGCCTCGTCGAGCACCACCAGCGTCGGCCGTCCGTCCTCGATCGTACGTTCGATCCGGCGGAACACGTAGCTCAGCCAGGCCGTGCGCACGGCCGGGACGTCGAGCAATTCCGTCAGATCGAAGCCGGTCACGTCATTGGCGAAGTGCAACGGATCTTCGGCGGTCCCGCCGAACAGCCAATCGTATCGACCGCCCTCATCCCATTGCGCCAGGCGCGTATAGAGGTCGCCGTCATCATCGACGCCGCGAAGCTGCGATCGGAAGTGGCTGATCGTCTGCAACACAGGATCGGCATCGGCGTTGCTCGCCGTCATTTGCGCCAAGGCTTCCCCCTGCATCGGGGAAAGCTTGTCGCCGTCCTGCGAAAGCAGCGCGCCAAGCCAGTCCGTCAGCCATGCCGTTCCGCGGGCGTCACCTTCCGCCCGGAACGGGTTGAAGCCGGTTTGCTCGCCCATGCGCACCGCCGAGTAGCTGCCGCCGAGCGCGCGAAGCGCCATTTCAAGGCCGCGATCCTTGTCGAAGGCGATGATGCGGGGGCGCGGTTCGATGCGTTGCGCTTGCGCCATCAGGAATGCGATCGCCGCGGTCTTGCCCGAGCCCGTGCGGCCGACGATCAGCGAATGGCCGACGGTGCGCTCACCTGGCTTGCCCGCCAGATGGAAGCTGAACCGATAAGGCTCATGGCCGAGCGTGCGGAACGTCGTGATCGGCGCGCCCCAGGGCACAAGGCCCGGCTCGAGCCCTTCGCCGTTCGCGTGGAGCGCAGCGAAGTCCGCGAAGTTGGCCGAGGAGATCATTGCCGCGCGGGCGCGGTAGCTGTGATTGCCCGGATGCTGCGCGAAGTACGCGCTACGCGCGCCGATGTCCTCACGCACCATGACGCCGCCGGTGCGTTGTCCGGCGCTGCGAACGCGCGACGCGACCTCATCAAGCTCAGCCTCCGAACGGGCGAAGACAGTGATGGAGGCTTGGTGCAGGCCGAAGCTGATCCGGCCAGAGGCCAGATCATCGGCCGCATCGACAAGCTGGATTTCCAGCGAGCGTGCCGCGTCGTCGGCGGCCCGCATCTGCCGTGCCGTCCGCTGGACGCGCGCCAGCGCCTCGAATTGCTCGATCGGAGTGAAGGAGTGCGTGACGACCGTATCGTGCGGCAGGTCGAGACCGTCGAAGACGCCCGCCTGCGTTTCGGTCGGATATTTCTTGTAGGTGAAGATCGCGCCGAAGCGCGTCTCCTCCGCGTCGTTGCCGAAGACGATGAATGTGTCGTCTCTAAAATCAACTCGCGATGAGGCCATCAGATCGGCCAGCGGCCGAAATTCCGCCCCCGGCGAAAGCGGCCGATAAATACCCGACACGCATGCCTGCAGCATCCCGAGCCATTCACCGTTCGAGACAGAAAGGCGGTAAGGCGAGGCCGCAGAGAGCGCGCCCATCATATGCCCGACCACCTCGTTGAGCCGGGCGATGCGCCGCTCGCGCATTGCCATGAGATCGCGCTTGCCGCCGCCGGTGATCCGGGCCCACAGACTGGTCAGCGTCATGGGGCGCACGATCACCGTGACCATGATCCGGCGCGTGCGCAGACCCATCACGCGAATGTCGGCTTGCCACGCCCGATCCACCGCCGCGGCGAAGCCTTGGCCTTCGACCGGCGGCATGGCGACGCTTGCCGGGTTGGAGACCCGATGTACGTAGAAGGCGACATCGGATCCGGACTGGGCGACGCCGCCGCCCATCGCGTCGGCCAGGTCGCCGACCGCCGCCTGTTCGGCGGTGAGCGCCTCGATGCCTTCGACCATGAAAGAGGCCATCACGTCACCGTCGCGCAGCATCAGCACGTCGTCGCCGACCGGGACGAGGTAGGGGAGATGCTTCGCGAGCATGTGTTCGCCCGCAAAGCCCCGCGGCTCGACGGCCTTGCGCCCATGACCTCTTTCGACGTCAAGCACGGTAGATGATCCCCTTTCCCCTGAACCAGCTCTGGGGAAGCGGTGTGCGGATCATCGTGATGAACACCACGTCCGCGATCCGCGGATCGTAGTTCGCCAGGAGGCGGAGGCCGACGTAGCTCATGACGCCGGCCACTGCGAAGTAGATGAACGAGAGCGTGGCGATGAAGCCGCCGAACGTGATGCCGAAGAGGATGACGACGTAGCTCATTGGCAGGCCCGCGATGCTCACGGGCCTGGTCAATGCCTGGAAGCAGGGCCGGCTCACGAGTACCCGGAGAGCAGCGTGGCCGCGCCGAAAAGGATCGAGAGGCCGATAAGCACCGATCCGGCGAACATCCAGTTCATCCGGCCGGTCGCGAAGGCGAGGCCGACGCCAGCCAAGGCGACGAGGCCAATGGCGCGTCCGAGCGTCCCCGTCAGGGCATCACCGATCGTCGTGAAGAAGTTCGTGACCGGCGAGAGGTCCTGCGCCATCGCAGCCCCGGTGCTCACCACGGTCAGCGTCGCCGCCGTGGCCGCAATGCGGCCAACTGTGTTCAGTTGAAGTCCCATACGCCGTTCCTTTGCATTTCGGGATTGGTGGAGACCCCACGCGCCGCGCTCGCCGCTTCGGGGGCAGGGCGTGTGAGTGCTGCACCCGCCGGCGCTCGGTCGACGGCGGCAGTGATGGTGGCGACGTAGGCGAGCGTTTCGCGGAACGGTGGCACGCCACCATATTCTTCCACGCGATGCGGGCCGGCGTTGTAGGCAGCCAGAGCCAGCCGCACGTCGCCGAAGCGGGCGAGCTGCGCGGTGAAGTACCGCGCGGCCCCATCCAGATTCTCAGAAGGGTTGAAGGGGTCGGAAACCCCGAGCAGGCGAGCTGTGTCCGGCATCAGTTGCCCGAGCCCTTGAGCGCCCTTCGACGAAACGGCGCGGGGGTCGAACCGGCTTTCCTGATCGATCAGCGCTACGAAAAGATCGGCGAACTCAGTCGCAGCGAGACCGGCGGCGCGTGGCCCAGGTCCGCCTGCATGTCGCAGACCGACCGCGTACGCCGTGTCGCGGTACTGCTTGGAAGCCGTGCTGGCTGACAGGCGGTGAGCGGGGGCAGACCGTGCTGCCTCCCGCGTGGAGTCCTCGGAGACTGAAACGGAGCCGTCGTGTTCGAATTCTACAACCAAAGCAACACTAGGTTGTAGTCTCGCGCAAAGAAGGAGAGGCAAGAGCAGCAGAGGTCGCATGGTCAGCTATGAAATGGATTTTGCAGACACACCGGACGACGAGCACCAGTGTGACGACGGGGCGTATGGCCACGCAAAAATATCGAATCAGGCGGCGGCAAAGGCTGCAGCGATGACTGTGAAGGCGAAGATTGGACCAGCCGCCGAGCTATACCCATCGCGACTGTACCCAGACAGCCCAATGCGAATGAATGGCAACGGTGCACGCCCCTGCGAAGGCTATCAGGGGCGGCGGCGGCAGGTGAATTTGTGGAGGTGATGACTCCAGACGCGGCTTTGGCGGTCGTAACGACGGAGCGGCGTCTTATTGGAGCCCTGTAGGCTTTGATCGAAATCACGTTGTTTGAGCCCGGTTGCTCCCCGGACTCACGAGGTGTCTTCGACGTCCTCCTCATCGTCTTCAGAGCTCTCTTCGTCCCCACGAAGCCAGGGAACGAAGACGCCCTCATCTTGCGGAAACATGCTCCGGTGATACGAGAGGATGGCATTTGCAGATCGGAAGCGTTTGGGCTCGCCGTTGCGGGCGATGTAGACCTGTGATTCGCTTCCGTCAGATCGAACGCCGAAAACAAACCAGTTGGTTTTACCATTCCGATCTTTATAGGGGCGGTACTTGAGCTTGCCCCCAGCATCCAAGAACGCTCGAACAACATTGCCGAGTAGCACCCTTCCCCCAGGCTCCAGCTTCGCCACACAAACCTCCCACTTCGTTCACAGGAGGTCAGCATAAAGATTTGCGCAGCGTCATGCCATCCCGGCATGGCGAATTCTGTTCTAATTTGTCTACATTAACAGTATGAAATATTACGTCGTAATGAGTCAATAATGCAATTTGAACGGAATTAGCATTTTGTCGGAAGCGAGCGCGAAAAACGACGCGATTTCGGTAAGTTGCGCAATTTTAAAAAATGAACGATAGGCCGGATGTCAATCGCGGGGAAATTTTGCACGCCGAAACATAGCCCTCGGCTCGGCCGAAGCGGATGGCGGCGGAGAGTTCGCGCCAGGTGATCGAGTAGAAATGGGGGTGTTCAGTGTTCAGACCAGATCGACATCAGCCTCCTCCACTGTCCGGGCTCTCAGGAGTGGATGGCCTTGCTTAAGGCTTCCTCGGCCCACTGATTGAGGCTCTTGCCTGCCAGTTCCGCCGCGATCGCGGCCTTGCGATGGATCTCTGGGCTGACCCGGAACATCATCTTGCCCGAATAAGGCTTCTGCGGCTCCTTACCGATCGTGGCACAGGTCGCGAGATAGTCGTCCACGGCCTCGTGGAAGGCTGTCCGCAGTTCCTCAACGCTCTCGGCATGAAAACCGACGCCATCGCGAATGCCGGCGATCTGGCCGAACAGGATGCCGTCTTCGTCGTCGTATTCGACGCGGGCCGCATAGCCCTTATAGGTGATTATGTTGGTCATGGCTCGATCCCAAGTCGGATCAGGAACGCCCGGGCGGCGCGAACCTGATAGCGCTCTGCTTCCTTGGCTGGATGCGGACGATGAAAGCTCTCCAGCTCCCCGTCCTTCTCGAACCGGACGCGAGAGCCGCTGCCCTCGATGATCCGGCATCCGGCGGCAACAAGCAGACCCTCGATGGCCGCCCATTCGAGAGTACCTGGCACAGGCTCCCTGAAGACAGCTGCCAAGGTCTTCTTCTGCTTGCTGTTCATGCAAGCAAGTTAGGGGGTGATATCATATACTGCAAGCGTGAAATTCGCTGCCACATGCGCTCAGCAATGGAGCACTGTTCCTCGCTGAGGACGTTGGCGTTCCGAGCCTTTAAGAAGCAGGGCGCCTACGGATCTGATCTCGCCGTTTCCCTACCGCCGATATGGCCCTGTGAAGAGGTCGCCCAGCGCGCGGCGGAGTAGCACGGTCAGACGGCGTTTTTCGATGTTCCAAGGGCGGTCGTGATCGAGGTGGCAGCGCTGGCAGAAGGCGGCGAGATTGTTGTCGGCGTTGTTGGCCGTGTTCTGGTCGAGATGGGCGCAGGCGAGGCGGACGAATGTCTGCGCAATTCCACCTTCGTCGCCTGACACCCTTGGATCGGGTGGTGTCTTTGTTCGAACCAGTCGTCCGCGGTTGTCGCGCCAGCGACCGGCAGTGTTGTCGAACCAGCGCCCGTCGCTCAGGTGATAGACAAGCTGGCCATGGGGTCGGCCGCATCGCTCGCAGCGTCCCTTGGCTCGATTGAACCTGATCGCGGCCGAAAGTTCACGCCAGTCGATCGGATAGAAGTGCCGGTCTTCACGCCGGATCGGCATCGCTCCCCTCCCCGGCGGTCGCGTCCTCATTCTCTGGCGGTTTCATTATATCGAGCGCGCCCTGCTCTTTGTATTTGTCGCGCGCCCGGCTAATGGTCAGCCGGCTGACGCCATAGTCGCGGGCAAGCCGTGCGACTGACGCACCATCTTGAAGCTTAGTGATAACGGCCCGCTTCTGATCCTCGGTCAGACGTGGCGGACGGCCGAGCCGCTTGCCCTCGGATTTGGCTCGGATCAAGCCAGCCTGGGTGCGTTCGATCAGGAGGTCGCGCTCAAACTCGGCGACGGCATTGATGACACCCATGGTCATGCGGCCTGCCGGGCTGGTCAGGTCGACGCCGCCGAGCGCCAGGCAGTGAACCTTGATGCCGAGCTCGTCGAGTTGGTCGACGGTCTTGCGAACATCCATGGCGTTGCGGCCGAGACGGTCGAGTTTGGTGACGACAAGAATGTCGCCGTCTTCCAGTCGATCAACAAGCCTGCCAAAGCCCGGTCGTTCCGACGCCGCGGTCGCTCCAGAGATGGTCTCGGTGATGACCCGGCGCGGCTGAACCTGAAATCCTGCCGCGCGGATCTCGCCGAGCTGGTTCTCGGTGTGCTGCTCGATGGTCGAGACCCGGGCATAGGCGAAAATGCGCGACATGGATGGCGTCGAACCCGGAAAATAGCATCAAAAACGTGGATGAAGTTATTGCGCATGCGCATAACCCGAGCAAGCTATTTTTCGGTCATATCGACAGCGATATGCCCACAAACGGTCGATTGTGAGCGGAGCCTGTGACCGTCAATTATTCCCGAAAACCGGATCATGACAATCAGATGGTAATGTGACGCATGCGAATAGGTATGCAAGATAACATCCCTGTGTCTATTTCTTCTAAGCTGATCTATGATGCGATATACGGTTGGGGCACCGATTCCGCCCTTGCTGGCGCTTCAGGACGTTTTGTTGACGCGAGACAATATTCTCTGGATTTGCTATGTCTTGCAAATCAGCGATTAGAAGGGAGGACAGGGGATGAAGCTCTACGAACTACCCATGCAGGAGAATGGTCGCGTCATCCTTCCCGCTGAACTTCGAAAGGCTCTGGGGCTCGCCAAGGGTGACAAGGTCATGCTCGAAGCAGAGGGCGACCAGGTGACCCTGACCACCGCGCGGCTCCGACGCAAACGGGCCCAGGAAATAGCCAAGCGCTATGCGCGACCCGGCGTCAGCGTCGTCGACGAGTTCCTGGCCGAAAAGCGCGCGGAGGCTGAACGCGAGATTGACCGCATCGAGCCCGGCAAAGAGGTCGCCGGGTCGTGAGCACCTGCGTCGTCGACACCTCGGCGATCCTCGCCTACGCCTTTGCGGAAAAAGGAGCGGCCAAGGTCGAGCGCTGCATAGATGCGGGAGCATCAGCGTCCGCGCTGACCGTTCAGGAGGCTATCTCGAAACTCTGCCAGACGGGAATGACGCAGGACGAGGCCGAAGAGCTCGTTCGCTCCCTCGGCCTTGATGTTCGCCCGCTGGATATTGCTTTAGCCTTCAAGGCTGGCGGTATGTTCGCGCTGACCAAACCCTTTGGCCTCAGCCATGGCGACCGCGCGTGTCTTGCCCTGGGTCAAGCGCTCGCCCTGCCGGTCGTCACCGCCGACAAGGCTTGGTCGAAGGTTGCCAAGAATCTCGGTATCCGCATTGAGCAGTTTCGATGAACGGGTGCTTCTGGCGGTATCTCGTTGCGCGTCATAGATCGATGGATCACATGCAGCGTCAGGACGAACCGAAGGCAATCGGATGATGCAGGGCGAACGCGCACGCCAGTTTGATCTCTTCGGCCAGCCGACCGCAAAGGACGGCGAGGAACGATCTCAGAGGGGCATCCGTCGCCACCGGCAGACAACCGCGCCTCTGCTCGCCTCGGTGGGCAATCCAGAAGCGATGGCACGGCATCTCGAATCCACCGGCGCCTATCGCATTCTGCGGCGGCTCTAGCCACGGCCGGTTCTCGGCGGCTGGTCACCAATGTCGCTGCAGCCGGGCGAGAAGATCGGGATCATTCTCGACACGGAAACGACAGGTCTCGATTATCGCCGTCACGAGATCATCGAGCTCGGCATGGTGATGTTCACCTATGGTGCCGAGGGCATTCGGGACGTGGTCGGCGTGTTCGACGAATTGCGGGAGCCGGGCGAGCCGATCGCTCCCGACATCACTCGCATCACTGGCATCACGGACGACATGGTCGCAGGACAGTCGATCGATCCGGCAGCCGTTGCCGATTTCGTCGCTCCCGCCGATCTCGTTATCGCCCACAATGCCCGGTTTGACCGTCCGTTCTGCGAGACATTTGCATCTGGCTTCGATCTGAAAGCCTGGGCGTGTTCAAACCAGGAGGTGGACTGGCGCGCCTTCGGCTTCGAAGGGTCGAAGCTCGGCTACCTCGTCGGTCAGTGCGGACTCTTCCACAACGGCCATCGGGCTATTGACGACTGCCATGCCCTGCTCGAGGTGTTGGCGTTCCAACACGAAGCAAACGGATGTGCATTCCCTCACCTCGTCGCATCGGCCGCCAAACGACGCTGCCGGATCTGGGCGCAACACAGCCCGTTCGACCTGAAGGACGCGCTCAAAGCCCGCGGCTACCGCTGGAACGACGGCAGCGACGGGCGGCCGAAGAGCTGGTGGACCGAGATTGACGAAGAGGGCTTCGACAACGAGTGTCACTTCTTACGCGAAGAGATCTACCGTCAAGATATCGATCCGCACCTAGAATGGCTAACGGGGGTCGAGCGATACAGAGCCTGAAGACGGAAAAGGTGGGCCGACAGCGGACATGCAACTTTCCGTCGGCTAAAGTTCAGAAGCAGACATTGATCCACGATCCCGATCGCCGAGGCGACATCGACCGGCTCACGCCAGTGTCTAGGCTTTTTTCGCCCAGACTAAAGATTTGTTCCCAAATCCACGGGGGCAATTTCGCTGGGGTTCTTGAGGGCGGCCGGTTCGCCGCCTGATCAGGAGCCAAGCCCCATGTCCCACACCGTCTTCATCGCCGTCCAGGGTCACGACCGCCTCGTCGAGGTCGATCTGCCCGATAACGCCTCGATCGAGATCATCTACGCCTCCGTCAAGGAGGCCGGCATCGAGATCGACGAGGGGTTCATCCTCTTCCACGACGAGGACAAAGACCCAATCGAGTGGCACGGCCACAAGCGCCCGCACCACATCAAGCACGGCGCGAAGCTGCACCTTGCCAAGTGCCGCAAGATCGACGTCACCATCCACTACCTCGAGCAGACCAAGCGCCACAGCTTCGCGCCCGGCACTCGCGTCCGCCGCGTGAAGGCGTGGGCGGTCGACCACTTCAAGCTGGCCGAGCGCGACGCCGCGGAGCATGTCCTGCAGGTCTGCGGCAGCACCGACCGCCCGCCGACCGACACGCCGCTGCACAAGCTCGTCAAGGATGGCCACGAGCTGTGCTTCGACCTCGTCCCCGACGTCCGCGTCGAGGGCTGAGGTGAACGCGCCCGTCAGCCCCAGCCAGCTGCTGCTCGAGCGCGACCTGGCCGCACCGGAGTTCCGGTGCGGCCAGGTCGAAGGGCGGTGGCGCGTCGTGTCGCAGGCGTGGCCCCACGTGGTCACCGCCGTGTCGGCCGCCCCCCGTCCGAACTCGCCGGCCGAATTCGGTCTGCGGTTCGAATGCAGCGGCTATCCGCATCAGGCCGTCACCGCGGAGCCCTGGAACCTCGCCACCAACGCTCCGCTCGCCGCGCACCTGTGGCCGCTGGGCAAGACGATCCTGCCTTCGGTCTTCCGGCCCGAGTGGCAGGGCGGCACCTGCCTCTACCTCCCGTGCGACCGCGTCTCGATGAACGGCCACGATGTCTGGGTGAACCAGCATCCTAACCGCCTGTGGCAGCCTGCGCGCGGCATCATCTGCTATCTGGAGCAAGTCCATGATCTTCTTAATCAGGACGATTACACGGGCGCTGCTACGGCGTAGCCGCGGCATCCGCATCGACCCTTCGCGCTGGACCGCGCTGCTGGCCGAACTCGAACGCCGCGGCGAGCGCCGCCGCGAGGCGGGCGCCTTCCTCCTCGGGACGTGCGAGGGCGAACTCCGCGAAGTCCAAGACGTCATCTTCTACGACGACCTGGACCCCGAGGCCTACAGCTCGGGCGTCTGCATCCTGCACGCGCCCGCGTTCGCCGCGCTGTGGTCGATGTGCCGCGCGCGCGGCCTAACCGTGGTCGGCGACGTGCACACCCACCCGGGCGGCGCCTTTCAGAGCGAGGCGGACCGCACCAACCCAATGGTCGCGCGCGAGGGCCACATCGCGATCATCGTGCCGAACTACGCCACCGGCCGTCCCGCGACCGCGCGGATCGGCGTCTACGAATATCGCGGAAACCACGAATGGGCCGACCATTCCGGCGCCCTCGCGCACCGCTTCCTTCACAACGACTTCTGGAGCACGTTCCTATGACCACCGATCCCGACCACCTGCACCGCACGGCGAAATACTTCATGGACAGCGGCCGCGCCGCGACCGCCGACGATGCGGTTGACATGCTCTCCCGCTTTGGCCTCGCGATCCGCGTGGACCCGGCGACCGTCACGACGGTGAACGGACAGGTCGGGCTGCTCACCCTAGTCAATGCGGCACGCCGCACGATGCTCGGCGGCATCGAGGTCGAGGGCGTCGGAGGTCAGGCGGTGGTCACCAAGCTGGCGACCGAGGCCACCCTGCGCGAGGCGGTCGAGGCGCTCGGAGGTACCTGCGTCGAGAAGGTCCGCGCCGCCTGGCCGCGCGCGATCATTGGCGACGTGGGCGCGCCGACAGGTTCGACGCCCGCGTGGCGCCTGCAGTGGGCTGGCTGGCGCGGCGGCGTGATCCCGTCGACCTGGCCCACCGCAATGATGGACGACGCCATATCGCTGGCGCCGGCCCTAGCCGCAGCCGCATGCGTCGGCGAGGTCTTCGCCTGGCACGCCGGCGACCACGACATGGCGGGGCGGCGTGCTTCGGGGCTCTCAATCTGGGACCCGGGCAAGTCATGGATGGAGCCGAATTCGACCGAGCCGGCCCTGCGGCACCTTCCCACGCATCTTTGGTTCATCGGCTTGGGAAACCTCGGTCAGGCGTTTGCCTGGGCGCTGGCGTCGCTGCCCTATCCTGAGGGTGCGGATGCCCTGCTGATGCTCCAGGACTTCGACAGCATGGCGGTGTCGAACGACAGCACATCGCTGCTCGCGGTGCCCGAGCAGCCGACCGTCATGAAGACGCGATGGGTCGGCGATTGGCTGCAGCGCCGGGGCTTCGACGTGCGGCACGAAGAGCGGCGTTTCGGTGCCTGGACCCGGCGCCACCATCTCGAGCCCGGCGCGGCGCTGTGCGGCGTGGACAACGCGGCCGCCCGCGCTGCGCTGGAGGAAGCCGGGTTCGACCTGGTGGTCGAGGCCGGTCTGGGCGCGGGAACGCAGGGGTTCCGGAACTTCTCCCTCCACAGCTTTCCCGGGCCCAAGCGCGCGAGCGTGATCTGGGGCGGCGCTGCGGCGTCGGCCACGGCTCCCGACGTCTCGAGGATGCCCGCCTACGAAGCGATGAAGATGGAGGGCGTCGACGGCTGCGGCCTCGCCCAGATCGCGTCACGCACGATCGGCGTGCCCTTCGTCGGGCTGACCGCCTCGGTCCTTGCGGTGGGCGAGCTGCTGCGGCGCTTGCACGGTGGCGGCGCTATGGAGCTGGTGTCGGGTTCGCTGATGGCGCTGGACGACACAGAGGCGTTCACCGGCGCCCCCGAACCCTACGCCCATGGACACCTCGACCTTGATCCCGTTGACATCCCCAAGGCGGCCTAAGCTGTTCCGGCGGCGAGGATTTCCTGCCGCCGGCGCGTCGGCTATTGTCGACGTATGATTGTGATCGACGACGTCCGCGCCCTGATCGACCGCCTTGCTCCGGCGCAGTTGCGACGACTGCGTCGCCGATCGGCTCGGCCTGTCCGTGCGGCAGCACGCCAACCATAAGACTCGCGAACTGGCCGGCCCCAATGGCGTCGAGCGCCGCAAGGACATTTGCTGGATGTGCTACGGCGAGAAGCTGGTGATCCGGCGGCTGAGGTGCCGGTAAGGCGAGGCAGTGCGGCTCACACGCCGCAAATGAAATAGCACGGGCAATTCGGACAGTAGCGCGGATCGCTTGGCTTGGCGGGAAAATTCCCCGCCTCGATCCCGGCGATCGCATCCCCGAACGCCTTGACCGCCTTGTCCTCCTTACTAGCGGGGAAGTCGCGCGTCACGCCGTCCCCCGGGTAATAGGCCTCGACCGAGATCGCCCGACCCGGAAACCTGCGCCGCGCCGCCAGCAGCATCGCGCCGTAGATCGGATTGTCGCCTTCGCTCTTGGTCTGTCGCCCCGTCCTGATCCGTTGCACGCGGACCACGCCGCCGGTGTCGACCAGACGGTCGGGCTCGATCGTCAAGGTGCGACCGCCGACCGGCAGTTCGAGCGGCCCGTCCGGATAGGCTCCCTGCTCGGCTCCGACGTATGCGGCGTCGTTCAAGACCATGCGGTTTGCGGCCTGGCGGTAGTAGTTCTCGAAGCCGTGACCAACTGGGCCGCGCTCGGCCCATACCACATCTAGCTGCGCCAAAGCCTGCGGCGCGCTCGTCGCAACGCCCTCGCCACGTCGCTGCTCGATCCACGCCAAGGTCCTCCGAACACACCGGTGGAAGTCGAGGAAGGCGGCCCCGTCGGTGCCCGCGCGCAGGCCCATCATTTGCTCGTAGCGGTACCTCGCCGGGCAGCGGATGTAGGTGTCGAGCTCGGTGGCCGAGTAGTTCGTCCGCTTCTCGACCGCGACCGGCGGCCTCGCCGGGGGCTGTGGCACGCTCGATGGCGCCAAACGGGTCCGCGTCAGTATCGCTGAGACCGAGTCTAGGAACTTGGACGCGGAGGCGTTCTGGGACGTGTATTTCTGGGCTCGGGTCAGCGACAGGTGGTCGCGAGCGCGCGAGAGCCCCACGAAGAACAGGCATTCCTCCTCGGCATCATGGTCCTCCTTGCCCATGTTGAGCTGAGGGTACTTGCCGAGCGTGGGCATCCTCGAACCCTTGCGGCTGGCGGGCATGTATTTCGTCGCCAGGGCGGGGAGATGCACCGCGGGGAACTCAAGGCCCTTGCTGCCGTGGATCGTCAGCACCCGGACGGCGTCGATGTCGGTCGCCTCAGCCGAGATCGCGCGGTAGGCGCTGTCCTGGTTGAGCAGCTCGATGCGCCGAATACGCGCCAGCAGGCGGCGGCGGCTCCTGTCGCCCGCCGCATCATGCTCGCCGCACACTTTGAGTAGCTGATAGATCGCGATCAGCTTCTGCCGGTCGGCGGGGTCCGAGCTCCGTACGAGCGGGTCGAGGTAGCCGCCGGTCTCGAACAGCCACCCCGTCAGCATCGTCCAGGGCGTCGTCGTGGCGCCAACGAACGCTAGCTCGCCGCCGAGCCGGGCGAGGCCGAAGCGTCCGCCGTCCGACAGACCTTCAATCTCGGCGACGCTCGACAGCGCGGTTATCACCGGCCGCTTCTGCTCGCGGGCCCAACTTATCACCTTCAAAGTGTCCTGCTCCGTCGCGCCATACGCCGGCAACTGGCCCACCCGGACCAGACCAAGCCCGCCGAACTCGGCGTCGAGGGCGACCAACGACAGCAGGTCCCGGATCTCGCCGCGCTCGAACAGGTCGCCCAGATACAGAAGTGGCACGTTCAGCCGCTCGAGCAGGGACGTCAGGCGGCCAAGCGTAAGGTGGCTGCGAGCGAGTATGGCCTGATCGCGATACGGGACGCCGGCGGCTCTCAGCCCCTCGATCCGGTCGCGTATCGCGCAGGCCTCGTCCTCCAACGTCCCACACACCTCCAGCGTGACCTCGCCGACGGCGCCGCGGTTGGCCTGCCACTGCGATTGCCGGCCGCCGGTCATTCCGCCGGTGAAGGCAGCGAAGGCTCTGACGACTGGCGTTCCAGACCGGTAGTTGATCCCGAGGGTGTGGCGCTTTCCGCCGAACTCGGAAGGAAACCGCTCGACGTTGGATGGCTCCGCACCTCGGAACCGATAGATCGACTGGCGATGGTCGGCCACGACCCAAATGTCGCGGCATTCGCTGGCGAACGCGCGCAGCAGCATCGAGCTCGCGTAATTCACGTCCTGATACTCGTCGACGAGCAGGTGCCGGTAGGACCCAATGACGTCGGCCCGCACCTCATCGTCCGCCAACAGCGCGACGGCATGGCCGATGAGGTCGCCGAAGTCGACAGCGTCCGCCTCGGTGAGCAGCCTCTCGTAGATGACATAGACCTTGCCGACCTCGACCGCCTTCTCGGCTGCCTCCCGGCCCGCATCGTCGACCGCCGCAGCCAGATCCGCGTCGGCCGCGGCCAGATATTCGACCGGACCGATAAGTTCGTCCTTCGCCCGCGAGATCGCGCTCACCACGAAAGCAAGTTCAAGGGCCGGCTCGAACAGGTTCTGGTAGTGCCGGAGTGGAAGCTGCTCGAGGTTGGCCTCCAGCAGCGCCAGGCTTGCAGTCGGGTCGAGAATCTTGACCTTATCGGTCCGGCCGATGCGCCCAGCGAAGCGGGTGACCAGCTCCAGGCCGAAGGCGTGGAACGTCCCGACCCACATCTCGATGGCCGCATCGGCGTCGACCGCCGACAAGCGCTCGCGCATCTCCTCCGCGGCCTTGTTGGAGAAGGTGAGCGCGAGGATCGACGACGCCGCGTCCCCCTTGAGGATGCGCGTGATGCGTTCAACCAAAGTGCGCGTCTTGCCCGTGCCCGGACCGGCGTGGACTAGCAGTGGCCCGTCGTCCCAATCGACGGCGGCCTGCTGATCATCGTCCAGACCATAGACGACCTTCTCGCGCTCCTCGACATCGTGACGGATGAGAGGCGGCAGCAGAAGAGCCCTGATCGCCTGCTGGAGCACGAGGTTGCGCGGCAACCCAACTTCGGTCGCGATCCCGGAAGGCCTGGCACCGGCCAGAAGCCTGTCTCTCAGCCAGTCGGAGGGACAAAGGAACTCGCCCGCGAAGACGTCCGCCTGCACCTCCTTGCGCTCGCGCGAGGAGTATCCGTCGACGCGCGCCCCGCCGCTCTCCACCGGTTCGCCGGAGAGCCGCATCGACACGTCGGTCACGTCGCTCTCGGGATCGGTGTGGAGTCGGAAGTGTCCGAACTCGTGGGCGATGACGACCACCTCGTCCTCCTCGGCCTGGCCGCGCGCGACGTGGACGATGCCGGGACCGCGCTCGAAGAACCCGAGTACATCCTCGCCCGCGCGCGTGCCTGGATCGAACTTGACGATCTGCAGGTCGTGCAGCTCGATCATGGCGTCGATCAGGTTGCGCGCGGTCGGCGCGGCGTTCGTCTTCGCCAACGCGGCGGCGCGGCAGTCTCGCGCGGCGAGCCGGATGTCGCTCCAGGCGTCCATCAGAGATCAGCCAGCCAGTAGTCGATCTCCTCCTGGCTCATGCCGGACGACCTTACGATCTCCTCGAAGGTGCGCTGGTTCGCGACCGGCTGGCCGACGGCCTTAGCGCGCCCCCCGAGCGAGGGAGCCATTGCGACGCGCGCATGCGCCACGTTGAACGCCTCGAGGGATACGCCGAGCTCGCGCGATATCGCGATGGAGAAGCGAGGCCGCGTATCGGACATTCGCCCGGCGAACAGATCCGCCACAACCACGCGCTCTATAGGCAACCTCCGCGCCAGCTGCGGCTGGGACAGTCCGGACCGCTTGAGCATCTCGTTGAGCGTCGGCACCGGAGCGGCAACCGCCTCCGCGGCGCGATCGTCCGCCTCCGCCGCGAACATGGCGGCCTGCACGCGGCTCCCGGCCCGGGCAATCATGTCGTTATCCAGCTCGGCGGCCGCCTCAATGGTGTCGGCCAGCATGGCCAGACGGACGGCTGCATGCTCGCGGATGTCATGCGCTAACTTCGGATGAAGATCCGCCCAGCGCTCCACGTCGGCGCGGGTTGGAATGTCGCATCCCTCGTGGAATGCGATCAGCACTTCATCCCTTTCCTGCTGATTGTCTTCCATCACGAATTTCCGATCTTCTTGGCTAGTTGCTTCTGGACGGCCGCGACCCTGGAAGCGGCGGTGTCTGGGCTGATTCCGAGGATGCTGGCGATCGAGGGACCGTTCTTGCTGCTGCAGGGGAACCCCTGCATGTGGAGCACGAAGGCCGCGCGCTTGTCCTTGTCCCGGATGCTGTCCAGGATGCGCTGCACGTAGACCTCCTGCTCCGCATAAGAGAACAGCTCGGTCTTCGGATCCACCATGCCGCCGGGGTCGTCGACCATGTCCGGACTGCGCTTCATCGCGATGATAGCTTTGCGCGCGTGGTCGATCGAACGCTTGCGGAGCGTGGACTTGAACCACTTCCGCAGACCCTCGCCATCGGCGGCGGTCGGCGACAGTAGCGCATCCACCATAGCGGCGTGCACGTCCTCGACGATGTCGCGGCCCTGGTTGGGGAACGCCGTCGAAGAGATCTCGCCGCGGATCACCTCCAGCATGCGACGGGAGATGAAGCGGATCATCTCGCGCACGAAGTGCTGGTCGACGCCCGCGCGGCGGTAATTAGCCCTGATCGCCCCGACGATCACCCCTTCCGGGAAGCCGGACAGCTGGCCATGCTCGACGACCAGGCGCCAGCTTTGGTGGTCACCCGGCAGCGGAGGCTCATCGTCCGCGTCACCCATCAGTATCTCCTCCATATCTGGATCTCGGAGACAAGGGCGAAGGCTGACGCGGAAAATTGGGAAAAAAGTTCACCCGTCCGATCACGACAGCGTGCATTCGGAATGGAGCTCGGCGCCGACCACAGATTTTGCGATCACGACGAGGTGCGGGTGATGGGTGAAGAACAGCACCTGGGTGCTCCGGGCCACCTCGACCAAGACCCGAAAGCCCGCCTCCGCCCGGCGGTCGTCGAAGTTCACAAATAGGTCGTCGGCGAGGAACGGCAGGGCGACCCCGGCCGCGACCGACTGCTCGAGCGCGGCGAGGCGCAGCGCGAGGAACAACTGGTCGGTGGTGCCCTCGCTCATCGCGTCGACGTCGACCATCGTCCGCATGTCGTCGCGCACGCCCCGGAGCCGGGGGCTGGAGCCGTCGGTGTCCACCTTGAGCGTCGCGTAGCGTCCCGTGGTCAGGGTAGAGAAAAGTTCGCCCGCGCGCAGCAGCAACGGGTCCTGATGCCGCTCGCGATACCTCTCGATAGCCCACTTTAGCGTAACCGCCTGCGTCCGCTTCAGGATGTAGTCCTCGGCGAGGACCTCCAGCTCCGAACGGGCCTGCTCGGCATCGGCCGCTGCGTCGACGGCGGCGGTGCCGCCTGTGTCGAGCGCCGCGAAGGTGGCACGGGCGTCGCCGTGCGCAGTTGCCGCCGCGTCCACCGCCGCGTTTAAGTCATCGAGACGGGCTCCCAGCGTCGCCAGCTGCGACGCGACCTGATCTGGGTCTGTCGCCTGAACCGCGGCGACCAGTGCGTCGAGTCCGAGACCGTCGCCGGCCTCGGTGATCGCACCCTCGGTCGCGGCCACCCCATCGAACAACGCGCGCCTGGCTCTTGAGCGTTCGATCGCCGCGGAGAGCGCAGTCCTATCCGCCGCGCCGGTTTCCGCCAGGAATGGCGCGAGGGCCTCGTCGGTCGCCGTCAGCTTGGCCTGCGCCTCCTGCAGCTCGCCCTGGCGGCGACGGTCCTCCTCGTCCAGCGAACCGTGAAGCGTCTCCGCGATCCGCGCCGCTGCGAGCCGGTCCCGCATCGAGCGGAGACGCTCGGGCACCCCGCCCGCGGCGATGCCGAGCGTGTCGGCGAGCCGTCCCACCGCCGCCGCGTGATCCCGGGTGTCGCGCGCGATGCCATCAATGCGGCGACGAAGGAGCGCTTCGGACGAAGACGCCTCGCGAAGCTCGTCGAGAAGATCGAGCACGGCTCCGCAGGCGGTCACGTCGACGTCCAGACGCGCCTCGGCCAATGCCGCGGCCCACCCTGCGGCAGTCGTCGCCGCCGCGCCTTCCGCCGCGCGGGCCCTTCGGTCGAGCGCAGTGGTCTCGGCGCCGACTTGATCCAGCTCCGCCTGCGCCAGCAGGCGCTTGCGCGAGACTTCCTCGGACGCGGCGCGGCGCGCCTCCGCCCTGACGAGCACGGGCCCGAGCGGACCGGCGGCATCCGTAGTCCCGAGCGCGGCGGCGAGCGCCGATCGCGCCGCATCACGCTTGGCTTCAGACCGCTCGGCCTCCGAGACCAAGCCGCGCAGCTCGGTCTGCGCCGCCTCGCACGCGTCGCGGTCCGCCTGCCAGGAGTTGAACCTGCCAGGCTCCAGTTCAGGCAAGCCGACATCGCCCAGCCGGCGCCGCCAGGTGGCAAGGACCTGGTCGTGACGGTCGCGCGCCGACCGCGCGCGGGCCGTAGCCTGCTCGCCCCCGAGGTCGTGCGACGCCCGCGTTCGCTCCAGTAGGGACAACCGGCTCGATGCGTCGGCGGCCGCGTAGCGTGCGTCCGCCCGCCCGTCCGCCGCCGCGACGCCAGTCTCGAAAGCCGCGACCGCGTCTGCCGGAGACGCGAGGGACGCGCCATCCACGAGGTGGTCGCGGAGCGGCCGCCACAGACGGTCACGCTCGGCTCGCACCTCCAGGATGTTTTCGGCCGACACGGCAGTCCCGGTCGCCAGCTGCGAGATCTCGAGCGCCGCTGCCGAAGACTGGTCCGACGCGCGCTGGGCGGCCTCCTCCTCGCGGCGGATGTCCGCGACCAAGGCCGCCAGGGCTTCGCGCGCCTCCTGGATCTCGGTGGCGTCCACCCTGGGCAGGCGGGCGAGCAAATCTGCATCACCCGTCCACGGCGCGAGCCGGGCAAGCGCGTCGGCGGCCCCGCGCCTGGCGACGTCCAACTTGCCGCGCGCGGCGTCGCAGCGGGAGTCGGCGTCGGCGCCCAGCGCCCGCGCCTCGTCGACGGCTGACTGCAACGCTTCGTCGGCGTCGCCGATTATGTTGGCGGCAAGGGCCGCCTCTGCACGACCCCGCCGCTCATCGATGCGTTGCCGCTCTTCCTGGAGCTGGCGCGCCGCCAGGCGCTGCTCGCCGTCGATACGGGAGAGCTCCCGCAAGCGCGCCGCGAGTTCACGCGGCGGCGCCGCATCGGCGTTCGGGCCAGCCTCGGCGCGGAGTCGGCGGACCGCCGCCGCCGCCTCGGCGTGCTCCGCCTCGAGGCCGACCAGGTCGCGCTTCGCCTTGATCTCGGCGCCCGCCTCAGCGACAAGGCGATCGACCTCTTCCGCCTCCCCGAGCACTTGCGCGTCGGTCGATACGGCGGCACGCCGGTCGGCGACGTCCGCGCGCAGGCTCTCGGCCGCTACCATCGCGCGCACCGCCTCATCCGCCTCACGGATCAGCTCCTCGGCGGCGGTCTCGCGCTGACGCCCGAAGTCTACGACCCCGTCGTAGTCGGCGAGCGCCGCCTTCTGCTCCTCGCGGCGCCGAGCGAGCGGTGCGATACGCCTGACGCGTTCGGCGGACCTGGACTCAGTTTGGACCGCGTCACGGTCGCGGCGCGCCGCTTCCAGTGCCTCGCGCGTCCGCTCCGTGGCGATCCTGGCGTCCGACCAGGCCTTTGGCTTCAACGCGTCATCGCGCACGATCCTCGCGGCCTCCGCAAGCTGGCGCTGGGCCTGCGTGAACGTGCGGCTACCACGGGTGGTCGGGCCCCAGATCGCGTCGGCCTCCGCCTCCAGGCGGCGTAGCTCGTCGGATACCCCGGTCAGGCCAGACCCCGCAGCGAATAGCGTGCGACCGACATCGTTCTTCGCCTCGACTACGGCTTGTCCGCCCAGACGGAGCGCGGCCTGATCCAGACTGAAGGAGAGGCCAAACGTGTCGCGGGTCTGGCCGCGCAACATCGCGGCGAGCGGCCCCTCATCGATAGCGGCGTCGTCGGCACCAAGCAAGGTGACGCCCGTCCCCTTCTTCCGGCGGCAGGCAAGCGTCATGCCGCCGTCCTCCAGCACCGCGCCGACGCGGAGCAGCGAGTAGTCGAACAGAAAGTTGTATGGCGATCGCTGGGGAAAGCCGAAGAGTAGGTCCGAAACCGCGGCCAGCGACGTCGTCTTGCCGGCCTCGTTCTCGCCGTAGATGACGTGGAGGTCGGGACTGCCGATACGGAAGTCCAGCTCGCAGTCCTCGAAACGCCCGTAACGTTCGAGCGAGAGGCGGGAAAACCGCATGCTCAGCCCTCCCTCGTGAGGCGCGACCGTAGCGCGGTCGACGCGGCGGCAAGGACGCCCGCCCAGTCACCCCGCGTAGCCCCCAGCCGCAGTTCGCCATCATTGCGCTCGCCGAGCGAAGTGCTCGCCGCCAGCATGAAGCGCTCGAGGTCGCGACCGATCGCGGCCACGAGGTCGGGATTGGTCGCCGCCCCGTCGATCATGGCGCCAAGGTCATCGCCGACCGCGACCGTCGTCCGCGCCGGTTCGGTCACATCGACCCGGACCTTCTCGACGAACAGGTCCGGGGAGATAGAGGTGGCGATCGCGCGCACGTCGTCGCGCAGCGTCGCGGCACGGTCGCGAAACGCGCCGGCCTCCGCCGTCTCCCCTACGAGCGTCACGCGCACGATCAGCGGCCGACCCGAGGCGTTCGTGCCGTGGAGGCCGACGAGCGCGGACCGCAGCACGTCCTCCGCGTCGTCCATGCCCGCCCCGGCGCAGTTCACGTCGAGACGGGCCCAGCGGATCACGTCAAGCTCGACCCGCTCCACCAACGCGACCTCGCCGTCGGCCACATCGACCAGGACCGCACCCTTGGCACCGGTCTCTCTGATGGTTCGGCCCTGCACGCTGCCGGGGAAGACGACGTAGGGCTCGTCGCTGACGACCTCGAACTCGTGAACATGACCGAGCGCCCAGTAGTTGTAGCCGCGCGACCGCAGGTCCTCGACGCTACAGGGCGCGTAGTCCGCATGGCCCTGCCGCCCGGCCAGGGCCGTGTGGAGCATGCCGATGTTGAAGACGTGCGGCTCGGCCGGCGGATAGGCGAGGACAAGGTTCTCGGTGACGGCCGGCGTCGAGAAGCTCTGGCCATGGACCGCGACGGAGAGGTGAGCGAGGCGGTGCGTCTCGGGCCGCCTCGAACCAAACAGATAGACGTTGGGCGGCCAGGGGACGGTGCGCGAGACCACCGAGGCCGCGTCGTGGTTGCCGGCCAGCAGGAATGCCGGGATGCCCGCCTGGTCGAGCCGCCCCATCGCCTTCGCGAAGTAGAGGCCGGTGCCCATGTCGCGCCAGTCGCCGTCGAAGAGGTCGCCCGCGATCACGACGAAGTCGACCGCCTCGTCGATCGCGAACTGCACGAGGTTATCGAAGGCTGCGCGCGTCGCCGAGCGGATCTCGTCGACGGGCAAGCCCTCGTATCTCGACAGGCCGTGCAGCGGGCTGTCGAGGTGGATGTCGGCTGCGTGCAGGAACCTGAAGCTCGTCAACTCATCCCCCCTGCGCCGGACCGGCCTCGCGTTCGGATGCCGCCAAGCTGACGGAATGTGAGAGCAATTCACCGCCACTTACAAGGCCTGATACTGGTTCGCACCGGATCAGACTCATCCACGGACCGTCGCACGATGGATCAGACGGCCCTCTTCGCCTGGTGGCTCTAGCCGACCGCTACGAATTGCGTGCAGTGAAGGTCTGCGTTCATCAACCCTTTGCGCGCCCTCTATTTGACTACGAATTTCTTGAATCCGTCAGCTCATTGAACGGTGACTAGCGTCCGCTTTCGGGATCACGCCGGCCCCCGTTGAATGACCGTTGTGGGCGCAGAGTTGCCGCAAGCCGTGCGCTATCGACTTCTGAACATGCGCAAACCTGGTCGTTCAAGGGCATAAGGAAACGGGACAGAATAGGCTCATTCCCAAACTGCTTCCAAAATCACCCGCGAGTATCTATCTTGGACTGGGGCGTTAACGCTCACTGCCTCCTCAAAAGGAATGAATGATGCTTGATCGGCATGTTGTACCTGTCGCGAGAAACGGGCGCATGAATCTTCCTTCAGCTCTTCGTGCGAAACTCGACTTGGAAAGCGGCGGCAAGGTCGTCTTTGTCGAAAAAGACGACGGAGAGGTGGAGGTGACAACCCTGCGTCGCTCCCTAAAGCGCGCACAGGATCTGGTGAGGCAATACATACCTGCGGACGTCAATCTTGTGGACGAGGTGATCGCCGATCGTCGCGCGGAAGCCCAACATGAACTGGAAGATGAGGCCTCTTGCAACGATCAGAGCGACCAGATCCAAAAATGAGCGGCTCTGTTCTGGACACCTCGGCAATCATGGCATTCTTGCGCAGCGAAATTGTAGGCGAAGAAGTCGGCCGAATGCTTGAAAATCGGGCGATCGTGTCGACCGTCAACGTGCAGGAGCTTCTGGCGAAACTGATCTCCAAAGGGATGAGCGTGGGCGATGCGCGTCTGACGGTTCGATCCTTGAACCTTGAAGGGCATGATCTCTCTTGGACGCTGGCGGAAAGCGCCGCTGAGATGATCGAGCATACCCAGGCTCACGGGTTGAGTTTGGGCGATCGAAGCTGCCTCGCTCTCGCCCGGGCTTTGAACATGCCAGCGGTCACGGCCGATCGCGCCTGGGCGAACGTAGCGGATGATCTGGGTGTAGACGTCGTCTTGATACGAGGATGAAGACGTGAGCCGAGAGCTTTCGACTCTTGCCCGAAGTTTCGCGAGGCTTATCCAGCTTTCGATGGATCGCATTCTGCACTATTCATCGGTAGTGATGGGGATGGAGTTCCCCCGATAACCGCCATGTTGGCTGATGACTCCTACCGAACGTCGTTTCCGGCGCGGTAGGGTCTTGTCCAGATCCCGGTCGCCCGGCCCGGGGATCATCATGCAAAGCAGCCTTACCTATCTCGTCGTCTTCATCGGAGCCGGATTCGGCGGCGCACTGCGCCACGGCGTCAACGTCGCCTCCTTGCGCGTCTTCGGATCCGGCTTTCCCTTCGGGACGCTCACCGTCAATGTCGTGGGCTCGCTTTCGATGGGCCTGTTGGCGGGGTATTTCGCACTCAGGTCGGAAGCCGGCCAGACGTGGCGGCTGTTGCTTACTACCGGCGTCCTCGGCGGCTTCACGACCTTCTCCACCTTCTCGTTCGACACGGCGCTGCTTTATGAGCGCGGGGAGATCAGCATCGCCGTTCTCTACGTCGCGCTTTCAGTCGGGGCGGCGCTCGTCGGCCTGTTCGCCGGCCTCTTATCATTCGACACTTCGCTTGAAATAGGAGGCCTTCATGCCCTCTCACCTGTCCCGACCTCAATTTCTTGACCTCGCCCGACGAGAGATCGGACCTCTTGCGGCGCTGTTGGTGGCAGCTGCGCTCGTCCTTTCGTTCGGCTATCTCGCGACGGAGGTGCTGGAGGGGGACACCGCAGGCTTCGACCAGGCCGTGGTCCTCGCCATGCGCACCAGCGGCAATCTGGCCGATCCCATCGGCCCCGCCTGGCTCGAAGAAATGGGGCGGGATGTGACGGCGCTCGGCAGCTACGCGTTCCTCGGCTTCGTGTTCTTTTCGGTACTGGGCTATCTCGTCCTGATCCGCAAGCGCTCCGCCGCCCTCCTCATGACGGCCGCGGTACTTGGCGGCGCTGTCCTCAGCACGATCCTCAAACTCGGCATCGATCGCGCCCGTCCCGACCTCGTTCCCCATGCCGCCCGCGTCTTCACCGCCAGCTTTCCGAGCGGCCACGCGACGCTTTCCGCCGTCACCTTCCTGACGCTTGGAGCGCTCCTGACCCGCATGCATGCCGAGCGCCGGATCAAGGTTTACTTTATGGCGCTGGCCGTGATCCTCACCGTCGCCGTCGGCCTCAGCCGGCTTTACCTCGGCGTCCACTATCCGACCGACGTGATCGCCGGATGGGCGGTGGGAGCCGCCTGGGCGATCCTGTGCTGGGTGGCGGCCGTCTGGCTCCAACAGCGGGGCGAGGTGGAAAGGCCCACCGCATCCCACCCCGATCTACGCGAAGCACCTGAGGAAGCCTCATGAAGACGGTTCTCGCATCCTGGCAGTTCTGGGCCCTGCTCTCGGCGGCGTTCGCGGCCTTCACCGCGATTTTCGCCAAGGTCGGGGTCGAGAACGTCAACTCCGACTTCGCCACCTTCATCCGGACCATCGTCATCCTGGCGGTTCTCAGCGCCATTCTGGCGGCGACAAGGCAGTTCCAGTCCTTCGGCACGATCTCCAGCCGGAGCTATCTCTTTCTCGTGCTCTCAGGGATGGCGACGGGCGGCTCCTGGATCTGCTACTTCCGGGCGCTGAAGCTCGGCGACGCCGCGCGGGTCGCACCGATCGACAAATTGAGCGTCGTGCTGGTCACAGTGTTCGGCGTGATCTTTCTCGGGGAGCATCTGTCCTTGCCGAATTGGCTCGGCGTCGCCCTGATCGCGGGGGGCGCGATCCTCGTCGCCTACAAAGGATAGGACATGGAAGCCCCGCCGCCGGATTCAGAGCTGCGCAGGATCGTTCGCCGCGTGGCGGTCCTCAACCTCTCCTATTTCGGCATCGAGTTCGCGGTCGCCCTTGCCATCGGCTCGGTGTCGCTCTTCGCCGACAGCGTGGATTTCCTCGAGGACGCTTCCGTCAACTTCCTGATCCTCATCGCACTCGGATGGTGCGTGGTGCGGCGCGCTCGTGTTGGCATGGCGCTGGCGGGCCTCCTGCTCGTGCCCGGCCTCGCGACCCTCTGGATGGCATGGGAGAAGTTCAACATGCCCGCGCCGCCCGAACCAGTACCGCTAACCCTGACGGGGGCCGGGGCCTGCGCGGTTAATCTCGCCTGCGCCTACATGCTCGCCCGCTATCGCACCCATGGCGGCAGCCTCACTCGCGCGGCCTTTCTCTCCGCTCGAAACGACGTTCTTGCCAACATCGCGATCATCGCGGCGGGACTGGTGACGGCCTTCCTGTGGGCGTCCGCCTGGCCCGACCTGATCGTCGGCCTGGGAATCGCCGCGATGAACGCGGACGCTGCTCGAGAAGTCTGGGAAGCGGCCCGCGAGGAGCATCGATCGGCCGAGGCTTAGAACAATTGGCTGTCGCTAAACTCCTGAAAATTTCGAGTAGCGCTTAAGTTGGCTTGATCTGCCGATGGATGCAGTATTGCGACCCGTACACGCGCTCCAGGGTGCGCTACTCGTCGCGGATCGTGCCGGGCAGCGAGGCCGCGAAAACGGCCCAAAGGCCGAGCGCGGCGGCGGAGCGGCCCGCGATCGCGGCGCCGAGCAATACCAGACCCCAGCCGACGAGCTGGGGATTGCGGCTCACCCGATAGGCTCCGCCGGTTGCGAGCTCGCCCATGCGCGTGCCGGACGTCTCGGGAGGGGCCAGGGTCATTTGCGCGGCGGCATAGAGGGAAGCGCCAGCGCTGGCGAGAATGAGGCCGGTAGCACCGGCTGCCCTCGCGCCGATCGGAAGCGGCCGCGGTTTCCGCCAAGCCGCCACCGCGAGCAGGGCGGCGTGAAGGCCATAGGCCAGGTAGGCCGACGCGGAGGTGGACGGCCGAAGGCGCCCCAACTCCCCATAGTCGTGGCGCGCCCGGCGGCGCGTCGTCGCCGCCAAAGCGAGGACAACGGCCGCACCGGATATGAGCGCGACGGCACGGGCCGGGTCAGCTCTCATCGGCTTGCTCCCGCGCTTCGCCGAGAGCGTCCCAGCCCTGCCAGACGATCACCGGGAGCATGAGCAGCGCCCCGGCTGAGTCCGCCCACCACCAGCCGAAGGCGGCGTTAAGCCCGACGCCGAGGAGCAGCGAGAATGACATCCAGGAGCACACCCAGGTCTCGGCGGCGTCGGCCTGGAGCGCCTTACTGTTCATTTCGCGCCCGGTGCGCTGCTTCGTCCAGGCGAGAGCCGGCATGACGAGGAGGGAGAGCACCGACAGCACGAGGCCGACCATTGACGTGTCGGGTGCCTCGCGAGCCAGCAGCGCCGGGATGCTCTCGAAGAGGATGTAGGCGGCCAGCGCGAAGAACGTGCCCGCCACCACATAGAGCGCGCGGCGTTCGGCCTTGCCGCGCTCGCCGATTTCCGCCTCGGGACCGGCGCTGTAGAGCCGCCAGAGCAAGCCGATCGCGGAGGCAACCTCGATGACGCTGTCCATGCCGAAGGCGATCAGGGCCGTGCTGCCGGAAATAATCCCGGCCCCGATCGCGACCAACGCCTCGACGACGTTCCAGGCGACGGTGAGCCACTCGAGGCGCAGCGCACGCCGGTGTAGCGCCTTGCCATCCATCGTGTTCACGGCCGCCATCAGCGCGCTTCCGGCGGCTCAGCCGGACGATCGGCATGGAAGCGCAGGAGGCGCAGCGCGTTGATCGTGACGAGCACGGTGGCGCCGGTGTCGGCCAGGATCGCCATCCAGAGCGTCGTCGTGCCGGTCAGGGTCGTTATCAGGAAGATGGCCTTCAGCCCGAGCGCGAGTGCGATGTTCTGCCAGATGTTGCCGAGCGTCGCGCGCGACAGCTCGACCAGCTCGGCCACGCCCGTGACGCGGTTCTTGAGCAAAGCGGCATCCGCCGTTTCCAGCGCAACGTCGGTGCCGCCGCCCATGGCAATGCCGACCGAGGCAGCGGCCAGCGCCGGCGCATCGTTGATGCCATCGCCCACCATTGCGATGCCGCCCTGCGCCTTCAGCACGCCGATCTCGGCGAGCTTGGCATCCGGCAGCAGTTCGGCTTTTGCCTCCAGGCCAAGGCTATCAGCGATCGCGGCGGCGGTGCGCCGATTGTCGCCGGTCAGCATGACGGTGCGGACGCCAAGCGCATTGAGGCGGGCCACGCCTGCGGCCGCGTCCTCGCGGGGCTCGTCGCGCAGGGCGACGACGCCAAGGATTCGCTTGCCGCCGAGAACCACCACAGCCGTCTTGCCCTCGGCCTCCAAAGAAACAAGCCGGGCACGGATCGCCTCGGGCACCTCGCCCTGCTCGGCGGCATAGCGCGGCGAGCCGACCGAGACGAAGCCTTCGCGCAGGCGCGCCGTCACGGTCTTACCGGGGATCGCCATCGCCCCGCCGAACACCTTCGGCAGTTCGAGGCCGCGCGCCTCGGCCGCCTCTACGATGGCGGCGCCAAGCGGGTGGCTGGACCCGCGCTCGACGGCCGCGGCCTTGGCCAGGATTTCGGCCTCGTCGCCCTCCACGGCGATCACGTCCGTGATCCGCGGACGTCCAATCGTCAGAGTGCCCGTCTTGTCGAATGCGACGGTGCGCACCTTGCCCAGGGTCTCCAGCGCCGCGCCGCCCTTGATCAGGAGCCCGCGCCGGGCCCCGGCGGCAAGGCCGGAGGCGATCGCCGCCGGGGTGGAGATTACAAGAGCGCAGGGGCAGGCGATGAGCAGCGTCGCCAGCCCGCGATAGACCCAGGTCGACCACTCCGCTCCGAATAGGAGCGGCGGCACGACCATGATCAGGGCCGCTACCAGCATGGCCGCAGGCGTGTAAACGGCGCTGAACCGGTCGATGAAGCGGGCCGTTGGCGCCTTCGAGCCTTGCGCCTCCTCGACGAGGTGAATGATGCGGGCGATCGTGTTGTCGGCGGCCGTGCGGGTGATGCGCACGCGCAGCACGCCATTGGCGTTGATGCTGCCGGCATAAACGGTGCTACCCGCCTCCTTCAGCACCGGGACGGACTCACCCGTGACCGGCGCCTCGTCCATCTCGGACATGCCATCGATCACCTCGCCGTCCGAGGGCACGCGATCACCGGGCCGCACCACGACGATATCGCCGATGCCGAGCCGTTCGACCGGAACCTCCGAGACGGCGCCACCCTGCTCAAGGCGCGCGACGCGCGGCACGAGGTTCATCAGCGCCTCGATTCCGGCGCGTGCCCGGCCAGCGGCGACGTTCTCAAGCAGCTCGCCCACGGCGAAGAGGAAGACAACAACCGCCGCCTCCGCGCCCTCGCCGATCGCGATGGCGCCGATCGCGGCGACGGTCATCAGGGTTTCGATGCTGAAGGGCGTGCCGTGGCGTGCTCCGGCGACAGCACGCCGGGCAATCGGGACCAGGCCGAGCAGCGCCGCGGCCACATAGGCCCATTCCGCTAGATCGGGCGCGACCGCCGCGACGATGAAGGCCAGGATGAGGACAGCGCCGGTGCCAAGAACAAGCTGCCCTTTGCGCGTCCGCCACCAAGCTCCATCGGCGACCGTCGATGGAGCTTCAAAAGCGGGACGGTCGGCCGACGTCTGAGCGTCGAGTGAATGCGGAGCGTAGCCGAGGGAACGGATGCGCTCCTCGATTGCCTTGCGCGAGGTGCGGTCCTCATCGAAGACGAGGGAAAGCCGTTCCAGCCCGACATTGACATTGATGTCGCTGACGCCGGGCAGGCGCTTCAGTCCGTTTTCGACCTTCAGAGCGCAGGCTCCGCAATCCATGCCTTCGACACGGAACTTGAGTTGGGTGGCGGCCTCGGCTGCCATGGTGTCACCTCGACTTCTTCGATGTCAGATCGTATATGCACCCTGTAGCAACTACAGGGTCAAGGTCATGGCGCGCAAAAACCTCGCTATCGGGGATCTCGCAAAGGCGACGTCCACGAAGGTGGAGACGATCCGCTATTACGAGCGGATCTCGCTCCTGCCGGCGCCGGAGCGCACGGCTGGCAACTACCGCAGCTACTCGGCCGTCCATTTGGGCCGCCTCAGTTTCATCCGCCGGGCGCGCGATCTCGGCTTCTCCATCGATCAGGTTCGTGACCTTCTCGGGCTGTCGGACCAGCGCGACCGTCCCTGCGAGGCGGTCGATGCGATCGCGCGCGAGCACCTGACCGAGGTGAAGCGCAAGATCCGGGATCTTCAGGCTCTACGCCGGGAGCTGGACAGCTTTCTCAGCCAATGCAGCCGCGGCACGGTCGCCGAGTGCCAGATCATCGAGGCGCTGTCGCCGAGCGCAACACTGAGGGGGCATCCGCACTCCAGAGACTGAGTAAAACGAGTGTGGCTCGCTCTCGCCCATCAGCTTAGCGACGCAGCAGGTCCTCCTGTCAGATCCGGCCTCACGTTGCTGATGATAAAGCGGCTCCGCGGCAGAGCAGGGAGCCTCGAATAATCGATCCGCAGGTTCTGCTCCGGCACGTCGTATCGGATGCGCCTGGACAATGTCTTAGAGGCGAGTTTCATCAGCTCGATCGTGATCCACTCGCCCGGGCATCGGTGGTGAACGTGGAATTCGCCGCCACCTTGAGGAATGAAGCTGAAGGGGCTCCGGTCCCAATCGCGAAACCGCTCGGGCTGAAACGCCTCGGGCGATTCCCATGACCGGGCATCACGGTCCGTCCCGTACAGGTCCAGGAGAACACGGCGTCCTTTCGGGAATGGATATCCGTTCCATTCGAACTCGCGGCGCACCCGTGCCGCGACAGCGGGGAAGAAAGGATAAAATCGCCGGACCTCCTGCACGAAGGATTCGGTGTAACTGGCATTATCATCGGCTTGGAGCTTGCGCCGGCATTCGGGATGGCGATGCAGAGCGTGGGCGGCGAAGGTGATATAGACGCCGACGGCTACGATCGGTCTGATCACATTGAGGAGTTCCACGGCAGCGACGTGAGGCGTCAGCAGCTCGCCCTCAAGATCCCGGTGCCATGCGATGACATGGGCGGCAGACTGCTCTGGGGGATGAATTCGTGCGTCGCGAATGTCGCCGATGATGCTCTCGATCCAGCGGTTGCTCCGCTTGCGCGCTAGGCGAGCCCACCAGTGTTTCGGTCCGGCAGATCCGGCATAGTCGAATAGCGCGGTGATCTCCCGCGTTCGCTGCTCGACCTCCGGCTCCGCGAGCGGCACTCCGGCCCAGGCGCAGGCCGCGCGTGTCAGAAGGACGTGCAGCTCGTCATAGAGAACCACCTCGCCCTTCAACGACCAGGTGCGAGCGCAGGCATCCCACTCCTCGGCTGTTCTCGCTATCAGCGATGCGATCCGCTCTGGGCTCATCAGCGACATGAACATCTGCTTGCGGTGTCTGTGGGCCTCATCGTCGAGGCCTTGCACGCCGCCTTTGCCGAGCAACGTCTTCTGAATGCGCCCGACCATGGCGCCACGCCGGATGAATCGGCTTTCATCGTAGAAGAGTCGAGCCGCTTCCGGGCCAGTCATACAGGTTGCCCTTTGCAGCATCAGCCGCGTTTCGAACAGGTCTGACCCATACTCTCGGCACCGCTTCGAGATGAACCGATAGGGATCATTGATGAGGGCCAGAGTGGCATCCGGCATTCTGGTGCGAGGGACTTCAGGCATCCGTTGCGGCTTTCGTTTCTTCACGTGCCAAGACACTCTCGATGAGCAGTAACCCGACGCCGCTGACGATCGCCACGTCGGCAAAATTGAATGCGGGCCAGTGATAGGCGCCCACGTAGAAGTCCAAAAAGTCCGTCACCGCGCCATGCCTCAGCCGGTCGAGCAGGTTACCAAGCGCACCGCCCACGACGAGGCCGAGGGCGATTGCCGTCAGGCGGCTGTCGGTGCGCGTCATCCAAACCAAGAGCCCCGCTACCATCGGCAGTATGAACGCCATCAGGAGCCAAGCCGGTGCTTCGCCGAACAAACCGAAGCTCACGCCGGTGTTAAAGCCTAGCACGAGATTGAAGAAGCCGGTGACGGGGATGACCCGCGGCGGTTCCATGACGTGGTTCAGGATCCACCACTTCGTCGCCTGATCGAAGAGGAAGCTGAGAAGGGTGAGAGGAAGGCCGAGCTTGAGCATGCCGCGGAAGTGCTCCTTAGATAATCAACTCAGCCGATCTGGCCGAGGGCGGGGAAGATCGCGAGAAGCCAAAACGCAAAGAGCGTGAGGTGACCCGTGATCATGGCGATACCCATCAACACCATCACCCCGCCTGCCATGATTTTCAGGACACGACCGGTTCGACGCATGGCCTTCATCTTCGCCATGAACCCGCGCATGAAGAGCGCGGCCAGGATGAAGGGCAGGCCCAAGCCGAGCGAATAAACGGCCAGCAAGGCCGTTCCGCTTCCGGCCGTCGCATTAGCGGCCGACAGCGCCAGGATCGCGCCCAACACCGGTCCAATGCACGGGGTCCAGCCGAAGGCGAAGGCCAGACCGAGGAGATAGGCGGCCCAAGGGCCGCCGCTGCTCGGGCTCGCATGGACCCTCAGGTCACGGTCGAGCCAGGGCATCGGCACGAGACCCGTCGTGAACAGGCCGAAGACGATGACGATCGCGCCCCCGATCAGGTTCGCCTCGTAGAGATGCGTGCGAAGGAGCCCGCTCATGGCCGTCGCACTGGCGCCCAGTAGGACGAATACGGTCGAGAACCCCAGCACGAAGCAGAGGCTCAGGCCGAAGGTCCGAACTGCGGCCGTGAAGGTGGTCTCGGTTGTGAGCCCGTCCGGGCTGATTGTGCGCCCGGCGACATAGGAGACGTAGCCGGGCACCAGCGGCAGCACGCAAGGGGACAGAAAGGACACAACGCCGGCGGCGAAGGCCGTCGCAATCCCAATACTGGAGATCTCCATCAAACCAGCTCCAGCACCCAGACCACCACCACGCCGACATAGACGAAGTAGGCGCCCAGCAGGGTCAGCACTTGCCAGCGGCGAAAGCCTGGCTCTGGCCCTCCCCAGCGGATGAACGCGGCATAAAGCAGGGGCATCAGAGCAACGAAGACGAAGCTCACCCAGACCAGCCGGAAATTGTCGATCGGCGTCACGACCAGCGCCAGAGGCAGAAAGCCGACCGTCATGGTCACGGCGTGATCGCCGATGATGTTGGTGAGCGCCGGCGTGATCTGGCCGCTGCGGGAAAGCTTCCACGAGGCGAAGATTTCCGGGAGGGCCGCCAAAGGCGCAGTGATGAACAGGCCGCCGATGATTGGTGAGATGCCGAACGCCTTGACCAGGTTCTGCGTCGAGATGACGGTGAAGTAGGCGCCGAGCGCGAGAACCCCGACACCGGCCACCGCCAGCCAAATCCCCTTCCGCGACCATTCGACCTGTTCGGCTTCACCGCGGCCGCGAAGGAACGCTTGGCCGGCATAGGCGATATAGGCGGCGAGCAGGATCCAGCCGTCGATCGGCTGCAAGCCCTGCCATGGTGAGGGAAGGATCAGAACGGCGGCGAGTGCTAGGATGCCGAGATACGGGAGCGCCTGCACGGTCACGGCGCTCGGATCAACGCGCAGCAGATGCTCCCGGAGATGCCTTTGATGACCCGGATCGTCGGGAATGTCGCGCTTGCGCGTTGCGAGATAGCCGACCGAGACGAGCGCCGGAATGCCGATGACGGTCGAGCCAAGCATCGCCCCCAAACCGATGTCGGACACACCCCGCACGGCGCTGGTGATGTTCACGCCGACCTCAGGGCTTGCGGTGGCGATCCCGATCACCGAGCCGCCCGCCGCGGCTGACAGTCCCCACTGCTTGCGCAGTTTTCGAAGAGGCTCGGCGAGATGATCCGAGCCCCACTCCGCAGCGAAAACAGCAGCCAGCAGCACCGCCGCCCAGATCCAGGTGCTCATGCTTCCCCCAGGCAGACGGCTCGGGCCCTACGGATGGGGGATGTTCGATCCGCGAGGTTTCCGCTGCTTGGGCTTCCTCTCATGCAGGCGCACGAGCCGAAGCCGACGCGGCTTCGTTCAGGTCGCTCCGGGCGTCACGGATGATCGACCAAGAGGATTGCAGAAACAGCCCGGCGATCACGACGGCCACGACGAGATCGGGCCACGGAGAGGCCGTCCATGCCACCAACCCCGCCGCGACGACCACGGCGGCGTTGCCGATGGCGTCGTTGCGCGAGAACAGCCAAACCGCCCGCACATTGGCGTCACCGGTCCGGTAGGGCAGCAGCGGGAGAACCGCGACCACATTGACGACAAGCGCGATCACCGCGAACAGACCCATCAGTTCAGCCTCGGGCTGCTGCTGCACCAGCACGCGGTAGGCCGTGTTGGCGAGGACCCCAAGGCCGAGTGCACCGAGGAACAGGCCCTGGATCAAGGCGGAACGGGCCCGCCAGACAAGACTCCACCCGATGGCGAGGATACCGAGGAAGGTGATCAGTCCGTCACCCAGGAAGTCGAGCGCGTCGGCCTTGAGCGCCTGCGAACCGGAGAGGAAGCCGCCGAACATTTCGACGATGCCGTAGCCGACATTCAGCGCGACGACGATCCACAGCGCCCGCTTATAAGCGGGCGTGATATGGCTCAGATCCTTGGGCAGGTCGTCGATGTCGCCTTCGGCATCGACGCTCGGGGCGTCCAGGCGATCGAGCCGATAGCCGATCCCCGTCACGGCACGTTCGACCTCGGGCAAACGGGTTTCGGGGTCGTCCACGCGCAGGGTCATGACTTGCGTGGCGGTCGAGACCTTCACGTCATCGACACCGACGGAGCGCGCGGCCTTCTCGATCTTAGCCGCGCAGGAGGGGCAGTCCATCCCGGGGACGCGATAGCGCGCCGTCTCGGCATTGTTCGTTGACGCTGCTATGGTCATGGCCATCTTCCCTGATCGAGAAGGGTCATATATCATTCGTGGCTGATATGTCGAGCGTCGCCGAACTCATCGAGCGCACTGATGGTCCGACCGTTGCCTTACGGGCGAAGCTCTTCCGGGGGCTGGCCGACGCCTCGCGCCTGTCGATCCTGGACGCCTTGCGCACGGAACCGTTGTCCGTCGGCGAGATCGTCGCGATTACCGGCCTGTCGCAGTCGAACGCGTCGAACCATCTGCGGTGCCTCAGCGAATGCGGCCTCGTCGCCGGCGAGCAACGCGGCCGTTTTGTTCATTATCGGCTGAGCGATCAGCGTCTGAATGATCTGCTTTTGCTCACTGACGAGCTGCTAGCGGAGACCGTCTGCGGCGTCGACACCTGCGGGAACTACGGCGCACGGTGATCCTGGGCTGGGGCTCGGCGCCGTGAGCAGGATCGAAAGAGTGCGGGAGCTGCGCCTTGTCACCGCCGGTGGTTTGCGAGCGCGGCAAATAGCCAATGCGGCTGCGGCACGATCGCCATTGGCGGCATGATCGAGGCGCTGTCACCCACTAGTCCCCGAAATACGACGCGACCAGCGTGAACAGGGCAAAGCCGCCGATGAAGAAGGCGGCCGCATAGCGCGTGTCCTCGGCCGCCTTGTGTGCCTCCTCCAGCATCTCCTCGACGGCGGCCAGGAGCAGGATGCAGGCGGTGAAGGCAAGGGCGGCGAGCTTCAGCGTTCGCCCTGCCCGCGCAGTAGCCAGAAACCGATGCTGGCGCCCAGGAGACAGGGTACGACGAAGGAGGCGGACAGGACGATACGGCGGCGGCGGGACGCGCCCTTCTCCTTGAAGTTGGCGATGGTTGCGAAGCCCTCAGGCACATCAGCCATGATTTGACCGAGGGCGAGGATGAACGCCAGGCCGAAGGAAACGACAGAGCCGACGCCGATCATCAGCCCGTCGCTGAACAGGTCGATCGCAACGGCGACGTAGATCATCCAGGCTCCCGCGGCGTCCTCGTTGCCGCCCTGCATCAGATCGACAAACCATTCCACGAGGACGTAGAAGGCGCCGCCTAGGCAAAGGCCCACTACAATGGCCCAGGGCGGTGCTGAACCGCCAGCGCCTCGGCATCAGCTCGACGGCGACGACGGCGGTGACGATCCCGGCGGCAGCGTGCAGCGCACAGTTCAGCATCCGCCGAGAAGTCGGGATCAGTTCGGCCACCACGCATCCGGCGAAGTTGCCGAATGCGGGCATCAGCGCGAGCGCAAGAACGTAGAGGTAATCAGTCATAGGCTGCGGACTGGCCGTGTGGGTGAAGTTCCGCAGCTTCGGATGCGGCCGCGCTTCAGCGAATGGCGTCTCCCTGATAGAAGAATGCGAACAGGCGCGGCCCCGAGGCATAGGCGTTACTGTCGGATACGGCGCGGAAGCTGCTTTCGGCCACAATATTCGAGATGGGGCGGTTGATGTTGCATCCACCAGTAAAGCGGTGCCATGCCGGATTCAACCGGTCTTGCCACCGCGAAACGTTTTCCTCAGGCGACAGGCCATGCTCGACATAGAGGAAATGGCCGCCGGGTTTCAGAACACGGCCGATCTCCTTCAAGACAAGGCGGGGATCTGAAACAGAGCACAACGTCCAGGTCGAGACGACGCAATCAAAGCTGCCGGAATCGAGCGGAAGAGCCTCTCCCACCGATTGCAGCAGCATCACGGGAATGTTCGTGTCCACGCCCGCCGCGCGGCGAAGCATTCCCGCGCTCGGGTCGATACCGATGACGCATTCCACCGAATTCCCGTAGAAGCCAAGATTTGCTCCTGAGCCGACTCCGATCTCCAGAACGCGCCCGCTCGCCTGGCGAGTGACAGCCTGGCGGTAGGGCCGCAGGCTGCTAGCGCTCATCGCAAGGTGGGTAAGGCACGGGCATACGCTCTCGCGATAGAAGCTCATCCGCAGCATCTCCTCAACTCACCGGATTCCCGGCCCGAGGTGGCAGCTAGGACGATTGGATGGCCCGGATCAGCGCGCATGGTTTGATAACACTGAGATCTCATTCTCCTCTTGCCCCACTGTCTTTGTTTGCGGCCCGCGGGATGCCCGGTACTGGCCCCACAGGACCAGAAGTATCCCGACGAGCACCATCGGCACGGACAGGAGCTGGCCCATCGTCAGCCCGCCATAAAGAAATCCGAGCTGTGGATCGGGCATGCGGAACAGCTCTGCCGTGATGCGGCTTAGTCCGTAGCCAAGCAGGAAGACGCCCGTGATCACCCCATGCCGGATGCGGACTGACGGCTTGTGCGCGAGCACGGCTAGGATCGCGAACAGCACCAGTCCTTCGAGAAATGCCTCGTAGAGCTGGCTGGGGTGGCGGGGCAGATCGCCCGCTCCCGGGAACACCATGGCCCAAGGCACATCGCTGACGCGCCCCCACAGTTCTCCGTTGATGAAGTTGGCCAAACGTCCAAAGAACAGGCCGATCGGCACAACGGGGGCAACGACATCGGCAAGCTTGAGCAGCGGAATGTTGCGGCGCCAGGCGCAAATCACGATGCCGGCGGTGACGCCCAGAAGCCCTCCGTGGAAGGACATGCCGCCATGCCAGACAGCCAAAATGCGCAAGGGCTCCTGCAGGTAGGAGTCCAGCTCGTAGAACAGCACATAGCCGAGTCGTCCACCGAGGATGATGCCGAAGGTCGCCCAGAGCACGACGCTTTCCACATCTTCGGAGTTGGGCCGACCGCCGTAGAGCCGAGCGAGGTAGACTGTCAATCGGCGTGGAATGTTGACCCCAGGGGGTCAAATTTGCACGCCGGATCACACCTCATGGACGAGGCGGCCCCGCCGGACATGCTCGATCGCATTCGCGCGCTGATCTCAAACCACGCCGATGGTGCGCTCGAGGCCCACGACCTGCGCACGCGCCACGCGGGCCGACGGACCTTCATCGAGTTCCATCTGGTGGTTCCAGGCACCATGAACGTGGCCGAGGCTCACGACATTTGCGATCGGATCGAAGAGGCGCTGAAGAACGAGATTGAGGACAGCACGATCACCATCCACGTTGAGCCGGAGATGAAGGCGAAGCAGACAGGCGTGCTCGTGCTCTGACGGTCTACGCTCAGCCTTCGCCTTCGATCGGCTCGCCCGATGGCGCGAGGAGATACCAGCCGCCCCAATCATCATGAACGTCCTGACCCCCGGTGCCGCCGGACGTCTGATCGTCGTGGCAGTAATAGAGGGGCCAGCCGCTATAGGTGACCTGCATCGTGCCGTCGTCACGCGCGATCGTTCCCAGCATGGAGGCGTCAACCCCATCGCCAGCTTCTGGTTCGCCCGTTGTGGTCAGGAGCGGCCACTCCTCGACGCACTCGCCGGAGCAGACGCTGACTGCTTCGGTGCTGCCGGTAGCCTGCGTGTCGGTCTCGAGCATGTAAAGGCTCTTGCCTTCGTCATCGACGAGATATTGGCCGAACGGCTCCTTTTCGGACACCCAAACCGACTTTGCGACATTCGAAACGTGGGATTCTTTGCGACAGCGAGAGGTCGCAGGAGGGCGGAAATCCGCACCCACGGCAGTCATTAGGCGCGATCGCGCGCGACCTCACAAGCGGACGCCCTCTTCTCCGCTACGCAGAGGTAACCAGCGCCGAGCAGCCGTCGTTCGAGACGGATAACCGCCATGTGTTGTCGCGCCGCCTCCCACGGCCGGAATCGCTCATAATCGCGACTAACGCCGAAGCGTCGGGTTAGCCGTACACCAACATTGATCATCCAGTCTGGCCAGCCTTGCGGGTGCTTGAGGCCGATCAAGCCGAGCCGTCCGCCGACAGGCAGTCGATGCGCCGTCCGGGCGATTACCCGCTCATATTCCGGCACCATCTCCAGGCCAAAGGTCGAGAGCGCCGAGCGCGTTCTGGGCGGCAGATCGAACGTGGCCACGTCCGCTTCTATCAGCTCGACGTGGCAAAAATCCGCTTGCGCGACCTTCTCCCGCGCTCGCTCCAGCATCGCTGCGGACAGATCCACACCGACAACACGGCCACCGCTCCCCACCGCCCGAGCGAGCTGGAGCAGGTTCTCCCCCGTCCCGCAGCATAGATCAACGACGGTGTCGCCCGGCGACAGCTCAAGCGCATTGATGAGCGATGCGCGCCAGCGGCGTAGCCCCGATAGCCGGAACAGGGCGAGACTGGCGTCGTATGCACCGGCCTGCTCATCGTAGAGACGCCGCACCTCATTGCTGTTCAGGATGGCCACACGCTCAACTCCCTCAGTACTGGGAACGCTCCCATGGCGCCGCGGTTCGCTAGGAGGGAAACCGCGACTTCAGCCCCTAGAACGCGACAGCAGATCGTTCTACACGATCGGCTCACCGGAACCTGTGCTCGTTGCCGACTTCCTCAACGGGGCAATAGTTTCGGCCTTGATTTTGGACATATCGAGCGAGGGACGATGCTTCCTGCTGACCGTCTATCCATGTCGGCATGATCGAAGAATTGGAGCGGCAAAAGGCCTTCTCGGGAGATTGAAGCCGACCTTCATATTGTAAGTGCGCTCTCCAGCCGGGAATTTCTGAAAACATTCGTTCGAAATTGAGCTAAATTGGAGTGCCGAGTTTGGATCGAGAGTAAAGCCGGCGTGTCATTCTTCTCCTCATAGACGAGGAGACGAAGATGCTGACGCGTTCTAAGCTGGTTACCAATCTCACACTCGGGCTTTTTGCCGTTATTCTTTCCTGCACCAATGCGGCGGCGAATCCTTCGTGGATGCCCACAACCGGCACGACATCTCAACCCGTCGGCCACTATGAATTCTGCCAGCAGTATCCGACGGAGTGCCAGCCGAATGCACCGGCAGCCACCCCGGAGCTGACTGCGGAAGTTTGGGAGCAGATGGTCGAGGTGAACAGCTCCGTCAACGCGGCTATCCTCCCGCGAACCGACGAGGAGATGTTTGGCGTCCCTGAGCTTTGGTCCTACCCCACGACCGAAGGCGATTGCGAAGACTATGCGCTCCTGAAGCAGTATATGCTCCAGCGCGCCGGGGTTCCGCGCTCGGCGCTCCTGATCACCGTCCTGCGTCAGCGCAACGGCGCCGGACACGCCGTGCTGACCGTACGGACCGATCAAGGCGACTTCGTGCTCGACAATCTGGATGAGCGTATTCTTGCCTGGAACGAGACGGATTACCTTTATCTCAAGCGGCAGTCGGAGCGGGACGCGGGAAAATGGGTCGCCATTGCCGATGACCGCGACATCCTCGTAGGCAGCATTCGCTGACCGATCTCATCGCGCAGGGGCTGGTCCAAATCCTAGCGCTTGACGCGGGGCGGGGAACCAAAGTTGTAAACCCGACAGTCCCTATTCCGCGGAGCGCGCAATTCAACCCTGAGCGGCTGTGTTCAAATCGAAGCTGACGCGCTGTCGAAATCCCGCCCGAGGAACACCCAAAGGCTGGCAGAAGCGCAGGATTATGAGAGGGCAGCTCCACCCTCAGGTTAGTGGCGCAAGGCCAACGCTGGTGAGGGCATTCGACCGATGTTTTCAGTCACATCGTTCAATCCTGGCAGATGAAAGCCCCTATCCCTGAACCTCGCCGCATCGATGGCAACGGAAGATTTACCGCCGCTATGGTGATCTGCTTCATTCGTCATGGATGTTGACTTGAGGGAGAGCAGCAGATGATCGATCGGCGGCAGCTTCTGGCCGGCGTGGCCGCATGGATGGTCCTCGCCACCGAGGCCGGCGCGCACGGCGAGTTCCAGCTCGATCCGCAATTCCTGCCCCAGCGCGTACCCTTTTCCGGCTATCGACCCGCCACCATCGTGGTGGACCCCGGTGCAAGGTTCCTTTACCTGGTGAAAGAAGGCGGCTTTGCCCGGCGCTACGGGATCGGCGTCGGCCGGGCGGGATTGCGCTTTTCCGGCGATGCCATTGTCGGACGCAAGGCTGAATGGCCGCGATGGACGCCGACCCCGAACATGATCAAGCGCGAGCCGGGAAAGTACGCGAGATACGCTGGCGGCTTGAAGGGCGGCCCGGGAAATCCGCTCGGCGCCCGGGCCCTTTACCTCTACCGTAACGGCCAGGATACCTTCTACCGGATTCACGGGACCAACGAGCCGTCATCGATCGGCAAGGCGGTCTCGAACGGCTGCATCCGCATGATCAACGACCACGTCATCGACCTTTATGACCGCGTCAGCGTCGGAGCCGAGGTGGTGGTAGTGCGGTGAACGCGTGGATCCCGCATCAGCCCACGACAGACGACGCCATTTTCGATGAGCATAGCCTTCGCCTCAATTTCCAGTGTCTCCTGGGGTAACTGATCGGTCCTACGACGTGGCTGCACCCCGGCGCGAGGTTGCGCCTTCTCTGCCTATCATTGCTGCGATTCCGGTTTATCGACCACGGTGCCGAAAATCAGGTCTGCCGGTGCTGCCTCGCGAGAACTCGGCATCTCGCCTTTCACATCCATCATCTGAATGTCCGCCCCTTGCTTCACCTCGGCCATAATCTGCGGCACAAGGGTTTGAACAAGTTGTTCATGAAGCTGCGACTTTATCTCCTGCAAAGTCGGCTGCGGAGGGATTCGCCTCTCCTCAACCAAGATTACATGCCATCCGAACGGCGTCTTGACCGGCTCTATCGTAAATTCCCCGGCGTCTAATTCGAACGCAGCCTCATCAAAGGCGGGCACCATCTGCCCTTGTGCAAACCATCCGAGATCACCGCCCACCTGCTTTCCAGACGGATCTGTCGTATTTGCGTTGGCCAGATCCTCGAACTCAGCTCCATTCGTGAGCTGCTCGATAAGCTCTCTGGCCTTGTCCTCGCTCTCCACCAGTATGTGGCGTGCCTTCACCTGCTCCTGTGGTGGATTGTTTGCGAGATAGTCCTCGAAGGCCTCCTGGAATGCCTGGTCGCTCATGCGACGATCCAGTTCGCGCTGTAACCAGACGTCCCCGACAACACGGCGCTCCTACTCTTTTATGCGCGCCTGCACCTCTGGGTCGCTCTGAAGTCCGGCCTCATAAGCCTTCTCTGCAACGAGCCGGACGGCAGCGATCTGTTGGGCCATCTCGGGTATCAGCACCTCGATCGGCACCTGCTGGTACTGTGGCGGCAAGCCGCTGATCACTTCCAAGACCTCGGATCTCATGATCGGCTGACCATTGACCGTCGCCACCACGGCATCGTCGCTCTCCGGCGCATGCTGTTCGGAGGGCGATGAGGACGGGGCGGGTGCCGGCACTTGCGCCATCACCGGCGCAATCATTCCTGCCATCACCGCCGCGGCTGCGAAACCACGAAGGCCAAGAGATGTCATATGATGCTACCCTTCTGAGAGTTGAGCCAGCCTAGATTTGCCTCGCTATCCTGAAAGGTGAGTCTCGCGAGCGGCCGTGGAATAACAAAACTGAACGAAGCGCCGCCATTCAATCCCAGCCACCGCCGAACGTCCGATAAAAAATATGGCGTCCGATCTTGTCGACGCGCTTCATAGCCTGGGCCCACCGCGGGCTGACATAGGTTGCATGGTAATTGGTGGCGGAACCGACGCTCGGAAGCCAGATCTCTCCGTTGGTGACCTTATGGCCGATAAGCTCGGCTGTCTCATAGGCGCGGCGATCAGTGATGCGATCCGCGATGTCATCACACGCGAAAGAGAACTGGCAACGGTTCTTCCAACTCTGATTCTGATAGACGACACCGCAGATGGTATCGGGGTAGGCTGGATTGCGGACACGGTTGAGGATGACCTGCGCGACCGCGGCCTGACCCCTTTCTTCTTCGCCGCGCGCCTCGAAGTAGAGGCCATTGGCAAGGCACGTCTGCTCATCTTTTGCGAAGGCGGAGGCCGGCAGTGGCGTTGCGGCCCAGGAGTGGTCTTCCGGCCCGAGCGGCGGCACGAAGCTCCTCTTCGGCTCACCGAGAACATGATTGAAAGGCGAAAGCTCCGGTCTGACTGCGGGCGCATAGGCAAGCGTCAGGAGCTCGTCCTTCTTACCGGCGGCATCTGCTGCACGTTCACTAGAGCTGGAAGGCAACTGCGCATTGATTTCTCCGTCTCCAGCCTCGGGTGATCGGAGATTGGAGTACCTTGAACGAAAAACCGTGGCGGTCCGGACGCGACCCTCGATCGACTCTGGCCCGGCGAGCGTCGTGCGTACTTGCTCGTCCCCGGTCCCGAGTGCCGGCCGCAGAATGCCTTGACGCCGTATTAAGTTGAGAGAACTTGAGCGGCTATGATCCGCGGCGACGAGAACACGGCCTCCCTTCCCGGAGGAGGTTCTACTGGCTTCAACCATCGAAACTCGAGGCAGGCGCTGCGGTCTTTCTGCAACGCTTGCCGTTATGGTTAGAGATGCGGCTTCCGGGCTAATCTTATGTCGGTCAATAGCCTCTAAACGTTCTTTACCTGCCGATCCTAAACCGTCGAGCGACTGGCTAACCCCTGCAGCTTCTTTGGAAGCGGCGACCCTCTCTAAATGCTGCTCTAGAGCGGCCGCGCCGCGTCCGGACGCTGCTCTTTCCTGGAACGTCGCTTGCTCGCTCGGAATGAGAACTGAAGCGCACGAAATCAAGCCGAACAAGACAGCGCGTTTAACAATTGAGCGGACTGGCAACTTCAAGCCGCGAACTGTCTGTTGTTCCGGTGGTTTCCCATGACGTCCCCCGATCCCCCTCACCGAATGCGGGTCATCATTATCTGTTAACCCTAATCGGCGGTTAACGGGCGCTCGGAGGCGATTGTATGGCACGGCACACGACCGCCGATTGCTCAGGAGCGCACCGACGAGCGGTTGAGACCGAGCGCTGATCCAGATTTGCAAGCTGTTCGACACAGTTTGGCGACAACGTCTCCTTAACCACACTATGTCGAAGCTGGGCGGAACAGCCTTATCGCGCAATAATGGGATGCGCGAACCAGACACGGGTTTAGAGAATGCTGCAAGCGATCAGGATGGCGGGGATCGGGGCGCTGGCCCTCGTGCTGAGCGCATGCGTCTCCAGCGTTCTTGAGGTAGACAGCAAGGCGACACAGCCTATTCCCACAGCGCTCATGGCCGAGATGTCGCGGAAATCCATGTCTCCCTCGGCGCCTATCCTGATCAGGATCTTCAAGCAGGAAAGCGAGTTGGAGATCTGGAAACGCGACCGCAGTGGCCAGTTTGCGCTTTTGAAGGTCTATCCGATGTGCCGATGGTCCGGGAAGTTGGGTCCGAAGAAACAGGACGGCGATCGCCAAGCGCCGGAGGGCTTCTATCATGTTAACGCCGGCATGCTGAACCCAAATTCCCAATACTACCTGTCGTTCAACTTCGGTTACCCAAACCGGCTTGAGGCGGCTCTCGGCTACACGGGCGATGCGCTCATGGTCCACGGAGCCTGCTCGTCATCGGGATGCTACGCGCTGACCGACGAGGGCGTTGCAGAGATCTACGCGATTGCCCGCGAAGCGCTCCAGGGCGGCCAGATCGCCTTCCAGGTTCAGGCGTTTCCGTTCCGAATGACGCCGCAGAACCTGGCGAAGAACCGTAACGATCCGAATTTCGCCTTCTGGACCGATCTGAAGCGTGGAAACGACGTCTTCGAGGTGAGCCGACAGCAACCCAAAGTCTCGTACTGCAGCGGCCGCTATGTCTTTGACACCGAGTTTCAGGGAGGAGAGCCGCGCGACCCTCTGGCGGCATGCCCTCCTTCTGCCAATTCGGCAGAGCCAGTTGTCGCAGGCAGAACCGAGACTGATCTCGCAGCCGCGGAGCAACTGTTGGCGAATGGCGCTGCATTCTCGGCCCATGCCTACGCCGACGGCGGCATGCATCCCACCTTCAGGAAGCTGCTCGAGCGGGTTGGGAAGAAAGCGCTTGCCAGGAGGACATCGCTGACGTCGGTCCCGATCAGCCGTCCGGATGCGGCGCTCGCTGATCCGCATTCGCCCCAGGAACAGGAATGAGACCGATGATCGGGATGACCTTGCTCGCTTTCCTTATGTTGCGCCGGTTTGGCTCATCGGCCTAGCGGGATTCATCGCGGTCGTGATCGCGACCTTGAACGTGAAGCTGCTGCTGAACTTTGTATTTGTTTGAGGGTCGTCCCAACCGCCACCGATCGTCGCCTATTGACGCGGGCAGTCCGGTGCCGCAAGCAAATCGAGCTGGGTCAGCGTCCCTGCGAAGCCGTAGTCACCCGTGTCGAAGGCGATTTCTCCGGAGATGCCGTTCTCGAAGAGGGTGTAGGTGGTTTGGAAGAGCGGCAGCCCCTCGGGATCGCTGTCGCTGTTGTAATAGGCCTCATTGACTCTCCAGCCTTGTAGTCCTCTCAGCTCTTCAGGCAACTCGCGAGCGACGCGCTCCGCTGAAGGCGAATCTTCTTCGATCGGAGTGATGAGGGCGGTGGTGGACAGGAGCTTATCGGCCTCGTTGTCGCCGTCAAACAGCCTGGTCTCAACGATGCTCTCACCCGCCTTCGCCTTCTCGACCAGCTCCCGCGTGTGGGCAGACGGAAAGACCGACAGCGGAAGCTGGATGCTGCGGACCTCGGGCTCCTGCAGATCAACCCTTGTCGAGGACCCTGAATTGGTCGCCTGACCCCGGATCACCCACGCCGGAGCGCCATCCACAAAGGTCTTGGTGGTGAAGGTGAAGGTGTTCGCGACGGTATTCTCGGTGGACACCGTCTGCTGGTCGGTCACAACGGTGGCGTCTTCGCGCTCAAACCGGGCAACGAAGCGATAGTCGAGATCGAACGTTCCGCAGGTCCCCTGACGAAGCTCGATCGCGATCCTGCCCGATCCGTCCAGCAGATCCATCGATTTCGACGTCAGGACAAGATCATAAACCGCTCGATGCGGCGCAAGGCTCGCGGCGATCGATCCAGTTGCCGCCAATACGGCAGGGATTGTCAGTAAGAGGCCCATCACATGCGACATTTCTGCTGCCCTCTCTTCAACATCACTCCAGATGTTCCTGCCAGCCAGCTTCTATCGCCGAGCTAGCACTGAAGAGCAACTCTCTCCGCTGCAGTTCTTGAGCGCCAGTCGCGCTCGCTTTCGACGCTTCAACTGTCAGACATTTTTGCGCGAATTTTCTCTTGCTCCTCCAGTCGCTGGAGAAAGTAGCATGCCGGCATGAATGTGGGATCCCCTTCGATGACAACAGCGCTTCATCAAACACGCTACCGCGTCAGCGGCATGGACTGCGCCTCCTGCGCGGCCAAAATCGACACGGCCGTTCGACGCCTGCCCGGTGTGGAGGACGTCGCGGTCTCGGTCGCAGCCGGTACGATGACGGTGACCCATGGCGAGGCGATGTCGGGCGAAGCGCTTGTCCGGCAGGTAAAAAATCTTGGCTACGGCGCATCCGCCGCAGGCACCGGTTCAGGTGAACGGTCTGCGATAACAGACAGCGCTCACGACCATAAGCATGATCACTGCTCTGGCGAACACCAACACGGCCATGAGCATGGTCACGGCCATGGTCTTCACTCGCATAGCCATGATGATGCCGATGATAAGCCTTGGTGGCGCATGCAGAAGGCGCTGCTGACATTCGCTTGTGGGGCGGCTCTGGCCGTTGCCTATCTCGCTGGGTTGGCCTTTCCTGCCATCGAGCGCTGGGCCTTTCTCCTGGCGCTCGCCGTCGGACTGATCCCGATCGCCCGGCGCGCAATTGTCGCGGCGCGTTTCGGGACACCGTTCTCGATCGAGATGCTGATGACGATCGCTGCCATTGGCGCCGTGATTATCGGCGCCGTGGAAGAGGCGGCGGCCGTCGTGCTCCTCTTTCTCGTCGGTGAGATGCTGGAGGGCGTGGCCACGGGCCGGGCGCGTAAGAGTATCCAGGGCCTGACGGACCTCGTGCCCAAGACGGCGCTGCTCGAACAGGATGGCGGGACGGTGTCGGTTCCTGCTGAAGGGCTCGCCGTCGGCTCCATCATCATGACTCGCCCGGGCGACCGGATCGCGGCCGATGGTGTCATTGTCGAGGGCTCGAGCGAGATCGACGAGGCGCCGGTCACGGGCGAGAGCGTTCCCAAGCGCAAGGGTAACGGGGACACCGTCTTCGCCGGCACGATCAACACCGACGGCGTGCTGCGCGTCAGGGTTACCGCGGCCGCGGCCGACAACACCATCGCCCGCGTGGTGCGGCTGGTCGAGGAGGCGCAGGAGAAGAAGGCCCCGACCGAGCGCTTCATCGATCGCTTCTCGAGGTTCTACACGCCCGGCGTCATCGGCATTGCAGCGCTGACGGCGGTCCTTCCGCCGCTTCTGTTTGGCGAGCCGTGGAACGAGTGGGTTTATAAGGCCTTGGCGATCCTGCTGATCGGCTGCCCCTGCGCCCTGGTCATCTCGACGCCTGCCGCCATCGCTGCCGGCCTGTCCGCCGGCGCCCGTCGCGGCCTCCTGATGAAGGGCGGCGCGGTACTGGAGAACCTCGGCAAGGTCACCGCCGTCGCGCTCGACAAGACGGGCACGATCACCGAGGGCAAGCCGAAGGTGGTCGACGTCATCCCGGTCAGCCGGTCTGCACGCGACGTCATCTCGCTGGCGGCCGCCATGGAGCAAGGATCCAGCCATCCGCTGGCCTCGGCCATTCTCGATCTCGCCAAAACCTCTTCGGTCCCAGTTCCGCCCGCCTTCGATGCACAGGCTATCCCAGGAGAAGGCGTCACCGGCTCCGTTGGCGGAGAGCGGGTGTTCCTTGGCTCTCCGCAGGCCGCCGCGAAGCGTGTTCCGTTGCAAGACCGGGACCTCACGATCGGCACCCTCAACCACGAAGGCAAGACGGTTTCCGTGTTGCTGGTCGGCAATGCGGTCGCGGGGCTGATCGCCATGCGCGACGAGCCGCGGCCCGACGCAAGGGAGGGCCTCGCCGCGTTGAAGGCGGCGGGGATCCGCACGCTCATGCTGACGGGCGACAATCGCAGGACCGCTGAAGCTGTGGCAGCCGGCCTCGGGATCGAAGCGCGGGCAGAGCTCCTGCCGCAGGACAAACAAAAAATTGTCCGCGATCTTCAGATGAGCGGCTATCTCGTCGCAAAGGTGGGCGACGGCATCAACGACGCCCCAGCGCTCGCGGCCGCCGACATCGGCATCGCCATGGGCGGTGGAACGGACGTGGCGCTGGAGACCGCCGATGCGGCCGTCCTGCACGCTCGGGTCCGAGACATCCCGGATATGATCGCGCTGTCGCGATCGACGATGGGCAACATCCGTCAGAACATCACCATCGCACTGGGGCTGAAGGCGGTGTTCCTGGTCACGACGCTTCTCGGCATCACCGGCCTCTGGCCCGCCATTCTCGCCGACACCGGCGCGACCGTCCTCGTCACGGCAAACGCCATGCGGCTCCTGGGCTGGAGAGCCCGTTGACCGACGCCGCCCTTCTTCGCTCCGGACCTCTCGTTCTCCTGGCGGTCACCTGCCTCTGGCTGATGCTCGCCACCGGGCGAACCTCCTCGGCGGTCGGGCACAAGGCTTATGGGTTCGGCGGCTCCACCCGCCAGCGAGCCGCCCAGCGACTGTTCCGCTTGAGCATCGTCGGAGCGATCTTCGGCGCCGGCGGCTATGCGATCGGTCTCGGATGGGCCGTGCTGCGCCCGATGATCGATATCCCCGCTTCGCTTCGCCTCACCGGGCTGGCGATAGCGCTCCTGGGATCGCTCCTGACGGCGATCGCGCAGTCGAACATGGAGCGGCGGTGGCGAGTGGGTGTTCCGGAGAGGGCTCCGGATGCGCTGGTCACGACCGGCCTGTTCGGCATGTCCCAGAACCCCGTGTTTCTCGGCATGCTGATGCTGGCGCTGGGATTGGCCTTGGCTCTGCCGTCCGCTGTAATAGTCGCTTGCACGGTGGCGTTCTGGCTCGCTTGCGAGATCCAGGTGTGGGACGAGGAGATGTTTCTCGAAAACGCCTTCGGGGCCGATTACGCGGCCTACTGGCGATCGGTTCGACGCTGAATCTAAAGGAAATCAACAGGAAGGAAGATACCATGGATGTGTACCGAAAATTACTTGTGGCAGGCGCGCTAAGCCTGCTGTCGACCTCTGCACTCGCGGCTGCGGGCGAGAAGGTCGAGGTGTTCTCGACCTCCGGCTGCGGCTGCTGCCTGGGCTGGGTGCGGCATCTGGAAGAAGCCGGGTTCGAAGTCACGAACGAGAACCTTGCCATGGCGGATCTCTGGGCGAAGAAGACCGGGGCCGGTCTGACGCCAGAGCTGACCTCCTGCCATACCGGGTTCGCTGAGGGTTACGTCCTTGAAGGCCACGTTCCAGCCAGGGACGTCACACGCCTCCTCACCGAGCGGCCCGACGCGATCGGCTTGACGGTACCGGGTATGCCGGCGGGGTCGCCCGGCATGGGCGAGAGTGACGAGCCCTATGATGTTCTGCTTGTCCTGAAGGATGGCTCAACCGAAATCTTTGCCAGCTACCCCCAACCGAAAGGATCGACTGCAGAATGAGATTGCCGATCGCCTTCGCCATATCCGTCGCCCTCACCGGCGTCACCGCTGCGCATGAATTCAAGACGGGAGATCTCGTCATTGATCATCCCTGGTCCCGGACGACGCCATCCGGCGCGCGTACCGGCGCCGGTTACGTGACGGTGACCAACAATGGAACCGAGACGGACAGGCTAGTTGGCGGTTCGGCCGAGATATCGGAAGGCTTCGAACTCCATACCTCGGTAATCGTCGACAGCGTCGCGAAGATGCGTCCACTCACGAACGGCCTTACCATCCCAGCCGGCGCGACGGTAACCCTGGAGCCGGGCGGCACACACGCGATGCTGACAGGCATTAAGGAGCCGATCCAGAAGGGCAAGCCCTTTGCCGGCACGTTGGTTTTCGAACGGGCAGGAGAGGTTCCGATCGAGTTTATGGTCGAGGGCTTCGGCGTGCGCCCCGAAGCGGCAGCGGATGCTCATGGAGGGCACCAACCATGAGCTTTACCGTCTTTCGCTGGATCCTTTGGAGTGCTGTGGTCGTGCTCTTCACAGGGCTTGGCTCGGTTGTGGGGTTGATGTTCCTACAAAGCGCAAGTCAGCGGCCGATCACGCCCGTTAGCTCAACCGGCGTGGCAGACATCGGCGGCGAGTTCACGCTTGTCGATGATGAAGGCCAGCGTCGAACTTGGTCTGACTTTCGTGGCACTCCAGTGGCGCTGTTCTTCGGCTTCACCAACTGCCCCGACGTTTGTCCCACGACCCTAGGAGAGTTGTCAGTGCTTCTCGACGATTTAGGCCCGCAAGGTGATGACCTCCAAGTGGTGCTGCTCTCCGGCGATCCGAAGCGTGACACGCCGGAGCGTTTGAACGAGTATCTGCAATCCTTCGATCCGCGCATCGTTGGCTTGACGGGTGCTGAGGAGGAGGTCGACCGAGCCTTCAAGGTGTTCAAGGCCTATCGGGCGATCGTGCCACTGGATAGCGGGAACTACACCGTCGATCATCCCGCCGGCGTCTACCTGTTCGACCGCAAAGGCGATTTCTTCGGAATCCTGGACAGCCACGAATCAAAGGACGTTCAGCGGCAGAAAATCGAGCGTCTTTTGGCCATTTAGGGCACGTTGGCGGCAATAATTTCGTCCACCGGCCCTAACGACGCCGGAAGGACGTTAGAAACGTGGCGTCCAATCAATTAGCGGTCCGGGGCAGCAACCCTTGCATGGATGCAAGAGACAGAATGAAAACAGGAATAACAAATTTGATCAGGATCGCATTACTAGGCGTGGCGGTCGCCTTTGCGGCGGGGTGCGCGTCTACCGGCAGTTCAACCGATACGCCGCCCGTATCCACCGTATCGACTGGGGCGCTCGAGACCGACAGAGCTGCAGCGAATCCTATCCCCACGGCAGATACCCCTTCGGGCGAAGCAGTCCAGGAACTCTATTATCTGGAATTTCGTGCCCGCTCGGCCGAGAGCTATGGTCACACCTTTGCGATGTTCGGCAGAAGGAACGCAAAGGGAGACATTCTCACACGGGAGGTTGCAGGCCTTCACCCCGCTTCGACAAGCGACGTTCCCTACGTGCTCGGGCACATCATTCCCGTTCCCTCTGAGACTGGCCCGAGCGACGGCGATCTTGAAGATCAGTACATGACGGCGCGCTACCGCCTCGACCTGTCGAAGGCCGAATATGACGACGTGGTCGACTATATTCGCGAGCTCCAAGCGAGCTCGCCGGTCTGGCACGCAGTGCTCTACAACTGCAGTGCCTTCGTGGGGGACATCGCCCAATATATGGGCCTGCGCACACCAAGTTCGCTCCTCTTCCCGGAGGCCTACATCAACACGCTGCAGGAATTGAACACATAGGCACCGCCGCAGCGGACGCGGACCGTTACCGTGAACCGCCCCTGAACTCAGCGTAAGGGAGCCGCACATGTTTGGCCGCATAGCCCCGTTGTTGGCAACCACTGCCACTCTTCTCGCTCAGAGCAGCATCGGATTGAGCGCTGGTACGCAGGAACCGCAACGTTCTGCCGAAGTCGTCGTTGAGCACGCGGATCTGATCATCTCTTCAAACTCCGATGATCCGTCGCTGGAGGGCTACCTGGTCATTTGGAATGGGACAGACCAAAGCACCAGCATCACTGACATGCGCAGCAGTGCCTTCGAGGAGATCACGTTCGTCCAGACGGTCAAGACAAAGGGCGAGGCGCGGGTGGTTGTGCAAGAGACCCTCTCGATCCCTGCCCATTCTGAACTGTTGATGCGGCCTGGAGGGGTCTTTCTATCCATCGATCCTGGGAAACTGGCGCTCCGCGTGGGTGAACAGGTCAGTCTGGAAATCCTCTACGCGAACGGTACGTCGGCTGAAGTCGCGGCAATGATCAAGCCTGACGGGGCAGCGCTCGAAGATCACCATCACGGCATGCCGCAGACGGGGCGCCCTTGACGCTGCGCCTGCGGACCTTTGATGGCGGCGCCATCGCCCATTTTCCGAGCCAGATGAATCAATCTCGTCCGTGTCTTAAGCGCAAGGCAACGGCCCTGCTGCTAAGACCTCGATGATGAAGTGCTTCATTCGGCTCATGCTGCTGGCCAATCTCCTGCTCGGATCGGTGAGCCTCGCCCAGCCCGTCCCCGGCTCTTGCAACGATCTGCTCATGCTGGAGCCAAGCGCCGTGGCGCTCCTCGCCATGACGGGCGACGCAGCCGATGACCGAATACCGTCACCGTCCGGACCGAGCGACGCCTTCCCATCCGACAGCTTGCATTGCAAATTTGCCGCCGTTCAGGCTTCCCCGCCCGTCGTCGTCGGCTGTCACCGATCGGTTTCGTCTCCTCGTCCTACCCCGAAAAGCCACGGATCGGGACAAGCGTCGGCCCGTATCGATCGGCCGCCTAATCCTCTGCTGCGGTGGGCGACGGTCTGACGCGAGGCTCTCGTTGTGCCTTCAGGATTGAAGGCGACAAAGCCGAGCGCCTGAGCCCTCGCCGAAAGAGCATCCCATCCGCAGCCACCGCTTTCTGGTGCGCCCTGTCGCAGAGCCCGCAAACGCGCGCTTCGGGTCCGGCGAGCACGCTCGTGCTCCACACTGACTTACATTTCGAGGAAATAGCATGATCAATCTCAAAAAGCGGCGGAGCGGGACCGACATGCGTCCGTTGCCGGCTTCTTCACCTCACCAAGGCAGCCTCGCTCACGTCGGCAGCAAGGTCCATCGCCGCGCCTTTCTGATCGGAGCGGCCACCGTCGCCCTCTCGGGCTGCGTCGGCACGCCGACACCGGCGCCCATCATCGTTCCCGAACCGGAACCGGAGCCAATTCGTCCTGCGATGTACCAGGCTCTGCCGAATGAACGCTTTCCGATCCCGGCCGTCAACGTCAGGAAGCTCGAGCCGCATCTCTGGCGGCAGGTCGTCGACTACCCGACGCAGGAGCGCGTCGGAACGCTGGTCGTCGACACACCCGCCAAATATCTCTATCTGGTAAGGGAAGGCGGAAAAGCCATGCGTTACGGGATTGGCGTCGGCCGCGACGGCTTCTCCTGGTCGGGACGTGCGGTCATCGCCTACAAGCGCAAATGGCCGACCTGGACTCCGCCTGCCGAGATGATCGAGCGGCAGCCCGAGCTGGCGCCTTACAGTGCCGCCAATGGGGGCATGCCGCCGAGCCTCGACAATCCCCTGGGCGCTCGGGCGCTCTACATCTTCCAGGACGGGCGGGACACCCTCTACCGCGTTCACGGGACCAATCAGGCATGGTCGATCGGACGGGCCGTGTCCTCGGGCTGTATCCGGCTTTTGAACCAGGACGTCATCGACCTTTACGGCCGTGTCCCGGACGGCACACCGATCGTGGTCATTCCCGATCAATCGACGGCGATTTCGACATAGCTTGCAGCAAGCCCGGCCTAGCGGGATCCGCTTAGGCCGGCTCACCGGCGCCGGCCCCTTCAGACTTCCTGTTCCGGGATCAGGTCCCGCTTTGGGACAGACGATCGCCTGCCGACGACCGGAGATAGGCGACGGGCGCGAGCACCGCGAGGAATATCGCCCAGCCCGCGACGGCCAATTGAAGAAGGGCCGGAGAGGCGTTGCCGAGGCCGAAGATGGTCTCCACAAGCTTCAGCGTGAGGAAACCGGTCGTGACGCCGAGGAGGAGGCCAAGAACGGCGTAGACGAAGGCATATATGCCAATCACCAGATTGTGCAGGGCTCGTCTCATCAGCGCCTTCCATCGAGAAGATCCATGAAGGAGGCCGATAGTTCCTCCAGCCGCTGTAGGAGCAAGCGATATTCCGGGGCTGCGCCGGACTCAAGCGTCGGTCAGGTGGTGCTGACACTGGGAGTGGTCGGCCAGCGTCTGGATGACGCGGCAGTTACAGACCCGGCCGTGTCCGCATTCATCGATCATTCGCTGGAGCTCCTTGCGGAGCAGGTTCAACTGGTTGATCCGGCGATCCACGCCCTTCATGTGATGACGGGCGATCCGATCGGCCTCCTGGCAGGAGGCGTTGGGCCTTTTGGCCATGCTCAAGAGGCCCCGGATGTCCTCGATCTCGAAGCCGAGCTCGCGCGCATGCCGGATGAAGGTGATACGCTCGATCTCCTCTTCCCGGTACTGGCGACGGTTTCCCTCCGTTCGGATCGGAGGTGAGATCAGTCCGATGCCCTCATAGAACCTGATGGTCGTGACCTTCACGCCGCTGCGCTGTGAGGCTTCGCCGATGGAATATCCACGTTTAGCCATTTTTTGCTTGCTCCTCTAGTCGCTGGAGGAACTATCGGCGCGCGAGATATTGTGCAAGGAGCTCAGGGATGACTCTCTTCAATTTGGGACGTTCAGTCGCGGTGCGCTCTGCCCATCCCGCCGAGAAAAAGGCCTGCTGGGTCGCAAGCTGCGCGGCGTTTTCTTCGCCGGCCAAGGGCGAGGAAACCTGATGTCGGCGACCCTCGATGACGCGAAGGCGGCTACGAGGGGCACAAGCGTCGCGCAAACCCAGCCCGCCTCTCCGGCACGGTACGTCTTCGTCGACGTGTGGCGCGGCTTGGCCATCATCGGCGTCGTCCTCTACCATTTCGGCTGGGACCTGAACTTCTTCGGCTTCATCTCGCCCGCAGTGATGTTCAGCGGGCCGGTCACGATCTTCGCCCGCGCCCTTGCCGGCTCCTTCATGTTTCTCGCCGGCGTCAGCCTGGTCCTGGCCCACGAGAGCAACGTTCGCTGGCGCAAGTTTCTTGTACGTCTTGCCAAGCTCGTCGCGGCCGCCGCCGCGATCTCGATCATCACCTATGTCCTGTTCCCCGAAGGGTTCATCTATTTCGGGATCCTCCATGCGATCGCGCTGGCCTCGGTGCTCGGACTTGCCTTCCTGCCGCTTCCGACAGGGCTGATCTTGCTTGCCGCCCTGGTGATGCTCGCGGCGCCCTTCTTCTTTGAGACATCCACCTTCGACACCCGAATCCTCGCCTGGATCGGCTTTGCCGCAAATCCGCCAATGGCGAACGACTTCGTTCCCGTGTTCCCGTGGTTCGGCGTCACGCTCGCCGGGATGGGCTGCACTCGCCTCTTCCTGTCCAGGCAGACGGCAGGACATACATCGCAGAAGCCTGCGGAAGGCGCCCTCACCAGGGCACTGGTGTGGATCGGGAAACGAACGCTGCCGATCTACCTGCTTCACCAGCCCCTTCTGTTCGGCGGTTTCGTCGCTTTCACCCGACTGGCGGCGACCTAGTTTGCCGAAGCCAACACCCATCCTCAACCACGGAGATCAGCAGTGATCGGGATCATCAAGCACAGTCGTCAGATAGTCGTGCCCTCACGAGCATCCTGCAAGTTGAGAGGGCGCGGCCCAGGCCTTCTTCTTCTCGCCCTGCTCGGATGCTCGGCGATTGGAGCCACGAGCGCGGCAGCACAATCGGCAGCCGAAGCACAAACTGGACAGACGGCCGAGTCATCGGCAGCCGTAGGCGTCGAGGCGCCGGAGCCCGCCGGGTCTGTGGACGTCGCCGAGCTCATGGCCGAGGGCCCGCTGCCGGATATCGTGATCGGGGATCCGAACGCGCCCGTGACGATCGTGGAATACGCCTCGATGACCTGCGGCCACTGCGCCAATTTCCACGAGAGCAGCTATCCTGTGATCAAGAAGGACTACATCGACACCGGCAAGGCGAAGCTGATCATCCGCGAGTTCCCCTTCGATCCACGCGCCCTTGCCGCCTTCATGCTGGCGCGCTGCACGGGCGACGACGAGAAGCGCACGGCGATGATCGACGTTCTCTTCGACCAGCAGGACCAGTGGGCGCGGGCTGAGAACGCCTCCGCCGCGCTCCTGAACATCGCCAAGCTCGCTGGCTTCACCCAGGAGAGCTTCACCGCCTGCCTGAACAATAAGGAGCTCCAACAGCAGATCGTCGAGACGCAGGAGCGCGGGCAGCAGGAATTCGGCGTCGACGCGACGCCCACCTTCTTCATCAACGGCGACAAATATGCAGGCTCGCTTCCCGCCGACCAGATGGCCGCGATCATTGAGGAAAAGCCATAGAGAGCGGCAACGCGAATTGCGGAGGACTTGCGCTGGCACAGCTAAATGATACGCGGCCCGCGGGCGAAGGTCAGGCACTGGCCAAACTAGGCAAGCGTCTTGCGACCAGCATCGTGGCTCTCGGTGCCATGGTGCTGTCGCCACGATTTGCCGAGGCGCATGCGGCCAATCCGCCGGAGGGTCCCGCCGATCTGTGGGCGGCCTGGACGTTGGATCCGATCGTCTTGGTTGGCTTTGTAGCAATCGTCGCCGGATATGCGCTTGGGGTCGGAAAGCTGTGGCGCCGGGCCGGGGCCGGTCGCGGGATCGCCCCGTCGGGGGTTGCAAGCTTCACGGCGGGCATGGCGGCCTTTTCTGTCGCGATGGTCTGGCCTCTCGACGCGCTCGGCGAGATCCTGTTCTCGGCGCATATGGCCCAGCACATCGTCCTGACCGCTGTCGTTCCGCCCCTCCTCTGGCTCGGGCGGCCCGTGATCCTGCTTTGGAGCGTTCCGAGGCAGCTTCGCAGCCATGTCGGTGCGTGGCTCCGGATCCGGCCGGTTCGCACGCTCTGGACCTGGATGACCCTGCCGCTTCCAGCCTTCCTCCTGGAAGGAGCTATCTTGTGGGGCTGGCATGCTCCGGGCGCCATTGCGGCGGCTCTTGAAAACGAGGCGGTCCATGCCGCCATGCACCTCAGCTTCCTGGTGGGCGGCTTGTTGTTCTGGCACGCGCTGGCCCATGCGGGCCGGAGGCGGGGGACCGGATATGCCGAGACGGCCGCGCTGTCGTTCTTGACCATGATGCACACCGGCCTTCTCGGTGCACTCCTCACCTTCACGCCGAGACCGCTCTATTTGGCCTATGGCGACAGCCCCCTGGCATGGGGCCTGACGCCGCTCGAGGATCAGCAAATTGCCGGTATCATCATGTGGGTGATCTGCGGCACGATCTATATCGTGGCTGGGGTTCTCCTTCTCGCCGCTTGGCTAGGCCAGATCGAGCGGCAAAACGTCTCAGCTCCGTCATTTCTAAGCGAGTATGAGTCCGCACGTCCGGCCCTGCGCCTGGCCCGCTCGGACGTCCGCCCCTACCCAAAATCGGAACCGGGCTGAACAAGGTCCCTTCCATTTGTCATCCCGGATCACGAGCGGAATGAGGCCCATGCACGACCACTCCGAAAACAATGCCGAAGGCCGAGGCAAGCGCCTGCTAATCGCGGTTGCGCTCAATGTCGGCATCACCGTGGCGCAGATCGTCGGCGGCCTGATCTCCGGTAGCCTCTCCGTGCTCGCAGACGCGGCCCACAACGCCAGCGATGCCGCAACCCTCGGGATCTCCTATGGCGCCTGGCGTCTGTCGAGACGCAAGGCCGATGAGAGGCGCACCTTCGGCTATAAGCGTGCCGAGACGGTCGGGGCGTTGATCAACCTCACGACGCTCTTCGTGATCGCGCTGTACCTGCTCTACGAGGCCATCAACCGGTTCTTCAACCCTCAGGAGGTCGGTGGCTGGGTCATGATCATCGTCGGCGCGATCGCCGCCGTCGAGGACGGCCTGTCCGTGTGGGTGCTCTCGAAGGACCAGGGCAGCCTCAACATGAAGAGCGCCTTCCTGCACATGATCGCTGACACCATGGCGACGGTCGGCGTGATCATCGGCGGCGTTCTCATCCTTCTCTTCGACATCAAGTGGGTTGACCCGCTGATCACCGCCCTGATCGCCGTCTACATCTTCATTCACGGCTATCACGAGATCCGCAAGACCATCAGTGTACTCATGGAAAGCGCCCCGAAGGACTTCGACTTCGACGGGATGATCCGGGATGTGAAGAGCGTGGACGGCGTAGAGGACATTCATCACGTCCATGTTTGGCGTCCCGATGAGGAGCGCCTCGCCTTGGAAGCCCATATCGCGACCAAAGAGCGAGATCTCGCCAAAGTCGACGAGCTGAGGCATCGGATCAAGCGCTTGCTGCAAGAGCGTTTCAAGATCGACCATGCGACGCTCGAGGTCGAATTCGCTGATGCTATCGATCACGACCGCGCGGTTATTCGGCAGGAGTGAGAAGATGCGAGGAGAGCGACAGGCACTGACCATTCTTCCGCCGCCCAGGCGATCAGAAGTGTTACTGAGGAGAAGCGCATGAGCGGCTTGCTCGCAGTTCTCGGCTTTGCGCTCCTGCCGGCGCTCGGCAATTTCGGAGGCGGCCTCCTGGCCGAGTTCATCCGAACCTCACCGCGTGCCCTGAGCTGGGCGCTGCACGCGGCCGCCGGCATCGTCATTGCGGTCGTCGCGGTCGAGATCATGCCGGAGGCGATTTCCAAGGTCCCGGGCTGGGGCCTCACGGTGTCGTTCCTGCTCGGCGGGGCCTTCTACATGGCCGTGGACTGGGTCGTCGGCCGCGTCCAGGGCGCCGGCGGCTCGGGCATGTGGATGATCTATTTCGCCGTCTGCATGGACCTTTTCAGCGACGGGCTGCTGATCGGGGCGGGCTCCGCTGCATCATCGAGCCTGGCCTTGGTCTTGGCGCTCGGCCAGCTTCTGGCCGACGTCCCCGAAGGGTTCGCCGCGATGGTCAATTTCAAGGGGAAGAATGTCCCGCGGACCAGGCGCCTCTTACTTTCCGTGTCCTTCGCGGTGCCGGTCCTTCTGGCTGCTACGCTGGCCTATGTCCTGCTGCGCGGCCGCAGCGAATCCCTGCAGATGGCCGCCATCGTCTTCACGGCTGCACCGCTCGTGCTGGCGGCCGTGGAGGACATGATTACGGAAGCCCATGAGAGCGCAGAGGATAGCAAGATCTCGATTATGGCCTTTCTCGGCGGCTTCGCCCTGTTTACCTTAGTCTCCACCTCACTTGGATGATCATGGAATGAATTCTGGCTCGCGCTAGAGACCGAGCATCACAATCAGTCTAGGGAAGGAAAATCAGCTGTTGAATATGATCGAGACGATGCGTCGAGAGCGTCGGCGATGACCGGAAGCGTGGGGTCGACGGCAGCCGGGGAGAAACCGGACGGCGCGGAAGTTCCGGCCGAAGCGACGACAAGTGGTTCATGGCTAGCGTTGTTCGCGGCATGGCTGATCGCGCTCGGCTCGACACTCGGGGCATTGTTCGTCGGTGAGGTGATGGGGCAAGTGCCTTGCAACCTTTGTTGGCACCAGCGAGCCTTCATGTTCCCGCTGGCGGTTATCCTGGCCATTGCGGCGTTCCGTGGCGACACAAGCATATGGCGCTACGCCTTCCCTATCGCGGTGATCGGAGGTCTGATTGCCGGCTTCCACGGCCTGATCTATCTCGGCGTTATGCCGGAGGCGATCGAACCTTGCAGACAGGGGCCTTCTTGTGCGAGCGCCGATATGACAGTCCTCAGCGGTTTACCGCTTCCGCTTCTCTCGTTCGCGGCATTCGCGCTCATCGCTACGTTTCTCCTACTTTCGCGCAGGCCTTATCGCCCATGAACCGCCGAACTCTCGTATCCACGACCGCCCTTCTGGCGGTTGCCGCGTTCGCCGGGTCTGCTGTCCTGTATGGGCGCCAGCGCAGCGCTGAAGCTCTCGCGGCGGCTGGGGGAAGCCAACTCATCCGCTCTCATTCGCCCGTTATCGGCACGGCGGACGCGCCGGTAACCGTGGTGGAGTTCTTTGATCCCTCTTGCGAGGCGTGCCGAGCCTTTTATCCGATCATGAAGCAGATCCTGGCCGCCCACCCGGACGATGTTAAGTTGGTCTTGCGCTATACCCCACTTCACGAGGGCTCGGACGAGGTGGTCCGCATCGTTGAAGCTGCCCGGCGTCAAAACATGTTTGAAACCGTTCTGGAGGCCCTACTAGCTCGTCAGGCCGAATGGGCGGTCCACGGTGCTCCCGATCTTGACAAGGCGTGGAACATCGCCGGAGCCGCCGGCCTCGATATCGACCGCGCCAAGAGAGATGCGGCGTCGCCGGAGATCGCGGAAGTACTCCGGCAGGATGTTAAGGATATGGAAGCTGCCAAAATCCAAAGAACACCAACCTTTTTCGTCAACGGAAAGCCGCTGACAGAGTTTGGTCCTCAACAGCTCTACGATCTTATCGTGAGCGAAATCCCAACAAACAACGACGGGTCGTAAATTCGCATTTGTGTGCTTTCGGAGTGTAGGAATTGCCATACATAAGGCCGCATGGGAAAAAGTCAGCTATGTTGACCTTTTTTGCCTATGCGGGCCCTGCCCTCGCTGAAATTGCTGGATGCTTCGCCTTTTGGGCATGGCTTCGCCTCGACAAGTCGCCTGTGTGGCTAGTGCCGGGAATATTGTCGCTTACGCTGTTTGCCTACCTGTTGACTCTCGTTGAGAGTGAGGTGGCGGGGCGGACCTATGCGGCCTACGGCGGCGTTTACATCGTCGCTTCCATCTCTGGCTATGGCTAGCCGAGGGGCACCCTCCGGACTGGTGGGACGTTACGGGCGCGACCGTCTGCATCATGGGCGCAGGGCTTATCTTGCTCGCCCCCGTACATAATTCAAGAATTATGGACAGTTTTGGTTGCGTAGCTCGCTCAATGGGTTACACTGTCCATAAATCATGGACAAAAGTACCGCCCCTTCCCGCTCGTTCGGCTATGCCCGTGTCTCGACCGTAGGGCAGACCCTTGAGGCGCAGCTCGAGGAGCTGCACGCCGCTGGCTGCACCACCGTCTTCCGGGAAAAAGTCTCCGGCGCGAAGGCCGACCGCAAGGAGCTGATGAAGCTCCTCGCCACCCTTGGTCCTGGCGACGAGCTGGTGGTGACGCGCATCGACCGCCTGGCCCGTTCGACCTTCGACATGTTCGCCATCGTCAAGCGCATTGTCGATGCCGGCGCGCGGTTTCGGTCACTCGCTCAGCCTTGGGCCGACACCGACGACAGCACCGGCCGTCTCATGCTCGCCGTGCTCGGCGGTCTCGCCGACGTCGAGCGGGATCTGATCAAGACGCGCACGGCCGAGGGCCGCGCTCGCGCCAAGGCGCGCGGGGTGAAGATGGGACGAAGACCAAAACTGACTGCAGCACAAAAGGCCGAAGCCCTTGAACGCCGGGCTAACGGCGAAGCGCATACGTCGATCGCGCGCTCGTTCAACGTCAGTCACCAGACCATTGCGAGGCTGCAGCCATGACGGCGCAGCTCAACCTCCTGGACAGATTGGTCGCCTCCCTGCCGCCGCGGCTCTACCTCTGCCGGGTCGATCCGAAGCAGCGCATGTCGCGCTTCTACGTCCTAGCGATCGAGCCGACCCTGTTCGGCGGCTATTGCTTGGTGCGCGAATATGGTCGGATCGGCAGTGGTGGCCGGGTCATGCGGCAATTCTTCGCAACGGTCGATGAGGCCTTGGAAGAGTACCGGCGCCTGCGGCGGGTGAAGACGTGCCGCGGCTATGTCTGATGCGGACGGTTGGCGCAAGTTTCCGATTTCGGAGACGCTCCGTCTAGCCATGAGGATCAGGGCCCGGCTTCCGGCGAAACAGCTCCAACGCCTCTGCAAGTTTATCCATGTCGACAGGTTTGCTTAGGGTCCCGAGCGAAACATGCCCATATCCAGACGCGACATCTGCCTGACCGGTCAGAAACATCGACGGAATGCCGCGATGGTGCAGCCATTCCGCTGCCAAGGGGCCGGTTCGCCCGTCCGTCAGATCGATATCTATCAGGGCGCCATCGAATGTCATGCCGTCATATTCGGCTTTGAGAGCTTCGAAGCTCGCAAGCGAACCCACGAACACATGCCCCAAATCCTCGATCATCTGCTCAACATGGAACACGATCAATGGGTTGTCCTCGATGTAGAGGATGTGCAGAGGCCCAGAGCTTGCAGATACGGCGTGTTTCATATGATGGCAACGCACTGCGCTTTCACGGGTTGCCTACCACTCGTGAAAGGAGCCCCCCTGCCTCACACCGCAATCCGCCACGGTCGAACGTAATATTCGGGGCCCGTCCCAGCATTCCCTTCAGCGCCGATCGCAGGTAGCGCGTCCCGTAACCGGCGCGCGAGGGTTCCTCCACAGGCGGCCCCCCACTCTCGAGCCATGTCATAGACAACTCCCTAGGCTCGCTTTCCGTCACTGACCATTCAAACGCCACCTGCCCTTCGGGTCGCGATAAAGCCCCGTACTTGATCGCATTCGTCGACAGCTCATGCAGGCACAAGGCGAGAGTCGTTCCAGCCTCGCGGCTCAATGTGACCGTAGGCCCGCCCGCTGCGATGCGCTCAAAACCGACTTGACGATAGGGATCGAAGGTGAGGCTGACGATCTCCCCAATCGACACGACCTCGCCGTCGGCGCGAAAAACAGCTGAGTGCACCTTGTCCAGCGCACCCAGTCGGCCACGAAAATCCTCTGCGAGCCCGTCCATCGACGTAGCGCCGCGCCGGGTCATTTCAAAAATCGATGTCACGCTGGCAAGGATGTTCTTTACGCGGTGGTTCAGTTCGCGCCTCAATTCGATCTCGCGGAAGATGTGATCACGAACGTCGCGCTGCCTTAGTCGGGCTAGGAGCGCCGATTGGACACCGCTGACCAATTCGACGGCCGTGATTGGTCGCTTGTAGAACAACTGGCGCGACCGCGGCCATGCATGGCTGAGCGCGGCCTTGATCCGGCCGTCGGGTGAGCCGCGATCGAGCAGGACGACGATCGGCATCTCGGACCAAGCCTGTTGGGCAGCAAGATGGGCTGCGATGGCGTCCAGTACCGCCGGCGTCAGCGCTTCGTGCGTCAGGAGAAGGACACCTGGTGCTGCGGAAAGGCAGGCGACTAAGTCGCTAATTCCGGATGTAACGACGACTCGAAGGTCATACTCACGGAGCATTTTGCTCAAAAACATCGCGTCGCTGCGATAGGGCGCTAGGACCAGTACATGGTCCAGCGCCGAAACGTCGTCTAATTCTGGATCGCTCACGCTTCCGGAAGCGGATTATAGGGCACGACAGTGATGCCCGAACTCTGGATAAAAAGTTCATGGACGTCCAGGTCGTGCGGGCCATGCCGCTTCTTGACGACGGTAATATTGCGCCGCAGCCGCCCATCGTGCTCCGAAATGCGCAGGAGCAGAACGGTATCGCCAAGGAAGCTGACATCGACGTCGATCGCAACGTTCTGCCCGAGCAGGCCGTGCTGGGCGACAATTAGCATTGTCAGCACCCCGGCCCGGGCCAGGTACTTCAGCAGCGATTGGATGTCCCGCACCGCCTTGTCGCGATTCGGCAAGGAGTTGAGGTATCCCGTAAAGCTATCGATGACGACAACACGCGACTTCTCTGACGACACAATACCCTGCACTACCTGGGCAAATTCTCCAGGAGAGATGTCGTTCGGATTGAAATCACGGATGATCAGCTTGCCGCTTTCGTAGAAAGGGCGCAGGTTCATCCCAAGTCCCTCTGACCTGCGAAAAAACGTCTCGAGCCGCTCCTCGAAGAGGAACAGAGCCACGCTTTCTCCCCGGTCGAGCGCGGCAGTGGCGTAAAGCGACGCCATCGTTGATTTGCCCGTTCCGGCCTGTCCAATGACGAGCGTGATGGTGCCGGCCTCCTGGCCGCCCCCAAACATATTGTCCAGCATCGCAACGCCGGACTTTATGAGCTCGGGCTTGGTCTGTTCGGCGACCGCGCCGGGAATAATGCGCGGAAAGACCACGACGCCCTGGCCTTCTCGGATCGCCATGTCATGGAATCCGTCGGCGATCGGCACGCCTCGCATTTTGCTGACTTCGATCCGCCGGCGCACCCCGCCGTAGTCCTCTAGCGACTTGTGGAAGCGGATGACGCCATGGGCAATGCCCTCCACCTCCTCGCCGTTCATCGTCTCGCCATTCTGCGTGTCGAGCAAAATGGCAACGACGTTGCGCTTCGCCAGAAAGGCCTTGAAGCCAATCAATTCGCGTCGAAAGCGTGGCGTATCGCCGGTGATGAGGCGGATCTCAAGAAGCGAATCATAAACGAGACGGCTCGGTTTGTGCTCATCAATGGCACGCTCGATCGCCTGGCGCGTTTCGTCGAGCCGCAGTTCAGCGGTCTGGAAAATCGTCTGGTCCGAGGTGCCGTTGACACTGTCGGAGGCCGATAGCTCCTCAACCCTGATACCGTCCATCGTCCACCCGTGCGAGAAGGCGATGGATTCCAGTTCCGTCTTCGTCTGCGACAGACTGACATAGATGCATTTCTCACCTGCCGCGACGCCGGCCCGCAAAAACTGCAGGGCGGCGGTCGTCTTACCGGCACCAGGAGCGCCCTGGAGCATATAGAGGTTGGACGGCGGCAACCCCCCGCGCAGGATTTCGTCGAGGCCTGAGATACCGGAGGAGATCGGCGGCTGGATCGAGCTCTTGGTCATTCTACCTCCGGCGACCAAGTCCAGACGAACGCCTGAACGATTGTTCCTCATCGTTGACTGCGTTCAAGATTGCAAGGCCAAGCTCTTGCGCTACGGCGCCATCTCGTCGGCATCGTCGAAGCGGAATTCCAAGACGCATCAACACAAGCGACTAGAGGCTAACGCAGGCAGTTGCCACCGAGAAGGAGATCCAGGTTCTGCCAAGCGGAAGCCGATCACCTGCCATTGCAAGTCGGTGATTCCTGTCGCCCATTGTGAATCGGCGTGGAATAAGGGGTCTGACGCAATGCGCTACCCGAGCGCGTGAGAATGAGATCGCCATGCTGACCGGGCTCTCTCGGAACACCATCAAGAAGTATCTAAAGGCTGGCACGATCGAGCCAAAGTTCTCGGTGCCAATGCGTGCCAGTAAGCTCGACCCGGTTCGCCGACAAGCTTGCGGGCTGGCTGAAGGCCGAGGTGTCAAAGTCACGTAAGCAGCGCCGGCCTTTGACGCACTTACATGCCGATCTCGTCACTCTCGGATTCACCGGTTCCTACAACCGGGTAGCCGGGTTCGCATTCGGGTCAAAATCGAGAACGAGATCCGTGGTCATCTGCGAAGATCGCGGCCTGATCGATCGCGGAACCGGGCACCGGGCAGCTTTACCGGGCGTCCGGTCAAAGGTTAGAGGCTTCCTAAAGAAACGTTGATATTGCTTAAGGAGCGCATGGGTGATAGATGCGTTGCGTTATGAACAAGCCTACTCTCCCATCGCTATTGGCTGCGAACGGCTTGAAGAAGCTCGGCGAGGACGTGAGCGCCGCCCGGAAACGTCGGCAGTTCACGCAGAGGCGTCTCGCCGAGGGTGCCGGGGTGTCGCTTCCGACGATCAGGCGCCTCGAGAGTGGCGATCCCGGCGTTTCCCTTGCGACCTTGGCAATGGTCCTCGTGGTCCTCGGCGAGGGACGGCGCCTGGCGCAGCTCCTCGACGCGAGCGCTGACGACGTGGGGCTGATGCTCGAGCAGCAGGGCCTGCCGAAGCGTGTGAGGTCCCCGCGCAAGAAGGTCGCGTCCAGCGGGTCTTCGAGCGGATCCGTGTCTCCGTCGGACGACGATGCCATCGGCGAGGCATTCTGATGGCGAGGACACTCAAGGTCTGCATCGGAGACCGCGGGCTGACGGTCGGCACCCTGAGCTTCGACGCGCAGGGAAACCGGGAGTTCAGCAGCTTCCAGTACGACGACGAATGGATCGAGAGCCCGCGCGGGTTCGCCATCGTCCCGTCGATGCCGCTCGACCGCAACAGGCGCTTCTTCCGAAAGGAGGGAAACCACGTTTCCCCGCTTCCGCTCGCCCTGGTGGACACGACGCCCGACTCCTGGGGACGCAACATCATCCGGCGCGACGCCCGGGAGAACCGTGAGGACACGCGTCCCCTCCACGAGTTCGACTACCTCCTTGCGGTCGACGACTTCAGCCGGATGGGAGCCCTGCGGTTCCGCGAGGAAGCGGACGGGTCAAATTTTTTGGCGTCCCACCCGTCGGGGCGGCACGAAATCCCGCCGCTCCTCGAACTCGGCCAGCTCGGCCAGTCCATCGAGAGCCTCGAGAAGCAGGATCCCCAGACCGCCGCGGGATTGAAACGCCTTCGCCAGATCGGCAGCGCCCTCGGCGGTGCGCGACCCAAATGCTCCGTCATAGACGCGGACGGGTCTCTGCTGATCGCCAAGTTCACGTCGGTCCACGACACGTATCCGGTCGAGAAGGCCGAGGTCCTGACGCTCAACCTCGCGCGACTGACCGGGCTGAACGCGCCGCCCGCGCGCCTCGACACGAGCGGCGACCTCCCCGTCGCGCTCATCCGGCGGTTCGATCGACAGGGAGCGGGCCGCGTTCCGTACATCTCGGCGCAGACGATGCTGGACGCGCCTGACGCCACATCCGGCACCTACACGCAGCTCGCGGAGGCGATCCGCCAGCATTCCGACGATCCCGCGCGGGACCTCGCCGAACTCTTCGGCCGGATCGGGTTCACGATCCTCGTCTCGAACGTCGACGACCACCTGAAGAACCACGGCTTCCTGTACGACGGCAGGGGCCGCTGGCGCCTGTCCCACATGTTCGACGTCAATCCCGCTCCCGAGCGCCATCGCGAGCTGAAGACCGCCATCTCGGAGATCTCCGGTCCCGACGCCAGCATCGAGGCGCTTGTCTGGCATGCCGCGTTCTTCGACCTTTCCGAAGACGATGCGGCGGCGGTCCTCGGGTCGATGGCGGAGACCGTATCCCAAAGTTGGGAAGGCCTGGCCCGCGAGTTCGGCATGGACCGCGAGGACATCCGAACGTATCGGGCGGCGTTCGAGCACGAAGAGATGGACAAGGCCGTTTCCCTCAAGTCGACGCAGGTGCCGAGGAACGTCCCGCCGCCGGCGGGAGCGCTCACGCCGTGAGCCGGAGCCTGCGGCACATGAACCCGGCAGGACGCCAACGGGCGAGTTGCCGCTCGTGCGCACTGTTCCCGCGCCGCGTCATGTGGCAGTCTGGGGAGATGAACCGTCCGCCCGTCCTGCGATGCCTCGTCGCCATGATCCTGCTGGCACTGCTCGCCGTGCCGTTCGGCGGGACGATGGCCATGGGCGGCAGCGTTCCGGATGCCGGGCAGATGGCCGGCATGTCCATGACCGGAACGTCCACGGACTCCTCCAGCGGCGACATGGACTGTTGTCCACCGGAAAAGCCGGACCTGTCCAGCACGTGCGACAAGTCGGCGTGCCCGACGATGGCTACCTGCATGCAGCAGTGCGTTCCCGCATCGGCAGCGGCTGAACTCCGCGTCATCTCGGACCTCATCCGCCAGGATGAGGGAATGCCGGACCTCGACGACCTCCTCGCCTCGCTCGGGCACGAACCGCCTCCGCGACCTCCCAAGACCTGATCGACCCAGCCGACGCCGTGGCGTCGTTTGAACGGTGCGGAGCCTTCCGCGCCGATGCTGACGTTTGACACATGACCCACCTCCCGCAGGCGAAGCCGCGGACGGGTCGATCAGGATCGAAGACCATGAAGAAGATAAACATGCGCGTCGCCGCGGCGGCGATCGCAACCCTCGTGTCGTTCGGGCTCGGGGCGTCCGCGCTCGCGGCGATGACGGACTACGAGTTCCAGCTCGTCGAGACCAAGGTGAAGTCCGGGAAGGACGCCGTCGTCGCCGTCCGGCTCGTTGACAAGCGCACGGGCAAAACCGTCCCCGACGCCGTCGTCTTCGAGACGCGTGCCGACATGGCGCCCGACGGCATGGAGACGATGACGACGCCCATCGAGGCGGTTCCTTCGGACGAACCCGGCGTCTACCGCTTCAAGGTCGCCCTAGTTATGGAAGGCGGCTGGCGGATCTCGCTCGGGGCCAAGATCCAGGGCGAGGAAGGCACATTGAAGAACGAGGTCGTCCTCCAGGCGACCGAGTGATGCGGACGGTCCTTGGCGGCCTCACCCTCGTCGCCGTCGTGGCGGCGGGGGCGGGAGGCTATTGGGCGGGGCAGGCCGGAGTGACGGTTGCCCGGCTCGAGGAGATGCTCGGATCGCCCGGCGCCGCGCCCGTTCGTCTCGAGCGGGCGATCGTAGGGGAGATGCCGGTAGGCCCGAAGGCCGCCCCCACCTCCTTGCCCATCCTCTACTGGCGCGACCCCGACGGGACACCGAGCTATTCCGCTAAGCCGAAGACAACCGACGACGGGCGGGAGTTCGTTCCCGTCCACGAGGACGGGGCGGGTCCGGCGTCGGCGGCGGTCGCGGCGGCACCGACGCCTGCCATGGTGGACGGCGCGACCGGGGACAGGAAGGTCCGCTACTACCGGAACCCGATGGGCCTGCCCGACACCTCGCCGGTGCCGAAGAGGGACTCGATGGGGATGGACTACATCCCGGTCTACGAGGGGCCGGAAGAGGAGGAGGGCGTCGTCACGATCTCCCCGGGGCGGCTACAGAGGACGGGTTTCCGTTCGGAGCAGGTGTCCCGGCAGGTCGTCGGCCGCCCGTTGCGGGTGCCCGGCGTGGTGAAGCTCGACGAGCGCATGGTGTCCGTCGTCGCGACGCGTGCCGACGCCTTCGTCGAGGAGGTCGCCGACGTCACCACGGGATCGGCCGTCAGCAAGGGGCAGCCGCTTGTTCGGCTCTATTCCCCCGAAATGGCGGCCGCCGGCGCGCAGTACGTCATTGAGCTGAAGAGCGGCGGCGCGGCGAGATCGGGCGGAGCCGGCCTGAAGCTCCGCAACCTCGGCGTTCCCGAGGAAGCCATCACCGAGATGGAGCGGACGGGCAAGGTGCCGCAGTCCATGACCTGGACGGCGCCGCGTGACGGGCTCGTCCTGGAGCGTGCCGCCGTCGACGGCATGATGACGGAGGCGGGAGATGTCCTATTCCGCCTCGCCGACGTCTCGCGGGTCTGGGTCGTCGCGGACGTGCCGGAACGCGAGGTCGGTTCGGTCCGGCTCGGCAGCACCGTGACAGCGGCGTTTCGGGGGTTGCCCGGCCGGACGTTCGACGGCCGCGTCGACCTCGTTTACCCGCAGGTCTCGCCCGAGACACGGACGGTGAAGATGCGCATCGAGGTCACCAACCCCGACGGACTCCTGCTGCCGGACATGTATGCCGACGTCGGCATCGACACCGGGACGGGCGAGGCCGTAGTCGCGGTCCCGAACGACGCCGTCCTCGACACGGGGTCGCGGCAGGTCGTCATTCTCGATCGCGGCGGAGGCCGCTTCGAGCCGCGGCCCGTGGAGGTGGGTGTCCGGGGGACGGACATGACCGCGATCGCGAAGGGCGTGGAGGAGGGCGACCGCGTCGTCGTCGGCGCGAACTTTTTGATCGACGCCGAGAGCAACATCAAGGCGGCCCTGTCCGCCCTCGATCACAAGATGCCCGAGCAGGCTCCGATGGCCGAGGCACGGCCGTGATCGCCCGCATGATCGCATGGTCGACGAGGAATCTAGTCCTAGTCCTCGTCGGCACGCTCTTTGCCGTCGCGGGCGGCCTCTACGCCCTGAAGACGCTGCCGCTCGATGCGATCCCCGACCTCTCCGACATCCAGGTGATCGTCTACACCGAGTTTCCCGGCCAAGCGCCGCAGGTCGTCGAGGACCAGGTCACTTATCCGCTGACGACCGCGATGCTGACGGTGCCCAGGTCCAAGGTCGTGCGCGGCTTCTCCTTCTTCGGCGTGTCCTTCGTCTACGTCGTGTTCGAGGACGGCACCGATCCCTACTTCGCCCGAAGCCGCGTCCTCGAGTTCCTGAACGCGGCGGGGCGTCGCCTTCCTGCCGGCGTGACCCCGACCCTCGGGCCGGATGCGACGGGCGTCGGCTGGGTCTACCAGTATGCCCTGGTCGCCAAGGACAAGACGCTCGCCGAGCTTCGGTCCATGCAGGACTGGGTCGTGCGCTTCGCCGCCTCGGACGCGGACGGCGTCGCCGAGGTCGCGAGCGTCGGCGGCTTCGTGAAGCAGTACGCGATCGTGGTCGATCCCAACCGCATGCGGGCGCAGGGCGTCAGCCTGGATATGATCCGGCAGGCCGTCGCGGCCAGCAACATGAACGTCGGCGGCCGGACGATAGAGATGGCCGAGACAGAGTTCATGATCCGCGGCCGAGGCTACCTCAAAGGCGTGAAGGACCTCGAGGACGTCGTCCTCATGAGTTCCGGCGGCGTGCCGCTGCGGCTCGGCGACGTCGCCCGGGTCGAGACCACGCCCGACGAGCGCCGGGGCATCACGGAGCTGAACGGGGACGGCGAGGTCGCGAGCGGCATCGTCATGCAACGCTACGGGGCCAACGCCCTCGACGTGATCGGCGACGTGAAGGCGAAGCTCGCGGCCATCCTGCCGAGCCTTCCGGCTGGAACCGAGATCCTGCCCGTCTACGACCGCTCGCAGCTCATCGAGCGGGCCATCGAGACTCTGAAGGGCACGCTCCTCGAGGAGAGCCTCATCGTCGCGCTCGTTTGCGTGGTGTTCCTCCTCCACCTCAGGAGCGCGCTCGTCGCCATCCTCATGCTGCCCGTCGGGATCCTGATGGCCTTCGGCGCAATGAAGCTGATGGGGCTCGGCTCCAACATCATGAGTCTCGGCGGCATCGCCATCGCCGTCGGCGCGATGATCGACGCCGCCATCGTCATGATCGAGAACGCCCACAAGCATCTGGAGCGGGCGTCGCCCGGCAAGCCGCGGGTGGAGGTCCTGGTTGATGCTGCGAGCGAGGTTGGGCCCGCGCTGTTCTTCAGCCTCCTCGTGATCACGGTCTCTTTCCTGCCGATCTTCACGCTGGAGTCGCAGGAGGGGCGCCTGTTCGGGCCGCTGGCCTTCACCAAGACCTTCGCCATGGCGGCGGCGGCGATCCTGTCGGTGACCCTGGTTCCGGCGCTGATGGTCCTCTTCGTGCGCGGGCGCATCGTGCCCGAGCACCGCAATCCCGTGAACCGCTTCTTGATCTGGGTCTATCGCCCAGTCATACGCGGCGTCCTGCGGGCGAAGACCCTGACCATCCTCCTTGCCGTGGTCGCGCTCGGCGTGACGGTCTGGCCGGCCCGGCAGATCGGGTCCGAGTTCATGCCGAACCTCAACGAGGGGACGCTGATGTACATGCCGACGACGCTCCCGGGGCTGTCGGTGACCAAGGCCGCCGAGCTTCTCCAGACGCAGGACCGCATCATCAAGTCGTTTCCCGAGGTCGCCTCGGTCTACGGCAAGGCCGGCAGGGCGCAGACCGCCACCGATCCCGCCCCGACGGAGATGTTCGAGACGCTGATCAACCTGAAGCCGGAGGAGGAATGGCGGCCGGGCGTCACAGTCGACAGCCTCAAGGCCGAGATGGACAAGGCCCTCCAGTTCCCCGGCGTTTCGAACGCCTGGACGATGCCGATCCGCGCCCGCATCGACATGCTCTCGACGGGCATCCGGACTCCCGTCGGCGTGAAGGTGTTCGGCACGGATCTCACCGAAATGGAAGCGGCGGCGAGGGACATCGAGCGCGTGCTGAAGGACGTGCCGGGAACGTCCAGCGCCTACGCCGAGCGGGTGGTCGGAGGTTATTTCCTGGACATCGTTCCCGACCGGCAGGCGCTCGGTCGCTACGGGCTGTCCGTCGGTGCGGTGCAGGAGACGATCGGGATGGCGCTCGGCGCTGAGACGGTGACGACGACCGTGGAGGGACGCGAGCGGTACGGCGTCGTGATCCGCTATCCGCGGGACCTGCGCTCCGACCCCGACGCCGTCGCGAGGGACGTGCAGATCGCGCTGCCCGGCGGAGGCGCGGTTCCGCTCGGCGAGGTCGCCAAGGTCGAGCTGACGCGTGGGGCGACCTCGATCAGGACCGAGAACGGCCAGCTCGCGATCTACGTCTTCGTCGACATCGCCGGGCGGGACCTCGGCGGCTACGTCGCGGAGGCGCAGGAGGCGGTGGCCAAGGGAGTGACGTTTCCGCGCGGCACCTATGTCGCCTGGAGCGGGCAATTCGAGTACCTCCAGCGAGCGGAGGCTAGGCTGAAGGTCGTCGTTCCCGTCACGCTGCTCCTGATCTTCCTCCTGCTCTACCTGAACTTCCGGTCCATGACGGAGACGCTGATCGTCATGCTGTCCCTGCCGTTCGCGGTGGTCGGCGGCGTCTGGTTGATGTGGTGGCTCGGCTTCAACATGTCGGTCGCCGTGGCAGTGGGTTTCATTGCCCTTTCGGGCGTCGCGGCCGAGACAGGCGTGATCATGCTGATCTACCTCCAGCACGCCGTCGCGGAGGTCCGCGCACGGTGCGAGGCCGAGGGCAGGGCCTTCGACCGTGAATCCTTGCGGGACGCCATCATGATCGGCGCCGTTGAGCGAGTCAGGCCGAAGATGATGACCGTGGTGGCCATTACCGCGGGGCTCCTGCCGATCCTGTGGAGCCATGGTTCAGGCTCGGAGGTGATGCAGAGGATCGCGGTGCCGATGATCGGCGGCATGGCTTCTTCGACCGTCCTGACGCTCGTCGTCATCCCGGCCGTGTTCGCGCTGGTGAAGGGATGGCGCTTGCCGAAGGCGGGCGGTGCGGTCAGCCGGGACGTCGCGTCGGTCAGACAGGGATCCGAAGAGGTGCACGCATGAGCGCGATCGATCACGTGGATAATTTCCCAGGCACTACGGCTGCCGAGAGGTCCGCAAACGAGACGTCCGAGGAGTTCCGGACGGCGATCGTCAGGCTCCTTGCCTTCGCCGCGGTGTCCGCCATTTAGGTGACACTGGTCCTCGACATCCGCAGGCTCGTCCGTTCGGCCGTCTCCAGCCGGAGCGAACGCGCCAACCTCGCGGAATTCTTCTGCCTTGGGATTGTTGGCGTTGTATTCGGCAAGGAAGCGGTTGATGGCGTTCTGAAGCTCGGCGAGCGAGCGAAAGACGCCGCGTCTCAGTCGTCTCCGGCTCAGCTTGGCGAAGAAGCCCTCGACCGCGTTGAGCCATGAGGACGAGGTAGGCGTGAAGTGGAAGGTCCAGCGCGGATGTCGGGCCAACCACTCGCGAACCTTCGGGTGCTTGTGGGCGGCATAATTGTCGACGATAGCGTGGACGGTCTTTCCCGCCGGGACCTGGCGCTCGAGTTCCTTCAGGAAGCGAATGAACTCCTGATGGCGATGGCGCTGCATGTTCCGACCGATGACGGTCCCGTCGAGAATATTGAGGGCGGCAAACAGCGTCGTCGTTCCATGCCGCTTGTAGTCATGCGTCATCGTCGCGCCGCGGCCGGTCTTCATGGGTAATCCAGGCTGGGTACGGTCGAGCGCCTGGATCTGGCTCTTCTCGTCGACGCTGAGAACCACGGCGTGTGCCGGCGGGTCGACATAGAGCCCGACGACGTCGCGAAGCTTCTCGACGAAGGCCGGATCGTTGGAGAGCTTGAAGGTCCGCCATCTGTGCGGCGCAAGGCCGTGCGCCTTCCAGATTGTCTGAATGGTCGAGACCGCCAACCCGACCGTCTTGGCCATCGCTTGCGCCGTCCAATGCGTCGCTTCGTGCGGCGGGGCCTCGTGGGTCAGGCGAACGACTTCCTTCACCGTTTCATCGGGAACCGGCGGCGTGCCGGACGGACGGGTCTTGTCGCGCAACAGCCCCTCGACGCCTTCGCCCATAAAACGCTCCTGCCAGCGCCAGACCGTCGTCTTCGACTTGCCGGGTGGCAGCTGCCACCAGCTAAAAAGTGGCAGCTGCCACCTTTTCACGAACTAGCGGCCGACGTGTCCAAAGAGCGCCATGCTTCCGAACGGACCCACAAAGAACGCTAACTCTTTTCTCGCTCAGCTCCCTCTCTTCTCTCGGATTTGCCGAAGATAGGCCTCGATGAGGCTAGGAAGTGTATCGCGCAGATGATCCACGAGGCCGGTCGTGTCGCTATCGCTGATCTGAAACGTCGCGGAAGAAGCCGAGCCGCTTTGTAGGACAGTGATTCCCTGCCCCTTGAAAACGCACGCCCCGGGAACGCGAGGCGTCGCCGCATAATTCTTGAAGAAGCGCGCAAAGCGGCTATTGCTGTCAAGATTGGCCCAGTCCGGTGCTTCGATCAGAGCGGTCATGCTTGCAAAGGCCGATGGCGCTCCAGACTGCTCGATCACCCGCGCCAAAACTTCCCAGCGCGGCCGTCCGACCTTTGGCGCCGGGCCGATCGCCTCGATGATTTCACGCGGGACGGCCTCGGCCAGTGTGGTGAGTTTCGAAACATTGGTGGGAGGAAGCGAGAGCGCCGCCGCGATCGTCTCGCGCTTGTAGCTACGCCGCTTGAGTTCCTGAGCGAACAGGGCCTGTTCGATGAAGGAGAGATCCTTGCGCTCGGTATTTTCCTTGCCGAGCGCGACCACCATCTGCTCATCGCTCAGCTCGGTGACGATGGCCCGGACCGGGCGGCCGAGATGGGCACAAGCCGTCCAGCGCCGATGCCCATAGGCAATCTGGTAACGCCCGCCCTTTTTCGGGTGAGCCCTGACAAGGATCGGCACCTGCTGGCCGTGATCGCGAATGCTCTCCATCAGTTCGCGGAACCCGGTGTCCGACTCGATCGCCACAAGACGATCCTGCACGAAGGAAGCCTCGATCATTTGCGGATCGAGGTCGATCACATGCTGCTCGTCGACGATCCGCTTGCGCAGCGCCTCATTTTCCTCTTCGATACGCGACAGAGAGGACTCAAGCGAGCGTACGGCGCCCGCCGGAGCACTGCGGGCCGGTGGTTGCGCCGCTTCCGTGGAGTTCGAAGGCGCTTCGCTGAACATCGCCTTCATTCGTTGGGCACGTTCGCTCGCCTTGCTCATGATCGCCCCCATGCCTGTTTGATGAGACCGAAAATCTCGCCATTCGCCGCGTCGACCGCATCCAGTGCGCGTCGCAGGGTATCGCGATTCATCGTGCCGCGTTCGATCTCGTAAAGCGATTTCTTTTCGAGCCCGGCATTGGCGATCGCGGTGGTTTCCAGAACCGGTGTCACACAGACATGCTCGCTAAACAAGGTTCTCAGCAGCGTGGCCACATTGACCTGCGGCAGATCATGCGGATTGTGCCGTGTGAGGAGATAGCGGAAGAAATCTTGCCGGATTGTGCCGCCCGCGCCCTCGATGACCGCGAGGAGATCGCTGGTCATGGCCAGGAACTGGTTCATGGAGGCCACGTCCAGCATGGCGGGATGAATGGTCACAATGATGCTGGTCGAGGCGTAGAGCGCTGAGAGCGTTAGATAGCCGAGCTGGGGCGGGGCGTCGATCAGCACCATGTCATAGCGATCGTCGACCGATCGCAACGCCGCCTTCAGCCGGCGGAAGAACATCTGGTCGCCGCGTGAGCGTCCCTCGACGATGGCGCGGGGCGTGTCGTGCTCAAACTCCATCAGTTCCAGATTGCCGGGCACGAGATCGAGGCCGGGAAAATAGGTCTCGGTGATCACCTCGCGCAGATCTACCGTGTCCTCATAGCGGATCACCGGATAGAGCGTCTTGTCAGCCGGGACGTCGAATTCTGGTTGAATGCCGAACATGGACGTCAGCGAGGCCTGGGGATCGAGATCGACGACAAGGACGCGAAGCCCTTGGAAGGCGAGATAATGGGCGAGATGGATCGAGGTCGTGGTTTTTGCCGATCCGCCCTTGAAATTCGCGACCGCCAAAACCTGAAGATGGTCACCCTTGCGTCGGCCCGGCAGGAATTTGTGGGCCTGGTTCGGCCGCTTGTCGGCAAGGTGGCGTCGCAACTCGTTTATCTGCTGCAGGGTGTATAGCTTGCGCCCATTGTCGAGCTGGGTCGGCGTCACCGCTTCACCATCAATCGCCAATTGCCGAACCGTCGATTCCCCGATGTTCAGAAGATCGGCGACTTCCCGGCTGGTGAAATTGCGCAATGATTTACGCGCTTCAGGCGGAAACAGGCTCTGGCGCATGGCATGGAGCTGCCGCGACAGAATGTCGGAATGGCGGGCGATGACGCTTGCGGCGTCTTGGGCTTCCGCAGAATTTTCGGCACTTGCGGTCAAGACGTCTCCTGACGGAAAAACTTCGTTAAAGACGTCTATAGCGTCAGCTTCGCGATACCGCTAGGTTTTAGCACGGACTGAGGCGAGTCGTGTCCAGCTTCGGGCAGGATCGGCTTCAATGGGCGTGACTATGCCTAGGCGAGCTGAAACGAAATCTTCGGCCTTCGGGCCGGTGAGGGTTTGAGCAAGCCGAGGCGGCGGGACTTCGCTTTCAGGCGGATCGCTTGGCAGCGAGCAGGGTGGGACGATTGACCCCTTGCGCATGAACAGGAAAGCCTCCGGTGTCCATCGCCGTTGGATCACGAAGTCACCTCGCTGAGACGAACGAAGGAGACGTGCACGGCAAAAGAAATGGCCCCAAGCGGGAGCCGCAGAGACCTTGTTCTGAGAAGGTGTTGCTACCCTCAGAATTAGCTTCCTTTGCTGACACCGTCACAAAAAACGCGGTTTGCCGCCAAGGAATTTTTTTGTCTCGCGCAAGGAACGCACCATGCCCACCCTAAAAGTTCAAGCGACCTGCGAATACACCTCGGAGCGTCGGGAGCTGACCGCCTTCGAGCGGTTCCGGGCATCTGTATCGACATCGCGTGCAACCGGTATCGCGCTGGCTGACGATGTGCCGTGTTCCGAGGCCGGATGGGGGAGGGCTGTCGAAAATGGCCGCATGAGCATCATGTCGATTCGGACGCAAGTCCGACACTTGGTTCAAATTTCAAAATCGGCATGGTGCGAATCGGACAAGTCGCGTAGTATTGCCCCTAGTTGCAACCATTCCGTGATTCTTGCCGTGTCGAACAATATCTCCCGTCTTGCAAAAACCCGCGCTCGTCGCAGAGCCCTCGGCATCCGGTCGACGGAGACAATCTTGCATGAGCGAGAAATCGCAGCCCTCGACGAGATCAAGGAACGCTTCGGACTTGCCAGCCGGTCGGACGTCATCAGCATCCTGATCGCTCGAACGGATCCGAACACCATCACCCCGGCTGACGCTGCCGCGATTAGAGATCGCGCCAACTGATGCCGATCATTCCCCTCGAAACGGAGACGTCATAGGCAAAAGAAAAGGCCCCGAGGCGGGAGCCGCGGAGCCTTATTCAGCAAACTTTGGTCAGTTTCTGAACTAGGCTTTTTCACCGACATCGTCAACTGAAAAGCGGTTTGCCGCCACGGGATTTTTTTGCCTTGCGCAAGGAAGCACCATGGCCACCGAATACTCCCGTGCGGGCCTTGCCCGGCGAACGAACCTGGCTGCCCGGATGGCACGTCCGGGACCGCAGACCCGTGATCTTTTCGACCGTCCGGAAGCGGCCGTCATCGACGATGGATCTTCCGACAGCATCAGAGGGGAGGCAGGGCAGGGCAACCTGACGCCGCATCCAAGCTTTGCCGCCAAGGCGGAGATCTGGCGGGACTTTCGCGAGGGCCGGATCTCAATGGCCGAGGCGCAGCGTCGTTCGGCGAAGATCGGCGTCGCGACGGACCCCCGCGAGACCGAGGCCCGGCGCATGTACAGCGCGCCCGGCAAACCGCGGCCGCCGGTGGCCCGTCCCCGCCAGGATCGCCCGGAGCCCAATGACAGCCGGCAATATGCCAATCCGATGGCGACGACCGCCGCGCGAGACGACCGGCTGACGCCGCAGGCAAAAGCGCTCTTGCAGGTGATCCGTGCAAGGGCAGGGAAGGGGCGCCAGACGGCGGTGACCAAGGGCACACTGGCGGCGATCCTCAGCCGCTCGACCCGCTCGATCACTCGCTATCTCCGCGACCTCGAGCGCTGCGGCTATATCGTGACGAAGATCCGGGCGAGCGGCCGCGGCCTGCATCTCGGCCTCGTCCTGACGCTGAGCGAAAAGGTGCTGCCGTTCTTCACGGAAACGAAGAGACTCGCGCGTTGGCTCGGCGAGACTGCGGGGCTGAAGGCTCTCGTTCCGTTCATGCCATTTTCAACGAAAACGGCGGGCGGGAAGATGGCATCGAGGCCTGGTTTGGATGCGCCCGACGATCAATCGTCTGGAAAACAAGGGATGACACTTCTGTCACTCAAAAACCAAACCCGAAAAGATTCCTCTTATCGAAATTCAAATAGCTCTCGAAAAAACAAGCGGGCGGCATCGAGCCAAAGCGATTAGCCGCCTTCGATTGGCTCTTGGCAGCTCTCACACACTTACGGACAGCCGGAACCCTCCCTGCTGGCGATTTTCCCGTGTTCATAGGACGGGGCGGCGTTCAACGCGTCTCTTCGTGCGTGCAGCTATCCTGCTACGATCACCGCGTGCTGCTGCTGCCTATCGTTTCCAGCGCGGCAAATGGCGTTTCCAGCGTTCGCCGATATGTCCTGTTGTCCCTCGGCGGGATCGGCGCTGCTGCGTTTGCATGGTCGGAACATCGTCACTGACGTCAATCGAACGATCGACCTCAGTGACCGATCGGATCACAGCCTCGCTCTCGCGAACCTCGGCAATCGCCGCGGCGACAGGAGGCGTCGCCTCCTTTGCTGGTGCAGCCCGCGCTGGCTGCTCGTCGTCCGCCAGCTGCTCCGGACGCAGTTTCGGCGGACGACCGCGCTTTGGCCTAACGATCTCGGCCGCCTGCGGCGCCCAGCCTGGCGTCTTGTCCTGCAGGATGCGGGGGGCGATGTCCGGTGACGAAGCCACGCTCATCGTCGATCCAGCCATGTCGAGCCCGTCGCGACGGTGTCGCACGTGCGACTTGGATGGCGCAGCCGCCGCTTCCTCCTGCATGGCACCGACCGACGGAGTCTCGCTCCAGATCGAGGCCGGCTTGCCGGACCGCTTGGCGCGTTTGACTTCCACGGTGAAGGGTCTGGTCTGCCGTTTCATGAAATCTCGTCGCTATAAAATGGAGAAGGCCGCAAGCGAACATAGCCGGATATACCTTAGCTTTTCATGCAGTCCGTCAGAATGACTATGGGGTTGCGGCGTTGCCCGATCCAGAGGTGCCTTGGCATTACCCACCAGAAAAGCTGCTCAATTCCGGCCCCGGCCCCGGCCCCGGCCCCGCAGCCGTGGCGGTCGGGTTGCCGGCGCCCGGCTGTGTCCCCGGTGGTGGTATAGGAGGCCGCGTGCGGAGCCTTCGGCGTAGCGCAGCGCGCGGCCGACGGTGACGCTGGCGATTATCGCTGATCTTCGAGAAGGTTCGGATTGCGACACCTCTGCCATTCGCCGACGATGATGTCCCCCCTCGTGATCGCCGCCCGAAGGGCTGAAACGTCGCGGTGCTGCGCGGGTGTTGGGCTCACCGATGTTACCTCGCCGCCGGTTGCTGTGCATAACAGAGAGTCCAGCACGGGGTGCCGCCATCGCGCATTTGGCCGGTCAAGATCGCCGCGATCCAAGCAGCTGATGCCGAGCCACTCGGAGATCTCTTGCCTGAGACGCTTGCCAAAGTGGATGATGCGCTTCGGCGGGAGCGCAGTGAGCTGCAGCCTCTTCGCGAAGAGAAAAAGCAGCCGCGGCTGGGCGCCCAAGGCGACCATTGTGCACAAAATCACAACTTCGTCATATTTAAGAATTGATTGAAAATTCAATATCGCGATAGGATACGAGATGGAGCCTCGGGACCCCGGCCAAGCAAGAGTGCCTGATGAAGCAGAACCCCGTCCTATCCACCGTCGCAGTCGCTGCGCTGGTCTTCGGTGCGGCCAGCTCACGGGTTCCGTTGGCCAGGGCCGCGGAACCCTATGACATCGACTGCAAGCTCATCCTGTGTCTCGCGGGGGGCTTTCCGGTCGGTTGCACCGATGCCTTCAATCATATGATCGACCGCATCACGTCCACCCCGCCAAAGTCGCCGATCGGGACGTGCCTCATGAACGACGGCACGCCATACGACGACTACGATGCGGAATATGGTTGGTTGCCCGTGACCTCGCGCGAAGCCTTCTCCTGCCCGGAGGGCAAGACGCTCTACCATGAGGTTGGCATCGACGATCGGCAGACCGGGGTGCGCGCGTTCTGTTATAAAAGTTCGACCACCTACGGCTTTGGCGACGGCAGAACGACCGTCTATGTCGGCAAGTCTGCGCCCGAATACTATGATCTGCGCACCCACATCACGGTCGAGCCCGGAACTGACGCCGCCTATTCGCCCGGCTGGCAGCGGTGGAGAACCGGTGGCACCTATGGCGGATTTGTCCGTGTCATCACCGACTGATGAAGGCGGCCGTCAGCCATCTCTTCTTCACAACAGTGGCGAGCATGGCCATAGTGGGTATGGCCCATGGCCAAGCCTGCGTTCCGCCCGTTGAGCCTTACCCCTACGCTCCGCCTGATAACGACCCGGAGCTGCGAGAATACATCAATCAAGAATATGCCGACTACATGGAGAGCATCGAGGATTATATGCGATGCCTACAAAACGAGTCGCGTCGAGCCTTTTCCCAGGCGGATACCGTCTTCAAGCGCTGGATCCAATACTTCGGAAAAGACGCCGTGATCCGTTACGACAGCGCCGAATAGGTCGGCCAACCAGCGGCCACTTCGCGCAATCCCTGTCGCCGATCAGGTTGGTGGAAACGCCATAAGCTGGTTCACGTCTGTTGTCGTGAAGGATCGATATCGACCCGATTGGGTGGGGGTAAGGTTGCGCCGAGACCGACTTCTTTCTGATAACTATAGTTGACACTGAGGCCAACTGATAACTATAATTGCCATATGGCCGAGCTGTTCCGCACCCCCGTCTTTGATGACTGGCTGTCCTGCCTGAAAGATCGCCGCGCCGTTGCCCGGATCGCCGTTCGGTTGGATCGGATGGCAGCCGGCAATCCCGGCGACGTGAAGCCCGTTGGCGAAGGTGTTTCAGAGCTCCGCATCGCCTACGGACCCGGCTACCGCGTCTAATTCATGCAGCGCGGGGCGGTTATGATCCTGTTGCTCTGCGGCGGGGACAAAAGCAGCCAGACGACGGACATTCAAACCGCGAAGGCTTTGGCCGAAAAATGGAAAGATCAGATATGACCGTCGAGAAGCTGACCCGCTACGACTCCGCCGACTATCTGACGGACGATGCGAGCATCGCGGAATACCTGGAAGCGGCGATTGAAGAAGCTGGCGATGATCCTCCGTCTATCGCTCACGCTCTTGGTGTCGTCGCCCGCGCCAGAAATATGAGCCAGCTTGCCCGAGATACCGGGATCAGCCGTGAAGGTCTCAACAAAGCGCTATCCGGGGAAGGCAACCCAACGCTCGAAACCATCATGAAAGTGTCCAAGGCGCTTGGTCTGCGACTGGCTTTTCATCCCGTCAATCCGGTCCCGCTTCGAGACGAACGCGACTTGACCACTTCATAAAGAAAAAACCCGTATGTCCGACTCGGCCATGCGGGCCATGCGTGCGGAGCCGTGTTCGCGGCAGATCTACCGGACCCGGAGCATGTGGCACCCAGCCCGCCCGGCATCAGTCGGTGTCGGGCTGGACCGACCTCATGCCGCTCTGCGCTGGCACTGCGATGATCGAGGATAAATCGTTCTCATAGAGAAAGCTGAACAGGCCTGGCAGGGTTCGAAAGAAACGAGGCTGCATTTTCCGCGCGCCGTCATCGGACTTTCTCGCAGTGACGAGCACGGTTTCCTTGCCGCTCTTTTCATTCACCGCGCGAACGAACCAACGTCCGTACCAATTGGCATGCTGTTTGCGAGCCGACTTCGCACAAATTACTTCAACGCGATAACCATATTTGACAAGTTGGATGAATTCATCTTCGCGCGCCGTGTTCTTATAAGTGAGTATCATCGGACTCGATTTCACTATTTACATGATAAATCCCATCAGGAGGCGTACGTATCGATAATATCAAAAATATGTCCGAATTATAATTTTAGAGTAATTCCAGATATCAACATCAATATGCCCATTTCGATGCCGGTTTACGCAATCATCATACGAAGTCATTGTTTTATAGCGAGAATTTCTCGTAACTGTATTGAATTCAAGAGTGAGAGACGGGGCTGCTTCATATCCCTTGCACTGTGCCGGCATCCGACCAGGCCTGTAAGCGGGCTTCTCAGCCTTCGCGCCCCGCACGTCCTGCCACCTGACGCGCCGGGTACGGTCTGACGAGCTCCGGTCTGATGCGGGCGCAACGCCCAGGCTATGGATTTCGTCCCTTCGCGTGATGTGTGCTTGGCAAGAGAGTTTGGAGATCACCGCGCATGCGCGGCGATCGCTCTGAAACAAAGACGGTGCGCTGGATCGACGCGGGCAAGCCCGCGCTCACCCCCGCCCCGACACCTTTCTCTTCGAGGTCCGCCCAACAGTCCCGCCTCGCCCTGTCAATGGACAAGCGCCGCTGCGCGTCGTCTCCGCCGGGGGGCCGTGTCCTCGCGTTGCTGCGGTCCGCACCACCCCCCCGGCTCCGATCCCATGACAGACCGAGCCAGGACCGTGGGTCGGGCTACGCCCTCCTCCACTCTGTTCCGCCGAAAACATGCGTTTTCGGGCGGATCAGACCGGCGAAGGCGCAGCCCATCGCGGAACGGGGCAGCCAGATCCCACCGCCTCACCACACAGGAGGCCACAGATGGCCAAGGCGAAATTCGACGTTTACGACCACGTTACCAACGAAATCATCGCGCAGATCGAGGCGGGCACTCCGCCGTGGCGCAAGCCGTGGACCGGCGGCGCTGCCGGCGCTTGTCTTCCTCGCCGCTTCAATGGCGACGAGTACCGCGGGATCAACGTTTTGATGTTGTGGGCGACGGCGGCGACGCAGGGCTATTCGTCGGCGCGATGGATGACTTATCGCCAGGCTGGCGAGCTTGGCGGGCAGGTGCGCAAAGGTGAAAAATCCGCCTGCGTCGTCAAGTTTGGCACCGTCGAGCGCGAGGACGACAACGGCGAGGAAAGGCGCGTTCCCTATTGCCGTGCCTACCGCGTGTTCAATGCCGATCAAATCGACGGTTTGCCGGAGGAGTTTTACACTCGCCCCGACCCGGCGCGCGACCTTGGTACCGAAGCCGATCCCACGCTTGATGCTTTCTTTGCCCGCACGGGCGCGATGATTGAGAGCACCCGCGAACCACGCGCCTTCTACGACCGGCGCCGCGACGTGATCCATATGCCTCCGATTGCGACCTTTCACGCTGCGCAAGGCTACTATGGGACGCTCGCCCACGAGCTGACCCACTGGACGGGCGGAGACAAACGCCTTGAGCGGTTCAAGCGGTTCAATGACCGCAAAGCCTATGCCTTCGAGGAACTGGTGGCCGAAATCGGCGCGTGCATGTTGAGCGTTCGCCTTGGCGTACAGCCGACATTCGACCAGTCGGCCGCCTATGTCGAGGGGTGGCTGAAGGCGTTGAAGGAGGACAAGCGCGCGATCTTCCGAGCGGCAAGCGAAGCCCAGAAGGCCGCTGACTTCATCATGCAAAGCGTCGATCGCGACGATGCAACGAAGGCCAAGGAGACCGGTGCAATCGCCGCCTGAGCTGCCACTGGTGGTCGGGGAGAAGCCGCCGCGCCGTCATGGTGCGGCGGAATTTCCGGGGTGCCGTCAGCGGCAGCCGCATCCCCTGGCAGCGATCGAGGAGGAACCCAGAAAATGCCCGGGCCGGGGGCGAGCTGAGCCCACCCCCCGGCCCGCCCCGGCGCTTCGCGCCGAAGGCCGCTGCGCGGCCTGGAGATTGCGGACGCCATAGAGGTCAAGTCGATCGATCCTCCGTCCCGCAAGGACGTCGATGGAGCTGACGATGCGAGCTTCGTATCCCTCACCTTGGGCGCGAGCGGCGATCTCCGCCCGTATGCTTTTACCCACCGTCCTCTCAAAAAGCGGTGAAATCGCTCGACCGGCGTGACGCCTCGGCAGCGGTCTCGAATTGCTTGGCTTTCTCGGGAACCCAGCGACCTTTCGCATTCGGCTTTCAGCCAAAAATACGATATATTTTTCTGGATTAGGATTCAGCATTTATCATTATCCTATATCAAATTTCTTGACGTCGGCTAGGCCGTTGGTTAGATATAATATCCTGATCGCAGCTTTGAATTTGATTAGGAATCTGTATCATGGCCTATCAGAGCGAAAGCCTGATTGCGCATGCCCGTGAGGTGCGCGAGGCATCGGGTACGAGTCAGCGCGCGCTCAGCGAACGGGCCGGGCTGACGCAGAGCCATATTTCCCAAATTGAGAGCGGAAAGATGGAGCCCGGGCTGTCGAGCTTCATCGATATGACACGCGCGCTCGATCTCGAGCTCATGCTCGTGCCGAAGAAACTCGTGCCCGCGGTGCGAGGCCTGATCAAGGCGCAGGCAACACCGGACATGCATATCCGTACCGGTCAGCCCGACAACAAGCGCTTTGCCCGTGCCGAGCGGCTGGTCAAGAAAATGAAGCAGCTTGACGGCAGCTCCGCCGATCTCGATCGCATCGAAGAAACGCTTCGGTTTCTGCGAGGGGTGAATATCAGCGATCAGGAAATGCAGCTGGTGCGTGAGCTGATCGCCCGCCTCGAGCGCTATCAGGCGAGTGCGCAGGCGGCCCCTGTCGTGCGTGACATTGCGCAAAGCCTGCAGCGACTGCGCAACTCCATCGCCCATGCCGGTCCGTCGGAGCCGCGCCCCGCCTATTCGCTGGACGATGGAGATGCCTGACGTCTTGGTTCTCGACGTGCGGCTCTACGACGAGCCTATCGGCACGCTGGCCCATTTGCAGGGTGATCGGACGATCTTTGCCTTCAACGAAGACTATGTCGGGAACCCGGATCGACCGACCCTCAGCCTATCGTTCAAGGATGATCTGGGCGGCCTCATCACCAGGATCCGCCCGACACAGCGGGTTGTACCGCCATTCTTCTCGAACCTTTTGCCGGAGGGTGGCCTACGCCGCTATCTCGCCGAGCGGGCCGGGGTCAATCAGCAGCGAGAATTCTTCCTGCTCTGGGTGCTGGGGCTCGACCTGCCCGGAGCACTCTCGATCCATCCGGCGGCCGGTAACACCCTTCCACCTGGTGCCGACGAGGATTTGCCGGAGAACGCCAAACCCAATGCGCTGCGCTTTTCGCTCGCGGGTGTGCAGCTGAAATTCTCCGCGTTCGAGAACACAGGGAAGGGCGGAGGCCTGACCATTCCCGCCGAAGGCGTTGGTGGTTCCTGGATCGTGAAGCTTCCGTCCCAGCAATTCACCGGGGTTCCGGAGAACGAGTTCTCAATGATGACGATCGCTGGGATGATCGGCATGGAGGTGCCTGTCATCAACCTGGTGGCTCTCGATGCGATCGCCGGTATTCCAGAAGGCGTCGGCCAGCTGAAGGGACGAGCGCTTGCTGTCAGCCGCTTCGACCGAACCGGCGACGGTCCGGTCCACACCGAGGATTTCGCGCAGGTTTTCGGGGTCTTTCCGGACGACAAATACAAGCGTGCCAGCTACGCCAACATCGCGCGCGTTATCGGGACTGAGGCAGGAGACGCCGGCGCTGCCGAGTTCATTCGCCGCCTCGTATTCAGTGCGCTGATAGGCAATGGCGACATGCATCTCAAAAACTGGTCGCTGATCTATCCGGATAAGCGATCGGCCATGCTCTCGCCAGCCTACGATCTCGTTTCGACCATCGCCTACATCGAGGGCGAGGACACGGCCGCCCTGAATTTCTCCCGGACGAAGAAGATGGCCGACTTCGATGCAGATGAGCTTCGGCATCTGGCGGCCAAAGCCCTTCTGCCGGAAAAGCTTGTCGTCGACACTGCCGCCGAAACCGTCCAACGGTTCCGGCAGGTGTGGGAGACCGAGAAGGGGCATCTTCCTCTCGCCGCTAACGTCGTAGCGGCAATCGACGCCCATGCCCCGACCGTGCCGCTCTACAGCGAACTGGCATGACAAGAACCCGGTCACGAATTCGCGGCACTGACTGTCTTCTGATCGATCGAGAAGCAGAGCATGTCGCCCCTCGACGATCCGGCCCGAGCCATTCAGACAATTCTGAATCCTGACGTCGGAAATATCCGCGGGGGAGCGCGCAATGTGAACGACGGAGCGGACGCAGACAACTTCCGGACCATCCCGGATCGTCATGCGAACCGAGCGGCGCCGGCAGATGCCGGCAAGGTCATCGACCGCCTCGCAGTTCAGCCATGCGGATAAACGCGATTGACAGGAAGCTCGCCTCGCGAGATCCGCCGGACATTGTCCACGATCACCTCCTGGCGCCGTGCGATCGTCCCGGTGGTCCAGGCCGACATGTGCGGCGTCATCAATAGGTTCGGCAATTCGTGGAACGGCAGCTCCGAGGGATGCGGTTCGGGATTTTCGACCGAGGGATAGCGGTACCAAGTGTCGATGATGCCCGAGATACGGCCCGACGCGAACGCGTCGTAAAGGGCGTGTTCCTCGATCACCGCTCCGCGCCCGACATTCATTATGACGGCGCCATTGGGAAGGGCGGACAGAACGTCGGCACCGATCAGTCCGCGCGTCTCTTCCGTCAGCGGCAGCGTCGCAAGGAGCACGTCGACCATCGGTGCCATCTCGCCGAGCCTCTCAAGACCAAAGCTCTCGTCAACGACGTCCGTCGGCTCGACCACCGAGCGATTGGCGACGAGGACGCGCATGCCGAAAGCTTTCGCGGCTTTCGCAATCGCCTTGCCGATATGGCCGAAGCCGACGATGCCGAGCGTCTGGCTGCGAAGCTCGCTGCGCAGGCCGGTCGGCCGCCCGGCCCAATGTTCCCAGTTGCCTTGCCTGAGCTGGGCGTCGACGCGAACGAGCGGCACGTGGCGCGCGAGCAGCGCTGCCATCACATATTCGGCGATCGCAGTCTCGTGGCCAAAGGCGTTGCAGAGGGTGGAGCCCTCCGGCAGGCAGCCGACGTCGATCTGGTCGACGCCCGCTGCAGGCGACTGGTAAAGCTTCAAAGCGCGCGGGGTCGGATGGTGCTCCTTGAGCGCGATGCCGACGATGATTTCGGCCTTTTCGAAGGCCTCGCGCTCGCCGTCGCCATCGAGGGCATCGGACACGCGGACCACCTCGTGACCGGCCCCGAGCCGGTCCTCAATGCCGATGGAGAAGGTTTCGGCATTTGCGCCGTGGAAGACGATCAGCATGGCGTCAACCGTCCCAGTCCTGCAGATCGAGATGGATCTTCATGGCCTGCGAGCGGTCCGAAGCAAGATCGAAGGCCTCGATCGCTCGCGCCGCCGGCATTCGGTGGGTGACGAGGGGGCTGAGATCCGCCCGGCCCGATGCGATGAGGTTCACGGCGACGGCAAACTCCTCGTCGAAGCGGAAACTGCCGACCGCCTCGATCTCCTTCGTCACGACGAGCGACATCGGCACTTCAATGGCGCCGCCGAGCCCGACGGTCACGAGGCGTCCGCGGGGTCTCAAGATCTCGAGCGCGGCGGCGAGAGCGCCCGGATGTCCGGAGCATTCGAAGACGCAGTCCGTCCGGCCCTTTCCAGCCTTCAGATCATCGAGGTCGCCGGGGTTCGCCGCGGTGTTGACGAGCCGGTCGGCGCCAAGCGCCTCGGCGATCTTCAAGGGCGCGTCGTGGACGTCGCAGGCGACGATCTTCGCCGCGCCCGCGAGCTTCGCTGCCGCGACGGCGAGGCACCCGATCGGTCCGCAGCCGAAGACGACGACCGTCCGCCCGAATAGATCGCCCGCACGGCGCGCCGCATGAAGGCAGACGGCAAAGGGCTCGGCGAGCGCCAGGAGCGAGGCGTCCGCGACGCCCTCCGCCTTGATGAGCTGGGCCTCCGGTACGGTGAGCGTCTCGCGGAAAAGGCCCTGGACATGCGGGAAGCGCATCGCCGAGCCGTTGAAAACCATGTCGAGGCACTGGTTCGGCAGCCCCCGGCGGCATTCCTCGCAGTGACCGCAGGCACGCGAGGGGTTGAGCGCGCCGATATCGCCGATGGCGAGCTTCGAAACGCCCTTGCCCAGGGCCTCGACCGTTCCGGAAACCTCGTGTCCGAGGATCATCGGCTCTCTCAACCGCACCGTGCCGAAGCCGCCATTGTGATAATAATGGAGATCCGAACCACAGATGCCTCCGACGGCGAGACGCAGGCGCACCTCGCCCGGACCTGGATCTCCCGCCGCCTCGCGCTCGTCCAAACGCAGATCATGGGGGGCGTGGGCGACGATTGCGCGCATCGGATGGTTTCCTTCCTTGATGGATGGTTCGTGGCAGCTCGGGCTTGGCCCGCCGTCGCCGTCAGAGCACCGAGATCATGCCGCCGTCGACGAAGATGAGCTGGCCGTTGACGTAAGTGGAGGCGGGCGACGCGAGGAAGACGGCCGCGCCGACGAGTTCGTCCGGCTGCCCCCACCGCTTGGCGGGCGTACGCCCCTTGACCCAGGCATCGAACTCCGGGTCCGACAGCAGCGCCTCGTTCATCTCGGTCACCATGTAGCCGGGGCCGATCGCATTCGCCTGGATGCCGTGCTCGGCCCATTCTGCGGCCATGCCCTTGGTCAGCATCTTGATGCCGCCTTTGGCGACCGTATAGGGCGTCACCGTGCGGCGCGCGAGGTCGGAGGTCAGCGAGCCGATATTGATGACCTTGCCGCTCCCCCGCGGGATCATGCGTTTGGCCGCCTCGCGTCCGAGAAGAAAGGCCGCCGTCAGATTGGTGTCGATGACGCGCTGCCAGTCGGCGAGCTTCAGCTCGACCATGAGCTGGCGATGCTGGATGCCGGCATTGTTGACGAGGATGTCGATCTCGATGCCTTCGGCATCGAACCGGGCGAAGGCCCCTTCGACCTCTTCCTCGACCGCGACGTCGAACACGGCTTCGAGGACCTCGTAGCCCTTGGCGCGCATCTCGTCCGCGGCCCGCTTCACGGTTTCCGCCTTGCGCCCGTTGATGACGAGCCGCGCCCCTGCATCCCCGAGCCCTTCCGCGATCGCCCGGCCGAGCCCGCGCGAGGAGCCGGTGACGAGGGCGGTCTTGCCGGAAATATCGAACAGTGGATTGGGTTTGGCGTCAGGCATCAGGAAAGCTCCGATTTGCGGGTGGTAAGGTCGGACCGTTCGAAGACCGACGGCAGAAGTTCGGTACCGAGGCCCGGCCCCTGCATGGGCAGGACATGGCCGTTCTCGATCTTCGGCAGTTCGGTGACGAGTTCCTTGTACCAGCCGGTATAGAAGGCCCGCACCGATTCCTGGATCAGCGTGTTGGGCTGCGAAAGCGAGGAATGGACGGCCGCCACATAGGCAACCGGCCCGGTGCAGTCGTGCGGGGCGTAAGGCCGATGGTAGGTGTCGGCCAACGCCGCGATCTTGCGCCCCTCGGTGAGGCCGCCCGTCCAGACGAGGTCGGTCATGACGACGCCGATGGCGCCGGCCTCCAGCATGTCCTTGTAGGGAAAGCGGCTTCCCAGCGTCTCGGAGGCGCAGATCGGCACACTTGTGGAGCCCGCGAGTTCCTTCAGCGCCGAGACAGAATTCATGCGGATGGGGTCTTCGTACCAGGTCGGATCGAAAGCTTCGAGTTCGCTGGCGATGCGCTTGATCGTCGGCAGATTCCACAAGCAGTGGAACTCCACCATGATCTGCATCTTATCGCCGACGCGCTTGCGGATCTTCTCGAAGGGCTCAAGGGCCTTTCGCATCTCTGCGGTGGAGATGAAGCGTCCGTCGTTCGCGATGGCGGGAGGATCGAACGGCCAGATCTTCATGCCGGTGATGCCCTGCTCAAGCAGGCTTTCGGCGATCGCGCCGGCATCGGTCATGAAGCCCTGGAGATCTTCGTAAGGACCATCCTGCGATGCCCCGAAATTCCAGGTGTCGACCGGCTTGATCTTGTGAGAGCGGACGTAGCCGTAGCCGGCGCAGGTGTTGTAGACAGGCACCTTGTCGTGACACAGGCCGCCGAGCATCTGGTGCACAGGCTGGTCGCAGACTTTGCCGAAAATGTCCCAGAGGGCCAGGTCGATGGCGGAGGCCGCACGGTATTCCGCCCCAGTCGACGACTGAGCCATCGGCAAGTTCACGAGTTCACGCGAAAGGGCCTCGATGCGCAGCGGATCCTTGCCCAGGAGCCGATCGGCGAGAGTGTCGTGGAGATGAGCCTCGACGGCGCCCGCGCCGTAGAAGGTCTCGCCCAGCCCGATCGTCCCCTCATCGGTGTGAACACGCACCCAAAGGACGTTTGAAAACTCCTGCGTGCGCAGTGTCTCGATCGCGGTGATCTTCAACGCTCATTCTCCATCGTCTTGAGGGTTCGCGCTTTCGCTGAAGCCTTCGCGCCTCATAAGAGTCTGTTGACATTCCACAAAATACCGTGAAATATCACTGGCGAACGCATACGGGTTTGAGGCCGCATTTGCAAGTTTCCTCTCCAATGGAAGACTGGAATATTCCGACTGACAGGCGGGACAAGGCTGGCGGGCCGAGCTCGGGCGATCTGGTCGCCGGGCGTACGGGAGACCTGACGGCCACGGCCTACGAGCGCATCGAGGAGCTCTTCGTTTCGATGCAGCTTGCGCCCGGAGCCTTCATCCGGACGCAGGATATTCAGGCAAGGGTCGGCCTTGGGAGGACGCCCGTGCACCAGGCCGTCCGGCGGCTGGCTGCCGAAACCCTGCTGGAAATCTCGCCACGCAACGGACTGAGGATCGCCCCGATCGATCTTGCGCGTGAGCGCCGCCTCGCAGTGCTGCGACGTGACCTGATCAGGTTCGTGACCGAGGCGGCGATGCGGAACATGACGCTGAACGACCGCGCGCGGGTGCACTATCTCCGGCGCCAACTTGCAAGCGAGGCGGGACCGATGACGGTCGACCGTTTCAACGCGATCGACAAGAGCTTCGACGTCCTGCTCATCCAAGCTTCCGGCGAGCGCTTTCTGGAACGGGCGCTGCGGCCGCTGCATGCGATCGCGCGTCGAACCGGTTATCTCAACCTGACCCGGATCAGCGGCGAGGTTGGGCTCGCCAAAACGGTCGAGAGTCATATCGCGATCATGGACGCGGTCCTTGCTGGCGACGAGAAAACGGCGCGGGAGGCGTGCGATGCGCTCGTCGCCTATGGCACGGCCCTGATCGACGAGCTGGAGGGCGTCGTCGATCCGCAATGGCTCGATGCGAGCTTTGCGCCGATGATCGAGGAGGCAGGCTTCGCTTCCAAGAGACCGGCCGCTGAAGACGGCGGCTGAACAACCCGGGTGGCGACCCTTACGGGCCGCGCTCGATCTTCAAGACGACTGCAATCCAGGGAGGATCCTTTTTGAAACGATCAATCTTCACGACGACGCTGAGCGCCGCTGCACTTCTCGCGATGGCCGGCTTCGCCAACGCGCAAGAATATTCATTCCGCTTCCAGTCATCGGACCCTGCGGGCAACCCGAATTTCGAATACCAGAAGGGCTGGACGGATCTCGTCAAGGAGCGCTCGGACGGCAAGGTTCAGATCGAGCTGCTGCCGGTCGGCTCCGTGGTCGAGTACAATGAAACGCTCGACGCGGTCGCCGCAGGCATTCTCGACGGCCAGATCTGCGACAGCTCCTACTGGGCCGGCAAGGACCCTGCCTTTGGCCTCATCGCCAATCCGGTTGGTGCGTGGTCGGATCCCGCGCAGATGATCGACTTCGTCGAGAACGGCGGCGGCAAGGAGATCATGCAGGAACTTCTCGGTTCCTACGGCCTGCACTTCATCGGCGTGTCGACGCCGGGGCTCGAAGCCTTCGTCTCGCGCGTTCCGCTCGACGGGGTCGACGACCTCAAGGGCTTGAAGATGCGCTCGCCGGAGGGCCCGATCGCCAACGTCTTCGCGGCCGCAGGCGCTTCGCCGGTGAATCTGCCTTCGGCGGAAGTCTTTACCTCGCTCGACAAGGGCGTTGTCGACGCGGCCGACTATTCGGTCTTCTCCGTCAATCAGCAGCAGGGCCTCAACGACATCGCCCCCAATCCCGTCTATCCAGGGTTTCACTCGCTTCCGCTGGTTGAGGTGTCGATGAACCAGGGCAAGTGGGACGCGCTGCCCGACGACATCAAGACGATGTTGGAAGAGACGGTGAAGGAGTTCCAGAAGACCCAGGTCGAAGGCAACAAGGCCGCCGATCTGAAGGCCGTCGAGGAGGCCAAGGCGGGTGGCAAGATCACCATTCACGACTGGTCCGAGGAAGAGCGCGCCAAGTTCCGCCAGCTCGGCCAGGCGGAGTGGGAGACGATCGCCAAGCAGTCGCCGCAGGCTCAGAAGGTCTACGACACGCTGACCGCCTATCTGAAGGAAAAGAACCTCCTCCAGTAAAGAGGTTCAACGGCCGCGCCTATGAGAAGCGCGGCCGTTTTTGTTCGTCGTTATTCTCACCCATTTGGGCACGATCACCATGAGCGATCCATCCCGCACCGAAGACGAGATCGATCTGGCCGCGTCCAGCGAAGGCAGCGGCCGCACCGCGCCGGAAGCCGGGCTGATGGGCCAGCTCGTGGATCGCAGTGGCTATCTCTTTGCCGCAGGTATCGTGCTCGCGGCCGCCATCCTGCTCTACGAAGTCTTCATGCGCTATTTCTTCAACAGCCCGACGATTTGGGTGCATGAGACGAGCGTCTTCCTGTGCGGCCTCGCCTTC
>NZ_JAAAMG010000021.1 GCF_010500815.1 Jiella pacifica
CAGGCCGATCTCGACGCCTGGCTCGTCCACTACAACACCGAACGCCCGCACCTCGGCTACCGCAACATGGGCCGTAGGCCAGTCGAAACCGTCATGTCATTCGTCAGTCAAGAAGCTTAAGTGGACACCTTATGTGACGCCTCCGTGCTATTTAGGCTGTTTGCGGCAAAGCTCCGTCCTGTTAGCGCAGGCGCCGCAACAAGGCAGCCTCACTAATGCGCGCATCTGTTTTAGACACACCGTATGGCCGCCTGGAACGGGTTCGAAGCCGCTCAAGTGCTGCATCTAAGATGAAGACTCGTAGTTCTGACGAATATTTATCAACACCACCGTTCTGTCCGAGATCGTTGAGCAGCAGGTGAATGTCGTCGAAAGTACGATGACCAGTCCAGAAATCGATGTCGCGCAGGAGCGAAGCCTCGTCGATCAGTCCTTCTCGCCAATCGAGTTGATGTTTACGTCTCGCATTTGAGCTTGCTTGATTGAGTGCCAGGTTGTCGCCCTGAGGAGCGCGCGAGCTGGCGGCGTCAAGGACCTGGCGGGCTACCCCGAGGAGCGCATCCTCTTCCAGCAAGAGAGCGGCATCGGTCAAATAAGGGACATGTTCGACCCGAGCCGCATCGCAGATTCGCCGTGCCTGATCATGGAAGGCTGTGGTCAGACACCGCGCCCCGTTCTCCTCATCCCTCAGCTGTTCCACAAGGCCCTTCAGGAGGTGGCCAGGAATGAGGTCGTCGGACCATATCTCCGGGGTCGCGCCTGCCTGCTGCCTGACGCTCAACCATTCGGCGAGGCACCGGTCGTGGTAGCGCCGCGCGTTACGGCGAGCATGCGAAACAGCCGCAGGACCATTGGGCCCACAGGCGGCTATCGTCGCGACTCTGAACCAGATGAGAGACAGGAGCCAAAGGCAGCGGATCCGAATTTCGGGCCAGCGGCCCCTGCTCCTTCGAGCAACGGTTAAGCAATCGATCATGCTTCTACGAAGCGAGCGAGGGTCGGCAGTCAACATTGAGATCTCGGCACCCATACATTTTAGGAGCAGATCGATCTTTAGCCGTACTTCCGGTTTTGCTCGTTGCACCTCATCGTCACTCCGCAACAAGGCCGCAAGATGTTCGAATGCGGTGCCATCATTTCGAAGCACCATCGTCCTCAGCCGATACAACGGGATGGTGATGCGCCTTGATCCGAGCTCGTCCGCCAGGGGCCAGCCCCAGACCTGAAAATTCACGCCTCGTCGATTTCCCCAGAGCAAGTCCGCCGTTGCACGTCCCTCAGCGGTTCTTCCTAACGGCTTGCCGCCCATGTCGTCTTCAAAGAAATGCTCGTCCCAATCTTGCCACCTGGGATCAAAGAGGGGAACCTCTTCGTTCGTCATAGTGTCCCAGGCGCGCTGGTGCGCTCCTTTGAAAACGTTACAATTCCGGCACGCGAGTGCTCTGTTCTCAAGCCCATCCACGCCGCCCCGGGCAAGCGGTACGATGTGATCGGGTTCGCCAGAATGCCGGTCACAAGGAGCGTGGCAATACTCACAGCGATAATCGGCTCGCTTCGCAAGCCTCTCGCGATCATCTGGCGTCAAGGGGCGGCCAGACCGCTTCATCCTGCATATCCTCGCTACGATCAAGCCGGTCAAGTAGAGATCGGGACGAGATCCATAGGTTACAAGCCTGTGCACTACGCTTCAATGACCTCGCGCCCATCGGTGGCCCGCGTCTCCAATCATCGGCCGCATGGGGCGAGACGAACAGCCGCCAATGTAAATGGTCTGGATGCAGCGTGATGTTCTGAAGAGCTGTTCCACGATGGCGTTTGCGAACAACGTGGAGCAACGAGCCGCCGCGCTGTTCCCATAGACGGTCGCCGATCGCGAGGCCGCCTTCTCGACCCCCCGTAATGTCCCCGCAATTCGCCAACCGCACGGTCGCCCGCATCAACGACAGAGCGGAGCAAGACCATGTCCTGGACCAAAGCGGATTCCAAGTTGATGGGCGCCATGTGCATTCGAGCGCACGGCCTTACGAAGCGATACGGCGGCAAGACCGCGGTGGACGGGCTGTCGTTTTCGGTCCAGCCTGGCGTCATTACGGGATTTCTCGGCCCCAACGGTGCCGGCAAGAGCACCACGCTGCGAATGCTGCTCGGGCTGATCCGGCCGACGCAGGGAGCGATCACCATCGGCGGTCGTCCCATTGCCGAGCTCGAACATCCGGCGCGGACGATCGGTGCGCTTCTGGATGCCCGCGCGGTCCATCCTCAGCGTACCGCATACGATCATCTGCTCGCTTTCGCGCATGCTGCCGGCCTCGGAAAAGCACGCGTCGACAAGATGCTGGATCTCGCAGGGTTGAGTAATGCCGCGACCAGCCGCCCCGACCAATTCTCCCTCGGGATGTATCAGCGGCTCGGCCTCGCGACCGCCCTGCTCGGCGATCCGGACGTGCTCGTCCTGGACGAGCCGCTCAACGGCCTCGATCCCGAAGGGATCCGATGGATGCGCAGCCTGATGCGGTCTCTCGCCAGCAAAGGACGCACCATTCTGTTCTCCAGCCATCTCATGTCGGAGATGGAGATCACCGCCGACAACCTGATCGTCATAGGCAATGGCCGCCTCATCGCGGACTCGTCGCTGGCCGAGTTCATCAAAGCTCACACGTCGACAGTGGTCTTGGTCCGAACGGCGGCGAGGGAACAGCTCGCCCGCGCGCTGAGCGATGCTGGAATGCGATTCAAGGCCATAGCATCCGACACACTCCACGTCGCCGGGGCCGACCCGTCCTGCGTCGGCGGAATGGCCGCGAAAGAGGGTATCACCCTCGACGAATTGACCACGATTCGCGAACCGCTGGAAAAGGCTTTTCTTCGGCTGACCCGCAGCGTCACCCAGTACGAAGGCCAATTGGCATGAACGTTCTCGGCTTCGAATGGATCAAGATGCGCAGCATATCGAGCCCGTGGCTGACGGCCCTGAGCGCGATCTTTGCGGGAACCACGCTCAGCATGCTGGGAGTATCCGACCTGATCGGCGTTTCACCGGCCGATCTTCCGGATGGCTGGGATCCGACGGCGGAGAGCCTGAAGGGGTTCCTGTTCGCACAGCTGCTCGTCGGGATGCTCGGCGCCCATAGCATCACCTCCGAGTATGCGACGGGGCTAATTGGTACGAGCCTTGCCGTGGTGCCGGCGCGGTTTCGGCTGCTCGCCGCCAAGACAACCGTGGTCTGCGTAATGTCGCTCGGCACCGGCATCGCCACGACGCTTCTCAGCTTCACCGCCATTCAGGCCATGCTGGCGGGTGCCGGACTTGCCTCAGCCGGAATCGCTGATCCGGGCGTAGCCAGAGCGCTCGTCGGCGCTATGCTCTACCTGACGCTGGTCGGCCTGATGGGTCTGGCTGTTGGCGTGTTGACCCGATCGACCACAGCCAGCCTCGCCACGCTCATCGGCGTCACTCTCCTCGTTCCAGCGATCGCCCCCGGGATTCCCGGAGCCGTTGGCGGCTGGTTGCAGCACTATTGGCCCATAAGCTCCGGGCAAGCGGCCTATCGGGTCGTTCCGGTGGACGCGGTGGTCGGTCCCGAACTGGGTCTCGGCATACTGGCAGCAGTGACCGCGGCGGTGGGAACTGCCGCTTTTGTCAGCTTCAGTGTCCGCGACGCCTGATCGAGCACGATGCGACGGCGCGCGAGGCAGGCACGGACCGGCACGTCGCCCATCGCGGCGGCTGGCAGATGACCAGCATGTCGGCCGAGCGCTCCTGGCCATTGGCAGTGGCCGCGCCTTCGTGCCGTGGCCGATCACGCAACGGCTTCACCGCCCGCAGCTCAAAAAGCCTGCCCGCTCTTGCGGAATTATCCAGCCTCGGTCGGACCCCGTAATCCTGCGGCAATTCTCCGCGCCCAGGGTCGCCTCAAGCGGAACAAGCGCAGCGGCAATCAGGGGTGCAACCAATGATGCAGATCGACAAGCATCGCGGGGAACGGCCCCGTCCTGGCGACGCATGTTCTTCCAGCTTCGGTGCACGGCGCCAGCGGAATCTGCGGCCTGGTGCGCTGAGATCGACAGGTCGCACGATCGCCCTGACGGTCGGCCTGCTTTCGGTCGGCAATGCGGGGTTCGCGGCGGCGCCGACACCGGCCGTGAAGGAAGAATGCGGAACTGAGATCCGATCGATGTGCCTGCGGCCATGGCGGCTGACCCCCAGCGCCATTTCAGCCTGCGTCGCGGACCATCAGTCCGAACTCTCTCCGACATGCCAGGACTTCTGGGAAACCGCTCAGATCTGCCAGCACGAAATGGTGGAGGTGTGCGGAGGGCTGAACCCGTTCACGATCAAGAGCTGCCTGCGAAACTCCAAGGCCAAGTTTTCTCCTCTGTGCCAGGAAACGCTGGATATCGATGAATAGCGCTCTTCGCCGCACCGGCCGGATTCGTCGTTCACCACGCTGCCTTCTGCTCCCCAACCGGCGCAGCCTCGACAGTCGACTGCCTCCCCCGATCGACCTGCGATCAAGAGTGCCCACCCGCAGACGCGGCGGCATCGGAGCGGTTTTTACGTTCGGTCGCCCGTCACTTTCGCCTTAGGAAGAAGATGTCTCGATTCTCAGTCATTCTGCTCCTGTCGGGCGTCGCGCTTGTCGCCGCCGGCGCCTTTGTCGGTATCCGCGCCTTGTCTCGTCCGGCGGAGGTGCCGATGGCGAACGAGCCGGCTCGCGTCCCGGCAGTGACGGTCGCAGAAGCTGCGGAAAGAGAATTTGTCCAGCCGGTGACCTTTTCAGGAACCCTCGTTCCACGGGAAGAGGTGCTCATCTTTCCCGAGATCAACGGCTACCGGATCACCCGCCTCGACGCCGAGATCAGCGACCGGGTCGAGGCCGGAACGGTCGTCGCACAGCTCGAAGATCGGACGCTGCACCTCGACGTGGCTCAGGCGGAAGCCGAACGGGCACGGGCCGAGGCCGCAGTCCGACAAGCCGAAAGCCAGATCGCCTCGGCCGAGGCGGGGCTGGCCCAAGCTCAGCAGACGCTCGAGCGAGCCAAGGCGCTGCGAGAGCGCGGCACCGCCACGCAGGTCGCCCTCGACGACGCGATTGCCGCCGAACGCACGGCAGAAGCCAATCGCGATTCCGCGCTGAGTGGCAAGGACGTCGCCGAGGCTCAACTCCGGCAGGCTCAGAACTCTCTCGATATCGCTCGCGAGAAGCTCGCCGATGCTAAAATCAAGGCGCCGGTTTCTGGCGTTATCTCGGCGCGGAGCGGACGAGTGGGGTCCATCGCGACCTCCAGCGTCGACCCGATCTTTCGGATCATCCGCGACGGAGAGGTCGAGGCCGAGGTCAAGGTGGTCGAGACCAGTCTGGGGCTGGTCAGGGAAGGCCAGCCGGCCACGGTGGAGATTGCCGGCCTCGGCCCGGTCGAGGGCCGTGTTCGGCTGATCTCGCCGCAAGTCGACCCCAAGACGCGCCTCGGAACGGTCCGCATCGCGCTGGAGCCGCAGGACGACCTGCGTGCGGGGCTGTTTGCCGGCGGCCGGATCACGGTCGACCAGCGCCGCGACCTCGCGGTTCCGGCAACCGCTGTGATGACCGCTGCGGACGGCGCCTACGTCCTGCGCGTGCGGGACGGCGTCGTCGAACGCCGCAGCGTCGACCCCGGCATGATCTGGCAGGGATGGCGGCAGATCGGTTCAGGTATGGCAGCGGGCGACGAGGTGGTCGCGCAGGCCGGTGCCTTCTTCGACACCGGCGACGCGGTCCGGCCGTTGCGGGCCGACGAAGCGGCGCCTCTCGCCGAAGAGCGCAGCGCCGCTCAGGCGGAGGCGGCACGATGAACATGTCGACCTGGGCGATCCGCAATCCCGTGCCGCCGATCGCGCTTTTCCTGGTCCTGTGCGTGCTGGGACTGATCAGCTTCTTCCGGATGCCGGTGACGGAGATGCCGAATGTCGATCTGCCGATGATCTCGGTCTCGGTCGACCTGCCGGGGGCCGATCCCGCCGAGATTGTCAGCCAGGTGATCCGCCCGATTGAGGCGCAGATCGGCGATGCGGCGGGCGTCCGCCACGTCAGCGCCAAGGCGGCGGACGGCACCGCCAGCCTCACCGTCGATTTCGTCGTCGGCACCAACACGGAGCGCGCGCTGAACGACGTCAAGGATGCCGTGACACGAGCCCGAGACGACATACCCGAGGGCATCGGCGAACCGGTGGTGCGGCGGCTCGATGTCGAAGGCGGCGCCATCCTGACCTATGCGGTCGCCGACCAGACCCGCTCGATCGAAGGCTTGTCCGCCTTCGTCGACGACGTGATCACCCCGGAGCTCCAGGCGATTAAGGGCGTCGGAGGCGTTGTGCGGATGGGCGGTACCGACCGCGAGATCGACGTCGAGCTCGTTCCCGACCGCCTTCTCGCCTTCGGCGTGACGGTGGCCGAAATTAATGCGCAGCTCACCCGGATGAACGTCGATCTCGGCAGCGGCTCCGGGCAGTTTGCCAGCCAGGCCTATTCGATCCGGGCCACGGGATCGGCCGAAAGCGTCGATGCGCTGGCGGCAACGCCGATCCGCTTGGCGTCGGGGGACACCGTTCAGCTCGACGCGCTGGGAGCCGTCACTGAGGACGCGGCGACGCCGGAACGCTTCGCCCTTCTCGATGGCAAGCCGGTCGTCGCCTTCGCCGTGTTCCGCGCGACGGGAGCCAGCGATCTCGCCGCCGCCGAGGCCACGAAAGAGCGCCTGGCGCATCTGTCTCAGACGCATCCGAACGCGCACTTCACGTTGATCGACGATGCGACGGTCTTCACGGCCGCCAATTACGACGCGGCCATGGACACCCTCTACGAGGGCGCCGTTCTGGCGATCGTCGTCGTCTTCCTGTTCCTGCGGGACTGGCGGGCGACGCTGGTGGCGTTCGTCAGCCTGCCGCTCTCCGCCATCCCGACCTTTGCGGTGATGGATCTCCTCGGCTTCTCCCTGAACACGCTGAGCCTCCTCGGAATTACCCTCGTGGTGGGGGTGCTGGTCGACGATGCAATCGTCGAGATTGAGAACATCGAGCGCCACATGCGCTCGGGCCGACCCGCCTTCCAGGCGGCAGAGGAGGCGGCGAGCGAAATCGGCATGACGGTGATCGCGATCAGCCTCACCATCGTCGCCGTATTCACGCCGGTGGTCTTCATGGGCGGCGTCGCCGGGCAGTATTTCGGCCAGTTCGGCATCACCGTCGCCGTTGCCGTGCTCTTCTCGCTGCTGGTGGCGCGTCTGATCACGCCGATGTTCGCGGCTTATTTCCTCAAAAGCCGCGGCGATGCCGGCGAGGCGAAGGACGGCCGACTCATGCGGTTCTATCTGCGCCTCCTCGGATGGACCCTGCGCCACCGGTTCGTTACCCTCGCCCTCGGCGGCCTGATCTTCGCGGGCTCGATCTACTCCAGCACGCTGCTGCCCACCGAGTTCGCGCCGAGTTCGGACATCGGCCGCGCGATCGTGACGATACAGCTTCCGCCGGGCTCGCGCCCCATCGACGCCCGCCGGGTCGCCGAGCGCGCCACGGCGCTCGTGTCGGACGTCCCGGAAGTTCGGAGCGTCTTCGTCGACGGTGTCTCCGCCACCGACCTGACGGTGCGGATCAACTACGGCCAGCGCCACGAGCGGGACCGCCCGGGCCGCGCGATCGATGCCGCCATCGAGGATCGGCTCGCCGCCATTCCCGATACGCGGTTCTTCGTCGCCGGCGGCAATGCGGGGCGCGACGTCTCGGTCAACGTCCTGGGCGACACCGAAGCCGCCACGTCGACAGCTGCGCAAGCCCTTGCCCGGGCCATCGGGCCCTTGCCCGAGCTGCGTAACGTCTCGACCACGGCAGCCCTGATGCGGCCCGAGGTCCGGATCACGCCGATGCCCGAGCGGGCGGCCGAGCTCGGCGTGAGCACTGCGGCACTGGCCGAGACGATCCGTCTGGCGACGCTCGGCGACGCGGACGCGAACCTGCCGCAATTCAACGCCGGCGAAACCCGCATTCCCATCCGGGTCCGGCTGGAGGAGGCGGCGCGCGACGACCTCACGCGCTTGTCGGAGCTGCGCGTCCTTTCCGCCTCGGGCGAGCAGGTGCCGATCGGCGCGGTAGCGGAGGCTCACCTCACCCGGGGACCCAGCACGATCGAACGCTACGACCGCCGCTATCGCGTGGCCGTGGAGGGGGATCTTGCGGGCGGCGCGGTGCTCGGACCGGCGATGGATGCCGTCATGCAGGCCGCCGACAGGATCGATCGCCCTGAGGGGACGTCCGTGCGGGCGGCCGGCGACGCGGAGTTCATGGAAGAGGTCTTCGCCAGCTTCATGGTCGCCATGGGCACCGGAGTCCTGTTCGTCTACGTCGTCCTGGTGCTGCTGTTTGCCAGCTTCCTGACCCCGATCACGATCCTCCTGTCGCTGCCGCTGGCGATCGGCGGCGCGATCTTCGCGCTCGCCCTCTACGGGGCGGGGCTTGGCCTGCCCGTCGTGATCGGCGTGCTCATGCTCATCGGCATCGTCGCCAAGAATGCGATCATGCTGGTCGAATTCGCGTTCCAGGCCGTCGAGGCGGGAGCGGGCCGCGTCCCGGCCGTGATCGACGCGGCGCACAAGCGGGCGCGACCGATCATCATGACGACGGTCGCCATGTCGGCCGGCATGGTGCCGTCCATGCTGACGCGCGCGACGGGCGGCGAATTCCGCGCCCCCATGGCGGTGGTCGTCATCGGCGGCCTGCTCTTGTCGACGCTCCTGTCGCTGCTCTTCGTGCCCTCGCTCTTCATCGTCGTCGAGAGCCTCAAAGACTGGTCCCGGAAGGGCCTCGCCTGGGTTCTCGGCTCCGACCACCACCCGGCGACGGGCGGCGGGACCGAAACGACGGCCGCCACCCCACCCTGAGGCCCTCGCTCGTCGCCGCCCCAGCCGGCCCCGCCCGGATCATCCTGCACGCCCATTCCCGCAAAGATGCATTCACGCATCCTATGGAGCATCCCAATGACCCTTCTGACGACATCCCATCCGAGAGATCATCGGGCGGCGGAGCTGCGCCGCAGCCGCGGAACCGGCCGAGGCCTGCCAACTCTGGCCGGGGCCACCGCGATGGTCGTCCTGTTGGGAGGCTGCGCCTCCCACGGCACCAACGGCAAGTTCTTCGACTATGCCTCGCCGCAACCGCGGGCAGCGGCGACGACAGAAGCCGGCCGGAAAAAGGCCCGGTGGAAACGCCCAAAAGCCGATCGGCCGCGACCCTCCTCGGGTCCTACCGGACGGGCGCGGGCTACGCGGTCCAACCGGAGGTGACGAGCGACGGGCGATACGACACCTACACCTTCACGACCAAAGCCGGCTCCTACACGGTCGCCGGGGACGACCTCGCCCGCAAGCATGTCCAGGAGCTGCTCGCTCTAGATGCTCTCAGGAAGCGCTCGCCGGCCGGAGAGTTCTTCCAGGGCGCCGGAGGCGCCGTCACCCGCCCGGTCGTCGCCGTCTACCAAACCGTGACGGATCCAATCGGAGCGACGGAAACGGGCTATTCCAACATCAAGCGCAAGGTGCATGCCGTCAGGCGCGGCGTGTCCGACGCCGGTGAGTTCGTCACCACGCTCGGCCATCCCGCGCCGAAGCGGCCGGACCGGGAAGACGACAGCCTGATCGAAACGTTCGTCGGCATCGCTAAGGCGAAACGCCGCCTCGCGGGGCAACTGAATGTCGATCCCTATACGCATTATTTGCCGCTTGCCGACGAACTCGGCAAGGTCGCGTCCTATTCGGCGGTGGGCGGCTTCGGTATCGACAAGGCGCTCGGCTTTGTTCCCGGAGTCGGCGGCATGGTCATCTCCGGACTCGGCACGCTCGATTCCGTCACCGACCGAACCCTCGACCTCGACCCCGGCGAAAGCGCCGCAGCCAATCGCGAGCGCCTTGAAAAGCTGCGCATGCCCGAAAAGACCATCAACGAGCTGTTGTTGAACGACAAGCTCACGCCGACGGAGAAAACACAGGCCGTCGGCTATCTGGTCGCCCTGTCCGGCACATCGGGCCTGTCCAGCCTTGCGTCCTTCGTCGCCACCAGCGACACGCGGCGCGATGCGTTTGCCGCGGTGCAGGCGCTGGCCTACATCGCGTCGCGCGTCGCCAAGGACGACCGCATCGCAGGCTTGCATGTCATCGACGACATTCCGGTTGTCACGGTGGGCGGCGGCAAGAACGTTGCTGTCTTCACAGCCGATGCACTCGCCTGGACCCCCCGCAATGCCGATCAGCTGACGAAGCTCACCCGCCTCGTCCCGGGCGGTGGCAAAGCAGGCGGCGATCGGGAATTGCGCATTTCGGGAGACGTGTCGGCCTTAGCCACGAAGGAATTGCGACGTCTCGGATGGGCGGTGAAGGCGAACTCCTTCGCCGCGTTGCGTTGATCAGCCGAACATGAAGGGCGACGTCGATGGTTGGGCCGGATTCGCTTCCGCCTCGTTCTCGAAGCAGCGCGCGAGACGCGCTGCGGAATGACGCCTACCGCCGATCCGACGAAGTGGTGAAGCTCGCGACGTCGGCTGCGTCAGCCGTGAGAGTGGGCGCTAGGAGCCGCGTCCGCTGTCGGCGATTGTTCGATTTGTTTAGGAAGAGTGCGTTGCCTCCGACTGTGGCGCCTGGTCGCCGCCGAGTGCCGAATGCGAGCAGCCGACTTCAGCGGGCGAGAGCGCGGGCAAGGCTGACGAGACGGCGCAGCGCGGGATTGTCGTTCTTGGCAGACCAGACGGCCATGTATGGAAGGATGTCCTGCGGAGCCTTCAGTGGACGAAGAACGAGTCCCGGGAATCTGACCGCTGCCCAAGATGCCTGAACGACAGTGATTCCTTGCCCCAAGCAAACGAGAGCCATCAACGTTTCGCCGCAAGCCTCCTTCAGTTCGATGTTCGGGTGGATCGCGTACGTTGCCGTCCGACGCAGAATGCAGTCGCGAACCTCTGGTCCCGTAGAAAATCGGCTCACGATGAAGTGCTCTGTTATGATGTCGGGCCAATCAAGCCTTCGCCGACGGGCAAGATCGTGCTTGCCCGGGAGGGCGACATATACTCTCTCCTGCCACAGTTCCGCGGATTCGCATCCCTGCACCAGTCCTGTGCCTGGGATGAACGCAATGTCGAGCCTGTGCGACCGGACAGCTGCTATATGTTCCTCACGGCTGCCATCGCAGATGTCGATGCGGACTTCCGGATGCCGTTCCAGGAACATGGACACGGTGGTCTGGACAAATTTGCTAATGGGCGGCGAGTGGAGGCCGACGCGAACCGTTCCTGTGTCTCCGCGTCCAGCCCCCATTGCGGCGCGCTGCGCCTGACCCAACTGTGCAAGTGCCGGTCGCACTTCGCTGAGGAACTGTCGGCCGGCATTGGTGAGTTTCGTACCTGTGCTGCGTCGTTCGAGTAGCGAAACGCCCAGCCTGTCCTCGAGGCGCAGGACAGCGCGGCTGACACTGGACTGCCTTGTGCCTAGGGTTTCCGCGGCCCTCCGAAAGCTCTCGTGCTCAGAAACCGCGAGGAAGCAGTGGATCTCGTCCAGTCGGAGGAAGGGCTTCGGTTCCATTTTATCTGCCGCCCAACTACTCTACACGAGGGGAAAGCTGGCAATCTGGCGGACAGGCTTTATGGCCGTGACACTCAACGGCGATTGCTGGCGTTTCCGAATGCATGGGGTCGTTCCGGTCGACCGATCCGCTCGCACGCCGAGCCTCTGCTCAGTGGCAGGCACACGGTGCGCACCTTATAGGATGCATGATAGCATCTTATCAGGTGGGGAGGCGCCGTCAATAAGCTCCCCGCTGCTATCTCCGTGCCGCTGCATTGTCGTTTGGCTGCGGATCAAAGCGCCGAACGCGCGCCGAACTGTCCGGCGACTTTCTTCCGGCTGCATAGAATGTGCTTTGGAAGAGGTCCTAGACTGCAATTCAAAGCAACGTAAGCGCCGCCTTTGGCAGCGTAACTCATTGGAACTAAATAGGAAATTTTGGAGCGGGCGAAGGGATTCGAACCCTCGACCCCAACCTTGGCAAGGTTGTGCTCTACCCCTGAGCTACACCCGCCCGCTCCGTGCGGCGTGGGTAACCAGCGCCGCGGACGGGCGGTATATGACGGAAAGAATCGGACAATGCAACACTGAATTTGACGACGCGGGAAAATCGCCCGAGGAGCCGCCGGACTGGCCGCGACGGGGTTCACCGGGAGCGCGCCGTCGGCTATTGCCGGAACCGTTGAATGGCAGGCGACAGCGAGGGGACAGGCCTTGGCGGCGACGCGTGACGAACTGATGACGTATCTCGGCGGTCTCGGCATCGAGGTTTCGACGCTCGATCACCCGGCGCTTTTCACGGTCGCCGAATCGCAAGGCCTGCGCGGCGAGATCGCCGGCGGGCACACCAAGAACCTCTTCGTGAAGGACAAGAAGGGGCGGCATTTTCTCGTCGTCGCCGAAGAGAGCCGGGCGGTCGACCTGAAGTCGCTGCACAAGGTGATCGGCGCGCAGGGGCGGCTGTCCTTCGCCGGCGGCGAGGCGATGATGGAGATGCTGGGTGTCGAGCCCGGCTCGGTCACGGCCTTCGGCGTCCTCAACGACCGGGACGGCCGCGTCACGGTGGTGCTTGATGAGGGCTTGCTTGCGCACGATATGGTGAACTGCCATCCGTTGACGAACACGGCGACGACGACGATCGCCACCGACGGATTGATGACATTCTTCCGATCGACCGCGCACGAGCCTCTCGTCGTCCGGCTCGACGGTGAAACGCTTGAGGGGCGGGACTGATGAGCGACAATCCTTACGGCAATCCCTATGGCGGCGGTTTCGGCCAGCAGACGGTCGGCCAGGGGCCCTCTCAGGCGCCGGCCCAGCGTCAGCCGGCCGCATCCCAGCCGGGCGGGCTGCAGGGCCTCGGTGCTTCGGCTGCGGTCTCCGATGCCGATCTGATCAAGGAGACGACGACGGCGAAGTTTGCCGCCGACGTCGTCCAGGAATCGCGCCGACAGCCGGTGCTGGTCGACTTCTGGGCGCCCTGGTGCGGCCCTTGCAAGCAGTTGACGCCGATCCTCGAAAAGGCGGTCAGGGCGGCCGGCGGCAAGGTGAAGCTGGTCAAGATGAACATCGACCAGCATCCCGCCATTGCCGGTCAGCTCGGCGTCCAGTCGATCCCCGCCGTCTTCGCCTTCGTCGGCGGCCAGCCGGTCGACGGCTTTATGGGCGCGCTGCCCGAAAGCGAGGTCGCCGCCTTCATCCAGCGCCTGACCGCCGGCCAGCCGGGCAACGAAGACCCGATCGGCGAAGCGCTCGAACAGGCGAACGCGCTGCTGGCGGCCGGCGACGTCGGCGATGCCGCCCAGCTCTTCGGCGCCATTCTGCAGCATGAGCCCGGCCATGCGGGCGCCGCTGCGGGGCTTGCCGAATGCTATCTCCAGACGGGCGATGCGGTGCGGGCCGAGGCGGTCATCGACCAGGTTCCGGCCGACAAGGCCGAGGATCCCGCCGTGGCGGCGGTGAGGACCAAGCTGAAACTGCAGCAGGAAATCGCCAAGCTGGGCGATCCCGTGCAGCTTCAGGCGCGCCTCGAAGGCAATGCGGACGATCATCAGGCCCGCTTCGACCTCGCTCTCATCGCCAATGCCAAGGGCGACCGGCAGACGGCGGCGGGCCATCTGCTCGAGATCATGCGCCGCGATCGCAGCTTCGGAGAGGATGCCGCGCGGCTGAAACTCCTGGAGTTCTTCGCGGCCTGGGGCCCGACCGATCCGGCGACGAAGGAGGCGCGGCGCCGGCTCTCTTCGCTGCTGTTTTCATGACACCGGACGGCGGCGGCTGGCACCGGCAAAGGGTGCGCGGACAGTTGCCCGGGAAACGATCGGCGGGCGACGCCAAACGCCGGCGTGATCGCTGGATAGGCGGCTACCCGCACGGGAGCCCTTGAGATTGCCCGCCGCCCTTCCACATCCCGGGAAGGTCGAGGGAGGCAATCTTTGGTTCAGGCGGGCAACTTCAGCTATACGGACGAAACCGATCTGCCGGCGACGATCCCGGTCTTTCCGCTGACCGGGGCGCTGCTCCTGCCGGGCGGGCAGCTGCCGCTCAACGTCTTCGAGCCGCGCTACGTCATGATGATCGACGACGCGCTCGCCGGGGCGCGGATCATCGGCATGGTCCAGCCGAGCCTCGACGGCGCTCTCAGGGCCGACGGCGAACCGAAGCTCTGCGAGGTCGGCTGCATGGGCCGGATCGTCTCCCTCGCCGAATCCGGCGACGGCCGCTACATCATCAATCTGCAGGGCATCGCGCGGTTCCGGATCGTCGAGGAAGCCGCGGTCAGGACGCCCTATCGGTCATGCCGCGTCGCCGCCTTTCTCGGAGATCTCGACGCCGGCCAGGGCGAGGAGGAGGTGGACCGCGAAGGCCTGCTGCGGGCCTTGCGCCGCTTCTTCGAAGCCAACGAGATGGAAGCGGACTGGGACTCGATCGCCAGGGCTTCGAACGAGACCCTCGTCAATGCGCTGTCGATGATGTCGCCCTATGGCGCGGCGGAAAAGCAGGCGCTGCTCGAAGCCAGCGATCTGAAGATCCGAGCCGAGACGCTGGTCGCCATCACCGAGATCGCGCTCGCCCGCGATGGCGACGACGGCTCGACGACGCTGCAATGACCGGGCGGATGCGATCGGGACACCGTCACGGCGTGAGCCGGACGGCCGACGCGTGACTTTGCGACGGGCCGTGCTAGAAGCTGCAGCCTGACGCCAAGCGGACGGGATGCCATGAGCGAACGCAACAAGGACGGCCAGCCGGACCCCAAGCTCCTCGAGCTCCTGGTCTGTCCCCTGACCAAGAAACCCCTCGTCTACGATCGCGCCGCCAACGAGCTGATCTCGAAGGCGGCCAAGCTGGCATTCCCGATCCGCGACGGCATTCCGATCATGCTGCCGTCCGAGGCGCGCGAGATCGAGTAGAGTGGCCGACTTAACAATAAGTTTCCTCTCGTTCATTTTCCCTGGGCTCTGACGACCAGCTGCGCTGCTGTTTTATTAGGGTGAGAGCAAACGCTGCTTTTCGTTGAGAAAGACACGTGCACAGATTTCGCCGAAGGAACTGTCAACGATGGTTGAGGATACCTCGTCGCTCAATAAATCTTTGCTGCTGAAAATCGAGAGGCAGTGCGCGCGCCAAAGAGAGTATCGCTCCGGATCAGCTCGCATGTCAGCTGCTTGAAAATAGGAAAGAAAAAGTGATACGGAAAATACCATAGCGCAGATTGGTATTAAAGCGCCCTTCGAGCGGTCTACACCAAAAAGATATGTAACAAGCGCGCCAATTAGACTGAGCGCGGCAGCGATAACTTGACCAGCTACGCCAACGCGACTGAGGCCGCCGATAAAGCCAGCGGTTGAGGCAATCATCGATATTGCGGCCAAGACGGCAAAGACTGTGAGCCTCTCCGAATTGCTGACAAATCCAGCCACCAACACCCAAGATAGGACTGTGACACCGGCGCCTACCAAAAGCCAGTACGGGACGACACTCACGTTTGTCCTTCCCGAAATATGAAAGTCTCGCTTTCCATCGACCTGTCAAAATCGAACGTCGTATCGGGCATCATCGTAGTTGAATGAGGGGTTCGAATATAATCCGTCGCTCCGCAAAGAGTGGCTCGGAAATTTTTCAGTTTTTCCGGAAGAGCTGATACGCAAGAGTCAAACTCAGATCTTTCATCCGGCTCGTTTCCTAATTTGAGCGGCGTTTCGGGCTGTTCTGTATTTGTCGATGACGTTCCGTCGCGGCCTTGGGCAAACGAAACGTTCGATATCGCGCTGCAAATGCAGACTACTATCGACGGTATGATCCGAGTTTGTAGACGTCCCAACTTCTGTATCCGTCTCGTCATCACTTCGGTACAGAATGCAACATCACTTATCGTAATGCAACTCAAAATAGATCACTAGCTTGCTGCCTATCTCGCGGTTACTCCGCCGCCATGGCGGCGTCGTGTTCGGCGGTCAGCCCCAGCCAGTCCTCCTCGCAGGATTCCAGCGTCTTCGCCGCCTCGGCCCTCTGCTTGTTGAGGCTGGTCGCCCGGGCCGGGTCCTTGGTATAGAGCGCCGGGTCGGCGAGCTTCTCGTCGAAATCGGCGATGGTCTTCTGCAGCCGCGAGATCTGGATCTCCAGCTGGCTGATCTTCTTCTTGAGCGGTTTCAGCGCCTCGCGCCGTTCGGCCGCCTGGCGGCGCTGGTCGACCTTGGAAACCTGCGGCTCGACGATCTCGACCGGCTCGCTCCCCGCACCCCCCGCTGCGCCGCCGCCGGAACGTGCGCCGGAGAGGATCAGCTTCTTGTAGTCTTCGAGGTCGCCGTCATAGCGCGACACCGTGCCGTCGCCGACGATCCATAAACGGTCCATCGTCGCCTCGACCATGTGGCGGTCGTGGCTGATCAGGATGACGGCGCCCGGATAGTCGTTGAGGGCATGGACGAGGCTCTGGCGGGCCTCGATGTCGAGATGGTTGGTCGGCTCGTCGAGGATCAGGAGGTTCGGCGCGTCGAGGGTGGCGAGGCCCATCAGGAGCCGCGCCTTCTCGCCGCCCGAGAGCTTCTCGGCGGCGGTGTCCATCTTCATCGTCGGCAGGCCCATCTGCGCGACCTTCGCCCGGACCTTCGGCTCCGTCGCGTCCGGCATCATCCGGCGCACGTGCTGGACGGCGCTTTCGGCGGGCCGCAGATCGTCGATCTGATGCTGGGCGAAGAAGGCGATCTTCAGCCCCGGCGCGCGCGTGACCGTCCCGGCCTGTTCCTTCAGGCGCTCGGCGAGGAGTTTGGCGAAGGTCGACTTGCCGTTGCCGTTCTGGCCGAGCAGGGCGATGCGGTCCTCGGTGTCGATCCTGAGGTTGAGGTTGGTCAGGATCGGCCGGCCGGGCTGGTAGCCGACCGAGACGTTCTCCATGCGGATGATCGGCGAGGCGGCCTGCTTTTCCGGTGCCGGAAAGACGAAGGGCGTGACGTTCTCCTCGACGATCGACTGGATCGGGCCCATCTTTTCCAGCGCCTTGAGGCGGGACTGGGCCTGACGCGCCTTGGACGCTTTCGCCCGGAAGCGCTCGACGAAGGCCTCCATGTGCTTTCGCGCCGCATCCTGCTTGGCGATCGACTTCTGCAGGAGTTCGATCTTCTCGGCCCGCTGGCGGGCGAACTGGTCGTAGTCGCCGCGATAGAAGTTCAGCTTCTGCTGATCGAGATGGACGATCGAGGAGACCGCGTTGTTGAGGACGTCGCGGTCGTGGGAGATAACGAGGACGGTGTAGGGGTAGCGCTGGACGAAGTTTTCCAGCCAGAGCGTTCCCTCGAGGTCGAGATAGTTGGTCGGCTCGTCGAGGAGCAACAGGTCCGGCCGCGAGAACAGAACGGCGGCAAGCGCGACGCGCATGCGCCAGCCGCCGGAGAAGGACGAGGCCGGCCGGGCCTGGGCCGCCATGTCGAAGCCGAGGCCGGAGAGGATCGAGGAGCCCCGTGCCTCGGCCGAATGGGACTCGATGTCGGCGAGGCGCGTATGGATGTCGGCGATGCGCGTCGGATCGGTGGCCGTCTCGGCTTCCTGGAGCAGCGCCAGCCGCTCGGTGTCGGCCTTCAGCACGATCTCGATCAGCGATTCTTCCGTGCCCGGCGCCTCCTGCGCCACCTGGCCGAGCCGGGTGTTCTTGGGAAAGGACACCGACCCCGTCTCCGGCGCGAGGTCGCCGGTGATGACGCGGAACAGGGTCGACTTGCCGGCACCATTGCGGCCGACGAGCCCCGCCTTCGTGCCGGTCGGCAGCGTCAGGCTGGCATGGTCGATGAGCAGGCGCCCGGCTACGCGCGCGGTAAGGTCGGTAATCTGAAGCATGGTGGCCTTTTGCCATGCGGCGGGTCAGGGCGAAAGGGGGCAGCAGTGCGATCGGATGGGAGAGATGCGCCTGCCGCGCAGCTGCAGGGCGAGGCAAAAGCTAACCGCCCCTTAAGCTTCGCCCAAGCTGACTGACATTAACTCGTGCGATCAATTCGTTCGCACTGCCAGACCGCCGCATCGCCAGCCGACAGCCCGAACGATCTTCCGCTCGCCCGCCGGCGCCGCGTTCTGCGGAACGCGGCTGTCGACCCATCCTCCGCGTGTCCGTTCGGGAACGCAGAAAGGCCTTGCCATGATCTCCGTCGTCTCGGTCGGCTCGCTCAAGACCGCCGGTTCGTCCACCGTTGCCCTCACCTTGGCGAGCGTCGCGGCGGCCGCCGACATTCCCGTCCTCGTCATCGATGCGGCGCGCGACGGCGATCTCGCCGCCTGGGCGAAACTGGCCGGCCTCCCGACGAAGATCACGGTCGAGCGCGGCCGCGACGAGGCGACGATCGAAAAGCTGGTGCGCGCGGCCCGCAAGCGCGGCGACCTCGTCGTCATCGACGCCGGCGACGAGGCGGCGACGATCCGTCTCGGCGCGAAACTCTCCGACCGCGCGGTGATCCCGGTGCGGTTCTCGCCGGTCTCGGCGTCCTACGCGGTCGAAACCGACCGACTTCTCGGCAAGGATGCGGGCCGTGGCCGGCGCTCGCGCGACCGGTGTTTCGTGGCGAGCGCCGTTGCGACCATTCCGAGCCGGATCGCCCGCAGCGTCGAGGCGATCATCGAGGCGTGCGACACCCCGCGCCTGCCGATCGGCCTCGTCCAGCGCGCCGCTTACGAGGCGCCGTTCCTTTCCGGCGGGACGATCTTCACGCTCGACGAGGAACAGGCGCCAGGTCTCGACCGGGCCCGCGCCGAGGCGGCGAGCCTCGCTTACGAGATCGGCATTCTCGGCACCCGCGAGGGCAGGACGCGCCCGGCGAGGACGGCCGAACGGGTGCTGGAAGCTGCCTGACCAATTCTTCCGCAGAAATGCGGACGAAGTGCGAGGCGCGGGCTCCCGCCGGGGCCCGCGCCTCGCGTCTTTGAGGGGGGCGGGTTGCGGGCGTCGAGCCGCCTTGCAAAGCCCGTCCCGGCAACCCCATGTCCGCCCTGCTTGGCGTCGAGCGAACTTTTACGCTAACGTCAAAGTCAGGGAGGAACAAAGATGAACAAACCATGGCTCGGGCACTATCCGGATGGGGTGCCGTCGGATCTCGGCGAGGTCGGGTACCGCTCCCTGGCCGAGCTCTTGGAAAACGCCTTTCAGACCCATGCGGAGCGCGACGCCCTGCATTTCATGGGCGCGTCCTTCACCTATCGCCGCTTCGGCGCGCTGGCGCGGGATTTCGGCGCCTATCTGCAGGGCCTGGGGCTGCAGAAGGGCGACCGCATCGCCCTGATGATGCCGAACGTGCCGCAATATCCCGTGGCGATCGCCGGGGCGGCAATGGCGGGACTGACCATCGTCAACGTCAATCCGCTCTACACGCCCGGCGAGCTGGCGCATCAGCTGAAGGATTCAGGGGCCAAGGCGATCGTCGTCCTCGAGAACATGGCGGCGACCCTCGAAAAGTGCCGCGCCAAGACCGAGGTCGAGCATGTCGTCGTCACCGGCCTCGGCGATCTTCTGCCGAGAGTGAAGGGTGCGATCGTCAACTTCGTCCTGCGCCGGGTGAAGAAGATGGTCCCGGCCTACGACCTTCCCGGCGCCGTGCGCTTCAAGCGCGCTCTTTCCATCGGCAGGAAAGGCATGGTGAGAACGCCCGCCATCGCGCCGGACGACATCGCCGTCCTGCAATATACCGGCGGGACGACCGGCGTCGCCAAGGGTGCGATGCTGACACACGCGAACATCGTCGCCAACGTCCTGCAGTCGCAGATGTGGAACGCGCCGGCGCTTAAGCAGCTGGCGCCGGGCGAACAGTCGATCGTCGTCTGCGCGCTGCCGATCTACCATATCTTCGGCTTCACGGTGAATCTGATGCTGTCGGTGCGCAATGGCGGTGCGGCGATCCTGATCCCCAATCCTCGCGACATCCCGGCGCTGCTGAAGGCGATCAAGCCGTTCCGCTTCCATTCGTTCCCGGCGGTCAACACGCTCTACAACGCCATCGCGCTGCATCCGGAGGCCAAATCCGTCGACTGGTCCGCGATGAAAATCTGCCTTGGCGGTGGCATGGCCGTTCAGGCGGCGACGGCCGAACGTTGGAAGAAAGCCACCGGCGTTTCGATCTGCGAGGGCTACGGCCTGTCCGAGACCTCGCCATCGGCCTGCTGCAACCCCACCGACCGCTCCGAATATACCGGTACGATCGGCGTGCCGCTCCCGTCGACGGATCTCGCCATCCTCAACGAAGAGGGGGCTCACCTCCCCCCGGGCGAGGTCGGCGAGATCGCCATTCGCGGGCCGCAGGTGATGGCCGGCTACTGGAACCGGCCGGAGGACACGAGGGCGGTGATGACCGCGGACGGTTTCTTCCGCTCCGGCGACATCGGGGTGATGAGCGAGGACGGGGTCTTCAGGATCGTCGACCGCAAGAAGGACATGATCAACGTCTCGGGCTTCAACGTCTATCCGAACGAGATCGAAGAGGTGGTGACGCAAATGCCGGGCGTCGTCGAGGCCGCGGCCATCGCCGTTCCCGACGAGGCGTCGGGGGAGGCGGTCAAGCTCTTCGTCGTCAGGAACGACGAGGCGATCGGCGAGGACGAGATCCGGTCCTACTGCAAGGCCAATCTGACCGGCTACAAGCGGCCACGCATCATCGAGTTCCGGGACGAACTGCCGAAATCGCCGGTGGGCAAGGTGCTCAGGCGGGAACTCAGGAACTGAGGCGGGCCGACGCCATCGTTCGGCCGCTCAGCCGGCGGCCTTCTCCTTGCCCGCCTTCGCGCCGGTGAAGTTCTCGTCGAGCGCGTAGCCGGCGCCGCGCACTGTGCGGATCGGATCACGCTGGCGGCCGCGGTTGATCGCCTTTCTGAGGCGTCCCACATGGACGTCGACGGTGCGCTCGTCGACATAGATGTCGCGGCCCCAGACGCCGTCGAGCAGCTGTTCGCGCGAGAAGACCCGGCCGGGCGACTGCATGAAGAATTCGAGCAGCCGGAATTCCTTGGGGCCGAGCTTGATCTCCCGGCCGGCACGGCGGACCCGGTGGGTCTCGCGGTCGAGGTCGATGTCGCCGGCGCCGAGATGGGTGGCGATCTTTTCGGGCTTGGCGCGCCGCAGCATCGCGCGGACCCGGGCGACCAGTTCCGGCGTCGAGAACGGCTTGACGACATAGTCGTCGGCGCCGACGGAGAGGCCGCGAACCCGCTCCGATTCCTCGCCTCGGGCCGTCAGCATGATGATCGGCAACCGGTCGGACCCCTCGCGCTGGCGAAGCCGCCTGCAGAGTTCGACGCCGGACAGACCGGGCAGCATCCAGTCGAGGATCAAGAGGTCGGGCAGCTCTTCCTTCAGCCTCAGGTCGGCATCGTCGCCGCGGGCGATGACGTCGACCGTGTAGCCTTCGGCCTCGAGGTTGTAGCGCAGGAGAACGCCCAGGGCCTCCTCGTCCTCGACCACGGCGATGCGGGTGTTCATCCGGTTCAGGCTCCGTTTCCACCGGGCGCCGGCGACGTCGTCACGTCGGTGTGGGCCAGCGAAGCCGTCTGATCGTCCTTCGGCCGCTCCGCTGCCATCTGTTCGCCGGTCTTGATGTAATAGACCGTCTCGGCGATGTTCGTCGCATGGTCGCCGATGCGCTCGATGTTCTTGGCGGTGAACAGAAGATGCGTGCAGGCGGTGATGTTGCGCGGATCTTCCATCATGTAGGTGAGGAGTTCGCGGAAGATCGACGTATAGACGGCGTCGATGCTCTCGTCGCCGTCGCGCACGGCCATCGCCTGCTTCTCGTTGCGGGTGGCGTAGGCGTCGAGGACTTCCTTCAACTGCTCGAGCGCGAGTTCCGACAGATGCTCGAGGCCGCGCACCAGCTGCATCGGCTGGGAATGCTCATGCACGGCGATCACCCGCTTGGCGATGTTCTTCGCCAGGTCGCCGATCCGCTCGAGATCGTTGGAGATGCGGATGGCGCCGACGATCTCGCGCAGATCGACCGCCATCGGCTGGCGCTTGGCGATGGTGCGGATCGCCCGCTCGTCGACTTCCCGCTGGACGGCATCGAGAAGGACGTCGTCGGCGACGACCGACTGCGCCAGGGCCCAGTCGGAGCGCATCAGCGCGCTGACCGACTGTTCCACCATGCGCTCGGCCTGGCCGCCCATCTCGGAGATGCGGCGGATGATGAACTTCAGCTCGTCCTCGTAGGAGGTGACGATATGTTCGGCCATTTGCGCGGCCTCCTTCGTGGTTGGAACGTCAGCCGAAGCGGCCGGTGATGTAGTCCTGCGTGCGCTTGTCGTCCGGGTTCGAGAACATCTTCTCGGTCGGGCCGACTTCGGCGAGGTCGCCCAGATGGAACATCGCCGTCAGCTGCGAAACGCGCGCCGCCTGCTGCATCGAGTGGGTGACGATGACGATCGTGTAGTTCTCGCGCAATTCGTCGATCAGCTCCTCGACCGTCGCCGTGGCGATCGGATCGAGCGCCGAGCAGGGCTCGTCCATCAGGATGACTTCCGGCGAGACGGCGATCGCACGGGCGATGCACAGGCGCTGCTGCTGGCCGCCGGAAAGGCCGGTGCCGGGCTCGTCGAGACGGTCGTGCACCTCGCGCCAGAGGCCGGCCTTGCGAAGGCTGGTATGGACGATTTCGTCCATCTCCTGCTTGGAGTGGGCGAGGCCGTGGATCTTCGGTCCGTAGGAGACGTTCTCGTAGATCGATTTCGGGAACGGATTGGGCTTCTGGAACACCATGCCGACCCGGGCCCGGAGCTCGACCACGTCGATGTCGGGATCGTAGACGTCCTCGCCGTCGAGCAGGATCTTCCCCGCGACCTTGGCGGAGTCGATCGTGTCGTTCATCCGGTTGAGACAGCGCAGATAGGTGGACTTGCCGCAGCCGGACGGGCCGATCAGCGCAGTCACCTGGCGTTCGGGAATATCGAGCGTGATCCCGTTCAGCGCCTGCTTGGCGCCGTAATGGACGATCACGTCCTTGCTCGTCATCTTGATCGGTCTGGAAGCTTCCACGGCCGGGCCCTTGTGCAATGTCGCTTGAATGTTTTCCATCATCGAAGGCTCCTACCAGCGGCGCTCGAAGCGGCGGCGAAGCAGGATCGCCGACACGTTCATGATTGCAAGAAAACCCAACAGGATGATGATCGCGCCGGACGTCCGTTCGACGAAGGCGCGTTCGGCTTCGTTGGCCCACATATAGATCTGCACGGGCAGGGCCGTCGACGGGTCGAGCGGCGTCGACGGATAGTCGGCGACGAAGGCGACCATGCCGATCAGGAGCAGCGGTGCCGTTTCGCCGAGCGCCTGGGCAAGGCCGATGATCGTTCCGGTCAGAATGCCGGGCATGGCCAGCGGCAGGACGTGGTGGAAGACCGTCTGGTTCTTCGACGCGCCGAGGCCGAGGGCCGCGGCTCGGATGGATGGCGGCACGGCTCGCAGCGCCGCGCGCGTCGCGATGATGATGGTCGGCAGGGTCATCAGCGTCAGCACCAGCCCGCCGACCAGCGCAGCCGAGCGCGGCAGGCCGAACCAGTTGATGAAGACGGCAAGACCCAGAAGACCGAAGACGATCGACGGCACGGCCGCGAGATTGTTGATGTTGACCTCGATGAGGTCGGTGAATTTGTTCTTCGGGGCGAATTCCTCGAGATAGATCGAGGCGGCGACGCCGATCGGCAAGGCGAGGACCAGGACGATCAGCATCATGTAGAGCGAGCCGATGATGGCCACGCCGACGCCCGCCGTCTCGGCGCGCGAAGAGGCGCCGGAGGTGAACAGGCCCCAGTTGAAGCGCTGCTCGATCGCCCCCTGCTGCTCCAGCTTGTCGATATATTCGAGTTGCAGGTCGCTGATCGGGCGGCGATTTTCGGGAACGTTGAGATCGTACTGGCCCTTCAGGGCGCTGTCGAGCTCCGAGCTGGCATAGAGCCAGACGTTCTCGGTGGTGCCGATCACCGACAGATCGTTCATCACGATGTCGCGCAGGGTGACGCGGGTGCCGGAGGAGATCAGGCCATTGGCGGCGCTTACCGCCTTCTTGTCGTCGGCGGAGATGCCGAGCAGCTGGATCAGGCCGTCGCGGGCGAGCTGCGGATAGTTCGCCATCAAAAGCTTGGTCTGGCTGTCATTGGCCTGTTCGGCGGTGCCGATAACCTGCTCGGAGAAGGTGATCGGAACCTGGATCTCGGTCTGCCAGAAGGCCGTGTAGCCCTTCGAGAAGATGCTCCACATCAGCATGACGAGGAAGCCAAGGCCGATGGCGATGGCGATGATGCCGTAGGCCTTGAAGCGCCGTTCGGCGGCGTAGCGCTTCTTGATGCCGATGTCGCGTCTCGGCTTGCGGCCGGCAGCCGTGTCGGCGATGCCGTTTGCGGTGGCGTCGCTCATTCGTACTGCTCCTTGTATTTGCGCACGATGTAGAGGGCGTAGACGTTGAGGCAGAGCGTGATGACGAACAGCGTCATCCCGAGGGCGAAGGCGACGAGGGTCTGCGGCGTGTTGAACTCGAGGTCGCCGGTGAGCTGTGCGACGATCTTGACCGTGATCGTCGTCATCGGCTCGAAGGGGTTCAGTGTCAGATTGGCGGCGACGCCGGCGGCAAGGACGACAATCATCGTCTCGCCGATGGCCCGCGAGGCAGTGAGGAGCACAGCCGAAACGATGCCGGGCAGGGCGGCGGGGAGAATGACCCGCTTGATCGTCTCCGAGCGGGTCGCCCCGAGGCCGAGCGAGCCGTCACGCAGCGACGTCGGAACCGAGGTGATGATGTCGTCCGACAAGGAGGAGACGAAGGGGATCAGCATGATCGCCATGACGAGGCCGGCGGTCAGGACGCTCTGGGCCTCGATGAAGCTGACATAGTTGCCGCTGACGAGGCCGCTGATTTGCGCCGACAGGTCCCGCAGGAACGGGCCGACCGTGATCAGGGCGAAGAAGCCGTAGACGATGGTCGGGATGCCGGCGAGCACCTCGAGCAGCGGCTTGACGATCGAGCGGGTCCTGTTGTCGGCATATTCGGCCATGTAGATCGCGGCGAAGAGGCCGATCGGCACGGCGATCAGCATGGCGACCGCACCGATGTAGAGCGTGCCTGCCAGAAGCGGGATGAAGCCGAAGCTGCCGGCGTTGCCCGACGAACCGACGTTGGAAAAGCGCGGCTCCCAGACCGTGCCGAAGAAGAACTCGGCCGGCGAGATCCGCGAGAAGAAGTCGATGGTCTCGAACAGCATCGAGAAGACGATGCCGACGGTCGTCATGATGGCGATCGACGAGGCGGCGATGAGCGCGCCGTTGACGATCCGCTCGACGTTGTTGCGGGCCCTCAGCCGCGGGGCGATCTGGCGGTAGGACCAGAACGTTCCGGCGACGGCGACGACGAAAACCACGAGGGTCATCGCCCAGCGGCTCCAGAACTGCAGGGAGTTCAGCTGGAGCGCCAACGGGACCATCCAGTCGGTGGCTGCCGAAGCGGTCGGGATGCCGCGATTGCGCAGGAGGGCGGTGACGTCCGCGACCGGCGTCGTGTCGGTGATCGTCGCCCGCTCGTCGTCGGGCAGGACCCTGAGGCCGGTGCCGATGGATTCGACGATGCCGTAGGCGAGGCCCTCTGTCAGCTGCGATTGCGCGAGGACGCCCTCGGGAAAATTGCCACTGACATTGGTCGAGATGACGATCGGCGAGACGATCAGCCAGACGGCGAGGGTGAGCAGCGCCGGGATGATCCCCCAACAGGCCACGAACGAGGCGTGGTAGGTCGGCCGGGAGTGCATCTTGACGCCGTCTTTGCCCACGAGAGCGCGGGATCGCCTATAGGCCATGACCGCGCCGACGAGGCCGATGACGAAGACGATGGGAATGATCGTGAAGGTCGACACGGGGGCACTTTCGCCGAAGGAATTCCGGGGGACAAGGGGTTCGGTGCGGCGTGACGTCCTGTGGACGGCACGTGTCGATCACCCTCGTACGGCGAATCCGCTGGCCACGATTGCGGCCAGCGGAGGAGATCGCTCGCGGGGCGAGACGATCCGTTCGAGCCGTGGCTCGATCAGGACTTGGAGCCGAGGGCGGTGCCGTTCTCGAAGTTCGAGATCTGCTCTTCACGCTCATTGGCCGGCAGGGCGACCAGGCCGTAATCGACGGTCGGCGAACCTTCGCCGGTCATCTGCTCCGACAGGAAGAACTGGACGTATTCCGACAGGCCGGGAACGACGCCGAGATGGGCGCGCTTGACGTAGAAGAACAGCGGACGCGACACCGGATATTCGCCCGACGCGATCGTCTCGGCCGACGGGACGATGTCGTTGATCGTGGCGACCTTCAGCTTGTCCTGGTTCTGCTCGTAGAAGGCGAGACCGAAGACGCCGATCGCCTGCTTGTTGGCTTCGATGCGGGCGAGGGTCTCGGTGTAGTCGCCGGAGATCTCGGAAACCGAACCGTCGTTACGGACGGACATGCAAGCCTCTTCGGCCGCATCTTCGTCCATACCGGACTTCGTGAACGCTTCCATCGCGCCCGAGTCCTTGCAGCCCTGCATCAGGACCTTTTCTTCGAAGACTTCGCGGGTACCGTGGTTGGAAGCCGGGATGAAGGCGGTGATCTGCTGGTCCGGGAGCGACGCGTCGACCTGGTTCCAGGACTTGTTCGGGTTCTCGACGACCTTGCCGTCCTGGGGAACCTTGGCGGCCATCGCCTGGAAGACCAGCGCCGGGGTCAGCTTGAAGTCCGGGCCGGAGGCCGACGAGGCGAAGACGATGCCGTCATAGCCGAACTTGACTTCCGAGATCTCGGTCACGCCGGCGTCGGCGCAGGCCTTGATCTCGCTCTCGCGGATGGAGCGCGAAGCATTGGCGATGTCGATGGTGTCGGGACCGACGCCAGCGCAGAACTGCTTGAGGCCGGCCGAGGAACCGCCCGACTCGACGACGGGGGTCTGGTAGTCCGGGAAGGTCTCGCCGAAGTTCTCGGCGACGATCTGGGCGTAGGGAAGCACGGTCGAGGAACCGGCGACGTGGATCTGCTGGTTGCTCTGGGCCTGGGCCGAACCAATGAAGGCGGCGGTGCCGAGCGCGAGGCCGGCAATGAAGGTCTTGTTCATAGAGAGGGTACTCCCTGAGGGATTTCGGTTCGAACCGTGTTTCATCAGCCGATCTGTGCGGCTGTGGTTCGCGGCTCTTGCTAAAGCCTGCCGACCAAACCCTTATGACAAAGACATAACGGTTTTACGACGCTCCAAGTCGTTCAGGAATATGATGATTCCAGATTCTTCGGCGCGGCGAGCGGAATTTCTGTCGCAATCGGGAAGCGGGCGGTGAAGGTCGAGCCCTGACCTACGACGGAATCGACGATCAGCCGGCTCTTGTGGCGCAGCAGGATGTTCCGGACGATTGACAGGCCGAGACCGGTGCCGCGCTTGGAGCGCGACGCGCCGGCATCGACCCGGTAGAAGCGCTCCGTCAGCCGCGGCACGTGCTCGGCCGGAATCCCGGGTCCGAAGTCGCGCACCGAGGCATCGATGACCTGTTCGCCGCGCTCGCTCGTCCGCTGGATCGAAATTTCCACGCGACCGCCGTCGCCGGCGTATTTGCAGGCGTTCTCGACCAGATTGGCGAAGACCTGGATGAGTTCGTCCTCGTCGCCGACGACCGGCATCGGTTCTCCGGGCTGGGTGAATTCGAGCGTCAGGCCGAGATCGTCGGCGAGCGGCTGCATCTGCGCGCGCACCTTGCCGAGCGCCGCTGCGAGGTCGACCCGCGATTGCGGCGCGACGTGGCGGCGCATCTCGATCCGGGAGAGGGAGAGGAGGTCGTCGATGAGGCGGGACATCCGGCTCGCCTGTTCGCGCATGATCTTGAGGAACTGCTCGCGCGCCTCTCGATCGTCCCGTGCCGGCCCCTGCAGCGTCTCGATGAAGCCGGACAGCGATGCCAGCGGCGTGCGCAACTCGTGGGAGGCGTTGGCGACGAAGTCGGTGCGCATGCGTTCGACCCGCCGCTCGGCAGTGCGGTCGTGAAAGAGCACCGCGAAGAAGCTCGGCCGCATGCCCTGATAGGCCGGGATGGGGAGAATCTCGACGAGCCAGTGACGCTCGATCGGGCGGCGCTCGTCCAGCGTGGCACTCCTGGCGACGGAATCGGCGATCGCTGCCTCGATCGAGGCGAGGAGCTCGGGCGAGCGAAACCGCAGCGACAGGGGATCGGCGAGCGCCATGTTGCCGAAGGCGACGGCCGAGACCGGGTTGCGATAGCGGATCAACAGCTCGCGATCGACGATCAGCGCCGGCTCCTGCAGCGCCTCGAGCACGGCCTTCATGCCGCGATCGGGCCAGATTTCCTCGTTGGCCCGGATGTCCGGATTGGACTTCTTCGAACGCTCGCGCGCCGGCCAGTGAATGGTCAGGAGAAGCACCAGGAAGACGCCGGCCGAAGCGAAGGCGGCTTGCGGGTGGAGCGCCGCCAGCGCCAGGAGGGCGAGTGCCGCGATGAGCGTGAGACGTTTGCTGCGCATGGCCTCGTCATGGATCGTTCGGTTCGAAGGGCGGATCGCCCCGCTGCGGCGCGTCGCCTCCCCGTCCTACGAATCGGGCGGCCTGCCCGGCTCTTCGATAGCATGCGATTGTGAAAATCGAGATTGCCTCTCCGCCCGCCCGCCCTGCGGCTGGGGCTCAGGAAGAGGGGCGGAGCCTCAGCCCGTAGAAGAGAAGGTCCCCGCCACCGCTTCCGACCGAAGGATCGATGGCGATCTGCCCGCCCGTCACGGCTTCCGGCGGGAACTGCAGGTTGAACAGGAAATTCTCCTCCGGAAGGGCGGTGGTGAAGCGCTGGCGACCGCAGACCGTCTCGCCGCCGAACAGGCAGCGCAGCGTGAATTCGCGCGGTTTGCCGTCGGGCGAGCCGACGATGATCTCCGCCTGGGCCTTCTGGCCGGCAAAGCGGCGTGCCGCCTCGCCGGAAATCGGCAGTTCGATTTCTTGGACCGCCGCATCCGCCGCATCCGCCGTCCCGTCCGACACACCGCCGTCGGATGACTGCACGAGCTTCACGACCGTCCTGCCACCTTCGCTCGCGACCGTCTCGATCGCCTCGTCGCTGGCGGCGAACTCGGCGAGCACCTGCGGAGAGTAGAGGTCGAGCCACTCCGTCGCCGCCGACGTTTCGCCCGTCACGTCGGCATTCTCCCGGATGGCGTCGGCGACCGTCAGGGTCTCGTCGCCGGCATTCGCCCCGGCAGTCTCGCTCGGGCCGCTCGAAGAAAAGAAGGGGAGGGCGATCCAGATCGCTACGCCGACGAGAAACAGGAGCAGAAGCACGATGAGCGGGCCGATCAGCCTGCTTCCGGTCCGCCGATCGGCGTCGGGCGCACCGGTCTCCTCGTCATCCGCCTCGGCGGCGGCGATCCGCTCGTCGCGGTCGAGCGCCATCGTTTCGTCAGGCCCAGCGCCCGGGATGAAGCTGCCGGATGCCCCCTTCGTCGTTTCCGTGGCGCGGCTCTCGCCCTCGCTGCGATCACCGGCCGCGTCGGCCGCCTCCAGCCGGTCGTCGTCTTCCGGCCCGACCTCGGAGGGATCATCGGTCGTGCCGAGATATTCGTCCTCGATGGTCTCGATGGCACCGATCAGGTCGCGGCGATGGCGATCCCGGGCCTCGTCGGACATTCCGTTGGAGGTTTCGAGCCGCAACAGCGCCCGTTCGGCGGCCTCATAGATCTCGAGGCGAAAGTTCGGATCGGCGCGATCGCCTTGCTCCAAGGCGCGCCGCAGACTGGTTTCGATCGCGCTTGTCAAAAATCGTCAGTCCCTTGCTCGCGAGCCGCCGCTTCGAGGCTCGCCACGACCACGCAGCAACGCCTTGATATGTATCAGCCTGCAGAGCGGTTGCAAATTCTCGTGAAGGGCTGCTCACCGCACTGCGTCAAAAACGCAGGGGTTTACCCTCACGCGGCCGGGCCGATCTATCCTCGGGTGACGCAACTTTCCCCCGGAAGACGATGGCCGACGATCCCACACCCGACGTTCCCAACCGTATCGCGGCGCATGGCGTGATCGGCGACATGAACACCGTCGCCCTCGTCGCCGAAGACGGGACGATCGACTTCTTGTCCCATCCGCGCATCGATTCTCCGACGCTGTTCGCCGCCCTTCTCGATCCGGCAAAGGGAGGGCGTTTCGCCTTCCACGTCGAGGACGGTACGATCACCTACCGTCAGATCTATCTTCCCGACACCAATATCCTGATCAGCCGCTTTCTCGGCGACGAAGGCATCGGCGAGGTCTGCGACTACATGCCGATCGACGGCTCCGGCCGCATCGTCAGGCGGGCCAAGGCGATCGTCGGACCGAAGACCTTCCGGCTCGAAGTCTCGGCCCGGCCCGACTACGCCCGCGCCACGCCAACGCTCACGCCGGTCGAGGGAGGCGTGGCGATCGCCTGGACGGGAACCGACGGGAAAGCGTGGCAGGTGACGCTCTACGCGTCGTTTCCCCTCGATATCAGCGGCTCCGACATCAACACGACGGTCGATCTCAAGGAAGGCGAGGACTGCTGGGTGGTCCTCTGCCCCGGGCGCCCGGAGCAGCCGCCGGTCTCCAACCGCTATGTCCGCCGGTCATTTTCCCATACCCGCGACTTCTGGCACAAATGGGTCAACCGCGGCAGCTACCCGACCTTCTGGCGCGAGCTCGTCGTGCGCTCGGCCTTGACGCTGAAACTTCTCACCTCGTCCGAATACGGCTCGATCGCGGCGGCTGCGACCTTTGGGCTGCCGGAGGTTCTTGGCGGGGAGCGCAATTGGGACTACCGCTATTGCTGGGTCCGCGATTCCGCCTTCACGCTCTATTCCCTGTCGCGGCTCGGCTATTACGACGAGGCAGAGGCCTTCATCCACTTTCTGATGGAGCGGGCCGTCGAAACCGGCGAATCGGGCATGCAGATCATGTACCGGATGGACGGCGGCGAGGAGATGCCCGAGTCCAATCTCGATCAGCTGGCAGGCTACGACGGATCGCGTCCCGTGCGGATCGGCAACGCCGCCTATCAGCAGCGCCAGATGGACATCTACGGCGAGTTTCTCGACGCGCTCTACATCTCGACCAAGGCGCGCGGCAAACCGGCCTATGCCGTTTGGGCGAAGATCTCCCGCGTCGTCGACTGGCTGGCACGCAACTGGCACCTGCCGGATCGCGGCATCTGGGAAAGCCGGGGCGAGCCGAAGGAATATCTCTCTTCGCGGCTGATGTGCTGGGTGGCGCTGGACCGGGCGCTGAGGATCGCCGACATCCACTCGCTGCCGGCGGACGTCCTCTGCTGGCGCGACGAGCGCGACAAGATCCAGAAGACCATCATCGAGGAATTCTGGAACCCGGACGTCGGGGCTTTCACCCAGTTCAAGGGCTCTTCGACCCTCGATGCCGTGGTGCTTCTCATGCCCCTGGTCAAGTTCATCAATCCGCGCGATCCGATGTGGACCTCGACTTTGAAGGCCGTCCGCCGGCACCTCGTGCGCGACTGCCTCGTCAAGCGCTACATCAACACCGAGGAGAACGACGACGGGCTGGGCGGCGAGGAGGGCGCCTTCACCATCTGCTCCTTCTGGTACGTCGAATCCCTGGCGCGCACGGGCTACGTCGCCGAAGCCCGTCTTCTGTTCGAAAAGCTCCACACCTATGCTAACCATCTCGGCCTGTTCTCCGAGGAGCTGTCGGAAACCGGCGACCATCTCGGCAATTTCCCCCAGGCGCTCACCCATCTTTCGCTGATCTCCGCAGCCATCTGGCTCGATCGATCGTTGAACGGAAACAAGGCCGATCCCGGCTATTTCGAGTTCAAGATGATGGAGGATCCCGATGGCATCTTTTGACCCGGCCCGTCTCGACGGACAGGCAGCGCTCGTCACCGGCGCTTCGTCCGGCATCGGCCGCGCATCGGCGATCGCTCTCGCCGCTGCCGGCGCGAGTGTCGCCGTCAACTATCGCGGCAGCCCCGATCAGGCCGACGCGGTCGTCGCCGAAATCGAAAAGGCCGGCGGCCGAGCGGTCGCGGTCCAGGCCGACGTTTCGAAGGAGGACGCGGTGATGGCGATGTTCGAGGCGGCCGAAGACAGACTCGGACCGCTCGACATCGTTGTGTCCAATGCCGGCATCCAGAAGGACGCCAAGATCGCCGAGATGACCCTCGACGACTGGAACGCGGTGATTTCGGTCAACCTCACCGGCGCCTTTCTCGTCGGCCGCGAGGCGATCCGCCGGTTTCGCGCCAAGGGGCGCCGGCCCGACGTCAGCCGGGCGCTCGGCAAGCTGGTGTTCGATTCGTCCGTCCATCAGCTCGTCCCCTGGGCGTTCCACGTGAACTACGCGGCATCCAAGGGCGGCATCCATCTGTTGATGCGCTCGCTCGCCCAGGAAGTCGCCGAGGAAGGCATCCGGGTGAACGCCGTCGCACCCGGTGCGATCGCGACCGCCATCAACGCCGAGGAACGCCAGGACAATTCCACGGGCATCGAGAAGCTGATCCCCTATGGGCGGATCGGCGACCCGGACGACATCGGCCGCATCGTCGCCTGGCTGGCCTCGGACGCGGCGGACTACATCGTCGGCCAGACGATCTTCGCCGACGGCGGCATGTCGCTCTATCCAGGTTTCCGGGGCAACGGCTGAGCCGGAGCGCCCTGCGCGGCCGCACATTCGGCATACGGTCCGACCTCGGCGCCGGCGAGGTGGCGCGTGCGCCAGGTCGGCCCCGTGCGACTTTCGGGCAGACCTGCTAAAGGCGTTTCGACAGGCTGAAGAAGGAGCATCACCATGGCACTCGACGGGCGCGTCGCCATCGTCACCGGAGGCGCGAAGGGGATAGGCTACGCCGTCGCCCGACGGTTTCTGCACGACGGTGCGAAGGTCGTGATCGCCGACACGGACGAGAAGGCCGGCAATCTCGCGGCCGAGGAACTGGGTGATCTCGGCGACGTCATCGCGGTCGGCTGCAACGTCGCAGAGCGGCTCGACGTCCACAATCTCCTCGCCGCTGCTCTCGATCGCTTCGGCGACGTCGACATCCTCGTGAACAATGCGGGCATCGTCCACAAGGCCGATTTCCTCGAACTCGACGAGGCCGACTTCTCGCGCGTTCTCGACGTCAACCTGAAGGGTGCGTTCCTCTGCGGCCAGGCGGTGGCAAGACACCTGGTCGAGAAGGTGAAGGACGGCGGCCCGGCCGGCGCCATCGTCAACGTGTCGTCGGTCAACGCGGTCTTCGCGCTGGCCGATCAGGTCGCCTATTCCGTCTCGAAGGGCGGCATCAACCAGCTGACCAAGGTCATGGCCCTGTCGCTCGCGCCGCACGGCATCCGGGTCAACGCAGTCGGCCCGGGGTCGATCATGACCGATCTCCTCAAGGGGGTCGTCTCCGACGAAGCGGCGATCCGCACGGTTCTGTCCCGCACGCCCCTCGGCCGGATCGGCGAGCCGCGGGAGATCGCCGCGATCGCCAGCTTCCTCGCCTCCGACGAGGCGAGCTACATCACCGGACAGACGATCTATGCCGACGGGGGCCGGATGCCGCTCAACTACACCGTCAAGGTCGGCCCCCGCGACGAGGAATGAGGCTGCGGCCGGCGCGCGGAGGCGAGGGGCCGGTACCCTTGCCATTGGGACGGCGGCAGACACGATCGGTGCAAACGTTCGGGCTACTTAGGGAGTTTGTTAAGGGAATCATGCGACGAGCCGGTGGCAAACGAGCCGAGATCGAGCAAGTTTCCCGATGGTTCATCATCGCCAACCCGCGCGCCTGAAGCGGAGCTTCCGGTCGATCGTGATCGTCGTCGGCCTGATGATCTTGATCCAGGCGGGAACGGCTTGGGCGTATCTCGACATTCAACGCTTGGTCAGCTGGATCTTCGCCCTGCAGGCCGCCCTCGGTACCGTCGTCTTCTTCGGGCTCTTCGCGATGCGGCGGACATTCCTGTCGATCCTCGCCGAGGAGGATCGGATCAACCGAGACCGAGCGCGGACATACCGCCATGACAGCGTCACGGGCGCGCTCAACCGCGCCGCCTTCATTGATCTCTGCGAGACGGCACTGCGCACACGCAAGCCCGGCTGCGGCTACTTCCTCCACATCGATCTCGACTATCTGAAGCGCATCAACGACAGCCTGGGCCACGCCAAGGGCGATGCGGCACTCCGGCACGCGGCGGAGATCGCCAGAGGGCTGGCGCCGGATTCGGCCTTCGGACGGCTGGGGGGAGACGAGTTCGCGCTGTTGGTCATGAACCGGCCGCACGGCGAGGCGATGGCGTTTGCCGAGAGATATCTCGCGCAACTGGCGATGACGTTCTGGCACGAGAGCCAGCCGATGAGCCTTTCCGCCTCGATCGGCCTCGCCCGGATCGAGCCGGATGTCGTCGGCTTCGACGAACTCGTCCATCGCGCCGATCTCGCGCTCTACGAGAGCAAGCGCAACGGCCGCGGTCAGGCGACGATGTTCGAAGACGAAATGCTGCGCGAACTCCGTCATACCAGGAGGGTCGAGCGGGATCTGCGGGCGGCGATTCTGCTGGGCGAACTGGAACTCGTCTATCAGCCGCTCGCCACGGCCAACGGCAGCATCGTCGCCTGCGAGGCGCTGGTGCGTTGGCGCCATTCGCTGCGGGGGGTGATCCCGCCGGCGGAGTTCATTCCCGTCGCCGAACGCACGATCCTGATCGACCACCTCGGCGAATTCGTGCTCCGGCGGGCCTGCTTGGACATGCAGGCTTTTCCGGAACTCATGTTCGGCGTGAATTTTTCGGCCAACCAGTTCAAGCGCGACGGTGTCGTCTCGATGGTCGAGGCCGTGCTCGCCGAGACCGGCACGTCGCCATCGAGGCTGGTTCTGGAGATCACCGAAAGCATGGCGATGAGCGACGACGAGGACGTCCGCAGGCGGCTCACGGCGCTGCGCGGGCGCGGCGTCAGGATCGCACTGGACGACTTCGGTGCGGGCTTCACCGGCTTTGCCTATCTCCAGTCCTTCCCGGTCGACGCCATCAAGATCGACCGGAGTTTCGTCTCGAAGCTCGGCACCAACTCGGCTTCCAACGTGCTCGTGACCGCGTTGGTGAACGTCGCCCATGCGGCCGGCATCCGCGTCGTGGCGGAGGGCGTGGAGACCGAGGAGCAGCACCGGCTCGCCAAGGCGGCCGGCGCCGACATGTTCCAGGGCTTCCTCCTGGCGCGCCCGATGGGGCTGACGGCGCTGGGTGAGCACCTCCGCGAGAAGAATGCCGCATCCGCGGCGCAGGGCGGCGTTCAGGCCCGGACGCCGCCTCGGCCTCTGACGTTCCTCGCGCCGGCCACCGAACCGCGTCTCAAGATCGGCTGAGCCGGCAAACGGCCCGGGCGGCGTGGCAACTGCGGGCAGAAGCGCCGAGGCCAGCCGGAAGACGTATCCGAAGGTTCGGGGCTGGAACCGTGCCGGCCTGCGCAAGCGGGCACCGCCTTCGTCATCGTCAGCAGGTCGGTCGGCCAGAGCGGCCCGCGAGTGGCTCGCGAGCGGGTCGCCGACCGACGGGTGGGTTCATTCGCCCGGGTGGGACGACAATTGCAGCGCCGTGGCTCAGTGCTTGCGGTACGACACGAAGCGGGCGGCCTCGACCAGGATGGCGCCCCGTTCGCCGAACGGCTCGACCATCTCTTCCGCCCCTTTCACCAAGGCCGCAAGACGATCTTCCAGCGCCCGCTTGCCGTAGATCTGGGCGAGGGTCTGCTTGCCCTGCTCGCGGTCCTTGCCGATCGTCTTGCCGACGATGGCGGCATCGCCCGTCTCGTCCAAAAGATCGTCGGCGAGCTGGAAGGCGATGCCGACGTTTTCGCCGTAGCGGCGCATGCGGGTGCGATCTTCCTCGCTCGCCCCGGCGACGAGGGCGCCGGCTTCGCAGGCGTAGGAAATCAAGGCGCCGGTCTTCATCGCCTGCATGCGGGTGATCTCGATCTCGGAGCGCGGCTTGCCGTTGGCCTGCATGTCGAGGATCTGGCCACCGACCATGCCGGGCGCACCGGCCTTCTTCGACAAAAGCGTGATCAGCTTGATCCGGGTCTCGGCGGAGATCGCCTCCACCGAGGCGACGAGGCCGAAGGCAAGCGTCAAAAGGGCGTCTCCGGCGAGAATCGCCGTGGCCTCGTCGAAAGCCTTGTGCACGGTCGGCTTGCCGCGGCGCAGGTCGTCGTCGTCCATGGCCGGCAGATCGTCATGAACCAGCGAATAGGAATGGATGCACTCGACGGCGAGAGCCACCTGCATGGCGGCCTTCGGATTGCCGTCGAACAGCTTCACGACCTCGCAGAGGAGAAACGGCCGCAACCTTTTGCCGCCGTTCAAGACGCCATGCCGCATGGCGTTCAAGAGATGATGCGGCGTGCCTGCGACCAGTTGGTTGGACGAAAGAGTGTCGTCGAGGAAATCCCCTACGGCCGAGGCGCTGGTCTTGAGTAATGCTTCGAATTCCCCGGTCTTCATCGAACTGTCCTCTTTCGCTCTGGCTATCTTAATATCATTGTGGGAGATTTTTCGCTGGCCATCTGAGAGCCATTGCGCCGGCTTTATACCGCCGATAAGTAAAGGTTGCCCTTTCGGCGCGTCAGCCCTTTCGCGCTTGTCCCTGCCGACCCGCCCCCATTTGATCGTGCCGATGATCCCGAGATGTTCAAAACGACGAAGCGCATAGCCGCCTGGGTGACGATCGTGCTTGTCGTCCTGGCGGCGATCCCGCTGGTCCTGACGCCGATCTACGCGATTCGCGGCGTTCATCCGGTCTCGACGCTGATGCTGTGGGACGAGGTCACCGTCCGCCCGGTCCTCAGGGACTGGGTGTCGATCGACGACGTCGCGCCGGTTCTCCTGCACTCGGTGATCATGTCCGAGGACGGGCAGTTCTGCCGCCATCGCGGGGTCGACTGGGGCGAGATGCTGGCGGTGGTCGACCAGGCGCTCGACGGCGAGGAGACCCGCGGCGCCTCGACGATCACCATGCAGACGGTCAAGAACCTCTTCCTGTGGAACGACCGCTCCTTCGTCCGCAAGGCGATGGAACTGCCGCTGGCGATCTATTTCGACTTCGTCCTGTCGAAGCGGCGGATCCTGGAGATCTACGTCAACATCGCCGAGTGGGACACGGGCGTCTACGGTATCGAGGCGGCGAGCCAGCACTATTTCGGCAAGCCGGCCTCGCAGCTGACGGCCCGCGAGGCGGCGCTGATCACCGTGTCGCTGCCGGCGCCGGACGCCCGCAACCCCGCCAATCCGAGCCGGACCATGCGCCGGCTGGCGCAGCGGGTGGAACGTCTGGCCAAGGCCTCGGGGGCCTATGTCGGTTGCCTCGACGCGGGTTGAGGCCGGGAGAGCCGGGGCTGCGCCGAGCGGCCGTCGATGCTGGTCCGCTGGCTCTTTTCTTTTCCCCGCATCTTTGCTATGGGCAGCCTCGAATTCCCGCCATGCCGGTATTCCCGATACGGCCTTTGCTGCCGCATCGAAGCCATGCGGCGGAAATACCGGTCGCGGGCGCCGAAAGCTCTCGGCGAGCCGGGCCCTGAAGACGAACGAACAGACGAGACCGGTGCCGGGTTCGAGCCAGCGCCGGCAATGGAGCAGACCATGGCCGTACCCAAACGGAAAGTATCCCCGTCGAAGCGCGGCATGCGCCGCTCGGCCGACGCCCTCAAGGCGCCGACCTACATCGAGGACAAGAATTCCGGCGAGCTTCGCCGTCCGCATCACATCGACCTGAAGACGGGCATGTATCGCGGCAAGCAGATCCTCGCCGTCAAGGACTGAGAACACCGGGCCGACGGCGTCCCGACACGGGGCGCCTTCAGCTGGGCGGGAATTTTCAAGCGGTGAGTGCTCGGCTGCGATGCGCCGAGAGCGCGCCGCTCCGAATCGATCGAGAAGCCGGGTCTGCCCGGCTTTTTGCTTGTCCGGAGCCCCCGTGCCGAGGGACATGGACGCCGAGGTCTCCGTCCGGCGAGCGCATCGCGATCTTCGACGCCAGACGACTGGCCCGACGACGATCCCGCTGGTCTGAAGTCCCCGCGGCGATGGTGCTCGAACCTCTTGGCGCCGGTCGAGACCGGGGCCGGCGGTCCCGTCCGGAGTCCGCCGGATCCCTCCGGGATGTCGGGTCCGCTCGATGGCCGCGCGGGCTTGATACACGGCCCGGTCTGATCGATCGGACCGCGTATCAGACCCGCTTCAGGAAGCCGTCCCTGGAGGCGGTGATCATCAGTCTGTTCTCGATGACGGCGTCGGTGACGAAATCGAGCGGCGCGCCGTCATGGCCGGTCGTGCCGCCCTTGCCGACGAGTTCGAGATAGGCCCGCACGGCGGTCTTCGGATTGTTTCCCTTTCCCCAGGGGCGGTCGGCGCACATGTCCTGCGGCAGGTCCTCCACGCCGGTGTCCCAGACGACGCAGTAGGACCCCTTCGAGGTCAACGGCGCGTAGAGCTTCAGCTCTTCCAGGACGTGCTCATGGGTGTGGTTGGAATCCAAAAACACCATCACCCGGTCGTAGCCCTCGGCATGGGCGCGGATCTTGTCCGCGATCTCCGGAGCGAGCGACGAGCCTTCCAGAAGATGGATCTTGTGGCGCATCGGATGGGCGTCGAGACCCGAGCGATTGTGGGCCCGGATGTCGATGTCGACGCCGACGACCTTGCGCCGGCTGGCGCGCGGATCGAGCGACGTCTGCGCCTCCACGGCGTCGCAATAGTCGAGCATCGCCAGCATCGACGCGCTCATCACCAAAGAGCCGCCATGGGCGATGCCGGTCTCGATCACCAGGTCGGGGCGGCAGGCCCAGATCAGTTCCTGGATGGCGTAGATGTCCTGCGGCACCTGGACGATCGGCCGGCCGAGCCAGGTGAAGTTCTGGGCGTAGTTGTAGCGGATCGCTTCGCGTACCCAGACGTCGGAAAGGCCGACGAAGCCCCTGTCGGACCCGGCCCGGGCGATGTTGTCCGACACGAAGCGGCGAAAGGTCTCAACGGGATCCATGGGGTCCTCCGGCTGTGCTTGCATGAATGTCCCACCAGCGGGTGCGGGGGGCGAGGCGGTTGCCGGCGCGGTCGCGGACGGTGGTGGCGTAGAGTTCGACGAAATCCTGCCGCTCCAGCCACTCGCCGGGCACGTCCTCGCCGAAGGGCCCCGAGGAGCCCGCTGGAAACCGGTGGGAGATCGCCGGGTCGTCAAGCGTCGGAACGCGCGACTGGTCGAGCAGCTTGAATCGCTCGTAGCCGGCCCGCGACAGGGTCTCGACATAGTCGAAGCCGAAGCGGCAATCCTCGACGCTGACATAGGTCGGCCTGACCGGGGCTTCGGCGAGCTGGTCCAGCACGATCCCGTCGACGCCTTCGACGTCGATCTTGAGATAGTGCGGCACGCCGTAGCGCTGGAACAGTGTGCCCAGCGTCACGGCGGGAACCCTCACCGGCCGGGTGGCGGTGTCCTCACGGCCGGCCCAGCCGGGCTCGATGCTGCTCCAGTGATCGTTCGCCTCGTTGACGAGGAAGGTCACCTCGCCCTCGCTCGAAAAGATCGCGGCTTCGACGATGGTGAGGCGGCCCGATTCGATCGCTTCCGCAAAGCGCCGGCGGCATGTCGCGACGAGGTCGCCATTGGCTTCGAGGGCGACGACGGCAAATCCCTTGGCGAGATAATAGGCCGTATCGTCGCCGTTGTTCATCCCGAGATCCATGACGAAGGCTTGCGTCTTCATGAGGTCAGGCGCTCCTTCGGGATGGCATAGACGACGGCGCCGGTGCCGCAATAGCCGTGGCTGCGCATCGACACCGCATAGTCTTCCAGGGTCCGCATCAGATGAAGCGGCGTGTCGATCAGGCCGGCGGCGTCGTGATAGACGGTGGCGATCAGGATCGGCCGGTTCCGCGCGATCGTCTCGCCCGCACCTTTCAGCGCATCCAGTTCGCCGCCTTCCAGATGCAGCTTGACGACGGTCGGGTCGAGGCCGAGCGCGTCGATGGTCGTGGCGTCGCGCTCCATCTGACCGGTCGGGGCGATCTGCGAGGCATAGCCGAGACCGTGATGAAAGCGCACCGGTCCCGGCCGATCGCTCAGCACTTCGTCGAGAATGGTGACGCGGCTGTGCAGATCGGACGGCCACGTCTCGCTCGCAGCTTTCAGCATCCCCAGGCTGCCGGGATCGGGCTCGATCGCCCAGAGCCGCTCCATCGCGCCGTTGAAAGCCCCGAAGAAGCGCGGCACCAGCTCGCCATGATGGGCGCCGCTGTCGAGGATGCGCTCGCCGGGACGGATGGCGCCGAGAACCTCCGGAATGAAAAAGCGGTCGCCGGTGGTGACGGGTGCCTCCGGAAAGTCCCACTCCTCGCGGGCGAGCCGCCAGGCGGCGAAGCGCAGGTAATGAGCGCGGGAGTGATCGTCGGCAAGGCCGTTCAGAACGTCGCCGGCATCCTCGATCGCCGCCGGACCCAGCGGGTATGCGAACCAGCCGTTCGACAGAGGATGGCGATGGCGGAAGCCTTCGGCGACGTCGTAGAAGGGGACCACCGCGCCCCAACCCTCGGCGAGCAACTGGTCGCGCAGGGGCACGAAGGGCGCAGTCACGATCGAGACCGCGAGCAGCGCCTGCGACCTGGCGTCGGAAGGAACCTCGTCCGGACGAAGCACCGGCAGGCCACCCCATTCCGGCGCCCCTTGTTGGGCTTCGGCATTGCGGTCGACGACGCCGGCCACCTCCTGGCCGACGAAGTCGCAGTGGGTCCGGGCGAGCCGGCCGAGATTGCCGGCGCCGTAGAGCCAGAGATCGCGTCCTCGGGCAGCGACTGGCCCACCGGCCGGGGCGCGGCGATTGGCCTCGCCAAGGAGGGCGAGGGCCGTCGCCGGGTCCGGCAGGGCGTGGAAGGTCCGGGCGGCGGATAGGCCCGAGAAAGCGGCGTCCATCTGATCGTCCGGGGCTCGAATTGAAGTCCCTTATGGCGAACCGGTCTCGCGCAGAGCTTGCGGCCCGGCGGAAAAGATGGAACGGAGCCTCGGTGGAAAGACTTCAAACAACTTTGTGATGCTGACGATGTCCCTGACGGCCACCCAGCCAAAGCGCGTTCTTCTGACGGGTGCGACGGGTTTCGTCGGCCGGCATATCCATCGGGCGCTCATCGAAGACGGCCATCAGGTGCGGGTGCTGATCCGCCCCGGTTCGGCCGATCGCCTCGCGGCGGCGGCGGACATCCTTGAGACCGCCGATCTCTTCGCCGAAACGTTTCCCCATCTCGTGGCCGCCTGCGAAGGCGTCGACACGCTGGTTCATGCGGCCTGGTTCGTCGAGCCCGGCCGCTATCTCGAAGCCGAAGAGAACCTTGCCTGCCTTTCCGGCAGCCTGGCGCTCGCCCGTGCGGCGGTCGAGGCCGGCGTCGCTCAGGTGATCGGCATCGGCACCTGCTTCGAATATCAGCTCCCGTCCGACCGCCTCACGGTCGACTCGCCGCTGAGGCCGGAAACGCTCTATGCCGCGACGAAGGTCGCGCTGTTCACGGCGCTGGAGCGCTATTTCGCTGGAAAGCCGGTCCGCTTTTCCTGGGCGCGGCTGTTCTATCTCCATGGCGAGGGCGAGCATCCGAACCGGCTCGTTCCCTATGTCAGGGCCTGTCTTGCGGAGAAGAAGACGGCAAAGCTCTCCGCCGGCACGCAGCTGCGCGACTTTCTCGACGTCGCCGAGGCGGGGCGGATGATTGCCAGCATCGTATCGCGTGAACAGGCTGGCGCAATCAACATCTGTTCAGGTCGCGCCATCACGCTCCGGGCCTTCGTCGAGGAAATCGCCGAGGAAACCGGTCAGCGCGATCTGCTGGAATTCGGCTCGGCGCCCTTGCGTCCGGGTGATCCGGCGGCCGTCGTCGGCGTGAGCAATCTCGCGCCCCTGGTTCCCGAACGAGCGATACACGATGAAAGCCGAGATCAAGCCGCGCATCAATCTCGAGGACCGGACCCGTCTCGAGACGGTCATTCCACTTAAGACGCCGTTCATCGTCTTCGTCGATCCGGCCAGCGCCTGCAATTTCCAGTGCACCTTCTGCCCGACCGGCCATCGCGACATGATCCGCGATACCGGCCGCTATCAGGGCGCGATGAAATACGAATTGTTCCAGAAGATCGTCGACGACCTTGGGCAATTCGACAAGCCGATCAAGGTCCTGCGGCTCTACAAGGATGGCGAGCCGTTCCTCAACAGGCGCTTTGCCGACATGATCCGCTACGCCAAGCAAAGCGGCCATGTCGACTATATCGACACCACCACCAACGGCACCTTCCTGACGCCGGATCGGCTCGGCCCGGTGCTCGAAGCCGGCCTCGACAAGATCAACATCTCCGTCGACGGCATGAATCGCGAACAGTACCAGCGCTTCACCAAGGCGAATTTCGACTTCGAAGGCTTCGTCACGAACGTCCGCTGGCTCTACGAGAACAAGGGCGACTGCGAGATCGTCGTGAAGATCCCCGGGGAGCTGATCACCGAGGCGCAGCGCCAGGAGTTCTTCGACACCTTCGGCGATCACTGCGACCGCATCTTCATCGAGAATTTCGCCCCCTGCTGGCCCGAGTTCGACATCGAGGCCCATACCGGCATCAAGATCTCGACGGGCATCTATCAGCAGACGATCGGCAATACCGATACCTGCCCCTACATCTTCTACGGCTATTCGGTGAATGCCGACGGCCTGGTCAGCTCGTGCTTCCTCGACTGGGAGCGCAAGCTGGTCATCGGCGACGCGCGCGTCCAGTCGATGAAGGAGATCTGGAACTCCGACAAGATGAACGCGCTGCGGCTCCAGCATCTTGAGGGCCGGCGCTGCGACAACGGCGTCTGCGGCGGCTGCGGCCAGCTCACCCACTGCCTGCCCGACAACATCGATCCCTATCGCGAGGAGCTGCTCGCGCGGTTCCGGCAGAAGGTCACGCTCGATCCCTCGGTGCCGGCTCCGGGCGGCCTGAGGCGGCTGCCGGAAGCGGCCGAATGAAAATCCTCCACGTCGCGGCCCATCTCGGCGGCGGCGTCGGCAAGGCCCATGCCGCGCTCGCTGAAGCCCGGCGGGACATGGGATCGACGGAGCGGCACGGCTTCCTCCTTCTCGAACGGCCGGAAGATCAGCGCTTCGCCGAGAGCATCGCGGCGGCGGGCTCAGAGGTGGTCGTCTGCCCGTCGAAGGCCGAGACCATCGGCCTCGTCGCCGAGGCGGACATCCTCCAGATCGAATGGTGGGGCCATCCGCGGATCTACGAATTCCTGGCGCGCACCGCCTTGCCGGCGCACCGGCTGGCGCTCTGGTGCCATGTCTCGGGCCTCGCCCCGCCGGTCATTCCGGCGGCCCTGTCGCAGCTCGCCGACAGAACCGTCTTCACCTCGCTTTGTTCCTTCGAGGCGGCCAATCTGCAGGTCGCGATCGCCGATCGGCGGGAGGGGTTTGCGGTGGTAAATTCCGGCTTCGGCTTTCCCGCCCGCTCCCATTCGTCGAGGCCGCAAGATGGCGAGCTCGCCTTCGGATCGCTCGGCACGCTGGATTTCGCCAAGCTCCATCCGGGCTTCTTCGACGTCGTCGACATGGCGACGCAAGATCTGCGCGTCCGCCTCTTCGGGCGTGTCGATCCGAATGGCGCGGTCGCGGCCAGGGCGGCGGCCATGCGCGATCCGGCGCGGGTCGTCTTCGAAGGTCATGCCGAAGACCCGGCCGAGGCCCTCGCCGGCCTCGACGCCTTCCTCTACCTTCTCACCCCCGACCATTACGGCACCGGCGAAAACGCCCTCGTCGAGGCGATGTCCCTCGGCCTCTGCCCGCTCGTCCTCGCCAATCCGGCGGAGCGAGCGATCGTCACCCATGGCGAGACCGGGCTCGTCGCGACGAGCATCGAGGATGCCCGCCGCTGGCTCGACTGGATGGTCGAAAATCCGGACGCCGTCGCAAGGCTCGGGGCGGAAGCCGCGCGCCGGGTTGCCGCGAGCCATTCGCCAAGGGCCAGCGTCGCCGCCTTCGCGGCGATCCACGCGGGTCTCATGGAAGCGCCGAAGCGGCCGCGCAACTTCGTCGAAGCGCTCGGGGAGACGCCGGCAGAGTGGTTCGCCACGAGCCTCGGCGGCCCGCTTGCGGCGGCAAAGGCGCGGCGCGACCGCGCCGTCGCGCAGCTCCTGGCGCCGACGCCTGCCAAGGGAAGCCTCGGCCATTTCAGGCGATGTTTTCCCGGCGACACCGGGCTCGCGCAGTTCTCCGCGCGCCTGCCTTAAAGGACAGCCGTCACGGTCGGCCGGCTGCCTCGCCAGTCGGTCAGGTTCCGCGTTGCAGCCCAAGCGGCTACGCCAGCACGAGGATGTCCTCGGAGGGCCAACCGAGCCTTTCGGCCTCCGCGGCGATCGGATCCCCGGCCATGTAGGCGCAGACGACGAGCCCTTCCGAGCCCTGCGGCGGCGCGGCCGGTCGGATGGGGAGCCCGTCCACCGTCAGATCGTGCTTGCCGCGGTTGCGGTCGAAGAGGCGGACCGGCTGGCGCTGCGTCAATTCCGCACCGAGCCGCGCCCAGAGATTGAGGAACTCGAGGCTGATACCCCAGAAGGCCAGGCGCTCATGGCGTCCGGCGAAGGCCCTGACGGCTTCCGCCTGTTCGTCGAAGGCGCGGGTCTCGGCGCCGATATGGTCCGGCAAGGCGTCGTGCGGCGCACCGGCGGGGTCGAGCGCGATAGGGCTTTGCGTCTTGCGGGCGATGACCATCAGTGACGGATAGGCCTTGCCGGCGCGCATCGGCATGTGCGAGCGCATCGCGCGCTGGACGGCGAAGCCGTTGCGCGCCAGGATCGCCGCCAGCGACGCCTCGGTGAAGTGATAGACGTGCTCCTTCATCGCCAGCCAGAACATCGTGCCGACCCGGGCTTCGCCGGCGCCATAGTCCGGCGCGTCCGGCACCTCGACGAACAAGAGCCCGTCGTCGGCGAGGACCCGGGAAGCCTCCTTCAGGACGGCGTCGGTGTCGAGGATGTGCTCGAAGACGTGCAGATAGGACAGCATCGACTGGCTGGCGTCGGCGAGCGGCAGGTCGAGCGCGCTGCCGCCCTTGGCCGAAACGCCGGCCTCGCGCAGCGTCCGCAGGCTGGTCTCGTCGAGATCGACGCCGAGAAGCGGCAGGCGAGGGTGCCGGGTTCTCAAATGACGTAGCATGCCACCCCGCGAGCAGCCGACGTCGACGAGGCCGGCGCGGCCGATGATCTCGCCGAGATCGGGCGCCAGAAACTCGTCATAGCGCTCGTAGCGGAAGAGGTCTTCCGGCGTATTGCCGCCGACACCGACGCCGGTCATCTCCGCATAGATGCAGTCGTCGGCGTAGTGCCGGGCGATCTCGGCGTCGGAGAGCCCGGTATCGACAACGCCGAGGCCGCAGGCCCGGCAGTGGCGGATGACGCCGGAGCGCGAGAACAAAGATCCGTCGAAGTCGCGGAAGGCGATGTCCGCGATCGGGCGGGCGGTCTCGCCGCAGGCGTGGCAACACGTCATCGAATGGCGTTCCTTGGCGGATTCGGCGCAGATAAAGTGGATCGCGTCGGGTCCCGGTTGGGCGACGGATGCGGGAGGGCGGCCCGGTTCCGTCAGAGCGGAAAGTTCACCTCGATGTCATGGGCGCTGACGACGAGGCCGGTCTCGAAGCCGGCCTCGAGGAGGTCCCGCCGCATCGCCTCGTCGCGGACGAAGGCAAAGGTCGTCTCCGGTGCTTCGCCTCCGGTCAGGGCCTCGCCGCTCACGACCGCGATGTGCGGCTTCAGGCCCAGGTCGCGGAGATCCGTCTCGAACGTCGCGATGTCCTCGATGCCGAAGACGGCCAGACGCTCGACCTCGGCGATGCCGTTGGCCAGTTGCGCGAGGATCTGCGCCTTGAGGCGTGGCAACAGCGTGTCGAGACCGGCGATGTTCTGGACGCTGGCGGGATTGAGGTAGCTGAGCCGGGCGATCAGCTCGTAGGCTCGCAGATAATCCCGCCGCCCGAGCCAGAGCCGCAGCGAGACGTGCATGCGCAGGTGCAGGAAATGGTCGACCATGCCGCGGAAGATCGAACCGAGCTCGCGGTCCGGCGTCAGCCCGTGCCGCTTCAACAGGCTGAAGATCATGAACTCGATGCCGCCGCGGAAGGCATCCCAGTTGTGGAGATTGTCGTGGGTGCCTTCCTGATGCCGGTTCGGCATCACCGGCGTCAGCGTCACCGAGCGGTAGTAGGGGACGTCGCGAAAGGCGATCGGTCCTTGCGAGATCATCGTCGCGAGATAGGCGAAGGCCCAGTAGCAGAACTGCGGCGCCGAGACGAGTTGGCGCACGGCCTCGGCCCGATAGATCGCGATCTCCGGCATGACGTGGTGGTCGACCAGCATCTTCAGGAGTTCGATCTCCTGGCCCGGCGCGAACAGCTGAACCGGCTTCGGCAGCCGGAAGAACTGACCGTGGGCCTTGCCGGCTTGCGCGTCGTAGATTTCCCAGGGCGTATAGAGCGCGCGGATCTCCGGATTGTCCCGCATGAAGCGGATATTGTCCGCCAAGGCCTCGGGAATGATCAGGTCGTCGTCGGCAAGATAGACGAGGAACTCGCCGCGGGCATGGCGGAAGGCGCTGAAGAGGTTCGACAGGCGCTTGTTTTCCTCCTGCCGGAAATAGCGGATCGGCAGGCCCTCGGCGATGAAGCCCGCGACGATCTCCGGCGTCTCGTCGGGCGAGCAATTGTCCGAAACGACGATCTCGTAGGAGAAGTCGAAGGCCTTCGCGACTTCCCGGATATGCGGGAACAGGTGCCTGAGGAAGTTCGCCCGGTTGTAGGTCGGCACGCAGATGCTGAGGACGACGTCGGTGGACGCGTCGGCGTTCGCCCTCGGCTTTGCGGTGGACAGCTTGGCGGGATCGACGATGATGTTCATGATGCATAGTCCTCGGCGCTGGCGTCGCGCGGTGAAATGACTTGCGGCTCGGCAGGCCAGGCGATCGAAAAGGCGGGGTCGTCCCAGCGCACGGCGCGGGACGCCTCGGGCGAGTAGTTTTCCGAAACGAGGTAGAAGGCCTCGCAGTCGTCGGTCAGGGTCAGAAAACCGTGGGCGCAGCCGACGGGGACGTAGAGGGCATTGCGCCGGTCGGCGTCGAGTTCGACGGCGACATGGGCGAGATAGGTCGGCGAATCCGCCCGCAGATCGAGGGCAATGTCGAAGAGCCGGCCGCGGGTTGCGCGCACCAGCTTGGCCTCGCCCTTCGGCGCCTCCTGCCAATGGAGTCCGCGCAGCGTGCCCTTCTGCGGGTTGAACGAGGTGTTGGTCTGGACGAAGCGATCGACGAGACCCTTGGCCGCAAAGGTCTCGGCGCAGAAGGTGCGGGCGAAGATGCCGCGCTCGTCGACGAACGGGTCGGGCTCGACGACATAGGCTCCGGCGACGGCGGTCTCGACGAAACGCATCAGGCGGCCTCGACCTGTTCGAGCTGCAGCTTGTCCGCATAGGCGGAGATCTGCGCCATCGTTATGGCGCGCATGTCGGCGCCGTCCCGATGGGCGCGATACCAGTCGGCGGTAAAGGCGAGGGTCTGTTCGAGCGACAACAGCGGGCGCCAGCCGAGGGTCTCGGCGGCGAGCTTCGAGGACAGGCGAAGATGCTGCGCCTCGGGCGGATTGATGCCGGCAGCGGGCAGCCAGGGCAGGGGAAGATCGAAGGCCTGGCCGAGCGTCTCGGCGACCTTGGCGACGCTGGCGAACTGCGCCGGGTCGGGGCCGAAGTTCAGCGCCGCAGGCACGGTTCCCGGCCGCGTTGTCAGGGCCTCGGCGAGCGCGAGATAGCCGGCCAGCGGCTCGACCACGTGCTGCCAGGGGCGGATGGCCATCGGCGAGCGCAGCCGCAAGGGCTCGCCCTTGGCCATCGCCCGGACGAAGTCGGGGATCAGCCGGTCCGCGGCCCAGTCGCCGCCGCCGACGACATTGCCGGCGCGGGCGGTGGCGATCGCCGGGCCGCCGGACGCGAAGAAGCTTGCCCTGAAGCTGTCGACGACGAGTTCCGCCGCGGCCTTGGAGGCGCTGTAGGGGTCCTTGCCGCCGAGCCGGTCGGCTTCCTCGAACGGCCTGCCTGCCTCGTCATTGGCATAGACCTTGTCGGTGGTGACGACGACGACAGCTTGAAGCGCAGAGGCGCGCCGCAGCGCCTGGAGGAGGTTCACTGTCCCCATGACGTTGGTCGAGAAGGTCGCGACCGGATCGTCGTAGGAGCGGCGCACCAGCGCCTCGGCGGCGAGATGGAAGACGATCTCCGGCTGCGCCATGGCGACGAGCCGTTCCATCGCGCCGAGATTGCGGATGTCGCCGATGTGGTGGGTCTGGCCCTCGAAGGGCGCCAGCATCCGGTGGAGCGAGGGATTGGTGTCGGGCTGAAGGCCGACGGCGGTGACACGCGCGCCGAGCCGCTCCAGCCAGAGGCTGAGCCAGGCGCCCTTGAAGCCGGTCTGGCCGGTGAGGAGGACGCGGCGTCCCTGCCAGAAGCCGCTCACGACCAGAGCCTCCACGGTGCGCGGCCCGATCGCCAGAGTTCCTCCAGATGATCGCGCTCGCGCAGCGTGTCCATCGGCTGCCAGAAGCCGTCGTGACGATAGGCGGCGAGTTCGCCTTTGGCGACGAGCTGCTCGAGCGGCCAGCCTTCGAAGGATGTCCGGTCGCCGTCGATCAGATCGAGGACGGAGGTTTCGAGGACGAAGAAGCCGCCATTGATGCGCTGCCGGTTGGCTTCCGGCTTTTCGACGAAGGCGGAAACCTGATCGCCCTCGATCTCGACGGTGCCGAAGCGCCCCGGAGGGGCGATGGCGCACATCGTCGCCTGCAGCCCGTGCGACTTGTGGAAGGCGACCTCGGCCGCGACGTCGACGTCGGCGACGCCGTCGCCATAGGTCATCAGGAAGGGCTCGTCATCGTTCAGGAACGGCCTGATCCGCTTCAGCCGGCCGCCGGTCATGGTATCAAGCCCGGTATCGACGACGGTGACCTTCCAGTTCGGCCGCTTCGAGTGGTGATACTGGATGGTGTTCTTGCCGAGGTCGACCGTGATGTCGGAATGGTGGAGAACCAGATTGGCGAAGTATTCCTTGATCTGGTAGCTCTTGTAGCCGGCGCAGATGACGAAATCGTCGAAGCCGAAATGCGCGTAGATGCTCATGATGTGCCAGAGGATCGGCTTGTCGCCGATCTCGACGAGCGGCTTCGGCCGCATCGTCGTCTCTTCGCTGAGCCGCGAGCCGCGCCCGCCGGCAAGAATGACGACCTTCATGCGGCGACTCCGGATTGGTGGGCGGGCCAGTAAGACTTGATGACGTTTTCCGGCGTCGAATATCTCATTGCGGAATCGGTCGGCTCTGCTTTTCGTTGGCGACGAAGTAACGCGAAAGCACTTGTGCGAGCCTGAAGCAAAGCCGCTAGCCTGCCGCCGCGCCGTCGATCCGAACCACCGCCGGCGCTTCGCCGTCGAGCCAGCGTCGGTGGACGGCGCGGTAGGCGGCTTCGAGATCGCGGGTATAGGCGCGGCTGTCGAACAGCGGAGCGCCGGCGCGGGTGGACACGAGCTTGTGCCTCAGCGCGCCGAGCCGCCCCGGATCGCGGGCGAGGGCGAGGGCGAGGGCCTCGTAGGCCTCGTCCGATTGCGTGACCAGTTCCGGCAGGCCGGCCGCCGTCAGGACGCTCGCCGCCACCCTTGCGGCGAACTGCTCGCCGATCCGCGTGACCAACGGCAGACCCGCCCAGAGCGCGTCGCTCGCCGTCGTATGGGCGTTGCAGGCGAAGGTGTCGAGGAAGAGGTCGGCGTGGCGGTGGCGGGCGAGGTGCAGGAGATGGGGGAGGGCCGGCGCGAAGACGAGCCGGGCGGGGTCGATGCCGTGTGCCACGGCAGCCTTCTTCAGGTTCGCTTCGGCCGGACCGTTGGAGCGGAACAGCCAGAGCACGCTGCCTTCGACGGCCGAAAGCAGCCGCATCCAGATGGCGAAGTCGCGCGGCTGGATCTTGTAGGTGGCGTTGAAGGCGGCGAAAACGAAGCCATCATTCGGAAGCCCATGGTCGCTGCGGCTCGACGGATCGGCCGGAACGATGCGGCTGTCGTCGGTCGGTTGATAGCTGTGCGGCAGATAGACGATCTTCTCGGAATAGTGGGCTTGGTGGCTGTCCGGGATCAACACGGGATCGGCGACGAGATAGTCGATGAAGGGCGCGCCCATCGTGCCCGGAAAGCCGAGATAGTTGATCTGCACGGGCGCTGCCCGGCTGGCGAAGATCTCCGGCCTGGCGTTCTTGGTGTAGCCCTTGAGATCGACGGCGATGTCGAGCCCGTCTTCGCGCGCCAGTTTCGCGATCTCGGCGTCGGAAAGCCGGTGGACGTCGCGGTAGCGGGTGGAAGTTTGCGCCAGCCGCGCGGTGATCGCGCCGCCTTCCTTGCCGCCGAAGGAATAGAGATTGATCTCGAAGGCGTTGCGGTCGTGATGTTCGAACACCCGCGAGATCAGATAGATGGTCGCGTGGTTGTGAAAGTCGGCGGAGAAATAGCCGATGCGGATCGGCCCGTCGCGTCGGGTCGTGCGCGGCAGGGCAGGGGCCGTCGGGAACCGCCGCGCCCAGGCGTGCGAACGCTCAAGGCCGCGGGCCGGGCAATCGTCGAGCGCGAGCAGGGCGAAGGGCTCGACCGGCGACCCCTCGATGCCGAGCGCCTCGATCCCTTCCAGATGGGGACGGGCGGCGTCGAAGTCGCAGAAATGGCCGAGCTGGTGGAGGAGGAGCGCGCGCGCCCGGTCTTGCGACGGATCGATCGCAAGGGCCTTGCCCGCCTCCTCGACCGCCTCGGCGCCCCGACCGAGCTCCTGAAGCGTCGCCGCCATGAGGAACCGCGGCTCAGCGTCAGACGGCCGCGCGCGGGCCAGTTCATGATAGACCGCGAGCGCCTCCTCCCGCCGGGCACTCTGGCGCAGGAGATTGGCGAGATTGAACTTGATGTTGCCGTTGTCCGGGGAAAGCTGCGCCGCCGCCGTGTAGCATTGCAACGCCTCGGCGACGCGTCCCTGGACCTTCAGCGCGACGCCGAGATTGCTCATGGCATCGAGGTTCTGCGGATGGATCGCGAGCGCCCGGCGGAAGCTCGCCTCGGCGCCCGGCGCGTCGCGCAGGGCGAGCTGCGCGGCGCCGAGGATGTTGAAGAGTGTGAAGGAGCGCGGGAAGCTCGCCGCCAGGGCCGTAGCGGCGTCAATGACCAGGGCGTGGTCGTTGCGGTTATAGGCCGCCTCGAGCGTCTGCAGCTTGGCGACCGGCGGATCGCCGATGCGCTGGAGCAGCGATTGCAGAGCGGCGGCGACGCGCCGATTTTGCGGGAATTGGCCGAGAAGCTGCGAATAGACGTCCGCCGCGGCGTCCAGCTCGCCCTTCTTTTCGAACTTGCGGGCCTTGCCGACCGCCTTCTCCAGCTGCAGTCCCATCGCTTCCAGATCGCTGTTTCACGGGAAGCGGCAGAATGACCGACGGAGCTTGTCTCCGTCTGACGTCACCGAAGAAGGAGGGGAATGTCGAGGCGCGCCTTGCCGGATCGACGCGATCATGCCGCGCGCCTGCTGTCGCTGGGGGAGGCGATTGGGGCGCGGTGATCGGCGGCCGGCTGGCCGTATCGATCGCCGCGCTCGATCGTTAGTGCCCCCAGCGCATTGCGACGGGCTCGAGCGGCCGCAAATGGTCGAGGAGTTCGGCACGGGTTTCGGGGGAAAGCGGCGGCACGGGATGACGGCTGAACTCCGAGGCGAAGACCTTGCCTTCGACCATCGCCGCCTTGGCGGCGCGAAAGCCGCACTGGCGGTTCTCGTGATTGACCGCCGGCAGAAGCCGCTGATAGCCGGCCGCCGCCGCGGGTCGGTCGCCGTTCAGATGGTCGAGCACCACCGAACGAATATGCTCGGTGATCATCGCCGAGCACATCGTGCCGCGGGCACCCGCGTCGAGATCGGCGAGCATGGTGATGCCTTCCTCGCCGTCGAAGGGCGCCTCGATCGCTTCGCCGCCTTCGGCGATCAGCCGGCGAAGCTTGGCTGCGGCGCCCGCGCATTCGATCTTGAAGAGCTTCACCATCTCGATCTCGCGGGCCATCCGGACGAGCAGCGGCACCGGCAGCTCGACGCCCGACAATGGCGCGTCCTGGATCATGATGGGAATTCCCACCTCACCGACCCGCGCCACCTGCTCGAAGGTCTGCTCGGGCGTGCCCTTGAGCAGCGCACCGTGGTAGGGCGGCATCATCATCACCGCGCTTGCGCCGAGGTCCTTGGCGAGCCGGGCGCGAGCGACGGCGATCTGCGTCGCATAGTGCGAGATCGTCACGATCACCGGCACCCTGCCTGCAATGTGTTCGAGGCAGAGCCGCGTCAGCGTCTCGCGCTCGTCGTCGGCGATGAGGAACTGCTCGGAGAAGTTGGCGAGGATGCAGATGCCGTCGGCGCCCTGGTCGGCGATGCAGTCGAGCACCCGCCGCATGCCGGGAAGATCGAGGGTCCCATCGTCGTTGAAGGGTGTCGGAGCGACCGGCCAGGCGCCGGTGTAGGACATGGAAGTCATGGTCGAACGGGGCTCGTCGTGGCGGGGTGGAAGCGGCAAGGGTTGAAAAAGCCCAGGCATCGACCGCCGAAAGCATCTGCTGCGGGCGACGTTTGCCGTTCTATTCCCTGCCCATGCGAAGCTCAAGCCGGATGCTGATCGCCACCACCGGAGGAGCGTTCGCCCGTCGAACGGGATCGCGATTTTTCCGAAACGAGATCGCAGGCCCGGCGATGATCACGAGCCGGAAGTCAGGGATTGCCTATCGCCGGTCGGCTTGTGCGCTCGCACTGCTTCCAGGCGCGCGACAGTGCTGATTGCGGCGCTTCAAGAAAAAACTTCCGATTTCAACCGCTTCCAGAGGGCGTTTAGGAGTTTTTCAATTTTATGTAGCTGAATGAGAACAACACTGCAATGTGAATGGGCCCGTCGGCATGCGCGTGATGGTCATCGATGACAGCAGATCGAGCGCCGCTGCCATCGCCAACAAGATAGACGAAATTCCCGGACTCTCGTCGGCAGTCTGCCTCGATCCGGAGGTCGCGTTGCGCGAGTGCGAGCACGATCAGTTCGATCTCGTTCTCGTCGATTACATCATGCCGAAACTTGACGGCGTGGAGGTGTTGAAGACGCTTCGCAGCCTCGAGGCCTACCGGCTCGTTCCGATTATCATGATCGCCTCGACGATCGGCAGGGACGTGAAGCTTCAGGCCATTCAGGCTGGCGCGACCGATTTCCTCAGCAAGCCCGTCGACTGGGTGGAACTGCAGGCGCGCGTAAGGAATCTCGTCGCTCTCCGGCAAGCCCAGATCGAACTCGCCGACCGGGCCCGACAACTGTGTGCCGAAGTTGCGACGGCGACGGCCAGACTCGTGGCGCGTGAGGAGGAAATCATCTGGCGCCTGGCGCGGGCGATCGAATTTCGCGACGGCACGACCGGTGAGCACGTCTCGCGTGTTGCCGCGATCTGCCGTCTCATTTCCGACCAGATGGGGCTGGGGCCCGAACGCGGCCGGATACTCTATCTCGCGGCGCCGCTCCACGACATCGGCAAGATCGGCATCTCCGATACGGTTCTGCAGAAGCCCGGCCGGCTGACGCCCGAGGAGATGAACCTCATGCGCCGCCATGTCGAGTTCGGGGCGCAGATCCTCGGCGACGCCACGACGGAGGTGGTGCGTGTCGCCGCCTCCGTGGCCGCGACTCATCACGAGAAGTGGGACGGCAGCGGCTATCCGGCGGGCCTGTCGGGCGACGCCATCCCCCTCGAAGGGCGGATCACCGCCATCGCCGACGTCTTCGATGCGCTCTGTTCCGAGCGCCCCTACAAGGCTGCCTGGCCGATCGAGAAAGCCTTCGCGGAGATCGTCTCCTGCAGCGGCAGCCATTTCGATCCCGCCTGCGTCGACGCCTTCGTCGCCTGCTGGCCGCAGATCCGCTCTCTCATGGGATCGGTCGCAGCCTGCGAGGCGACGGCGGCGGCTTAATGGCGTCGGCAAGCCCACGCCGATCAACCTGAAACTGCAATTCCTCTCGACTGTCGGCAACGGTTTCTGCCGTTACTGCAGCATGTCGTCGATATTCCGCTCGTTACCGTCGACAGCTGCCTGAATAGCTGAGGCGAGGATCGTGCGTATGCAATGACGCCGTTGAGCACTTAGTCGGCGCAGAAGTTTCGGCGGTTTCACATGTCCGCCGTTAGGGGAATCTTGAAACTCTCCTCGTACCTCTCGAATACAACGATGGAACGAGTAACATGAGCCGAGCCGGTCAAGTCGAAATCGAAAGTCCAACTGACGAATCTCGCGTTTTCGAGCTCGCCGGCGACTGCAATATTCGCAACGTTGCCGAAGTCGCTGCAGCATTTCAGCAGTGCACCGGCGATCTCCTGGTCGACGCCCGGGGCCTGACCGGCGTCGATGTCGCGGTCCTTCAGCTTCTCGTTTCGGCTCGCAAGTCCACCGCCGCCGGCGGCCGATCCATGCGGGTGGCGGCGAGCGCAGGGGGCGCTCTGGACCTTGCCGTCGAGAGGGCGGGGCTCTCACCGATGCTTCGCGACGTGCTGGTCCCCGAGCTCCCGTAGTCCCTCGTCTTTCCCGGATCCTGCCGATTGGAGGCCCGGGCGGCCGCCGGCGAGCAGGAAAGGGGGTCCTCTGCGAAAGGCTGGACCGGCCGCGGAGGGAAGATTTTACGCTTTCATTCATTGGAGCTTCTCATGAGCAAGACGATCTTGATGGTCGACGACTCGGCTTCGGTCCGGCAGATGGTCGGCATGACGCTCAAGCAGGCCGGCTACAGCGTCGTCGAAGCAGGCGATGGCCGCGAGGCCTTGCAAAAGGCCACGGCGAGCCGCGTCGACGCCGTCATCACCGACCTCAACATGCCGGGGATGGATGGGCTTTCGTTCATCCGGGCGTATCGGGCGACGCCGGCGAGCAGCGGCGTGCCGATCGTCTTCCTGACGACCGAATCGGACGAAGGCCTCAAGGCACAAGCCAAGCAGGCGGGCGCCACCGGCTGGATGGTGAAGCCCTTCAAGCCCGATCAGCTCCTGGCGATCATGCGCAAGGTCGTCGGCGCATGAGCGACCTCGATCCCGCAGAGGTCTTCCGCCAGGAAGCCGCCGATCTCATCGAAACGCTGGAACAGGCGCTTCTCGATCTGGAAAAACGACCCGACGACGGCGAACTCGTCGGCCTTGCCTTCCGCGCCCTGCACACGCTGAAGGGCTCTGGAGCCATGTTCGGCTTCACCGCCGTCTCCGAGTTCATTCATGAATTCGAGACGGCCTTCGATCGTGTCCGCAAGGGCGAGGCTGCGGCCGATCGCCGGCTGATCGCCGCCGCCCTCGAAGCGCGGGACCATGTGGCCAGGTTGATCGACGATCCCGACGTCGACCCGGCACGCGGTCAGGCGATCCTCGCCGCGCTGAAGGTCGCCGTCAGCGGCGAGGCGCCAGCGCTCGGGGCCCCGCAGCCGGAGCCGGCGGCAGCCGTCATGGCTGCGGCTGCCGGTCCGTCGGCGGGCTGGCGCGTCCGCTTTCGTCTTCCCGCCGATGCCCTGACGCTCGGCACCAACCCGCTGCTTCTCCTCGACGAATTGCGGGCGCTCGGGCCCTGCGACGTCCTGGCCGAAGCCGCAGAGGTGCCGACGCTCGACCGGCTCGAGCCGCAGCAGTGCTATCTCGCCTGGGACGTGACGCTTCGGGCCGCAGTGCCGCAGGAAGCCGTCGACGACGTCTTCCTGTTCGTGCGCGACGACATGGATCTCCTGATCGAGCCGCTGGCGGCCCACGGGGCGCAGCAGCCGGAGCAGCCCGACGCGGCGACGGCCGCTGCGGCCGCCCTTGCTGCCGCAGCGGGCCTTCTGGACGAAGCTGTCGCGGTGACGCCGCCTGCCAAGGCGGATGCCGTGCCGGCCGGGCACCTGCCCGCGGGCCCGGCGCGCTCCTCGGCCGTCAAGGTCGAGCGCAATGCGACGTTGCGGGTTCCGGCGGAGCGGCTCGACGAGCTGATGGACCGGGTGGGTGAGCTCGTCATCGCCCAGGCCCGGCTCAGCCAGCTCGCCGAAACGATCCACGATCCTGCGCTGGTGAATGTGGCCGAAGAGATCGAGCGGCTGACCTCCAGCCTGCGCGACACCACCATGGGCACCCGCATGGTGCCGATCGGCTCGCTGTTCGGTCGGTTCCGCCGGCTCGTCCACGACCTGTCCGAGGAACTCGGCAAGTCGATCAATTTCGTCACCGAGGGCGAGGACACCGAACTCGACAAGACGGTGATCGAGCAGCTGGCCGATCCGCTCGTCCATCTCATCCGCAATTCGATCGATCATGGCATCGAGAATCCCGAGCGGCGCGCCGAAACCGGCAAGTCGGCGACGGGGACGCTGCGCCTGTCGGCGAGCCATCGCGGCGCCGAGGTCGCCATCACCGTGTCCGACGACGGCGCGGGATTGAACGGCGAACGCATTCGCCGGCGGGCCGAGGAAGCCGGGCTGCTCCTGCCAGGCCAGGCGATCTCCGAAGGCGAACTCAACCGGATGATCTTCCAGCCGGGCTTTTCGACGGCCGCGCAGGTGACGTCGCTGTCCGGACGCGGCGTCGGCATGGACGTCGTCAAGCGGACGATCGACGGCCTGCGCGGATCGATCGACGTCGACACCCGACCGGGCAAGGGCTCGACGATGACCTTGCGCCTGCCGCTGACGCTGGCGATCATCGACGGCCTGCTCGTGCGTGTCGGGCAGGATCGCTACACGATCCCGCTCGCCGCCGTCGAGGAGTGCCTGGAACTGCCGACGGGCGTCGACGGCGACGCACGCGGACGCAGCTTCCTCAACCTGCGCGGCGATCTCGTGCCCTTCCTCAAGCTCAGGCAGGTCTTCAACACCGAGGGCCGGCCCGATCCGTTCCAGAAGGTCGTGGTGGTGGCCTCCGATACGACGCGCGTCGGGCTCGTGGTCGACCAGATCATCGGCAACAACCAGACCGTCATCAAGCAGCTTTCCCGGCTGCATTCCGGCCTGAAGACCTTCTCGGGCGCGACCATCCTCGGCGACGGGACGGTCGCCCTCATTCTCGACGTCATGAATCTCGTCGCCTTCGGCCAGAAGCTGGAGGAGCGCCGCCGCGCCGAAACCCTCGGACGGGCAGCATGAGCGACATCCAGGAGACCAAAGGCATGCATGCCCTCACCATCCGGCTCCAGGACGAGATGTTCGCGCTCGAAGCGACGCATGTCCGCGAGATCCTCGACCCGGTCCCGATTACCCGCGTGCCGAATGCCGGCGACTTCGTCGGCGGCCTGATCAACGTGCGCGGCAGCGTCGTACCGCTCGCCGATCTGCGGGTCAGCTTCGGCATGGACCGGCCGCCGCCGGACGCCGACACGCGGATCGTCGTCATGGAGATCGATCTCGACGGCGAGCCGCTGGTGGCGGGCATCCTCGCCGACAAGGTCTACGACGTCACCGACATCACCGCCGCCTCGATCGAGGACGCGCCGCGGGTCGGCATGCGTTGGCCGGCCGAATTCGTCCGCGGCATCGGCCGCCGCGACGACGACTTCGTCATCATTCCCGACATGAACCGAATCATCAGGGCAGAGGGAGACAGGTCCTCGTCCCTGGCCGCGAACGAAAGGACCGATCGATGAGACTGACCCTGAAGGCCAAGCTGGGGGCAACCTTCGCGGTCATCGTGGCGCTGTCCGGCATCAGCATGTTCGTGGCGATCCAGAACCTCGGCAATCTGAACCACTCGATCGAGGGCATCGTCAAGGGCAACGCCGCCCGCAACGACCTCGCCGCGACCATCAACGCCCGCACGCTGCGCATCGCCCGCGACGAAAAGAACTACATCCTCGCCGATACCAAAGCCGACTTCGACCGCTTCGGCGGACAGATTGAGAAAGAAGAGGCGGCACTCCGCGAGGAGGTGGCGAAGTTGCGGGAGATGTCGAGCGAGGCCGGCAAGCCGCTCGTCGACACCTTCACCGAGACCTGGAACGGCTTCATGGCGGAGCACGAGAAGGTCGAGGACCTCGCCGATCTGAACTCTGGCATGGCGGCAGTACGAAAGGTCGAAGAAGCCGGCAAGCTGATCGGCGCGGCGCTCGATCCCTATCATGGCATGATCGAGCGTCTGCGCGTCGCGGCGACGAGTGGCAGCAATGCAGCCGCCTTCGATGCCTATCAGGCGGCGATCGGCTTGGAGGACACGGTCGACCAAGTCGCTCTCGATCTGCGCAACTTGATCCTGAGGATGAGCGATCCCGAGGCACAGAAGTCGTTTTCTGACGCCCTCGAGGCTGACATCGCCCAACTCGGCCGCGAAATCGACAGTGTCGGCGCGCGACTGCCCGTCGGCGAGAGAGCCACCTTCGCCGCCTTCAAGGACGGGATTGCGGCTTGGCTGCCGGCCGTCAAGGAAGCTCAGCGGATCGCCATCGAAAACGGTGAATACTTCGCCTTCAAGCTCGCCAACGGTGATGCGGCCGAGGCCCGGCAGAAATCGGTCGATGCCCTCAACGCCATCATCGACCTGAACGGGCGCCAGATGGCCGAGGCGAGCGCCGCCGCCGAGGATCTCTACGTGTTCTCCCGCAACCTTCTGCTTGGGCTTCTGATCGGCTCGACCCTGCTCGCAGCGGCTGCCGCGACCTGGATCGTCCTGAACATCAGCCGGGCGATCGCCAGCGCTCTCGGCCTCGCCCGTTCGGTCGCCGACGGCGATCTCGACGCCACCGCCTCGGTCAAGACCAACGACGAGATCAAGGATCTCATCGACGCCCTCAACGCGATGGTCTCGAAGCTGAAGAACGTCGTCGGCGAGGTGACCGGTGCGGCGCGCAACGTCTCCTCCGGCAGCCAGGAAATGTCGGCCGCGGCCGAACAGCTGAGCCAGGGCGCGACGGAGCAGGCTTCGTCGACGGAGGAAGCGTCGTCTTCGATGGAGGAGATGGCCTCGAACATCAAGCAGAACGCCGAGAACGCCCAGCAGACGGAGGCGATCGCAAGAAAGTCCGCCCGCGACGCCCAGGCGAGCGGCGAGGCCGTGGGCAAGGCCGTCAGCGCCATGGAGACGATCGCCGAGAAGATCCTGATCGTCCAGGAGATCGCCCGCCAGACGGACCTTCTGGCCCTCAATGCGGCGGTCGAAGCCGCCCGGGCCGGCGAGCACGGTCGTGGCTTTGCGGTGGTCGCCTCCGAGGTGCGCAAGCTTGCCGAGCGCAGCCAGGCGGCCGCCCAGCAGATCTCCGGCCTGTCCGGCGATACGGTGAAGGCGGCGCAGGAGGCCGGCCAGATGCTGACCCGGCTGGTGCCGGACATCCAGCGCACGGCCGAACTGGTGGCGGAGATCTCCAATGCCAGCCGCGAGCAGAATGCCGGCGCCGCGCAGATCAACACGGCGATCCAGCAGCTCGACAAGGTGACCCAGCAGAACACGTCGGCCGCCGAAGAAATGGCCTCGACGTCGGAAGAGCTGGCGAGCCAGGCCGATCAGCTCCAGCAGGCGATCTCATACTTCCGGCTGCAGCAGTCGGGCGGCGTCGCCGAAAGGCCGGTCAAGCGTGCGGGCGGCTTCGCCAAGTCGTCGGGCCATCCCGTCGCCGACATGCAGAACGCCATCCGCGTCGCGGCGCCCGCGATGTCGGGCAGCCGAAGCGCCGCCAGGAAGGGCGGTGGCTTCGAACTCGACATGGACGATCTCGGTGACGAACTCGACAGCCGGTTCACCCGCAACGGCCGCGCCGCTTGATGGATTGAGTGCGACGGCTTCATCCGCCCGAGCTGGCAAGGAAGCCCGCCCCGCAGGGGCGGGTCGAGCATGAGATTTCAGGCGAGCTCCCCACGAGGGGCCGCCGAACCACCGCCGACCGAGGCTGCCTGACGGAGCCAATGCGCGGTGGCAGCATGATCGTCCCCGCAAGGGGTGGGTATCGCGGATGCGACGGAGCGCTGCTTCCGTCGAGCGCCAGAGGACACAGGGAACATGAAACTTTCACTCAAAGCAAAATTCGCCGCCGCCTTCGGCTCGCTGCTTCTCCTGATGATGGCGCTGGGGGGCCTGGCGATCGTCAAGATGAGCGACATCAACGACGCCTCGACGGTGATCGCCGAGAACTGGCTGCCGAGTGTCGACGCGGTCAACCGCATCAATACCGACACCTCGGATCTGCGCATCCTCGAATATCGGCATGTTGCCGCTCTCGACCCAGCGGCGATGCGGGGGATCGAAACCGAAACGGCGGAACTGATGTCGAGGCTGAAGGAGCACAGGGCCGCCTATGAGGCGCTCATCTCCTCGTCCGAGGAGCGGGCGCTCTATGGCCAGTTCGACGCCAAGTTCTCCCAATACATGACCCAGCACGAGCGGATGATCACTCAGTCGCGGCAGAACCTGAACGATCAGGCCGTTGCGACCCTGGACGGAAGCCGCAGCCTGTTCGACGACTTCTCGAGCGACATGCTGCAACTCGTCAACATGAACAAAGACGGCGGCAGGGCGGCGAGCGACGCCGCGACCGTGGACTACGACAACGCGCGCACGATCGTCCTGGCGATGATCGCCTTCGCCCTTCTCGTCGGCGTCGGCGTCGCCGTTCTCGTCAGCCGCAGCATCCTGAAGCAGCTCGGCGGCGAGCCCGACTACACCGTCTCCATCATCCGGGAGATCGCGGTCGGCAATCTTTCGGTCGAGGTCGCCACGGCCAAGGGCGACACGACGAGCCTCCTCGCCAACGCCAAGACCATGATCGCCAATCTGAAGGGCGTCGCCGGCGTCGCCGACCAGATCGCTGCCGGCGATCTCTCGGTCGAGCCCAAACCCCTGTCGGACAAGGACACTCTCGGCCTCTCCCTCGAGCAGATGGTCAAGAACCTCAAGCAGTCGGCGGCGGTGGCGGATCGGATCGCCGCGGGCGATCTGACGGTCGACCCGAAGCCCCTGTCGGACAAGGACACGCTCGGCCTCGCCCTGCAGAGCATGGTCCAGCGCCTGCGCGGCATCATCGCCGACGCGCTTTCCGCCGCGCATAACGTCTCTTCGGGCAGCCAGCAGCTCTCGGCAAGCTCCGAAGAACTTTCGCAAGGCGCGACGGAGCAGGCGTCGTCGACGGAGGAGGCTTCCTCGTCGATGGAGGAGATGGCCTCGAACATCAAGCAGAACGCCGACAACGCCCAGCAGACCGAGACGATCGCGCGCCAGTCGGCCCGCGACGCCCAGGCGAGCGGCGAAGCCGTCGAGAAAGCCGTCAAGGCGATGGAGACGATCGCCGAGAAGATCCTGATCGTCCAGGAGATCGCCCGGCAGACCGATCTTCTCGCCCTCAACGCCGCGGTCGAAGCGGCACGGGCCGGCGAGCACGGTCGCGGCTTCGCGGTGGTGGCCTCGGAGGTTCGCAAGCTCGCCGAGCGCAGCCAGGCGGCCGCCCAGCAGATCTCGGGTCTGTCCGGCGATACGGTAAAGGCGGCGCAGGAGGCCGGCCAGATGCTGTCCCGGCTGGTGCCGGACATCCAGAAGACGGCCGAACTCGTGTCGGAAATCACCAATGCCAGCCGCGAGCAGAATGCCGGCGCCGCACAGATCAACACGGCGATCCAGCAGCTCGACAAGGTGACCCAGCAGAACACGTCGGCCGCCGAAGAAATGGCCTCGACGTCGGAAGAGCTGGCGAGCCAGGCCGATCAGTTGCAGCAGGCGATCTCCTACTTCCGGATCGAACAGACCGGTGCCGGCGGGATGGCGGTGGCCACGGCGCCGCGCAAGGCGGTTGCCCGCAAGAAGATCGGCGGTCTCGGCGTCGCCGAAATGCACGACACGATCCGGGCCGCAACGCCGTCCATGAGCGGCCTCGGTCGCGGCGCCAGAGCCACGGGTGGCGGCTTCGACCTCGACCTGAACGACGGCGGCGACGAGCTGGACAGCCGCTTCACCCGCAACGGCCATGCGGCATAGCCCTCTGCAATTTAACCTGCCTCCGGCCTTCGGCCGGAGGCGACGTCCAACCTGATGCGAGGGATCGTGATGGCCGACCACACGCAATATGTGACCCTGGGGGTCGCCGACAGCCTCTTTGCGGTTCCGGTGGCCCGGGTGCAGGAGATCCTGGAGCCGCAACCGCTTGCGAAGATGCCGCGGGCGCCGGCCGACTTCCTCGGCGTCATCGACGTTCGTGGCCAGAGCGTCCCGGTGACCGATCTGCGCCTGCGGCTGGCGATGCCGGCGGCCGAGGACACGCTCGACACGCGCATCATCGTGCTCGAGGTCGAGATCGGCGGGGAGCAGCGCAAGGTCGCGCTGCGGGCCGACCGGGTCTTCGAGGTGGCGGAACTCGACGCCGGTTCGCTCGAACCACCCGCCCGGATGGGAACGCGCTGGCAGGCCGACTGCGTCGCGGGGGTCGGTCGGCGCAACGGCGCCTTCGTCACGGTCTTCGATCTCGACCGGCTGTTCGTCGAAGACGTCGAGGCGAACGTCGCCGCCGCCTAGAGAATGATCCCGAAAAGTGAGACCCGGTTTTCGGACAAGATCATGCGACAACGAGATGTTGGAGCGGGATGCCGATCGAAGCTGATCTCATCCCGCTCTCAGAAATGATCGCGAAGAGCGAGAGCCACTTTTCGAGACGGGATCACGCGGCGACGAAATGACCGGCGGGAGACCGATCGCGGCCGACCCGGTCGCTCGCGCGACCCGACTTCGCTCAAGCTTGGTGAATTAGCAGTTGGTTCGCGGCCGGTGGCCGAGACTCGGGCCGACGGACGCAACGACGCGACCTTGCCGGCGAATGGCAGCGACGGCCGTGCGGCGCCGCCACCGTCCGGTTCCGGATTGGCGTCGGCGTGGGCTCGACGGCCTCTTCGGCGCGTCGCCAAAGGAAACATGGAAATGGCTCTTTCTTCTACGGTCGACGAGGGTGGCCGGGCTTACCGCCCGGCAGTCGTGAACGATCAGATCGCCGCGGCCGACTTCGAGCGGCTCGCCACGCTCGTCACCCGGCACACGGGGATCAAGCTGCCTCCGGCCAAGCAGCTGATGATCGAGGGACGCCTGCGCAAGCGCATGCGTGCCTGCAATCAACCGAATCTATACGCCTATTGTCGTTTCCTGTTCGATCAGGGCGGGCTCGAATCCGAGATCACCCATCTGATCGACGTCGTGACGACCAACAAGACCGATTTCTTCCGTGAGCCCGACCATCTCCACTATATGGAAAACCGCATGGTGGATGCGCTTCTGGCGCAATCCCGGTCTCGCCCGCAGCTCAAGGTCTGGAGCGCGGCGAGTTCCAATGGTGCCGAAGCCTGGTCGATCGCCATGGTGCTCGAGGACATCGCCCGCAAGCGCCGAAACTTCAGCTACGCCATCCTCGGCACGGACATCTCGACCGTCGTCCTCGAACAGGCCCGCCGGGCGGTCTATCCGGTCGAGGCGATGGAGCCGGTTCCAACCGACAAGCGGCAGCGCTACGTGATGGAGAGCCGGGATCCGGAGCTTCGCGGCGAGGTGCGGATCGTCCCCGAGCTGCGCCAGCGCGCCCGCTTCGACCGGATGAACCTGATGGACACGCAGTATCCCTATGACCGGGACGTGGACATAATCTTCCTGCGCAACGTTCTGATCTATTTCGAGAAGGCCGATCAGGAAGCGGTCGTCGCCCGGCTCGTCGGCCATCTCAGGCGGGGCGGATATCTCGTCGTCGGCCATTCCGAATCGATGGTCGTCGTCGAGAAGAACGTTCGGCAGGTCGGGCCGACCGTCTTCCAGAAATCTTGAGGAGGGATCGATGCCAAACACAGCCTCGACGGATGGCGGCGGGAAGATCCGGGTCCTGATCGTCGACGATTCCGCCTCGGTGCGCGCCACGCTCAGCGCCATTCTTGCCGATGATCCGCAGATCGAGGTGATGGGGGCCGCCGCCGATCCTTACCTTGCGGCCGAAAAGATCCGCCAGCAGGTGCCGGACGTCCTGTTCCTCGACATCGAAATGCCGCGCATGGACGGCCTGACCTTCCTCAGGAAGATCATGGCGCAGCGCCCGATACCGGTGGTCATCTGTTCGAGCCTCGCCGCCGAGAATTCCGACGTGATGATGGAGGCGCTCGCCGCCGGCGCCGTCGACGTGATCACCAAGCCGCGGGTGAGCACGGCGCAGTTCCTCAACGATTCCCGCATGCTGATCTGCGACGTCGCCAAGGCCGCGGCCCATGCGCGGGTGCGCGCCGGAGCGCGTCGCCAGCCGAAGATGGTGGTCGAGGCGAAGCATCTGGCGGACGTCGTCGTCCCGCCGATCTCCGAAACTCGTGCCGCATCGCTGCGTCGCTCGATCCCCAAGACCGAGCCGATCGTCTGCATCGGCGCATCGACCGGCGGCACCGAGGCGCTCGCGGCGGTCCTGATGCGGCTGCCGGCGGCAAGCCCGGCGATCCTGATCGTCCAGCACATGCCGGAGAACTTCACGGCGGCGTTCGCCCGCCGGCTCGACGGCATCTGCGCGGTCGCGGTGAAGGAGGCCGCCGACGGGGATCATGTGCTCGCCGGCCGCGTCCTGATCGCCCCGGGCAACCGGCACATGCTGCTGCGCCGGGCCGGCAGCCGATATACGGTGGCCATCGAGGAGGGCCCCTATGTCTGCCGCCATCGCCCGTCGGTCGACGTCATGTTCCGCACCGCCGCGCAGAACGCCGGCGCCAACGCGATGGGCGTGCTTCTGACCGGCATGGGCGACGACGGCGCCCGCGGCCTTCTGGAAATGCGCGGCATGGGATCCCACACGGTCGCCCAGGACGAGGAGACCAGCATCGTCTTCGGCATGCCCCGCGAGGCCATCGAGCTCGGGGCTGCGCAAAAGGTCCTGCCATTGCACAAGGTCGCCGAGGAGATCCTTCGCCATTGCGCCGCGACCGCCCAGACTGCCCGGGTCGCCTCGTGAGCGCGCTGGCTGCCTTCCCCAGCCGTGCCTTCGGCGAAGACGAATGGCGCGACGCAGCTGCGCCCCTGGCGCCACCGCGCGAAGAGCGCCAGAGGCTGAACGGTGCGATCGCCGAGGTCGAACAGATCTTTCTCGGTATCGGCGAGCGCCTCGTCACCTGCGTCGGCGTTCTCGGAGACATGCAGTCGGCCTTTGGCGCCGTCACCACGGCGCATGCCAGCCCGGAACTCGCCTCGGCGGAAGCCGCTATCCGCGCCCTCGTCAGCGAATGCCTCGATCTCGTCGAGCGCCTCAATCACGAGCGCTCGCTGATCCAGCGGCTGTCCCGGGCGCTCGCGGCGGCCGCTCCGCAGATCGACGAGTTGCGACAGACGGTGGCGATGATCGCGGCGATCGCGATCAATGCACGGGTGACCGCCGCCGGAATGCGTGATCACGGCAATTCGGGGCTGACCGTCTTCACCGACGACGTGCTGGAACTGTCGAAGCGCGCCTCGTCGGTGGTCGACGAATTGCAGCAGGGGCAAGTCCGGCTGCGCAGGCTGCTGTGCGATGCCTCGGGCCGGAGCGAGGCCTTCGAGCGGAACTTCCGCACCGCCACGGAGATCCTGAGGGAGCGGATCGAGGCCGACCTTCACGGCGCCGTCGCCGAGCGCAGCCAGGCCGGCAAGGTCGGATCGTCCGCGACGGCGGCATCGCAGGAGATCGCCCAGGAGGTTTCCACCATCGTCGCCTCGATGCAGATCGGCGACAACACCCGCCAACGTCTGGAGCATGTCACGGCTGCGCTCGCCATCGCGCGCGACCATGCCGCGGCCCGGCCGACGATCCTGCGGCTGCAGCTGGCGCAACTCGCCGATGCCCGCGACCACCTCGTCACGGAAACCAGCTACATCCGCGAGTCGATCCTCGTCCTGTCGCGCAAGATCGACCGTTCCTTCACCGCCCTGAAAAACGACCTCGCCAAGGCCGGCGGAGCCGACCATCCCGGCGCCCAGCGCCTTGCCTCGGACGTCGCCCAGGCCGCGGCGGAACTATCGCAATCGGAAGCCGAGCATCAGCACGTCGAAGCGTTGGCCCAGACGATCGGTGGCGACGTCGAGATGTTCAGCGCCTGTTCCAGCGAGATGCGGACGCTCGAATTCGAGATGCGCCTGGTCAGCCTGAACACTGCCATCACCTGTTCCAATCTCGGCCGGGAGGGAAAGGCGCTCGGCGTCGTCTCCCTGCAGATGCGCGAACTGGTCGGCGAGATGGTGGCGCGATCCGAGGCCGTCGCCGGGGCACTTTCGGAACTCGGCACGATCGCCGCCGAACTTTCCGAGGTGCGGCGTGCTTCGGCCGAACGGAGCATGGCGACGCTGGTCGCCGAAGCCGAGCGCAGCCTTGCCCTTCTGCAGACGGTCGGCGGCCGGCTGGAGACCGTCGGGACGGTCCTCGCCGAGCTCGGCGAAAGGGTCGCGGTGCTGACCTCCGACGCCGGGGCGGCGCTCGGCAGGCTGGATGGGCTCGTCGACGATCTGACGGCGGTCGAGGCCGATCTGGCGATCGACGCCGAGGACGAGGCGGAGGAGTGCGAGGCACCCTCGCACGACCATGTGGCCCTGTTCGCCGAACTTCGCTCGGCCTATACGATGGAGGTCGAACGCCAGGTCCACGACGCCGTGCTCGGTGGCCATAACCCGCCGGTCACCGACGATGTCAGCGCCGACGACGGCGCGGCCGACGTCGATGCCATGCTGTTTTGAAGCCGGATGAGGGCGCGCCGGCACCGCTTCGACGGCAGGGGCGATCAATGGGCAAGGACACTGACGGGCAACGACACTGACGCGCGCACTCGTCGGGGAGGGAATGGGCATGGCGCAGAACTCGGAGGTTGTCCGACCGCAAGCACGGATTGCGAGGAACGTCCCTGTGGTGCGGTTCCGCGCCATGCAGATGGCGACGGCAGCTCGAGCCGAATTATGCGGCGAACTGCTCGGAACGTCGGATTATCATCGAAAATGAGGCATTGGTGGAGCTGAGCGGGATCGAACCGCTGACCTCGTCATTGCGAACGACGCGCTCTCCCAACTGAGCTACAGCCCCGTCCACCGATGCGAAGCGGCTTGTAGAGCTTCCGGCCCGCTTCTGTCAACGGGCTCGGCGCGAGTTCGCGGCCGGATCTGGAAGGCGAGTCGGCGCGACCCCGGCGCGGCAGTTTCGAGCTTGGTCCGGACGGGCGGTCCAGCGCCCGTCCACCGATGCGTTAACGCTTCGGAAGCCCTGCTGCTTGCGCCCAGGTGACACGATGTCTACATCCGCGGAGACCGAAAACAAGGCACGGGATCAATGCTGGCAGTCACCTTCGTCCTCTACCAGGCGCTCAATCTTTATTGGTGGATCGTCATCGCCTCGGCCATCTTGTCCTGGCTCTATGCCTTCAACATCGTCAATCCGGGCAATCCCTTCGTCGATGCCATCGGCCGTTTCCTGTGGCAGATGACCGAGCCGGTCTATCGCCGCATCCGCCGCTTCATGCCCGATCTCGGTGGCATCGATCTGTCGCCGCTGGTGGTCCTCTTCGCCATCATGTTCCTGCAGTATTTCATCGTGGTCTACGTCGATCCGGCGATCATGCGGGCGGGCGTCTGAGCCGGCCGTCTGGCTTCTGACCAATGACTGGCCGGGACTTCTTCCAGGTCGACGCGGAAGGTATCCTCCTGTTCGTGCGGGTGACGCCCCGTGCTTCGAAGGATGCCGTGGAGGGCCCGGTCGCCGATGCCGACGGTAACGAACGCCTGGCGGTGCGGCTCCGCGCCGTCCCCGAGGACGGCAAGGCCAACAAGGCGCTGATTGCGCTGCTCGCCAAGAGCTGGAAGATTCCCAAATCGACCATAGACGTCGTGTCGGGTACCACCATGCGCCAGAAGACGATCAGGCTGGCCGGAGCCGATGGCGACGTGGTGGCGATCCTGCAGGCGATCGGCAAAGGCGAGGGAGGTCACGGGTCATGAGGGCAGGTCTTCTGCAAAGGGCAGTGGAGGGCGAGACGCTCTTCGGCACGGCTGTGAGGTCGGGTCTCCTCGCTTTCGCGGCGCTGCTGTCGCTTGCCGGGGCGCCGGCAGGCGCCGCGGGCATCGACAGCGCCTATACCAAGCTGAAGCTCGATGCCTGCGCGGTTCTGAAGGAATACGAGGAAGGCGGCGGCGTCGACCTGAAGTGCGACGGCTACAAGAAAATCCCGGTCTTCGTCTCCGAGGGCGACCTGCGCACGGTGGTCGCCTTCGGCAAGGACAGCCGGAACGGCGGCACCTTCGGGCCGTTCAATTCGCCCGGCGAGACCGTCGAGTGGCGGCTTTCCGGGGGCGAGCCCTTCGCAGCGATCCTGCGTTTCCACGTCGATCCCGGCGACGGCTCGGGCAAGACGGTAAGCGTCCTCGGCATCTACACGATCGGCGGCAAGGGGCGGGAGAGCTGCCCGGTCGGCTATGTCGATGCCAGCGTCAACGCCAATGCCAACGTCCTGGCCCGGAGGGTGGCGGACGAGGATGTGCGCGGCTTTGCCTGCGGGACGGACAGGCCGCGCTATCATGGCAAGGTGAGCGAACTCGGCGGCACGGCGACGGCCGTTCAGCGGTGAACGGTGACGACGGAGGGTGAGGATCCTCTCTCGGGGACCGCAGGAAGGGGCGCATCGGGTCTCGGTGAGCGCGTCCCGAAGCGGCGACGACCCGTTGCCTGAGAAGGCGGCGTTGACTCTGCGTGAAGAATCTTCCGACAGCCGCTGAACCACTCGCCGTGATTCCCGTTTGGCGAGTCATGAGCACCCCACGCGCCTATTGGACCGGCCATATCCGGCTGTCTCTCGTCTCCTTCCCGGTTCGTCTCTTCGCCGCGACGAGCCCGGCACGGACGATTCAACTCCACCAGTACGACAAGAACACCGGGCAGCGAATCCGCTACCAGAAGGTGTCGGAAAAGGACGAGGACCCGGTCGAGAGCGACGACATCGTCAAGGGCTACGAATATGAGAAGGGCCGCTACGTCCCCATCGAGGACGAGGAGATCGAACGGCTGAAGGCCGAGAGCAACCACGTCATCGAGCTGACCCAGTTCACCGACGCCGCCGACATCGATCCGATCTATTACGACCGGCCCTATTACATCGCCCCGGACGAGGACGGGGTGCAGGATGCCTATGTCACGATCCGCGAGGCACTGCGCAAGGCGAAGAAGGTCGCCCTGGGGCGGATCGTCATTGCCGGCAAGGAGCGGATCGCGGCGATCAAGCCCTGCGGCGACGGGCTGATGCTGGAGACCCTGCGCTATGCGCAGGAGGTGCGCGATGCCACGAAATTCTTCGACGAGGTGAAGGGCGGTGCCGCGATCGACGACGAGCAGCTCGAACTCGCCCAACTCCTGATCGACAAGAAGTCCAAGCCCTTCGATCCGAAGTCGTTCCACGACACCTATCAGCAGGGGCTGATGGAGATCATCAAGGCAAAGGTCGCGGGCAAGGAGCCCCAGGCGGAAGAGGCGCCGGAGGAAGACGGCGGCAACGTCATCGACATCATGGACGCGCTGAGGAAGAGCCTCGAGCAGTCGGGCGGCAGCGGCAAGGGGTCGAAGGCCTCTGCCGGTGCGAAATCCTCCGCTTCGGGGACGAAGGCCGCCGGGTCGAAGTCCGCGTCGTCGAAGACCTCTTCCTCGTCGAAGGCGAAATCCTCAGGATCCGCCAAGTCCGGCTCGAAAGCGCCCGCCTCGAAGAGCACTTCGTCCGGCGACGGGAAAACGTCGTCGAAGACGGCCGCGAAGAAATCGGGTGGCCGGTCGAAGAGTTCCAAGGCAGCGTAAGCGATGGCCTCGCTCGAAACCTACAATCAGAAACGCAACTTCTCCCGCACGAAGGAGCCTCAGGGAAAGGCCGATGGCAAGGCAGGACGGAAGGCCGGGCAAACAGAGGGTCGGGGCTATCTCGTCCAGAAGCATGACGCGACCCGGCTGCATTACGACTTCCGCCTCGAGCATGACGGGGTGCTGCTCTCCTGGGCCGTCACCAAGGGGCCGAGCTACAACCCCTCGGACAAGCGCCTCGCCGTCCGCACCGAGGACCACCCGCTGGATTACGGCTCCTTCGAGGGCACGATCCCCAAGGGCCAGTATGGCGGCGGCACGGTCATGCTCTGGGACACCGGCACGTGGTCGCCACTTGGCGACGTCGCCGAGGGGTTGGAGCGGGGCGAGCTGAAATTCGAGGTCTCCGGCGAGCGGCTGAAGGGCCGCTGGGTGCTCGTTCGGATGAAGCCGCGAAAGAAGGAAAAGCGCGAGAACTGGCTGCTGATCAAGGAAAAGGACGATCTGGCCCGTCCGGATGAGGACGGCGAGGACTTTCTTCAGGGCGAGACGACCAGCGTGAAGACAGGCCGCTCGATGGAGGAGATCGCCGTCGAGGAAGGCGGCGAGGGCGGCGACCAGTGGTCGAGCGACGCGACCCGCGGCAAGGGCGGCCGGACGTCCGCTTCGGGCCGGCGCAAGGGCAAGGCCGAGAGGCCGAAGGCGGCGGCAGGATCCAACGCGAAGAAAGGAAGCGGGGCTGCGAAGGCCGTCTCGCTGGATGCCCTCGCCGGGACCTACGGCAAGCCGCAGCTCGCGACCCTCGTCGACGAGCCACCGCAGGCCGAAGGCTGGCTGCACGAGATCAAGTTCGACGGCTATCGCCTGCTTGCCCTGGTCGGCGGCGGCGAGGCGCGGCTGCTCACCCGCAACGGCAAGGACTGGACGGCAAAGTTCGGCCGCCTCGCCAAGACGTTCGAGAAGCTCGACGTCACCGACGGGGTCTTCGACATGGAGGCCGTGGTTCTCGATGATCACGGCCGCTCCGACTTTCAGATGCTGCAGAACGTCCTGTCCGAGGAGACCGACCGGGGGATCGTCGCCTTCGTCTTCGACTGCCTGCATCTGGATGGCGAGGACTTGACAGGCGAGCCGCTGACGAGCCGCAAGGAGCGGCTGAAGGCGGTTCTCGGTGACCAGGGAAAGCAGGCGAAATCGATCCTGCGCTATTCAGACCACATAGAGGGCAAAGGCGACCAGATGATCGCCCGCTCCTGTTCGATGGGCCTCGAGGGCGTGATCTCGAAGAAGGCCGATGCGCCCTATCGCGCCGGCCGGACGAAGAGCTGGCTGAAGTCGAAATGCATCAAGCGGCAGGAATTCGTCATCGTCGGCTTCACCAAGGCTGCCGGCGGCGCCCGGGCGATCGGGGCGCTGCATCTCGGCTATTCGGGCGACGACGGTCTCGTCTATGCCGGGAAGGTCGGCACCGGCTTTTCCGACGTCTCGGCCCAGGCGCTGCGCGACCGGCTGGACGCGATGACCCGCAAGACGCCGCCGGTGGAGAACCTGTCTGCCGCCGAAAAACGCGGTGCGACCTGGGTGACGCCGACGCTGCTCTGCGAAATCGCCTTCACCGAATGGACGAGCGAGGGAAAGATCCGCCACCCCTCCTTCAAGGGCCTGCGCGACGACAAGCCGGCCGAGGAGGTGACGCGAGAGACGCCGCAGGACGAGGAGGAAGCGGTCGAGGAAGCGGCAAGCGAGGCCGCCGGGAAAGGCGAGACGTCGAAGCGCACGGCTGCGAAGCGTTCATCTGTAAAGCCCGCGAAAGCCGCGGCATCCGAGGCGAAGCCGGCGGCGAAGTCCGAGCCCGCGCCGAAGAAGAAGCGGTCGGACAAGCCGATCAGCGTCGCCGGCGTGACGATCACCCATCCCGACCGGCCGATCTTCGGCGAGGAGGACGGGCCGACCAAGGGTGATCTTGCAGAATATTACGGCAAGGTGGCGAGCCTGATCCTGGCCGACATCGCCGGCCATCCGGTGTCGATCCTGCGTTGTCCCGGCGGCGTCGGCGAGGAGTGCTTCTTTCAGCGCTCAGTCGGCAAGGGCTGGGGCGCGGAGATCAGGCCCGTCGACGTCACCCATGACGGCAAGACCACCGAGTATTTCCATGTCGATGACGAGAAGGGGCTGCTCGAACTCGCCCAGATGGGCGGCATCGAACTGCATCCCTGGGCCTCGGAGGTGGGTAAGGTCGACGTGCCGGACCGCCTCGTTTTCGATCTCGACCCGGACGAGGGCATTCCCTTCGAGGCGGTGAAGCTGGCAGCCCAGGATCTCGGCAACCGCCTGGATGGGCTCGGCCTCGACAGCTTCGTCAAATGCACCGGCGGCAAGGGGCTCCATGTGGTGGTGCCGATCACCCCACGCCGCGAGTTTCCCGAGATCAAGGCCTTCGCCGCGGCCTTCGCCGAAAAAATGGTCCGCGACGCCCCGAAAGCCTATGTCGCGACGATGTCGAAGGCCAAGCGCAAGGGCCGGATCTTCATCGACTATTTCCGCAACGACCACGCGGCGACGTCGATCGCCGACTATTCGGTGCGGGCCCGGCCCGGCGCCCGCTGCGCCGTGCCGCTCGCCTGGGAGGAACTCGACGGCCTCGAATCCGCCGACGCCTTCACCATGGAGCGGGTGATCGCCCGCATCGAGGCGGGCGATGCTTATGAACGGCCGACCACGCGCCAGTCGATCACCAAGAAGATGCAGGCCGCGCTCGGGTTGAAGGGCTGAGGGAGCCCGGCTCCAGGGCCGTCCGATCAGTCTCGCTCATCCATCCCGCCAGCGTCCGCCACGAGCTTGAGATGATGGTCCGCGTCGCCGAAGGCGAGGTCGATCATCGCCTGGCGCTTGAAGTGGTGGGCGATCTCGTACTCCATGGTGACGCCGACGCCGCCGTGCAGCTGCACGGCGTTCTGGCCGATGAAGCGGCCGGAGCGGCCGATCTGCACCTTGGCCGCCGAGATCGCCGCGCGCCGCGCCGCCTCGTCTTCTTCCCCGGCATTCATCGCCGCGAAGATCGCCATCGACCGGGCCTGTTCGAGCGCCATGTACATCTCCGACGCCCGATGCTGCAGCACCTGGAAGGCGGCGATCGGCACGCCGAACTGCTTGCGCTCCTTGATGTAGGCGACGGTCAGCTCGACCATCCGCTCCATCGAGCCGACCGCTTCGGCGCAGAGCGCAGCGATGGTTTCGGCCTCGATCCTGGCGATCGCGGGCCAGGCGCCTTGCGGGTCGCCGAGGACTGCGTCCTGGGACACGAAGACATTCGCGAAGGACAGCTCTGCCGCGCGCATCCCGTCCTGGGTTTCGAAGCCCCGGCGCGTCAGGCCCTCGGCATCGGCCGGAAGGTGGAAGAGGCCGAGCCCCGCCGCCTCGCCCGGCGCGCCGGCGGTGCGGGCGGCGACGACGAAGCCGGTGGCCGTATCGCCGTGCAGCACCAGGGTCTTCTCCCCGTCAAGCCGGTATCCGCCGGCGTCCGGCCGGGCCGTCATGGCGATCCGCGCCAAGTCGTAGCGGGTGCCCCGTTCGGCGAAGGCGAAGGCGAGGCGGGACGATCCCTCGACGAGGCCGGGGACGATCGCGGCCCGCTGCTCGGCCGTGGCGGCATGGCGCAGCGCCGCGCCGGCCATGACGACCGAGGCGAGGTAAGGCTCGACCACGAGGGCGCGGCCGAACGCCTCCATGACAATCATCGTCTGGACCGGACCGGCGCCGAGGCCGCCGTCCTCCTCGTCGAAGAGGATGGCGAGGAGGCCGAGCTCGGCGAAGGACTGCCAGATCTTTTCGGAGAAGCCGACGGCTTCGGCCCGGTGCTTCTCGCGGGCCTCGAAGCCGTATTCGGCGCGGAGCAGCCGGGTGACCGAGTCCTTGACGAGGCTCTGTTCCTCGGAGAGATCGAAATCCATGGGGTTCCTCCCGGAAATTGTCGTCGATGGCCGGCCGCTTTTCCTTCGACGTCGGCGTCGACTTGATGTTCTGACGAGGCGGTGCCGAGGTCAGCCGAATCGAGGCTCAAAGCCCCAGGATCGCCTTGGCGATGATGTTCTTCTGGATCTCGTTGGAGCCGCCGTAGATCGACACCTTGCGCATGTTGAAATAGTTCGGCGCGATCGGGGCGGCGTAGTCCGGGCCGACCGGCGGCTCGTTGCGGCCTTCGATTTCCTCGGCTTCGTAGGGCAAAGCGAAGGGACCGATCGCCTCCATCAGGAGTTCGGTCGTCGCCTGCTGGAGTTCGGTGCCCTTGATCTTCAGGATCGAGGAGGCCGGGTCCGGCTTGCCGTGGCCCCGCCGCGCCTCGGCGGAGACGACGCGAAGCTGGGTCATTTCCAGCGCCTTCAGTTCGATCTCGACTGCGGCGACCTTCTCGCGGAACCGTGGGTCGTCCCACACGACGCCGGTGCCGGCCGGCTCGGCCTTGGCGATCTCCTTCAGCCGGCGGATGCGCTCCTTGGTGGCGCCGACGCCGGCGATGCCCGTGCGCTCGTTGCCGAGCAGGAATTTGGCGTAGTCCCAGCCCCTGTTTTCCTCGCCGACGAGGTTGTCCGCCGGCACTCGCACATCATCGAAGAACACCTCGTTGACCTCGTGGCCGCCTTCGATGGTGCGGATCGGACGGACGGTGATGCCCGGCGTCGTCATGTCGATGAGAAGGAAGGAGATGCCCATCTGCTTCTTCGGCGCGGCGGGATCGGTGCGCACCAGGCAGAAGATCCAGTCGGCATATTGGCCGAGGGTGGTCCAGGTCTTCTGGCCGTTGACCACATATTGATCACCCTCTCGGACGGCCCGCGTCGACAGGCCGGCGAGGTCGGAGCCGGCGCCGGGCTCGGAAAATCCCTGGCACCACCAGTCGTCGAGATTGGCGATGCGCGGCAGGAAGCGATCCTTCTGCTTCTCCGACCCGAAGGTGTAGATCACCGGCCCGACCATCGAATGGCCGAAGGGCAGCATCTGCGGGGCGGGCGCCCGCTGCATCTCGTCGAGAAAGATGTACTGCCGGATCGGGTCCCAGCCGGTGCCGCCAAATTCGACCGGCCAATGGGGGACGGACCAGCCTTTTTCGTTGAGGATGCGGGTCCAGCGCACCAACTGGTCCTTGGAGACGTGGCGCCCGGCGCGCAGGGTCTCCTGCGCGTCCTTCGGCACGTTCTCGGCGATGAAGGCGCGTACCTCTGCACGAAATTCGGTCTCATCAGGGGTGAATTTCAGGTCCATCGATCGTCCTCCCGTTTTTGCGGCTGGTCATAGGGGCCTCTCGCCGCCGCTTTTGGCTTTCCGCATGCATCCGCCGGGTCAGCGCTTCAAGCACATTAATTGACGCGAACGTAAGAGTAAATTCGCCACCACGCCTCCGGTCGACAGCCGGGACTTTTCCTCGTGCCAGGATGTGACTAGGGTTCGCGCGACCATTGGTTCGGGCGGGCACCGAATCGCACAGAGGAGAGTGGTCTTTGTTGAGAAGATTGGCGGCCTTCGTCGTCGCGCTGTTGATGCTGCCGGGGCTCGCCGCGGCCCATGGCCCGACGCGCCAGAAGGCGAGCGAGACGATCACCATCGATGCTGCGCCGGACAAGGTCTGGGCGGCGATCGCAGATTTCGGCGACATGTCCTGGCATCCGCGGATCGCCATGGTCGACGCGCCGAAAGGCAACGAGAAAGGCTCGGTGCGGACCCTCGGCTTCACCTCCGGCGGATTGATGGAGGAGGAACTTTCCAAATACGACGCCGAGAAGATGACCTATTCCACCTTCATCGGCCATGTGAACACCGACCTCCTGCCGGCGACGAACTATTCCGCGACGATCACCGTCAAGCCGGCCGACGGCGGGGCGAAGTCGGAGGTCACCTGGCGCGCCGCCTTCTATCGCGGCTATCCGAACAACGAACCGCCGGCCGAACTCAATGACGAGGCGGCGGTGAAGGGGGTGAGCGCCTTCATCACCGAGGGGCTGGAAAGCCTGAAGAAAAAGGTCGAATCGGGCTCGTGAGCGGGCGCTTTCATCGGTGGCGCCGGGAGACCGTGTTCGGCCTCGCCGCGTTCGTCGCATTTGCCGGGGGCGGGCCCGCGTCTGCCGGCGACGTCGGCTATGTGACCAGCCAGGAAGCCGAAACGCTCTCCTTCGTCGACCTCGACCGGATGAAGGTCGAGGCGACGATCAGCATCCCCGGCAAGCCCGCCGGCATCGCCGTCAGCCGCGACGGCCGCCGCGCCTATGTGTCGCAGCCGGACTCGCGGCAGATTGCCATCGTCGACACGGTGTCCCGCAAGCTGATCGGCGAGGTCGACGTCGGTGGCGGGCCGCTGGGCATCGCCGTTCATCCGTCGGGCTCGCCGGTCTACGTCGCCGACTGGTATTCCCACTCGCTGCTTCTGGTCGATCCGGAAAAGCGGGCAGTCGTCGGAAGTTTCGAGACCGGCCAATCGCCGTCCGGCGTCGTGGTGTCGGCGAGCGGCGAGGTCGTCGTCACGGCCGACCGGGATTCCAACCAGATCTCCTTCTTCGCGGCCAAGACCGGCGCGGTGATCGCACGGGTCCCCGTCGGAGAGCGCCCCTTCGGCGTGTCGTTTTCGCCGGACGGCGCCCGTGTCTATGCGGCGAATGTCGGCTCGAACAGCGTCAGCGTGGTGGATGCGCGGGGCCATTTCGTCATCCGCACCGTGCCTGTGGGCTCGCACCCCTACGACGCTGTCGAGACGATGGATAAGGTCTTCGTCACCGATCAATATGGCGGCACGGTCACCGTGTTCGATCCGGCAAGCGGCGAGCGGATCGACCAGCTCGACTGCTGCGACTATCCAGAAGGCATCGCGCCCGGCACCGACGGGGCCCACGTCTATGTCGCCAACTGGTTCGCCAACACGCTGGTGAAGCTCGATGCGACAAGCCTTAAGGAGGTCGGCAGCGTCGACGTGCCGGACGGCCCGCGGGCCTTCGGCGCATTCGTGCGGGCAGCGCCCGCAGCGCCGGAGGGCGAGACGGGAAGCGAGTGACCGGCGGAAAATCGGGAATCATTCCCGCCGAAATTTGCGGGACAACGGCCCTGACGCTCGCTCTGCGGGAGGCACGACGGTTTTCGGGCCGCAGGTAACGAAAGGCGCGGCCATGTGCCCGCCCGCTTCGGGAGGAAGCCAGATGACGTCCATTCTTCACATGCGTTCGGCGCTTGCAGCGCTCGCGCTCGCCGGATCGCTCGTCGCCGGGCCGGCATTCCAGGCCGGTGCCCAGACGAGCGCGGCACCGGGCACCGGGCCGGAAAGCCCGGCCGCCGGCGATGCCGCGGCAAACACCATGAGCGGCGAGGCGGCGGGCGCCACCCGCATCCCGACGGAACCGGCCGAGCGCACCTCCGTCACCCGTGGCGACTATCCGACGGCGGCCATCGCCGACTATGTCTTCGCCTGCATGGCGACCAACGGCGAGACCCAGTCGGCGCTCGATCAGTGCTCCTGCTCCTTCGACGTCGTCGCCTCGATCATCCCCTATGATCGCTACGTCGAGGCCTCGACCTGGCTTTCCATGCGCCAGGTCACCGGCGAGAAGGGGGCGCTCTTCAAGGAGTCGGCCGAGTCGAAGGCCGCGATCGGCGACCTTCGGCGCGCCCAGGCGGAAGCGGAGATCCGGTGCTTCGAATAGACGGCCTTCGCTCTCTCTACGATTGTTCGCCCGTGAAGGTCTTCTCGAACACCTTGCCTTCGGTGTCGGAGGCCTTCGCATGGAACGGGCCCGCGGCGTCTGCGCCATAGGCGAAGCGGAAGCTCGGATCCTCCGAGATCGAGATGCCGCCGGTCATGGTGAAGAGCGGCCTGCCGCCCTTGTCGACTTGAAGGTCGGTGACGAAGTGGGCGGGGATGTAGAGCAGCGTCACCTGGTCCTTCTGCAGACCCGAATTGTTGGGGTGGCGGATCATCAGTTGCGCCTCGTGGACCGACGCCCCGTCGGCGTCGAATTGGCGCATCTTCATCTTTCCCATCTCTTTCGCCGCGACCTCCGGATCCTTCGCCGCCGGCGCGGCGCAGCCGCCGGCCGCCTTCACGAAGGTCTTGGTCACGAAGAGCTTGCCGTCTGCCGTCTCGGCGACGGCGTGGATGTCGGTATAGGCATTCACCCGCACCCTGGTCGACAAGGTGCGAATGTCGGCGCCCTGTGCAAATTCGAAGGTGGCTGCGACGGGCGAAGGATTCTCGTCGATGACGAGGGTGACCTTACGCACGTCCATCTTCGGATCGAAGCTGAGCGTCACCGGCACGATGGCCGGATCGGTCGCCCGCTTCGGCGCCTCGATGGCGATGGTGTCCGTGCCTTCGACGAGTTCCCTGTCGCCGAAGAGGTCCGGCCTCAGATCGGCCCAGGCCGAGCTCGCTTCGGCGGCCTTCTGTTCCGGCGAGAGCGCGGTTTGCGCAGCGGCCGGTCCGGCAATCGCCAGCACGAAAATCGCCGATGCGGCGAGGGCTGCGCCCCGGGACGTCGTGCGATTCCTGCCGTTCCTGGTCATGACTTTCCTCCCATGGATCTTCGATCTGATGGCGCGCGAACTCCCATTCGCGTCGGCGGTCAGAATTCAAGGCGCTCCGACCGCCGCTCTCACAGCCTCCGTCGCAATGTCGCCCGCCTTGGCCTCTGCGGCAAGCTTCGAGACTTTCACGGAAGTGGGAACGTCCCGATGCCGACGTCACCGCCTTGCCGCTCTGCGGCGCGGCCCCACCGTTCGCCTGGGAGTTATCAACGACGCGGCGGGAGACTATTCCCATTCGAGTTCGGCATAGGCCGCGGTGGCATTGCGCGGATTGTAGTCCGCGAACAGCTGCCACTCCTGGCTTTCGCCGGCCGCTGCATCGGGAACGGCCTCGGCGAGGGGAATGCCGGCGGCGATCGCCCTGCGGATATCGGCGGCCAGGGTTTCGAGATAGCGGCGTTCCGGCTCGAGCGCCTCCGGCCACGGCGCGCTCACCGGGCCGTGGCCGGGCACCACCCGCTCCGCCGGGATGGCCATCAGGTCCGGGATCTGCGCCAGCCAGCCCTTGAGGCTGCCATCGAGCACCGGACAATGGTCCATGAAGACGAGATCGCCGGCAAACAGCGTCTTGGTCTCCTCGTCATAGACCGTCAGGTCGTTGTCCGTATGGGCGGTCTGCCAGGCCTTCACGACGAGGGTCCGCCCGCCGAGGTCGATCCGACGCTCGCCCTCGACGGTTTCGTCCGGCAGAGTGATCGAGACTTCGGCGGCCAAGTCCGGCCCGATCTGCGTCGCCATCGACTGCTGGTAGAACTCGGCGCGGGCCGCAAGCGCCGCCGGCAACCGGCGATGACCGACGATCGTCGCGCCGACGGCGTCGAAGACCTGATTGCCGAAGACGTGGTCCGGATGCATGTGGGTGTTGATCAGGAATCTGACCGGCTTGTCCGTGACCCGGCGAATCGCTTCGAGCGCCGCTTCGCCATCCGCCACGCTGCCACCCGAATCGATCATCGCGACGGCGTCCTCGCCGACGACGAAGCCGATATTGGCGATGGCTCCCTGATTCGCCGGCGTCTCCTCGGCGACGAGGCCGTGGCGGACGTAGACGCCGGCAGCGATTTCTTCGAAGGCCGAAGCCGCAGCGGCCGATTTGCCCGCCGGCCAAACCCCCAGAATCGCCATTGCCGCGATTGCCAGGCATGCGGCGCCGCGAGCCCTTGCTCTCTTCACGTCTTTCTCCCTCGTCCCCGGCGGCAGCCGCGTCGCGTCCCGGCGCTCGTCGTCCAGGCCGGTCGCGGCTGGGACGCACGGCGCTCGGACCGCCTGGCCACAGCTTTCGAAGCATGAACCTCGATGGTGCATCTGCATAGCTCGGCCTGCGGCATGATGGCATTGTACCGCAGTGCAAAAGCGACCTTGCTCAGTAAAAGCGCTTCCGCGCGCGGCAATATTATGCGCGGTGTTCCCTTGATGGTTTCACCCGTCGAGAGGGTGAATCCGGCCGCTTCTGTCACGTTGGGGAGGAAATTCGCCGAGAAAACCAAGTCCCGACGGCAATTTTGTTTGATCCCAGAGGGCCGAGGCGTCAAAAGCCTGGAGTAAAACGTCAATGTGACGCGCAATCACAACGACCTATGCCTCAAAGGTTACGCCTCGCCAGTATGCGTCAATGCGCCATATCGCCAGAGACTATTGTGCAGCGCACCTAGAAAAACTCCAGATCGATGCTTGCGCAGGAAAAATTCCCGCACTAGGGTGCGTCTCATGGTTTCCGGCTTCAAGATCGGGGTGTTGGGAGCGCCCCGAATCTCGAAGGCCACTGGTAGGGTATACATCAACGGTGCCCACCAAGACCCCTATTGGAGGTCGTGACACGCTGCCGGAAGCCTTCCCCATTCATCGCTGGAATCGTGCCGGTGCCATCCGTGGTCCTGCGCGTGCATCAGTCCCATGGGAGGATTATTCATGCTTAAGACCATTACCAAGGCGGCGCTCGCTTCGAGCCTGCTAATCGCGCTTGGCGGCGCTGCTTCCGCCGAGGGCCTCGTCGAGATGGAAAAGAATCCGTCCAACTGGGTCATGCCGACGGGCAACTACGCCAATCACCGCTACTCCGAACTCGACAAGATCAACAAGGACAACGTCGGCAAGCTCGTTCCCGCATGGTCGTTCTCGACCGGCGTTCTGCGCGGCCACGAGGGCAATCCCCTGGTGATCGGCGACACGATGTACGTGCACACGCCGTTCCCGAACATCGTCTATGCCCTGGATCTGGCGAACGATGCCACGATCAAGTGGAAATACGAGCCCAAGCAGGACCCGAACGTCATTCCGGTCATGTGCTGCGACACCGTCAATCGCGGCGTTGCCTACGCTCCGGCCGAGGGCGACCGTCCGGCGATGGTCATTCTCGATCAGGCCGACACGACCCTGGTGGCGCTCAACGCCGAGACCGGTGAAGTCGTCTGGTCGGTGAAGAACGGCGACGCCTCCAAGGGCGAGACCGGCACGATGGCGCCGATGGTCGCCAAGGACAAGGTTCTCGTCGGCATCTCCGGCGGTGAGTTCGGCGTCCGCGGCCGCATGACGGCCTACAATCTCGCCGACGGCAAGGAGGCCTGGAAGGCCTACTCGACCGGTCCGGACGAGGAGATGCTCGTCAGCCCGGAAAACACCATGGTCCTGGGCAAGCCGGTCGGCGCGGATTCGTCGCTGAAGAGCTGGGAAGGCGATCAGTGGCAGATCGGCGGCGGCACGACCTGGGGCTGGGTGTCCTATGATCCCGACCTGAACATGGTCTATTACGGCACCGGCAACCCCTCGACCTGGAACCCGGCGCAGCGCCCTGGCGACAACAAGTGGTCGATGACGATCAATGCCCGCGATCTCGACACCGGCGAGGCCAAGTGGCTCTATCAGATGACCCCCCACGACGAGTGGGACTATGACGGCGTCAACGAGATGATTCTCGCCGACGTCACCGTCGACGGCCAGGACCACAAGGCCCTCGTCCACTTCGATCGCAACGGCTTCGCCTACACCATGGACCGTGAGAGCGGCGAACTGCTCGTCGCCAAGAAATACGATCCGGCGGTGAACTGGGCGACCGAGGTCGTCATGGACAAGAGCTCCGACCAGTACGGCCGGCCGCAGGTCGTCGACCAGTACTCGACCGAGCACAACGGCGAAGACGTCAACACCACCGGCGTATGCCCGGCGGCGCTCGGTACCAAGGATCAGCAGCCGGCGGCCTATTCGCCGGAGACCAAGCTGTTCTACGTGCCGACCAACCACGTCTGCATGGACTACGAGCCGTTCCGGGTCGCCTACACCGCCGGCCAGCCTTATGTCGGCGCCACGCTGTCGATGTATCCGGCTCCGAACAGCCATGGCGGCATGGGCAACTTCATCGCCTGGGACGCCGGCAAGGGTGAGATCGTCTGGTCGCTGCCCGAGCAGTTCTCGGTGTGGTCGGGCGCTCTCGCCACCAAGGGCGGCATCGTCTTCTACGGCACGCTCGAAGGCTATCTGAAGGCGGTCGATGCCAAGACCGGCGAGGAACTCTACAAGTACAAGACCCCGTCGGGCATCATCGGCAACGTGATGACCTACGAGCAGGACGGCAAGCAGATGGTCGGCATCCTGTCGGGCATCGGCGGCTGGGCCGGCATCGGCCTTGCGGCGGGCCTCACCGATCCGAATGCCGGTCTCGGCGCGGTCGGCGGCTATGCCTCGCTGTCGAAATACACCGCGCTCGGCGGTCAGCTGACGGTCTTCACCGTCCCTGACCAGACCGCGGCGAAGTAACAGCCACGACGGCAGACTGAAGAGACGAGCCCCGCGATCTGTCGCGGGGCTCGTTCATTGAAGAGGTCCGGAAACTGGGACATCTTCCCGATTTCAGAAGCCCTGCAGGTCTCGCTGCGTGCCGCGTTCGTTCTTGGAATCGACGCAAGGATCGCGCAGCGGCGAGCCTGCTCGGAAAATCCGGTGGCAGCCCGTGGAAGCCGGCGATTGCTGCAGCAAAATCGACCGGTCGGTCGGACGAAGTCAGCAAGCCAGGACGCCAGGCAGGCCCAGAAGACGATGCGCGTGTCGCGCCAGTATGTTGAGGAAATGCATGACGACCAAGATGACTGCACTCGCCGGCGCCCTGGTGCTTTCGGTTTCCGGTCTTGCCTTTGCGCAGAATTCCGGCACCACCATCGTGCCCCAGGGCCAGACCACAGGCGGGGCGGCCGCCGCGGCGGCGACCTCCGGCGGCGGGTCGGCGGCACAGGAGCCGGCCGCAGCGTCGGGTGGAGCGGCCGCGACGGGCGGCGCGGGCGCAGCCACCGCAACGTCGGGCGGCAGCGACAGCCAGGCGGCCAGCGGCGGCAACGCGGCACCGGCGGCCGGTGAGGGGGCAGAGGCGGCTGCCGGCAAGGAGCCTGCCAGCACCCCCGTTTCGGGCGACGCCCAGATGGCCGATGCGGCGCACATGAAGCCGGACGCCCATCCGTCCAAGGACACCGCGACGGAAGGCAACGAGGCGACCGAAGGCGATCTCGGCAAATACACCGACCCCAGCGGCAACCCGACCTATCTCGTCGACGCCGACGGCAAGGTCGACTGGTACACCTGGCGCGGCTACAAGAAGTACATGGCGAACTGCATGCAGTGCCACGGCCCGGATGGTCTCGGCTCGTCCTTCGCGCCCAACCTGACCGACCAGCTTCAACAGCTGAGCTACTACGACTTCGCCGGCATCGTCGTCAGCGGCCAGCAGAACAAGTGGAGCACCAGCGGCAATTCGATCATGCCCGCCTGGGGCGAAGATCCGAACGTCATGTGCTCGATGGACGCGATTTACATCTATCTGCGTGCCCGCGCCGATGGCGTCGTCGGCCGCGGCGAGCCGAAGCGGATCGGCAACAACAAGGCTGCGCAGGACGAGGAATACAGCTGCCTGGGATTCTGATCATGACGCTAAGCACCAGCCTGAAGACGATCCTCTCCGGCTTCGCCGTCCTCGCCGCGCTTTCCAGCGCGGCGCTGGCGCAGGTCGACCGCGAATTCGGCGGCGAGATCGAACTCGTCGATCCGGATGTGTTGCGGGTCTGCGCCGACCCCAGCAACATGCCGTTCTCCAATGAGGCCGGCGAGGGGTTCGAACAGGCCGTCGCCGAGTTTCTCGCCAAGAAGCTCGGCCGCAGCGAGGTGACCTACAGCTATTTTCCGCAGGCCACCGGCTTCGTGAGAATGACGCTCGGGTCCAATCTCTGCGACGTCATCATGAGCTATCCGCAAGGTGACGAACTCGTCCAGAACACCAACGCCTGGTATCGCACCGCCTATTCTCTGGTCTATCCGAAGGGCGGCGATCTCGATGGCGTGACGGTTCTCGAGGATCCGAAACTGAAGGGCAAGCGGATCGGCGTCGTCGCCGGGACGCCGCCGGCCACCTACATCGCCAAGGCCGGCCTGATGGGCAAGGCCAAGCCCTATCAGCTGATGGTCGACACGCGGGTGGAGAATTCCGCCAAGTCGATGATCGACGATCTGGCCGCGGGCGACATCGACGCCGCCGTCCTGTGGGGACCTCTGGCCGGCTACTACGCCAGGGAAGCCGACCAGGAATTCGCGGTCGTGCCCCTCACCCACGAGGGCAAGGGACCGGCCATGGCCTTCCGGATCACCATGGGGGTCCGCCCCGCCGACCAGGAGTGGAAACGGACGCTCAACCGGGTCATTGCGGCGAACCAGAGCGAGATCAACGACATTCTCCTGTCCTACGGCGTCCCTTTGCTCGACGAGCAGGACCGGCCGATCGCGCCGTCCGGCAAGGTCGCCACCCCCGCGGCGCCGGCCGGGAACGGGGCGGATGCCCCGGGCTCGAAGGGCTGACATGGCCCGCCGGCGCAGAGTCTGGAGGGCCGGCGCCGGGGCTGCCGCGGCGATGCTGGTGGTAGCAAGCCTCGCGACGGCTGGCCCGGCGCCCGCCGTTGCCGCCGAGACCCCGGCCGAAAACCGGCCTGTCGTGCCGGAGCCCGAGGGCTACCGCATGGGGGACTATCGCACCTCCGTGCCGGAGACGCTGACGGGCGGGACGGTGGTCCAGACGCAGGAGGCCATCCGTCTTCACCAACAGGGCGTTCCGTTCGTCGACGTCCTGCCACGTCCGCCGCGGCCGAAAAACCTACCGAAGGAGACGATCTGGCGGCCGGAACCGCGTCGGGACATTCCGGGTTCAATCTGGCTGGTCGACACCGGCTATGGCGAACTCGCCCCGGTGATGGAGCGCTACCTCATGGACGGGATCGCCCGCGTGACGAAGGGCGACAAGACGGCCCCTGTTCTTTTCTACTGCAAGCGGGACTGCTGGATGAGCTACAACGCCGCCAAGCGGGCGCTCGCGGCGGGATACACCTCCGTATACTGGTATCCCGACGGCACCGAAGGCTGGGAAGAGGCCGGCCGGCCGCTGGAGAAGCGCGAGCCGGAGCCGCGCCCGGACGAATGAGCGAGCCTTGCGGGTGCCGAGGCCGTGATTTGCTTGGGGTGGCGCAATCCGTAACCTCCTGCCGGACGCAATGCGAAGGAGGCCCGAAATGCAGAACCGAACGACGGCACGAATGCGAAGTGCCTGTGCGGGGGCGATCGTGGCACTTGCCCTCGCCACGTTCCATGCCGAGGCGGGTGAACCCGTGACGGTCTATGCCTCGCCCGATTGCGGCTGCTGCGCCGCCTGGGCACGCCACGTCGAGGACGCCGGTTTCGACGTCACGGTCGAGCATCTCGCCATGGCCGAGCTTCAGGGCAAGAAGCGGACTGCCGGCATCCCGCCGCACCAGGCATCCTGCCACACCGCGCTGGTCGGCGGCTACGCGATCGAGGGCCACGTGCCCGCCGCCGAGATCGCCAAGCTGCTCGACGAGCGGCCCCAAGCTGTCGGCCTTACGGTTCCGGGCATGCCGGCCGACGCTCCCGGCATGGGGACGGGCCGCGAGCCCTACGACGTGCTTCTCCTCAGGCCGGACGGCTCGACCGAGATATTCGCCAGCTATCCGAAGTGACGCGGCCGCCGGCGACGCGCGGCGTCGTCCGGTGCGCTCAGCCGCCCCAGACCATCATGCGGATCGGCATCCACAGGCCCATGCCGATCATCACCAGGTTTTCGGTCAGGGAGACGAAGCCGAGCGGCACGTTCGACCCGCCGCCGACGCAGGCGCATTTCAGCTCCCGCTTCTGGACATAGACGGCGTAGAATACCGAAACGGCACCGATCGTCCCGATGACCAGCGCGATGGGGGCCGACAGCCAGGTCAGTGCCCCGGCAATCATCAAAAGCCCGGCCAGCGTCTCGGCGAAGGGGTAGATCTTGCCGTAGCGCACCCACCGCTTGGCGAGGAGGTCGTAGTTCAGGAACATGGTCGAGAAGCTCTCCACGTCCTGGAGCTTCTGGATGCCGAGCAAGGTCATCGAAATCGCGAAGAACCACTCGATCGCCCGCAGGGTGAAGATCGTGTCGTAGACAGCCCAACTGATCGCGAGCCCCATCAGGAAGGCGACGGAGAAGATTGCGATCACTGGCTGGTACGTGGTGTCGTCCGCAGACTTGACCGCCTTGCCGAAGTGCTCGCGCAGCTCGGTATAACCGCCGACGCGCTCGCCGACGATGAAGGTCTGCGGCGTCGTCTCGACGTCGTGCTCCGCCTTGAAGGCGTCGGTCTCCTCGCGGCTGGTCAGCCAGTGATCCTCGACCGCGTAACCCTGACGCTCCAGGAGGTCCTTGGACTTCAGCCCGAAGGGGCAGACATGTTCCTCCATGACCATCCGGTAGAGGACGGCGCGCTTCTTCGAGTCCGGCGAAAGGGAGGTTGTGTTCATTGGCTCTTTCCGTCGTGGCTGGGGCACGCTGAGGGCGCGTTGCCCGATGGGGTGCGACGGAAATGGGGGTTCCAGTGGCTGGAAGGTCAAGGGAACTGCCACGATGCGGCGGGCCTCGTCCCCGACGGAGTGAAAGCCGACCGGCGCCTTACGGCGTCGCGGGGATACATGGTGAGACGAAGAGATGGCCCTTCCATGCGCCGGCCAGAGTCCTGGCCCCGACGACGGTCCACATGACCGTCAGGGCCATCGTCAGGAGGGTTCCGACGACGCCGAAGAAGGCCATGTCGAATGTCGTCGCGAGCTTGAAGGTCGCGGCCGTGTAGACGCCGAGTGGGAAGGTATATCCCCACCAGCCGAGATTGAACGACACACCGGCGTGCCAGTATTGGACGGTGATCAGCGTCGCGAGGAGAAGCCACCACAGGCCGAACCCCCAGAGGGTCAGCCCGGCCACCGCGCCGATGCCTTCGGCCGTCGTGCCCATCGTGCCGAGACCATGGGCCGCCAGGATCTTCGGGGCGTCGGCGCCAAGCAGCAGCATGCCGAGCGCCCCGGTGCCGATCGGGCCGAGGGCCAGCCAGGACGAGGCTGCCATGCTCTCATGCGGCAGTTTGTGCAGGGCCATGCGCAGGATGAGGATGGCAAGAATCGTGAAGGCGACCGGCACCGAATAGGCCCACAGCACGTAGGACGTCAGCAGGACCACGAGTTGACCGGCCGGATCGGTGAGATGCGGCGCCAGCAAACCACCCGAAGCGCCCGCCACTTCCGCCGCGACGACCGGCAACAGCCACACCGCCGTCATCTGGTCGAGCCTGTGCTCGTGACGGGTGAACATGAAATAGGGGATGACGACGCCGCAGCCGAGCGCCATCGCGACGTCGATCCACCAGAGCGCATGGGCGATGGGAACGATGCCGTCGCCAAAGCGGGCGATGCCGAAGGCGAGGCAGCCGTTGATGATCGTCGCAAGGCCCATCGGGATGGTGCCGATGAACATCGACACCGTGTTGTGGCCGAAGATCCGCTTCGCCTCGTGGCCGAACATCGCCCAGCGCGCGGCATAGAGCGCGGTGAAGACGCCGTAGAGGCCGATGTTGAAGAACCACAGCGCTTCGCCGAGCGGCGCAAGAGCCGGGCCGGCAAGGGGAACTTGCGGCAGCATCAGCGCCAGTATGCCGGTTCCCATAGTCGCGGCGAACCAGTTCGGGGTGAATTGCCGGATCACCTGGCGGGGGTGGTCCAACTGCGTCAGGGGACGAAGAGCTGCAAGGAAAGAAGCGGGGCTGGCGTTCGCGTTCATGATGGATCCTGGCTCAGAAATCGCACGAAGGCGTCCGACGCGCGGGTGCCATGGCGTTCCTTGTGGCGGAGCGCAAAGAACGGCCGGGCTGGTAGCTCGAAAGGAAGGGCGTGGAGACGCCCGGCCGTGACGGACGACCTGACGACGAATTCCGACAGGACGGCGACGCCCGCATCGGCTTCGACTGCGCCGCGAACTGCTTCGTTTGAGGGCAGAGTCATGGCGATTTCGAAGCCTGCGGGCTCGAGCCCGAGCTGGCGGACGACGTCCTCGAAGGACGAGCGCGTGCCGGAGCCGCGTTCCCGGACGATCCAGCGAGCGGCTGCAAGCCATGGGACGTCCACGCTCTCGACGGCGCGGGCCGAGACCAGCATCAGTCGATCCTCGCCGACCCGCCAGTCGGCCAGCGCCGGCGCATCGACGACGCCCTCGACGAAGCCGAGTTCGGCCGTTCCCTCCACGACCTTGGCGGCGGCGCCTTCGGTATTGTCGATCAACAGCTGGATTTCGATCTCCGCAAAGCGTCGATGGAAAGCGGCAAGCCGGGTCGGCAGCCAGTAGCTGGCGATGGTCTGGCTGGCCACGAGGCGGAGCGTGCCGCGCCTGAGTTCGCCGAACTCCAAAAGCAGGCGCTCGGCGGCCTGCGCCCGAGCGAGGACCGCCTGGGCCTCCACGAGGAACAGCGCCCCTGCCTCGGTGAGTTCGATGCCCCTGCCGACGCGGTCGAACAGCGCCGTGCCATGCCGCGCCTCAAGGGAAGCCACGGCGTTGCTGGCGGCAGACTGGGTCACATGCGCCGCCTCGGCGCCGCGCGTAACGTGCTGGCGTTCGGCGACGGCGACGAAGATGCGAAGCTGCTCGAGGGTCATCGCGGCAGGGTAAGGGGCGGTAACCGTTCATTCCAATGAATTGTTCAGCTGATTCCAATCCGAAAAAGAGATTGGTTCTCCTGCCAGTCGATTTTTGACCAAACGATAAAAAATTTGACGTCCGACGAAAATGGAATCATTCTGCTTTTCGTCTGAACGAGCGCCGCCTGCGCGGGCCCTCCGAGGCAAGGACGGGGCTCGGACGGACCAGCCGGAAGGGGATGAACGCGATGACCGACCCCGCAAGACCCGATATCCAGTCAGGCCGCCTGCCGGCCGAGGCGCTCGCCAGGGGATTCTCCGATCTTCACCCGGCGCTCGAGCCGCATGAAGTCCTCGTCGAGGCCGACCGCTGCTATTTCTGTTACGACGCTCCGTGCATGCAGGCCTGCCCGACCTCGATCGACATTCCGCTGTTCATCCGCGAGATCCAGGCCGGCAATCCGATCGGTGCGGCGAAGACAATCCTGTCGGCGAACATCCTCGGCGGCATGTGCGCGCGGGTCTGTCCGACCGAGACGCTGTGCGAAGAAGTTTGCGTGCGCGAGGTGGCGGAGGGCAAGCCGGTACAGATCGGCCTCCTGCAGCGACACGCCACGGACCTGATGATGGAAACCGGCCACCATCCGTTCGAGCGCGCCGCGCCGACTGGACGGCGGATTGCGGTGGTGGGCGCCGGCCCGGCCGGCCTCTCCTGCGCCCATCGCCTCGCCATGCTCGGCCACGAGGTGACGATCTTCGAGGCGAGGCCAAAGCTGGGCGGGCTCAACGAATACGGCATCGCCGCCTACAAGGCGACGGAGGATTTCGCCCAGCGGGAGGTGGAGTTCCTGCTGAAGATCGGCGGGATCACCATCGAAACCGGCAAGGCGCTCGGCCGCGACATCCATCTGGCCGATCTGCGCCGCGACTACGACGCCGTCTTCCTCGGTCTCGGCCTTGCCGGCGTCAACGCGCTTGGGCTGGCCGAGGGCGAGGACCAGATCGGCACCCGTGACGCCGTCGCCTGGATCGCCGATCTGCGCCAGACGGCGGATCTCTCGGAACTTCCCGTCGGCCGGCGGGTGGTGGTCATCGGCGGCGGCATGACGGCGACCGACGCGGCGGTGCAAGCCAAGGCGCTCGGCGCCGAGGATGTGACCATCGCCTATCGCCGCGGCCGTGAGCAGATGAACGCAAGCCCTTACGAGCAGGAAGTGGCGGCCACGCGGGGCGTCCATCTGCGCTTCAACCTGCAGCCCAAGCGGATCTTCGCCGAGCACGGCCATGTGACCGGCATCGAGCTGGAGCGCACCCGCATCGAGGCAGGCAAGCTGGTGCTGACGGGCGAGACGGTTACGATCGAAGCCGACCAGGTGTTCAAGGCGATCGGTCAGAGTTTCGTCGCCGACGGCACCGACGGGGAGGGCGCGGGAATCGCCCTGGAGCGCGGCCGCATTCAGGTCGACGCCGCACGGCGGACGTCCCTCGACGGCGTCTGGGCCGGCGGCGACTGCATTGCCGAGGGCGAGGACCTCACCGTCGTCGCCGTCGAGGACGGCAAGATCGCGGCCATGGACATCCACTCGGCCCTGACTGCGGCGGAGAGGGTAGCTGCGGAGTGATGCCATGGGCGAGATGACGCGGGTCATGTCCTCCAAGCTTCAGGCGCTTGCACCAAAAGGGCCGAGGAAGCTCTGTCGAAATCTCCTGCGCCATTGGACCGAGATGCGTGTCGGGAGAGTGTTGGACCGGACACGCAATCGACCTGCAGGGACGCATCGCGCGAGCCTTTTCCTGAGGGCGGCGAAAAAGCCTCGCCGTCAAAGCAGATCGAGGAATTCCTCCGTCGTCAAACCCGACCTATCGAGTATGGCGCGCAATGTGCCGGTCGGCAGGTCGCGATTGCCATGGACGGGCTCACTGACCTTCGAACCCGGCCGCTCGGGATGCCGCAGGACATGGTGGCTGCCGCTCACCCGAAGAACCACGAATCCGCCCCGTTGCAGGGCCCGGACGATCGTCTTCCCGCTGAGCGCAGGCAGCGACGGCATATCGAGCCGCTTGGGAGACGGACACCTGTCGAACCAGTGGGACGACGTCCTCCGGGATCGGTTCTCCTTCGTCCCGTCTTACGTCGAGGCAGAGAGCGATGGCATCTTCTGCCATTCGCAACGCGTCTTCTTCCGTCTCGCCGTAACTGACGACTTCCGGCAGCGCCGGGACGAGGACCGTGAAGCCGCCTTGCGGCTGCGGCAAGAGATTGATCGTGTATCGCCGTTCCTCGGCCATGTCCTTCACCCGCCTCTGCCCCGGAGCGGAGCCCGCCCGAATTTCAATTCTGCCTTGAGATGAAGAGGACTATCGCCGATGGCCGACCTGACGACAAGCTTCCTCGGCATCTCCTCGCCGAACCCGTTCTGGCTCGCCTCGGCGCCGCCGACCGATAAGGAATACAACGTCCAGCGCGCCTTCGAGCAGGGCTGGGGTGGGGTGGTCTGGAAGACGCTGGGCGAGGATCCGCCCATCGTCAACGTCAACGGCCCGCGCTACGGGGCGATCTGGGGGCCGGACCGCCGGCTGCTCGCCCTCAACAACATCGAACTGATCACCGACCGGGCGCTGGACACCAATCTGGAAGAGATCGCCAGGGTCAAGCGCAACTGGCCGGACCGGGCGATGATCGTCTCGCTCATGGTCCCGTGCGAGGAGGCGCCCTGGCAGAAGATCCTGGCCTTGGTCGAACAGACCGGCGCCGACGGCGTCGAGTTGAATTTCGGCTGCCCGCACGGCATGAGCGAGCGCGGCATGGGCTCGGCAGTCGGCCAGGTGCCGGATTACATCGAAATGGTGGCCCGCTGGTGCAAGCAGCACTCGAAGCTGCCGGTCATCGTGAAGCTGACGCCCAACATCACCGATATCCGCTATCCGGCCCGGGCGGCAAAGAAGGGCGGGGCGGATGCCGTCTCGCTGATCAACACGGTCTCGTCGATCATGTCGATCGACCTCGACAATTTCGCCCCGACGCCGACGATCGACGGCAAGGGCTCCCATGGAGGGATGTGCGGTCCGGCGGTCAAACCCATGGCCCTCAACATGGTCGCCGAGATCGCCCGCGACCGCGAGACCGCCGGCATGCCGATCTCCGGCATCGGCGGTATCACCACCTGGCGGGACGCGGCGGAGTTCATCGCGCTCGGCTGCGGCAACGTCCAGGTCTGCACGGCGGCGATGACCTACGGCTTCAAGGTCGTCAAGGAGATGATCTCGGGCCTGTCCGACTGGATGGACGAAAAGGGCTTCGCCACGATCGAGGACTTCCGCGGCCGGGCCGCGCCGAACGTCACCGACTGGCAGTATCTCAACCTCAACTACGTCACCAAGGCGCGGATCGACCAGGACAAGTGCATCTCCTGCGGCCGCTGCCACATCGCCTGCGAGGACACCTCGCATCAGGCGATCACCAGCATGGTCGACGGCAGACGCCGTTTCGAGGTGATCGACGCGGAATGCGTCGGCTGCAATCTCTGCGTCAATGTCTGCCCGGTCGAGGACTGCATCACCATGGAGCAGATCGCCGGCACCGATCCGAGGACCGGCAAGCCCATCCCGGAAGAATACGACAACTGGACCCGGCACCCCAACAATCCGATGGCGGCCGAAAAGAAGCAGCATGCGCCGGCGCCGGTGACGATGCCGGATGCGGCCGAATAGCGGTCTGCGCCAGCTGCACGAGAGATCTCTTCGGCAAGCATTGCCTTCCGTAACGACTCTGGAAGCGGGGCCGCGAGCGGCGGGCCGCTTCCCGGCCGCAGGCCGCCGGCCGCATTGCCCATGTGCCTTCGTCACCTCGACAGCCGGTTGGCGGAACGCTGCGGCCAAGAGAGTTCTTTGCTTTGTCGCCGCCGAAAAAACATGCGGAGATCTCGCCGTAACGCCGAAGTAACTTTGCCGGGAGCATAGTGCGCCTCTGGCGAGGGCTCATGCTTCATCTGCCGGTGAGTGTTTCATGTTCAATGCCGAGAAAGACGCGTAATGTCGATCAAGGTGAGGCTCATCCTGGGCTTTCTCGTATTTGCCGGCCTGACGACCACCTTCGGACTGCTGTCCTATCGCGGTCAGCTCGATGCCGTCGAGAAACTGGCCTCCTTCATCGACGCGGGGGTCGAACCGCTGACGCAACTCCAGAAGAGCCTCGTCGACATGAACGAGGTTCGCAGCCGCATCGAAAGCCAGATTCAGGTGGAAGGCGAGGCTTCGAGACGCGTGGCGATCACCGGTCGCGGTCTCGAGGAGGTGCTGGCGGCAGTCGCCGACGTCCGTAAAACCGTCGGCATCGCTCTTCAGTCCGAAATCCCCGAGGAGGCCAAGGCCGATCTCCGCGGCCTCGTCTATTCGCTCGGGCTGATCGAGACCGGCTATGCTTCGGTTTCGAAGCCGACGGTGATGCGGGAATTGGAGAAGGTTACCCTTGGGCTGCAATCGTCCGTGCGGATCCTGCGCGCCGATCTCGATGCGCGGGGCGAGGCGGCCGACCAGTCGTTCGAGGGCGGAACGCTGCAGCAGGCACTCGGCCTCGGCGCCGTGCTCTTCGCCATGCTCGGGCTTCTCGTCTATCTGATCCGTTCGGTCTCCTCGCCGCTGCGGCGGCTCTCCGAGACCGCCCAGGCGCTGGTCGCCGGCGCGGACGACCTGACGATTCGGCCGACCGGCCCCGGTGAGATCCGCAGAGCCTTCTCGGCCCTCAAGGACATGCAGGATCGGTACCTGGTCCTGCAGTCGACCCTCGACGCCAAGACCGACATGCTTTCGACCCAGATCGAAGCCCAGCAGGGACAACTGCAGGCGGCGCTCGACAACATGACCCAGGCGCTCTGCATGCTCGACGGCCAAAGGCGGCTCCTGCTCTCCAACGGCGTCTTCAACGAGCGCTTCGGCGAGTTCGACATCCTGACGCCGGCCAAGAAGTTCTTCTCCGATCCGAACCTGACCGGTTCCTTGCGGGAGAACGAAAACGATTCCATGCAGATGACCATGCCTGACGGGACGATCCTCGAGGTGAAGCGCCGGGGCATGCCGGGCAAGGGGCTGTTGATCACCTTCGAGGACATCACCGAGCGCGAGCGGATCTCCAAGCGCCTCAAATATCTCGCCGGCCATGATCAGTTGACGGACCTTCCCAATCGGCGGCAGTTCGGAGAAGAGCTCGATCAACTCCTCAAGACGGCGCGCAAGCCGTTTGCGCTCGTCGTCGTCGACCTGCGCAATTTCAAGTCGATCAACGATACCTACGGCCACCCGCTCGGCGACGCGCTGCTCAAGGCGTGCGGCGATCGCCTGGCCGGCCTCGTCGATGCGAGGGCCAGCGTCGCGCGGCTCGGCGGCGACGAATTCGCCGTCATCGCGCCGCAGGCGAAGTCCGCCGCCGAGGCGAGTGCGCTCGGCGCCTCGATCGTCAAGGCCTTCGCGGAGCCGTTCGAAGTCGAGGGCCGGCGCATCTTCGCCTCGGTAAGCGTCGGCATCGTCGCCCATGATCCGAGCGTCACCGAGGCCGACGGCATCAATGCCGACATCATGCTGCAGAACTGCGACCTGGCGCTCTACAGGGCCAAGGAGGAGCGCTCCGACAGTGGCGCCTTCGAACTGTTCGAACCGGCGCTGCGGGCGAATCTGAAACAGCGCCGCGAAATGGAGCTGGATCTCAAGGCAGCGCTCGATGCCGAAGAATTCGAGCTCTACTACCAGCCCTTCGTCGATATGGCGGACAAGCGGGTCAGCGGCTTCGAGGCGCTGTTGCGCTGGCGTCATCCGGAGAAGGGCATGATCTCTCCGAGCGTCTTCATCCCGCTGGCGGAAGAGGCCGGGTTGATCGAAAGGTTGGGGGTCTGGTGCCTGGAGACGGCCTGCGCCGAGGCGGCGACCTGGCCGGAATCGATGACGATCTCGGTCAATCTCTCGCCCATGCAGTTCAAGAGCGCGACGCTCCTGTCCGACATCGACCGGGCGTTGAACAACTCGGGTCTGGCAGCAGAACGGCTGCAGATCGAGGTCACCGAGTCGCTGTTCCTCGACGAGAGCGACCGCGTCCTCGACATCCTGAAGGAGATGCGCCGGCGCGGCCTGACGGTCTCGATGGACGATTTCGGCACCGGCTATTCGTCGCTCGGCTATCTCAGCCGCTTCTCCTTCAACAAGATCAAGATCGACCAGTCCTTCGTCCGGGACATGGGACGGGCCGAGAATATTGCCATCGTCCGTTCGGTGATCGGCCTGTCGAAATCTCTGAACATGCAGGTGATCGCCGAGGGCATCGAGACCGAGGATCAGATGCGCGCGCTTTTGGCCGAAGGGTGCCGCGAGATGCAGGGCTACTTCTTCTCGACGCCGCAGCCAAAGGAAGAATTGCCGCGGGTCATCGCCGACATCACCAATCGCTGGACCCGGGACCTCGGCGTCGCGGCCGAAAAGACCCTGGCGGCATGAGCGGGGGCCGAGCGGCCCCGAGATTCCCTGCTCCGGCAACGGGACGAACTTCGCGTTCGGGGACGCCGGCGGCGAAGGCCGTCGGGGTTGGACGGTGGCTTACATGCGCGGGCGGATGCCGTTGAGGACGATGGAAAGCACCGCCTGGGCGGTCTGCTCGCGAAAGCCGGGCTTGTCGACCTGTGAACCGAGCACCGCCCGGATCTGAACGTCGAAATCGGCATAGTGCTGGGTCGCCGCCCAGATCATGAAGATGAGGTGGACCGGATCGACCGGCGCGAGGCGGCTCTCCGAAACCCAGCGTCGGATGACGCCGGCCTTTTCGTGGACGAGCTCGCGCAGCCGGGTCTCGAGAAAGTCGCCGATCACCGGCGCCCCGGCCAGGACCTCGTTGGCGAAGAGCCGCGAGGCCGCCGGCCGTTTCGCCGACATGTCGAGCTTCAGGGTGATGTAGCGGCGCAGCTCCTCGATCGGATCGCCGGCCGGATCGATGGCGGCCAGCGGCGCCAGCCAGTCGGCCAGTGTGTGCTCCAGCACGGCGCGGTAGATGTCCTGCTTGCGCCGGAAATAATACAGGAGGTTCGGCTTCGACATCTCCGCCTTCGCGGCGATCTGATCGACGGTCGAGCCGCGGAAACCGTGAATCGCGAAGACTTCCAGCGCCGCCTCCAGAATGATCTCGCGGTTGACCGCCTGGATCCGCGTCGGCTGGCGATGATTCGCAAAGATGCCCCCACGATCTTCGACTTTCGCTTCCAAATCTGATCCCTCTTTCGCCCCGCCGGCATCCTTGCGAGCCTCCGGCGATTGCGCTTGACCGGTTCCGGGGGAGCTTCTAGCCTCCGATTTTACCAAATAGTCAAGAATCCGGCTGCAAGCGCAAGCCCGCCCGGATCGATGAAGGCAGCAATCGATGAACGAGCAGACGCGGATTGCCCCCAACAATCTCGAGGCCTTCTGGATGCCGTTCTCGGCCAACCGGCAGTTCAAGCAGGCACCGCGCATGTTCGTCGCGGCGAAGGACATGCACTATACGACGAGCGACGGCCGGCAGGTGCTGGACGGGACGGCTGGCCTCTGGTGCGTCAATGCGGGCCATTGCCGCCCGAAGATCACCGAGGCGATCCAGCGCCAGGCGGCCGAGCTCGACTACGCCCCGGCCTTCCAGATGGGCCATCCGAAGGCGTTCGAACTTGCCTCGCGGCTGGCGACGATCGCGCCGGAGGGCCTCGACCACGTCTTCTTCACCAATTCCGGCTCCGAATCCGTCGAGACCGCGCTGAAGATCGCGCTGGCCTATCATCGGGCCAAGGGCGACGGGGCACGGTTCCGGCTGATCGGCCGCGAGCGCGGCTATCACGGCGTCAATTTCGGCGGCATCTCGGTCGGCGGCATCGTCGGCAACCGCAAGATGTTCGGCACGCTGCTCACCGGCGTCGACCACATGCGCCACACCCACGACCCGGAGCGCAATCCCTATTCCAAAGGCGAGACCGAACACGGCGTCGATCTTGCCGAAGATCTCGTGCGCATCGCCACGCTGCACGATCCCTCGACGATCGCCGCGGTCATCGTTGAGCCGGTCGCCGGCTCGACCGGCGTGCTGCCGCCGCCGAAGGGCTATCTGAAGCGTCTTCGCGAGATCTGCGACCAGCACGGTATTCTCCTGATCTTCGACGAGGTGATCACCGGCTACGGCCGCATGGGCACGGCCTTTGCGGCCGACTATTTCGGTGTGACGCCGGACATCATGATCACCGCCAAGGGCCTGACCAACGGCGTCATCCCGATGGGCGCGGTGTTCGCCTCGGGGAAGATCCACGACGCCTTCATGTCTGGGCCGGAGCATCTGATCGAATTCGCCCACGGCTACACCTATTCCGGCAACCCGATCGCAGCCGCCGCCGGCCTCGCGACGATGGAGACCTATCTGGAAGAAGGCCTGTTCGAGCGGGCCAAGGCCCTGGAGCCGGTCTGGGCCGACGCCATCCATTCGCTGAAGGGCACCCGCCACGTCATCGACATCCGCACCATCGGCCTCATCGGCGCGATCGAGCTGGAGCCGATGAAGGGCGAGCCGACCAAGCGGGCATTTGCGGCTTTCGTGAAGGCCTTCGAGGAGGGCCTGCTGATCCGCACGACGGGCGACATCATCGCTTTGTCGCCGCCGCTGATGGTGAGCGAGGACCAGATCGGCGAGGTCGTCGAGACGTTGAGGAGGATTCTCCAAACGCTTGAGTGAGTGTCTGCGTGCCCGGTGAGGATGCAGTCGAGGATGTCGGATCTGGATCCGGCGAGCATTGACGAAAAAGGCGCTGCCCCCAAAACTTCGTCATTCTCGGGCCCCGTCCCGAGAATCTAGGGGCCGTTGCCGCAGCACCGGCGGCTTCGGCCTTCTGCAACTGAAGCGAACGGTGCCCGACGATCCCTGGATTCTCGGGACGGGGCCCGAGAATGACGACGCGGAGAGGTTCTGCGCCCGCTCCTGAGCTGTCACGGCGAGCGGTAGGCTCAATGCCATGAAAGACCGCTGCGCCGCCGTCTCGTGCAGCCCCTTCCGAAAAGGACACCCCCATGAGCCAACTCTCCAACCTCCAGATCAACGGCGACCGGCTCTGGGACGCGATCATGGAGATGGCGAAGATCGGTCCGGGCGTCGCGGGCGGCAACAACCGTCAGACCCTCACCGACGAGGACGGCGAGGGGCGGAGGCTCTTCCAGTCCTGGGCGGAGGCGGCGGGCATGACCATGGGCGTCGATACCATGGGCAACATGTTCTTTACCCGCGAGGGGACCGATCCCGAAGCCCTGCCGGTCTATGTCGGCAGCCATCTCGACACCCAGCCGACCGGCGGCAAGTATGACGGCGTCCTCGGCGTTCTCGGCGCGCTGGAGATCGTCCGGACGCTGAACGATCTGAACATCAAGACCAAGCATCCGATCGTCGTCGCCAACTGGACGAACGAGGAGGGGACGCGCTTTGCCCCCGCCATGCTCGCCTCCGGCGTCTTTGCCGGCATCCACGAGGAGAACTGGGCCAAGGCGCGGGTCGACGCGAAGGGCAAGTCGTTCGGCGACGAATTGAAGCGCATCGGCTGGGAGGGCGAGGAGAAGGTCGGCGAGCGCAAGATGCACGCCTTCTTCGAGCTGCACATCGAGCAGGGGCCGATCCTGGAAGACGAGGGCATCGACATCGGAGTCGTCACCCACGGCCAGGGGCTCTACTGGCTGGAGGTGACGCTCACCGGCAAGGAGAGCCACACCGGCTCGACCCCAATGTACAAGCGCCGCAATGCCGGGCTCGGCATGGCGCGGGTGATCGAGCTCGTCCACGAGACGGCGATGGACTATCAGCCCAATGCGGTCGGCACGGTCGGCCACATGGACGTCCATCCGAACTCCCGCAACATCATCCCCGGCAAATGCGTCTTCACCATCGACATCCGCTCGCCGTCGCTGGAAACGCTGGAGGAGATGCGCGAGCGGATCGAGGACGGGATCGACACGATCTGCGAGGCGCTCGACATCGACGTGTCCGTCGATGAGGTCGGCCATTTCGACCCGGTCACCTTCGACGCGGGATGCGTGAAGGCCGTCCGCGATGCCGCCGAGCGCCTTGGCCTTTCACACACCAACATCGTCTCCGGCGCCGGCCACGACGCCTGCTGGATCAACCGCGTCGCCCCGACGGCGATGGTCATGTGCCCCTGCGTCGACGGCCTGTCGCACAACGAGGCCGAGGAGATCACCAGGGAGTGGGCGCGGAACGGCGCCAATGTGCTGATGCATGCGGTGGTGGAGACGGCGGGGGTGGTGGAGTAGGATCGGGGCGTTCAGGAGACAGGAGGTTCGCCATGGATGATCCGCGCAGTCAAAATTCGCGATCCGACGATGTGGGGAATATCTCGACGGTGGCGGCATGGCGCGCAGCCAAAGCCGATCCGAACTATCGACAGGAAGCCGATCGCCAGGCTCGCAGCGCCGCGCATGCCGATGTCGAAGATCGCGTCATGGAATGGTGCGAGGGAATCGCTGCCGAAGCATGGGACGACCTGTGAGCTTTCGGCGCGGCGACTTCGTGACCGCGACTTTCCCCGGCGACATCAAGAAGCCCCGGCCTGGCCTGATCCTGCAGGCAGATGAATATATCGCAGGCCATCACACGCTGCTCGTCTGCCCGCTGACCACCTATCGTTCTGAGGCTCGTTTGTTTCGCCCGGTCTTCTTCCCGTCGCCGCAAAACGGGCTCGAGCACCGATCCGAGGCGATGATCGATAAGCTGAGCCCTGTTCGTAACGACGGCATTCGCCAGCGTATCGGGACCGCGACGCACGAAGAACTTTTGACGATCGAGCTTGCACTCATCACCATCACAGGGCTCGATCGCTATCTTGTCTTTGACGAGCCGACCGAGAAGGAAATCCAGCCATGACCACAGTCATCAAGGGCGGCACCATCGTCACCGCCGATCTCACCTACAAAGCCGACATTCTGATCGACGGCGAGACCATCGCCGCAATCGGCCCGGACCTGTCCGGCGACGAGGTGATCGACGCCTCCGGCGCCTATGTCATGCCGGGGGGCATCGACCCGCACACCCATATGGAAATGCCCTTCATGGGCACCCATTCGGCCGACGACTTCGACACCGGCACGGCGGCGGCGCTGTCCGGCGGCACGACGATGACGGTGGATTTCTGCCTGCCGGCGCCGGACCAGGGGCCGATGGAGGCCCTGCAGGTCTGGTTCCAGAAGGCCGGGCCGGCGCGCACCGACTATTCCTTCCACATGGGCGTCACCTGGTGGGGCCAGAAATTCTTCGACGAGATGCCGCAGGTGGTGGATGCCGGCATCAACACCTTCAAGCATTTCATGGCCTATAAGGGCGCTCTGATGGTGAACGACGACGAGATGTTCGCCTCCTTCACCCGCTGCGCCGAGATCGGCGCGATGCCGCTGGTCCATGCCGAGAACGGCGACGTCGTTGCCTTCCTGCAGCAGAAACTGATGGCGGAAGGCAATAACGGGCCGGAGGCGCACGCCTTCTCCCGGCCGCCTGAGGTCGAGGGCGAGGCGGTGAACCGGGCGATCATGATCGCCGATCAGGCCGGTGTGCCGCTCTATGTCGTCCACACGTCGTGTGAACAGGCCCATGAGGCGATCCGCCGGGCGAGGGCGAAGGGCATGCGGGTCTATGGCGAGCCGCTGATCCAGCATCTCGTCCTCGACGACGACGAATACCGCCATCCCGACTGGGACCATGCGGCGCGCCGGGTGATGTCGCCGCCCTTCCGGGACAGGAGCCACCAGGATTCGCTCTGGGCGGGCCTTGCCTCGGGCTCGCTGCAGGTCGTCGCGACGGACCACTGCGCCTTCACCACCGAGCAGAAGCGCATGGGGCTCGGCGACTTCACCAAGATCCCCAACGGCACCGGCGGGCTGGAGGACCGGCTGTCGGTGCTCTGGACCAAGGGCGTCGTGACCGGCCGGCTGACGATGAACGAGTTCGTCGCCGTCACCTCGACCAACATCGCCAAGATCCTCAACGTCTATCCGAAGAAGGGCGCGATCCTCGTCGGCGCCGATGCCGATCTCGTCGTCTTCGACCCGAAGGCGACCAAGACCATCTCGGCGAAGACCCAGAAATCGGCGATCGACTACAACGTCTTCGAGGGTGTGGAGGTGACCGGCCTCGCCGTGATGACCTTCTCGCGCGGGCGCCTCGCCTACAAGGAGGGTGACGTCAGGGCCGAAAAGGGCGACGGCCGCTTCGTCGAACGGCCGGCGAATGCACCCGTGAACAAGGCACTGTCGACGTGGAAGGAGCTCACGGCGCCTCGGAAGGTGGAGCGGACGGGCATTCCGATGAGTGGGGTGTGATCTGGACGGCAACGTTGGAACGCTCGCCGTTCCCCTCCCCCTTGTGGGGAGGGGCAGGGGTGGGGGTACACTGGCGGCTTGGGAGAAGCTGGATCATGCCGACGCGCATCGAGCGCAGATCCGTCGAGAGGGCGCGCCAGCTGCGCGCAAGACGATGACGGACGGCGAGACGCGCCTCTGGCATGAGTTGAAGACGTTTCGGCGGCACTTTGGCATCCATTTCCGCAAACAGGCGCCGATCGGACCTTATATCGCGGACTTCGCCGCTCATGCCGAGCGTCTTGTGATCGAAGTCGACGGCGAGTTTCATCAACGGCCGGATCGTCTGGCGCGGGATGCTGTTCGGGATGCGTGGCTGAACCGACAGGGTTACAGGGTCCTTCGTTTCAGCACCGGAGACATCAGCGACGCCTTCGACGGATGCATCGAGGAGATCATGGGCGTTCTGGGACTGAAGCGGTGAGAACCAGCGCCCTGACCCCCACCCCTACCCCTCCCCACAAGGGGGAGGGGCGGGCATGGCAGTGAGCCCTCGGCCTTGATCTGATCGCCCGGCGACGGGCAGCATGCGGGCGCAACGAATCGAAGGGAACGTGCGTCAGATGACCGAAAAAGTCGCCATCGTCACCGCCGGCGGCTCCGGCATGGGCGCCGGCGCTGCGCGAAAGCTCGCGGAGAAGGGCTTTCGCGTCGCGATCCTGTCCTCTTCCGGCAAGGGCGAGGCATTGGCGAAAGAACTCGGCGGCATCGGCGTCACCGGCTCCAACCAGTCGCATGACGACGTCCGCCGGCTGGTCGAGACCGTCCGCGATCGCTGGGGCCGGATCGACGTCTTGGTGAACAGCGCCGGCCACGGGCCCCGCGCGCCGATCCTCGAGATTTCCGACGAGGACTGGCATCGCGGGATGGAGGTTTATTTCCTCTCGGCGGTGCGACCGGCGCGGCTCGTCGCGCCGATCATGGCGGCAAACGGCGGCGGGTCGATCATCAACATCTCGACCTTCGCGGCCTTCGAGCCGAGCGAAGTGTTTCCGACCTCGGCCGTTTTCCGGGCCGGCCTTGCCTCGTTCACGAAACTGTTCTCCGATCAGTATGCGGCGAAGAACGTCAGGATGAACAACGTCCTGCCCGGCTTCATCGACAGCCTGCCGGAGAAGGAGGCCTTCCGCGAGAAGATCCCGATGGGCCGCTACGGCCATGTCGAGGAGATCGCCGAAACCATCGCCTTCCTCGCCTCCGACGGGGCGGCCTATATTACCGGCCAGAACATCCGGGTGGACGGCGGCATCACGCGGTCGGTGTAAGCTGCGTCCACCTTAGACGCTCTGGGCCCGCACGGCCCTTTACCCTCATGGTGAGCCTGTCGAACCACGAGGGTAAGGGGCTCCAGGCCGCGCCAGGCGCCCCTCGCCCTTAGACAGGCTCAGGATGAGGGGCTACTGGGGAGGTCGCGGTCCAACCTGTCGAAACAGGGCATGGCCATCGCCGCCAAAGCCGCTATAGCTTGGCCGCACATAATCTCTCAAAGGATGCAAGGCATGAATTCGGCGGCGATCCTGTGGCTGGCCGGCGCGGTGCCGGTGTTTCTCGCCGCGGCCTCGGCGACGCGGTCCTACGTATCCAACGGGCTGCCGTGGGTGCTCGTCGGGTCGTTGACGCTCTACTGCGTCGGCAATCTGATGATGGTGAAGCTGATGCGCGAAAGCGGTCTCGGCGTCGCCATCTCGGCCTCATCGGTCGCCCAGCTGATCCTCATCAACGTCATCGCCTTCGCCGTCTTTCAGGAGCGGCCGCCGGTCACCCAGCTGATCGGCATGGGGCTCGGGCTGATCGGCTTCGTGCTGATGCTCTGGCCGCAGGCCAAGGGGTGAGGGCGCCCGCCGGGAGCGGCTTGGGGCCGGGACCAGGACGTCCTCGGCGCCCAGGCTATTGCCTTCAGACAACTCGTCTAGCCTCGTCCAGAGTGGCATGCAGCGCGACATCGGCGTGAAAGAACGGTCGCAAAGCTTGAGGCCTCGTCATCCCGGGCTTGACCCGGGATGACGAGGCGGTGATGCTTCCATCCGTTCTGCGGCATCGGTGCGGCGCGCGAGCAACCGACCGTGGCGCCCGGTGAGGAGATTCGTGAATTTTAGACAAGCAGCCCGGGAGATTGACTCCTGGTGGGCGTGTATCAAGCTCGCACGGTGCTCGAGCGTGATCCTAGTGGCGGCGGTCGAAGAGTCGTCCGTGAAGAAAGCTCGTCAAGCGGCGTCGGCGGTTTGACGGGTGCCGAATAGGCTGATGATCGCGATCTGGATGAAGGCGACAAAAAGCTCCAGCCAAGCGAGGATGCGGCGGAAGTTGTAG
>NZ_JAAAMG010000022.1 GCF_010500815.1 Jiella pacifica
CGGGCCACGAAGCGCAGACGTTCGTCCATGACGGACCTTTCCATCCACGGCATCAACACCTCCCGCAAAGCGAAAAGTGTTACCCATGTCTCCGGTACGAAGTGTCACCTATGTCTCAGGTCGGGCAAATGTCCGACTCGATGCATGCGGTTGCCACGCCAATGGCGTGGCTGACTGCCGTATTGGCGATTGACAGGCTGGGGACTCCCCGCAATTCTCCCGTTTTGCGAGCCGCTCGCGAGGAAGGCCGCGCCGCCATTCTGTGGACGATGGTGATTTCGGCCGCGGTCACGGCGACGTCGGCACTTAAATCGTCGTCCTGTTCGGCAGCTGTCGGCGAGCAGGCCGAGCGGGCCTGTTGCGTCCTCCATCTGTCCGAGTGAGAGTGTCCGCGCCGTCCGGAGCGGCTTGGCCTATGCCATGAATCCGATCGGCATCTCGAGCCTTTCGTCCTCGCCGCACGATGCAGCGCTCCGATCGCATGAGCAACGCTGCGGGTAGCGGCGGCCGCTCCGGCCTGACCTTGCGCAAAGTCAAAGACGTCGCGACAGTTTTCGTCGATCGTCTCGCCGACAGATCGCCATTTTGCCGTGTCGCGGCCACCGGAGCCCGTCCGATGACAGCTAAGAAAACCCTGGTCCTGGTCGTGGACGACGACGAAGCGGTCCGCGAATCGCTCAAATTCTCGCTCGAACTGGAGGGGCTGGGGGTCGGTCTGTGCAAGACAGGCGAGGAACTCGTCGAGCATCCTCAGCTTGCCTCCGCCGAATGCCTGGTGCTCGACTTCAAGATGCCGGAGATGGACGGCATCGCCGTCATCAAGACGGTGCGCGCGCTTGGCTTCGCGACGCCCGCGATCGTCATCACCGGCCATGCGACCGCGGTGCTGCGCCAGCTCGCCGCCGACGTCGGGGCGCATGCGGTACTGCAGAAGCCGCTCGACGGATCGGTTCTCCTCGACTGCATTCGAGAGGCCATCGGACTGCCCTGAAGCGAGGCACCGGAGACGCCGAGCCGCGCCACGTCCGAGCCGCCGAATAAGCCGCTCGCTCAAGTTTGTGCGGAATGATGGGGCGGCGGGCGGACCGGGAAGTCATGCCTTTCCGCACGTCTCCCGAGCCGTGGGCAAGCGACTACGTAGAATCCCTCAGGGGGAAACCGAATTTCGCTGAAAGCACAGCCGGATAATGTCCTCTCGACCGATCGAAGACCCGAGGGGAGCCTTCCATGCAAAGCAGCGCCGTCGCCCGAACTGCCATCGGAGACAGCGAGGCCGAATATCGGCCGACGTCGTCGAAAGGGCGTCTTTCCGCGACGTCCGCCGCTTTCGGGTATGCGCCGAGTGCCGCCACGCAGCCGGCCAACGAGAGAGGCGGCCTCGCGGCGGGCGCAGCGCTCGCCGGCCAGGTCCTTCGTTTCGACGAGGGGCGTGCGATCTATGCCAACGGCGATACCATCCGCTCCTTTTACAAGGTGATGAGCGGTGTCGTTCGGACATGCCTGATCACCAGCGACGGCCGCCGGCAGATCGACGGCTTCCACGCCGAGGGCGAGATTTTCGGCCTCGAGGCGGGCGGCGAACATCGCTTGGCGGCCGAGGCCGTGACCGATTGCGTCGTCGTCGCCTATCGCTGGTCGGGGCTCGAAGCCTTTGACGGCAGCGAGGGGGACACGGCGTTGACGGTGTTCGGTTTCGCGATGAAATGCCTCAAGCGCAGCCAGGCGCACGCTCTGCTTCTCGGTCGACGCAGCGCCGCCCAGAAGCTCGCCGCCTTCCTGCTCGACTGGGCCAACCGCGGCACCGGCGAATGCGTCGATCTCGCCATGACCCGCCAGGACATCGCCGACTATCTCGGCCTGACCATCGAGACGGTGTCCCGGACGATGTCGCAGTTCGAGCGCGACAAACTCATCGCCCTGCCTTCGAGCCGCCACGTCGTTCTGCGCAATCGTTATGCGCTGCAGGATCTCGTCGACTGACGTCGAGATTGAGGGCATAGCCCTTGCCGGAGATCGATGCGTAAACGGATCGCTGCCGGCGCTTTCCCTCTATGCTGCCAAATTCCGACGATTGCGGCCCTTGTCGACTCCTTTGGGGATGATCGACAGGGGCCGTTGCCGTTCCGCTTGGAGGTCGTCGGCAGACGCCCGGAACCTGTCCCGCACCGCGCCGCGTCGCAGGGCCGGCGTGTGGTGCCGATAGAGCGGTGTATCGAGGGCTCGCGATGGGCCATGCCGATCCGATCGCGACTTTCATCCAGTCTCGATGGAAAATCGACGGACCGTCGTGGTCCGTCTTCGAGGCGTCGAAGGCCCGTCGGCTTGGAGCGGGCAAAGGACCGGCCGCCCCGAGCGCTCCGTGGACGACCGCAGCGGCCTCCCGGGCCTAGCGATGATCGCCATGCACGGCGCGGCCTGGCTCGCCTTCAAGGCCGAAGGGCCGGTCGCCGACCGGGCGGCGATATTCGGTGCGAGGCTGGGCGTCGCGACCGCCGTGCTCTTCGGCTTCGGCGGGATCCTCGTCGCCCTCGGCCTGTTCGGCGGCTACGCCGTCGTCGGGACCCAGGCTGCAGCGGGGCCGTCCAACCCGCTCTTCAAGGAGGTGGTCGTCGCGCCCGAGGCGTGGCTCGCCAACTATGCGGCCCATCCGCTGCTGATCGTCGCGCCGCTGCTCGGCATCGCCGGTCCGCTGCTGGCGGCGCTCGGTTTTGCGACGCGGCGGGACGGGCCGACCTTCTTCGCCTCGGCGCTCGGAGTCGTCGGCATCATCGCCACCGTCGGCGTCTCGATGTTCCCGATGATCCTGCCGTCGAGCACCAACCCGGCGCAGTCCCTGACCGTGTTCGACGCTTCGTCGAGCGAATCGACGCTGCGCACCATGCTGATCGCGACGGCGATCTTCCTGCCCATCGTCCTCGCCTATACGAGCTGGGTCTACAAGGTGCTGTGGGGCAAGGTGCGCGAAGAAGACGTCAACGCCTCGGGTTCTGCGGCCTACTGAGCCGCCGCTCTCAAGTTCCGAAGCCGGCCGCTGCTGTGAACGATGTCCGTCCCGCGGCGGCGGCCGGCCCCCCGATCAAGGAAGCTCTCTCATGTGGTATTTCGCCTGGATCCTCGGCCTTGGTCTTGCCGCCGCCTTCGGCATACTCAACGCCCTCTGGTACGAGCTGCGCACCGTCCGTCACGCCGACGAGAGCGAAACGCCGCCGCTGCCGACGCCCTGAAGGCCGGACGTTCGGCAGGCCGGACCGGCAGGCGGGAGTGCCTCCGCCCCGGCGGAGCGAGGTGCCTTGCGCAACTCGTTCCGGCATCACATCGCTCGGCGAAGCCGCTCGATCAGCAGAGTACGACCGCATCAACCCGGAGTCCGTTTGTTGGATATTCGACCGGTCAGCGGCGAAGCCGACCAGGACTGGGCTTTGGCTGAGGTCGGGCGCCACTTCCTCGGCGAGCCTGAACCGGGGGATCGCTTCGACGTTCTGTCGTCCCTCATCGAGGCGTACGAGGCGAAGGCTCGGCCGATCGAGGCGCAGGATGCCGTGGACGCGGTCAAGACCGTCACGATAGATCGGCGGATCTCACGCGAGGAGCTGGAGCCTCTGTCGGGCTCGAAGCCGCGCCTGTCGGAGTTTTTAGACCGCAAGCGCGGGCTGGCCGTGGCGGTGGCGGACCGGATGCACTCTGAACTGAAGATCCCGGCGCACATGCTTATCCGGCCCTACGCCATCGCGACGCAGGCGAGGGCGAAGGGAAAGCGGGACAGGCGCGAAGCCTGTACGTCGGCTCGGCGCCTTTGCCATCGGAACGAGCGGCCGGTCTGCTATCTCGCTGAGGCGATCGACGCGTTGGCGTGTGCTCACCCGAGGCGTTTGGCGTGCCAGGTCAGGTGGTCTTCCATGAAGGTGGAGATGAAATAGTAGCTGTGGTCGTAGCCGGGCTGCATGCGCAGCGTCAGGTCGACCCCGGCCTTGGCGCAGGCGGCTTCGAGAAGCTCGGGCTTGAGCTGCGCAGCGAGGAAATTGTCGGCCTCGCCCTGATCGACCAGCAGCGCATCGACCCTGGCGCCGTCCTCGATCAGCGCGACCGCGTCGTGCTTGCGCCATGCGGCACGATCTTCGCCGAGATAGCCCGGAAGCGCCTTGTGGCCCCACGGCACCTGGCTCGGCGCGACGATCGGCGCGAAGGCCGACACGGCCTTGTAGCGATCCGGAAAGGTCAGCCCGATGGTCAGGGCGCCATGGCCGCCCATGGAGTGGCCCATGATCGACTGACGGTCCATGTCGGCAGGAAAGTTCTGCGCGATCAGCCCCGGAAGCTCGTCGGTGACGTAGCTCCACATGCGATAGTGCTTCGCGAAGGGCTCCTGCGTGGCGTCGACGTAGAAGCCGGCACCGAGCCCGAAATCATAGGCCTTGTCGGCATCGTCGGCGACGTCCTCGCCGCGGGGGCTGGTGTCGGGGGCGACGAAGATCAGGCCGAGTTCGGCACAGAGGCGGCGATATTCGCCCTTCTCCGTGACGTTGGCATGGGTGCAGGTAAGGCCCGACAGATACCACACGACGGGCAGCCTTGCGCCATCGGCATGGGGAGGCACGAAGACCGAAAAGGTCATGTCCGTTCCGGTTTCGCGCGAGGCGTGCTTGTAGACGCCCTGGGTGCCGCCATGGGCGGCATTGGTCGAAACGGTTTCCATGGTGCTGTCTCCCTCGTGAAATATGTCGCCGAACGCGGCGCGCGGACCGTTCAGGCTCCGGGCGATCCGGCTCGCCTCATGTCGATATGGGGTATGCCGTCCTCGTCGTAAGGCGCGGAGATCACAACGAAGCCATGTCGGCCGTAAAAGGCTTCGAGATGCGCCTGGGCCGAGATCAGGACGTCGCGGCCGGCAAAGCGCCACGCCGCATAGCGCAGCGCTTCCGCCATCATCTCGTGGCCGTAGCCACGGCCCCGGTAGGCCGCGGCCGTGGCGATGCGGCCGATCCGGATCGCGTCCCCGTCGCCAAGGATGCGCAGGCATCCGGCGAGATCCTCGCCGACGAACTGGCGCAGATGGATCGCTTCGGGGTCGCGCCCGTCGATCTCGGCGAAGACGCAGGCCTGCTCGACCACGAAGACGAGACTGCGCAGGCGCAGGAGATCGTGCACCTCCACGGCGGACAGTTCCTGGAACGCGTCCCAGCGGAACGCGATCTCCGGCCCGCTCGTCTCCGGCTCTGCGGTCTCCTGCGCGACCGTCACACTCAGTAGACGACGACGGACCGGATCGACTTGCCCTCGTGCATCAGGTCGAAGCCCTTGTTGATCTCTTCGAGGGTCAGGGTGTGGGTGATCATCGGATCGATCTGGATCTTTCCGTCCATGTACCAGTCGACGATCTTGGGCGTGTCCGTGCGTCCCCGCGCGCCGCCGAAGGCCGAGCCCTTCCAGACGCGGCCCGTGACCAGCTGGAACGGCCGGGTCGAGATCTCCTTGCCGGCTTCCGCCACGCCGATGACGACCGAAACGCCCCAGCCGCGATGGCAGGCTTCCAGCGCCTGCCGCATGACCATGGTGTTGCCGGTGCAGTCGAAGGTGTAGTCGGCGCCGCCGCCGGTCAGTTCGACGAGATGGGCGACGATGTCGCCGTCGATCTCCTTCGGATTGACGAAATGCGTCATCCCGAATTTCTCGCCCCACTCCTTCTTGTCGTTGTTGAGATCGACGCCGATGATCTTGTCGGCTCCGACCAGGCGCGCACCCTGGATGACGTTGAGGCCGATGCCGCCGAGGCCGAAGACGACGACGTTGGCGCCGGGCTCGACCTTCGCCGTGTTGACCACGGCGCCGACGCCGGTGGTGACGCCGCAGCCGCAATAGCAGGCGGTCTTGAAGGGCGCGTCGGTGCGGATCTTCGCGACGGCGATCTCCGGCAGGACGGTGAAGTTGGAGAAGGTCGAGCAGCCCATGTAATGGAAGATCGGCTGGCCCTTGTAGGACAGGCGCGAGGTGCCATCCGGCATCAGGCCCTTGCCCTGGGTGGCGCGGATGGCCGTGCAGAGGTTCGTCTTGCCGGAGAGGCAAGACTTACACTGGCGGCATTCGGGCGTGTAGAGCGGGATGACATGGTCGCCCGGCTTCACATAGGTCACGCCCGCGCCGACCTCGCGCACGATGCCCGCGCCTTCGTGGCCGAGAACAGAGGGGAACAGGCCTTCCGAATCCAGGCCGTCGAGGGTGTAGGCATCGGTGTGGCAGATGCCCGTCGCCATGATCTCGACGAGGACTTCGCCCTGTTTCGGACCTTCGAGGTCGAGTTCGACGATTTCGAGTGGCTTCTTGGCCTCGAAGGCGACGGCGGCTCTGGTTTTCATGCGGGCAGGTTTCCTCGAACGCGATGTTTGCCGCTTGGTAGCCGTTTCGAGCCGGCTTGCAAATACCTCCGGCACACAGCCGACGGCATGACCGGTCCGGGGATCGCTGCTGGCGGCGGATATGGCCGTCGTAGTGGCGTCGGCGAGGCCTCCCGAAGAGGGCTGCCCGGTGTGGTGGCAGCCTCGCAGGTCCGGCCGGATCAGGCCTTGCGCTGCTCGCTGGGCCCGTCGAGGTCGAGTTCGCCGAGAAGCCGCTTCATCTCTTCCTCGAGATCGATTTCCTGGGGCGGTCGCGGCTGTCGCGCTGAATTCGCCGGGGCGGCGACGGGAGAGGGCGGCCGTTCCACCACGGCCGTGGGACGTTCCTCGGAATCCGAAGCGTTTGCCGTTGCGGAAGCGGAGCTCGCGGTCGCTTTCGGTTGGGGTGCGGTCGTCCGAGGCTGCGGCTCGGGGCGATCGTCCGTGGCGACGGCCGGCGCTGGTGCGCCGACGGGCGACGCTGTCGCAGCCGCCGGAGTGGTGGCAGCGGCGGTCTTACCCGGATCGGAAGCGGCGGGCGCTCGGGGCGGAGGGGCCGGCCGCGGGTCGGTTTCGCGTCGCGGCGCTTTCGGATCGGCCGGCGCGTTGCCGGCATCCGTCCCCTCGCCACCCGCGGGCGCTTGCCTGGCAGTGGTGTCCGGCGCCGTGTCCGCTCTGGCCGGGCCGGCTGCAGCTTCGCTCGCACGTTCGGGCGCGGCGGCGGGACGAGGGGCGGGAGCGGTCGGAGCCGGCCGTGGAGACGCCGCCGCTGGGGGGGCAGACGGCTCCGCAAAGGCCGCGTCGATGTCCTGGCTCAGCTGCAAACTGAGATCGGCCGAGAGAAAATCCTCGATACTGCGGCCTGCCGCCTCCCGCGATTCCGTTTCCGTCTTGCCATCGCCGGCGCGGGACGATGCCGGCGCCGTGGTCGCGGCCTCCGGCGGTTTCGACTGCGTCTCCGGCCGACCGTAGCGCCGGGACTGGATGGCGCTGGCAAAGCTGCGGACGGAGAGCGGTCGGCCTTCCTCGCCGGAGCTTGCTGCCGGGCGCTGCGTCGGCCTTCGTTCGGCCGCAACCGCGCTCGGCGCCGGGCGATGCGCGCCGAGATCGGTCGACGGGCCACGAGGGGCAGGATCGACCTTCGGCGCATCAATGGCGGGCGGTGTGCCGCCGCCGCCGCTGCCGGCGTCCTGGCGTGGCGGCACCGGCCTGGTCGCCGGTTCGGGAATCGCCAGTTCGGGCTCGATCTCGTTCTGCGGCCGCCCCGGCGCCTCGAGCGAATCGCTCTCGGTCTTAGACCGCAGCGTGGGCGTGGCGCGGGAAAATGCCATGGTCGAGGGATTGAGAGCGGGCGGCTCCGTCGGCTTCAACGGCATTTCCACCGACGGGACGGGAGCCGGCTGGCGGATAGGGCCCGGCTGGCGCGTCTCGGCCGCCCGCGTCTGCGCGGAGCCTGCCTGGCCGTCGCCATTCGGTCGCCTGGGTTCGGCGAGGGGGAATTCGTCCGCCGTGCCGCGGCTCCGGGGCGGCGCCGTCTCCGCCGGCTCTCGCGGTGCCGGCGCCGGGCGTGGCTCGGCTGCGATCGCGGGCGCGGGTCGGTCGGCGGGGGGGGCGGCCTGCGGCCAGCGGCCCGAGGGCGCCGGCGCCCGCTCGGCCATGGCGGTCTCGGGGCCCTGACCCTGCCGCGAGGCGGTCAAGGGCGGCGCCACGGGTTCACGGCGGCCGGACGTCGGGGCACCCGGTGAGACGGCCGGAACGTCCAGCCGCGCATCCTCGGAGCGGGTCGGCCGGGTCGAGGCGGGCAGACGGGTGATGGACGCCTCGACGAGGATGTCCGTCTGGCCGCCGACCAGAACCAGATGCTCGACGTCGTCCCGTCGCACCAGCACCAGCTTGCGCTTGTCGTCGACGCGGGCGACGTCGACGACCTGCAGTCTCGGTGCCCGCATGCGTGGCCCGAGCGTGGCGCCGTTGGCCAGGAGCCGCCTAGCCAAGAGCATGACGACGATCGCCAGGATGCAGACCATCGCCGCGACGAGAGCCACCCAGACGATCGGGGCGAGACTTGCCCCGAACAGATCGACCAACCATTGCGGCATGGCTTCGATATCTCCTCAACAGGCCGGCCTTTCGGCATATGCGGGTCCCGTAAACAGCGGTGCCGCATAAATGCAAGGTGGGCAAGCCTTTTGCCGGTCCAAGGCGGTTCGTCGTCCGCGTTGCCATTCGTCATCGTCTTTCGGGCAAAGCACCGGATCGGCGCAAGGAACGGATGCTAGCCTCGCCCCGGCAGCGTCGATGGATGCGATGAAAACGCCGGTCGACGCTCGATCGGTCTATGGGTATCCTTCACAACCAGCCCGAATCGTCGGGCAAAAGGGCAGATCGCGATGAACGGAGCGGCTCAGGGGATGATCGACAAACCCTTGATCGACCGAACGGCGGCCGCATCGGGCGTCCGGCGGCTACTGTTGCTCGGCGGGGCATTGATCCTCGCCGGCGCGAGCCTCGCCATGTTCGGCCGCAGCTACGGCGAGGTCGCGGTCTTCGTCATCTTCGGCTTTTTGTCGATGATCGGCATCGCCGCGATCTTTGCCTCGGCGCTGGGGCTCGTGCGTTTTTCCAGCCGCGCGAGCGACGGCGGCATCGCCAAGGACTTCCTCGACACCGCGCGCACCGGCCTGTTGATTCTCGACCGGCGCGGCCAGGTGGTCTATGCCAACCGTGCCTATGGCGATCTGACCGGCGCCACGCGGCCGGGCGAGGTGCGCAGCCTCGAGCGCCTGCTGGCCCGCGAAGCCGAGGCGACGGAAGCGATCTACCATCTCGCCAATCTGGCACGGGATGGGCGTGTCGGACAGCGGGAGTTTCGCCTCGCCCACAGTCTCGCCCCGGCTTCGCAGGGCGAGAACGTGCCGTGCTGGTACCGGGTGTCGGTGCGCCCGCTGCCCAGCCGCGGCGGCCAGATGCAGGCCTGGCAGATCCTCGACATCACTGCCGACCGCAAGCATGAGGAATCCTCGTTCCAGGACCTCCAGCACGCCATCGACTATCTCGACAAGGCGCCGGCCGGCTTCTTCGCCTCCGATGCAGAACACCGCATCGCCTACATCAATGCGACCCTCGCGGAATGGCTCGGCCTCGACCTGGCCGAGGTCAAACCCTATCAGCGCTCCTTCGTCGAATTCCTGGCGCCGTCCTGCCGCTCGCTCTACACGGAGCGCTCGAACGCCAATGCCGAGGGCATCGAGGACATCGATCTGATCACCGCCTCGGGCCGGACCCTGCCCGTCCGGCTGCTGCGCCGCCCGGTCGGGGACGACAGCGCCGCGCCGGGGATCGTCCGCACCCTGGTTCTCGACCGCAGCGGCGAGAACGACGCGGCGACGCCTGTCGAGCTCGCCGAGGCGCGTTTCACCCGCTTCTTCAACTCCTCGCCGATGGCGATCGCGACGCTCAATCCGTCGGGCCGGGTGGTCCGCTCCAACCCGGTGTTTCGCAGGCTCTTCGGTGCAGAGGCGGCGGAAGGCGCGGCGAGCTTCCCGTCAGCGATCCGGGAAGCCGGGCACGAAGGGTTCCGCAAGGCGCTCGCCGAGGCCGAGACCGGCCGCTCCAGCATCGCCCCGGTCGATGCGGAGGTCGCGGAGGAGAGGCCGCGCACCGTCAGGCTCTATCTCAGCCCGGTGCCGAAGGTCGGTCCGGACAGTGATGAATGCGCGATCCTCTACGGCGTCGACATCACCGAGCAGCGGGCCCTCGAGGATCAGATCGCCAAGAGCCAGAAGATGCAGGCGATCGGCAATCTCGCCGGCGGCATCGCCCACGACTTCAACAACGTCCTGACGATCATCACCGCGTCGGTGGATTTCCTGCTCCTCAACCACCGCACCGGCGATCCGTCCTTCCAGGACCTCCTGCTGATCAAGCAGAGCGCCAACCGGGCCGCCTCGCTGGTCCGCCAGCTGCTCGCCTATTCGCGCCGCCAGACGATGCGGCCGAAGATGCTGAACCTGACCGACGTCGTCGCCGACATGCATCTCCTCCTGAAGCGCGTCAGCGGCGACCACGCGCAACTGGAACGCCAGCACGCCCGCGACCTCTGGCCGGTCATGGCCGACATCGGGCAGTTCGAGCAGGTGATCACCAACCTCGTCCAGAATGCGCGGGACGCGATGCCGAACGGCGGCAAGATCACCATAGCCACGCGCAACGTGAGCGCCAAGGAGACGGCCCAGTTCGGTTATGCCGAACTCGTCGACGGAGACTACGTCCTCGTGGAAGTGGCCGACACCGGTAGCGGCATGCCGCCGGAGGTCGCCGAGCGGATCTTCGAGCCGTTCTTCACCACCAAGGAGATCGGCAAGGGGACCGGTCTCGGCCTGTCGATGGTCTATGGCATCATCAAGCAGTCGAACGGCTTCATCTACGTCGATTCGACGCCCGGCGAAGGCACGACCTTCCGGATCTTCCTGCCGCGCTACGTTTCCACCGAGGCGAGCACTGCGGGCCCCGACATCGGGAGCGGCCCGTCCACCGACAAGATGGACCTGTCCGGCACGGCGACGATCCTGCTCGTCGAGGACGAGGACAACGTGCGGGCCGTCAACTCGCGGGCGCTGACCATGCGCGGCTACGACGTCAAGGAGGCCGCGTCTGGCGTCGAAGCGCTGGAGGTGCTGGAGGAACTGGATGGCAAGGTCGACATCGTCGTTTCCGACGTGGTGATGCCCGAAATGGACGGGCCGACGCTGCTCCGGGAGATGCGCAAGACGCGGCCGGACCTGAAGTTCATCTTCGTCTCCGGCTACGCCGAGGAGGCCTTCGCCAAGAACATGCCGGAGGGGGAGAAGTTCGGCTTCCTCGCCAAACCCTTCTCGCTGCGCGAACTCGCCGTCGCCGTGAAGACCATGTTGAACCAGGGCTGACGACCGGCTCGGACGGACCTCGCTGAATCAGCTCGGTGCGGTCTGCCCGGCTCCGGCCGGGTTTCCTGCTCAGGAGCGATTTACGCTCTCGCGAGCGCCACGGCGATTTCGGCGGCGAGTTTCGCATTCGCCGCGATCAGGGCGATGTTGGCTTCGAGCGAGCGTCCCTCGCTCAGTTCGACGATGCGGCCGAGCAGGAACGGCGTCACGGCCTTGCCCATGACGCCCGCGGCGCTCGCGTCGGCGAGCGCCCGGTCGATCCAGCCCTCTATGGTGGCCCTGGGAATGGCGTGCTCGGCCGAAAGCGGATTGGCGACGAGCATGCCGCCTTCGATGCCGAGGGCCGCCCTCGCTCGCTGGAACCTTGCGATCTCCTCGGCCCGGTCGAGCCGAAGCGGCGCGGCGTGGCCGGATTCCCGCGACCAGAAGGCTGGGAGCTCGTCGCTGCCATAGGCGACGACCGGGACGCCCATGGTCTCCAGATATTCCAGCGTCAAGCCTATATCGAGAATCGCCTTGGCGCCGGCCGAGACGACGATCACATCGGTGCGGGCGAGTTCTTCGAGGTCGGCAGAAACGTCGAGGCTCGTCGCCCCGCCGCGATGCACGCCGCCGATGCCGCCGGTGGCGAAGACGCCGATGCCGGCGGCCCTGGCGGCGATCATCGTCGCCGCGACAGTGGTCGAGCCGGTCCGGCCGAAGGCGGTCGCGAAAGCCAGATCGGCGCGCGAAAGCTTCAGGACGCCGGTGGCTTCGGCGAGGGCGGCGAGTTCGCTCTCCTCGAGCCCGACCCGCAGCACCCCGTCGATCACCGCGATGGTCGCAGGCTCGGCGCCGGCGGCCCGCACCGCCGCCTCGACGGTAAGCGCCGTCCGAAGATTCTGCGGGTGAGGCATCCCATGGGTGACGATCGTCGATTCCAGCGCGACGAGGGGCCTTCCGGCGGCTTTCGCGGCCTCGACGCGGGGAGAAAGGGCGAATGGCTGGATCTCTGCGGGCATGGCGGCTTCACCTCCGTGTCGTCGGGTCGGTCAGATGCTCGTGGAGGCGTTCGATCTCGGCGGGGAGATCCTCCGGCGGAAAGATGGGCGCGCTCACCCGCAGCGAGGCGGCGGCGATCCCGCGCCGAGCGCTTTCGAGAAAGCTCGTTCCGCCGAGGTGGGCCGCGGAGGCGACGGCGGCCAGCGTGTCGCCGGCGCCGGTGACGTCCCGCGGGCGGACGACCGGCGGCCGTTGGAACACCAACTCGCCGGCGTCGAGAATTGCCGCCTCGAGCGCCCCGTCGGAGATCACCGCGCGCCGTGTTCCGAGCTCGGCGAGCAGTTCGGCGATGAGGCCTAGATTGGTCGCCGCCGTCACCTCGACGAGGGCCGCTGCCTCGGCGCGTGACAGGAACAGGCCGGAAAGCTGCGGCAGGACGGCAAAAAGCCGTCGGACCTTGGCGGGCGACACGCCGATGGCCGTAACCGGCCGGTCGCCCGCGGCCTCGACGGCGGCGGCGATGGTCTCGGCGGGCAGATTGGCGTCGATGATCAGCGCCTCGGCAGCGGCGATGGCGTCGCGGACGTTGCGTCGCTTGAGGAGTTTCGGCCCAACAAGGTCATAAAGCGCCATGTCGGCGATGCCAGCGACGAGTTCGCCGTGATCGTCGATGACGGCCGTATAGGTCGGCGTCTTGCGATCAAGGAAGGTGGTGCTGAGATCCCGCAAACCACGAGCCTCGATCTCCGCGGCGATGCGCCGGCCGTCGTCGTCGCCACCCCGCGCGCCCAGAAAAGCCACCGAACACCCAAGCGCCTGCAGCGCGACGGCCGCATTGAAGATCGAGCCACCGGGCGAATCGGCCAGCACCCCGGGATTGGAGGCGGCGGGATGGAATGGACCGTCGGCCTTGGCCCGGCGGTCCACATGCGCGGCACCGAGCAGCACGAACTTGCCATGCTCCGACGGGGAAACGGCGGCAGTCTTCATCATTTGTTCATCGAACGAGATTCCACGAAACGATTCGGCGCCGGGAACAAAACGCGATCACCTGCTTGTCGGATGAGAACAAATAAGGTACATGAGAAGAAAGCCCGCACATGTTGCACCCCTTACCGACGCGTGAAATAAGGTCCCATCATCATGGCACAAAATGCTCTCCGTCTCGTCGAGGATAATTCGTTGGACAAGAACAAGGCTCTCGATGCCGCTCTGTCGCAGATCGAACGCGCCTTCGGCAAGGGCTCGATCATGCGGCTGGGCGCCAACGAGAAGATCGTTGAAGTCGAAACCGTTTCTACCGGCTCGCTGGGTCTCGACATCGCGCTTGGAATCGGCGGCCTGCCGAAGGGGCGGGTGATCGAGATCTTCGGCCCAGAAAGTTCGGGCAAGACGACGCTCGCTCTGCACACCATCGCCGAAGCCCAGAAGAAGGGCGGCATCTGCGCCTTCGTCGACGCCGAACACGCGCTCGATCCCGTCTATGCGCGCAAGCTGGGCGTCGATCTGGAGAACCTTCTGATTTCGCAGCCGGACACCGGCGAACAGGCGCTGGAGATCACCGATACGCTGGTGCGTTCGGGCGCGATCGACATCCTGGTCGTCGATTCCGTCGCGGCGCTGACGCCGCGGGCGGAGATCGAGGGCGAAATGGGCGATTCGCTGCCCGGCATGCAGGCCCGGCTGATGAGCCAGGCGCTGCGCAAGCTGACCGGCTCGATCTCCCGCTCGAAATGCATGGTCATCTTCATCAACCAGATCCGCATGAAGATCGGCGTGATGTTCGGCTCGCCCGAAACGACCACTGGCGGCAACGCCCTGAAGTTCTACGCCTCGGTCCGCCTCGACATCCGCAGGATCGGTTCGATCAAGGACCGCGACGAGGTGACCGGCAACCAGACAAAGGTGAAGGTCGTCAAGAACAAGCTCGCGCCGCCCTTCAAGCAGGTCGAGTTCGACATCATGTATGGCGAGGGTGTCTCCAAGACCGGCGAATTGATCGATCTCGGCGTCAAGTCCGGCATCGTCGAAAAGTCGGGCGCCTGGTTTTCCTACAATAGCCAGCGGCTCGGCCAGGGGCGTGAGAACTCCAAGGGCTTCCTGCGTGATAACCCGCTGATCGCCAACGAGATCGAGACCTCGATCCGCCAGAATGCCGGGCTGATCGCCGAGCAGCTTCTCGACGACGGTCGCGACGACGAGGCCGTCGAGGACTGAGCGCCCTCGGCGCCCCTGTTGCGGCAGGAGGGCCGATGGACAGGAGGAGCCGGCCTTTGTAAAAGGCCGGCAATCTCGCCGGCCTTGCGAACGTGAAAATCTGCCGGTGCGTTCTTTCCGTCCTGTCTCGCGAAGGTCTCGCTCATGAGTGGCGTCAACGAAATCCGATCGGCTTTTCTCGGATTTTTCGAGAAGAACGGGCACGAACGGGTTGCCTCGTCGCCGCTGGTGCCGCGCAACGATCCGACATTGATGTTCACCAATGCCGGGATGGTGCAGTTCAAGAACGTCTTCACCGGTCTCGAAAAGCGCCCCTACAGCCGGGCGACGACGGCGCAGAAGGTGGTTCGTGCCGGCGGCAAGCACAACGACCTCGACAATGTCGGCTATACCGCCCGCCACCACACGTTCTTCGAGATGCTGGGGAATTTTTCCTTCGGCGACTATTTCAAGGACAGGGCGATCGAACTCGCCTGGAATTTGACGACGAAGGAATTCGGTCTTCCGAAGGACCGGCTTCTCGTCACCGTCTTTTCCGAGGACGAAGAGGCGGCGACGCTTTGGAAGAAGATCGCCGGGCTGTCGGACGACAGGATCATCCGCATCCCGACGTCGGACAATTTCTGGACGATGGGCGAGACCGGCCCCTGCGGCCCCTGCTCGGAGATCTTTTTCGACCAGGGCGAGAGCGTCGCCGGCGGCCCTCCGGGCAGCCCCGATGAGGACGGCGACCGGTTCCTGGAATTCTGGAATCTCGTCTTCATGCAGTTCGATCAGGTCTACGCGGCGACGCGGGTCGACCTGCCGCGTCCGTCGATCGACACGGGGATGGGCCTGGAACGCATGGCGGCGATCCTGCAAGGGGTCCATTCGAACTACGAGACCGATCTCTTCAAGGTGCTCATTGGCGCCGTCGAACGGGCGATCGGGTCGGAGGCGGTCGGTGACAGGCTGGCGAGCCATCGGGTGATCGCCGACCATCTGCGGGCGACGTCGTTTCTCATCGCCGACGGCGTCCTGCCGTCGAACGAGGGCCGCGGCTACGTCCTGAGGCGAATCATGCGCCGCGCCATGCGTCATGCCCGGATGCTGGGCGCCGAGGAGCCGGTGCTGTTCAAGCTGGTGCCGACGCTGGTGGCGGAGATGGGCCGGGCCTATCCCGAACTCGGCCGGGCGGAAGCGCTGATCTCGGAGACGCTGAAGCTCGAGGAAAAGCGCTTCCTGCAGACCCTCGATCGCGGCCTGTCGCTGCTGGCCGACGCCACGGAGGGGATGTCCTCCGGCGAGCGGCTGTCCGGCGAGACCGCCTTCAAGCTCTACGATACCTACGGCTTTCCGCTGGATCTGACCCAGGATGCCTTGCGCCAGCGCGGCATCGAGGTCGATCTCGACAGCTTCAACACTGCGATGGAACGTCAGAAGACCGAGGCGCGGGCGAGTTGGGCCGGTTCGGGCGAAGCGGCCTCCGAGAACATCTGGTTTCCGATCCGCGAGCGGGTCGGTGCGACCGAGTTTCTCGGCTATGGCACCGAGCGCACCGAGGGTGCCGTCGTCGCGCTGGTGAAGGATGGCGCCGAGGTTCGAGAGGCCGGCCAGGGCGACGAAGTCTCGATCGTCGTCAACCAGACGCCGTTCTACGGCGAATCCGGCGGCCAGCTCGGCGATACCGGCGTGATGCGGGGCGAGGGCGTCGAAATCTCCGTCACCGATACGCGCAAGTTCGCCGAGGGGCTCTTCGTCCACCGAGCCCGCGTGACCAAGGGGCGGGTAAAGGTCGGCATGGCGCTGGACCTCGAGGTCGATCATCGCCGCCGGACTCAGATCCGCGCGAACCACTCGGCGACCCACCTGCTGCATGAGGCGCTGCGCGAAGTCCTCGGCAGTCATGTCGCCCAGAAGGGCTCGATGGTGGCGCCCGATCGCCTGCGCTTCGATTTCTCCCACCCCAAGCCGATCGAGGCGGCGGAGATCGCGGAGGTCGAGCGTCTCGCCAACGCGATCATTCTCCAGAATGCTCCCGTCGAGACACGGCTGATGGCCGTGGACGAGGCGATCGAATCCGGCGCGATGGCGCTGTTCGGCGAGAAATACGGCGACGAGGTCAGGGTCGTCTCGATGGGTGTCGCCGAGGAAGGCGACAAGGCCGGCAAAGCCTATTCCGTCGAGCTTTGCGGCGGCACCCATGTGCGCGCGACCGGCGACATCGGCCTCGTCCACGTCGTCGCCGAAGGCGGCGTCGCCGCTGGCGTGCGCCGGGTGGAAGCTTTGACCGGCGATGCCGCGCGGGCCCATCTCCTCGAGCAGGACCAGCGCGTGCGCCGGATGGCCGCGGCGCTGAAGGTGTCCCAGAACGACGTGGCGGATCGTCTCGACGCGGTCGTCGAGGAGCGACGCCGGCTGGAGCGCGAACTCGCCGAGGCGAAGAAGAAGCTCGCTCTCGTCGGTGACGGCGCAGGAACTTCGTCGGGTGCCGCACCGAAGGAGGTGGCAGGGGTCGCCTTCGTCGGGCGCGTTCTGGAAGGCGTCTCGCCGAAGGACCTGAAGGGCCTCGTCGACGACACCAAGGCGCAGATCGGTTCGGGCGTCGTCGCTCTCGTCGCCGTCGTGGACGGCAAGGCGTCGGTCGTCGTCGGCGTGACGGGTGATCTCACCGCTCGCTTCGATGCCGTCGCACTCGTGCGGGCTGCCAGCGAGGCGATCGGCGGCAAGGGCGGCGGTGGCCGGTCCGACATGGCGCAGGCCGGTGGTCCGGATGGCGACAAGGCGGCCGAGGCGGTCGCTGCGGTCGAAGCGGCGATGAAGGGCTGATCAGCTCTCGAATCGATTGGCGTGCGGCTCGAAATCCTCGCGCTGCGGCGGTTCCACGCAGAAACGCTGGCCGGTCGGCGCTTCCATGTCGATTCACGATTTCACCGGCCCGATCCGCTTGGCGCGGAGGTCTGCGAGGGGATCGCCTCGCCTTCCCGGTCGTCCGTCTCGAGGTCGAGATGCACCCGCGGCGGGTGATCGACGGCCTGGATCAGCACCTTCGGCCTGCCGTCCGGCGTTTTCAGGACGGCATGTTTCCCGTCCTCGTCAATCCTTCCAATATCGTCGACCCGGCCGGTTCAGAAGCGGGCGGGCCGGATCAGAAGCGGGGCGACCCGGAAGTGCTTCTGGCCGGCAATGACGACGATGCAGCCGATCCGGCCCTTGTGGGCCATGGCAACGATCCCCCGGCACAATGACGAAGCCCGGCGCGATTCGTATCGCGCCGGGCTTCGTAATGACACCTGAAGGCGAGGGTGGACGTATCCAACGGGTGGACGCGCCGGTGTTCCTGCCTGTTCGCGTTACGAAGAAGCCATCGCCTTCTGCAGATTCTCGTCGATTTTGTCGAGGAAGCCGTTGGTGGTCAGCCAGGACTGGTCCGGACCGATCAGAAGCGCCAGATCCTTGGTCATGAAGCCGCTTTCGACGGTGTCGATGCAGACCTTCTCCATCTTCGCAGAGAATTCGGCCAGCGCGTCGTTGCCGTCGAGCTTGGCGCGATGGGCGAGGCCGCGCGTCCAGGCGAAGATCGAGGCGATCGGGTTGGTCGAGGTTTCCTGGCCCTTCTGGTGCTGGCGATAGTGCCGGGTCACCGTGCCGTGGGCGGCCTCGGCCTCGACGGTCTGACCGTCCGGCGTCATCAGGACTGAGGTCATCAGGCCGAGCGAGCCGAAGCCCTGCGCGACGATGTCCGACTGCACGTCGCCGTCGTAGTTCTTGCAGGCCCAGACATAGCCGCCCGACCACTTCAGCGAGGCGGCGACCATGTCGTCGATCAGGCGGTGCTCGTAGGTGAGCTTCCTGGCGTCGAACTCGGCCTTGAACTCGGCGTCGAAGATCTCCTGGAAGATGTCCTTGAAGCGGCCGTCATAGACCTTGAGGATGGTGTTCTTGGTCGACAGGTAGCAGGGCACGTTGCGCTGCAGGGCGTAGTTGAAGGATGCCCGGGCAAAGTCGCGGATCGACTCGTCGAGATTGTACATGCCCATGGCGACGCCGGCCGCTGGCGCGTCGAAAACCTCGTGCTCGATGGTCTCGCCATCCTCGCCGACGAACTTCATCGTCAGCTTGCCCTTGCCGGGGAACTTGAAGTCGGTGGCGCGGTACTGGTCGCCGAAGGCATGGCGGCCGACGATGATCGGCTTGGTCCAGCCGGGAACGAGCCGCGGCACGTTCTTCATGATGATCGGCTCGCGGAAGATGACGCCGCCGAGGATGTTGCGGATCGTGCCGTTCGGCGAGCGCCACATCTTCTTCAGGCCGAATTCCTCGACGCGCGCTTCGTCGGGCGTGATCGTCGCGCATTTGACGCCGACGCCGTGCTTTTTGATGGCGTTGGCCGCATCGACGGTGACCTGATCGTCGGTGGCGTCGCGATGCTCCATGCCGAGGTCGTAATATTCAAGGTCGATGTCGAGATAGGGGTGGATCAGCTTGTCCTTGATGAACTGCCAGATGATCCGGGTCATCTCGTCGCCGTCGAGTTCCACGACCGGGTTTGCGACCTTGATCTTCGCCATGGGAGCCTTCCTTGGAAAATGCGTGAGGCCCGGGAAGCGCCCGGCGCCGTCGATGGATGGGTGATCGGTTGCCCGGCCCTATAACACCCGACATGGCAGACGCAAAGCGAGAGGGGCCTGCAGTGTGCAACGCGGCATCAGTCGGTGGGGACCGCGGGAATTTTCAACTGAGCGATCGTGTGCGAAGTGCGGATCGAGGCGGCTTGCGGCCGTCTCGTCGGACGGCGGCACGGCGGCCGCTCTTGCCGATGAAGACGGAGAAGGCCGCGATGACGGCGATGGTGGCTCGCTTTGCCGGCCCGGATGCGGCGCGGCAGAGCGCGTGGCGCGGCATCGACGGCTTCGCGACCTGAGGGATTGGGATCGCCCGACTTGGCTCGCCGGGCGCGAAGCGGTATCGAGCGCGGGGGCACGGCGGCAATACTGCTCAGCCGTCGCCGATGAAGGAGCTTTATCAGCCTTGGACGACGAGACACTTCGCCAGAGCCGGACGGGACCTGCCATCGTCCTCGTCGAGCCGCAGCTCGGCGAGAACATCGGCATGGTGGCGCGCGCCATGGCGAATTTCGGCCTGGGGGATCTGCGCCTGGTGAATCCGCGCGACGGCTGGCCGAGTGAGAAGGCGCGGGCCGCGGCCTCGCGGTCGGATCATGTGATCGATGCCGTGCGACTGTTTGCGACCGTCGAGGAGGCCACCGCAGATCTCAATTTCGTCATGGCGACGACGGCGCGGGCGCGCGACAGCTTCAAGCCGGTGCGCGGGCCGGAAGAGGCGGCGGTGGATCTGCGGCGTCGCTCGGCAGAGGGGCAGGGCACCGGCATCCTCTTCGGCCGCGAACGCTGGGGCCTGACCAATGAGGAGGTCGGGCTCGCCGATGAGATCGTTACCTTTCCGGTCGATCCGCAATTCGCCTCGCTCAACATCGCTCAGGCGGTGCTCCTGATGAGCTATGCCTATCAGGCGGCGGGGCGGGGCGGCGATCTCTCTCCGCGCTTCGAGGCCAAGCTGCCGGAGCCGGCGACCAAGGACGACCTCTTCCGGCTGTTCCACCATCTCGAGGCATCGCTGGAGCGGGCGGGCTATTTCTTTCCCGAGCCGAAGCGGGAGGTGATGACCCAGAATCTCAGGACGATGCTGACCAAGGCCAACCTGTCGGAGCCGGAAGTTCACACCCTGCGCGGCGTCATCAAGGCCTTCGACTACGAGGCGGCGCAGCTTCGCAAGAAGCTGGGGGACGCCTCGTGATCGCCGAGGCGCCGGCCGGGCTCCAACCTTCGTGGGATCGGGACAGGCCGCTGCTGGTCTTCGACAGCGGCATTGGCGGGCTGACGGTGCTGCGCGAGGCACGGGTGCTGATGCCGGAGCGGCGCTTCGTCTATGTCGCCGACGATGCGGCTTTTCCTTATGGCAACTGGGAGGAGGCGGCCCTCAGGGAGCGTCTCGTCGCGCTGTTCGGCGGCCTCATCGCCGAATACCATCCGCTCGCCTGCGTGATCGCCTGCAACACCGCCTCGACGCTGGCGCTCGACGCATTGCGCGCCGCCTATCCGGAGATGACCTTCGTCGGCACCGTTCCGGCGATCAAGCCGGCGGCCGAGCGCACGAGATCCGGCCTGGTCTCGGTGCTGGCGACGCCGGGCACGGTGAAGCGCCAGTATACCCGCGACCTGATCGACCAATGGGCGACGAAATGCGAGGTCCGGCTGGTCGGTAGCTTTCAGCTGGCCGCGCTGGCGGAGGCCTACATGCGCCAGGGGCTCGTCGAGGAAGAGGCGGTGCGGGCCGAGATCGCACCATGCTTCGTCGAAAAGGACGGCCGTCGGACGGACATCGTCGTGCTCGCCTGCACCCACTATCCCTTCATCGTCAACCGCATGCGCAAGATGGCGCCCTGGCCTGTCGACTGGCTGGACCCGGCCGAGGCGATCGCCCGCCGGGCGCTGTCGATCCTGCCGCCCATCGCGCTCGACGCGCCAATCGAGCGGCACGTCGACGCCGCAGTCTTCACCTCCGGTCGCGCCGATGCCGTGACGCGGCGGCTGATGCAGGGCTTTGGGCTCAAGGCCTGACCATGGCCGAAGCGAGCGAAGCCGGAGCCCGCTCTTCCTGAACGCCCCGGACCCGCGTCCTGATTTCTTCGAGGAAGCTTGCCGCCAGCATCGACATCGCCTCTCCCCGCGGGGTGATCAGCCAGGACGTCATCTGGATCGGCTGCCGCAATCGTTTGAAGACGAGCCGCCCGTCCCGCACGCCGGCCGAGGCGAGCGACGGCACGACGGAGATGCCGACCCCGGCCGCCACCATCTCGCAGGCCGCATCTGCCATCTGCACTTCGGCGACGGGGTTCATCTTCGCCTCGGCACGGTGGAAGGCCGCCTCGATGACCGGGTAGGAAAGATCCTCCCGGCCAAGGGCGATCAGGCGCTCGCCGTCGAGATCCGCGACGTCCACATTGTCGTGCCCGACGAGACGATGGTCTGCGGGCAGAGCGAGGAACAACTCGACCTCGACGAATTTTTCGGACTGCAGCGATGCCGAGGTCGAGGGCAGGAGGCCGATGCCGAAATCGGCCTTGCCGGTGACCATCGCGTCTTCGATGCTGCGCGAAGTGCGGCTGAACAATTGCAGGCGCACCTGCGGGCTGCGCGCCAGAATGGCGGCCGCGGCCTGTGGCGCCACATGCATGCTGAGGCCGGGGAAGGTGACTGCCGACACCTCGCCGCGCTCGAGGTTGCGGATCGATTCCGCCAGCCGCGAGATCCGCATCATACCAGCTTCGAGCTTTTCCGTTTCGGCGAACATCTGCCGCGCCTCGGCGGTCGGTTTCAGCCGCCCTTGTCCCCGCTCGAACAGGCGGAAGCCGCAGGCCTCCTCGAAGCCTTTGAGAAGCTTGGTCACTGCGGGCTGACTGACGAACAGCCGCTCGGCCGCCTCGGTGACGGAACCGGCCTTCATGATGGCGTTGAAGGCGCTCAACTGGCGGATGTTCGGCGGGGCCACTTCGCAGCCTTATAACTCATTGGAATGAGTCTATCCTTTAATTTCATTTGCGCGGAATGGGAAACGCCTAAACGATGGGCCTGCACAAAAACAGGCATCGGCAGGGGTCCCCATGAAGAAACGCATCCTCATGCTCGCTGCGGCGGGTTCGCTCATCGCATCCGTCGCCGCCCAGGCGCAGACCAAGACGCTGACGGTCGGCGGCTATGGCGGCTCCTTCGAGACGCTGATGAAGGAACTGATCATTCCGCAGTTCGAGAAGACCCACGACGTCACGATCCAGTTCGTCGCCGGCAACTCGACCGAGAACCTCGCGCGCCTCCAGGCCCAAAAGGGCAACCAGGAGCTCGACGTCGTGATTCTGGACGACGGTCCAATGTACCAGGCCGACGCGCTCGGCTTCTGTGCGCCGCTTGCCGCCGACGTCGCCTCCGAAGACATCTACGACCTCGCCAAGATCGGCCCGAATTCGATCGGCGTGGGCTTCGTCGCCACCGGCTTCACCTACAGCACCGAATGGTTCAAGGAGAAAGGCTGGGAGCCGCCGTCGAGCTGGAAGGATCTGGAAGATCCGAAGTTCGAGCAGATCCTTTCGGTTCCGCCGATCTCCAACACCTACGGCCTCCACACCCTGGTGATGATGGCGCGCCTCAACGGCGGCGGCGAGAAGGACATCGACCCCGGCTTCACCGCGATGGCCGACGACGTCGCACCGAACGTCCTCGTCTTCGAGCCGTCCTCCGGCAAGATGTCGGAGCTCTTCCAGTCGAAGGAGATCGCCCTGTCGATCTGGGGTTCGGGCCGCACCAAGTCCCTGGCCGACACAGGTTTCCCGGCGAAATTCGCCTATCCGAAGGAAGGCGCCGTGGCGCTGATGCTCGCCGCCTGCCCGGTGGTCGAAAGCGACGCTCCAGAGGCCTCGCAGGAGTTCGTCAAGTATCTCCTCGACCCGGAAATCCAGGTGAAGCTCGCCGACGCCATGGGGTCTGGGCCGGTCAACAAGAAGACCGTCCTGCCGGACGAACTGGCCGAGTGGCTGCCCTATGGTCCCGAGCAGATCGACAAGCTGGTCAAGGTCGACTGGGACGTGATCAATCCGAACCGCCAGGAGTGGACCCAGCGCTGGGCGCGTGAGGTCGAGCGCTGAGAGCGGCGGCTGCCTGATCAATCGGGCGGGAGCGGGCTGAACGCCCGTTCCCTGTCCTGCGGCGACCCGCGCGACGGATTGAACGAACGCACATGGCTATTCTGGAACTACGCGATCTGACCAAGCGCTTCGGCGAGACGATCGCGGTCGATCGCTTCACGCTGTCGGTGGAGAAGGGTGAGTTCGTCTCGCTGCTCGGCCCCTCCGGCTGCGGCAAGACCACGACGCTGCAGATGGTCGCCGGCTTCGAGACCCCGACCAGCGGCTCGATCGCTCTCAACGGCCGCGACCTGTCGAAGGTGCCGGCAAGGGCCCGCGGCCTCGGCATCGTCTTCCAGACCTATGCGCTGTTTCCGCACATGACGGTGGAAGAGAACGTCGGCTTCGGCCTCGAGATGCGCAAGGTCCCGGCGGACGAGCGCAAGCGGCGGATTGCCGAGACGCTAGACCTCGTCCATCTGTCGCATCTTTCGGCGCGCTATCCGCGCCAGATGTCCGGCGGCCAGCGCCAGCGCGTCGCGCTGGCGCGCGCCCTCGTCATCGAGCCGGAGCTTCTGCTCCTCGACGAGCCCTTGTCCAATCTCGATGCCAAGCTGCGCGAGGAGATGCAGCTGGAACTGCGGCGCATCCAGCAGGAGGCCGGCGTGACGACGCTGCTTGTCACCCACGACCAGTCCGAGGCCATGGCGCTCAGCGATCGCATCGCCGTCATGCAGGGCGGCCGGCTGATCCAGGAAGCGACGCCCTTCGAGGCCTATGACCGGCCGACCAACGGCTTCGTCTCGTCGTTTCTCGGCAAGAGCAACGCCATCGACGCCCATCTTGAGGCGGGCGGGCCGGGCGCGGCGCAGCTCCGTTGCGGGGACATCCGCCTCGACGGCCCGGTCTCGTCGCAGGGGCCGGGGGCGGTGCTGGTCTCGCTGCGGCCGGAGCGGATCGAATTTTGCGGGGAAGGCGAGGGGATCGTCTCGGGAACAGTCGTCGAGCGCGTCTTCCTCGGGGACCAGTGGCTGTTCAAGGTGAAGACCGGCCTCGGCGAACTGCTCGTCGTGCGCCGCAACAGCGGCCGGCGCGAGCCCGATCTCGGCGAGGCCGTCCACCTCTCTTGGCAGGCCGAGCATCTGCGCATCCTCGAAGCGGGGTCGGCGGCATGACCGGCGATCGTGCCCGCCCATGGCTGTTGAGCGCGCCGGCGCTCCTGCTCTTCGCGGTCATGCTGGTGACGCCGCTGGTGATGACGGCGATCCTGTCCTTCAACAGCTTCGACTTCTATGGCGGGATCCAGCCGACCTTCGGGTTTAGCAACTATGCCGACGTGCTCGGCGACAGCTATTTCTACGAGATCTTCGGGCGCACCTTCCTCATCGCGCTCGTCACCACCGTGATCTGCGCGCTGATCGGTACGCCGCAGGCCTATTTCCTCCTGCGCATGCACCCGTTCTGGCGCTCGCTGATGATCCTCGTGGTACTCGGCCCGCTGCTCATATCCGTCGTCGTGCGGACGCTCGGCTGGGCAATTCTCCTCGGCAACAACGGCGTCATCAACGAGGCGCTGCGCAATATCGGCCTGATCGAGCGGCCCCTGAAGATGATGTACACTTCCGGCGGCATCGTTTTGGCGCTCGTCCACGTCATGGTGCCCTTCATGATCCTCGCAGTCTGGGCGGCGCTGCAGCGCCAGGATCCCGCGACTGAGAAGGCGGCTGAATCCCTCGGCGCCAAGCCCTTCACGGTGTTTCGGCGGATCGTCCTGCCGCAGGCGATGCCGGGCATCCTGTCCGGGTCGCTGATCGTCTTCTCGCTGTCGGCCAGTGCCTTCGCGACGCCGGCGATCCTCGGCGGGCGGCGGGTGAAAGTGGTTTCGACCACGGTGTATGACGAGTTCCTGAACACCTTGAACTGGCCGCTCGGCGCCGCCATCGCCGTCATTCTCCTCGTTTCTGTCCTCGCCATCATGGTCGCCTGGAACCGGCTGGTCGAGAAGCGCTTCGCGGCGGTGTTCCAATGATCAGGAACGGTGCCTTCGCCAAGCTCTTCAGCCTCGTCTTCGCGGTCTTCATGCTGGCGCCGCTGGTCGTCGTCATGGGGGTGGCCTTCACCCCGGAAGGGTTTCTGGAATTCCCGCCGAGCGGCATTTCGCTGCGCTGGTTTGAGGCAATCCTCGACAATCCCGACTTCATCGACGCGGCGATCGTCAGCCTGCAGCTCGGCGTCGCCTCGGCCACCATCGCGACGGTGATCTGCGTGCCCGCAGCGCTCGCCATCGGCGGCGGCCGGTTTGCCGGCCGCGATGCGCTGCAGGCGCTGTTCCTGTCGCCACTGACGGTGCCGACGGTAGTGCTGGGTATCGCTTTCCTGCGGTTCCTGTCGATGATGGGGCTGAACGGCACCTTCGGGGGTCTCGTCTTCTGCCATGTCGTCATCATCGTGCCCTTCGTCCTGCGGCTCGTCCTCGCCTCGGTTACCGGTCTCGATCCGTCGATCGCCCGGGCGGCGACGTCGCTCGGGGCGGGCGGCTGGACGGTGTTTTGGCGGATCACTCTTCCGGCGATCGTCCCCGGCGTCGTCGGCGGCTGGGTGCTCGCCTTCATCACCAGCTTCGACGAGCTCACCGTCACCGTTTTCATCGTCAATCCGGCGACGACGACGTTGCCCGTCAAGCTGTTTTCCCACATCACCCAGACCACCGACCCGCTGGTCGCCTCGGTCTCGACGGTCGCCATCCTGTTCACGGTCGCGCTGATGCTGATCGTCGACCGGCTCTACGGGCTCGATCGTCTGCTCATCGGAGAAGGAACCCGCTGATGTCGAGCGATGCGCTCGTTCTCGGCGGCGGCCTCGTCGGCGCCGCCACCGCCTATGGTCTGGCCAGGGAAGGCCTTTCCGTCACCGTTCTCGACGAAGGTGACGTCGCTTTCCGCGCTTCCAGGGGCAATTTCGGCCTCGTCTGGGTGCAGTCGAAGGGTGACGGCTATCCGGATTATGCTATCTGGACCCGCCGCAGCGCCGATCTTTGGCCGAGCCTCGATGCGATGCTGAAGGAGGAGACCGGCGTCTCCACCGCCTACGAGAAGCCGGGCGGACTGCATTTCTGCCTCTCCGAAGAGGAGCTGGAGAACCGCAAGGCGCTGCTCGCCCGGCTCCACAACGTCCATGGCGCGGCCAATTACGGTGCTCGCCTCGTCGACCGCCAGGAAGTGCGGGAGATGATGCCTGAGATCGGGCCGGATGTCGTCGGCGGCACCTATTGCGAGCATGACGGTCATGCGAGCCCGCTTTACCTGTTGCGGGCGCTACACGACGGCATCAAGCGTCGCGGCGGCCGCATCGTCGCCGACGCCAGAGCCGAGACGATCGCCCGAGATGGCGAGGGTTATGCCGTGAAGACGCCGTCGGGAACGTACCGGGCAGGGCGCGTCGTCCTTGCTGCCGGCCTCGGCAACAAGGCACTGGGCAAGGAGGTTGGACTCGACCTCAACATCGCGCCGCTGAAGGGCCAGATCCTCGTCACCGAGCGCACGAAGCCGCGCCTGAACATGCCCACCCATGTGGTCCGCCAGACCGGCGAGGGCTCGATCATGATCGGCGACAGTCACGAGGACGTCGGCTTCGACGTCTCGTCCTCCTCGGACGTGATGGCGACCCTCGCCGCACGGGCGATCCGGATGTTCCCCTTCGTGAAGGATCTGCGCATCGTCCGGTCCTGGGCGGCGCTCCGGATCATGAGCCCCGACGGATATCCGATCTACCAGCAATCCGAGACCCATCCCGGGGTCTTCTCGGTCAACTGCCATTCCGGCGTGACGCTCGCCGGCTCACATGCCCTGGCTTTGGCGCCGATGATCGCGAAAGGCGCGCTCGGCGAGGAGCTTGCGGCGTTTTCTGCAAGGAGGTTCGATGCCCCAGCGAATTGACGGGAGCGGCGAGACGGTCCGCTTCACCTTCGAGGGTCGGGAAGTTGCTGCGCGTGCCGGCGAGACGCTGGCCGCTGCCTTGATCGCCGCGGGCGAGACGACGACGCGCGATTCGGTCGTGTCCGGCGCGCCGCGCGGACCATTCTGCATGATGGGGGTCTGCTACGAATGCCTCGTCGAGATCGACGGGGTGCCGAACCGGCAGGCCTGCATGATCGTGGCGGAGCCGGGAATGACCGTGAACCGTCAGACGGCGGACGAGGTGGTGGCATGAACAGCTATGACGTGGTGGTGGTGGGCGCCGGACCGGCCGGCATGGCCTGCGCGACGGAGGCCAGCCGGGCCGGACTTTCGACCCTCGTCCTCGACGAGCAGCCACGCCCCGGCGGGCAGATCTATCGCGACATCGAGGTCTCGGATCCGGGGCGCCGGGCGCTGCTCGGCAAGGACTATGGCGAAGGCGCACGGATCGCCGAGGCCTTTCGGGCGTCGAAGGCCGAGTATCGTTCCGGTGCCGTCGTCTGGAACATCGACAGCGAAAAGCGCATCGATTATTCGGCCGGGGGCAGGTCCCACAGCGTCCAGGCGAAAAGCCTCGTCGTCGCGACGGGCGCCATCGAGCGGCCGACGCCGATGCCCGGCTGGACGCTGCCGGGCGTCACCACCGTCGGCGCGGTGCAGATCCTTCTCAAGACGTCGGGCATCGTCTTCGAAGACCTCGTCCTCGTCGGCTCGGGTCCACTCCTGTGGCTGGCCGCGACCCAGATGATCGCCGCCGGCGCGCCGCCCAAGGCCATCGTCGAGACCGTGCCTCGAAGTCGCTACCGGGAAGCCGCGAGGCATTTCGCCAAGGCGCTACGCGGCTGGCGCTACCTTGCCAAGGGTTTTGCCATGATGCGGGCAGTGAAGAAGGCCGGCGTGCCGGTCCACAGCGACGCGGCGGACATCGCCATCGAAGGCGAGATCGCGGTCACCGCAGTGACCTTCACCAGCGGCGGCACGCGGCAGCGGATCGAGACCGCGCATGTGGCGCTGCATCAGGGCGTCGTCCCGAACCAGCAGATCACCCGGCTGATGAACTGCAAGCATCGCTTCGACGACAGCCAGCGCGCATTCCTGCCGGTCGTCGACGAGAGTTTCGAGACCTCGATTCCCGGCGTCTACGTCGCCGGCGACGGCGCCGGCATTGGCGGCGCGAAGTCGGCGGAGATGCGCGGGCGGCTGGTCGCCATGCGGATCGCCGAAAAAGTCGGAAACCGGGCTGGCGAGGCTGCGAAACTTCGCACCGAACTGGCAAAGGATGCCGCCGTGCGGCCGCTGCTGGAGGCACTCTACGCGCCCGCGGCCGACGTTCTCGCGCCGGCCGACGCGACGATGGTCTGCCGCTGCGAGGAGATCACCGCCGGGCAGATCCGCGAAGCGGTGGCGCTGGGTGCGCCGGGGCCGAACCAGGTGAAGTCGTTCCTGCGGGCCGGCATGGGCCCCTGCCAGGGGCGGATGTGCGGCCTCGCGGTGAGCGAGATCATTGCCGCGGCCAAGGGAGAGACGCCCTCGACCGTCGACTACTACCGCATTCGCCCGCCGCTGAAGCCGCTGCTCCTGTCGGAACTCGCCGGGCTCGGCGCCGAGGAGCCGCGCGAGGCGGCAGAGTAGCATCCGGCGTCAAACCGCCTGAAAGGCATGTCTCATGACCAATCGCACGGCCGATCTCCTCGTCATCGGCGGGGGCATTCACGGCTGCTCGGCAGCTCTCCAGGCGGCCATGCGCGGCCTCGATGTCGTCGTCATCGAGAAGGACACGGTGGCGCGCCACGCTTCGGGTGTGAATGCCGGCGGCGTGCGGCGGCTCGGCCGTGACTATGCCGAGGTGCCGATCTCCCAGCGCTCGATGGAAATCTGGCACCGGATCGGGGAACTGCTCGACGACGACTGCGGCTTCCAGCGGGCGCCGCAGATCAAGGTCGCCGAGACCGACGCCGACCTTCAGGACCTCAAGGATCGCGCCGCGCATCTCCGCGCCATGGGCTTCGAGCACGAGGTCGTCCTCGACCGAAACGAACTTCGCACGCATCTGCCGGCTGTATCCGAACATTGCGTCGGGGGACTGGCGAGCTTCGATGACGGCTTCGCGCTGCCCTATCAGACGACCTTCGCCTTCCAGCGCAAGGCTCGCTCGCTCGGCGTGCGCTTCGAGGAGAACTGCCGGGCGCAAAGGGTCGAGCGCGTCGGTTCCGACTTCAAGGTGACGACCGAGCGCGGCGTCTTCACCGGGCGAAAGCTCTTGAATTGCGGCGGCGCCTGGGCCGGAGAGATCGCGCGGCAACTCGGCGAAGGCGTCAGCGTCGAGCCGACGGCGCCGATGATGCTGGTGACCTCCCGCATGCCGCGCTTCTGCACGGCCGTCGTCGGCAATCAGAGCCGGCCGCTCTCCTTCAAGCAGATGGCCAACGGCACCGTCGTCATTGGCGGCGGGCGGCGCGGCCGGGCGCTGCCGGAGACCAACGTCTCCGAGCTGATCTTTTCGGAGCTTCGCCAGACCGCCGAGACGGCGATGGCCATCTTCCCGATCATGCGACAGGCGAGCATCGTCCGCTCCTGGGCGGGCATCGAAGGCCGCATGCCGGACGGAATTCCGGTGATCTCGGCATCATCCACCGAGGAAGGCGCCTATCATGCCTTCGGCTTCTCGTCCCACGGCTTCCAGCTCGGCCCGGGCGTCGGCGAGATCATGGGCGAACTGATCGCGACCGGTGCGACCAACGCCCCGATCGCGCCCTTTTCGATCACCCGTTTCACCCCGGAGCCTTGAGGCTTCCGGATCCAACCTCACGCATAACGAAGGAATTTCAAGCGTGATCACCCGCCACATCCAGACCAAGATCAACCACCGCGTCGTCGAGCACAACGGCGTCCTCTACTTCGGCGGCCTCGTCGCCGACGACAAGTCCAAGGACATGAAGGGCCAGACAGCCGAGATCTGCGCCAAGCTCGACGATCTTCTCGCCAAGGTCGGCTCGTCCAAGGAAAAGCTCCTGACGGCGATGATCTACATCTCCGACTTCGCGGCCAAGGACGGCATGAACGAGGCGTGGCTCGAGTGGATCCCGGCCGAGCACCTGCCGACGCGGGCCACCATCGGCGTCGCCGAACTCGGCAAGGATGTCCTCATCGAGGTGGTCATCTCCGCTGCCAAATAGACTTCGAGGCGAAACGGGCGGTTGGTTCGGCCGGGCGGAACAATGCCCGGCCGAACCATCGCTCGGCAGTCAAGCCCTTGGCGTAGAAAGCCTGCCCGCAGCTCCGAACGGGGACGGTCCCGTCCGCCCATGTGACGGCGGCACATTCCCCTCGACGGGGATCTGGTTCGCCGCAAGGCGGACGGGACCCGGGAGACGCGATTTCATGCTGAGGTACGTTGATCAGGAAGCGTCAGCCGGCTAACCTGGCGTCATGAACCATCCGGACAAGTTCGGCCTCGGGCTTCGCCCGACCATTCACGACGTCGCGCATGCCGCGCGCGTCAGTCTCGCCACCGTCGACAGGGTGCTGAACGGCCGCAACGGGGTTCGCCCCGCCACCCGTGAGCGTGTGCTGGCCGCGGTCAAGGCCGTTGGATATGAGCGCGACGTCGCCGCGGCCAACCTTTCCAAGCGGCGCGAATATCGAATTCACTTCGTCCTCCCCGCGGGACCGAACAGCTTCATGCGCGGCATCGAAGACGAAGTGGCCTCGCTCTGCGGTCCGGCCCGTCAGGACCGTGTGCAGCTTTCCCTCCAGACGGTTCCGCCCTTCGACGCGCCGGGCCTCGTCACGGCGTTGCACGCCATCGATCCGAAGCGCGTCGACGGGTTGGCCGTCGTCGCCACCGACGCACCGATCGTCCGAGAGGCGATCGACGGCCTCGTCGCCCGCGGCCTGCCCGTGGTGACGCTGGTGAGCGACGTTCCCTCCAGCCGGCGCGGGCATTTCGTCGGGATCGACAACGTCACCGCCGGGCGCACGGCGGCCGGACTGCTCGGCCGCTTCTGCCATGACCGGCCCGGCGACCTCGCGGTCGTCGCAGGGTCCGGCCTGGTGCGCGACCACGTCGAGCGGCGGCTGGGCTTCGAGCAGGTGATTCGAACCGAGTATCGGCAATTGAAGGTCCTGCCCTCCATCGAGGGGCTGGACGAGCCCGATCTCGTCGACGAGCTGCTGTCCGATCTGCTTGCGCAGAATCCTTCAATCGTCGGCATCTACAGTCTTGGCGCCGGCACCCGCGGCGTGTCGCGGGCGTTGACGCGGGCCGGTCTGGCGAGGCGCCCCTGGACCGTGGTCCACGAGTTGACGCCGCATGCCCGGCAGGAACTTCGGTCCGGCGTGTTCGATGCAGTGCTCCATCAGGACATCGGCCATGAGGTTCGCAGCGCGATCCGCGTCCTGAGGGCGCGGATCGACGGGCGTCCCTTCGTGCCGGCGCAGGAGCGCATCCGCATCGAGGTCTTCCTGCGCGACAACATCCCATGATGGTGACCCATCCATGCTGCGCTTTACACGCGGGGGCAGCCTGAGGTACGTTCATCAAATCGTCGAGGCGTTCTGCACCTCGACCAGCCGCTGGGAGGCGGCCGACAGGGAGGTGAACATGAAGGCTTTTGTCGGGGCTGCGGCCCTTCTCGCGGGGGCGTTCGTCAGCCAGTCCGCGCTCGCGCAGACCGAGGTCAAGGTCATGCGCGTCGAGCCGGGCGATGCCGAGCAGGCCTTCTACGAGCGCGTCGTCAAGAAATACGAGGCGGCCCATCCAGACGTGAACGTCACGTTCGAGTATCTCGCCAACGAGGCCTACAAGACGAAGCTTCCGACCCTTCTCCAGTCGTCCGCCCGCCCCGACATCTTCTACAGCTGGGGCGGCCAGGGGCTGGTCGAGCAGGTCGAGGCCGGATTCCTGAAGGACATTTCCGGCATGGTCGGGGAAGGCGTCCTCGATCGCTTTCCCAAGGCCGCGCTCGACGCCTACAGTGTCGACGGCAAGCTCTACGGCCTGCCGCTCTATGCGACGGAGGTGGTGTTCTGGGTCAACAAGCAGCTGACCGAGAAGGCGGGCGTCGACGACACGCAGATCAAGACCTGGGACGACCTCATCGCCGCCGTCAAGACGCTGAAGGACGCCGGCGTGACGCCGATCGTCGCCGGCGGACAGGACAAGTGGCCGCTGCATTTCTACTGGAGCTATCTGGCCCTGCGCGAAGGCGGGCCGGACGCCGTGACGGCTGCGATGTCCGGCGAGGGTGACGGCTTCGGCGGGGAGGCCTTCGTCGAGGCCGGCAAGGATTTCCAGGAGCTCACCAAGCTCGAGCCGTTCCAGCCGGGCTTCATGGGCACGACCTACGAGACGGCGAGCGGCATGTTCGCGGACGGCAAGGGCGCGTTCCACCTGATGGGCGACTGGGACTATCTGCCGATGCGCGGCCGTTCGCAGAGCGGCGAGGGGCTGCCGGATTCGCAGCTGGCGATTATGAGCTTCCCGGTCATCCAGGACCCGGTGTCTTCGGGCGGGGAGGGAGCGACCCTCGGCGGCATCAATGGCTGGGCCGTGACGGCCGATGCGTCCGACCAGGCGGTCGACTTCCTGACCTTCCTCCTCAACGAGGACCATCAGCGGGAAATCGCCAAGGAAGGCATCTTCATCCCGATCGTCAAGGGCGCCGACGAGGCGCTGGAGAACCGGTTCTTCCAGCGTGTCGCCAAGGACATCGCCGGCTCGAGCTATCACCAGATCTTCCTCGACCAGTATCTGGGCGCTTCCGTCGGGGCGACGGTCAACGACATCTCGGCCGATCTCGCCCAGGACGCGACCACGCCCGAAGAGGCTGCCGAGCGAGTCCAGGAAGCCTGGGACTTCCGCTGATCGCTCGCCGTGCCGCGCGCGCCGGAGCTGACGGCGCGCGCTCCCGACCCGATGTTTCGCGGAGACGGTCATGCAGACCACCCCGGCCGCACGACGCCTGCCGCTCGGCGAGAGGCTGCGGCGTGGGATGAGGAGCGGGCGCCTGACGGCGATCGCCCTGCTCCTGCCCCCCGCCTTGATCCTCTTCACGCTGTTCGTGATCCTGCCGCTGACGGAGTCCGGCTACTACGCCTTCTTCGACTGGAACGGCTACGGCCAGCCGACCGACTATGTCGGCCTGCGGAATTTCGAGCAGATGATGGGCCATTCGGCCTTTCAGACCGCCGCCGGCAATACCCTCAAGATCGTCGCCGTCTCCCTGTTCCTGCAGATGCCGCTGGCGCTTCTCCTGGCGCTGATGATCTATCGGCGCACGCCGACGAACGCCCTGTTCCGGCTGGTGTTCTTCGTGCCCTACATCCTCGCCGAGGTCGCCGCAGGCTTGATCTGGAGCTTCGTCTTCGACGGCAATTACGGCGTGACCGCCTCGATCGCACAGTCGCTCGGGGTCGACAGCTTCTTCATCCTCGCCAATCGTGACTGGGCCTTCGTCGCCGTCATGACGGTGATCGTCTGGAAGTATTTCGGCTTCCACATGATGATCTACATCGCGGCGCTGCAGGGCGTCTCGGAGGATCTCATTGAGGCGGCGCGGATCGAGGGTGCCAGGCGCGTGCAGATCGTCCGCTACGTCCAGGTGCCGATGATCAAGCCGGCCATCGTGGTCAGCGCATTCTTCGCCATCATCGGGGCGCTGCAGGTCTTCGACGTCATCATTCCCCTGACCAATGGCGGGCCGTCGAATTCGACCCACACCATCGTCACCTATCTCTACACCTTCGGCCTGACCCGGCTGCGGATCGGCTTCGGCAGCGCCGTCGGCGTGGTGCTGTTCCTCGTCGCCGTCCTCGTCGCGGTCTTCTACCAGCGCTTCGCCATGAAGAGGGCCGAGACATGAGGTCGAAGCGTCTCCTGCCCAACATCCTGCGCGTCGCCTTCCTGTGCGTCGTCGCGAGCTTCGTGCTCGCGCCGATGCTGGCGACCGCCCTCGGCGGCTTCAAGACCAATGCCGAGATCCGCACCAACGCCTTCGCCTTGCCGGAAAGCTGGAACTTCGAATTCTATGCCGCGATCGCGGCGGATCCCGCCTTCTGGCGCTATCTCGGCAATTCGCTGATCGTTTCCGTCGCAACGGTGGCGCTGACGCTGTTCGTCGGCGCGGCGGCCGCCTACGTCTTCGCACAGATCCGCTTCTTCGGCTCGCGCATGCTGTTCTCCTACCTGCTGCTCGGGCTGATGTTTCCCTTCGCGACGGCGATCCTGCCCTTGTTCATCAAGGTCCGCGACATCGGCCTCCTCGACACCTACTGGGCGGTGATCCTGCCGCAGACGGCTTTCGGGCTGTCGCTGGCGATCCTCCTGTTCCGAACCTTCTTCGAGCAGTTGCCGAAGGAGCTGTTCGAGGCAGCCTATATCGACGGCTGCGGCTACGTCCGCTTCTTCTGGCGTTTCACGCTGCCCCTCTCGACGCCGATCCTCGCGACCGTCGGGGTCTTCGTCTTCGTCCAGAGCTGGAACAACTTCCTCCTGCCGCTGGTGGTGCTGAATTCGCGGGAGGTGTTCACCTGGCCGCTCGGGATGATGCAGTTCCGCGGGGAATACGTCACCGAATGGAACCGGACGCTCGCCTTCGTCACGCTGACGATCTTGCCGGCCATCGTCTTCTTCCTCGCGGCCCAGAAATACATCGTCGCCGGCCTCACCGGCGGCGCCGTCAAGGGATGATCATGACCGCAACGATCCAGAACCCGATCCTGCCGGGCTTCAACCCGGATCCCTCGATCGTCCGGGTGGGAGACGACTATTACGTCGCCACCTCGACCTTCGAGTGGTATCCGGGCGTTCAGATCCACCATTCGCGCGACCTGAAGAACTGGCGGCTGGTCGCGCGCCCGCTGACCCGCGCGCAGCAGCTCGACATGCGGGGCGATCCCGATTCCGGCGGGGTCTGGGCGCCGGATCTCAGCTACGCGGACGGCCTGTTCTGGCTGATCTATACCGACGTTAAGCGGCGCGACGGGGCCTGGAAGGACACCCATAACTATCTCGTCACTGCCCCGGCGATCGACGGCCCGTGGTCTGACGCGATCCGTCTCAATTCCTCCGGCTTCGACCCCTCGCTCTTCCACGACGAAGACGGCCGCAAATGGCTCGTCAACATGGTCTGGAACCACAATTTCGGCCCGGCGGGGCAGCGTTTCGGCGGCATCCTCGTGCAGGAGTATTCGCCTGGGGAGGGGCGGCTCGTCGGCCCCGTCCGTAACATCTATCGCGGCACCGACCACCTCTTCACCGAGGGTCCGCATCTCTACCGCCGGGACGGCTGGTACTATCTGCTGACCGCCGAAGGCGGCACCGGTTACGACCACGCGGTGACCATGGCCCGCTCGAAGACGCTCGAAGGGCCCTACGAGACCGATCCGGCCAAGCACGTCCTCACCGCCAAGGATGCCCCCGAGGCGCTCCTGCAGCGGGCCGGCCATGCCGACATCGTCGAGACTGAGGGCGGCGAGTTCTACATGGTGCATCTCTGCTCGCGGCCGCTGGAGGCGACCCGCAGGCTTGCGACCGGCGGGCCCCGCGCGATCCATGCCGACGACGTGCGCCGTTCGCCGCTCGGCCGCGAGACGGCGATCCAGAAGCTCGTCTGGCCGAAGGGCGAGTTTCCGCGGCTCGCTCATGGCGGCAATTCCCCTGCCGAGACGGTCGCGGCGCCGGCTCTTGCCGAGCAGCCGTTCGCAGCGCCGCCCGCCCGGACGGACTTCGGCGGCCCCGAACTGCCGCCTGCCTTCCAGTGGCTGCGCACGCCGGAACCCCGTCGCCTGTTCTCGCTCACCGAACGGCCGGGCTTCCTGCGGATTTTCGGCCGGGAATCGCCCGGCTCGGCCTTCGAGCACGCCCTCGTCGCCCGCCGCCAGACGGACTTCGCCTATCGCGCCGAAACCGAGATCGAATGTTCTCCGACGGGCTACCAGCAGTTCGCCGGGCTGATCGCCTGGTACAACCGCTTCAAGTTCCACTATCTGGTGGTGACCGCCGACGAAGCGGGTGCGCGGCTTCTCACCGTCTACAGCTGTCCGGCGGACTGGCCGAATGCGCGCCTGAGCTTCCCGCTGGCCGAGCCGATCCGGCTGCCGGCCGATGGTCCCGTCCGCCTCGGCTGCGACGTCGATGATGGAGAACTGCGCTTTCGTTATGCGCTTGGCGACGGAGACTGGTCGGGTCTTGGCATCGTCCTCGACCAGTCGGCACTGTCCGACGAGGCGGGCAACGGTCCCGGCAACAATTTCACAGGCGCCTTCGTCGGCATGGCCGCGCACGACACGTCCGGCGCCGGACTTGCCGCCGATTTTTCGTATTTTTCCTACGAGGCGGTGTGATGGAAGGGCAGAAGGAAGGACAGACGCATGGCTGAAGTCCGCCTGAAAAACGTCACCAAGGCCTTCGGCAGCGTCACGGTCATTCCCGACCTCGATCTGATGGTGCCGGACGGGTCCTTCACGGTGCTGGTGGGGCCGTCCGGCTGCGGAAAGTCCACGCTCCTGCGGATCATCGCCGGGCTCGAAATGCCGACCGCCGGCACGATCGAGATCGGCGGCGAGGACGTCACTGACGAGGAGCCGTCGAAGCGCGGCATCTCCATGGTGTTCCAGTCCTACGCCCTCTATCCGCACATGACGGTGAAAGAGAACATCGACTTCGGGCTACGCCTCGCCAAGACGCCGGCGGACGAACGCGAACGGCGGGTGGCCGAGGCGGCGCGCATCCTCGCCCTGACGGACTATCTCGATCGCAAGCCCGGACAGCTGTCCGGCGGCCAGCGCCAGCGCGTCGCCATCGGCCGCTCGATCGTGCGCCAGCCGAAGGTCTTCCTGTTCGACGAGCCGCTGTCGAATCTCGACGCGGCGCTGCGCACCCAGATGCGGGTGGAACTGGCGCAGCTCCACCAGTCGATCGACGCGACGATGATCTACGTCACCCACGACCAGGTCGAGGCGATGACGCTGGCGGACCAGATCGTCGTGATGACTGCCGGCCGGATCGAGCAGGTCGGGGCGCCCATGGACCTCTACGATCGGCCGCAGACGGTCTTCGTCGCCGGCTTCATCGGCTCGCCCAAGATGAACCTTCTTCCGGGCGAGGCCGCGGGCCGCCCCGAGGTGGAGACCGTCGGCATCCGGCCGGAGCACATCCGCGCGGATACGGAGGCGGGCGACTGGCCGGCGGTGGCGAACGTCGTCGAGAATCTCGGCTCCGACACCATCGCCTATGTCTCCGCGGATAAACGCGGCGAGCTGACCGTGCGCCTGCCGGGGCACATGCGGCTGAGGCCCGGGGAGAGGCTCTTCCTCACCCCGGAATCCGAGAACCTGCATCTTTTCGGCGAGAACGGGCAGCGGGTGGGGCCGGGAACATGAAGGCGGTCGGCATCGGCATCGTCGGTTGCGGCGTGATCAGCGACATCTACCTGAAGAACGCGGCGCTGTTTCCGCAGATCTCGGTCCGCGCGGTCGCAGATCGCCTGCCGGAAGCGGCGCAGGCGCGCGGCGAAGCCTATGGCGTCGCAGCGCTGACCGTCCCGGAGCTCCTTGCCCGCGAGGACGTCGAGATCGTCCTCAACCTGACCATTCCCGCCGCCCATGCGGAAGTCGGCCATGCGGCGCTGGCGGCGGGCAAGCACGTCTACAGCGAAAAGCCGCTGGCGGCGACGTTGCGGGAGGCGGCGGCGCTGAGCCGGACGGCGGCCGAGGCGGGGCTTCGGCTCGGCTGCGCGCCGGACACCTTTCTCGGCGGGGCGCACCAGACGGCCCGCGCGCTCGTCGACGCCGGGCGGATCGGCCGGCCCGTCGCCGGCACGGCGACGCTGATGGTCGCGGGCCACGAACGCTGGCATCCGAACCCTGACTTCTACTATGCGCCCGGCGGCGGGCCGCTGTTCGACATGGGGCCCTATTACATCACCGCGATGGTCAACCTGCTCGGCCCGGTCGCCCGCGTCTCGGCATTGGCATCGCGCAGCCGGGACCGGCGGACGATCGCTACCGGGCCGAGGGCGGGAGAGACCGTGGCGGTCGAGGTCGACACCCACATTGCCGGCTTGATGGAATTTCAGAGCGGCGCGCTCGTCCAGATCGTCACCAGCTTCGACGTCAAGGCCCATCGCCACGCGCCGCTCGAACTCTACGGCGAGGAAGGCTCGCTGCTGATCCCCGATCCGAACCGCTTCGACGGCACGGTCGAACTGTTCGACGGCGAATGGCGACCGCAGCCGACCCTGCATGCCCATGGCGACGGCAACTATCGCGGCCTCGGCCTCGCCGACATGGCCGCGGCGATCGCGGCAGGCCGGCCGCACCGGGCGAGCGGCGAGCTGGCGCTCCACGTCCTCGAAGTCATGGAGGCCCTCCTCGCCTCGGCGAAGGCGGGAACTTCTATCGGCATCCGTTCCACCTGCGCCCGGCCGACGCCGCTCGCTCCGGGCGGTGCAACCGGCGAAATCTCGTCCAAGGAGCCTGACGCATGACGAAACCCGCGCTGATCTTCTGGGGCGGCTGGGAAGGACACCAGCCGGAAGCCTGCGCCGCCGTCGTCGCCGACATGCTGAGGGCCGAGGGCTTCGACGTCGTCTCGAACGAGGGCACGGACGTTCTTGCGGACGCCGACCTGACGCGCTTCGATCTCATCGTGCCGCTGGCGACCCAGGTCCAGGTCGACAGGCAGGCGCTGACGAACCTCGTCGCCGCGGTCGAGGCCGGCACGGGGCTTGGCGGCTTCCACGGCGGCATGGGCGACACCTTCCGCAACGAGCCCGCCTACCAGTTCATGGTCGGCGGCCAATGGGTCGCCCATCCCGGCAACATCATCGACTACAGGGTGGAAATCACCCGGCCCGACGATCCGCTCGTCGCCGGCATCGGCGATTTCCACTACCGGTCCGAGCAGTACTACCTGCATGTCGATCCCGGCATCGAAGTTCTGGCCACCACCACCTTTTCCGGCGAGCACGCCCCTTGGACGAAGGGCGTCGTCATGCCGGTGGTCTGGAAGCATCGCTACGGCGCGGCGCGCGTGTTCTACTCTGCGCTCGGTCATGCCGCCGCCGAATTCGAAGTCCCGCAGATGCGTGAGATCCTGCGGCGCGGCCTCCTCTGGGCGGCGCGCTGACGCATGGCCCCTGCGGGGCGGCAGCGCACCAGCCCTGATGCGGAGATGTCAGACCGACTTGATCGCCCCGCCGTCGCAGCGGACGACGCTGCCGGTGACATAGGCGGCCCGTGCGCTGACCAGAAACGCCGCGACGGCGGCGAACTCCTCGACGGTGCCGTAGCGCTTCGCCGGGATCGACTGACGGGCGCTCTCGCGGATCGCGTCGATCGGCTTCTCCGATCGCTTGGCGTTGGCAGCGTCGAGTTCGTCCACCCGGTCCGTGTGGATGCGGCCGGGCAGCAGCATGTTGACCGTGACGCCGTCCTCAGCGACCTCGTTCGACAAGGACTTTGTCCAGCCGACGAGCGCCGAACGCAACGTGTTCGAATAGGCGAGATTGGGGATCGGCTGCACGACGCCCGAGGAGCCGACCGTCAGGATGCGGCCGAAGCCCGCCGATCGCATCGCCGGCAGGGCGCGGGTCGAAAGGTCGACGATGCGCGCCACCATCATCTGGAATTGCGTCTGCAGCACTTCCACCGACATGTCGGTGGCGCCGCCCGGCGGCGGGCCGCCGGTGTTGTTGACCAGAATGTCGATGCCGCCGAGGGTGTTGCCGGCGGCCTCGATCATCTGCTCGGCGAAGGCTGGATCGGCGAGGTCGGCGGCGACGCTGTAAGCTTTGCCGCGACCGCGCGCATTGATCGCCTCGGCATTGCGCGCGAGTTTGTCGGCGCTGCGCCCGCACAGGAGGACGTCGGCGCCCTCGGCGGCGATGGCTTCGGCGATGCCGAGGCCGAGACCGCGGGAGGAGGCGAGGACCAGCGCCCGCTTGCCGGCAATCTCAAGATCCATGGGAAAGTTCCTTCACGTTGGCCTCGGTACGGGCGATCAGCCGCATCAGCTCGGCCTCGTCGGTGGCGGTCAGTTTCGGGCCCGGCGCCCGGGTGCGCGAGCAGGCGATGGCGCCGCGATGCTTCAGGACGGCCTTCCTGACGGCGAGGCCGTAGCCCGGCTGCTGCTCGTATCTGAGGATCGGCAGATAGGCGTCGAAGATGTCCTCGGCCCTGTCCGCGTCGCCGGCCTGGTGGGTGCGCACCACCTCGACCAGCATTTCCGGATAGGCGAAGCCGGTCATCGCGCCGTCGGCGCCGCGGGCAAGTTCCTGCGGCAGATAGAGCCCGCCATTGCCGCAGAGGATCGAGATGCGCGGCGTATCGGCCGTCGCCGAACCATTGCGGACGGCGGAGACCTTCGCGAGGCCGGGGCAGTCCTCGTGCTTCAGCATGACGATCTGCGGACAGTCGCGTGTCAAAGTCAGGATCGTGGCGGTGGAGATCTGCACCCCGGTGGTCTGCGGGAAGTCCTGCAGGCAGATCGGCACGTCGGGTCCCAGCGCGTCGCAGACCTGGTGGAAATACCCGCGCACCCGGTCCTCGACGGCGGGCCCCGGCGTCGGGGCGACCATCACGCCGGCGGCGCCCTGATCCATGGCGAATTGCGACAGGCTCTTCAGATTGTCGAGGCCGGGACTCGAGACCCCGACGACGACGGGAATGCGCCCGTCGACGCGCCTGAGGATCCGGCTGGCGACGCCGCGTGCCTCTTCGGCCGTGAGCTTGTTGGCCTCGCCCATGATGCCGAGGATCGTCATGCCGGTGACGCCGCAACCGAGATAGAAGTCGGTGAGGCTGTCGATGCTGGCCTCGTCGACGGCGCCTGCCTCGGTAAAGGGCGTCGCCGCGATGATGAAGACGCCGCTCGTATGGCGGTCGATGAACGTCACTGTATCAATCCCCTCATGAAGTCCTTGAACCTGTCCTTCTTCGAGATAGGGGTCGCGGAGGTTTTCGCATCGTCTTCAGCGCAGGATGCGGGCAAGAAATTCCTTTTTGCGGGAGGTTTTCGCGGCGCCAAAAAAACCTCAGGCGGCCGCCGCTCCAGGATGCAGCGGGATACGGGAGGTGACGGTCGAAGCGTCCGGCGCGATCGGGAACGGCCATGCCGGCGGCGGCGGCCCATGCGAGGGGCGACGACGGCGAGCCGGCGCCAGGATTGAAGGTTTCGCCGCCGTCGGCATCGCCATTTCGACCACCGCGGCGAGCGCTTCGCAGGCATCCCGGAAATAGTGAAAAATGATGACGACGAACTGGGGCCGGGCGTCGTAACGCCGATTCATTCTCAGGCGGCGCGGATTTCGGTTGCCGTTTCGGCTTGGCTCCGCGCGCCAGGCCAGGATTCCATGAACTGCTCGACGACGGCCTTCAGCTGTTCGGGCTTGGCGCCGCCGGTGGCCTGCACGACGAGACCGTTGGCGACGGTGATCACGTAGCGACCGAGGCTTTCGGTATCGGTGTCGGGCGGCAGATCACCCGCCGCCTTCCACTGCTCCAGGCGCTCGCAGAGCCGCTTCGCATTGGACATGCGCCGCGACAGGAGGTCGTCCTTGACGGATTCGCCCTCCGGACTGCAGACCAGCGCGCCCTGCACCATGAGGCAGCCGCAGGGCGTTCCGTCCGGCGCTTCGGCGCCGGTGAACATCGTCAGGAAGCCCTTGATGGCGCAGCGGGAAGAGGGCTGGCTCAGGATCTTGTCGAGGAATGCGATGCGCCGTTCGGCGTAGCGGTCGACGGCCTTCTTGAACAACTCTTCCTTGTTTCCGAACGCGGCGTAGAGGCTCGGCTTGGTGATCCCCATGGCGGCGATGAGATCGGCCAGCGAAGTTCCCTCGTAACCCTGTCGCCAGAACAGCAGGACCGCCTTGTCGAGGGCCTCGTCGGCGTCGAATTCCCTGGGACGGCCCCTGGCCATGTGGTTTCTCCCGGTGGTTCGTTTTTATTTCGTATGGTTATGCATAATGTAGGAATTTCCCTGAATTTACAAAACGTCCCGTGGGTTGCGTCGAGCAGGCGAGGGCCGTGGGGAGGCAACGGTTCCGTTTCAGGAATGGAGCATCGGGGCATCGGACGGAGCAGGCTCGGCGACCCGCGTCAGCGGCCGGTTGCCGGCCAGCTTGCGCACCAGGACGTAGAAGACCGGCGTCAGGAAGATGCCGAAGATCGTGACGCCCAGCATGCCGGAGAACACCGCGACGCCCATGGCCGCGCGCATCTCGGCGCCGGGGCCCGTCGACAGGACGAGCGGGACGACGCCCATGATGAAGGCGACGGAGGTCATCAGGATGGGGCGCAGGCGCAGGCGGCTGGCCTCGACCGCGGCCTTTCGGGTCTCCATGCCGGAGATCTCCAGGTCGCGGGCGAATTCGACGATCAGGATGGCGTTCTTAGCCGACAGGCCGACCAAAACGATGAAGCCGATCTGGGTGAAGATGTTGTTGTCGCCATGATCGAGCCAGACGCCGATCAGCGCGGCGAGAATCCCCGTCGGCACGATCATGATGATGGCGAAGGGCAGCGTCAGGCTCTCATATTGGGCCGCCAGCACCAGGAAGACCAGGAGCACGGCCAGCGGGAAGACGATGAGCCCCGAGTTGCCGGCGATGATCTGCTGGTAGGTGAGGTCGGTCCATTCGAAGCCGATGCCCTTGGGCAGCGTCTCGGCGGCGACGCGCTCCACCGCCGCCTGGGCTTCGCCCGACGAATAGCCGGGCGCCGCCCCGCCATTGATGTCCGCGGCGAGAAAGCCGTTGTAGCGGCTCGCCAGTTCCGGTCCGGCGGACGGCTTCACCGTCATCAGCGCCGACAAGGGAACCATCGCGCCGTTGGCTGAGCGCACCTTCAGGCGGGCGATGTCGTCCGGCTGGCTGCGGTCGCCGGCGTCGGCCTGGACGCGCACCGAGTAGGTCCGGCCGAAGGCGTTGAAGTCGTTGACGTAGAGCGATCCCAGATAGATCTGCAGCGTGTCGAAGACGTCGGTCACCGAGACGCCGAGCTGATGCGCCTTGGTGCGGTCGAGATCGGCGAAGAGCTGCGGCACCGAGATCCGGTAGCTGGAGAACATGCCGGCCAGCTCCGGCGCCTGCCGCGCCTTGGCCAGGAAGGCGTTGGTCGCATCGCTCAGCGCCTCGTAGCCGAGGCCGGCCCGGTCTTCCAACTGCAGCTTGAAGCCGCCGATGGTGCCGAGACCCTGGACGGGCGGCGGGGGGAACATGGCGATGGTCGCCTCGCGGATGCCGGCATATTGCTGGTTCAAGGCTCCGGCGATGGCGCCACCGGGCAGGCCCTCGCGCTCCTCGAACGGGGCCTCGGTGACGAAGACGACGCCGGCGCTGGAGGAGTTGGTGAAGCCGTTGATCGACAGGCCGGGGAAGGAGACGGTGTCGGTGGCGCCCGGCTGCTTCAGGGCGATCTCGTCCATCCGCTGGATGACCTTCTCGGTGCGGTCGAGGCTGGCGCCGTCGGGAAGCTGGGCGAAGCCGACGAGATAGCCCTTGTCCTGGGCGGGCACGAAGCCGCCCGGCACCTGGCCGAACATGTAGACCGTCGCCCCGACGAGGAGGAGATAGACGCCCATGACGATCGTCTTGCGGGAGAACAGCCGGCCGACGGAATTGCCATACTTGCGCGACCCGAAGCCGAAGGCGCGGTTGAAGCCGCGGAAGAACCAGCCGAAGACGAAATCCATCGCCCGGGTGAGAAAGTCCTTCTTGGCGCCGTGGCCCTTCAGGAGCAGCGCCGCGAGCGCCGGGGAAAGCGTCAGCGAGTTGATCGCCGAGATCACCGTGGAGATCGCGATGGTCACGGCGAACTGGCGATAGAACTGCCCGGTCAGGCCGGAGATGAACGCGAGCGGCACGAAGACGGCGACGAGGACGAGGGCGATCGCGATGATCGGGCCGGACACTTCGCGCATCGCCTTGTAGGTCGCCTCGCGCGGGGCGAGACCCTCCTCGATGTTGCGTTCGACGTTTTCGACCACGACGATGGCGTCGTCGACGACGATGCCGATGGCGAGAACCAGCCCGAACAGGCTGAGCGCATTGATCGAGAAGCCGAGCGCATAGAGCGCGCCGAAGGTGCCGACGATGGAGACCGGCACGGCGATCAGCGGGATGATCGAGGCGCGCCAAGTCTGCAGGAAGACGATGACGACGATGACGACCAGCACCACCGCCTCCAGCAGCGTGTGGATGACGGCCTCGATCGAGGCGCGGACGAACTGGGTCGTGTCGTAGACGATCTCGTATTTGACGCCTTGCGGCATGTTGGCCTGCAACTCGTCCATCGTCTGATGGATCGCGTCGGAGACGGCGATGGCGTTCGACCCCGGCGACTGGAAGATCGGCAGGGCGACGGCCGGCTTGCCGCTGAGGAGCGATCGCAGGGAATAGCCGGAGACGCCGAGCTCGACGCGCGCAACGTCGCGGAGCCGGACGACCGCGCCGTTGGCGGCGGTCTTGACGATGATGTCGCCGAAGGCTTCCGGCGTGTTCAGCCGGCCTTCCGCATTGACCGAGAGCTGTAGTTCGACGTCGCCGCCGGCCGGCGGCGCGCCGATCTGGCCCGCCGCTGCCTGGACGTTCTGCTCGCGGATCGCCGCAACGACGTCGGTCGCCGACATGCCGACTTCGGCGACCTTCTGCGGATCGAGCCAGATGCGCATGGCATAGTCGCCCGAGCCGAACACCTGGACGTCGCCGACGCCGGCGATCTGGGCCAGACGGTCCTTCACGTTGATGACGGCGTAGTTGCGCAGATACTTGATGTCGTAGCGCCCGTCCGGCGAAACGAGGTGGACCACCATCATCAGATCGGGCGAACTCTTCTTCGTGGTGATGCCGAGGGCACGAACCTCTTCCGGCAGCCGGGGCTCGGCTTGGCTCACCCGGTTCTGGACGAGCTGCTGCGCCTTGTCGGGGTCGGTGCCGAGGGCGAAGGTCACGGTCAGCGTGAGCGCGCCGTCTGCGGTCGCCTGGCTGGACATGTAGAGCATGCCCTCGACGCCGTTGATCTCCTCCTCGATCGGGGTCGCGACGGTCTCTGCGATGACCTTGGGATTGGCACCCGGATATTGCGCGCGCACCACGATCGAAGGCGGCACGACTTCCGGATATTCGGAGATCGGCAGCGCCTGCATGCCGAGCAGGCCGCAGATCAGGATGAGCACTGAGAGGACGCCCGCGAAGACGGGGCGATCGATGAAGAATCTCGAGATGTTCACGGCAGGTCTCTCCGGATCGCCGGTGAGGGCGCGGCGGCAAAAGGCGTCGGCGCCCGGCAAGGCAGGCGGCGGGGCAGGGAATGGGTGATGTCGAGGCTCGGCGTTTGAAGACGGCCCGGCCTTCGGGGGCGAGCCGGGCCGTCTCCTGCCGTCGCGGACTTACTGGGTGGAGGCCAGCGCGACGGGTTCCGGGTCGACGAGCGTACCGGGGACGAGGGACTGTATCCCGTCCATGACGATCTGCTCGCCGGGTTTCAGGCCGGAGGAAACCACGCGCAGGCCGTCGACCGAGGCACCGAGTTCGATGGTGCGGTATTCGACCTTGTGGTCCTTGCCGACGACGAGCACGTATTTGCGGTCCTGATCCGTGCCGACGGCGCGCTCGCTGATCAGAAGCTCGTCCCGCGGCTCTGGCTGGCCGAGCCGGATGCGGACGAATTCGCCGGGGATGAGCGAGCCTTTGGGATTGTCGATCGAGGCCCTGATCCGCAAGGTGCCGCTTTCGGCATCCACCTCGTTGCCGATGAGCTGGACATGGCCGCGCACGGCCGCCTGTGCTCCCGTGACGTCGAACCGTTGCACCTCTACCGGGATGTCTCCATAGGCGGGCAGCGGGCCGTTCTGATCGGGCAACGCGGACAGGATGTCGGCGACGTCGCTCGCATTGACGTCGAAACCGGCATAGATCGGATCGACCGAAACCATGGTGGTCAGGACCGGCGACGAAAGGCCCGCCGCCACGAGGTTGCCCTCGGTTACCTCGATCTGACCGATCCGCCCGTCGATCGGCGCGCGGACTTCGGTATAGCCGAGGTCGAGTTCGGCCGTATCGAGCGCCGCCTTGGCCGCATCGGCGTTGGCGACCGCCTGATCGTAGGCGCTCGAACGCTGGTCGAGCGTACTCTGCGAGACGGTGCGCGAGGTGACGAGCGACTTGGCGCGCTCGACCTCGAGGGCTGCGAGATGAACCTGCGCTTCGGCCGCTTCGACGTCAGCCCGCGCTCTCGCAACGGCGGCGCGGTAGGGCGCCGGATCGATCGTGGCGATGAGATCACCCTTTTTCACCAGCGCTCCCTCCCGAAAGTGGAAGGACTGGATCGCCCCGCCGACGCGCGGCCTGATCTCCACCCGGTCGACCGCTTCGAGCCGCCCGGAAAAAGTCTTCCAGAGCGTCACCGACCGCGGGGTAACCTCGGCGACGGGGACCTCGAGGGCCTGGGGGGCTGCGGCCGGCGCTTCGGTCGCAGCTGCCGATTCCGGTTCGTTCAATGCTGCCGAGGTCGCACCGACGGCGATCACGGCAGCGAGGCTGGAGCTCCAGAGGAGGCGCCGAATGTTTGACTGCTTCATTTTGGAAACTCGCGACTGAAGGATTGAGGACCGCGAACCGTCACGGATCCTGAAATGGGCGCCCGACGCGGCGTGGGTGCGACTGCTTGAGCGCGAATTCGGTCCGCGTTCCGTCGCGCCGCCGCCGATGTCAGGCCGCGGCACCACGGGGGCTGCCAAGGGGATGGCACTGGCGTGATCCGCGGCGGCTGGTGTGTGGCTGCGTTCAGGTTCAGCGGAAGTCAGTTCCGCGTCATGCCATCGCAGCGTTCGAAACTGCCGCGCAGATCCTCATTGTTCACCGGGGAGGGCCCCTCTCGCCTGGCATCTGGCGGAGGATTCGCCGCGCGGGTCGAGAAATTATTGTGAGGGTGGCCGTGTGATAGGTGCTCGCATCGTGCGCTTCCTGTCCCTATATCGCCGGCATCACGATTTCGATGCGCCGAGAACGATATATATACCGATCGGTACGGATTACCTAGTCCGGCAACGAATGCTGGTCAAGGCTAAAAATTACCGATCGGTATATTATTTTCGCGAACGGCCGAAGACAGCTGTGGACAAAGGCGGATGCCGTGTCCCCGGGTTCCGCGCCCGGGGGTGGGCCGGGATCTCCGGCGAGGGCTTGGCGGCCGCCGCCGGCGTGGACATTCACGCTCGTGCAAAGGGCTGCGAAAGCTGCAGATTCTCACGCACGACGCGTTCCGACGCCGCGACGAGGACGCTCGTCGGACACGTCCATTGCGTTCGCAAGGCCGGCAAGCGAACCGATCGTCAGGCCGACTTTGCTGGGGAATTGATGGAAGACAGAGTGCTCGATGGTGGGCGCGACAGGGATCGAACCTGTGACCCCTTCGGTGTGAACGAAGTGCTCTCCCGCTGAGCTACGCGCCCTCGAGGCATCACCGGGCGCTCGTATCAAGCGCGGCTAGTCTCGTATTTCAACGGCGCAGTTCCGGCGGACGATCCGCCTCACACTGTCGAAATTGCGCCGGGCGCACGAGTGCGCCGCGGATCAGCCTATAGGGGGTGAGGACGGCCGGCGTCAATATGCCATCGTCGATGGAGAAGGCGCAGCCCCCTGCCGGTCGGCATTCGTCGCCAGCGCCTCTTCAACTGGCCGGGCGAGCGGCGAGGAGCGTTTGAACCAGACCCGGAGTGAGATCGCGATAGTCTGAGACCTCCCTTGAGGCCTTCCGCCGGGCCTCGTCGTCGGGAGCATAGCCGAAATCGACGAGGACGGAGGGAACGCCCGCCGCATCGGCCGCATCGATGTCGGCCGCAGAATCGCCGACCATCACCGCCTTTGCGGAAGATCCGCCGGCACGCGTGATGGTTTCCTCGATGTGACCGGGGTGCGGCTTGCGGTTTGGCACCGTATCGGCGCCGCAGATGGCCGCGAAGCGTGGCGAAAGGCCGAGCGTGTCGAGCAGGAGCCGCGCCAGCCCCTCGCGTTTGTTGGTGCAGACGGCGAGGGCGAAGCCGGCGGCCGCGAGATCGTCCATGGCGGCGACGACGTGTGGATAGGGGCGGGAGGCGTCGGCAATGTGCGCTTCGTAATGGCCGAGAAAGCGATCGAGGGCGTCGAGCATATCCGGCTCGGTCAAAACCTTCCCGCGGCGCTGATAGGCCGCCGCCAGCATGGCGCGGGCGCCGTGGCCGGCGTGGGGGCGCACGACCTCAAGGGCGTCTGCCTCGTGGCCGTCGGCGCCTAGGCAATGATTGAGGGCGGCGGCGAGATCCGGGGCCGTGTCGACCAGCGTGCCGTCGAGGTCGAAGATGACGAGTGGGGCTTCGCTCGATTGCATCCGCTTGTGCTCCGCGTTTGAGAATACCGAATGGACGGGGACCGCTGCAGCCACGCGACGCCGATGCCTGCGCGGCGAGCGCCGAGGCGTCCACCGGTCGAACGCGTCAAATCGGACGATTGCTTAAATCTCGACTTGCTGCGTAACGCAAGCTATGGTACAAAACAAGAACATCAATCAGTGCGATCGAACTCGCCGACATGATGTCTGCCAGTCTTCGATGCTTTCCATCGATGGCTTGCAGCGGCGTCTCTTCGAAGCGGTGTCGGACGGGTCTCCGTCGGCGCGGGCGGCACTTCGCGAAATGTGCCTGACCGATCTGCTGGCAGCCGCTTCCCGACGAGACATTCGCAGGCGTTTCCCCTCCAGCCGATCGAGCTGCATCTGACAGCGGCCAATTTGATCCTTCTATGAAGGCCAAGGACGCGGACGCGTCCGCCCCATTGAACACATTCTGGCCCGGCGCACCCCATGCGCCGGGCTTTTTCGTGCCGGTTGCGCGCCGGCCTCTTCGCAAGGAGACGAGCCATGACATTCGAAGCCTGGCTGCAGAGCCGGCTGACGGCGCACGGGTTTGCCTGCGGGCCGATCGACGGCGTCGTCGGACCGATCACGGTCGCGGCGATCCGGGCCTTCGAGGCATCGAGAGGGCTGCCGGTCGACGGGATGGCCGACGAGGTGGTCGTTAGGGTGCTGCGGGAAACGTCGAGCGCGGTCGATCCGGAAACCGCCGCGGCGGTCGACCGCGACCCGGCCGAGGTGGAGATCGAGAAGATCGGGTTGGCCAGCCTGACGATCAACGCCTGGCCGCGGCAGAGCGGCGTTTCGGCCTTCTACGGCGCCGTCGGTACCCGCCAGACCCGGGTCGCGGTGCCGTTCGATTTCTATCTGTCCTGGTCGAAGACGACGCGGGTGAAGACGATCAGCCTGCACGAGAAGGTGGCGCCCTCGGCAGATCGTGTCCTGCAGACGATCGCGGCGACCTATTCGGCGGCCGAACGCAAGGCGCTGGGGCTCGACCTGTTTGGTGGCTCGCTCAACGTCAGGAAGATGCGCGGCGGCTCGTCCTGGTCGATGCATAGCTGGGGTATCGCAATCGATTTCGATCCCGAGCGCAATCAGCTGAAATGGGGCGCACCGAAGGCCCGGCTGTCCCATGACGATGCGCTGCCATTCTGGAAGGCATGGGAGGCGGAGGGTTGGCTCCCCCTCGGTCGGGCGCGGAACTTCGACTTCATGCATGTGCAGGCCGCAAGGCTCTGACGCCGCGCCGGGCAAGTCGGCGCCCGAGACTGGCTCGCCAGGGCCGAGGACGCCAGGGGCGAATGCCGCGGGCGGGACCAGCGCCGAGTTTTTCAACAACGAGCAAGGAGAACGACCATGAGTCTCGCAAGCGTCGCCAAGGCGATCGGTGCCACCGCCGCGACCATCGCCGCCACCGGAACCACCGTCTTCGCCACCGTGCCGGAGGGCGTCGACATGCCCTGGTATGCATGGCTGGGGCTCGGCGTCTTCAACGCGCTGATCGGCTTCGGCATCGTATATCTTGCGCCGAGGAACGCCGGCGCTGCCGCTGACGAGGCACGATGATCCTGATCCACATCCGCAAGAAGGCGCGGCAGCGGGCGGCGGAGTGGTTCTGCGCCCTCAACCTCGTCCTCTTCGGCCTGACGCTGCTGGCGCCCGGCGCGACCTTCGACCTGAAGGCCTACGCCGCCTTCCGGGCGGTGTTCGGCGAGGCCGCCACGGGCGGGCTGACGCTTCTCGTCGGCCTCGTCTGGTCGGTGGGGCTCGTCGTGAACGGCGTGAGGCAGCAGCTGACCTCGACGGTCCGGGCAACCTGCTGCTTCGCGGGCGTGATCGTCTATGCGCTGATCACGCTCGCCTATGTGTTCGGATCGGTACGGGCGGGCATCCTCGTGCCGAATGCGGGCGGCAACGCTGCCATCATGGTGCTGGCGCTCTTCTGCCTCTACTGGATCGGCGAGGAGAAGGGGGGGCGCACCGATGGTTGACGCGAACTCCCTGCCGGAATGGGTCCTGTGGATCGGCGGCATTGTCGGTGTGGCAGTCTCGACCGTGGTTCTGAAGCTCGGGCTGAAGAGCGGCGAAGCGACCGGCGAGAAGGTCGAAACTGCTCGGCTCGACGCGGCGCTCGTCGACAGCGTCTCGGTCAAGCACCTGGCCGGGTCGGTGGAAGGTCTGTCGTCGACCATGCGCGAACTCGATGGGCGGATGGGCGAGCGGGCGCGAGACATAGGCCATCAGGGCGCCCAGCAGAGCGAGGCCCTCAACGAGATGATGCGCGACCTTGCCCGCGAGGTACAGGAGTTGCGGCTGGAGCTTCGCCAGATCCGCGCCGAACTCAGCCGTCGATGACAGCCGAGGCCCGAGGGAGGGGATAGAGGAGAGGGCGGGGCGAGGCGAATTCCGCTTCAAAATGCGGCGAGATTTCCTTATGTCAGGGGCCACCGCCCAGCCGGGCCTACGAGCGAGGAAACACGACATGTCCTTCAACGATCGCGGACAGGATTTCGAAGCCCGCTACGTGCACGATCAGGAACTCAAGTTTCGCATCGAGGCGCGTCGCAACAAGCTGATCGGGCTGTGGGCCGCAGAAAAGCTGGGTCTCTCCGGTGAGGAGGCCAATCGCTATGCTCAGGATGTGGTGGCCATCGCCTTTCAAACCCCGGGCGACGACGGGATCTTCCAGAAAGTCCGCGCCGACTTTGATGGGGCGAAGGTCGAACAGTCCGACCATCAGATCCACCGCCACATGGCTGAATTCCTGGGCGAGGCCGAGAATCAGATCCGCAGCGCCTGACAATTCGCCGTTCTCGCCCAGGCGGCAGAACGCGGCGTCCTCGGATGCCGCGTCAACTCGCCGGGCGCGGCAGCCGGCTCATGAAGCGGCCGAAGGTCAGGAGACCTTCCGGCCAGGGCCCGTGGCCGCTTTCGGCATTGATGTGGCCGATTTCTCCGGCGTCGATGAACAGGGAGCCCCAGGCGCCGGCGATGTCCTCGACCGCCTCGAAGGACGAGAACATGTCGTTGCGGCTGGCGACGACAAGGCTCGGAAACGGCAGCGGATCGCGCGGATAGGGGCCGAAGGTGCGCAGATGCTTCGGCCGGATCGCCTCGTCGGCGACGTCAGGCGGTGCGACGAAGAACGCTCCGGCAACCGGTCTTTCGAATTTCGGCACCGCCTGGACCGCCGCTGCGACACCAAGCGAATGGGCAATGAGGACCACCGGTCGCGTCGCCGCATTGACGGCGCTGGCGACTGACCGGGTCCAATCCTCGACGACGGGTTTGGACCATTCCACCTGATCGACGCGGCGCGCGGTCGAGAGCTTGCGCTCCCACCGGCTCTGCCAGTGGTCTTCGGACGATCCCTTGTATCCGGGGATGATGAGAATGTCGGCTTCGGCGGCACGCATGGACCCGCAAATGCGAACACTCGCGGTCGAAGTCAACCGGCAGAGGCGGTGAGCCGCGGGAAGTTCACACTTCGCGAGCGTTGTCATCGAGGCCGGACTGCCTGAGCGGCCCGCCGCCACTGCGGTCGCTCCACCGCACTCGGCCTGAGGTCAGCTCGTCGGAACGAAGGCGAGCTCGAAGGTCACCGGGGAAGACGGCGTGATCGAGATGTCGCCGACCGCTGAACTCAACTGTTTCAGGCCGTCGTCCATGCCGAAATCCGTGGCGGAAACCGTCACCGGCGATGCCGAGGCGACCGAGACGAGGCCGTCGCCGAGCTTCGAGATGATGACCGGAACTGTGATGTCCTTGCTGATGCCGCGGATGGTCAGCGTCACCGGCAGGTCGTAGGCCATCCGCGCCTCGTCGAAGACCGTGCCGATCGCCTGGGGATCGATTCGGGCGGTGATCGTCGCCTCGGGGAACTGCTCGATGTCGAACAGGAGAAAGCGCATCCTCACGTCTCGAATGTCGATGCCGGTCGATACCGATTCCAGTTTGATCTTCACCTCGGCGCCGCCATCGGAGGAGATCGTGCCGGAGAGTTCGCCGAATGTCTGTGTTTCGACGACGGTGCCCTTCTTGATGGTCACGAAGTTCAGCCGCGATCGGGAATTGTCGAGGGTCCAATCCTTTGAGAAGAACGCTTCCTTCTGCCCGCTTTCCGGCGTTGCCACCTCGCTCCGCGCCGCATCCGGCGCAGGGCCCGTCACGGTCGCGATTTGGGGGCCGCCGGCGGGCGCGGCTGCGCCGCTCTGCGCCCGCACCCAGCCATCGACGTTGTATTTGACGTTGGCGACCGTGTAGAAGCCAAGCCGATACCACTTCTGGCCGGCCGGATCGGCGGTCTCTTCCATGACGCAGGCCTGGGTCGCCTCGGGCAGGATCGCCACCGCCAGGCCGGCACCGCTGTCAGGCTTGTCGAAGAGCTCGGTTCTTGTATCGATCGCTTCGTAGAACTCGCAGGCCATTGCGGAACCCGCCCCGGCCAGGAGGGCTGCGAACAAGCCTGCGGCCGTCATCACGTGTCTCTGAGCCATTTCGTGCTCCTCTCGTCACATCGTTGCAAAGACCGCCGTCCGCTCGGGGACATTCGTCGTCGTCACTGACAGCCGCTGCCGGCCCAGGTTGCGAGCGCCTTCTTGTAGGGGCCGCCATAGGGATGCTGGATGCGGATGATGCTGGCCGGGTCTGCCATGTAGGACTTGCCCTGATCGCAGAGCCGGTCCTTGTTCCACTGATGGCAGGACGTGCATTGCCGCTTCCAGCGCTCCTCCGGCAGGCCGTCGATCGGCGCGAACAGCGGCAGGCTGTTGGCGAGTTGCTCAAGGCTGCGCCCGCGCACCGGGAAGGGGCCGAAGGGGACTGGATCGATGAAGTTCAACGTGACCTGCTGGTCGCTGGCGACGGCAGCGGCGGGCGCCTCGTCGGCCGGCGAAGGCTGGCTTGCCTGATCCTCCACGGCAGCGGTGGGCGCCGTGCCGTTGTCGGGTGTATCGACCTTGGCGAGGTAGCGGATCGACGTCCAGCCTTCGATCGTCTGCGTGCCGCTCCCGTCGGGCCGGCTCTTGGAGACGACGTAGCCCCAGTCCTGGCCGCCGGCCGTCTCGTTCTTGGCGATGCAGACGAGGTCGTTGTAGCGCAGGACGTCGAGGATGGTGCCGAAGACGTTCGGCTCGGCCCGCATGTTCAACAGCCGGGCCTCGACGCGATAGGTGTCGCAGGACTGGGCGGTCGCCGGGTGAGAGAGAAACAGCGCTCCGAGGACGGTCGCGACGACGATAGACAAGCGTGACATGGAATTCCTCGCTACTGTGACGCGGGTTGATAAACTGCCATCGGAGCGTTCTCCGACGGGATTCAGCGCGCTGAGCCGGCCAGCGAACGTCCCGCGCTGGCAACGGGGGGCAAAACTTGGACGAGTCCGGCGCCGCAGCCCCTCGGGCACGCCTCGGAAGATCTGGAAAGGGCGGTGGCGACGAGCGCCTGGCGCGCCTCCTCGGCCGTCATCGCCGGCCGTGCGGCAACGAGGGTCGCGACCACGGCGCTGACCAGTGGCGCCGCCATCGAGGTACCTTCCTTGAACTCGTAACCGCCGGACACGATCGACAGGATGCCGTCCGGCTGACCGTTGCGGTCGTCGTCCCGCTGGGTGTTGCCGCCAGGCGCAAGGACGTCGATCCGCGGCCCGAAATTCGAATAGGGCGAGATCGCGCCGCGGGCGTCGGAGGCGGCGACGGTGATGACGCCGGCGCAGCTTGCCGGCGACGACTGGCGGGCATCCTCGGCGCTGTTGCCGGCGGCGGCGACGACCACCGCGCCAGCCGCCAGCGCGTCGTCGACCGCCGCCTGATAGGCGGCCGGACAGGCGCCGGGCCCGCCGAGCGACATGTTGATCACCTTGGCTGGGTTCGGATTGCTCGGCACGCCGGCCACGGACACGCCGGCTGCCCAGCGCAGCGCATCGATGATGTCGGTATCGAAGCCGCCGCATCGGCCGAGGACGCGCACTGGCACGATGCGCACGGCAACGCCGGGAAGGCCGATGCCGAGCCGGTTGTCGCCTTCGACCGCCCCGGCGATGCCGGCGACGTGCGAGCCGTGCCAGGTGCTGGCGGTGGCGGGGGATCCGGTGAAGCAGAGACCCGCAGTCGTCGCATCGCCCGGGTCGGCGGGATCGCTGTCGCGGCCGTCGCCGTCATTGGCGACGAGGTCGAGGGAGATGAAGTCGTAGCCGGGGAGGATCCTGTTTCTGGCGAGATCCTGATGACTGGCGACGAGGCCGGTGTCGATGATCGCGACAATCGGGCCGGCGGTGTCGGTCTGGCGATGCGCCGCCCGGTATGTGCGAAAGCCCGTCCCGCCGGGGAGCCTGTCAGCGGCCGCCTGCGGCGCATTGTCGAGGAGCTGCCATTGCAGCTGCGACAGCGGATCGTCCGAGAGGGCGGGGGGCGTCCCGATGTTGGCCGGTCCGCCGACCCGGCCCGAGCCGATGATGGCATCGATCGCCCCGACGTCGGGGCTCGGCGAACGGATGCCATCGGTCGGCGGCGGACGGTCGATGCCCAAAAGCGCATTGAAACCGTCGGCGGGATTGGCGACCTGATTGGCGAAGCGCATCATGTTCGGTTCGACCGAGGCCACCTGCGGCATCTGGCGAAGCGCCGTGACGATGGCGGCTGCTTCGGGCGCAATGTTCGTGACGAAGTCGCCGGCGCCGGCCGGAACGGATGGGAAGGCGGCCCGGCCATTTTGTTCGCGGGCCGATCCGGGCAGCGCCACGACGAGACTTCGGCCGCTGCTGCCGGTTCCCGCTTCGATCGCCGCGACGACCGCATCCAACGATCCGCCGGCCGACTCGCGCTGGCGCCGTGCCGCCTCGATCCGGAGGCTTTCGCGATTTTCTCCGCTCCTGAGGGTGACGAGGACGCGGGTCGGATCGACGAGGCGAAGCGGGGTCGTGGCCAGTGCCGGCGCTGCGCCGGGAACGATCTGCCGGCTGGCCTCGGCGAAACTCTCTTGGGCCTTCGCTGCGAAGCTGCCTTGGCCGGCCGCCAGGGTCGCTGCGAGAATGCCGACGCTCTTCAGGGCGCGGCCATGAAGGCGCCGGTCTCGAAGGGGTCTGCGATCGAACCTACGCATCTGATTCAAGCTCCGAAAACGTGCGGCCAAGGCGCGGGAACGAAGGACGGAAGGCGGTTCATGGGTTCGGAGGCGCCCGCCGATCGGCGGGCGCCTTGCGTTTCTCAGTTCTCGCGGACGCCGAGGGCCTCGACGACGATCTCGTTCGAGCCTTGGGTCTGCGGGTCGGCGACGACGCCCATGAGCTCGAGCATCAGCCGGACGTTGCGCAGAACGCGCTGCTGGTCGGAGCGGGTCTTGTAGGAGAAGGTGATCTCCGAGAAGTCCGACTTCGAGACGTCGAGATCGAGCGCGCACTTCCAGTAGGACATGTACTCCTCGACGGCGTTCATCTGGCGCTGCTCGAAGCCGCGGAAGGTGACGGCGAAGACGGTCGGGGGATTGTCGCAGCCCGATCCGCCGACGCCGCGACGGGGCAGAGCGGCGACGTCGCCGTCGATGGCGTCGTTGGTGCCGGCATCGTGACCGCCATCGGACGAATAGCCGCCGCCGCCGCTGCTGCGGCCGAGGAGTGCAGCAAGCTGAATGGCCAGCTTGTTGCCGGCGTTGCGGGCCAGTTTCTCGCCGTTCAGGGAGACGAACTCCTTGATACAGTGCGGATCGGCCGGCGTGCCGTTGAGGCCGGCGGCACAACCGGCAAAGGCGGTGCCCTGGGTGTCGAGGTCGAGATTGTCGCCGCCGGCGAAGCGGCCGCTGCGCACGTCGATGGCGCGATAGTTCAGTGACATCTGCAGCTTGACGATGCCGCTGTATGGGTCCGTCACGGCGCGAGCATAGATCGTGTAGGGGACGACGTAGTCCATCTGGGGATTGTCGACGGAACGCACGACCGAGATCAGTTCCTCGTCGGTGCGGCGCTGACGATCCTGCTGGTAGAAGTTCAGCGTCAGCGCGGTCTCGTCATAGACGTCGAGGCCTTGGATGCCGTACTTCTGCAGCTGCGACTGATAGGCAGGCGAATTGAGCGTCTGGTTGATCGTCGACAGCACCGCATTCTGGATGCGGTTGTTGCGCGCCAGGCTCTCCGTGTCCCAGTCCTCCTGCATGACGAGGACGTTGAGGGTGGCGGCATGCGCGGCACCGGCCAAGGTGCAAAGGCCGATCATCGCGGCGGCGGTCGTTCTTGCGAGCATCTTCATCGGGGCTCTCCGGTTCCTTGTCATTGGTTCTGAGGGATGGGGGGATCGGCTGCTCGGCAAGGTGCCGGGCGGCTCAGTCTGGTGGTGGTTCGTCGTGCCCCTCCCTCAATTTTCGATCGCCGAGTTCTGGTCGGCGGCGGGATTGGCCGGGGGAGAGACCGCCGGCGTCGCCGTGTCGGCCTTCGGCGCGGGCTCTGGTGCCTCCGCGGCGATCGGCTCCGGCGATGGCTGCGTGCCTTCGCCGGAAACGTCGCTGCAGGGAACCGGGGTCGGGCGATTGCCGAAGTCGTCGAGGCCGGTGTCGGCCGGCCGCGGGTCGGCAATTCCTTCCGTCCCCGCGCAGTCGTCGGCAACGGCCGGCGGGGGAGCCGCGGCGCCGTATTGGGCGAGGCCGAGATCCTCGGCACTGGGCGCCGGGCCCTTGTGGTAGGTGGCGCGCGGCGCCTCGAAGCGCTCGGCCGTCGGCCCGGAATAGCCGTCCTCGATCAGGGTGATCTCGACGCGGCGGTTGATGCCGTCGCGGGGCCGGCGACGATCGGCAAGGCGCGTCTCGCCGAAGCCGACGACGATCAGCCGGTCAGGATCGACGCGGAAATTCTTCACCAGATAGCGTTTGGCCGAAAGCGCCCGGCTTTCCGAAAGCCACTGGTTGTAGGCGTCCTTGCCGGCGGCGTCGGTGTGGCCGGCGATGAGGTACTGGCTGCCTTCGAGCTCGCTTGCCTCCAGGGCGTAGCCGAGATCGTCGAGGACCTCCGCCGTTTCCCGGGTGATGTCGAAGCTGTCGAAATCGTAGTAGACGGCCAGGTCGACGGAATGGTTGTAGTTCAGAATGACCTTCTTCATGCCGTCCCGGCCGGGAAGCGGGATCTCCATCTGGATGATCCGGTTGGCGTAGGCGGCGTCGTCATAGCGGCTGCGGGCGGCGGGGCGCAGGGTCTTGATGATGCGCTCGGCCCGCTCCGTCATCTGATGCGGCTTTGTCTGTTGGGCGAGAGCGACCGATCCGATGCCGAAGGCCGATGGCGCCGCCGAAGCCATCATCGCCGCCAGAAGCAGCCGCGCCAGCGCGCTCGCGCGCGGTGCACCGGGCTTTGCCGGGTCCTCGCCGCTTCCGATTGTCGAACCCGTCATCCTTGCCATTGTCCTCAGCCTTTTGATGCGGTTGATCGGTCGTTTCTCGAAGTGGAAGGGCTAGAGCGCTTCCAGCGGCCTCACTGGCCGAGAATGTCATTGTATGGTTTGGCCGAGCCGGTGCCGCCGATCACCTCGTTCTGGCTCGCGCCGAAGGCCGGCTGCGGGGTAATGGCCGGGTCAGCGGCGGCCGGTTGGCGGGCAACGGCCGCCGATGTCGTGGAGGTGCCCGACGATGATGCCGGGGCAGCGGCCGCCACGGGCGCGGAGGCGTCGCCGCCCGATGCCGGAGGCAGGTGGAGGAAGGCGCTTTCGCCGATGATGTCGACGGTGTTCGAGCCCTCGTTGAAGCTCGACGGATCGTTTTCGTTCAGGCCGCCCGAGTGGTGGATGCCGACCACCTGCCGGTCCGAATTGAAGATCAGGGCGCCGGAGGAGCCGGGCAGCGTGTCGCAGCGATGCCGCAGGAGCGGACCGTCCTCCTGCTTGTCGGCGGCATAGCAGCGGAACTGCGTCATCATCTTCGGCTGGCCGGCCGGATGGTGGACGATGGTGAGGCGTTCCAGCGGTCGCGACCGTTCGCGCGAAAACGGCACCGGCAGGATATCGGCCGGAGGCGGACCGGCAAGGCGCGACAGGGAATAGTCGAGCTTCGGATCGTTCTCGACCGGGGCCGTGTCCACCGGGATGCGGATCGTCTGGCTGTCGGGGCCGTAATAGTCGAGCAGCAGCGAGGCCTCGAGCACCTTGCCGGAAAAGCCTGGAATGCAGTGGTAGTTGGTCAGAACCAGATTGCCTTCGACGATCGTCGCGGTGCAGGTGGAGAGGAATTCCTTGCCGTTCTCCTCGACCTTCAGATCGAGCCGCCCGATGGCTCGCGAAAGCCGGCGCATCGGATCGTCGTCGCGCAACAGGCCGATCGGCTCGAAGACGTTCTGCCGGTCGACGACGTCGCGGGCGGCGTCGCCGAGCGACTGGCGGAGCGGCAGGACGACCTTGCCGTAATCCTCCACCGGCAGCTTGAAGTCGATCGCCGACGCGTTCGAGGCGAAGACCACCGTGCCGAGCATCGCGGCGGTGAGGAAGGCAGCGAGGCGGCGCTTGCGGGCATTGCCGGACCGGCAGGGTTCGTCGAAGGGGCGTGCCATTGCAGGTTTCCTCAGCTTCCGGGTTTGCTTTTGTTGACCAGCCTCAGCGAGAAGCTCTCGACGGTCGGGGAGGCGGCGTCGATCTCGTCGTCCCACACCGCCTCGACCTTGATCGTCAGGGCCTTGACGTCGAGCGGCCGGATCGGCGTCATGATCTCGCGGCCAGGACCGAGCGCGATGCCGGAATTCAGCCGGCTGTCCGAAACGATGGCGACCGTCTTCAGCTCTTCGCCGACGCGCACCACGACCGTCCGCCGGTCCGAATCGTTGCGGACGCCGAGAAGGCAGAGTTCGCCGAGATCGAAGTCCAGCGTGCCGTCGACGTTCGGGCTGTGGCGGACCCTCGTCGACGGGCGGACATCGAAGAGAACGTCCTGGCACTTTTCGCCCGGCAGCGGGTGCACCGAGATCACCGAGAGGTTCTCGACCGGGTGCGCGCTGTTCAACCAGCGCTCGTCGTTGCCGGGACGGATCGGAGCGGCTGGCGCGGCCTGTTCCTGCGCTGGGACGTTCGCCTGCTGTCCAGCCGTGCTGGGAAAGGGCGAGGAGTGAAGGCCGGGCGTACCGGCGTCCTCGACTGCGGCCGGCGTTTCGCCGCCGAGAATGGCGTTGACGTCGCTCTGCGCAAGCGCCGGGAGCGAGAGGCACGGCGAGAGGCACGCGAGGAGGCTGGCGAGACCGGCGGAGATGGTCCGCAGCCGGCGCGACCGGACGGAACGCCTATCGGAGCGGTATCCTGCGGTCATGCCGATTTTCCCATCTCCCAGGTTGCCGGAAGCCGGCCGTTTATCTGATCGCGATCGAAACCTGGCTTTCCTGTCCGCTGGAATCGCGCGTCCTCGCGTCGGCCTCGATCCGGGTCGGCGTTCGGGCAAAGTAGAGAAGTGTGGCCTCGCCGGACGACAGGTCCCCGCCGGACAAGACAGAGGCCCCGCCCGGGATGGCGAGACTGGTCAGCCGAGCATCGACGAAAAGCTTCTGCGCCTGGTCCGAGAGGTTGCGCAGCCTGATGCCGCAGAGCCCCTCGCTCGCTTTCAGCGTGAAGCCGCCCGCGACACGACTGGCCGGCTCGACCGCCAACTGTCCGCCGGTGTAGATTTTTTCCTGACATGCCGCTCTGGTCTCCGCATAGAGCCCGTCCACCGCGAGATTGTCGGTCGCAGTGATGGTGGCCCGTTCGGGCTGGTGACCCGTATCGAGAGCGGGAGTGGAATGCTCAGAGAAGAAAAGCGCGCTGCCGGCGGCGAGTGCGAGGAGGGCGGTGCCGCCGCCGAGGCCGAGGATCAGGCGGCCGCGCTCCGATCGGATGCTCCGGCCGGCTTCGGTGGAACCGCCTGATGCAGCGCTGCGGCCATCCGGTGCATGTCGCGTGTCGGCGGTCCCGTCTTCGACGAGATCCGGTGAACCGCCGTCCATCTCGATGCCGAATGCCGCCAGCACATCTGCCAGCGAGGCGGCGACCGTCAGCTCGGCGCCGAATTCGGCGGCGAAGGCCTCGATCTCTCCGCGCTCTTGCCGGTGTTGCGGCGGCGGAACGACCATCACCGCCTTCAGCCCATTGGCCGCGGCTTCGCAAAACAGCGGCCGCGACAGTTCGAGCTTCAGCGGGACGTGGTAGTCGGCGGTCTGGGGATTGAGATCCGCATCGACCATCCCGGTCGCCCAGACGAGCGTCGGATCGCGTTCGTCCAATCGCCCGGCGGCCTCGACCAGATGGGCGATGAGCACGGGCAATTCCCAGGATCGACCGCAGTCGAGCCCGTCGGAAAGGCTGAGTTCGGTGGAGGGCAGGTCCGTCACGACGAGGCGCAGCGGGCCGTTGACGAAGCGGTGGTAGTCCGAGGAAAGGGCGAGGGGGCGGAAGTCGCCGGCGATCGCCATGTAACTCGCGGGAACCCGCGGACGGCGCTTGATGGCCCGGAGCTCGACCGGCTTGGCCGTTGTCGGAATGATGACACGCATACACTTTCGCGCGTTGCCGTTCGCCGCGAAACGCGCCGCATCGAAAACGGGGTCGGAAGCCGGACTGTGCGCGAATTGACGCAGGGTTTCAAGCGCTCGCATCCGGTTCGTCTCGATACCTTCCTCGCAGCTCTCCCGCCAGACAACTCAAGTTCCGGAGAGAAAACGCGGCGATTTCATTTCACTTACGAAAGATAGATCTCCGTCTTGGGATCCTTCAGGAGTTCGATCGTTCGGAAGTTGTCGGCTGCTCCGGGGTCGAGCCCGATCTGCAGGACGCCCCCGATAGAATTACCTAAGGGAATGTCGAGTGACAATCTCTTTTCTTCGTGGATCAAGGTAAGGTGACGGGGCAACTCACCGGCCGCATTGGGAGAAACGATCACGAAGCAGGCGTCGCTCTCCTCGACGAGCTCGAGCCGGAAGCCGCCGATGGTTCGGGCGACGTCGGTTTCGGTGCTGGCGGCGCGGGCGACCGTCGAGAAGGCGAGGCTTCGGCCCTGGAGATACTGTCGCCGCAGCCGCAGCAGCCCGAGCGGGATCGGCGTCCCGGGTGTCTCGCTCGCCTGCCCGGCCAGAAACGCGGCGACGTCGAGACGGCCGGCGCCCTCGGCTCTTTCGGCGCCATGCCCCGCAAGATCGCGGGTGGCGCGGCGATCGACGAAGCGGCGTTCGGCCTCCATGAGAAGCTCCGGTGATGTGATCGGGGGGAGGCGGATTGTCACTGCATTATCCCTTTCAGCATGGTCCTCTGCGGGACCTTCGGTCTCCGGCGGAACGGTCGTCTTTGCAGCCGCCGCGTCGGCAGGTCGGCCGCCGGCGGCGAAGAATTCAATCGGCGTAGAGGCGGCTGAGATGTGCCGCGAACTTCGCCCGGTCGGCCTCGAAACCGGCGTCGAGATCGCCGTTCGGTCCCGCCCGGCCGCGGGTGGCGGCGCGGAAGGCGCCGAGCGTCGTGGCAAGCGCGATCAGAGCCCGCTCCACCCTGGCGAAGGCTGTCGCGAGTTCTTCGCGCGGCCTTGCCAGGGATTGGCTTCGCCGCGATTTCAGAAGCTGCGCGCCCTCGGCGCGGATGGCATCGGCACGGGCGTTGCCCGTCGCTTCCTCGGACCTGACGGCGAAGGCGATCTTCAGCCATTCCGTCATGGCGGCTTCGAGTTCGCCCACCTCGCCGATGAGATCGCCGTAGCGCCGGGCTTCGACGCAGGTGACGCGCTCCTTCAGCGAAAGCGTTGCCTTGCCTGTCCTCAGTGAATTGGAAAGCGCAGACTGGATCGGGTGGAAGGCGAGAAGCCTCAGGGTGGCGAGGGGCAGGCTGCAGCCGAAGGCTCCGGCCGAGGCGATCGGTGCGGCGAGCATTTCCTCGCGCTTCTTGATCAGCTTGACCTCGCTCTCGGCGATCGCCTTCAGTGCCGCGATGGCCGCATCCTCGCGGCCGCCACGGCCGCTTCCGTCGGCGGCCACCTGCTCGACGTCCTCGGCGATGTCGCCCGTCGCCGCGTCCTCTTCCTCGACGTCGAAGGGATCGACGAAGTCGACGGAGAGCTCGCCTGCAACGCCCGGCGCGTCGATCTCGCCCGCCCGGCGCATCGCCGCCCGCGAGCGGGCATCGGCGAGGGCGTCGACATAGTCCTTCAGCGCGAAGTAGCTCGCCTGATAAGTCTTGAAGTGGCCGTTGGTGTCGGCCGACCAGAAGTCGAACACCGTGTCGTCGGTGATCACGTCGCCGACCCCGGCGAGATAGGCCCTGAGGATCGAGAAGGCCGAGGTGGCGTGGCCGTCGTCGAAGTGGTCGGCCCGGTAGCGGTAGAGGATCTTGGCGATCGTCTTCACCGCCGTGTCGGTCGTCGACCTGTCGGCGAGTCCGCCTTTCAGGCAGGCGTCGAGCAGGGCGGCGACCTCGCCGGAATGGGCAAAGCCGTTGCAACTGATCAGGAACTCCAGATATTTCTGCAGGAGCTTCAGCCGGAACCGGTCGAGCATCAGGCCGCCGCCGGGAAGCTTCAGATGATAGGAGCCGCTCTCGTTGGCGGAAACCGCCGGATGGCGGCAGCCGGCAAGGTGGGAGAACACCTTGTTCGCCGGCAGCCAGAGGAAGTCGAGCGAACTCGCGAGACCCGCCCCGGTCTCGCCGAACAATGCCAGCGCGCCTGCCAGCGCCCAGACCGGCTTGTCGCGATTGGCGCCCCAGCCATTGGCGATCATCTGGGCGAGGGCGAGCCGAAACCGGTCGGAGGCGTCGGTGCCGTCGACGAGCGCGTCGAATTCCGACCGGGCGGTTTCGGACCAGGTGAAGAGCGTGTCGGGCTGCCCCATACTCATACCCCTTCGTGGTATCACTCGATGGTCGTGGCGGGCCGAGCCGCCTGCGGGCCGCTCCGGGCGGCCCGACGTTGCTTCGCCCGTCAGCCCTTCTCGTCGAACTCCCGGACGAGCTGGCGGGCATGGTCGGCATAGCGACCCGTCGGACGCTTGCGCAGATATTCCGCCAGCGCGTCGCGGCTGCGCTCGACCAGCACCCGCTGCCAGTCGGTCTCGTCCTGCAGCATCTCGATCCTGTCGCGGGCTTCGCGCAGATGCTTGCCGCTCGGATATTGCAGGACGTAGCGCCGATAGGCCTCGACGGTGTGGGCGTTCGAGACTTCCTCCCAGGTGGCTTCCTGGGCCAGCAGGCTGGTCAGCCGTTCCTTGATCTCCGGGCCGTAGACGCTGGTTGGAAAGCGGGCGAGGAATTCGTCGTAGTCGGCCGAATCGGTGGAGGCCATCGCCGTCTTGTAGGCCTTGAGATCTTCGCTTTCGGCGGCCACCGCCCGTTCGGGCGCGCTCGTTCCCGGCTGGCTCGCCGTGCCCCGCGTGGCGAAGTCCGGCCGGCTCTCGATCTCGGAGACGAGCTTGATCGCCTCGCCCATCTTCCGGCAGGAGCCGCAGACGGCGGGAAGATCGTTGCAACTCGCCAGGTAGCGGATGAGACCGTCATAGGACCGATCGGCGGGAAACTGCGCATCGACGGTCTCATGGGCGCGCTGGCAGATCCCGGCGACCTTCTTCTCGCCATCGCGCTTGCGGGTGCATTCCTCGCAGTTCTGCACGTAGTACCAGAAGGCGTCGAGCGTGGCGTCCTTTTCGGCCGCGGCCCACAGCGCCTCGTCTTTCAGCGCCGCCGGGTCCGGCTGCTTCAGTTCGGCGACACGCTTTTCCAGCGGCTCGCGATTGCCGCAGCATTCGCATCTCTGAAGATAGGCGCCGATCTCCAGGGCGCTGCCCTTCTTGAGGAGTTCGGCAGCATGGCGCTCCTCGGCCCGGCAGATTGCCTCGCGGCGGCGTTCGGTCTGGGCGAGGTCGCGCAGCTCGTCCTTCAGCGGGCAGTAGACGCAGCCGCGCAAATAGGGCTGGACGCCGCCGAGGTCCTTCGATTCCAGGATTTCCCGCGCGGTCAGGAGCTCGTAGTGCTCGCGCTCGGTCGCTTCCTCGCGGCCGACTCCGTCTTCCGGCAGGGTGAAGAGAACGCTCGATGCCGCCGCGCCGTCGATCTCCGGCGTCTGGCGGAATTCCGGGCGCAGCTGTTTGATCCGCCGCGACATCCGGGTGTCGAGGAAGCCCTCGAGTTCGGCGACGGTGACGCGGCCGTCGGCATTGCCGCCGAAACGCGTCTCGTCCGCCTCGCCATAGAGTGCCGAGACCAACGCATCGGTGAAGATGCCGTGGCGATACTCCGGATCCCACACGGCGACCTGATCCGAATGGGCGGCGGCGATCAGCGTCACGCCCTTTTCGGCCTTCAGCACGGGCGCCTCGCCGGAGGTCGGCGCGCTGACGCCGGTGACGAGGTCGCCGGCGTCGGATCGACCGGAAAAGCAGCTCTCCAGCATGACGACGACGCGGCCCCGCGGGAAGGCCTTCTCGCGCATGGCGGCGAGCTGGCCGATCAGGGTGTTGAGATCGTAGCCGGTGAGGTCGAGGCGGTCCGGCCGGCTGTCGATGCCGAGGAGATAAGGGGTCCTGTCGTTGCCGCCGCCCATGAAAGAGCGCGACCCGTGGCCGACGAAATAGACATAGACCTCGGCGTCGGGGGAGGAGATCTGATTGCCGATCGTCCCCGGCTTGTCGGCATCGCCGAAGAGATAGCGCAGTTCGCCCGTCGTCAGGTCTTCGTAACGGGTGATGTTGGCCGGGGCGAGGCCGAACTGCTCGACGAAGAGCTTTTCGACCGCGCTCGCGTCGTTGGCGGCGAAGCGCACGTCCTCGGCATAGCGATAGTCGTGATTGGCGATGATGAAGAGGTGGCGCTGCGGCGGGCGGCCGTCGTCGGCGCCGGCGTTTTCGTCGGCCACGGCCGGTGCACCGCCATTTTCGGCGACGGACTTCTCGGTCGGGCCGGGAACGGCTGCGGCTGGGCCTGCCTCCGGTGCAGCTTGCGCATCGGTCGGCGGGGCGGCGGGTGCCGAGCTCGTGGCGGCAGGCGGCGCCGCTGCGGCGGTGGCCTCGACGACGGTCTCCGGCCGGCAGCCGTCGAGCATGCCCGGGTCGGCGACGGCGAGTACCTGCCGGCGGGCCAGAACGGTGTTGCCGGTGCGGATGGTGATCGTCAGGTCGACGATGCGGCCGTCCTTGTCGGGCAGGCGATAGTCGACATCCATGACGATGCCGTCGCTCTTGCCGCCGCCGCCGATCACCAGCGACGGCAGCGACTTGCCGTCGAGCCAGGCGGCGAGTTCGCCCTGCTGCATCTGGAAATAGGCCGTGGTGAAGGTGTCGGCAGCGCGCTCCGACAGGCCGCAGTTGCCGTCGACGTGCACGTCCGGCTGGAAGGTCAGGCTGGTGGCGGTGGAAAGCTTCGGCGCGACGGCCGCCAGCACGGCCTGATAGGCACCGGCAAGTTCGACGAGATCGGCGCTCGAACTCCTGAAGTCGCCGATCACCGTGAAGGACGGCATGTGCAGATTGATGCCGACGGTCCGATTGCAGCTGTAGGAGCCACCTTCGGAGCGGGCGAAGATCGCGATGGTGAGCCGGGAGACGTCGACATTCGGCCGGGTCACCTGCACGGCGACGGCGAAGGTCGAGGCGTAGAGCCGGTTGACCATCTGCTCGAGCTGACCGCTTTCGGCGCCGAAGCTCAGGATCGGCAGCAGTGCGCGGGCGTTCTCGGCGGCGTTGACGTTGATCGCCAGGCCCGATCCGCGGATGGCATCCTGCAGCGCGCCGTTGATGCGCGACCTGAGGCTCTCAGACACGTGCGGGTCGCCGGCGGGAAGGCCGAGATAGGTGAGGTCGTATGGGCGCGGAGCGTCGGGGGCGATGCAGTTCGAAGTCAGGATGCCGGCGATGGCGGCTGTCACCTGGGTGCGTACGGTGTCGATGACGGGCGCGCCGGGGCGCAATCTCTCTTCGCCATTGGCGTGTGGCGCGGGAGCCGCGAAGAAGATCGACGCCAGAACTCCGACATGACGTAGGAGAACTCCCAGGTTTTTGACCCCGCGCATTGTCGTTACGTCCTCAATGCCCCATCGGAGTTCTACCACGAAGTCGAGCAGTTGGAACCCGTCGGGAAAGTGGATCTGGGGGAGGCAGACTTACGAACTCGGAGATCCTGGAACGGAACGTCGCATTCCCTCGTGTTCCAGGGTGGTCTTCATCCTGAGGCTTGTGGGCCGCCCTGCGTCACTGGCGGGTGGACGGCCCGTGGATCAGGCACTGTCGCGGCAAAAAGGGGCGGTCGGATTTCCGGCTCGCCCCGTTTGTCGGTTTCAGTGACCGACCTTGCAGACCTGGACGACGCGGCCGCCGCCGAAGTCGTCGAGATCCTGGAAGCCCACCGCGGCGAGACGGCCTTCGACCTTGTAGCCGGCATGGGGATAGGCGGGAACGCTGCAGGTTGGCTCGGGGCGATCGGCCGAACGGTAGCTCGACACCTGGGCGGGCACCGGTCTGCCGGCATCGGCGACGGGCGACGGGGCGTCGAGATCGAGGCCGAGCAGAGCGACGACCACCTGCCGGTTCTCGCCTGCCAGCGGATCTTCGATGCCCGGCGCCGGCGTCTCGCCGAAGGGAGCCTCGACGAAGCGGTCCAGGGGAATGTCGAACTTGTCGGCCAGATAGACCTTCACTGCTGCCATGCGCTTCAGCGAGATCGCTTCGTTCTGCCCGCGGGTACCCGTGGCGTCGGTATAGGCGGCGAGCAGGATGCGAACGTCGGTCTCGGCGTAAGCGAGAAGAATGTTGCCGATGCGATTAAGATCCGCCGCGGCGGTTTCGGAGAGCTCGTGGCTGCCCGAGGCGAAGAGGATCGGGCGGCCGACGTCGCTGCGCGGCTCGGGACCCGCCAGCTCGGCCTGCATGTCGTGGGTCGGCTCGGCCGGCTCGGCATAGTCGATCTCCGGGGCGAAGGGCGAAATCGTCTGATAGCGATAGACCAGCTGGCCGGCCCGGCTCGAATGAACGGAATAGTCGTCGAGGTCGGAAACGTCACGGCCATAGCCGTAGCCGCCGCTGCTATGGCCGTAATCGTCGTGACCGTAGCGGTTGCCGACATGGTAGCTGCCGTGGCCGTAGTCCCGCGAGACGTAGCCGGAATACTGGCCATGGCCGCCGTAGCCGCCGTGGAAGCGAGCGGCAGAGCCGACATGGCCGCGGCCATAACCGGCCCCACCTTGGATCACGCGGTTGATCTCTCCGGCACTGGCGCTCGGGCCGTAGTAGCCGTCGGCGCCGGCGGTCTGGGGAACGAGGGCCGTGCTCATCGAGAGGGCGGCGGTCAGAAGGGCTGTGGTCGAAAGTGTCGAGCGCATCGTGTGTCTCCTCAAGGTCGAGCTCGCTGGCTGTCGAGACCGGAGTGGAAGCGCCAGAGCGAAATCCTTGGTCGAGTCCGAAAATGCCGACGCCCGACCCGGAAACCGGATCGGGCGTCGCTGTCGATGCAGGGCGGGAGGGGCAGTTTGCGGCGGGCGATGGGGCCCGCCGGGTCTGCGTCTCAGCGATTCTGGTCGACGCTGTCGAAGGACGCATCGCGCGGCAGCCGCATCGTGCGCAGGAAGGCGAGCAGCGCATCCTGGTCTTGGGCAGGCAGCGCCTGGAAGGCGGAAACCGTCGCATTCGCCTCGCTGACATAGCCCGAACCGTCGTCGGGGCATGCCTGATCGGAGTGCTTGAGGATCGCATCCCGCAGGCTGAGCGCGCGGCCGTCATGCAGCCACGGCCCGGTATCGGCGAGGCCCCAGAGCGGCCGGGTGACGAATTCGTCGCGCTTGACGAAGACGCCCGCACGGTCGGTCTGCTGGTGGATGACGTCGGCGAGGCAGCGGCCCATCCGGTGCCGCTTCAAATCCGAGAACAGCGGCACGACGATGCTGCCTGTCGTGTCCGACGGCAGACGCGGCTGAAATGCTTGGAAAACACGCTCTTCGAAGGGGGTGTTCATGTTGAGGTTGAAGGCGAAGGCGGCGCCGTTCGGCGGCCGGCGGCCGGCCGATTCCTGCGCCCCCGACTGGCCCTGGATCGCCCGTTCCTTCGCCGGCGTCTGGCCGCCCTCGAGAAACTCCTGCTCGACCGGCAGGAGCAGGCCGCGCGGTGCCGCCTGGCCGAGGCCGACGCCGTTGTCGGTCACCGTCAGGGCGGGGGCCTGATTGCTGGATTCCCGTGCGACGACCCGCATCGATTCGCGATCCTGCCGCGGATCGTGGACCCTGACGACGGGGTTGAGGATGGTCTTCGACGCCTGATGGCAGGTGACGCAGGCCACCGAGGCATCGAGGCCGGCCCGGCCTTCGAAGATGTCGCGGCCACGGGCCACCTGCGCCGCTTCGGCGCCTGCGGAGGGCTCGAAACTCGATGGAGGACGCGCGCCGAGGGCGAAGGTCGTCAGCGCCGTGACCTCGCCGATCGACACTTCGTCGACGAGGCCGTCACCGTCGGGGTCGGGATCGGCGCCCGCCGCGATGAGTTCCGTCGGGACCATGGCGAAATGAAAGTTCAGGGCGTCGCGGACAAAGTTCCGCATGTTCGACGCGATGCCCTTCCACTGGAACGGCCGGACGAGGAAGTCCTCACTCACCCCTTCGATCCGGTCGCAGCGTTCGACGAGGCTCGGCTCGTCACCGCAGGGCTGCAGGTTTTCACCCGGCCTCGGCGCACCGGCATCGACACGGACCTGATAGCGGCCGAAATCCGTTCCCTTGGAGTTCAGTCGGATTTCGTACCACTGGCCGCGATTCTGCGCCGCCAGGTCGATCGCGGCGCGGCGCTGGGCGAGAAGGTCGAAGCTCATCTCTTCGGCGAGCTTCTGGGTATAACCGGCGCCGAAGATGTGCGGCGGGTTACGCAGGAAGACGGCATACATGTTGCCGGGATCGGCGACGCCGCGCTCATAGAAGGCGTCGACCACCCATTTCGGCGCCGGATCCTCCAGGAGCGGGTTGATGATCGCCGCCGAGGTGACAGCGCCCGCGCCGGAAACCCGGTCGGGCCGCACGGTGCGGCCCGGCGTCGCGCCGCCCGCCGGCGTCTCGAAGCCGGAAACGTTGTGGCATTCGAGGCAGGCCTGGGCGTCGAGACCATGGACGCGCATCCAGGGCACCTGCAGGAAGGCGGCCATGGGGCCGACGCCGCTGGCGCCGATCTGGTGGCGTTTCTTCTCGCGCGGGCCGGTCGGCCCCTCGCCATAGCCTTCGACGGCGGTGAAGGACTGGGTGAACAGGTGCCGGCCGATCTCCATGATCTGGCGGAAGCCGACGGTGCCGTTGGAAATGTCGTCCTGGGAGACGCGGATGCCGTTTCCGAGCGAAGGCTCGTCACCGGTCGACAGGCGGGCGAGAACGGGTGCGCCCGGCCCTGCGACAGGTCCGGGATCGCTCGCATAGGCCGGCGCTGCGACGGCAGGTGCCGCCTGGTCTGCCGCCGGCGGAGAGATCGGCTCGGGGCTCGCCTGGGCGCCGGGGTCGGGTTGCGGTTCCGGCGCGCTTGCCGCCGGCGGCTGATCGGAGGCCGGAGGCTGGCTCGCCGCGGGCGGCTGCTCGGAGGGCTGCTCGCTCGGCGGGTTCTGAACCTGCGGCTGCGGGGCGGCACCGCCGAGAATGGCGTCATTGATCGCGTCGCTCAGCTGCGCCTCGAGCGGGGTCGACGCGCCGACGAGCAGGCAGAGCGCCGTGCCAGCGAGGAAGGCGTTGCTGTGCTTTGGCATCGGATTCAGGCCTCACAAGTGGAAAAACGGGGAGCGTTCACATCCGCGGCGGACCAGGGAACCGACCGGGGACAGGGCAATGAGGACGGTGCGGAACGGCGCGAGCGGAGCATCCCGCTATCGCGCCAAATCGATCCAGATCCGATCATCGGCGATCCATTTTCTCCTCCCTGGCCGGCATCGCACCTTCGTCGGAATGGAAAGCCGAGACTGCTTCTTGCCGGGGGCTGAGCCGGACGGGCCGAGACGAGGGAGCATATGCCGGGGAAAAGGTATCCCCGATCTTCTACTTTACGCAACGTAAATCAGCGTGATCGGGCAAGCGGTTCCGGTTGTCCGCCTATTGCCGGGCTGCGTCGATCGCGTTCACCATGATCCGAGCCGGCCATCCTCGGCTCCGTGTCGCGTATGCTATGGAAAGCTTGCGTCCGGCGCGTTATTCCTCGCCCGGCGCGTTCCGCCGATCCGGTCGAACCACTACGGGTGACGCTTTCATGGCTCCATCGCCGACAATCATCCCGATCATCATGGCCGGCGGCGCCGGCTCGCGGCTTTGGCCATTGTCGCGCGATACCATGCCCAAGCAGTTCATCGAGCTTTTCGACGACGGTCTCTCGGCCTTTCAGGCGACGTTGCGGCGGGTGGTGGGCGAAGGCTTCGGCCGGCCGATCGTCGTCACCAACAACGACTTCCGCTTCATCGCCGCCGAGCAGCTTTCGCGTCTCGGGATCGAGGCCGAGATCGTGCTCGAGCCCGAGCGCCGCGACAGCGCGGCGGCCGTCGCCGTCGGTGCGGTTCTCGCCGAGCGGCTGGGGACCGGCGGCGTCTGCCTGCTGCTCGCCTCGGACCACGTCATCCGAGACGAGGCCGGCTTTCTCGACGCGGTCCGCAAGGCAGCCACCGTCGCCGCGACCGGCCGGATCATGACTCTCGGCATCACGCCGGACCATGCCTCGACGGCCTATGGCTACATCCATCCCGGCGCAGACGATCTCGGCGAGGGCGCCCGGTCGATCGAGCGCTTCGTGGAAAAGCCGGACCGTGCGACCGCCGAAGGATATGTCGCCGAGGGATATGTCTGGAATTCCGGCAACTTCGCCTTTTCGGCGGAAGTGATGCTGAAGGAACTCGAGCACTTCACGCCGAACGTTCTCGCCGCAGCGCGGGAGGCGGCGGAAAAGGCGACGCGCGACCTCGACTTCATCCGGCTGGATGCGGCCGCCTTCTCCGCCTCCCCGACGATCTCGATTGACTATGCGGTGATGGAAAAGACCAGGCTCGGGGGCGTGCTCGCCGCGGAATTCGGCTGGTCGGACATCGGCTCCTGGGATTCGCTCCATGCGGTCAAGGACAAGGACGCAAACGGCAACCGGCTCGAAGGCGACGTCGTCGCCATCGATACGCGGAACAGCTTCGTGCGATCCGAAGAGGCGCTGACCACGGTCCTCGGCCTCGATGACGTCGTGGTGGTCACCACCCACGACGCCGTGCTGGTCTCTTCCATGGCGGCTGCGCCGAAGGTGAAGACCCTCGTCGCCGAGCTGAAGAAGGCCGGTCGCCGGGAGGCCGGCGAGCACATGCGCATCCACCGGCCCTGGGGCTGGTATCAGCGCATCGACATCGGCGACCGGTTCCAGGTGAAGCACATCTGCGTCAAGCCGGGCGGCCGGCTCTCGTTGCAGCGGCACCATCACCGGGCCGAGCACTGGGTGGTCGTTCATGGGACCGCGGAAGTGACCATCGACGGGTCGACGAAATTCTATCATGAGAACGAGGCGGCCTACCTGCCGATCGGCTGCATCCACCGCCTGCACAATCCCGGCAAGATCGACCTCAAATTGATCGAGGTACAGGTCGGCAGCTATACCGGCGAGGACGACATCGTGCGCATCGAGGACGTCTATGCGCGCAGCTGACGCGCCGACAGGGGGCCGCCGGCGGTGAGCGAGAAGGACTGACATGACCAGCCTGAAATTCGGCACCAGCGGTCTGCGTGGCCTCGTAACCGATCTTCTCGGCTGGCCGAGCTATGGCTACAGCCTCGCCTTTCTGCGCTATCTCGACGTCGACAATCTCGCCACCGCCTCACGGCATGTGCTGGTCGGACGAGACCTCAGGTCGAGTAGCCCTGAGATTGCCTCGCTGGTGCTCGCGGCCGCCGAGGCGGCCAAGTTCGAGCCCATCGACTGCGGCGCCGTGCCGACACCGGCATTGGCACTGGCGGCCCTGGAGCGCCAGGCCCCCGCCATCATGGTGACCGGCAGCCACATCCCCGATGATCGCAACGGGCTGAAATTCTATCTCCCGACGGGGGAAATCGGCAAGGCGGACGAGGCTGGCATCCTGGAAGCCTTTGCAGCGCTCCACGAAAACGACCTGCTCGAATTCGAGGCGATGGCCGAGTGGCAACGCCCCGCCGCAGCGCTCGACGTGGCGGCGCCCTTCGTCGCGCGCTATGCCGACTTCTTCGGGCCGAAGGCCCTGTCCGGCCTGACGGTCGGCGTCTACCAGCACTCCTCCGTCGCCCGCGACGTCCTCGTCGAGGTGCTGGAAAAGCTCGGCGCCGAGCCAGTCCCCTATGGCCGGGCCGACACTTTCATTCCCGTGGACACCGAGGCGCACCGGCCGGAGGACGTCGCTCTTCTGAGGCAGTGGGCCGGCGAGGGACGTTGCGACGCCTTCGTCTCCACCGACGGCGACGGCGACAGGCCGTTGGTCGCCGATGCCGACGGCACCGTCTTGCGCGGCGACGTCATCGGGCTCTTGACCGCCCGCCATCTCGGCCTGTCGACCATCGTCACCCCGGTTACCTCTGGTTCGGCGATCGAAAGGTCCGGCATCGCCCGGACCGTCCGACGCACCAAGGTTGGCAGTCCCTTCGTCATTGCGGGGATGGAGGAGGCGGCAACTCAAGGCGAAGCGGGGATCGTCGGCTTCGAGGCCAATGGCGGGCTGCTGCTCGGCTCGACTGTAGAGCGGGATGGAAGGCGGCTGTCCGCCCTTGCGACCCGCGACAGCCTCCTGCCGATCCTGGCCGTCCTCGCCGAGATGGCGGCGACGAAATCGCCGCTTGCCGGCATCGTCGAACGCCTCGACGCCGGCTTTTCCGCCGCGCACCGGCTGAAGGAGGTTCCCACCGCCGAGAGTGGTGCGCTGCTCGACCGGCTCGCCGGAGAAGAGCCGTTCAGACGCGACTTCTTCTCAGGGGTGGGCGAGGTCGCCGCGGTCGATCGCCTCGACGGAGTTCGGATCACGCTCGTCTCCGGTGAAACCGTCCACTACCGCGCCTCCGGCAACGCGCCGGAACTCAGATGCTACGTCGAGGCGGCGAGCCGCGACGAGGCCGAGCACCTCCTCGAATGGGGCTTGGCGGCGGCCGGGCGAGCGCTGGGCCGCTGAACGCAGCTCATGCTGCCGCGTGTCGTCGACGTTCGGTCACGCAAAAGCCCCGCCGGCAGGGCCAACGGGGCTCGAAAATCTCGAACCTTTGGTCGCCGCCCTGAGGACGGTGAACGCCGAAGCGCGGTCCTGCCGCTCAGGCCGGGTTGCTGCGCAGGTGGGCCCGGAGCATCCACGCGAACTTGTCGTGGGCCTCGATGCGGGCGGTCGCCATGTCGTTGGTGGCATAGTCGCCGTGCTGGTCGGCAACTGCGGCCAGGGCCGAAAGCGTCGAGGAGAGGGTTTCCTGATCCTTCAGGAGAATCTCGATCATCGTCTTCGCGTCGGCCTTGCCGTCATGCTCGGTGATCGTGCTGCGCGACAGAAACACGCTGAAGCGGCCTTCGGCATGGGCATCCATCGCCTTGATGCGCTCGGCGAGGAAGTCCTGGCCCTCGAAATGGTCTTCGTACATTTTCTGGAACAGCTCGTGCAGCGGGCCAAAGGCCATACCGGTGACGTTCCAATGAAAGTTCTGCGCCTTCATGGTCTCGACGGCGGTTTCGGCCAGCGCCTGCGTCAGGCCCTCGACGATCTCTTCCTTGGCGGTCGGTTCCATTTTCGCGGCCACGAGAGCCATGACGTTCTCCTTCTTTGCTCACTCAATCGGTCGAAAGACGCCGCAAGGCGCCCTCGGGTTCCTTCTCTAGAATAGTTCTAAAAAGAATGAAAGCCCCGGCGGGCTCGTTTTGCGGCCATGATTGGCGGGGGCTTGGAAACACGAGATGGAACCGCGCACGACCGTGCCCCGGGGAGCTTGGCACCGGCGACGACTTCCATGGGGAGGGCAGGGAGTGTGACAGGAAAGCCCGGAGGCGACGGGCGGAACGTCTTGGGGGCTACCGGTGCAAGGCGCTCGGATCGAACGCCCCATGAGAACACGAGCCGACCATCGAACGGGAAAAGCGGTGGGAGGCGGACTGGCTGGCGGGGAAAGGCAGTTCGCCGCGACGGCTCTGGCCATTTCGCACTCCCGTTCGGCAGATCAGAGCCGCGACGACATCGCTTCGGCGAGAAAGCGGAGCCAGCGGCGGCCGGCCGGCACGACCCGCCAGGCGATCAAAGCCGAGCCGGCCTTGCGTTCGCCGTCTCGCCAGGCCGACATCACCCGCAGCAGCCAGATCTCGTCCTCCGAGGGGTGCCGGGCACCGGGCCGGTAGATGGCGAGATCGCGAGTCGCATATTCCCCGAGCGCGCGGAAGAAGATGGTGGCCAGTTGCTCGACGCTCGGCGAAGCCTGGGCCGAGAACACCAGGCAGGCCCGCTCGACGTCGGACCGCGGCGCCAGACGGCTCTTCAGCGCGAACCACCGGAGCCGGTTCAGCCGGTCACGATCCTCTTCGGTGAGCTGCGGCACACGCTGCGCCACGGTCGGACAGAGAGCACTGCTGCCCGGTCGCTCGAAGGGAAGAACCTTGCCGCCGACTTCGACCGGCTCGGCATAGGCGAATGCTGCGCTCATGTTCTCGTCCGTCGCTGGTTCCGGCGACCGCCGTCGAAGGCGCGGTGATCTGGAACCATTCCAAAACTTGACAATTCTCATCAGCCTTAATAGCAGCCCGAGATCGGCGATCAAAGGGGCATTCTTCGCTCGCGCGGAGATTGTGAAAGCTGCAACCGCTTCTCGCGCGTTCTTCGTTAGATCGGCTCCAGGGGATGTTCGTGACAAAACGGTGGGCCAAGGCGCCTTCGCCCTGTATCGGCGTGTGCAAGTTCCGGGGCGAGGGAGACGCGTGCATCGGCTGCTTCATGACGAAGCCCGAGAAGAAGCGATTCAAGCGGCTCGACAAGAAGCCGAAGAAGAAGGACTTCTTCCGCACCCTCGTCGCGCGGCTCACCGAGCGCGGGCGGTTGTCGCGCTGGGAGCGGGTCTACCGTCGCAAGTGCGAGCGCAAGGCCGTTCCCTGTCCGCTCGATCGGCTTTGATCGACGTCCTCGGTTCACCTCCGTTGCCGGGTCGTGTCCGTTCAGGCCTGCATTCTCGTCGGCGGGGCGGCCGATACCAGTCTGGTTCGCCCCTGCCGCGTGGCGGAATTCTCCCCGCGCACCCGCGTATTTTCAGTCCCCTCTTAACCAGACTTCAAGACTTGCGTTGCAGCGCCGGTCTTTTGAGGCGAACGTTGGGACCGAACTTCGGATTTTCGACGCCGCCGGCTCGGGCAGAAGATGGAGGCCTGCCTTGTACTACCGGATTTTCGATTGCTGGCGCTTCGTGGCGGCGATGTTGATCATGGCCTATCACTTCCTGTTCTGGGCGCCCTACGGCGTGGACGCCGGGACGCAGGTGCTCTACCGGCTGCTGCCGCTGCTCGACATGTTCTTCATGATCTCGGGCTTCTTCATCACCACGCGCTACCGCGAGAAGATCGGCGACTTCGCCAGCTACCTCCGCTTCATGCGCGGCCGCGCCGCACGGCTTCTGCCGCTCCATTATGCCATCACGCTGTTCTTCGCCGCTGTTGCACTCTACGCTTGGGCGAAGGGCGCACCGAACTATCCGTGGCGCCAAAATCTCGAAGCCCTCCCGGCCCATCTTCTGTTGCTGCACGCCTTCGGCACGACAGACGGCCTGGCCCTCAACTACCCGTCGTGGTCGATCAGCGCCGAATTCTTCGCCTATGCCTTGTTTCCGCTGGTCGTTCTCCTGCTGCGGGTCGGCGGGCTGAAGGCGCTGGTCGTTTCCATCGCGCTTTGGGTTGGCTTGCTCGAACTCGCCTCCGCGAAAGGCTGGTTCGGCCCCGGCGGCTGGACGACGGCCGACTCGATGGGTGCCTATCGCGCCTTGGCGGATTTCATGATCGGTGCCGCCGTCGCCATCGTCGTCGAGAGACGGATGATCAACGTCCGAAGCCATCTTCCGGGTTGCCTCGCCACGGGCTTCGTCCTGATCGCCATGCTCTCCGGCAGCCATCATTCCGTCGTGATGCCGCTGATGGTCGCAGCGCTCGTCCTGACCGCGCTCGCCGAGACGGCTCGTCCCGAATCGACGACGTTCCTGGCGCCCTTGATGCCCGTCACCCGCGTCGCCTTCGGCATCTATCTCATCCATCCGGTGATGGAATTCATCTTTCTGGAGGTCGTGTGGTATCACGGCCTCGCCGGGACCGGCCTGATCGGCTTCTACCTCTACTGGTGGCTACCGATGATCGCGTCCGTGGTCGCTGCGATGGCATCTCACCGGTACTTCGAGCCCTTCTGCGCCAAGGGCTTGCTGCCCGCCAAGCCGCGGCGGGGCGAGGCCGAGCGGTTACTGGCCTCCGCCTGAGCCGAAGCGTCCGTCGTCAGGCAGGCTTTCCGTCGAAGTATGCAACCACTTCCCCAGATCGTTCGCGCAGGACGCAAGCCACTTTGCCTCTCCTGCCGCCTATGGTATCGGCGAGCGAACGTTCCTAGATGAACGAAAAGTCATCGGCTGCCTTTCCAGTGCGAAATCAGATCGATCGTTGCGGAGGTTTCGGGGCGGCAGCCGAATGAGGGATGGGGCGGAACGTTCGATTTCTCGCAAGATCCTCGTCTCCGGCAGCGGCGATGGCGCAGCTGTGGCGCGCCTGCTGCACCGGAAGACGGGTTTGCGGGATATTCGCGTCGCCAGAACGATTTGCATGTCCGGACATGCTCGAGGGCGGCCGCAGCGCGTCGGAAGCCTCGCCGAGTTCGGGCACGAACCAATGGAAGCGTGATGAAGGCCGATTACTACGAGATGCTCGGCGTGGCCCGCGATGTCGACGACAAGGGCCTGAAAAGTGCATTTCGCAAGCTCGCGATGAAATATCACCCGGATCGCAATCCGGGTGATACCGAGTCGGAAATCAAGTTCAAGGAGCTCGGCGAAGCTTACGAGGTTCTGAAGGATCCGCAGAAGCGGGCGGCCTACGATCGCTTCGGCCACGCTGCGTTCCAGAATGGCGGGGCAGGAGCCGCCGGCTTCAAAGGCGACTTCGCCTCCTCGATGGCCGACATCTTCGACGACATCTTCGGCGAGATGATGGGTGGTCGTGGCCGTGGCCGGCAGAGTTCGGGCGGTCGCGAGCGTGGTTCGGACCTTCGCTACAACATGGAGATCGACCTCGAGGAAGCCTATTCCGGCAAGACTGCCGAGATCGGCGTGCCGACCACCGTTCAGTGCGACGAATGCACCGGATCGGGAGCGCGGCCCGGCTCCATGCCGAAGTCGTGTCCGACCTGCGGCGGCATCGGCCGCGTCAGGGCCGCCCAGGGGTTCTTCTCGATCGAACGCACCTGTCCGACCTGCCAGGGGCGCGGCCAGGTCATCACCGACCCGTGCGGCAAGTGCGGCGGCGACGGACGACTGCCCGAAGAGCGCAGCCTGTCGGTCAACATTCCGGCCGGGATCGAGGATGGGACGCGCATCCGGCTTGCTGGCGAAGGAGAGGCCGGGCTTCGCGGCGGGCCGGCCGGCGATCTTTACATCTTCCTGTCGATCCGGCCGCACGAGTTCTTCCAGCGCGAAGGGGCCGATCTCTTCTGCAAGGTGCCGCTGTCGATGACGACCGCCGCGCTCGGCGGCAACATCGACGTCCAGACGCTTGACGGCAATACCAGCCGGGTGAAGATCCCCGACGGCACCCAGAGCGGCACGCAGTTCCGCCTGCGCGCCAAGGGCATGCCCGTCTTGAAGTCGCCGCAGACCGGCGATCTCTTCATCCAGGTGGCGATCGAGACCCCGCAGAACCTGTCGCGGCGCCAACGTGAACTCCTCGAGGAGTTCGAGCGTATCTCCTCGACCGAGAACTCGCCGCAGTCGAGCGGCTTCTTCGCCCGGATGAAGGAATTCTTCGAAGGGTTGAGCGATACCTGAAGCGCTCCATTTTCGACATCCTATCCCAGTGACGGCGGCCGTGCGAAAAGCGGTTCCGACGTCCGCGGTCGGACGAATGGCTTCGTTCGATGCGCATTCGAAGTGACGGAGGAAGACGCGTGCTGGAAGTACCGCAGCGGCGAGCGCAGACACAGGCCCGCCCGCGCATCAAGGTGAGTGACGAGGCGCGATTTTTTCGCGGTTGGCTGCAGCGGCCGCTGATCATGGGGGCGGTCTCCCCTTCGTCGCGGGCACTGGGCCGGGCGATGGCCTCCTATGTTCCCGATCCCGCGACCTTCTCGCCGAATGCCAAGGTTCTGGAGCTCGGACCCGGCACCGGCGTCGTCACGCAGATGCTCATCGCCCGCGGCGTACCCGAGCGGTCCCTGGTGCTCGTCGAATACTCCCGCGAGTTCTGCAAATTGCTGAGGGCGCGCTTTCCCGCCGCCGAAGTCATCCAGGGCGACGCCTATGCCATCGGCGCCTCGCTGCCGGAGTGGATCGGCGTCGATCCGCTCGAGGCGGTGGTCTCCAGCCTGCCGCTGTTCACCCGGCCGGACGACAAGCGCGAGGAAGTCGTTTCCCGCTCGCTCGAGCGAATGAAACCTGCCGCGCCGTTCATCCAGTTTTCCTATGCCTTCACGCAGCCGGTCAAGCCGGAGCGGATTGGCGCGAAGCTCGAAATCAGCCCTTGGGTGAAGCGGAACCTGCCGCCCGCCCGCGTCCTCGTCTATCGATCGACATGATGCCGAAGGTCGGTGTGTGTGGCGGATCGATGAGCCGGAGTTTGTGAGGGAATGACGCGATGAGCCGATCGAAGAGCGAGCCCACCCAGGGGGACTGGTTGCCGTTCCTGGCGACATGGGTCCGCAGCCCCTTGAAGATGGGGGCCGTGGCGCCGTCGAGTCGGGGCTACTGCCGGATGATGGTGAAGCACGCCACGACCGGGCTCGACGGCCCGGTTCTCGAACTCGGACCCGGCCTCGGCGTGGTGACGCGGACGCTACTCGAACAGGGCGTCGCGCCGGAGCGGATCACGTCGATCGAGTACGAACGCGACTTTGCCAGGAAGCTTCAGCAGCGGTTTCCGAAGGTCAACGTCATTCACGGCGACGGCCTCGATCTGGACAAGACGCTGGGGCCGGTCGGCGAAAGCCCGAAATATGCAGCGATCCTCTTCGCGATCCCAATCGTCAACATGCCCCAAGCCAAGCGGCAGGCGCTGTTTTCGCGCTATTTCGAGCGGCTCCTGCCGGGCGGCAACCTGACCCAGTTGTCGTACATGGTCACCCCGCCGGTCCGGCCGGTACCCGGCGTGTTCTCCGTCTCTTCTTCGCGCCGGGTCTGGTCGAACATCCCACCTGCACGGGTCTGGATCTACAGCCAGGACCGGGCGGCGCAAGGCGGGGCCACGGCGGCTTGAACTCCAGTATCCTCATCCTCCCCGGCTCGGTGCGGCTCGGCTCCTACAACCGCAAACTCGCATCCGAGGCGATGCGTCTGCTCGCCATGACCGATGCGGTGATCAGCCGCGTCGACCTCGCCGACTATCCGCTGCCGATCTATGACGGCGACGTCGAAACCGAATCGGGGGTGCCGCAGAACGCCCAGCTCCTCGCCCAGCGGATCGCCGCCCAGGACGGGCTCCTCATCGTCTCGCCGGAATACAACGCCTCGGTTCCGCCGCTGCTGAAGAATGCGATCGACTGGGCGAGCCGGGTGCGCAAGGTCGACGAGCGCCCGGTCCAGCCGTTCAAGGGGTTGGTCGTGGGCCTCGCCTCGGCCTCGCCGGGGAGTTTCGGCGGGATGCGGGGTCTGGAAGCCATCCGCATCGTCTTGCGTGCGCTCGGCGCCGAGGTCATGACGCAGCAGTGCATCGTGCCGCGGGCGGCGGACGGCTTCGACGAAAACGGCCGGCTGACCGACGACGTCGCCCGCACTAGCCTCGAATCTCTCTGCGAACGTTTGCTCGATACGGCGCGCAGTCTCACACGCCACGGATGAGGGCTTGACCAGTCGTTCATAATGGAACCTTCGTTCCGTGCCACCATTCGCCAGACGTCGCGCAATGACGTTCGGCATATCCAGGAGGACGACACGATGGCGACCGAAATCGGGCCGAACGGCCCTCCCAAAGGCGGCTTGGGCGCGGGCAATCCGGCCGCCGGCGAAGTCAGCCAGCGCGAGGCCGTCAAAGCCGCGCAGCGCTATCTTCACGATCATTGGAAATACTACACTTTCCAGGGCGCGCTGATGATCGTCGTCGGCATCCTCGCCTTGCTCGTGCCCTTCGCCGCGACGCTGGCGACGACGCTGTTCTTCGGCTGGCTCCTCATCCTCGGCGGTGTCATCGGCTGCGTGGCGGCGTTCCGCGCGCGCGCGGCCCCTGGCTTCTGGTCGAGCCTTCTGCTCGCCATCCTCAGCGTCGTTCTCGGCGGTATCATCATCTACGATCCGCTGGCCGGCACGGTGACCCTGACATGGCTGCTCGCCGTGTTCTTCTTTCTATCGGGTCTTTTCAATTTTTCGATCGCCCGCGCCGTGCGGCTGTCGACGACTCGCTTCTGGCTCGTGGTGGTTTCCGGCATCATCGACATCGTGCTGGCGGTCTTCCTGATCCTCGGCCTGCCGGGGACCGCGATCTGGGCGATCGGCGTCTTCCTCGGAATCTCCTTCATCACCTCGGGCTTCGGCCTCCTGTTTTCCGCCCTCGACGCGCGCAACAATCCCCCGGCATCGCGGGTGTGACCATGGCGGAGACGTCTGCAAAGGCCGCGACCGTCGAGAGGCTGCTGCAGCGAACGCAGAAGACCTTCGCAGAAGAGATGGGCCTCGACCTGTCGAAGAATACGCCGATGCCGCTGTTCCTCTGGCTCGTCGCAGCGAACCTCTTTTCGGCGCGGATCTCGGCCGACCAGGCGCTCCGCGCCGCCAAGGCACTGAAGGATGCCGGCCTGACCACTGCTGATCACATGGCCGAGGCGACGTGGAAGGAACGGGTGGTGATCCTCAATCGCAACGGCTACGCCCGCTTCGACGAGAAGACCTCGCGCTTTCTCCAGGACGTCGCCGACCATTGCCGCGACGCCTATGGCGGCGACCTGCGCAAGCTGCGCGAGGCGGCGGGACGCGATCCCGCAGAGGAGCGGCGGCTCCTGAAGGCATTCAAGGGAATTGGTGACACCGGCGCCGACATCTTCTTCCGCGAGGTGCAAGTCGCCTGGGGCGAACTTTATCCGTTTGCCGACAAGCGCGCCCTGCAGGCGGCCGAAACCCTCGGCCTCGGCAATGATGCCGAGACGCTCGCCGGCCTCGTATCGAAAAAGGATTTCCCGCGGCTTCTGACCGCGCTGCTGCGCGCCGATCTCGACGGTACACTGGAGGAGGTGCGGGGCGGGTAGGGGATTATTCCTCGTCGCCGAGACCGCGACGGCGCGACTCAGACGTGTTGCCCGCCATTGATGTGCAGCTCCGAGCCGTTGACGTAGCTCGACTGGCTGGAGCACAGGAAGTAGATGACGTCGGCGACTTCCGACGTCTGGCCGAGCCGGCGCAGCGGGATGTCCTCGATCATGTTCTCGGTGCCCGGCGACAGGATCGCCGTCTCGATCTCGCCCGGCGCGATGGCGTTGACGCGAATGCCGGCCGGCCCGAAGTCGTGCGCCATCTCACGCGTCAGCGAGTTCAGCGCCGCCTTCGACGTCGCATAGGCCGTGCCGGCGAAGGGATGGACGCGCCCACCGGCGATCGAGGTGACGTTGACGATCGAGCCCTTCGCGTTGGACAATTCCTTGAACAGCCCGCGCGCCAGCATGATCGGGGCGAAGAAGTTCACCTGGAAGACGTCGCGCCACATGTGCATCGGCGTCTGGATCGAATCGAGCCGCGCGCCGCCCTGGGCCTTCGGCGAGATCGCCGCATTGTTGACGAGGGCGTGCAGCTTGGAGCCGTTCGCCTCGAGCCGCCGGCGGATTTCCGACGTTGCGTAGCCGACGTCCTCCTGGTCCGAGAGATCGACCCGGATGTGGTCCTCGGGCCCGGCCGGCCAAGGGCAGTTCTCGGCGAAATCCTGCCGCGAACAGGTGATCACCCGCCACCCCTCGCGCGAAAAGCGTTTGACGGTGGCATGGCCGATGCCTCGGGAGGCCCCGGTCAGCACCAGTGTCTTGCGTTCGTCGGTCATCTGCCGCGTCTCCTGAGCCGGCTGTCAGGGCATGCCGGTCGAGTCGTGTGGTTGCCTTCGAATTCCATAGCCGAAGCCGGGGCCGTTGGCATCAGGCCGCGCCGCCTGCTTAAGTGGCGTGAGAGCAGAAACAAATTGTGTCTGCGAGCGAAGCTGAGATTATCCGCAATCGCGGCGGCCAACGCGCCACCGAACCTTGCCGTGGAGTGAATATGGTTCAAAATCGGGTCGCTGCCATGGCCATGGCGGCAAGCCTCGTCTTCGCAGGCGGCGCATGGGCGCAAGTCGCACCGGATGCCGCCTGGCAGTCCGTCCTCGACGAGGCGAAGGGAGAGACCGTCTATTTCAATGCCTGGGGCGGCTCGCAGAACATCAACGACTACATCGCCTGGGTCGGCGGCGAGGTGAAACAGCGCTTCGGCGTCACGCTCAACCACGTCAAGCTGGACGATACCGCGGCTGCCGTCGCCACCGTCGTTGCCGAAAAGGCCGCCGGCAAGGATACCGGCGGCTCCATCGACCTCGTCTGGATCAATGGGGAGAACTTCGTCGCGATGCAGGAACAGGGCCTGCTCGCCGAGGGCTTCGCGACCGAGCTTCCCAACTGGCAATACGTCGACACGTCCAACCCCAGCGTGACGGTCGACTTCACGGTCCCGACCAAGGGTCAGGAATCGCCCTGGGGCGGAGCCAAGCTCGTCTTCTTCTCCGATACCGCCCGCTCCGGCCCAGTCGAGGCCATGCCGAAATCGGCAGGCGAACTGCTCGAATGGGCGAAGGCCCATCCCGGCCGGTTCTCCTATCCGGCGCCCCCGGACTTCATCGGCTCGAGCTTCCTCAAGCAGGTTTTGATCGAGACGACCCCGGACCCGGCGGTTTTTCAGAAGCCGGTGGACGAGGCGAATTTCGAGGCGGTGACGAAACCGCTCTGGGACTGGCTCGACGCGATCCAGCCGGTGCTCTGGCGCTCAGGCCGCGACCATCCGCAGAACTATCCGGCGATGAAGCAGATGCTGGCCGACGGCGAAGTCGAAATCATCTTCGCCTTCAATCCGGCCGAGGCCTCGTCTGCCATCGCAGCAGGCGAACTGCCCGACACGGTTCGATCATTCACATTCCCGGGAGGCACCCTCGGCAACACCCATTTCGTCGCGATCCCGTTCAATTCCTCGGCCAAGGCGGCGGCGAAGGTCGTCGCCGACTTCCTGATCTCGTCCGAAGCACAGCTGCGCAAGGAGGATCCGCGCTACTGGGGCGACCCGACGGTGCTCGCCATGGACAAGCTGCCCGAGGACGACCGCGACGCCTTCGCCGCGATCGACCGCGGCATCGCCACCCTGCCGCCGTCGCAGCTCGGTCCGGTGCTCGCCGAGCCGCATTCGAGCTGGATGACCCGGATCGAAGAGGAGTGGAAGCGGCGGTATGGGAACTGAGCGGGTCGCAGACCGTCTGCTGCCGGTGGCACTGCAGTTGACGAGTCGTTTCGGCGAAGACGCGGTTCAATGCGGGCAACACCTCGTTGGCGGGTAACGGAAACGGTCGTCTCAGCAAAGCTCCCGGCGCCGCCATCGCCCTTGCGGTCCCGGCTCTCCTTGCCCTGCCGGTCGGCGTCGGGCTGGTCGGCGTCGTCCTTCCGGCCTTCGGCTATCTGCCGGCGCTCGGTGGCGAGGCATTCTCGCTCGCCCCGTTCCGCCAGTTGCTCGCCACGCCAGGCCTCGGCACGTCGGCTCTGCTGTCGTTGGCGAGTGGTCTCGTCACGACGGCGATCTCGACGCTCGGCGTCGCTCTCTTTCTCGCCGCGTTCCACGGCACCGCCGGGGACCGTCTCGCCCGGCGGCTGCTGGCGCCGCTGCTGGCCGTGCCGCACGCCGCGGCGGCCTTCGGCCTCGCCTTCCTGATTGCGCCGTCGGGCCTCGTTTTCCGGCTGTTGGCCGAGCCGCTGGGATTCGATCGGCCGCCCGACCTTCTGATCGTCGGCGATCCGCTGGGCCTTGCGATGATGGCGGGGCTGATCGCCAAGGAGATGCCGTTTCTGCTTCTCGTCGCCTTCGCCGCCCTGCCGCAGGCCGATCCCGTGCGACGCATGCGGCTTTCGGCCTCCCTCGGTTACGGGCGTATGGCAGGCTTTCTCCTGACCGTCTGGCCGGGGGTCTATCGCCAGATCCGCCTGCCGGTGCTGGCGGTCGCGGCCTATGCCTCCGGCGTTGTCGACGTCGCGCTGATCCTCGGGCCGTCGTTGCCGGCGCCGCTCGCCGTCCGCCTCGTCGCCTGGATGAACGATCCCGACCTGTCGCTGCGGTTCATGGCCTCGGCCGGCGCGCTCCTGCAACTCGCGGTGACCGGTGCCGTGCTTCTCCTGTGGATCGCGGGGGAGCAGCTGACCGCGGCGCTGCGGCGCAGGGTGACGGGGGGCGGGCGCCGGTTCGCTGAGGAAGGGGCGACGCGCCTCGCCGCATCAATCCCCGTCGCACTTGCGGGTGCTTCCGTGTTCTTCGGCCTTTCCTGGCTGTTCGTCTGGTCGATCGCCGGCTTCTGGGCTTTCCCCGATGTCCTTCCGCCGAGCGCCGACCTGTCGACCTGGAGCCGCGTCCTGCCGAATGCCGCTGGACCGCTGACGACGACCTTTCTCGTCGCGATCCTCTCGGCAAGCCTGGCGCTCGTCCTCGTCGTCATGCTGTTGGAGGCGCGCCGCCGGCAGTTTCCTGCAGCGGCGGGCCGGGCGGTGCGCCTGTCGCCTGCCGTGGCGGGGCTGATCTACCTGCCGTTGATCGTCCCGCAGATCGCCTTTCTTTTCGGACTGCAAGTAACGTTGCTGTCGCTCGATCTTGGCCCGTCGATCCCCTTGCTCATCGCCGCCCATCTGGTCTTCGTGGCGCCCTATGTCGCGCTGGCGCTGGCCGATCCCTGGTTCGCCGTCGATCCGCGCTACGAACAGGTCGCAGCCAGCCTCGGCCACGGCGCAGTCGCGGGGTTGTTCCGCGTCCGCCTGCCGATGCTCACCCACGCCGTCCTGACGGCGCTTGCCATCGGTTTCGCCACGTCGGTCGGCCAGTATCTGCCGACGCTTCTGATCGGCGCCGGGCGGCTGCCGACGATCACCACGGAGGCGGTGGCGCTCGCCTCCGGCGGCAATCGCCGTGTCATCGGCGCCTATGCGCTGCTCCAGACCTTGCTGCCGTTCCTCGCCTTCACGCTGTCGGGAACCCTGCCGCGCTTGCTCTGGCGAAGCAGGCGGGCGATGAAGCCCGCATGAACGTTCATCAACCCGCGACGGGCGAGGCGAGCCACTCGGCTGTCCGCCAGCACCATGACGAAATCGCCCAGCCTGCAGGTACCGGGCTCGTCCTCTCCGGCGTCGAGATCGCCCTCGGCCAGCATCGGCTTCTTGCCATCGACCGAGCCGTCGCGCCGGGCGAGACACTGACCGTGATGGGGCCGTCCGGCTCCGGCAAGTCGAGCCTGTTCGCCTTCGTCGCCGGCTTTCTCGATCCGGCTTTCAACGCGCGAGGCCGCGTCTTCCTCAACGGCCGCGATCTGACGCGCCTTGCGCCGCAGCGCCGCCGGCTCGGCCTGCTCTTCCAGGACGCGCTGCTGTTTCCCCACATGTCGGTCGGTGAAAACCTGCTGTTTGCGCTCGCCCCCGGCATTCGCGGCAGGACCGGACGGCGGCAGGCGGTGGAAGTGATGCTCGCAGAAGTCGACCTCGACGGAACCTTCTCCCGCGATCCGGCGACGCTGTCGGGGGGGCAGGCGGCGCGGGTGGCGCTCGCCCGCACGCTGCTCGCCGAGCCCGAGGCGCTGCTTCTCGACGAGCCGTTCTCGCGGCTCGACCAGGCGCTGCGGGCGACCATCCGGGACCTTGTCTTCTCGCGCATCCGCGAACGCCGGATGCCAGCGATCCTCGTCACCCACGATCCGGCGGATGCCGAAGCCGCCGGCAGCGATGTGGTGGACATCGGCGAGGACGACCGGGCGGGGCAGGGGGCGAGGGACGAGGAGCGCCCCCGTTGAACGCGCAGCTTCTCGACCACCTGCCGGAAGAGGCGCGGGCCCTGCCGGTCGTCGAGGTTCTCGGCGGCCTGAGCGAAGCCCTGGCCGCGCGTGGAAGCGCCATCCTTGTCGCCCCACCCGGCGCCGGCAAGACCACCGTCGTTCCGATCCATCTCCTGAAGTCGGGCGCCGCCGCCAGGATCGTTCTCATCGAGCCGCGCCGGCTTGCCGCGCGGGCCGCCGCCCGGCGCATGGCGGCGCTGCTCGGCGAAGAGGTCGGAGAGACGGTCGGCTGGCGCATGCGGCTCGACACCAGGATCTCGAAGAAGACCCGCATCGAGGTGGTGACCGAGGGCGTCTTTACCCGGATGATCCTCGACGATCCGGAGCTTGCCGGCGTCGACACGGTGATCTTCGACGAGTTCCACGAGCGCTCGCTCGACGCCGATTTCGGCCTGGCGCTGGCCATCGACGTCGCCGCCGCCCTGCGCGACGACCTGAAGCTCCTGGTCATGTCGGCAACCCTCGATGGGGCGCGGGTGGCGGCGCTGCTCGGCGACGCGCCGGTGGTCGAAAGCCGGGGGCGGGCCTTTCCGGTGACGATCGTCCACCGCGAGCGGCCGGGCACGGTCACGGTCGAGGATGCCGCGGCGAGCGCCGTGCGCGCCGCCTTGGGCGAGGAGACGGGCAGCATTCTCGTCTTCCTGCCGGGCCAGAAGGAGATCCGCCGGGTGGCCGAACGGCTGGAGCCGATCCTACCCGAAAGCGTCATGCTGGCGCCGCTCTACGGTGCGCTCGACGCCGCCGAGCAGGACCGCGCGGTGCGGCCGGCACCGCGCGGCATCCGCAAGGTCGTGCTCGCCACCGACATCGCCGAGACCTCCCTCACCATCGAGGGCGTGCGGGTCGTCGTCGATTCCGGGATGAAGCGCCGACCGGTCTTCGAGCCGGAGACCGGCCTGACGCGGCTCGAGACCGTCCGCGTCTCGCGCGCCTCGGCCGATCAGCGGGCGGGCCGTGCGGGCCGAACCGAGCCGGGCGTGGCGATCCGCCTCTGGCGGGCCGAACAGACTGCCGCGCTGGAGGCCTTCGACGAGCCGGAGATCCTCGCCACCGACCTTTCCGGCCTCATCCTCGACAGCGCTGCTTGGGGCGTTGGAGACCTCGGCCAATTGGCGCTGCTCGACAGGCCGAGGCCGGTTGCGGTCGGCGAGGCGCAAAAGCTCCTGGCGGAACTCGGCGCCCTCGACGCGGCGGGCCGGCTGACGCCGGCGGGCGAGGCGATGCGCAAGCTGCCGCTGCCGCCCCGGCTGGCGCACATGGTCGCTGCCGCCGACCCGGAGGACACGGCGACCGCCGCAGACCTTGCCGTCCTTTTGACCGAGCGCGGCCTCGGCGGCACCGACGTCGATCTGGAGGATCGCCTCCGGCGGTTGAGGACGGGGCGCGATCCGCGCTCGAAGGCCGCGCTGGTGCTGGCACGGAGGATTGCCGCGATCAGCCGTTCGGCGGCGCGGGCGCACGAGGCCGGTTCGGCGGAGTGGCCGACCGGCGGCGATGTCGGCGCGATCCTCGCCCTCGGCTTTCCGGACCGTGTCGCTTTCCGTCAGGGGCAGCCCGGCCAGTTCACCCTCGCCAATGGCCGTGGCGGACAGATCGAGGCTGCAGCGGCGCTTTCGAACGCTCGGGTTCTGGTCGTCGCGGAAATTCAGGGATCTGCCGCCGCCGGTCGGATCGTGTCGGCTGCAACGCTCGGCAAGGCGGCCCTCGATCGGATCCTGTCGGCGCGGGGCGACGCAGAAGAGGTCGTCGCCTTCGTCGCCGAGGCGCGGGCCGTTCGGGCATGGCGGATGACGAAGTTCGGCAAGGCGGTGGTCGAGCGGGTGCCGATGCCGCTGCCGCGCGACGAACGGACCGCTGCGGCCCTCGCCGAGGGGATCCGCCGCACCGGTCTTTCCAGGCTGAACTTCGGCAAGGACGGCGACCGGCTCCTGGCACGCCTGCGATTTCTCGCAAGGGCCTACGGGCCGCCGTGGCCTGATCTCGGGGAGGAAGCGCTCGCCGAGATTGCCTCCGAATGGCTGTTGCCCTATGCGCCCGGTGCGTCGAGCCTCGACGATCTGACCGGTGACAAGCTGATCGCGGCGCTGAAGGGCCTCGTCCCGCCGCAGTTTCAGGGGCGGCTCGAAGAACTCGCACCCGGCCATTACGACGCGCCCTCCGGATCGCGCGTGCCGATCCGCTACGACGAGGACCAGCCGGTGCTGGCGATCCGAGTGCAGGAATTGTTCGGGCTCTCGGACCATCCGGCGATCGCCGACGGGCGGCTGCCGCTGACGCTGGAGCTGCTTTCGCCCGCTCACCGGCCGATTCAGATCACGAAGGATCTGCCGGGCTTCTGGCAGGGATCCTGGGCGGATGTCCGCGCCGATCTGAGGGGCCGCTACCCCAAACACGAATGGCCGGAGGATCCGGCCGCCGCAAAGGCAACGGCGCGGGCAAAGCCGCGCCGTTGAAATGTTGACTCAGACTTTAGAGGCGATGCAGGTCAGGCCGCGGCCTTGTTGATCCCGCCTTCGGCGAGTTCGGTCATGGTGCGGTCGCCATGGGCCGTCGCGTCGAGACACTTTTGCAGCTTCGTGGCATCGTCCTTCAGGCCGAGCCGCTTGGCGAAGGCGACGAGGCAGCCGTAACCGGCGATGCCGTAATGAGCCATGCGCTGATACTGGGTGATGATCATGGCGTCACGTGCATCGGGATCGGAGATGTCCTCTTCGAGGCCGTGCGACCGCGCTTCCTTGACCAGGCCTTCCATGCCCTTGCAGAATTCCTCGGCGGGATCAGCGCCATGGGTCTTGATGATCCCGGCCAGGGTCGAGCGACCTTCGTTGATCCCCTCGACGCCAGCAGTGAGGGCGTCCTTCAGCTTGGCATCGTGAGCAGCCTCGGCCAGTTCCGCGGTGACCTTCGCGGCCTGGGTGTCGGCGCTGTAGATGTCCTGCAGCTGGTCGATGTAGATATCCTTGAGATTGGCGAGCGCCATTACCGTCTCCTTGCGAATGGGTTTTTCGGCCGAGGTGGCTGGCCGTCCGAACTGGCCAGGCGGTGCATCGCCACGCTCCTCCGAAACGTTTCATGTCTAAAAGAGGCTGGAGCGGCCCGGTGTTCCTGTCATCCGCCGGCAGCTTGTTTGCCCGGCTACGGAATTTGCCCCGATCGGACGAGGGGACGTCTCCGCGACAATCGGCGGGAGCGCATCGAAGACGACGGCATTATAGTCGCTGAGACGTAAGTGGCAGAACGCGTTCAGCGAAGCGGCAAGACATGGATCAGCTCAGACGTGTCGGACATTCGAACAAGCGGTTCGATTTCGTCACCTTCATGCGGGAAAGCCAGCGACTGAGGCTTGCGACGCTCATCCGTCTTCGCTGGCTTTCGGTCGCTGGACAGGCCACCGCCTGCGTCTTTGTCGCCTGGATTCTCTGGTGGCCCTATCCGATCGGTCCCTGCTTCGCTCTGATCGGCCTTTCGGTCGGACTCAACCTCTATCTCGCGAGCCGATATTCGGGCAGCTACCGCCTCTCCTCGAAAGCCGCGCTCGCCGTGCTGACGTTCGACATCGTGCAGCCGGCAGGGCTGCTGATGCTGACCGGCGGGATACAGAACCCCTTCACGGTCTTTCTCATCGTTCCCGCGGTGATCGCTTCCGCTACCCAGCCACCGGTAACCGTTGCCACGATCACCGGCTTCGCGGTCGCGGCGACCACGGTCCTGGCGACTTTGCACATGCCGCTACCGTGGCCCGAACCGAGTGGGCTGGTACTGCCCTCCAGCTACGTCGGCGGTTTGTGGTTCGCGATCGTCACGACCTTGGTGTTCGCGGCCGTCTACATCTATCGCGTTGCCGCCGAATCCCGAACTCTCGCGGATGCGCTTACGGCGACCGAGCTGGTGCTGCAGCGTGAGCAGCATCTTTCCGCCCTGGACGGACTGGCCGCCGCCGCCGCGCACGAACTCGGCACGCCGCTTTCGACGATCGCTCTCGTCGCAAAGGAAATGCAGCGCTCGGTGCCGAAGGGGCAACCGATTTCGGACGACATCAGCTTGTTGGTCGAGCAGTCGGAACGCTGCCGCCTGATCTTGCGCCGGCTGTCTTCGCTCTCCTCCTCCAGCGAAAGCCATCTCGCCAAGCTCTCGCTGCTGGCTCTGATCGACGAAGTCGCAGAACCCCATCGTAATTTCGGGGTCCAACTGGACGTCCAGGTGACAGAATCCTCCGGGGCCGAACCAGTGGCCGCACGCAACGCCGCGGTCATTTCCGGCGTCGGCAACATCGTGGAAAACGCGGTCGATTTTGCCGACTCGGCGGTGGTGATCCAGGCTGGCTGGGACGAGACGTCAGTCTGGATCGAGGTTCTGGATGACGGCCCGGGCTTCCCGGTCGCGGTTCTCGATCGTGTCGGCGACCCCTACATGGCGCGCCGCGAAACGCGTGACCAGCGAAGCGGCGGCGGCCTCGGTCTCGGTCTCTTCATCGCCGTGACCTTGCTGCAGCGCTCGGGCGCCGCCGTGAAGATCGGGAACCGCCCGAAGAAGGGTGCGATCGCCTCCATCGTTTGGTCGCGGTCCGCTTATGCGGGGGATTCGGACGGCCATCAGGGGGCTTGATTCGCGCAATCGTGGCATCGGCAAGGAATTTTAGCTGCCGGTCCTGCGATGACATGTCGCAGGAATGGCCGGGTTAGGGCTGACATCGTCGTCGGCGCCTGAAAAAATGCGTTGCTGGGCAGGCGAAGCAGGGGCCATGGCGAATTGCTGCAGCCACGCGGTCGGGCGGTGGCGGATGAAGGCGCGCGAGAGGGCCTAACCTTGGCGCATTCGGAAGGCCAGACTGCCTGCAACATAGGCATTTTTATGCGCTGACGAAGCACCCATGCCCATGGGCGGGGGTAGGCCCCGGCGATCAAAACCCTCATTCTCATTGCGTTCTCAAACGCCAGTTTGCTCAGCGTCCAAGACCGCAACACTGCCGATTTTGCCGTCGATCTGATCTGCAAATGTGCAGATCAAGAAAAATTTTAGTTCACGCTTGCTGCATCCGCGCAATTAGTCGCACCGTAGCTGAGGCGTCGATTGGCCGCATCCGGCAGAGCCGGTGCCGATTCGATGGCGGCAAAGCCATTCCAGCTGGCGAACGGTCAGCAATGGATCGCGTCACTCGTGCCGGAGCGGTTCCGGCAGCGTATGGAAAGAGGAAACCGGGGCGAAGAATGCTGGACCAATCTGCTCTGTCTTTTGAACTGCCGTTGCCCGTCAGTGATCCGACGCTCCTATTGGTGGATGACGACAAGCCTTTCCTGTGTCGCATGAGCCGCGCGCTGGACCAGCGCGGATTCCTCGTGCGGACCGCCGATAGCATTGCCCAGGGCTTGAGTGCTCTCGAAGATAGCGCTCCCGCCCATGCGGTGGTCGACATGCGACTCGGCGACGGCAATGGGCTGGAGGTCGTGGCAGCCTTGCAGCGCAAGCGGCCCGATGCCAGGGCGATCATTCTGACCGGCTACGGAAACATCGCCACCGCCGTCACGGCCGTGAAGCTCGGTGCGATCGATTATCTCGCCAAGCCGGCCGATGCCGACGACGTCACGGCGGCACTGCTGCGTTCTGCCGGCTTTACCGTCGAAGTGCCGGAAAATCCGATGTCGGCCGATCGCGTTCGGTGGGAGCACATCCAGCGGGTCTACGAGCTCTGCGACAGGAACGTTTCTGAGACCGCGCGCCGTCTGTCGATGCATCGGCGGACACTGCAGCGGATCCTTGCAAAGCGCGCGCCTCGCTGAGGCGAGCGTTTCGCCCATCGGAAAGCCGCATCCACCGCGCGATCCGCATCCACGGCGAAGGGCGGTTTCCACGGCTGGCGCCGAAAGGCGTCTCGGCCACTGTGGGCGCGGCTCGTGACCGCCCGTTCGGGGGAGGGGCGGGGCAATGACAGGCGCTAGCGTCGTGAGGGTGCGCCGCCGCTCGAACGAGGCCGCCGCTTCTGCGATTCGTCGCGCGACGGCGTGGCCTCTCCTGCCGTGTCTTCGGAGCGTGTGACCTCGCGCATCTGTGCGGGCGAGGACGGATCGGCACGCCTCTCATTCTCTTGGCTGTGCCGATCTGGGGCAGCGCGACGTCGCCGTCGCGTATGGGCCGTCCGGCATCGTTTGCCGGTCGCCGTTCCTGCCCTGGGTGGATGTCGCGACCAGCCCGCAGACCGAGACGTGGTCGACTTTCGTCGGGTTTCTCTCGGTTGCGGGCAGTTCCGCGCGCATTGACGCAAGACGTCGAAGCACTTGATCGGTCCCGGGGGCGATGTTCCCACGCGTTGCAGCGAAATCATCCCAATTTTATTATAAATGTAAATGTGCCAACCTGGAATGGCGGTGTCGCAAAGTATTACATAATAAAATATGCGAACCCTACGTGCTTTTGTGCCGGAATATCCGCGAATAATCAGCATTCACGGCTGCGTTCGGATCTGTGTCCCGGCGAATTTCGTAATTACCACTTGGAAGATGCAACGTTTGCTGTAATTGTGCGTAAACGAGGGGTTAATAAGTGGAGTAAAAATTGTCATGACCATCGCGAGCGCAGAAGCGGGCTCTTGGGTCAAGCCGGACCCGATGAGCAATCCGCGCAGCATCGAGCGCAGGTTTCGCGCCAAACGCTTCCGCCACGTCCGACAGCTTCTGGAAACGGCACTTTCGGAAAAAGACAGGATCGAGGTCCTCGATCTCGGCGGCACCGAAGCCTACTGGGCGATCGCCGAGGATTTCCTGGCCGAGCATCGCGGCCGGATCGGCATCACGCTGGTGAACAACGAGCCGATCCCGGAGCCGAAGAGCGCGGCGCTGAGCGCGGTTTCGGGCGATGCCTGCGACGCCGGCCTGTTCGGCGGGAAGCGGTTCGACCTCGTTCATTCCAATTCGGTGATCGAGCATGTCGGCGAGGTCGACAGGATGCAGGCCTTTGCCGACAACGTCCGGCGGCTTTCGGATCGCTATTTCATCCAGACGCCGAACTTCTGGTTTCCTCTGGAGCCGCATTTCCGCGTGCTCGGCTTCCAGTGGCTGCCGCTTTCGCTGCGCGCTGCGCTCATGCAGCGGCGCAATCTCGGCTTCTTTCCGCGCGCGGAAAGTCGCGAAGAGGCTTGGCGCAACGTCGCCGAGATTCGCCTGCTCGATCGCAAGCTGATGCGGCGTCTGTTCCCCGAGGCGGAACTGCGTGACGAGCGCGTGGCCGGCCTGACGAAGTCGCTGATGGCGGTCCACGATAGGGCCTGACGCCGCCCCCGTGCGTTTTCGAGGCAGGCCGGCCAGGCGAGGGGAAATCGGAAGGCAGTTCGAACTGCGGCGCCGGGGAGGCGCCGCAGACGCGGCTCACGCCTCTTCGTCGTCTTCGGGGGCCTTCCGATAAACCTCGACCGGCCCCTTGAGCTTGATGGTCAGCGGCTTGCCCTTGCGGTCGAGGGCCTTGCCGGCCTGGACGCGGATCCAGCCTTCGCTGACGCAATACTCCTCGACATTGGTCTTCTCCTCGCCCTTGAACCGGACGCCGACGCCGTCGGCGAGCGCTGCCTCGTCGTAATGGGGGCTGTCGGGATCGATGCTCAGCCGGTCGGGAAGGTCGTTCGTCATCTCTCACACTCCGTTCGCGTTTTCGGGCGTCCCTAAGCACGAAACGGGGCGGTTCGAAAATGGGTCTGCGGTTTCCACTCGGCTGCCGGCGAAGTGCCGAGTTCGGGCGAACCAGAGTTGGACGCCGGCCACCGGTCCTTTCGAAGGCCCGAAATGAGCCGAATGCCGCACGCGCTCTCCGGACCATCGGGCGGCACACTGCCTGTCGAACCATGCGAGCAGAGCGTGATCGTCGGCCATCTTCATGTCCGGTTCATGTGGCAAGCCTCAGATCTGGCATGGATGCTTTTTTCGTTCGGACTGGCGAGTCGCCCTGCGGCGGTCCGTCCGCAAGCGATGTGGCGCGAAGCCGATGCGGCGGAAGCTGCGACGGCAAAGGACGATCGAACTGATGACGAAACTGCGACGAGCAAGTCTTTCCGGTCTCATCGTGGCGGGACTGGCGTCCGGCCCGGCGAGCGCCGGCCCCTTCGACGACGAAGCGACCGTGCGCCTGGCGCAGGGCTATGACTCCGCCGTGCCGGACGAGGCCGTCGAGGTCTATGTCGATCAATACGGCCAGCGCGTCTTTCTCGATCGACGCGGTCGGGTGGTCGGCGTCGAGGAGCCGAGGCGAGGTGGGTTTCAGCGCCGGCGCGATCGTTTCAACGAACGGCGGGGTGCGATCATCGATGCGCCGCCGCCGCCGGGTGTGACGCTGGAGGGGCGGGTCGACGTTCCGCCCCGCGGTGGCTATGCGCCGCGCGATGACGGCTTCGGCCGTCCGCAGACGATCGATCCCTATGACGACCAGGGCTTCGACCAGAACGACCGCGATTACGGCGACAGGGACTATTACGATCAAGGCCCCGTCGAGGCATCGCCGCTGCCGGCGCCTGCAAGCCCGGGTGTCACCGATGGCGACACCGTTCGCGAGGCAGGCCTGCCGCAGCCCGGTCCGGATGGCGTGGTCCCCGGTGCCGATGGGCCTTTGCCCGATTCGCTCGGTTCCCAGCCCCTGCCGACAGGCGAAGGCCAGCCGATCACCGAGACCAATCCCGCCCCGGCCGTCGCGTCCCCGGGTGGCAAGAACGACAAGGCGCAGGTCGCGGCCCTGCAGATACTGCTCGACCGAGCCGGCATGTCGCCGGGCGTCATCGACGGACGGATGGGCTCGAACGTCAACAAGGCGGCGGCAGCCTACCGCGAGAAATTCGGCAGGACGCTCGAGACCGGCAATCCGCAGGCGCTTGCCGAGGAACTCGACGCCACAGGCGGGCCGGCGATCATCGAGTACGAGATCACCAACGAGGACGCCGCCGGCCCTTATGTCGCGTCGATACCGTCCGACTACGGCGAAAAGGCCAAGCTGCCGGAGATGAGCTACGAGCGCGTCTCCGAGCGGCTCGCCGAACGCTTCCACATGGACGAGAACTATCTGAAGGCGATCAATCCCGGCGCCGACTTCGACCGTGCGGGAACCCGCATCAAGGTCGCCAATGTCAGCGCCAACGTCAGCGGCGAAGTGACCCGGATCATCGCCGACAAGGGCCGCGAGCAGGTGCGGGCCTATGGCGCCGACGGAACGCTCATCGCCGCCTACCCGGCGACGATCGGCTCGACCGACACGCCGTCTCCCTCCGGCACGGTGCAGGTCAACCGCATCGCCTTCAATCCGAACTACACCTACAACCCGAAGATCAATTTCAAGCAGGGCGCGAACGACAAGGTTCTGACCATCCCGCCCGGCCCCAACGGCCCGGTCGGCTCGATCTGGATCGCCCTGTCGAAGCCGACCTACGGCATCCACGGGACGCCGGAGCCTTCGCAGATCGGCAAGACCAACAGCCATGGCTGCGTCCGGCTGACCAATTGGGACGCCACGGAACTCGCCAAGATGGTGAAGCCGGGCGTCACGGTGGAGTTCGTCGAGTAGGATTGGCGATGACGGCCTGCCATCGGCGCGTTTTTCGCGCGCGAGCGTGCCGCGCTGGCAAGTTCTGAAACCTGTTCCCTCGATCTTGGGGAGCCAAGTGCGGCCCGCGGTCGTTTCGTAGGCTTTGGTTCTATCGAAGCGAGGCGTTCGATGAAAAGCTCGATACTGGCTGCGGCGGCGGGTCTACTGACGTCGCCGGCACTTTTCCCGGCTCTTGCCGCGTCCAGTTCGTCCCTCTCGGCAATCGACACAGCGACCTATCAAGGCTGGCTGGCTCGGCAAACCGAAAAGGCGGAAATCGCGGAGACCGCGAAATCCGCCCCCTCTATCCCGGATGTCGAGCCAGCGTCGAAGACGGAAGCGCAGGGGGAGGGCAACTCCCAGGCAGACACCGAAGAGCCGCAAATGGTTCAGGTGCCGGGGGAGCCGGACAAGGTGGTCGCCACATCGGACAACTCGACTGACATTCCCGATGAAGCCGGTCTCCAGTCTGCTGACGATCAGGAAGGACCGGACCCCTTCCTGATACGTCTCCAAATCCTGCTCGACCGGGCGAACACTTCACCGGGCGTCATCGACGGGTTCCAGGGTGAAAACACCAAGAAGGCGATCCGCTCCTACGAAGCAATGCGGAACCTCGAGGTCGATGGAGAGCCAGACGAGGAAATGTGGAAGGCCCTGGTGGTGGATCAGGGCAGGGCGATGACGACCTATGAAATCGCCGAGGATGACTTGTCCCGCCGGTACGTGGAACAGATCCCGGACGACTACGCGGAACTTGCCGAGATGGATTGGCTGGGCTTCCACAGCCCGGCGGAGATGCTGGCCGAGAAATTTCACATGGACCAGGAACTCCTCAAGGCGCTGAACCCGCAGACCGACTTCGAAACTGCCGGTGACAAGATCCTGGTCGCAGAGATTGGCGACCCGGCGACTACCAAGGTCGCTCGGATCGTGGTCGACAAGGCTGTCGGTACGTTAACGGCCTATGATGGGGCCGGCGACATCGTTCTCTCGGCGCCGGCGACGATCGGTTCCGAAGACAACCCGTCGCCTTCCGGAAAGGTCACGGTCGTGGGCGTCGCCTCGGAACCGACCTACAGCGACGAACCCGGCGAGAACTTCACCCAGGGCGACAACACCAAGGAGCTGACGATCCCTCCAGGTCCGAACGGTCCGGTGGGTTTGATCTGGATCGATTTGTGCAAGCCGACCTACGGCATCCATGGAACCGTCGATCCGGCGCTGATCGATAAGAGCGCAAGCCATGGCTGCGTCCGGCTCACGAATTGGGACGCTGAAGCTCTGGGCAAGCTCGTTCAGCCGAAAGAAACCCAGGTGGAGTTCACCGAGTGAGGCGCGTCGCGATTCTCTGCGTCGCCGCCATAGCCCTGACGGGTGGAGTGGCCCCGCCGGCGGCAAGCAGCGGGGCCGCGGTAGCCGCGCTGCTCGATCAGGTCCTTCCCGGTCCTGGACAAGCGCATGCGCAGTCGCGCCAGACCCGGCGCCGCTTGCGGCTCGGCCGGGCCGGCGGGAAGGACCGCAAGGTCGTCCTGCCCGAGCACCCGCCGGTGCCGATACCACGCGCCGAGGCCATCGACGCCGAAGAGAAGGGGGCGGAGGACGCTGGCGGGGTGACGGCAGTCGGTAGAGGGCCGAACGGCGAGCCGACACAAGCCTCGGCGGGGAAGAAGCCTCAAAGCGATGATCCGAACGGAGCCGAATCGAGGGACGACGCCGGCAACATCGGTAACGACGAGACGGCGGAGGCATCCGAACCGTCGGAAACGATGGGAACTTCGCCCTCGACAACAGCGACAGCTGATCGAGACGCCGGAACGATGCAGCCAGCCGGGGAAGTTGCCCTTCCTGCCGCCGGTCCGGTCCCCGAGACCAGACCTGATCGCGCAGCCGAAACCGACGGCAGACCAGACGACGTCGCTCCGCCTGCGAGGCAACGCGTCACGACACCCGACGCACTTCGCGACGCGATGGAGAAGATCACCCCCGCTGCGACCGTCGCTGCTGCTGCGGCAATCAAGAACGCCAAGGCCTGCGAAGCCTCGCTGAGGGAACGCGGCGTCGCATTCACGGTGGATCCGAGCATCAGCGAAGGCGCCTGCGGCGTGCTGAGGCCAGTTACCATCCGTAGCCTATCGGACGGAACGAAGGTTGCAGGCGAAACGCAGCTCCTCTGCCGAACTGCGCTGGCGCTGGACGACTGGGTGACGAACGCGGTGGCGCCAGCGGCTCGCGAGGCGTTCGGATCGAAGCGAAAGTTGTCCGCCCTGAACGAAATCTCGACCTATGTCTGCCGCCCACGCGCCTCCGAGGACAAGATTTCCGAACATGCCCGGGGCAGTGCCATCGACGTCGGCGCCTTCGCCCTTTCGGACGGCAGCACCGTTCCCGTGCGGGCGATTGAAAGCGAGCCCGTCGCGCATGCGCCCGCGTCACCAGGCGAGGCCGGCGGCGCTGCGCCAGACGAGCCTTCGGCGGCAGGTGGCGACGGCCGCACGGCCGGCGACGAACCGACCGGGAGCGCCGAAGAAACGCCAGGCCCCGGCAACGCCGAGGCGGCAAGCGATCCGAAATCCGAACCTCAGTCGTCTTTGGCGGGAAAGAAGGACCAGCGCGAGAAGGAGTTTCTCGACGCCGTGCGCAGCGCCGCCTGTGGACCATTCAAGACGGTGTTGGGCCCCGGCACCGATGCCGATCATGCCACCCATTTCCATTTCGACATGGCGGCGAGACGCAACGGCGCGACCTACTGCAAATGAGCCCCGATCTGCTTCGTCGGCAATCGAGTCTTCTGGCGACGAAATCTCGGGCTTCCGACTCGGCCAGGCCGGATCAAGCCAACCGTTCTGTCGAAACAGGCTGTTGCTCCGCCGCCGCCCTACTGCGCCGCCAGCAGCGGTGCATCCACATGTTCTTCGAGCAGCGCATCGATCCGATTGCGTTCACGCTTGAAGGTGACCAGGTCCTCGCCCTCGAGGGTCTGGCCCGGCGGGATCTTGATGCGCATCGCGTCGACGGGCTTGCCGTTGACGTGCACTTCGAAATGCAGGTGATTGCCGGTGGAAAGGCCGGTCGAGCCGACATAGCCGATCACCTGGCCCTGGCGCACGCGCTGGCCGACCTTGAGCTTCTTGGCAAAGCCACTCTGGTGGGAATAGGTCGTTTCGTAGCCGTTGGCGTGGCGAAGTTCGGTGTGGCGGCCGTAACCGCTCTCCCAGCCGACCTTCGTGACGATGCCGTCGGCAGCGGCGAGGATCGCCGATCCGCGCGGTGCCGCCCAGTCCACCCCCCAGTGAGGACGATTGTAGCCGAGCACCGGATGCTTGCGGCCGGCGGAAAATCCGGAGGTGAATCGGGCGTTCGGAACCGGCTTGCGAAGCAGGAAGTGGCCGGCGCTCTGGCCGTCCTCGTCGAAATAGCCGGCAACGCCGGATTTTGTCGGCCGGAAGCGATAGTAGCGCTTGGCGAAATCGCCCACATGGACTTCCACGTAAAGAAGTTCGCCGGGATCCTCGTCGTCGCCGTCCTTGGTCATCGAATAGAAGACCACCAGCCGGTCGCTCGGCGACAGCCGCGACTGCAGGTCGACGTCGGTCGCCAGCATGTTCGTCAGCTGCTGGCACATGCGCACGTCGAGCCCGTAGGACAGAGCCGCCTGGAAGAGGCCGTCGTAGATCGTCGGCATGTCGCCGCGGATCGGCGCTTCGCTCTCGTTCTCGTCGATCGCTTCAGTGACCGAATCGGACATTTCCGGCGATTGCGATGGCTCGAAGGGACCATCCCGCGTGGCCGCGACGGTTGCGAGGTGGTTCCCCGCCCGATAGGCCGACAGGCGAACGACCTCGCCTTTCGGCGGCGCTTCGTCGGCGTTCGTCCGCGGCGGGGTTTCGACGCCGATCCGCAGCGCATCGCCCGGCTCGAGCGTATCCTTTCCCAGTTCCTCGGCCAGCGCCTCGACCGCCGCCTTCGCCGCACCGTCGTCGTGGCCGGCGCGGCTCAGCATGTCGGTGATCGGCGACGTCTGGCGAAACGGCACGATCTCTTCATGAAAGCGCGGCCGGTCGTCGCTCGTGTCCGCTACCGCGTAGGAAACGTTCTGTGCCACGACCCGGAAAGCCGAGCCCGGCTCGTATTCGCCGGCCGGATCGGGGCTGAGGCCGAAGCGGAACGGATCGACGGTGCCGAGCGAGGCGACCTGCACCGGCTGACTGCCGAGGCGCGGGGCGACGGAGCGCACGAGGTTCTCCGCCGCCGCCGCGTCGAGCTCGACGTTTCGTTGATAGGCGACCGGATCGAAGTCGAAGCTCGATACCTTGAGCCTCACCTCCGATTCGACCCGGGCTCCATAGATCTTCGCCGGCTCGTCTTCCTCCGTTGCGGTCTCGCCGCCCTCGTCGGTGGCATAGACCTTCAAGGGGTCGAAGCTCGGATAGTCGGTGGTTGCGGGATAGCGGGCGGCGAGCAGCATGTTGACGTAGCCGAAGGGAAGCGTGCGCAACACCTCCCGGTCGCCCTTCCGGGTCAGCGTCGACAGTTCCATGATCTGACGGGAGCGGGCGACTGGAAGGGCGGTCGCGACGACGCGCTCGCCCTTGGCGAGTTCCTCGCCATCGATCGTCGCGGCCGCGGTCGCGACCGCTGGCCGCGCTGCGCCTTGATGCCCGTCGAGCGCTGCCGACAGGGCGATGCCCATCAGCGTCGTCGAAGTCACGCCAGTGAGAAGGGTGCCCGCCAACCAGCGCGCCGACACTTGGCGCTTGTCCGGCCGGCGTCGGCGATCGGCGACGAGCGCGGGCTCGTCACCGAGATCCGGACGAAGGCTGAGACCATCTAGCCGCGTTCGATTCATTCTTCTCCCCAGAAGGACGGTCTCGGAGCTTCGACCGGCCATTCCGTCGCCCTGGTCCAACAAGGTGGCGAAATCCCGGCCGCTCCCAACGGACACGCCGGCTTTTTCAGGCCATGAGCCTCATCCGAATAGCCCAGTGCTTGCGCCGGCTCAAGCGTGAGGCGACGGCGACCCTGCTGGAAGGGCACCGCGTCGGCGATGCTTCGTCCTTGGGGGAGGGGGCTCCGACCGTGAGGACCGGCATGGCGGCCCAGCGGCCCGGCACCAGTCCTCGCAAGTCCTCGCATGCGCGCGCGAACGGAAAAAACCGTCAATTCGCCTCAAGAGGTGCACCCGCTTCGAAAGGCAGATCCGTTTCCTTCGCCTGAGGTGCGACGCAGACGGATGGGGGAGCGCTCGCTCCGCACATGAAGCCGTGCTGCGAGCCGCCCGCCGGTTCCTCCTCCCGCGGCACGCGACCATCGGGAGACGGAATCTCCGAAGCTCGACCTGCGGTTGGCAGGCTCCAGCCAGCCCTGGCGGCTGAAGCCGGCTCGCCCATGACAGCCCCATTCGTGACCGAATTGGCTAGCCCGAGCGGCCCTCGATCTCCTGCAAGCGTGAAGCGATCGGTGGCCCGCTTCACGCTCAGCGGTCTGACGGCGCCACCAGGTTCGCAGCCGCCGAAACGACAGACGCAGATCTGGCGAAGTCCGCGACGGAGCGGGGCCTCTCGACCCCCAACGGCGGAGGCTTCGAGGCCGCAGGACGGCGCTGCGCCGGCCTGTCGCGACTTTTTTGAAGTTTTTGCGAAATGGTCGTTGACAGGCGGCCGAACCATCTCCTATATGGCGTTCATCGACGACGGCGGTGGCGCCGAGCCGCTCCAGACGGAGCGGACAGCCTCCGGTTCCGGAGAGGAATCTCCAACCGGATGGTTTTCGCGCCTCCAACGTCGCTATCATTTGAGTTTTGTCGACGGGTTCGGCCTTCACCTTGAGGGCTCGAAATCTTTCGCTTCTCTCGAACGCCGCAGATGCGGCGTGCTCTTTGACATTGTTGGTAGTAGAGACAAGAAAGAGAAGCGTGGGCGGCGCGGGATCTGCGGCTCATGGATTGATCGGAGTGATCTGATTGGTTTGTGAGTTCTGGAGACAACCAAGTCGTTA
>NZ_JAAAMG010000023.1 GCF_010500815.1 Jiella pacifica
AGGCTCTCGCCAACCGCTCCGGCTCGAAAAAGCTCGCTCTCGTAGCCGTCGCGCACAAGCTGCTCGTCGTCCTCAATGCCATGCAACGCGACCAAAAGGCGTTCGCATGAACACAGTTGCCAGGGGCGCCCGCCGCAACATCGGCCGCTTCCACCTGTTGTGGCTGAAGCCAAGAGCGCTCGATGATCTCTGGATTCTCGGGACGGGGCCCGAGAATGACGAGGCGTCTTATGTCGCCCACGTACTTCTACGCTCGGATGCCTTTGGGAATGTCATGCCCACGAAGCTCCGATGCGATGCGTGAAACGTGTACGACGCAGCCGCCCGCCTATTCCTCCGTCGGCGCGACCAGGATCAGCACGTGCAGATCCTCCTTCGGGAGGAAATCGCGATAGACCACCTCGAACTTCGTCGGCGCGATCTTCTTCACGCCGCTGGCGCAGAAGCTGACGAGGTTCTTCGGCGCGCCCTTGTCGACGACGAGCCGGAAGGTGCCGATGGGCTTGGCCCAATTGGAACCGGTGGTCAGCACATAGTCGATCTTGCTGTCCTGATAGGTGACGCCGCCATCGGGGCCCAGCGCCGCCTCCGCCTTCTTTACCGCGCGCACGATGTCGTCTTCGATGCAGTAGCGGGCGTTGAATTCCCGCGTCTCCTCCGGCGAGAAATAAGACGCGCCGACGTCGGTCGCGACGAAACTCGCCACCGAGGGCTTGTAGCTGTGGGCGACCTTCACCGTCGCGCCCGGCGGGAAGGTCTGCTCCCAGTGATAGGCGAGGCGGATCGACCAGAGCGGTGCCAGGTGCCGCTCCCAGCCCTTGCCGGCGTCGTATTCCTCGACGGTGGCGATCCCGTCCTTCACCAGCGCCTGCTGCTCTGCCTCCGGCAGTGCGTCGAGAGCCGCGACGACGGTGCCGCCGAAGGGGGCCAGGGGAATGCCGAGCTTTTCCAGCCTCTCGGTGATGATCTTGCCGTCGTGCAAGGCTGCCCGGTCGATGGTCATTTCCACCGGCTTGCCGTCCACCCTCGTCTCGAACAGGAACGGGTCGTCCGGATCGTCTGACGGCAGGTGGACATTGCCGCCATAGGGATCGATGGCGAGGTCAGGAAGCGGAAAGGCGACCGTCGTCGTCACCGGCGCGTCGCTGACATTGACGAATTCGTAGTCGACGGTGATCCGATCGAGCGAGATCGACAGATCTTCGCGGCGCATCTCGATCGCATCGGTCTTGGTGAGGACCAGTCCGCCAGCGGCGAAATTGGCGGTGGAATCATTGGCGAGCGCCGGACCCGCCGCAACGAAAAGGAGGATGGCGGAGACGAATCCACGAAACGGCAAGCTGCACCCCCAAGCGGCCGCGTCGACAACGACGCAGCGTCAGTCGCGGCGACATTGCTCCGGCATCGGGCCGGCCGCAAGTCCTCCTCGAACGGCAAAAGCCAGCGGCTTCGAAGACCGCTGCGTCCGGCTTTGAAAGCCGCAGGCGTCGCGGTGCCGCTGTCAGTTGAAGGATGGCGGCTGCGAGAGGTCCATGCCGGCCGGCGCCCCATTGCCCGTTGCGGTTCCGTTCGCCGGCGTCTGCGATCCGCCGGGCTGCGACGGCTCGACGATACCGGCGCCGTTGCGGTCGGCTTCGCCGGCTCCGGATGGTGCGGCTTTGCCCGACCCGGCCGCCGGCGCGGGCGCGCCGCTTGCTGCCGGCGGGTTGCCGAGTTGCAGCGGCGGCAGCCCGAAGGCCGGTGCCTGGCCGGTCTGCCCTGCACCGCCCTGGCCGGCAGCCCCTGGCGCCGAACCAGTCTGACCGGTCGCTCCGCCCGTCTGCGGCGCCGGCTGGCTGCCGGGGAAACTCACCGGCGGCAGGCCGAAGCCGCCGTTGTTTCCGGCTCCGCCGGATGCACCGCCCCCACCGGCGCCGCTGCTGCCGCCGAGCGGCGGCAGGCCGAAATTCGGCGCCCCGCCATTGCCGTCGTTGCCGCTGCCGAAACCCGGCACCTTGAAGTCCTGGGAACTGGGCGGCGGCGCCTCGCTCTTGTAGCGCATCACCATGCCCGGGAAGGCGATGGTGAGGCCGACCATGACCACCTGGATGCAGACGAAGGGCACGGCGCCCCAATAGATCTGCCCGGTCGTCACCGGCGCCATCTTCTTGCCGGTGATGCGGTCGAGATAGGGCACCTTCGCCGCCACCGAGCGCAGATAGAACAGCGCGAAGCCGAAGGGCGGATGCATGAACGACGTCTGCATGTTGATGCCGAGGAGGACGCCGAACCAGATCAGGTCGATGCCGAGCTTGTCGGCCGCCGGCGCGAGCAGCGGCACGATGATGAAGGCGAGCTCGAAGAAGTCGAGGAAGAAGGCGAGGAAGAAGACCAGCACGTTGACGACGATGAGGAAGCCGGTCTCGCCGCCGGGCACCGAGGTCAACAGCTCCTCGACCCAGATATGGCCGTTGACGCCGTAGAAGGTCAGCGAGAACACCCGCGCGCCGATCAGGATGAACAGGACGAAGGCCGACAGCTTGGTCGTCGCTTCCATCGCCTGGACCATCAGGGCGGTGTTCAGCTTGCGCTTGCCGAAGGCGAGGATCAGCGCGCCGACGGCGCCCATGGCGCCGCCCTCGGTCGGCGTTGCGACGCCGAGAAAGATGGTGCCGAGGACGAGGAAGATCAGTGCCAGCGGCGGGATCATCACGATGATCACCTGCTGGGTGAGGTAGGAGAGAAGCTTCAGCTTCAGCGCCTTGTTGAGGACGGCGACGGTGTAGATCGCCACGACGCCGACGACGGCGCCCCAGATTCCCGCTCCCTGCAGCACATGGCCTTCGAGATAGAGGGTCGCGAGGTAGGAAAGGGCGCCTGCCGCGATCAGGCTGAGAATGAGCGAGGTGATGCCGCCGCCGAGGGTGCGCGCTTCCGGCGGCAGGGCCGGAGCCGAGCCGGCGCGGAACATCGTCATGGCGAAGATGTAGAAGACGTAGAGGCCGGTCAGCACGAGTGCCGGCACCAGCGCGCCGGAATACATGTCGCCGACCGAACGGCCGAGCTGGTCGGCGAGGACGATCAGGACCAGCGACGGCGGGACGATCTGGGCGAGTGTGCCGGACGCCACGATCACGCCCGAAGCGAGCCTGCGGTCGTAGCCGTAGCGCAGCATGATCGGCAGCGAGATCAGCCCCATGGCGATCACCGAGGCGGCGACGACGCCCGTCGTCGCGGCGAGCAGCGCCCCCACGAAAATCACCGCATAGGCGAGGCCGCCGCGCAGCGGGCCGAACAGCTGCCCGACGGTCTCCAGCAGGTCCTCGGCCATGCCGGAGCGTTCGAGGATCAGCCCCATGAAGGTGAAGAACGGGATCGCCAGCAGCGTGTCGTTCGACATCACCCCGCCGAAGAAGCGGTCCGGCAGGGCGCCGAGCAGCGGCCAGAACAGGTTGATGTCGTTGGACAGCGGCGCCAGCTCGACGCCGATGACGAAGAAGGCGAGGCCGATTGCCGACAGCGAGAAGGCGACCGGATAGCCGAGGAGCAGCACCACCACGAGGGTGGCGAACATGATCGGGGCGAGGTTGTGGGCGATGAACTCGATCACCGGCGTGGCTCCCCGCTGGTAAGGGTTCCCGGCGCGCCGGTGGGTTTCTCCGTGCCGCCCAGCGGCGCGTCCGGGGCGAGCACCGAAAGCTCCATCGCTTCCGCGGCGTGGCTGGCGCCCTGCGGCGTCTCGTCCGGATAGCCGGCGAAGAGCACGGCGCCGCGCTTGATCAGCTCGGAGATCCCCTGCAGCAAAAGCAAGAGGAAGCCGCCCAGAAGCAGCGCCTTGGCCGGCCAGATGATCAGGCCGCCCGCATTGCCCGACCGTTCGCCGCTGGTGAAGGACTGCAGGACATAGGGCCAGAGCAGCCAGATCATCAACGCTGCGAAGGGCAACAGGATGACGATGTGGCCGACGAAGTCGATCCAGTCGCGCACGCGCTTCGACAGCGAATTCGAGACGATGTCGACGCGGATGTGCTCGTTGCGCTGCAATGTCCAGGCGGCGGCGAGCATGAAGATCGCGCCGAACAGATACCACTGCAGCTCGAGCCAGGCATTCGAGGAAATGTCGAAGAGCTTGCGGATCACCGCATTGCCGGCGCTGACCAGCACCACGACGAGGACCAGCCACGACACCCCCCGCCCGACGAAGGTCGTGACCCTGTCGATGCCGCGCGCAAAGGCCATGAGAGCCGACATGCGGCATCCCCCCAAAACCGTCGGGGATCGACGTTTCAGGGCCGGCCCTTGCCGGCTCGTCGTCCACCGCTTCATCTTTGTCGATCCGGCGGAGCCGCCGGTTGTCAGGAGACGAGGCGACAATGTCGCCGCGTGAAAGTCCGGTTGCGTTAAGCAAAATCACGCCATTGCGCAAGAGTGGCGATCATCGTGTCATGGTAAGCGCAAGTTACCACTCGGGAGATCGTGCGGCCGACGGGCAGGGGACTTTCGCCGCGGCGCGGCAGCCCGTGCCGGGGCGAGGACAGGCGCGGTGAAATTGCGCGCTGCGCCGAGAGCGTATGGACAGGCGGGAGCAATCGGGCCATGTCGTCGGCGATGAGCGAAGAACCCGCCCCGCATTGGCCGCGCTTCATGACCGACAAGGAGTTGAGGGCCTATTTCGGCCTCTCCGAGCGGGCGCTCAAGCGCTATCGCGATTTGAAGGAATTTCCCCAGAAGGACGTGGTGGCGGGGAAGACCGATTCGGCGGCCGTCGCGCGGTTCTTCGACTGGGTGGCGGGAATTGCAGAACGGCCGCCGCGGCCGAACAGCCGGTATCTGCCGTCGAGTGAAAAGCCCAAGGCTTGAGCAGGGCGCCGTAACGGACTGCCGAACGACCGAATGGCCTGATGCTGCGCTGGCCGGGCGAAGACGCCGGTGTGCGGCGAATCGCGCTTCTGCAACAGGCTTCTGCTGCGGTGGGCGCCCCACCGAAGGGCGGGACGCCGGAAGGTCGTCGATGTCTCCGAACTCAAAGCTCGGGGTCCGAAAGCGGCACAAATCGATTTGCCATCATGTGCCTGGCGGGATCGGAACTCGCCGATCTGGCTCAGGCGTCGCGGCGAAGGTCGCGATCGTGACGCCAGCCCACGCTCACTTGCCGAACGTGGCGCCCGAACCGGGTACGAGGACGCTCGGACGGACGTGCGAGGAGTCCGTCTCCGCCGATGTCTGGTCGTCGACGTTGCGACGCAGCGCGGATGCGGGCGCATTATAGGTGCGGGTCGAGCCTGTCGTGACGGCATCGTCGGACCGGACCTTCGGAGCGGGCTGGACCTGGGGCGCCTCGTAGAAGTCTGCGCCCGAGCCCGGCACGAGACCTGCGGCGAAGGACGTCGCCGGGGCGGCGAGCAGCCCGCCCATTGCGACCGCGATGGTGAGATATGTCTTCATCGTCGTTTTCCTGTTTCGACTGGACACCAGGGCGACGACAAAATGTCGCAGCCGGTCCTGTCGCTGGTCTATCCTTGCAACACGAACTGCTGTAGAGCCATGAGCGGGACATCCTGTCCCATTTGTGGGACATGAGATGCGCGACCTGAACGACTTCCGCTATTTCGAGGCCGTCGTGCGTAACGCTGGTTTCAACGCCGCCTCGCGGGACCTCGGGGTCAGCAAGTCGACGCTGTCGCGCCGGATCCTCGCGCTCGAACAGGATCTCGGCGTCCGCCTGATCGAGCGGACCACCCACAGTTTCTCCGTGACGGCGGTCGGCAACGAATTCTACGAAAAATGCCGCGTCGCGGTGACGGAACTGGAATCGGCGGAGATGCTGGCGACGGCGATGAGCGCCGAGCCGCGCGGCCTCGTGACCGTCGCCTGCCTGCCAGGGGCCTGCGCCGCGACCCTTGGGGCCGGACTGCCCGACTTCCTCGATCGATATCCCAAGGTGAAGATCCGCATGGTGATTGGCCAGCGGCGATTCGACCTGGCCGAAGAACACATCGACGTGGCAATCCGCGGCAGCCGGCTGGACCAGCCGGGGGATGGCGATCTGGTCATCAAGCGGATCGCCGACATCGCCTCCCGACTGGTTGCCAGCCCGCAATATCTCGCGCGCGCCGGCTCTCCCTCCACTCCGGAGGAGATCTCGCGCTTTGCGACGATCGCGCGCGATGCGGGCGAGGCCGGCGAAACGGAAGTCTGGCGGCTGGTGCATCGCAGCGGCGAGGCGCGCACCGTTCGGATCGAGCCGCGGATCGTCGCGCAATCCCTGGCGGTGCATGCCCAGGCGGTCAAGCGAGGCGGCGGCATCGCCTTGTTGCCGGAGCCGTTCACGGCCGGCATGATCCGTTCGGGAGAGCTCGTCCGGGTGCTGCCCGCTTGGGCGGGCGAGGGCGAGACGCTGCATATCGCCTTCACCTCCCGCCGCGCCATGTTGCCCGCCGTGCGGGTGTTCATCGATTTCGCCCACGCCCAGCTGCGGGGATTGCTGCGCGGCACATGCGACAGCCTCGCCGACTTCGTCGATGCGGCCTGAGCGGCCCGAGGCAGAGCGCATGTCGGAAGACGACTTCGAGACGGAAAACCGCGCCGGGCGGCCGGCGCCGCCCGGCGCCGAGGTCGCGGCGGAGGCTTCGCCGGACACCGCACGATCGACGAAACGCTCGCCACGGGTGAAGCCCGTCAGCGCCGATTGGCTGATGCGGGCCGCCAGCTACTATCTCGAGCGATACGCCACATCGGCGGAGAACCTGCGCCGGGTGCTTCGGCGCAAGGTGAAGCGACGGGCAGGGGAGGCAGGCGAGGACGCCGGCCAATACGAGCCGCTGATCGAGACGACACTGGCGCGCTTCGCCGAACTCGGCCTGCTCGACGATCGCGCCTATGCTTCGGCCCGGCTCTCGAGCCTTCGCCGCAAGGGCACGTCGCGCAGGATGGCGACGGCGAAGCTGCAAGAGAAGGGGTTGCCGCGCGAGGTGGTCGAAACGGCACTCGAAGGTGACCAGACCGGCGAAGCGGAGGCTGCGGCCGCCTATGCGCGCCGCCGCCGTTTCGGTCCGCATCGAAACCCCGGGCGTGAGGATCGCCGCGACAAGGAAATCGCCGCCATGGTCCGGGCTGGCTTTTCGGCGAGGCTTGCGATCGCCGCCATCGACGGCACGATCGAACCCGACGAAAGCGTGGCGCGGCCCGATTGAATAATCCCACCAGTGATTTGCCCGATTCTTGCCACGGAACCTCGCGCCGTTGCTGCCGTTCTCCCCACGAACGACACGAACAGGCTTGCGGCTCCCAGGGGCGACCAGACGTCGCCCTTGGGAGGTGCCGCGCCCAGATACAGGGACAATCACGATGCCGAAGATTACCGAAGCGACAATCGCCATTCTTGCCACCGACGGCTTCGAGCAGGCCGAACTCACCGAGCCTCTGGACAAGCTGCGCAAGGCCGGTGCCACGGTCCACGTCATCTCGCCCAAGGGCGGCGAGATCACCGGTTGGGACCAGGATCACTGGGACAAGAAGATCCCCGTCGACAAGGAGCTGTCGCAGGTCAAGACCACCGATTACGACGCGCTGGTTCTGCCGGGCGGCCAGATCAACCCGGACGTGTTGCGCGCCGACCCCAAGGTCGTCAGCTTCGTGCGCGAGTTCTTCAACTCCAAGAAGCCGCTCGCCGCGATCTGCCATGCGCCTTGGTTGCTGATCGAGGCGGACGTCGTGCGCGGCCGTGACGTGACGTCCTACAAGTCGATCAAGACCGACGTCGTCAACGCCGGCGGCAACTGGCAGGACGCCGAGGTGGTGGTTCACCAGGCGCTGATCACGTCGCGCAATCCGGGCGACCTGCCGGCCTTCATCGCGAAGATCATCGAGGAGGTCGAAGAGGGCCGCCACGAGGACCGCAAGGTCGCCTGATCCTCACGACGGAATTTCGAAGAAAGCCTATTCGGCCGGCGGCGTCCCCTGCGGATGCCGCCGGCTTCTTGCGTCGGCGAGATTGCGCTTGACGGCGAGGATGTCCTGCTGGAGCCGGGCGATGTCCTGGTTGTAGATCGTCTGCTCGCGATCGCCGGAGGACGCTTCGAGCCGTGCCTGCTCGGCAATCGTCCGCAGCCTTTCCCGCAGTGCCTCGCGTTCCGGCTTCGAGCGGACCGACCGGGCGAGCGGGCTCGCGATTTCGACCTGCGCTTCCGTCGCTTCTGCCGGCATGATCTGTTCCGGGCCGGAAGCCTTCGCCGGCTCCAGGACGGGGGCGCGCGGCGCGTGTGCCGGGACCGGGAGCGTTTCGGCCAGGGCCGCCTCCGCCCGTGAGACCCTCTCCGCCATGCCGCTTTCGGCGCGGACGACATCCGGCCGCGCCGACCGCCGCACCCGTTCGGGCGGGACGTGAACCGTCGGCCGCACCTGCGAGGCCAGGCTGGGCTCCTCGCTCGGCTTCTTCTCCGCCGTGAAATCGGCGTCGGCGCGGTCCGTGATGGGCTCGGAGCGATCCGGAGCGGGGCCGGCGATCAACCACGACCCGCGATCGGCGGTGGTCCGCGCATTGTTTCGTGAAAACCGCAATGCGCGCCGCAACACCCTGACGCAGGCGATCAGGCCGGCAAGGCCCAGTCCCAGCACGAAGCCACCCATCGTCGCCGCCACGACGGTAATCTTGCGGCTGGTGCTCGAGGGATCGAGCGGCGGATTGGCGGAGGAGATGACCCGCACGTTCGCCGTGTTCAGGCTTTCCTGCTCGCCGGTTTCCCGGGCCCGCAACAGGAAGGCCTCGTAGACCGCGCGGGAGGCGTCGACCTCGCGCTCGAGCTCCCGGAGCCGGACGAAGGACGAGCTGGTCTCGAGTTGCTTGTCCTTCAGATCGTTGACCTGGGCCGAAAGTTCCCGGTCCGTCTGTTCGGCCCGGGCGAGTTCGGTCTGGGCGCCGGAGACGATGCGCTCGAGTTCCTGGCGGATCGCGTCTCGGATCGAGCGCAGCGCGTCCTCGGAGGCGATGCGGCGCGGATGGCGGGGCCCGAGGGTCGCGGCAAGGGTGGCGTTCTGCTGGGCAAGATCGGAATAGGTGCTGCGCAGCCGCGACAGGCTGTCGGATGTCAGCTCTTCCGGCAGCGTGCCCTTGACGACGTCGTCGACGCTGGCGTTCCGCATCTGGTCGGCCCGCACGCGCAGTGCCGTCATCTCGCCGCGGGCCTTGGCGAGCTGGTCGTTGATGCGCACGATGTAGTCGTCGTCGACGAGCCGCCCGCCGACGCCGACGAGCCGGTTCTCGCTCTTGTAGGCCTCGGCGGCGCGCTCGGCCTCGACGACGCGCTGGCGAAGCTCTGCCAGCCGCGAGGAGAGCGCGTCGCTCGCCCGCCGGGCGGTGTCCGACTGGACCTTGCCCAGTTGCTCGATGAAGGAATCGGCGACGAGATTGGCGAGTTTCGCCGACTTCTCCGGGTTGCGGGTGGTGACGGCCAGATTGATGACGAAGCTCTTCGGATCGCGGCTGACATGCAGCGCGTCGCGCAGGCCGGCGAGGGTCATCAGTTCGCGGCGGCGCTCGGTCTCCGGATCATCCGGGCTGGAGAACAGCGACAGGCTCGGGAAGAAGCTCTCCGCCTTGCCGTTGAACTCGGAATCCTCGGCGAGATCGGCCTTGTCGATGACCCGTTGCATGACGTCGTTCGAGTAGACGACGGAGATCTGGCTCTCGATCAGCGCCAGCGTCGCGTCGCTGGGCAGGCCGTTCGGCGTCACCTCGTTCTGCACCACCTTGATGTCGCGCGGGTCGATGAGGATCTCGGTCACGGCGGTGTATTTGTGCGGCGTGGCGAGCGCCATCAGGACGCCGACGACGAGCCCGAGCAGCGTCAGGAGGATGACGAGCCAGCGCAGCGACCAGACCTGGGCGAAGATCTCGAACGGATCGAACAACGGGCCGGTTTGCGCCTCTGCCGAAGACGAAGCGCGGACCGGCGCTGCAGGCGCGACCTTTCGGTTCGGGCTGGTCCTGGAACCGGCTCTAGCAAACATCCGCGCCACCGCAGCGTGAGAGAATCGACATCATCGCTCGCAAAATCGGCGCTTATGCTAAACAAACCCTTAACATCCGGAGCATTTGCGGATTTCTCCGCGCCGGCAACGCCCTGGCCGGCGCGAGGAGTCGCCCGCGGTCAGGCGACCGCCAGCCGCTTCCGGATGACGTCGAGCCACGGCTTGGGCCGGAGGTCGCGATCGAAGGGCAGGGGGCGGCTTTCGGCGCCGTCCGGGCGGGGCATGACGTCGTTGATCCAGCTGTAGCGGTCGGTCAGCCCCCAGGCGATCACCAGTTCCGGCGGCTTGTGGGCGAAGAGGGCGTCGAGGAACCGGGTGACCAGAGCGGCTGCGGTCTTGTCCTGAGCTTGCGGGTCGGGCGCCGACTTCCAGTCGATGACGTCAAGTTCGGTCACCAGGAGCTTCACGCCCAGCGCGTCGAGATCGCGGTGGAACCGGTCGATGGCGTCGACGTCGATGACCTTGTCGGCATAGAGGTGGCCCTGCATTCCGACGGCGTCGATCTTGACGTTGGCGTCCTGCAATTGCCGGACGATCGACAGGACGATGGTGCGGCGCTCGTCGTAATGCGGCCCCTTGTATTCGAGGTCGTACTCGTTGAGCGCGAGTTCGGCCGTCGGGTCGGCATTCGCCGCGGCCTTGAAGGCGATGGGAATATGGCGGGGGCCGAGGGTGCGCAGCCAATAGGTGTCGCGCAGCGAACGGTTCTCGTAGATCGGATCGTTGGCGACCACCTCGTTGACGACGTCCCAGCCGAGAAGCTTGCCCTTGTAGCGGTCGCCGACCCGTTCGATGTGCTCGACCAGCACGCGCTCGGCCTCCGAGGGGCTTTCGATCGCCTCCACCCAGCCCGGCGTCGCGCCCCACCAGACATGGCACGTCCCGCGGCTGGTCTTGCCGTTGGAAAGGGCGAAGTCGACCACCTTGTCCGCCGGCTCGAAGTCCCAGATGTCCCGTGTCGGGCGCATCAGGTTGAACTTCAGGGCGTTCATCGGCATCACGAGATCGCAGTGCTCGACGAAGAGCTGGCGATAGGCCGGGCCGCCATTCATCAGTTCGCTCTGGATCGCCGCGCCGAAGGGGACGCGCCGCCCGGCCGCACGGGCCGGCCCTGCCGCGCCGCCGGGCAGGGCCGAGACGATGCCCGCCGCGACGCCGCCGGCCAGAAGTGAACGACGCGTTAAGGTCGCCGTGCTAGTCCGATCGGGGAGGCCTGTGGTCGACGGGGCGGTCGACCGGCTTTCCATCTTTCCGGAAAGCCGGCGGTCTTCGATGTCGTCGACATTCCTCATCGGGCGACGCCTTTCGTGGGAAATCTTCATGTCACGGCGATCATTCTGGATCGAAAGATTTAAGGATAACTTAGATCTACTCAGAGACTACGCGTCGCTGCTCGCCGGTTCCGGCGGACGACTGGTGCTGTCCCTCGCCTATTTCGTTTCGGTGGCGAACGGTCTTTCCGTCGGGGATTTCGGCCTGTTCGCCACGGCCTCCGCGACCGGGATCGTCCTGTCGCGGATCGCCGGCTTCGGCTTCGTCTCGCCGCTCTACCGCACCGCGACCCGCCGCCCACAACTGATCGGTGCCTATACGGCGGGCTTTCTCGCCGCACTTTGCCTGTCGCTGCCGCTGGTGGCGATCGCCGCGATCGGCTTCTTCCTGGTCTTCTTCGATGGCGAAATGGCGCCCGCGGCCTTCATCGCCGTCGTCCTCGCCGAAGTCCTCTGCTGGCGTCTCCTGGAAGTCGTGGTGATCGTCAACAACGGCATGGGCCGGTTCTTCACCGGTGCCGTGATCGTGATCGTCGGCTCCGGGCTTCGGGCGTTGGCGGCGCTCGCCTTCGTCGGCCTCGGCGACGGCAGCCTCGTTACCTGGTCGCTCTACTATCTCGGCGCCAATCTTGTCGCGATGCTCGGCACGGTGATCGTCTGTTATCCCCGCCAGCGGCTCAGATGGACGCCGCGCCTTTACTTCGCCCGGATGCGCGACAGCCTCTCGGTCGCCGGCGCCGAAATCGTCTTCTACCTCCAGTCCGAGCTCGACAAGCTGCTGGTCCTGTCCTTCGGCGGGCCCCACACCGCCGGCATCTACGCGATCTTGATGCGGCTCATCGATCTGACTGCCCTGCCGATCCGTTCCTTCAACACGATGATCGTCCAGAAGCTGATGAAGACCCCCGGTCTTCTCTCGACCTGGCGGATCCGCTGGGGCCTCGAGGCGGGAATCGCCGCGGTTTCGATCGCCGGCCTCGGCTTTCTCGGCGGCGTCCTGCATTTCTTTCCGCGGGCGCTCGGCAACAATGTCGCCGACGCCGCACCCTTCGTCCTCGTCGCGCTTCTCGTGCCGGCCTTCCGCAACCTCGTCGAATACGAGAGCGAGCTTCTCTATGCGCGCGGCAGGACCGCGACGCGCGCCATGGTGCTGGCGCTGGTCGGGCTGATCAAGGCCGGGCTCCTGATCGCCCTCCTGCGGCATTTCCCGGACGACACGGCCTGGATCGCCGGCCTAAACGCGGTCTTCCTGGTGCTGTGGATGATTTCGGCCGCGGCGAGCTATACGGCGCTCGACTGGGACGCCCGATCGCCCCGCCGGCTCCTGAAATTCAGCGCAGCCCCGCAGCCCGGCGAATGAGGCCGGGATCGGTTGCGGTGAAGGACTGGATGCCGGCGGCGACCTGACCCGGTTTGAGATCCGCGACGAACCGTCCGAGGCTCTCCTCGTCCATCGGCGCGCCGGACCAGTACATCCGGCAGAACGAATCGGACGTCGGAAGGTACTGATCGATCCGGCCCTCGACCTCGTCGACGAAGCGCCCGTAGATCGTGCATTCCGACAGGATGCGGCTGCCGGCGAGCGTTGCCAGCCAGCTTCGGCCGGAAACCGCCTCGATCCGCTCGACCATGGCTTTCACGGCCTTCGTCCGCCAGGGAATGAGCGTCGCGACATAGCCGGTGTCGGTGGTCTCGGGCTCCTTTATGCCGAGAAATTCGCCGGCCTTCTTCGACCAGGCGAGATGCTCGTCCCGGTGTTCCGGCGTGACGTCCAAAATCGCCTCCGGCCGGCGGAAGAACAACGTCTTCCCGGCGGGCGAGAAGACCTCGGCGTCGAAGTCTTTGAGGAAAACCACGTCGGAATCGATCGAGACCATCACCTCTTCGTCGAGGCTCGCCGCAAGTGCGATCCGGCGCAGCTGCTGCACGTGCCAGCCGCGCAGCGGCCATCCGAAGGGCGACAGCCAGATCCGCCGCCGGCCGAAATTCGTCGGGTCGGGGAAGGGGCGCAGCCAGCCCGGCAGAAGGTCCCGCTCGTCGACGATCTCGCGCTTCGGCCCGGCCAGCTGTTTGAACAAAGGCACGTCCGCGGCCTCGACGAGGATCAGATGCCGCGTGTGCCCCTCAACGCGGGCATCCATGCTCTCGCAAAGCAGGCGGCAGCGTTCGAAGTCGCCGCGATAGCTGGCGGTGGCGATGGCCGTGGGCACGTCGGTCTCTCTCCGGGGTTGCTGCCCTGCAGCATAACCGCTCGGAGCCGGTTGCGGTGTATCGAATTGTCGCAACATCAATTTGGCCGCCGCCGCCCAGCGCCGCGCAGCCTGTCGAGGACAAGGTCCCGCAGAAACACCGGATTGCCGACGACGTAGCGCCGGAACAGCCGCTTCGGTTCCAGCACCAGGCGCCAGATCCATTCGGCCCGCAGCTTGCGCGCGAGCCGCGGTGCGCGTGGGACGTTGCCGGCAATGAAGTCGAACAGCGCCCCGACGGCGACGAAGACGGTGCCGTGGCGCTCGTCGAGATGATCGGCGATGAAGATCTCCTGGGCGGGCACGCCCATGGCGACGAGGACGATGTCGGGGCGCAGCGCCTCCAGGCGTTCGAGCACCGCCGGCCGCCCCGCGGTGCCGAAATAGCCGTCGGAAACGGCGACGATCTCATGCTGTGGCACCACTCTCGCGAGGTTTTCCGCTGCCTGCTCGGCAATGCCCGGCGCCGCGCCCACGAGCGCGATCCTGGTGGGGCGCGAGAGCGTCATGACCAGCCGCGGGATGAAGTCCGTGCCGTTGAGGTTTTCTGCGAAGGCGCGGCCGTAGAGGAGCTTCGCGCCGATGTCGACGCCGACGCCGTCGGGCAAAAGAAGAAAATCCGCGATCGCCGCCCGATAGGTCGCGTTGCGCCGCGCGACGTTGACGCAATGGGCGTTGACGAAGCCAACCCTGGTGAGCCGGCGCGCCGACAGCGCGGTCTCGATGCGTTCGATCGCCTCTCTGCCCGAAATGTCCGCGATCGCCACGCCGCCGATCGCCATATGTGGTGATCGACGGGTTGCGGTCGCGGCAGATTGGCGTGCAGTGTCGAGGGCTTTCATGAGCATGAGATACGTTCCGCGACTTCGGATGGCGCGGGCGTGCGGGCAGAATCCGGCAACATGGTTACTGACGACGTGCCGGCCGCCGCAGCGAAGATGGCCAGCCCACGGGTGATCCCGGCGTCGAGCGCGGCGCGCTGGCGGTCCGCAAATCTCGCCCCGTCGAGGCGAAGAGCGCCGCCGGCGCGCTCGGCTGCGACGAGCTCGGCGATCCCGTCGGCAAAGGCCCGAGGCTCATCCGCCACGCGCACGTTTTCCGGCACGGCATCGATGCCGCGGAGCGCCGCCCGCGTCGCGACGGCGGGGAGCCCTTCCTCGAAGGTCTCGATCGTCTTCAACTGCACGCCTGTGCCCCCCTTCGTCGCCAGCGCGACGACGCGGGAAGCCCGCACGAAGCCCTGCGCGTCCGGCACCCGGCCGACGAAGCGGACGTTCGCCGGGACCTGCGGCGGCGGACCGTCCATCCGGCCGGCGATGGCGACCGTGACGCCGGCCGGCAGAAGCGGCACCACCTTTTCGAGAAACCAGTCGAGACCGACGCGGTTCGGCGCCCAGCTCCAGGTGCCGATCAGCCCGACGTCCTGATGGCGCTTGCCGTCGTCCGCGATCTTGCCGTCCCGGCCGATCGACAGCGCCAGCGGCACCGCACGGTGGTCCCCCGCGAGCCCGAGGCCGGCGCGGTCGTCGCCGCTCAGCGTGTGGATGACCGCCGCCTGCCGGCAGATCCGCGTCTCTTCCCGCCGCAGGATCCGCGCCTCGCGGCCGTAGAGCAATCGGTTGAGGGGATCGGCGGCATTCGCCGCATTCTCCTCGGCCGAGCGATGTTCGACGTTGTGGGCGACGAAGATCGCGGGTTTGTCGGTGGCAAGGAAGGGATAGGCGATCGGCATCTGCACCGAATTGAGCACGTAACCGTCGACGGGGCCTGCCTCCGCCAGCCGCCGCATCAGGCCGGAGCGCGAATGACGGGCGAGTTTCTCGGCCGAGACGGTCCGCCCGGAGGACAAGGCGCCGAAAAGCCAGAGCGCCTTCTGCCGCGCGGTCGCGGCGGCGTTCTCGAGAACGATGGTGCCGAGGTCGATCTCGCCGTCTTCCGCCGGCCGAGCGCTGTCGCGCCGAAAGCCTGCGACGGTCAGGCGGACGCCCTGCCGCCGATAGGCGGAGATGATGGCCGCATTGGCGATTTCGAAGCCGGTCGTGGCGACGCCATCGGGAAGCAGCGAGGATAGAAAAAGGAGATGCATTCGCTCAGCCCGAATACCGGTCGATCGCACGAATGTAAGCGAGACATGTTTCGATCGGCCTAACTTCCGTGACGGAATTCGGCCTTTCGGCAGTTTGTCGCGAATTCGGGAGGGGTGGGGCGGCAGGCCGGCCGCAATTTGCGCCGAAGAGGCCAGACTTTCTTCACCAAGCCTCGTTTATCGTGCGGCAAAGCCCCGAACCACTCGGAAATCGCCCATGTCGCAGACGATCACCGTTGAATGCGTTTCCCCGCAGCTTGACGGCACGGCGATCGACACGGTCGTGACCCTGCCGACCTTCCGCCGGCCGGAGCATCTGCTCCTTACCCTGGCGAGCCTTTCGGCCCAGCGTGGCGCGCCGCGGTTCGCCGTGATCGTCATGGAGAACGACGCCGAAGGGCGGGCGGGGCTCGATGCCGCGCGGCCTTTGTTCGACGCCGGGGCGATCGAAGGTCTCGTCCTCGTCGCCCACGAGCGCGGCAACTGCTCGGCCTACAATGCCGGCTGGTCGACGGCGCTCGAACGCTTTCCGGCGATGCGCAATCTCCTCGTCATCGACGACGACGAGGTGGCGGCGGAGGACTGGATCGCCCGGATGATCGCGGTTGCAGACGATCTCGGCGTCGACATCGTCGGCGGGCCGCAGGTGCCGAAGTTCGAGGCGGGCGCGCGCACGCAATACGAGAACCATCCCGTCTTCACCCCGCACTACCGGGCGACGGGCACCGTCCCGATCCTGTTTTCCTCCGGCAACGTCCTGATCCGCCGCGAGGTGCTCGAAGCGATGGGCGCGCCCTTCCTCGACACCGCCTTCAACTTTATCGGCGGCGGCGACGCCGACTTCTACTCGCGCTGCCGCGAGCGCGGCTTCCGCTTCGGCTGGTGCGCCGAAGCGCCGGTTTTCGAGACCGTGCCGTCGCGCCGGACGGAGTTTTCCTGGCTCAACGCCCGCGGCCTGCGCAACGGGGCGATCTCGGCGATCATCGAGCGGCGCCGCGGCGGCCGGCACGGGGCGCCCAAACGCATCGCCAAGAGCCTCGGGCTTCTCGCCGCCTCGCCCTGGCGCTCGCTGCGGCTCGGCCTCGGCACGGGCTCGGCGACGATCGGCCTTTATCACTGCCAGGTCGCCGTCGGGCGGCTGATGGCCGAGTTCGGACGGGTCAATGAGCAATACCGCCAGGCTGAACGGAACTGACGCCGGGCCGGCGGCTGCGGCCGTCGACTGGATCGGCTTCGCCGGCTTTCTCGTTTCGGCCGCGGTGCTGACGGCCGTCCTCGTCACCTTCACGCCCTTCGTCGTTACCTTCGACGGCAACCAGAATTCCGGCGATCTCGCCAACCAGCTCGGCTATTCCGGCCTCGCAGCCATGGTTCTGGCCGGCCATCTGATGCTGTCGGACCGCCATGTCGTCATCTCGCTGCTGCGCCCGACATGGATCCTCATGGCGGCCTGGCTGTTCGCCAGCGCCTTGTGGGCGCCGAGTCCCGAAAATGCCGTCCGCTCGGCCCTGTTCACGCTGCTCGCCATGACGGCGGTGACCGGCGTCTACACCTTTCCGAAGGATGGTCGGGCATTCCGCTTCGTGCTCGTCGTCGCGGCGATGGCGGTTCTCGTGATGTCCTATTTCGGCATCCTCGTCTGGCCGCAACTCGCCATCCACGACGGCTCGGGACCGGAAGCCCAGCATGCCGGCCTGTGGCGCGGCATCTATTCCCACAAGAACGTCGCCGGCTCGGTGATCGGCTCGCTGTTCTTCTTCGGCATCTATCTGATGCGCGCCCGCATGGTCTGGTGGGGTCTCACGATCGCCGGCCTGTCCGCGAATTTCGTGCTGCATACGGGTTCCAAGACCGCGACTGGCCTCCTCCCACTCGTCACGCTGATCGTCATCTTCGGCCGGCTGATCGGCGGGCGCATCGTTCTGTCCTTCTGCGTCTTTGCCGCCGTCGTGGTGATGGCGCTGCTGACACTCGGCACGATTTTTTCGCCGACCCTCGACGCCATCGTCCAATGGGCGGTGCCCGGCACGACCTATACCGGCCGCATGGACCTGTGGCGCTTCGCCGTCGAGGTCTGGCGTGGGCACGAATGGACGGGCTTCGGCCTCAACGCCTTCTGGCAGACCCTCGTCGTCGCCGGCACGGAGAGGAACTTCGAGCTCTCCTGGGATCCGCGCGGCAGCCCCAACGCCCATAACGGCTATCTCGACATCGCCATTTCGATGGGCATTCCCGGCCTCGTCCTCGCCGTCATCATGCTGGTGATCCTGCCGCTCGTCGACTATGCGCGGATCAGCCGCGATCCCGAGAGCACGCAGCTCGGCGATTCGCTCCTGATGATCCTCTTTTATCTGCTCTTGAATTCGTTCCTCGAGAGCTTCCTCTTCGAGCGCGCCAATCCGGTGTGGATGATGGTGTGGTTCGCGGTGGTGGGCCTGAGGCTGCTGGCCCGCCACAGGGTGGAGCAGCCGGGGGAGTGACCTCGCCGGCAGATTGGCCAGTCAGTGCCGTGCGAGGGGAGGCGTTTCTCGCCGAGATCGGGTGGTGGCATTCACACATCCTGTCCGCTTCATCGGCAGTCTCGTGCGAGGCGGCATCGGCGTGGAAGGATGCTCGCTGAGATTGAAGCTTCGTCATCCCGGCCCCCGAGCCGGGACCCATTCCAAATCATTGACGCTGCATCGACAGATCAATCCGAAGTCGGCGAATCATCTGCGCGATTTGGCTGGTTGCAAGGGAGAGGAATGGATCCCGGGTCAAGCCCGGGATGACGAAGCCTTGATGCTTCCGCCGGTTCTGCAACGTCGATGCGAAGAACAGGGAAGGTGGCCGTTCGTGTCCGAAAGGAAATTCGTGAAGTCTTGCGGAGTTCAGGCGGCGGCGGGCGACTTGGCCGGCGTGCCGGACCGTTCCGAACGCCCCACCAGCCGACGGCCGAGCGCCATGCCCGGCTTTTCGACGAAGCGATAGGTGAGGGCGCTGAAGACGATCGTCACCGCCACGATGACGACGAGTGCCAGCGTTCCCTGCCAGGCCTCTGGCCCGATCAGCTCGTTCCGGGTGGCGGATTGGACGAAGAGCTCCTCGCCCGCGAGCTTGCCCAGCACCGTCACGGCGTTGTGGACGCGGTCGATGACGAAGGCATGGGTCATGTAAAGGGAATAGGAGATCAGCCCGAGAAAGGCGAAGGGCCGCGTCTTCAGGGCGCGGCTCAGGATGCCGCCCTCATGGGCGAAGACGTAGAGGGCGAGGCCGAAGACGAAGGGGGCGGCATAGGCGAGATCGGTGCCGCCCTGCCGCGAGACGAAGACGCCGACGAGAAGGACGGCCGCCAGTTCGGCGAGGCTCCAGCTCGTCGGATGGCGTTTGGCCTCCGCCGCCGCCCCATCGCGCCAGACGACCCGGCGCAGGATGACGCCCACCGAAAATCCGGCGAGGCAACGCAGCCAGCCGAGATTGGACGAGGCGTCCATGGTGCCGATCACCATGGCGATGACGGGAAGGCCGACGACGATGGAGAGGACCGAGAGCGGAACGAGGAGGCGCGGCGCCGTCACCACGACGCCCGCGAAGGCCGCATAGGCGACGAGTTCAGCCGAGATCGACCAGCTCGGATAGTTCCACGTCAAGGTGTCGAGGAAGCCGAAGGACTGCACCATCATCAGGCTGGCGAGCAAGCCCTCCAGCGACGTGCCGCCCTGGAACGTCTCGCCGGGTCCCTTGAGGGCCAGCCTGGCGCATTCGAACGCCAAGGGCAAAAGCAGCATGGCGAGATGCAGGGGATAGACCCGAGCGAGCCGCAACAGGAAGAACCTGCCGAAGTCGCGGCTTTCGCGCAGCGTCTCGTAGAAGGCGTGGGCGATGACGAAGCCGGACAGGACGAAGAAGAAGTCGACGAACAGGAAGGCGTTGCGGATAAGGCCGCTGGTCTCGGCGAAACCGGTGACCGGCGCATGGAAGCAGACGACGAGGAGGGCGCAGACGCCGCGCCACCCGTCGAGCGTCTGGAAGCGGGCGCCGTCGTTCCTGACTGCCGCGCGGCCCTCGATCATCTCGCCTGGCTCCGAATCGGGATGCGCCATCAACAGCCGGCCGAAGCAGCCCGGCCGGGCGCAATCGCCGCCATCCTCGCCGATGGGCGGATAAGGAAGTGCTAACGAAGCCCCCGGCCGGCGAACCGGATCGTCAGTATTGCCGGGGCGGAAACATGCAGCCGTGTCGTCGCCGCGTCGCCAGTCTTCCTTGCATGGCGGCGGTCGCAGCCTAAGTGACACGCCGCGACAGATGCTCCCGGAAACGAGGTTACCAGTCAGTATGGACCAATTGCGCCTGCTTGCCGTCGATGCGGAGGACCTTGCGATCGTCTCGGCGCATTGTCAGGACGCCGTGATGCGGGTCGAGGAATTGCAGTTTTCCCCGGCCGAACGGAAGTTCGTGATGGAGATGAACCGCTTCGTCTGGGAAAAGCTCGTCCCGCCGAAGAAGTTCAGCCTGTTTTCCCGCCCGGCCTACGAGCGCCGCCGGGCGATCCTGCATTTCGACCGGGTCATCGCCGCGGCCCGCCTCGGCTTCGACAATCTCGCGCCGGACGACGTGCTCGTTCTCCTCGCCATAAGGTTCGAGGAAGGTGACGCCCCTTCGGGGTCGGTCGAACTTGTCTTTGCCGGCGGCTCCGCGATAAGGCTGGACGTCGAAGTGATCGAGGCGCAGCTGGCCGACGTCGGCGGCGCCTGGGGAACCACGGCACGGCCGAACCACCGCGCCTGAAGGAGGGCGCCGAGGCCTCGGCCGGGAGGGGCGAACGGTCGGCGGGCTGCCGCAGAAGCGCGAGGCCGTCCCGGCTCACGACGCTGGATGTGCCCGCAACGGGCAAGACGGAGAGGACACTCACATTGCCCTGGCGCCTCGTTTCCACGGATGCGGATTTCGACGAGCGGTTTGCCGCGCTTCTCGGCGCCAAGCGGGAACAGGCGTCCGACGTCGATGTGGCGGTGCGTAGCATCGTCGCGCGGGTGCGCAGTGAGGGCGACGCGGCGCTGATCGCCCTGACCCGGCAGTTCGACCAGCTGGACCTCACCCCGGCGACGATGCGAGTGAGCGAAGCCGAGATCGACGCGGCGTTCGAGGCGACCGCGCCCGAGACCCTCGCGGCGCTCCGTCTCGCCCACGACCGCATCGCCGCCCATCATCGCCGGCAATTGCCCAAGGACGACCGCTACACCGATGCGATCGGCGTCGAGCTCGGCAGTCGCTGGACGGCGATCGAATCGGCCGGCCTCTACGTGCCGGGCGGCACGGCGAGCTATCCCTCCTCGGTGCTGATGAACGCCGTCCCCGCCAAAGTCGCGGGGGTGGAGCGCATCGCCATGGTCGTTCCGGCGATGCGCGGAGCGCTCAATCCGCTGGTCTTGGCAGCTGCCAGGATCGCTGGCGTCTCGGAGATCTACCGCATCGGCGGAGCCCAGGCGATCGCCGCGCTCGCTTACGGGACCGAGACCATCGCCCCGGTTGCCAAGATCGTCGGCCCCGGCAACGCCTTTGTCGCCGCGGCCAAGCGCCAGGTCTTCGGCCATGTCGGCATCGACATGATCGCCGGCCCGTCCGAAGTCCTGGTCATCGCCGACGGCGACAACGATCCGGCCTGGATCGCCGCGGACCTTCTCGCCCAGGCCGAGCACGACGCGGCGGCCCAGTCGATCCTGATCACCGACGATGCGGCCTTCGCCGATGCAGTGGAGGCCGCCGTCGAGCGCCAGTTGAAGACGCTGTCGCGCGCCGAGACGGCGGCTGCCAGCTGGGCGACGCACGGCGCGATCATCGTCGTGCCGAGCCTCGACGATGCCGTGCCCTTGTCGGACCGCATCGCGCCCGAGCATCTGGAGCTTGCCGTCGCCGATCCCGAGGCGCTGTTCGCCAGGCTGCGCAACGCCGGCGCCGTCTTCCTCGGCCGGCATACGCCGGAAGTCATCGGCGATTACGTCGGCGGCTCCAACCACGTTCTGCCCACCGCCCGCTCGGCGCGGTTTTCCTCCGGCCTCTCGGTGCTCGACTTCGTCAAGCGCACCTCGATCCTGAAGCTCGGCGCCGAACAGCTGCGCGAACTCGGCCCGGCGGCAATCGAGCTTGCGAGGGTCGAGGGGCTCGACGCCCACGGCCGATCGGTGGCCGTTCGGCTCAACCTCTGAGGGCCGGGCGATGGCTGAGGAGAACAGCAGAACGGGCCGCCTGATCGACGTCGAACTCGACGAGACGATCGGCCGCGCGACCCCCGACGTCGAGCACGAGCGCAACGTCGCCATCTTCGATCTGGTCGAGGAGAACGTCTTCGATCCCGTCGGCGCGCCAGAGGGGCAGAAGTTCAAGCTGAAGCTGTCTCTCGCCGACAAGCGTCTCGTCTTCGACATCCGCAACGAGGCCGGCGAGACGCTGGTCGTCCATATCCTGTCGCTGACCCCCTTCCGAAAGGTCATCCGCGACTATTTCATGATCTGCGACAGCTACTACGAGGCGATCCGGTCGGCGACGCCGCAGCAGATCGAGGCGATCGACATGGGACGGCGCGGCATCCACAACGACGGCTCGCAGACGCTGATGGAGCGGCTGAAAGGCAAGATCGCAGTCGATCTCGACACCGCGCGCCGGCTGTTCACTTTGATCTGCGTCCTCAACTGGCGGAACTGAGGCGGCCATGACGGCGCAGGCGCTTCCAGCACGGTCGACCCGCAGCCTCGGGGCCTCGGCGCCAGGGCGTCCGACCGCCGCGGGCGCGGCGCTTGCTGTCGCGTCGGGCCGGCGGTGCGGAGATGCCGCGGGCGCCTTGCGCGGGGCCTGCCTATGAGCGGTGGGCCGGACGACGAACGGGCCGAAGCGGATGCTTCGGCCAGCCACGCCCGACCAAAGATCTCTTCCGTCCTGTTCCTTTGCGGCATGAATTCCATCCGCTCGCCGATGGCCGAGGCCTTGGCGAAGGAGTTCCTACCCTCCACGGTCTACATCGCCTCCGCCGGCGTCCGTCTGGGCCAGCGCGACCCCTTCGTCGACACGGTCCTCGCCGAGCGGGGGCTGTCCCTCGGCGAGCGCCAGCCGCAGCGCTACGAGGACATGGAGGACGGCTATTTCGACCTGATCGTCACCATGGCCCCGGAAGCCCACCACGTCGCCCTAGACGCCACCGGGACGTCCTCGGTGGAGGTCGAGTTCTGGCCGATGCCGGACCCCTCCGTCGTCACCGGCTCGCGCGAGCAGATCCTCGACGCCTATCGCGACGTGCTGCGGCGGATCGAGGCGCGGATCGCCGGGCGGTTCGGGCGGTGATGGAGCCATTGTGCGCGGGGATGGCCCGCTGCCCGTCGCCGAGCGCAGGTCATGCGCTTGCATTGCAAAGTGAAAATGCCGCACTGACATTGACGGCCGCTTGAGAATACCAAAGCCGCGATCAGACCCGCGTGAGGAGCCAACCCGTTACAGAGGAGAAAATTCGGTGAAACCGTTTCTCTTCTGCAAGTCGGGTGGCTTCACCACCGATCGGTGGAAAAGCAAGCAACCAACGAAAATGCGCATGGAAAACCGATGGCAACAATCAACATCCCCTATTCGAATTACATCCTTCCGAACGGAGATGGGACATATTATATTTATGCCAGCAAGCCGTCGGTTGCCGCGCTTCCTGTCACGGATGTCGATGATGGCAATGGCGATGACTTGACGATCCTCGGCGACGTTTCGACGGGCGACACGATGGCCTCGTTCGACGACAACAACGTTTACGAAGGAACTTATATCGCAGCCACGCAGAACGGTTTCATTTTCGAGCGCTATGGACTGCACTACGTCTATTCGACCGTCCAGTATACCGGCTCCGAGACGATCGTGGCCTTGGATCAGCCCTATGCGATCTGCTTTGGCGCCGGGACGCGAATCGAAACGCTCCACGGGCAGGTCGCCGTCGAAGCACTCGTCGCCGGCGATGTCGCGGTGACGGCCTCCGGTGCAGAGCGCCCAATCGTCTGGGTCGGCTGCCGCACGCTCGACTGCTCCGGCGACAACGCCCACATGGCGCCGGTCCGGGTTAAGGCAGGGGCATTCGGCGCCGGCGTCCCCGAGCGCGACGTGCTGCTGTCGCCCGGCCACCCCGTCCTCGTTCGTCAGAACGGCGTGGAAGTGCTGGTTCCGATCATGAACCTGATCAATGGCACGACCATCGAGCGCACATCGATGCCGTCCGTCACCTACTGGCATATCGAACTCGACCAGCACGACGTGCTGCTCGTCGACGGCCTGCCGGCGGAGAGCTTCTTCGACATGGGCTCGCGCGGCTGGTTCGACCACGATCTCGATGACATTCTCGCCAATCCGGATCTGGTTCCGGCCGGCCAGCATGGCCGTTGCCGCGAAGTGGCGATCGACGGGCCGCTGGTCGAGGCCGAGCGCAGGCGCCTCGCCGATCTGTTTTATGCGGATCTGTCCGCCCAGTGCGCCTGGCCGAGCGCGGGGGCATACGCCTCCGCCTGAGAACGCTCGATCTCGTCTGCTATTGACGGAGCCCGGTCTGCCTATGGCGGCCGGCCTCCATCGGTACCATGGCGCCGGAAGTCCACCACGTCGCCCTCGACGCCACAGGCACGTCCTCGGTCGAGGTCGAGTTCTGGCCGATGTCCGACCCCCTCCGCCGTCACCGGCTCGCGCGAGCAGATCCTCGATGCCTATCGCGACGTCCTAAAGCGCATCGAGGCTCGGATTGCCAAGCGCTTCGGCGAGTGAAGCCCCCGGGTCCAAGGCAATCTGCCACGACTCGCCAGTCGATCCGACGTATGCGCAGGAGCTCAGTTCGTCCCCATCGCGGAGGGGAGTCCATTCGATCTCACCCTCTGCAGCACATGCAAACCGCACCCGGACGCGAGCTAACCAGCGGGAAAGATGGCGAAATATTAGACGCAAAGAGGGTATCGTGCGTCTTGCTCGAATCCACAAATTGCGAATAACGTGCCGGTGAAGATTCGGTCTCTGGACACTCGACGGTCCCGACTCAGCCAAAGCTCGCCATCGGCTCTGGAATCAGTGAAAACACCGCAGTTCGGGCGGAGTATGGCAAAGAGGCACCATGGCAACGACGCAAACATTATATCTCCATAATCTCCAGAGAATCTCGCAGGGAAACTATAGGGTCATAGACTCTGGCGTTTATACTTATAACGCCGTGGAGAACGGTGGGCCAGGCGATGACGAACTTCGGCTTGGCGATATCGGTGACGACCATTTCCTTCTGACGAATGGAACGGTCAATAACGCTGATCTTGATTTCGTCTATCGCTCGGCGCTGCCTTTGAACAGTGGATTTGTCGCGGTTTATTATGACACGGGCGATTATTTTGTTCTGAGTTACAGTAATACGTACAGCACTGAGGATACCTTCACGACGATCGATACACCGTTTGCCGTTCAGTGCTTCACGGCGGGGACGCAGATCTCGACGACACTCGGACCGGTGGCGATCGAGGATCTCTGCGTTGGAAATACTGCCGTGACTGCTTTCGGAACGAGGCGATCGATCAATTGGATCGGCAGCCGGATGATCGATTGCTCCGGCGAGAACGCCCACATGGCGCCGGTCAGGGTGCGTGCCAATGCCTTTGGCGGCGGCGTCCCTGAGCGCGACGTGCTGCTGTCGCCAGGCCACCCCGTCCTCGTGCACCAGAACGGCGTCGAGGTTCTCGTGCCGATCATGAACCTGATCAACGGCACGACCATCGAGCGCACGTCGATGCCGTCCGTAACCTACTGGCACATCGAGCTGGACCAGCACGACGTGCTGCTCGCCAACGGACTGCCCGCCGAGAGCTTCTTCGACATGGGTTCGCGCGGCTGGTTCGACCACGATCTCGATGATGACATTCTCGCCAATCCGGATCTGGTTCCGGCCGGCCAGCATGGCCGTTGCCGCGAAGTGGCGATCGACGGGCCGCTGGTCGAGGCCGAGCGCAGGCGCCTGGCGGATCTGTTCTATGCCGATCTGTCGGCCCAGTGCGCCTGGCCAGACGCGGGGGCTTACACGGTCAACTGACACCGATGGGCTCGGGCCCTTGGTCAAGTGCCGCAATCGCAACTTGTCCAGCGGGCGCACGCGTCGAAATCCGGCTACGACATCGAGAGGGCATGAAGCGCGTATCGATGTCGGCCGTCGCGGATCGGTGACAACGGCGGTTCTGCTTCGCAAAGGCGGCGCCCTCCGCAAGGATGGGCAGCGAAAAATTCATTGCAAAATGGTTACGTTACGTTACTGAGTTGACCTACGTACTCCAGATGGAGTGCCGGGAGCCGATTCGCCGCCGCGCGATGTGTGCGACCCGCGCTCGGTCGAAGCCGGGTGCCGGGACTGTTCGCCAGGCTCTCGAGGCGTCCCATCGCGGTGGCGTGGACGCAACGCTGCTCGCGCATGCCCGATCCAGGCGGGCCGGGCGGCGCGAAGGATTGCCGAGCGTTTCCTCACCCAGTCTCAGGGCGCCGGAGGACATATCGGCACATGACGTTCAGCCGGCCTGGGCCGACAGCTCTCGATGGAGCAATCTTGAATGACGAGTATTGCAGGATTGTACGCGTTTGGACTGACGCAGACGGATTCCGGTTTCACGATCACTCGCCCGCTGCAACTCACCAATGAGGGGACCTACTACCGCTACACGATTTCCGACCAATTTAGTTCCGTAGAAGACGATCTTTCCATACTCGGAGATATCGCCCAAGATGGGTTCGTTGCGGAATCCGGCCCTATAACGCATCAGTTGGTCTACATCTCGAAACCTGACGGCGACCTCGGTTTCATCGGCAAGACTAATACGTATTTCTACTATTTGTTCTCGTTCGGATCTCAGATTTACGAGGTCGGTGATACGATTACGCCGGTGTCGGCGTCATTTGCTTTGTGTTTCACCAGCGGGACACGCATTCAGCTTCGGCGCGGCGCCATCGCCATCGACGACCTCGCGATCGGAGACGAGGTGGTGACATCTTCGGGTACCGGCCGGACGGTCGTCTGGATTGGCCGGCGGACGATCGCATGCACCGGCGACTACGCGCACATGGCGCCGGTAAGGGTGCGGACCAATGCCTTCGGCGACGGCGTCCCCGAGCGCGACGTCTTCCTGTCGCCGGGCCATCCGGTGCTGGTGAAGCAGGGCGGAGAGGAAGTGCTGGTCCCGATCATGAATCTGATCAATGGCACGACCATCGAGCGTACGACCATGAGCCGTATCACCTACTGGCACGTCGAGCTCGATCAGCACGACGTCCTGCTCGCCGACGGACTGCCGGCCGAGAGCTTCTTCGACATGGGCTCGCGCGGCTGGTTCGACCATGACCTCGACGACGCTCTTGCCAATCCCGACCTCGTCCCCGCCGGCCTGCACGGCCGTTGCCGGGAGGTCGCGATCGACGGCCCGCTGGTCGAGGCCGAGAGGAAGCGTCTCGCCGATCTGTTCTATGCGAATCTGTCGGCGCAATGCGCCTGGCCGAGTGCGGGGGCATACGCCGCCGCCTGAGGACGCTCGATCACGATTGCCATGAAAAGAGCCCGGTCCGCCAACGGCGGCCGGGCTCTCGCGTTCGCCTGCCGAGCTATTCCGCCAGCGACAGGATCACTGTCCTCAGATCGTCGATGCCGCCGCCCTTTTCCGAAGAGGTGGCGATCAGGCTCGGAAAGGCGGCCGGCCGCTTTTTCGTCCGCTCCAGTGTCTCGGCGACGAGCCTGTCGACCGCCGGCGGCTTGATCTTGTCGGTCTTGGTGAGAACGATCTGGTAGGACATCGCTGCCTTGTCGAGCAGGGTCATCACCTCCTCGTCGTTCGGCTTGATTCCATGGCGCGCGTCGATCAGCAGGAACACCCGCTTGAGGCTGGTGCGGCCGCGCAGATAGTCGAAGACCAGCGCCGTCCAGGCGTCGACGTGATCTTTAGGGGCCTTGGCATAGCCATAGCCCGGCATGTCGACCAGTACGATCGGCGGAAGGCCGGCCTCGACGGCACCGTAGCCATCCGGCACGAAGAAGTTCAACTCCTGCGTCCGGCCCGGCGTGTTCGAGGTGCGGGCAAGGCCCTTCTGGCCGAGCAGGGCGTTGATCAGCGACGACTTGCCGACGTTGGAGCGCCCCGCGAAGGCGATCTCGGGCGGGCCCTCCGGCGGCAGGAACTTCAGTGCCGGGACGCCGCGCACGAACACCCAGGGTTTTGCGAAGAAACGCCGGTCGGCCTCGCCCGATCGATCGTCTGCGGTCTCGCCCATGCTCATCGTGCCGCTTCCAGTGTCTCGATGTCGGCGCCGCGAATGGCGTCGAGATTGCGGGTAATCTTGTCTGCCGGCCAATCCCACCAGCCAACGGTGAGGAGGCGGGCGATGGTCGTTTCGTCGAAGCGGCTTTTCACCACTCGCGCCGGGTTGCCGCCGACGATGGCATAGGGCGGAACGTCCGAAACGACCGTCGACCGGGCCCCGACGATCGCGCCGTCGCCGATGGTCACGCCCGGCATGACGAGGCTCTCCATGCCGAGCCAGACGTCGTTTCCGACGACCGTGTCGCCGCGGCTCTGGCCCGTCCAGGACGAGACGTCGAATCCTGCCTCCCAGCCATTTTGGAAGATGTTGAACGGATAGGTGGAAAAGCCGCCCATCGCGTGGTTGGCGCCGTTCATCACGAAGCGGGTGCCGGCGGCAATCGCCACGAACCGTCCAATGATCAGGCGGTCGCCGTAGAAATCGAAATGATGAAGGACGTTGCGCTCTTCGAAGCGCTCGGCGCCGTCCGGATCGTCATAGTAGCTGTAGTCGCCGACGACGATGTTCGGCCGGGTGACGACGTTCTTCAGGAAGACCGCGCGTGGAAAACCGGGAAGCGGATACAGCGTCTCGGGGGATGGCCCATGCATGCCCGGCTCCTTTCGCGAAAGCGGGGCCGGCGCAGGGCCGGCCCCGAGTTTCATGCGCGGCCGTTTCGCCCCGCTTGATCAGCTCTCCGAGGGCTTTTCTCGTCGCTTGAAGGCTCCCCGCAGATTGTCGAACAGCTCGATCTTGGCGCCGTTGCGCTTCATGATGACGCTCTGCTGGATGATCGACAGGAAGTTGTTCCAGGTCCAGTAGATGACCAGCCCTGCCGGGAAGGCCGCCAGCATGAAGGTGAAGATCACCGGCATCCAGGTGAAGATCATCTGCTGGGTCGGATCGGGCGGGGTCGGGTTGAGTCGCATCTGGATGAACATCGTGATGCCCATCAGGATCGGCCAGACGCCGACCATCAGGAGATGCGGCAGGGTAATCGGAATGACGCCGAAGAGGTTGAAGATCGAAGTCGGATCCGGCGCCGCCAGATCCTGGATCCAGCCGAAGAACGGCGCATGGCGCATCTCGATGGTGACGTAGAGCACCTTGTAGAGCGCGAAGAACACCGGGATCTGGATGAGGATCGGCCAGCAGCCCGCGGCCGGATTGATCTTCTCCTCCTTGTAGAGGCGCATCATCTCCTGCTGCTGCTTCTGCTTGTCGTCCTTGAAGCGCTCGCGCATCTCCATGATCTTCGGCTGGACGGTCTTCATCCGCGCCATCGACTTGTAGGACTTGTTCGCCAGCGGGAAGAAGAACAGCTTCAGGACCACCGTGACGACGAGGATCGCCACGCCGAAATTGCCGACCAGCTTGTAGATGTAGTCGAGCGCGTGGAACATCGGCCGGGTGATGAAATAGAACCAGCCCCAGTCGATCAGCTGGCCGAACTGCCGAATGTTCAGCGTCTCCTCGTAGCCGTCGATGATGTCGACGACCTTGGCGCCGGCGAAGGTGCGCGTCGTTGCCGTCGCGCTCTGGCCGGCCGCGACGTCGATCGGGTCGGAGACGAATTCGGTCTGGTAGTGCGGCCGCTCTCCGGCGAGATAGAGGAACTGGCTGTCGAAGCGCCGCGACCCCTCGGGGATCAGCGTGGTCGCCCAGTATTTGTCGGTGATGCCCAGCCAGCCACCGATGGAGGAGGGCTGCCCCTCCTTCTTGTCGTCCTCGATCGAGGAATATTTGACCTCTTTCAGCCCTTCCTCGCCAAACACCCCGAGAAGACCCTCGAACAGGACGTAGGCCGACGCGACCTCGGGCTTGGAGTAGCGGACGACCCGCCCGTAAGGCTTGACGGTGACAGGCGTGGCGCCGGCGTTGTCGACCCGATCCTCGATCGTGAACATGAAGTTCTCGTCAACCGAGATGGTGCGATTGACCGTCAGGCCGTCTGCGGTGGCGGTCAGCGTCACCGGCGAGGAGGGGGTGAGCCGCGCACCCGGCTCGGCCTGCCACTCCGTGGTGGCGCCGACGATGGGGCCCTTGCCCGGGACGATCATCCCGGTTTCCACGAAATAGGCGTTCGGCAGTTGCTCGGGGGACAGCAGAACGATCGTCGGCGAAGAATCGTCGACGGTCTCGTGATAATCTTTCAGCCTGAGATCGTCGATGCGCGCCCCGGCGAGGTTGATCGAGCCGGTGAGCTGCGGGGTGTCGATCGGGATGCGCGAGCCACTCGAAAGCACCGCCTCGCGGTCCTGCGAAAGGGGCAGCTGCGGGCTGGTGATGACGCTCTCGCGGCCCGAGGGCGCGGCGGTCTGGGCCTGGTCCGTGCCGGCGGGCGTCTGCGGCGTCTGCAGCGAGCCCTGCTGGCCCTGCGTCGTCTCCGCCTGCTGGCGCTGGGCATCCATCCGCGGGCTGACGACGAAATACTGCCAGCCGACCAGGACGGCGATGGAAAGCGCCATGGCGATCAGGAAGTTGCGATTGTTTTCCATCACTTAAGACCTCGATCGGCGCTCGGTGCCGGCATTGCCGCTTGGAGTCGTCTTTTCAGTCGGCCCGGCCATCCGGGAAAAGCGACGTCGCAATTCGTCGGACAGGACCTCGAACGGAGCCGTGAGAACCTCGCGGCGCGCAACGATCACATAGTCGATGCCTGACACCATGTCAGCCTCGGCTGAGATGCGGATCGCCTCACGAAGTCGTCGGCGGATGCGATTGCGCTCGACGGCGTTGCCGATCTTCCGCGTTGCCGTCAAGCCATAGCGCGGAGGCCCGTCGTCGCTGCGCTTCAACGCCTCGACGAAGAAAAACGGGCCGTTCAACCGACGCCCTCGCCGCGCGGCGAGGAACTCCGCGCGCTTCTTGAGCCTCTCGGCGGCCACTATTGGCGATCCGAGCGGAGACGATTCGACATTTGCGGCCCTCATGCGTCTTGCGCCGAGTCAAATGTCGAGTTGCCGAGCCCCAGCCGACCCGATCGGCCGCCCGTGATCCGTCCCTCTTCGGCCCTTGCCTGCAGCCCGAGATGCTCGCGCGGCGAAGGCCGGACAGAAGGGGATCGCGACAACCGCTCGGTCGCTCGGCCTCAGGCCGACAGCCGCTTGCGGCCGCGAGCGCGACGTGCGGTGATGACCTTGCGGCCACCCTTCGTCGCCATGCGGGCGCGGAAGCCGTGGCGGCGTTTGCGGACGAGCCGCGAAGGCTGGTAGGTACGCTTCATCGTCAAATCCCGCGTGGGCTTAGAACGCGGGCCCTTCAGTCGTGTTCAATCCGGGAAACCGGTGCGGCCATCCGAGCGCAAACACCCGTCGCGCGGAACGCCGCCCGCTCGCTAAGCCGCTTATTGGAAGACGTGGCGGGAAAAGTCAATTCCCGAGTTGGCGATCAGCCGGGCGGAGGTCGAGCCGTGGGGCACGAACGAGGCCGCCACATCTGGCCGCGGTCGGCACGCCCGGGGGACGGCGATCGGTGCGCGAGGGCGGTGCTGGCGACGCAAATGCTTGTGAGCGTTGCAGTGGTTCGATAAACGTCAAGGCACCTTTTGGGAAAAGTCCGCGGCACGAGTCCTGCCGCCCGATCGAGCGGTCACATGCAGCGCAGAGCCCTTGGCATCCTTCTCTTTTGTCTCGTCCTCCTGGTCGCGATCATCGCCGGCTACTGGGACATGCTGGAATCGGAGAAATTGCGGATCGCCGATCGCGGCGAGGTCAGCCCGCCCGTGCGGGAGGGCACGATCGATCCGACGGGATTTTCGGCAGCGAGCGAACCTTCGGAGACGGCCGCCGCCGGCTCGCAAGGCGAGGCTCCAGCCGAGGGGCGGGCGGCGATCGATCGCGGCGAAGACGCTGCGAGGGAGGACGAAGACGCCGGTAAGGAGATTGCGTCTCGCGTCACCGGTCGTGAAGCGGCCACTCCGTCCGGCATCGCGGCGGAGGACGAAGCCGAGACGTCGGAGGCCGCATCGCCGCAGGCGGGAGGTTCTGGCGGCGTGAACGGCGCCAACACGCCCTCGGACGCGGTGGCCGCTCCTGATTCGCCGGGTGCCGACCGCCTCGCTGCGGGAAAGAGCGACCGCCGCTCGGGGGGCGAGGGCACGGTCATGCCATCGGGCGGCCGATCGCAGGCGGCGACTTCCGTGCCTTCTGGCGGCGATGGACTTGCCGCAGCGAATGCGGGGACGCAGCCTTCCACGGAGCCGGATGCAGACCCTGCCAAAGCCGGCGCTACTGCCGGTAACGAGGCCGCAAGCGACAGGGTTGCAGGCGGCGAGGCCCAGCCAGGCCAGCCGGGCGCCGCGAGCGACGGGGCGCCGGAAACGGCCGGGACCTCCATGACCGAGACGAACAGGCGGCAGGCAGCCGCGGGGCTCGAGCAGCCGGCAGAGGCGTCGGGGGCTTCGGCGTCCCGGCCGGGGGAAAGCACCGCGATGGCGCCTGGGGCGCTGCAGGAGACGACGGACACCGCATCAGCGTCGGCAGGGCACGATGGGGATGTGGCGGAGGCGGGTCATGAGGGCGGTCGGTCCGCTGGCGATGGCGCGGTTGTGGCAGCCGAGGCAAGCGAAGACGCGGCGCCGGCCGCCGCCGGTGCGCCGTCCGAAGCGGTTGGGGCAGGTGGGCCGAGGGTGGCGGACGCCGACGAGCCGCGCTTCGACATTCTGCGCGTCGAACCGGACGGCTCGACGCTGGTCGCCGGCCGCTCGGCGCCGAACAGCACCGTGACCTTGCGCGACGGCGACGAGACCCTCGGCAGCGACAAGGCGGGTCGGGACGGCGATTTCGTCATCGTTCTCGACCGGCCGCTTCAACCCGGCGATCACTCGATCCAGATCCATTCCGAAGACGAAAGCGGCAGCGCCAGGACGTCCCGCGAGACGGCGGTGGTCTCCGTACCGCAGGACGGCAGGGCTGAGGATCTCCTCGCGATGATCGAAGAGCCCGGTGCGCCCTCCCGCCTGATCGACACGCCCGCCGCTCGCGCTCCCGCCACCGGCACGCAGGCCGGGGAACCGGTCGACGAGCGTGCGTCCGCAGCTTCGAAAGACGGCGCGCCCGGCGGTTCGGCGACGGGCGTCGATGCCGCCTCGGTTGCCCGACTGGAAGCACCTGTCGATGCCGCCGCCGAGCCGGCGGACGGCGCGGGGGCGAACGGCAGTGATGTCGCGGGCCTCACGTCATCGCAGGGAGAGGCCGCTACACCGCCTGCCGACGGCGAGAGCGTCGTCGCCGATTCAAGCGGGTCTGCCGGCGAGGCGGCCGGAACGGAAAGTCCTGCCGGGCAACGGCAGGCGTCGGTTGCCCCGTCCGCTTCGGCCCTTGCCGAAACGACCGGCCCTGCGGCGGCCGAGGCGCCGCTGCGGGTCGAGGCCGTAGAGATCGACGACGGCAAGATCTTCATCGCAGGCTCGGCCGAGCCCGGCACGCGCTTCCGCGTCTATGTCGACAACCAACCCTTTGCGGCTGGAACGGCCGATCGCAATGGCCGCTTCGTCGTTTCGAGCGATCAGCAGCTTTCGGTCGGCGATCACCTCATCCGGGTCGATCAATTGTCCGGGGCGAGCGACGTCACCGCCCGCGTCGAGGTGCCGTTCTTCCGGCCGGAAGGCAATTCCCTAGCTGCCGTCGCCGAGAACGAAGCTGGTCCCGACCGGATGCCGGAGCTGGCTGCCGCGGACGTGCCGCAGGCGGCTTCGGAACCGCAGACTACGTCGACCGCGGCTGCAGCACCCGTCGAGCAGGCGGAGGCTGCCCCGCAAGGCCGGGAGGAGCCGATCGGCCCGGCGTCGACCGAGGTGGCAGAGCCCGAGATTGCGGAGCGCCAGTCGCCGCGCGGGGAAGCAACGTCCGGCGGCGAGCCGCAACCGGCTTCCACCGCAACGGATGACGATCCCACGACGGCGCCCGGCGCGCCGCCGGCCAGTGACGGCCAGCGACAGGACGAGGACACCCAGCTTGCTGCCCGGCTATCCGGCGGGTCCAGCGCGCCCGAGCCGGCCGCCTCTTCGGGCCCTGGAGCAACGGCGGATGCACCGACCTTCGATCGCGCCGCCGCTGCCGCCGCTGGCGAGAGCAATGACGAAGCCGCCGCCTCCGGCGCGCAGAGCGTTACTCCGTCGCCTGCCAATGCCAATGCCAATGCCAATTCCGGCTCGCGTATCGCCACGGATGGCGCGCCGTCTCTCGATCCGCTTGGTGCTCTCGCGCCGGGTGCCGCGGGCGGCGTGACCGACGGGCTCGCTGAAGCGGACGGCGAGACGACACGCGGAGGACGTGTCGTCGCCCAGCGCCGGGATGCCGATGGCCGCGAGGAAGCCGGTACCACCGAGCAAGCCGAGGATACGCAAGGGGAGCTGTCCGACAGGACGGCGAGCAGTGACGGCGAAGGTGCTGGCGAACCCGCCAATGCCGGCGGCGCGACCGCTTCCGCATCGGGTGGCGAGGCGACGGCGGAGGCCGATACATCGGCACCAGGTCCCGACGCCGCGGGCTCCGTCACGCCTTTGGCGGAAGAAGATCGCCAGGGCGATGTCGCATCGGCCGACAAGTCCGGGCGTGTTCCGCTTCTTCGCCAGCCGGCGCTCGCCGCGGCCAAGTCCAGCAGGGTGATCATCCGCAAGGGGGACACGCTGTGGCGCATCTCGCGGGACAGCTATGGCGCCGGGCATCGCTACACGGTGATCTATCTTGCCAATGGCGATCAGATCCGCGATCCGAATCTCATCTATCCAGGGCAGGTCTTCCGCATGCCGGAAGAGCAACGCAGCGAGGCGGCCGGCGAAAATGCCTCTTCGCGCGCAGTCGAATAGTCAAATCGCCGGGCCGCGACGCTGACGCGTCCGCTCTCCGGACACATGGCGGTTTTCGGCGCAACGCCGGGGCTCGACCTCGAAAGCCGCGATCCGCGGCCGAGCATCGTCAATTCGGCTCTCTCCTGCGCCGACCTCCTATGCGTACTGCTCGCGGACCGGGTGGCGACCTTCATGCGACGATCGCGCTCGGCCAGCCATCTGGTGCAGCGCCTGGGCGGCACGATCCTCGTTGCGCTCGGCCTGAACCTCGCCTTCAGCCGCCACTGATCGGCCGCCCCGTCTGTTCCCTTTCTCGCGCGGCCATTGATCGCTTCGGCGCAGGACTGATGCCCGTCGATCCAGCGTAAATTCCGCGGCGGGTGGTCGATCTTTCCGCGGACAAGGATTAGATCGGGTCCAAACTGCGATGCCCATTTCAGGACGCGGCCGGCCTGCGGCCCGTGAAGGATCAGCTTGTCCGACAGCAGCACCCCGCGCGTTTCCGGCGACAAGACGTTTTCGACGCTGAGGAATCTCTGGCCCTACATGTGGCCGAGCGACCGGCCGGACCTGAAGATGCGGGTGGTCTGGGCCTCCTTCTTCCTCGTTCTCGCCAAGCTTCTGACCGTCGGCGTTCCGTATTTCTACAAATGGGCGACGGATGCTCTCGACGGTTCGAGCGGCGGTGCCAGCAATGCGGCGGCCTCAGCAGGTGCGACGCCCGGCTGGCTGCCGATCTTCCTCGCCGGCGCGATCACCCTCGTCATTTCCTACAACGTCGCCCGGGTCATCTCGGTCGGGCTGAACCAGCTGCGCGACGCGCTGTTCGCCCGCGTCGGCCAGCATGCGGTGCGCCGGCTCGCCTATCGCACCTTCGTCCACATGCACCGCCTGTCGCTGCGCTTTCATCTGGAGCGACGCACCGGCGGGCTGTCGCGGATCATCGAGCGTGGCACCAAGGGCATCGAGGCGATCGTCCGCTTCACCATCCTCAACACCATCCCGACGATCCTCGAATTCGCCCTCGTCGCGATCATCTTCGGCTTTTCGTATGGGCTCAGCTACGTTGCGGTCATCGCCGTGACGATCTGGCTCTATGGCTGGTTCACCATCAAGGCCAGCGACTGGCGGATCAACATCCGCCGCGACATGAACGAGAGCGACACCGACGCCAACACCAAGGCGATCGATTCGCTGCTGAACTTCGAGACGGTCAAGTATTTCGGCAACGAGACGATGGAGGCAGAGCGCTTCGATCGCTCCATGGCGAGATACGAGGTGGCCGCAACCCGCATCTGGACCTCGCTCGGCTGGCTGAACTTCGGCCAGGGTGTGATCTTCGGCGTCGGCATGGCGGCGGTGATGGTGATGTCCGCCCTGGCGGTGCGCGACGGCACTCAGACCCTCGGCGACTTCGTCTTCGTCAACGCCATGCTGATGCAGCTGTCGATCCCGCTCAACTTCATCGGCTTCGTCTATCGCGAAATCCGCCAGGGCCTCACCGACATCGAGGAGATGTTCGCGCTGCTCGGCATCAACGCCGAGGTGGTAGACAAGCCGGGCGCCAAGCCGCTCGTCGTCAGCGACGGAGCGATCCGCTTCGAGAACGTCCGCTTCGGCTACGATCCCGCCCGCGAGATCCTCAAGGGGGTCTCCTTCGAGGTGCCGCCGGGCAAGTCGGTGGCGATCGTCGGCCCGTCGGGGGCGGGCAAGTCGACGATCTCCCGCCTCCTCTTCCGCTTCTACGACGTGAAGGGCGGCCGGATCACCATCGACGGCCAGGACATCTCCGCGGTGACGCAGGAAAGCGTGCGCGCGGCGATCGGCATCGTGCCGCAGGACACCGTCCTCTTCAACGACACCATCGCCTACAACATCCGCTACGGCCGCACCGATGCCGGCGAGGAGGAGGTGGTGCGCGCCGCCGAACTCGCCCAGATCGCCGGCTTCATCGAGCAGCTGCCGGGCGGCTTCGGCGCGATGGTCGGCGAGCGCGGCCTCAAACTCTCGGGCGGGGAGAAGCAGCGCGTCGCCATCGCCCGGACGATCCTCAAGGCCCCGCCGATCCTCGTCCTCGACGAGGCGACCTCCGCCCTCGACACCCATACCGAGCAGGAGATCCAGTCGGCGCTCGATCTCGTCTCGAAGAACCGCACGACGCTGACCATCGCCCATCGCCTGTCGACGATCATCAATTGCGACGAGATCCTCGTCCTCAAGGCCGGCGAGATCGTCGAGCGCGGTTCCCACCGCGAGCTCCTTGCGATGAGCGGTCTTTACGCGGAAATGTGGGCGATGCAGCGCGAGGCGACCGAGGCCGAGGAAGCGCTGCGCCGGGCGCGCGAGAGCGACGAATTCGGCGTCATCGAGCGGCGGCGGACGCCGCCGGTCTGATGGCTGCAGGGCACGCAGCCGAGTGTGCGCCAACGCGGGAACGGAACGGCCGGCCTGACGCAACGTTGGTTCTGCGTCGTGGCCGACATCTCGTGGCCCGCCTGCCGTGACCCGATCGTGATCCGGGCCGGCGGCGATGATGACCGCAAGAGGTATCGCGGAAAGGCCGCATGGGCTAAATCCGCGGGGCGCAACCGGGCGAAAAGAACAGGAAGAAGACGACAAACGTGCATATCCTCACCTCGATCCGCAACGTTCTGACTCCCATCCACCGGGCCGGCTATCCCTTCATCGCCGCCTTCTTCGGCGTGTCCGTCGTCCTCGGTTTCTTCTGGCAGCCGCTGTTCTGGCTGGGAATGATCCTGACGGCCTGGTGCGCCTATTTCTTCCGCGATCCCGAGCGGGTGACGCCGGTCGCCGATCACCTCGTCGTCAGTCCGGCGGACGGTCGCGTCTCCTTCGTCGGCCTGGTCGCCCCGCCGGCCGAGCTCGGCCTCGGCACGGAGCCGATGTTGCGCGTCTCGGTCTTCATGACCGTCTTCGACTGCCACGTGAACCGGGCGCCGATGCGCGGCCGCATCATGCGCAAGCTCTATCGCGAGGGCGAGTTCAAGAATGCCGAACTCGACAAGGCGAGCGCGGTCAACGAACGCAGCTCTCTGGTGATCGAGACGTCTCAGGGCGAAATCGGCGTCGTCCAGATCGCCGGTCTGATCGCCCGGCGGATCATCTGCTGGTCCGAGATCGAGGACCGGCTCGAGGCCGGCGAGCGTTTCGGTCTCATCCGCTTCGGCTCGCGCCTCGACGTCTACATGCCCGGCAGCGTCAAGGCGCGGGTGGCCGAGGGACAGACGGCGATCGCCGGCGAGACCGTCATCGCCGAATATGGCGAGATGCTGAAGTCCTGGCCCGCGAGGCGCGATTGATGCCGCTCGACAAGCTGTTTCCCCCTTTCGATCCCGGTCATCCGGATGACGAGGAGCGCACGAGCCGGCGCATCCCGTTTCGCCGGATCGTGCCGAACCTGATCACCATCCTCGCGATCTGCGCGGGGATGACCGGCGTCCGTCTCGCCTTTGAGGGGCGGTTCGAGCTGGCGGTGCTGATGGTTCTCGGGGCGGCCGTCCTCGACGGCATCGACGGACGGGTGGCGCGGCTTCTCAAGGGCCAGAGCCGCTTCGGCGCGGAGATGGACTCGCTTGCCGACATCGTCAATTTCGGCCTCGCGCCGGGTCTCGTCCTCTACGCCTTCCTGCTCAACGAGGCGGGCGCCTTCGGCTGGACCGCCGCGCTGCTTTTTACGACCGGTTGCGCCCTGCGGCTCGCCCGGTTCAACACCATGCTCGACGACCCGCACCGGCCGAAATGGCATTCGGCCTTCTTCGTCGGCGTCCCGGCGCCGGCGGGGGCGGCTTTGGCCATGCTGCCGATGTATGTCAGTTTTGCCGGCCTCAATCTGAACCTGCCGCAGGTCACGGCGGGCTTCGCCTCGGTCTACCTCGTCTTCGTCGGCCTCCTGATGGCGAGCCGCATTCCGACTTGGTCCGGCAAGGGCGCGGGTATCCGGGTTCCGCGCAGCTATGCGATCCCGATCATCATGCTGCTGGTGCTCTACGTAGCGATGCTGGTGAGCTATTTCTGGGAAACGCTGACCCTGACGATCGTCGTCTATTACGTTTCGATCCCGTTTTCCTGGCAGGCCTTCTCACGGCGCGCGCGGCGGGAAACGCACCAGTACGGCCCGCCGACTGGATAAGGTCGCCAGGCGGCACCTGTGGGCGGAGACAACGCCAGACGCCCGGTAGAGCGTCAGCGTCGAGCGAACGCCGCGCTTTCGGCGCGGCGCTCGATTTGTGTATGCGTCGGAGCTTCAGCCGCCCCGGAGCCTCAGCCCCAGACGGACCTCGCCACCTCGACGCAGCGCTCCAGCTTGCGCCACTGGTCGTCCTCGGTGAGGTCGTTGCCGTGGGCGGTGGATGAGAAGCCGCACTGGTGGGAGAGGGCGCACTGGTCGAGATCGACGAATTGCGCCGCCTCGTCGATGCGCTTCTTGACGAGATCGGCCGGCTCGACCTCGCCCGACTTCGACGACATCAGGCCGAGGACGACGGTCTTGCCCTTCGGCATGTGGCGCAACGGCGCGAAGTCGCCCGAGCGCTCGTCGTCATATTCGAGGAAGAAGCCGTCGATGGCCATCTCGTTGAACAGGATCTCGGCGACCGGCTCGTAGCCGCCGGATGCGACCCAGGCGCTCTTGAAGTTGCCGCGGCACAGATGGACCGAGATCACCATGTCGGACGGGCGGTCCTTGATCGCGTCGTTGACGAGCCGGCAGTAGAGGCGGGTCAGATCGTCCGGATCGTCGCCGCGCTTGGCGGTGCGCTCGCGGATCTCCGGATCGCAGAGATAGGCAAGGTTGGTGTCGTCCATCTGCAGGTAGCGGCAGCCGCGATCGGCGAGATCCTTGATCTCTTCCCTGTAGGCGGCGGTCAGGTCGTCGTAGAAGCCTTCGAGATCGGGATAGATGCTCGACGAGATGGCGTCCCGCCCGCCGCGGAAATGCAGCATCGAGGGAGCCGGGATCGAGACCTTCGGCGTCCGGGTGACGACCGATTTCAGGAAGTCGAAGTCGGCCCCCTGGATCGCCTGAGAATGCGCGATCTTGTCGTTGACGTGCATGGTCGGCGGCGCGAAGCCGACCTCCTCGCCGTTGTCCTTGCGGAAATGCGTCTTGAACTCGCCGTAGGTCACGTCGACGCCGTCGAGCTTCTCCAGGAAGTCGACGTGGAAATAGGTCCGCCGGAATTCGCCGTCGGTGATGCCTTCGAGGCCGACGTCCTCCTGGCGCTTGACCACCTGGCTGATGCAGTCGTCCTCGATGGCGCGCAGTTCCTCGGCCGGAAGCTTGCCGTCGGCAAAGGCGGCCCGGGCCTTCTGCAGGCGCTCGGGGCGAAGGAAGCTGCCGACGTGGTCGGCCTTGAACGGGGGTGTCGTCATCTCTGTCTCCTACCTGACGTCCGGCTCGAGACGGCCGTGTGGCTCCGGAACTGGTGCAGGCAGGTCCCAAGACCACGCCAGCCATGATGAGGACACCACACGATCCTCCCAATTATTCTCCAGACTGATGACCTGGAGGTTATGAAAACTGCCAGCAAAGTCATTTTACCGACTTCTTTGTTCATATCATTGATGTCTGGCCGCCGTACAGGGGCAACCCCGCCGCGAGGTCGTTGCTTTGCGACGGCGTTTCGCTCACCCTTGCCGGCAACACCGCATTCGCGCCGGAGGAGGCGCGGCGCGCGGCAGCCAAACGGGAGGAACCATGTTCAAGACGACATTCAGGGCAGCGCTCGCTGGCGCCATCGTCGCCGCGGCGACCGGCTATGCGGCGGCGCAGGACGTGACGCTGCGCATCCATCAGATGCTGCCGCCCCAGGCGACGATCCCGCACGACGTGCTGGTGCCGTGGGGCGAAGCGGTCGCGGAGCAGTCCGGTGGGCGGATCGCCATCCAGCATTATCCGTCGATGCAGCTCGGCGGCACGCCGCCCGAACTGTTCGACCAGGCCCGCGACGGCGTCGTCGACGTCATCTGGACCGTGCTCGGCTACACGCCGGGTCGCTTCCCGAAGACCGAGACGTTCGAACTGCCCTTCATCATGACCGATGCGGTCTCGACCTCCGAAGCGCTTCAGGAATTCGTCGAGAAGAACGCCATGGACGAGTTTTCCGACGTCCATCTGCTGGCCGTCCACGCCCACGGGCCCGGCCTCTTCCACACTAAGGATCCGATCACCAAGCTCGAGGATCTGCAGGGCATGAAGATCCGCGGCGGCTCGCGGGTGATCAACGAACTCCTGACCAAGCTCGGCGCGACGCCGGTGGGCCTGCCGGTCCCGGCGGTGTCGGAGGCCCTTTCGAAGGGCGTGATCGACGGCACGACCATCCCCTGGGAGGTGACCCTGCCGCTGCGCATTTCCGAGCTCGTCACGAATCACACCGGCTTTGCCGGCGACAACGGGCTCTACACCCAGACCTTCGCCATCGCCATGAACAAGGACGTCTATGAGAGCCTGCCGGACGACCTGAAGAAGGTGATCGACGACAATTCCGGCATGAAGCTCGCGCGGATGGCCGGCGAGGCGATGGCCAAGCAGGACGCTGTCGGCGAGAAGAAGGCGGAGGACGCCGGCAACGACATCGTCACCCTCGACGAGGCCGAGACCCAGCGTTTCAAGGACGCCAGCGACAGCGTTATCGAGGAATGGGTCGCCCAGGGCGAAGGTCGCCAGGCGCTACTCGACGACGCCAAGGCGCTGATCGCCAAATACACCGAGCAGAACGCCGGAAACGCCGGGGACGCAGAGAACTCCGGCAAGGCCGAGGACGCCGACGGCATGACGAGCGCCATGCCGGCCGAGACCGAGAACAAATAGGCGCATCGCTCGGATGAACGCGGGGCGGGGTCGGCTTGGTCGGGTCCCGCCCCCCGGCTGGCTGGATGTCGCCAGAGCGTCATCTGCCTGTCCGGACGCGGGTTCGGCAAGGCGCGGGCGCATCGGAGCGGGAGTGCGGGGCGTGAAGAGGGGGACCGGGTGAGCGAGACTGGGGATATCGTCAAGGAGGAGGGGATGATCGGCCGCCTCGTCGACGTCGCAGCTTCGGCGCTCGCCTTCGTCGGCGGACTGTTCCTGCTGTTCATCGTCGTTCTGACATGCGTCTCGATCGTCGGACGCGCGCTTCTCACCGTCGATCTGTGCTGCGGTCCCGTGCCGGGCGACGTCGAGATGATCGAGATCGCCTCGGGCGTCGCCGTGTTCTTCTTCCTGCCATTCTGCCAGTTGAAGCGCGGTCACGTGACCGTCGACATCTTTTCCGGGCTGATGGGGGCGCGCGGCGTCGCGGTGACGGATCTCCTGGGCAATCTCCTGATGACGGCCGCCGCCGTCATCATCCTCTGGCGGCTGGAACTCGGCTTTCAGGACAAGCTGCGGAGCGGCGAGACCACCTTCATTCTCGCTCTGCCGCTGTGGTGGGGCTATGCCCTGTCGCTGGTCGGGGCCGTCGCCTTCGCCTTCGTCAGCGCCTACACGCTGCTGCGCTCCTTCTTCGAAGTCGCCTCCGCCAAGGCTCCGGCCTCAAAGCATAACGGTTGAACCGGCGTCTCTAGTCACTCATGTCCAATCTCGAAATCGCCCTTCTGTCATTCCCGGTCCTGCTCGTCCTGATCTTCGCGCGCATGCCGATCGGGCTGGCGATGCTGATCTGCGGCTTCTTCGGCAACTGGCTGGTGCTCGGCCGCTTCACGCCGATCCTGGCGCAGCTGAAGACGCTGCCCGTCACGACGTTTTCGAGCTATTCGCTGTCGATCATCCCATTGTTCCTGCTGATGGGCCAGTTCGCCGCCAAGGGCGGCATGAGCCAGGCGCTGTTTCGGGCCGCCAACGGCTGGCTCGGCCATCGCAAGGGTGGCGTGGCCATGGCGGCGATCGGCGCCTGCGCCGGCTTCGGGGCGATCTGCGGCTCGTCGATCGCCACCGCCGCGACCATGGGCAAGGTGGCGCTGCCGGAACTGAAGCGCTTCGGCTATGACGGCGGCCTTGCCACCGGCGCCCTCGCTGCCGGCGGTACGCTGGGCATCCTGATCCCGCCCTCGGTGATCCTCGTCATCTACGCGATCCTGACCGAGCAGAACATCGCCAAGCTGTTCCTCGCCGCCGTCGTTCCCGGCGTCCTCGCCATGCTCGGCTACATGCTGACGATCGCCATCTACGTGCGGGTGAAGCCTGACTCCAGCGGCCTGCGCGACAAGGCGCCTCTGGCCGAGCGGCTGCGGCTGACCTTCGAGGTCTGGCCGGTGCTTCTGGTCTTCTTCCTCGTCGTCTTCGGCATCTATTTCGGCTGGTTCACGCCGACCGAGGGCGCCGCCATCGGGGCCGCCGGCACCGGCCTGATCGCGCTTCTGAACGGCGGGCTGAAGGGCGGGGCGCTCGGCGAGAGCGTCCGGGAGACGGCGGTCGCGACAGGCATGATCTTCCTGATCATCCTCGGGGCCGGGGTCTACAACTCCTTCCTCGCCCTCAGCCAGCTGCCGCAGGAGGCGGCGGGCTGGGTCGTCGAGCAGGGATTCTCGCCCTGGATGGTGCTGACGGTGATCCTTCTCACCTATCTCGCCTTCGGCTGCGTGATGGATTCGCTGTCGATGATCCTCCTCACCGTGCCGATCTTCTTCCCGATCGTCTCCGGCCTCGACTTCGGCCTGTCGCCGGACGAGTTCGCCATCTGGTTCGGGATCCTGATCCTGATCGTCGTCGAGGTGGGGCTGATCACCCCGCCGGTCGGGCTCAATCTCTTCGTCATCAATTCGATGGCCAAGGACACGCCGATGATCCGCACCTTCCTCGGCGCGGCGCCCTTCGTGGCGTCGGACATCGTCAGAACCGTGATCCTGGCGACCTTCCCGATCATCACGCTGTTTCTGGTGCGCTGGCTGTATTGACAGCGTCAGGTGTCCCGGTCGGCCCTGCGCGACGTCGGGCGGGCCTTGAGGCTGTCGAGGGCGTCGGCGTTCGACCGACCCCAGGCGTAGAGCAGTTCGACCGGTTCGACGAAGCGCTGGCCGAGATCGGTCAGCCGATACTCGACCGCAGGCGGAACGGTCCCGGCGACGTGGCGGGTGATCAGCCCGCTCGCCTCCATGTCACGCAAGGTTTGGGTGAGCATCTTCTTGGAAATGCCGGGCAGGCTGCGCAAGAGGACTCCGGTCCGCGCTTTTCCGCCGTGCCGGGCATGCAGCGTGTGAAGGACCATGCTGGTCCATTTCGTCGCGAAGATCTCCAGGATCCGGCGCGGCGCGCAATCCTCCCGCCATTCGGCTTCGTCGCTGCCTTGCTCCATGCTGGTTACCCTTTGGTGGCTATGTCCCGTTTTGGTGCCGTCTAGCCGGTCCATGGTCTCGTGCATAGCTTCGTCTCGAACGAGATTGGAGAGACGACATGGCCAAGACGGCACTCATTGCAGGCGTCACCGGTATCCAGGGAAGCGCTACGGCGGATCGCCTCATCGCGGACGGCTGGACGGTCTACGGTCTCGCCCGCAATCCGTCCGACGATGCCGGATACCTGCCGGTGGCCGCCGATCTGCTCAATCCCGCTTCGCTCGGGGCGGCGCTGAAGGACGTTCGACCCGAGGTGCTGTTCCTCACGACCTGGCTCCGGCAGCCGACCGAAGCCGAGAACATCCGCGTCAACGCGGCGATGGTGCGCCATCTCCTCGACGCGCTCGGCCCGAAGGAATCGCTGCGGCACGTCGCTCTGGTGACCGGCCTGAAGCACTATCTCGGCCCGTTCGAGGCCTATGCCAAGGGCAACTTGCCGAAGACGCCCTTCCGCGAGGATCAGGGCCGGCTCGACGTGCCGAACTTCTATTACGCCCAGGAGGACGAGGTCTTTGCCGCGGCCGAGCGGCACGGCTTCGGATGGAGCGTCCACCGGCCTCACACGGTGATCGGCAAGGCCGTCGGCAACGCAATGAACATGGGCACGACGCTGGCGGTCTATGCCAGCATCTGCCGGGAGACCGGACGCCCCTTCCGTTTCCCCGGATCGGCCGTCCAGTGGAACGGTCTGACCGACATGACGGATGCCCGCCAGCTCGCCGCACAACTCGTCTGGGCCGCCGAGACGCCGGCAGCCCGGAACCAGGACTTCAACATCGTCAATGGCGACGTGTTTCGCTGGAGCTGGATGTGGCCCCGCATCGCCGCCTGGTTCGGCATCGAGGCGGAGGAATTCGACGCCACCGTCCGCCCTCTCGAAGCCCAGATGCGGGACGATGCCGCGATCTGGCGGACGATCGCCGAACGGGAGGGACTGGCGGTGCCGCAGATCGAGAAGCTCGCCTCTCCCTGGCATACCGATGCCGATCTCGGCCGGCCGATCGAGGTTGTCACCGACATGTCGAAGGCGCGCAAGGTGGGCTTTTCGGCCTACCGGGCGACCGATGACTGCTTCTTCGAGCTGTTCGAGCAGCTGGTCGCCGACCGGATCATCCCGTCGCCCTGAGCGGCGCGTCGGGCAGTCCCCGCCGCGTCGTCGCGGCCGTCGGCGATCAGGCTCCCGCCGGCGGTGCGAACGCTTCCTTCAGCTTCTTCGACAGGTCCTTGAACGGCTTGTCGGTGACCGGATTGCCCGGGTGCTGGACGAGATAATCGTAGATGTGCGGCACGAGGTCGACGGCCTGGTCGAGGGTGGCGTCCGAGCCGCGTTGGTAGCCGCCGAGGAGGCGAAGATCGCGGGTGTCCTCGAATCGCGAGATCATCGCTCGCAGCCGCGTCACCAGTTCGCGCTCCTGCGGGTTCCAGGCGCGGTCGGCGAGGCGGGAGATCGACTTGAGCACGTCCACGGCCGGGAAGCGGCCCTGTTCGGCGATCGCCCGGTCGAGCACGATGTGGCCGTCGAGCGTGCCGCGGATGGCGTCGGCGATCGGGTCGTTGTGATCGTCGCCGTCGACCAGCACCGAGAAGACGCCGGTGATCGTGCCGGATCCTTCGAGGCCAGGACCGGCCCGCTCGAGAAGCTGCGGCAGTTCGGAAAAGACGCTCGGCGGATAGCCGCGTGCCACCGGCGGCTCGCCGGCGGCGAGCGCGACGTCGCGGGCGGCATGGGCGAGGCGCGTCACGCTGTCGATGATCAGGAGGACGTTCTCGCCCTTGTCGCGGAAGTACTCTGCGATGGCGGTCGCGGTCTTCGGGGCGAGGCGGCGCATCATCGGGCTCTCGTCGCCGGTGGCGACGACGGTGACCAGCTTGTCCAGTCCGCCGGCCATGGTCTCTTCGAGGAATTCGCGCACCTCGCGGCCGCGCTCGCCGACCAACGCGACGACCGCCGTGTCGAAGCCTTGCGCCCGCGACAGCATGCCCATCAGCGTCGACTTGCCGACGCCGGAGCCGGCGAAGATGCCGATGCGCTGGCCTTTGACCAGCGGCGTGAAGATGTCGATCGTGCGGATGCCGGTCTGCACCGGGCTGCCGACCCGGCCACGCTTCAGGGCCGGGGGAGGGGAGCCATCGGCGATGCGCTCCTGTTCGCCCTTCTCCAGCGGCCCGTGGCCGTCGACCGGCTGGCCGAAGGCGTTGACGACGCGGCCCTTCCACGCGGCGCTCGGCGCCACGGTATAGGGGCCGATGCGCCGGGCCGGGCTCTTGACGCCGAGGGTCGAGCGGATGCCGAAGGGCTTGACCGTCAGGCTGTCGGATTCGATCCGCACCACCTCGCCGATCTCCTCGCCGGCTGAGCCCGGGCAGGAGATGCAGTCGCCGAGGCGCACGAATGGCGACAGGCCGGCGACGCGGAAGGCCTGCGGCCCGACGTCGACGATGCGGCCGGAAATCGCCACACGCGGCATGTCCAAGCCTGAGAAGTCGGCCGTTCCCTCACGCGTCATGCTCATTTGGCACCTCCGAGCGTCTGGATGGCGTCGCCGAGGCTGCGCTCGTTCGACTGGATCATGTTGGCGGCGCTCTCGAATGCGCGCTGAAGCTCGATCAGCCGGGTCATCTCGAGGATCGGATTGACGTTGGAGCCTTCGACGAAGCCTTGCATCACGCCCGCCTGGGAGAAGTCGAGGGCCGGCTGTGCCGCCTGGTCGGGGATGACGCCGGAGGTGTCGAAGCGGCTGAGCTTCGCCGTCGCCGGGATGGTGAACAGGCCGACGGCGCCGAGCTGGCGGCCGGCCTGGGTGATCATGCCGTCGCGGGCGATGGTGACGGTGCCGCCATTGGGATCGAGCTGGATCTGCGCCCCACCGGCATCGACCAGCGGATAGCCGGTCAGGGTTTCCATCGTCCCGGCCTCGTTGATCCGCATCCGGCCGTCACGGGTGTAGACCACGCCGTTCGGCCCCTGGAAGCCGAACCAGGCATCGCCGGAGACGGCCATGTCGAGGGGGTTGCCGGTCTGGGTGAGTTCGCCGTTCCTGGTCGACAGGAAGCTCGCGCCCTCCGAAGCCAGGCTGATCGGCTCGGCGCCGAAGCCGTCGCCCTTCTTGATCATCTCGTCGAACTTCACTTCCTCGGAGCGGAAACCGGCCGTCCTGACGTTGGCGAGGTTGTGCGCCAGCGTGTCGAGGCGGCGCTCGAGGGCGAGTTGGGCCGACAGGGCGACCGGAAGCGATGCCTCCATGATCATCCTCTTTTCATAAGGAGTGCGGGTGCCGAAGCGGCATGGGCCGACGGTCGGGCTCGGCGAGTGTCGGCCGGACAATGCCGTCGCAGGCTTGTCCCAGACTGAAAGGCAGGACCCTTGGATTTCAGGGATCGGCGAGGCGGCAAGGTCAAGGCTCGCACAAGCGCTTCTGCCGTAGGCCAGTCTTCGCAGCAACGGGTATGTGAAGGTGGATAATGGGAATTGTGATCGGCCTCGTCGTGGCGCTCGCCGCGATGCTCGGTGGCTTCACCGCGATGGGCGGCCATCTGGCGGTGCTCGTCCAGCCATTCGAATACGTCATCATTCTGGGTACGTCGCTCGGCACCTTCATCATCGGCAACTCGGCCAAGACGATCAAGGACACCGGCAAGGCGATGGGCGAAGCCATCAAGAACAAGGTGCCCAAGCAGAGTGAATATCTCGAGGTCCTGGGCCTTTTGCACAATCTGATGCGCGAGATGCGCTCGAAGTCGCGCAGCGAGGTCGAGGCTCATATCGACGACCCGAAGGAGTCGACGATCTTCCAGGCCTATCCGAACATCATCAAAAACACCGCGATGCTGAACTTCATCTGCGACTATGCCCGGCTGATCATCATCGGGAATGCCCGTCCGCACGAGATCGAGGCGCTGATGGAGGAGGAGATCCAGACCATTCACCACGATCTGCTCAAGGCGAAGCACGCTCTCCAGGACGTCACCGACGGTCTTCCGGCGATCGGCATCGTCGCCGCGGTTCTCGGCGTCATCAAGGCCATGGGCGCCCTCGATCAGCCCCCGGAAGTGCTCGGCCACCTGATCGGTGCCGCGCTCGTCGGTACCTTCGCCGGCATTTTCTTCTCGTATGGCGTGTTCGGTCCGATCGCCGCCAAGATCAAATATGTGCGCGAGAAGCAGGTCCGCGTCTTCGTCATCGTCAAGTCGACCCTCATCGCCTACATGAACGGCGCGATGCCGCAGGTCGCTCTCGAATACGGCCGAAAGGTCATCTCCGCGGCGGATCGTCCGACCATCGATCAGGTCGAGAACGAGACCATCGGCGGCGGCTCGGGTGCCTGATCCGATGAGCGAGGTCGCCTTCCAATCCGACCCGGCGGAAATCCGGGCTCGCCTCAAGAGCGCGAGCGAACTCGATCCGGCGCGGTTACCGCGGCTCGAGCATCTCTGCGGCGTCTGGACCGAGGAAATGTCCGCTCGGCTCAAGGAGCTGACCTCGGGTGCGTTCGAGATCGTCTATCAGCAGTGCGACGTCGAGGGCGCTCCCGATCCGGAAGACCAGGCTTTCGCAACGACGCTGATCGCCCCCCTCCTGTCCAACCGTTTTGCCAAGCCGAGCTTCGTTCTCGCCGATCACAAGCTCGTCGAGGTGGTGCTATCGGCCTTTCTCGGATGCCAGCCGTCGGCCGAACTCGCCGAATCCCGCACGCCGAGCGCCTTCGACCAGCACTTCGTCCGGCTGTTCTTCTCGAAAGTGATGGAGACCGCCTCGAAGGTCTTTCAGCCGATGGCGAGTTTCGATCTCTCGCTCGGCAGCTTCGTTTCGCCCGCCGAACTGGCTGAACTCCTCGGCGAGGAGCCCGAGCGCTATTTCGTCTTCCGCTTCGAAATGGAGTTTGCGGGGCTGACCGCGCCGTTCTCCCTGGCGCTGCCGAAGAGCTTCCTCTCACCGCACCGGCGGTTTCTCAGCGGTACGCCCGAAAAGCCCGAGGTCGGCTCGGACGAAGCCTGGAAGAAGGGCATCGAGGCCAGCTTCGCCCAGAGCGATCTCCGGATCGATGCGGTGCTGTGCAAGAAGAAGATCCCGCTGTCGCAGGTCGCGCGCTTCAAGGTCGGCGCCACGGTCGAACTGGATGTGGGCCTGACCAGCCTCATTCCGCTCGAATGCGAGGATCGGCCGATGTTCCGGGCGAAGGTCGGGCGGTCCCGCGATTTCTATGTGGTGCGCGTCGAAGAGCGCATCGATCCGGCTCAGGAGTTCATCGATGACATCCTATCTGATTGATGCGCTCCTCGTCGTCGCACTGGTCGTTACGGCGCTTCGCTGCGGCCGAATGCACAAGGAACTGCGTGCGCTGCGGCAGACCAACCTCGCCGAGGCGCTGATCGATGCCGAGGTGTCGCTGAACCGGGCCGCCGAGGCGATCGTCGCGGCGCGCCATGAAGGCGTCGACACCGTTCGCGAGCTCGAGCGCCAGCTGGTCGAGGCGCGCCGCGTCACCGCCGAATTGCGCGGGCTCGTCGCGCGCGGCGAACCGGCGCATGCCGGCGAAGCTGACGCCGACCCTTACCGGGATTTCTTTGCCGCAGCGCAAGACAGGCTTCACGCCAGTCTGGCCCGCTAGTCCGGTAGCGGCAAACCACCGGACCGGACCGCCTGCCGCATCCCCCTCTACCCTCGAAAGGCCGCCCAATGAGCGACTCCGAACTCGACCTTGATCTCGAAGACTCCGAAGACGCGGAATCCGGTATGGGCGGTTTCGAGATGCCCGCAGGCTTCGATCCGTCCGCTGCGATGAGTCAACTAGGCGCCGGGGCGCAGGACGAGGAAGATGACGACGTGATCGAGGAACCCGCCGCCGATCATCTCGATCTCGATCTGGTCATGGACGTTCCGGTGACCATGGAGGTCATTCTCGGCTCTTCCACCATGACCGTCGCCAACATCCTGAAGCTCGGTCGCGGCGCCGTCGTCAAGCTCGACACCAAGGTCGGCGATCCAGTCGACGTCGTCGTCAACGGCCGCATCGTCGCCCGCGGCGAGATCGTCGTGATCGACAAGGAGGAGCAGCGCTTCGGCATCACCCTCACCGACGTCGCGAAGCCCGGCTCCAAGCTGCAAGCTCGCAAGCCTCGCGCGGCCTGATAAGCCATGTCGATCATCGCCGCCTATACCAATGAGCCTGGTCTGCCCGATGACGGTAGGTCGCGCGCGGCCATCCTGCTGCTCGCGCTCGGATCGGAGGGGGCGGCGCGTCTTCTGAAGCATCTTTCGCCCGAAGAGATACGCCTCGTCCGCGAAAGCGCCGCGAGCCTGCCGACCGTCGGGCCGGAGCATATCGACGAGGTGGTCGACGAGTTCCAGAGCTACTTCAAGAAGGGCGCGGCGCTGACCGGGCCGGCCAAGGAGATGGCCGAGCTCCTCGAGAACGCGCTGTCGCGGGAAGAGTACGTCGCGATCTTCGATCCGGACAGTCGCGATCCGGCGCTGGCCGACCTCGTCGAGATGAACCGCGACGGCGACGTCTGGGAGGCGATCGCGGCGACGGAGCCGGCTGCCTTCGCCCAGAAGCTCCTCCCCGAGCATCCCCAGCTGGTGGCGATCATCCTCGCCAAGGTTCCCCCCGAGATCGCCTCGGCGATGGTGCGCGAATTCCCGCCGGCGATGCGCAACGACGTGATGCGGCGGATCCTGACCCTGAAGCCGTTGCAATACACGGTGCAGACCATTCTCGAAGGCCAGATCCGGCGCAACTTCGTCACAACGAGTGGCGATACGGAGGAGGGCGGAAGCCACGCCTTCCTGGCCGAAATCGTCAATCGCCTCGACAAGGAATCCTCCGAAGAGGTGCTGGAATCGCTGCGCGCCACCCGTCCGAAGGACGCCGAGGCGTTGGAAAAGCTCCTCTTCGCCTTCGACGATCTGCCGGCCCTGCCGCTCAGGTCCCGTCTCACGCTGTTCGACGCGGTCGCCCCCGATCTCCTGGTCAAGGCGCTGCGCGGCGCCGGCGAGGAAATCGTCGAGCTGGTCCTCTCCTCGCTGGGTGCGAGAGCCCGGCGCATGGCCGAAGCCGAACTCAAGCAGGAGTCCAACATCCAGAAGTCCGAGATCGACGGCGCAAGGCGCCAGATCGCCAAGGAAGCGCTTCGCCTCGCCGGCGAGGGCAAGCTCGTGCTGCGCGAGCAGATCGAGGACTGACGACCCGGGCGGCGTAACCATTGCGCAACCGTAAGCCCGGGAAAGCGACGGCGAATTCATCCAACGTCAACGGCTTGAGGGAGTAGATCGTTGTCGGACGAGGATAAGTCGTCAAAGACAGAGCAGCCGACGGAAAAGAAGATCCGCGACACGATCGAGAAGGGCAACCTTCCGGTCTCGCGAGAAGCTCCGATCCTGACCTCTCTCCTGGCGGCGATGGCCTTCTTCACCTTTCAGGTGAAGGACGGCTCCGCGCATCTGCTCCTCGCCCTGAAGTCGACGATGGAAAATCCGCTCCAATGGGAGTTGGAGACGGGGGCCGATGCGTTACATGTGCTCGAAATGCTCGCAGTCGAGATGGGGCGCTTCCTCATGCCCGCCGTGCTTCTCTTCGCAGGGGCCGGCGTCGTCGCATCGGTTCTTCAAAATCCGCCGCAGATCAATTTCGAGCGGATCGCACCCAAGGCATCGAACGTTTCTCTGTCGTCCGGTTTCAGCCGAATATTCGGCCTCAAGGGCGTGACGGAGTTCGGCAAGTCCATGTTCAAGTTCATTGCCATCGGTGTCGTCGTCGGCTCCATTCTCGTCTCGGGTTTCCCGACGATGGTGAAGGCGATGTATGCCGACCCGGTGCTGTTGCCGGAGCTCATCCTCGAAATGGCGATGAAGCTCCTGTCCGGCGTGTCGATCGCCACGATCGTTCTCGTCGCCGCCGACATCGGGCTGTCGCGCTTTCACTGGAACCGCGACCTGATGATGTCCAAGCAGGACATCAAGGACGAAAACAAGCAGATGGAGGGCGACCCGATGGTCAAGGCCCGCCAGCGCCAGATCGCCCGCGAGCGGACCAAGCGTCGTATGATGGCCGAGGTTCCGAAGGCGACCCTCGTCATCGCCAACCCGACCCACTACGCCATCGCCCTTCGCTATGTCCGCGAAGAGGGCGGTGCGCCGATCGTCGTCGCCAAGGGGACCGACCTCCTGGCCCTGAAAATTCGCGAAATCGCCGAAGCCAACGACGTGCCGGTGATCGAAGACAAGCTCTTGGCAAGGTCGATGTACGACCATGTCGAAATCGATCAGATGATACCGCCTCAGTTTTTCAAGGCCGTCGCCGAGATCATCTACTATTTGTACGCCCGGTCCGGGACCAAGATGGGGGTTGCCACGGCTTAACCATGCTCGACATTCGAAAAAGATCGACGATGTCGCGGGAGCGGGCGCTCGCGGACGGCATCAAGGAAGTGGCCGCGGAGCTGAGGCTCGTCGAGGTCGTCGACTATATCGCCTTCCTGCGGCTGGAGCGGTACGGCAATCTCGCCGATATCGTCACGTCCTCGTCGGAACTCTATCTGAAGCCCGGCGTCCTGCGCTTTGCGGATGGTGGTGAAGTGCGGCTGAAGTGGGGCGAAGTGCCGGTGGTCATCCTGGCTCTGGAATTCCGCCACGCCGGTGTGACCGCCCATCTGCACCTCGAACTCGGCGCGACGACCGCCGCGGTCGAGATCATTCATGTCAGCTTCGACGATCGGCCGCCGACGGTGGACGAGGAACTCGTCCTGCTGATGAACGCCATCGCGGACGCGCATCTCAAAGCCCGCGACTGATCGCACGAGCGATCCTTCGGACGGAACCTCTCCAGTCGGAGCGTGATCGGCCAATCCCGGTCACGTTCCGTTTTTTCGCTCGGCGCGATACCCACATCCGCCGAGCTCCAGATTCTTCCCCGTGGTGCCGTGAGCGCCGACCCCTCCTTCGCCGAGGAGCGCCGCTGGAGCGATTCGCGCTCGCGGAAATTCTCCGAGATCACCAAGGCCCATCCGGCCGCTTGCGAATTTCGCCGCCCGGCGCCGTCACGTCGCGCTTCGCGAAACGGACAGGTCCGTCGGCTTTGAGCGATACCCTGGCGGCGCCCCCCGGACTGGACGGCCTCTCGCGGGCGCCGGGATCCTGTCCCGCCAGAATCCCATGATGCGCGGGCGAGGGGTCGTCGTCGAAAGCTCCGCCCAGCCGGCACCGTTTCGGCCGGCCCGTTCGTCGAGATGCGGAGCGAGCCGGCACGCCAGACTCGCCGTCGGTACTTCGCAACGACGCCGCGGCAGCTTCCCTACAAGTTTCGGACAAGTGGTTCGGCATAGAACCGGGTCAGTCGAAGCAACGGAAGTTTCGCAATGGACAGCGCCTATCTCTTCGGCATCACCTCCCAGCGCAACGCTTGGCTCACCGCCCGTCAGGCGGTCGTCGCCGAGAACGTCGCGAATGCCGATACGCCCGATTACAAGACCAAGGACATCGCACCGTTCGAAGACGTGCTGAACCAGGTCGGAATGAAGATGGTCGCCGACAACGAGGCGCACATCGCGATGGGCGGCGGCTACGGCGAGGGCGTTGCGCGCACCGGCCAGCAGGACTGGGTGGTGACGACGACCGACAAGGACGTCACGATCGAACAGGAGATGCTCAAGGCCGGCGAGGTCTCGCGCTCCTATTCGCTGAATACTTCGATCGTCAAAGCCTTCCATCGGATGCTTCTCAACACCGTGAAGGGCTGACGCCGATGATCGATCCCATTGTCTCTTCTCTGAAGATCGCTTCGAGCGGGTTGTCGGCGCAGTCGACGCGCCTGCGCGTCGTCTCGGAAAACATCGCCAATGCCAACACCACCGGCGACGTCGCCGGCGCCGATCCCTACCAGCGCAAGACGATCACCTTCGCCGCCGAACTCGACCGCCTGAGCGGTGCCGACCTGGTCAAGGTGTCGGACGTCGGTCGCGACCAGAGCCCCTTCATCGTCGAACACGATCCGGGCAATCCCGCGGCCAACGCCGACGGCTACGTCAAGATGCCGAACGTCAACATGCTGGTCGAGATGGCCGACATGCGCGAGGCCAACCGCTCCTACGAGGCCAACCTCCAGGTGGTGAAGCAGGCCCGCGAAATCATCAACATGACCATTGATCTCCTGAGGAGTTGACCATGATCCCAGCAATTGGATCGGCCCTTCCGAGGGTCGAACTCTCCCCGAGCACCAGTTTCGTCACCGGCGGCGTTGCCCCGGGGGGCGTGGAGACCGGCAAGAGCTTTGGCGCCGTCCTGACCCAGCTCGCCTCCGACGCCGTGTCGACGGTGAAGACCGCCGAGGCGACCTCGATCAAGGGCGTCAACGGCGAATCGTCGACCCAGGCCGTCGTCGAGGCGGTGATGAACGCCGAACGGACCCTGCAGACGGCGATCGCCGTCCGCGACAAGGCGGTCGCCGCCTATCTCGAACTCTCGCGCATGTCGATCTGACGCCGCCGAGGCGTGCCGGACCGGGGCGCCGCGGGCAAAGCCCGGCGACAAGGCCTGCGACGAGGCGAAGCCGGCTTTTGCCGGATCCATCATCGCCGATCCCACGATCGCCACCGGCATCGCGGGCAATAACCAGAAACGGAGTATCCGATGCGCGCCCTAGCGATCGCAGCCACCGGCATGAACGCCCAGCAGACCAATGTCGAGGTCATCGCGAACAACATCGCGAACATCAACACGACCGGCTTCAAGCGGGCGAGGGCCGAGTTCACGGATCTGCTCTATCAGGTCGAGCGGATGCAGGGCGTGCCCAACCGGGGCGGCGAAGGCGTCGTTCCGGAAGGCGCGCAGCTCGGCCTCGGCGTCCGCCTCGCGGCGATCCGCACCGTGCATCTGCAGGGAACGCTGAACCAGACCGGCAACCGGCTCGATCTTGCCATCAACGGCAATGGCTGGTTCCAGGTGCAGGGCCCGGGCGGCGAAACGCTCTATACCCGTGACGGCGCCTTCAACACCAATGCCAACGGCCAGCTCGTCACCCTCGACGGTTTCGCCGTGGACCCGGGCATCACTGTTCCGGCCAACACCACCGAGGTGACGGTCAATGCCAGCGGCGAGGTCTACGCCACGATCGACGGCCAGGTCGCCCCGCAGCTGCTCGGCCAGCTGACCATCTCGACCTTTCCGAACGACGCGGGTCTGGCCGCCCAGGGCGGCAACCTCTTCCGCGAGACCATCGCCTCCGGCGCGCCGGTGGCGGGCGTCGCGGGCGAGCAGGGTTACGGCACGATCAACCAGGGCTACCTTGAGGATTCGAACGTCGACCCGGTCAAGGAGATCTCCGAGCTGATCTCCGCCCAGCGCGCCTACGAGATGAACTCCAAGGTAATCACCGCCGCCGACGAAATGTCGAGCGTCGTCTCCAAGGGCATGCGTTAAGGTCATGGCTCTCGGCTCCCGTTCGCTCTCACGCCTCGTCGTGCGGTTCGGCAGGATCGCGGGCCTCGGCCTAGCGACCAGCCTCGCCGGTCCGCTCGCCGCAGCCGAACTGACGCTGCCGGTGCCGTCCGCGATCATCTATCCCGGCCAAGGCATCGTCGAACGGGGCCTTTCGACCGGCGACTTCATCGTCAAGGACGACAAGGTCGGCCTCTTCGTCCTCGAGGAGAGGATGCTGGAAGGCATGGTCGCCAAGCGTACGCTCCTGCCCGGCAACGCCATCCGCGTGACCGACATCTCGCTGCCCGATCTCGTCACCGCCGGGTCTCAGGTCACGCTGGTCTACCGCGAGACGGGTCTCTTCATCACCGGCCTCGGCACGGCCCTTCGCTCCGGCGCCATGGGCGATGCGGTCACGGCCCGCAACCTCGACAGCGGCATCGTCGTCTCGGGCGTCGTCGAAGCCGATGGAACGATCAGGATCGAGGAATGAGACCTCTGCGTATCATCGGGCTCGTTCTCGCCCTTGCCGGCCTCGTCCCGCAGGCGCTTGCCGCCGACATGGTCGCGAGCCGCGGGATGCTGCCCGGCCACGGCGCGAACGAACCCTTCCGTCCTGTCCGCGGCGATCCCGATTCGGCTGTCGGCACCGTCCGGATCAAGGACATCACCGCGGTTCGGGGCGTCAGGGCGAACCAGCTCGTCGGCTACGGCCTCGTCGTCGGCCTGCAGGGTACCGGCGATTCCATGCGCAACTCGCCGTTCACCGAGCAATCGCTGCAGTCGATGCTCGATCGGATGGGCGTCAACATCCGCTCGCAGAGCGCCAGGGGCAAGAACGTCGCCGCCGTCACGGTGACGGCGGAACTGCCGCCCTTCATCGGCACCGGCCAGCGCATCGACGTGACGGTGTCCTCGCTGGGCGATGCCTCCTCGCTGATGGGCGGAACGCTGGTCATGACGCCGCTCTACGGCGCCGATGGCGAAATCTACGCCGTCGCCCAGGGGCCACTGGCGGTCAGCGGCTTCACCTCGGAGGGCGACAGCGAAAAGCTGACGCAAGGTGTACCGACGACGGGACGAATCCCCAACGGCGCCCTCGTCGAACGCGAGGTGCCCGGGTCCTTCAACGACGACGGCAAGCTCGCCTACGAGCTGTTCAATCCCGACTTCAAGACGGCGATCCGCATCGTCGATGTCATCAACGACTATGCGGTCAAGCGCTGGGGCGTTGCCGTCGCCCAGGAGGAAGATCTTCGCACGGTGCATCTGCATCGGCCGAAGAAGGTCTCCGCCCCGCGGTTTCTCGCCGAACTCGGCGACCTGCGGGTCGCCCCGGACCAACCGGCGCGCGTCGTCATCGACGAACGAACGGGAACGGTGGTGATCGGCAAGGACGTCCAGATCTCCACGGTGGCGCTCACCCACGGCAATCTGACGGTCCGCGTCAGCGAGATGCCTTCGGTCTCCCAGCCGGCGCCGCTCTCGGACGGCCAGACGGTGGTGACGTCGGAGACCCTCGTCGAGGTCCAGCAGGATGGCGGCAACTTTGCCTATGTCGGCGGCGCCGACCTCGAAACGGTCGTTCGCGGCCTCAACCGAATCGGTCTGAAACCGACGGGGATCATCGCGGTCCTCCAGGCGGTCAAGACGGCCGGTGCCCTTCAGGCGGAACTGGTGGTGCAATGATGCGAGGCGATACGAAGACGAGCGGATTGCGGGCGGTCCTGACGATCTGCGCCGTTCTCATCCCGGCAACGACCGCGATGGCGGCAGGCGGCGAAGCGAAGCCCGCCGACAAGCCGGTGATCCCGCCGCAGGAACTCCGGGTCATCGACGAGAACGGCAATCCTGTCGCCGGCCCGGCGCCGGCGACGGAGGTGGAGAAATACTGCCTCAACATCGCCGACCGGGCCCAGGAGAAGCGCTATTCCCTGCAGCAGGCGAAGCTGAAGGAAATCGAGGTCGAAGTCGGCAAGCAGATCGACGAGCTCGATCGCCGGCGTGCCGACTACAAGGAGTGGCTTGCCGAGCGCCGGAAGTTCCTCGACAGCGCCTCCGGCGTCGTCGTCGACATCTATGCCAGCATGGACGCCAGCTCCGCGGCCGGACAGCTCGCCAAGCTCGATCGCGACGCGGCCGCCTCGGTCCTCGTCAAGCTCAAGGCGCGCCAGGCCAGCTCGATCCTCAGCGAGATGGACGCCAATACCGCGGCGGAGATCGCCGGACGCATCGTGCAGAAGACCGCTGCCGGCACCAACGCGCCGCCGGCGTAGGAGAGGCGTAAGTGACGAAAAGTCTAGTCGCAGTCGTGGCGCTCGTCGCCCTTGCCGGATGTTCGACCACCAAGGAGGACGCGTTGCGCGAGCCCGGCCTGTCGCCGGTCGGCAGCGGGCTGTACGAATACCCGCCGGTGGCGATCCAGCCGGCGGCATTTCCGGCTGCGGGGCCGCGCACGCCGCATTCGCTGTGGAGCGACGATCGCGCCACCTTCTACCAGGACCCGCGCGCTCTCGACGTCGGCGACATCGTCACGGTGAAGATCGAGATCAGCGACCAGGCGAAGCTCGACAACAATTCGAAGCGCTCGCGCACCTCCGACATCGGAGCCTCGCTCGGGCTCGGCGGTTTCTTCGGCACCTGGGTGTTGCCGGACGTCGACGCCTCGCTTTCGGCGGACGACAAGTCGGCGGCCGAGGGCAAGGGAGCGGTCGACCGGTCGGAGAAGATCAACCTTTCCGTCGCGGCGGTCGTCACCCAGAAACTGCCGAACGGCAACCTCTTCATCGCCGGCCAGCAGGAAGTCCGGGTGAACTTCGAGGTCCGGGTGCTGTCGATCGCCGGCATCATCAGGCCGCGCGACATCCTGCCGAACAACACCATCGACTACGACAAGATCGCCGAAGCACGCATCTCCTACGGCGGCCGCGGCCGTCTGACGGAAGTGCAGCAGCCGGGATGGGGCCAGCAGGTCTACGACATCGTCGCCCCCTACTGACGATCGTCCGGTCACTTCTTCGCGAAACCGCCGGCGGGACCTTCGTTCCGTCGGCGGTTTCGCGTCGCCTCGGCGCCTGCGGGCCGGTTCCGCAAGTCTCGCGATAGCGAGCCGGTTTATCGCAAGGTCGAGCGGTCGGGACGGCGGATCATGACGATGCCGAGGCGGACCGTGAGTCAGAGAAGGGCTTTGCTCGATGGCCGAGGCCGACATCCCCGAACTTGACGAAGGCGGCAAGAAGAAGGGCGGCATGATGCCGACCATCATCGCCGTCACGGTGGTGACGCTGATCGCAGCCGGCGCCGGCAGCGGCATCGGAATGATGCTGACGTCGAGCGCCCCGGCGCCTGTAGCCCCCGCTCCTGCACCGGAGCCCGACGCGCACAAGGAGGGCGAGGACCACGGTGAGGCGAAGTCGGACATCGAAACGGCGCACGAAGAGATGGTCCCGCTGCAGCTGATCGAGCTGAAGCCGGTCCTGACCAACATCTATTCGCCCGAGGACGCCTGGCTCCGCATCGAGGCCTCTCTCGTCGTCAAGCAGGACGGCACCCTCAACGGCGAGGTTCTCGCCGCCGAGGTCGAAGCCGACACCCTGGCGTTTCTGAGGTCGGTCCAGCTGGCGCAGGTCGAGGGGTCGCGGGGCCTCCTGCATCTTCGCGACGATCTGCGCGAACGGGCCAAGCTGCGTTCCACCGCGGTCGTCGACTATCTCATCCGCACCATGGTGGCCGAATGAAACGCGGCCTCCTCGCCCTCGGGCTCGCCGGCCTCGTCCTTCTCCTGGCGGCCCATCCGAGCTTTGCGCAGGCGTCGAGCAACGTCGCTCAGACGCTCTCCGATCTCCTCCCGGAAGGCGACGCCTCGGTCTCCGGCCGAATCATCCAGCTTTTCGGCATCGTCACGGTGCTGTCCGTCGCGCCCGGTCTTCTGGTGATGGTCACGTCCTTCACGCGCATCGTCATCGCCCTGTCGATCCTCAGGAGCGGCCTCGGCCTGCAGACGACGCCGGCCAACCTCATCCTGATCTCGCTCTCTCTGTTCATGACCTTCTTCGTCATGGCGCCGACCTTCGACAAGGCGTGGCGCGACGGGCTGCAGCCGATGCTGGAGAACCAGATCACCGAGGAAGAGGCGTTCTACCGCATCTCCGAACCGTTCAAGGAGTTCATGCTCACCCAGGTGAGGGCCTCGGACCTGGCGCTGTTCGACGATCTCGCCTCGACGAACAGCCGCGACCGGGTCGAACCGGAAGAGCAGGGGGCAGCCGACGAGCGCGACGTCGATCTGCGCATCCTCATCCCCGCTTTCATGATCTCCGAGCTGCGTCGGGGCTTCGAGATCGGGTTCCTGATCGTTCTTCCCTTCCTCGTCATCGACATGATCGTCGCGACCCTGACCATGTCCATGGGCATGATGATGCTGCCGCCGACGGTCATCTCGCTTCCGTTCAAGATCTTGTTCTTTGTCCTGATCGATGGCTGGAACATGCTTGTCGGGTCGCTGGTGAGATCGTTCTTTTAGCGTAACAATACTCGGGTTGACTGCTTTAACCGGCGTTTAACGTTAACGAACTAGGTTAAGGCAATCGGCGCCGGCATGAAGCGAGGGCCTTTAGAGGCGGCAGGATCCAATGAGCGGACGACCTGCCCGTAAAGGTTGACTAGTATGACGAGTATCATCACCAACGTCGCGGCAATGACGGCCCTGCAGACGCTCCAGCACACCAATGCGATGCTGGAAGAGACCCAGAACAGGATTTCCACCGGCTATCGGGTTTCGGAAGCCAAGGACAACGCCGCCTACTGGTCGATCGCGACCACCATGCGCTCGGACAACAGCGCGATGTCCGCCGTTGTCGACTCCCTCGGCATCGGTGCTGCGATCGTCGACACCGGCTACACCGCCCTGTCATCGGCCAAGGACGTTCTGTCCGAGATCAAGGCGAAACTGACCACCGCCACCTCCGACGGCGTCGACCGGAGCAAGATCCAGGCCGAGATCGACGCACTACAGGACCAGCTGAAGACGATCTCCGACTCGGCTTCGTTCTCGGGCCAGAACTGGCTTTCGAACACCGATGCGGTGGCGCCGGTCAAGCAGATCATCTCGTCGCTTTCCCGCGGCGCCGATGGGACGCTTTCGGTCGGGTCGATCTCTGTGGATACGAATGGCATCCGCATGTACGCTGCGGGCGCAGGTCTGATGGACAGTGTCATCGACATCGACCAATTCGATGGCGCGCTCGGCACGGCGACGGTCGAGACCACCGCGATCGACTTTGCCAATACCGACGACAAGATCTCATTCTCGGTGTCGCAGAACGGTAATGCGGCCCGCACGGTCGAGATTACCCAGACCACCCTGGCTGCTGCCGGTCTCAGCGATACGACGATCCGTTCGAGCGCCGATCTGAAATTGGTTTACGAGCAGGCCCTCTCGGATGCTGGCATCACGGGCATCGACGTCTCCATCGGCGCTGCTGGCGAGTTGAGCTTCAAGTCGCTCGAGAGCTTCTCTGTGACCAACGCGGCGACGGCGGGTACGTCTGCCATCGCCATCACCGACATGGGTCTCGTGGCGACCGACACCACTGCCGCGCCTGGGGGCGCCTTCTCGGTCAGCGTCGATGCCATCAACATCACCTCGGTCGATTCCGATGAGATCCAAGCCTACATCAAGGTCGTGGACGAGGCGCTGTCGAATGTTACCTCGGCTGCCGCAAGCCTCGGCGCCGTGCAGAACCGCATCGACCTGCAGCAGGAATTCGTCTCCAAGCTGATGGACACGATCGATCAGGGTGTCGGCACGCTGGTCGATGCTGACATGACCGAGGAGTCGACCCGCCTGAAGGCGCTGCAGACCCAGCAGCAGCTCGGCGTCCAGGCCCTGTCGATCGCCAATTCCTCCAGCCAGGCGATCATGCAGCTCTTCCAGAACTGATCCCTCTCCACTCAGCTTCGATCGAAAGAAGGGCCGCCCGTCTGGGCGGCCCTTTTCTTTTGTGGGTCGGTCTCCTGGGAGTTATCTGGCCGTTCGACGATGGCAGTTGACGACAATTTAACCACGTTGCTTCGGCAGGAATTAACCACACCAATTCCACGAAAGTTAACCATAAGAATTAGTCTTAAGAGTCGAGCCGATATTGGCGCGCCCAATTAACGTCTCCGAAGGCATCGCGGCTGCATGTTGTGGGCATAGCGGAGTGGCAAGACGCAAACAAAAGCGGCCACCGGCATGATGCCCTTTCGCTATCCCGGCCGATCCGGATTGTCCCAAAAATTCGATGTACTTGCGTATGGGACGCTTATTCTTATGACCAGCATTATGACGAACGCTTCGGCGATGACCGCTCTGCAGAGCCTGCAGTCGATCAATTCTTCGCTCGACGAGACGCAGAGCCGCATCTCGACCGGCTACCGCGTTGCCGAAGCCCAGGACAACGCCGCCTACTGGTCGATCGCGACCACCATGCGTTCGGACAATCAGGCGATGTCCGCCGTCGTCGACTCGCTCGGCATCGGTGCCGCCACGGTCGACGCCGCCTATACCGGCCTCAACGCCGCCAAGGACGTCCTGTCCGAGATCAAGGCCAAGCTGACGACCGCCACCTCCGACGGCGTCGACAAGGGCAAGGTCCAGGAAGAGATCACCGCTCTTCAGAACCAGCTGAAGACGATCTCCGACTCGGCTTCGTTCTCCGGCCAGAACTGGCTGTCGAACACCGAAGCGACCACCAACAAACAGATCGTCTCCTCGATCTCGCGTGACGCCGCGGGCAGCCTCGGCGTCGGCGCCATCGATGTCGACATCGACAGCTACCGTCTCTACTCGGCCGACGCGGGTATTCTCGACAAGACGATCGACATCGCCCAGTTCGACGGCGTACTCGGCAGCGCCACGGTCGAGACCTCGGCGATCAGCTTCGCCAACGCCAACGACAAGATCTCCTTCACCGTGTCGCAGAACGGTGACGCGGCCCGCACGGTTGAGATCACACAGGCCACCCTGGCCTCTGCCGGCCTCAGCGACACGACGATCCGCTCGAACGCTGATCTGAAGGCGGTCTACGAACAGGCTCTGTCGGATGCTGGCATTGACGGCGTCGAGGTCTCCATCGATGCGACCGACAGTCTGACCTTCACCTCGCTCGAGAGCTTCAAGGTGACCAACGCGGCGACCACCGGCACCTCCGCCATCACCGTGGCAAGCATGGGTCTCGTGGCGACCGACACCACGGCATCGGCCACGGGCACGTTCTCGACCAGCGTCGAGGACATCGACCTGAACACTCTGACGTTGGGTCAGGAATCGGCGCAGATCCAAGCCTACATCAAGGTCGTCGACGAGGCCTTGTCGCAGGTCACCACGGCTGCCGCCAGCATCGGCGCCGTGCAGAACCGTATCGATCTGCAGCAGGAGTTCGTCTCCAAGCTGATGGACACGGTTTCCGAAGGCGTCGGCTCGCTGGTCGATGCCGACATGACCGAGGAGTCCACCCGCCTCAAGGCCCTGCAGACCCAGCAGCAGCTCGGCGTCCAGGCGCTGTCGATCGCCAACAACTCCTCGCAGTCGCTGCTCTCGCTCTTCCGCTAAGCGGCGAGGGGAGGCGTCTCCCCGATCCCAGCGAGTCCAGAATGACGAAAGGCCCGGCACTCCGCCGGGCCTTTCTGCGTTTGTGAGTCATGAACCGTAGTCCCACAGTCGCCGCTGCGGCTCCGTCTCCGCCTTTGTCGCATGAGCGATCATGCGTTTTCCTGCCTGCCGTTAAGCAGGAGTTGGAGAAAAATCTAAGTAAAATTGCGACCGAGATATAGGGTTAATGGGCGTAGTGAATCGACGTGATGAATCATTTCTGTCTTAACTACGATCCTTCGCCTTCCATTAGGCTTGAATCGATGGATGTTCGGATCATTCTTGCGGATTAAGGTTTTGGAGTGAGTCCGGATCTCATGTTGTGTTCATAGCGAAGTGGCCAGATAGAAATGAAATGGCCATGGGCATGATGCCGTTTCGTTATCCCGGCCGATCCGGATTGTTCCTATCTGTCTTGCGTATGGAACGTTAGTTATGACCAGCATCAACACCAATACCGCGGCAATGACGGCTCTGCAGAGCTTGCAGTCGATCAACTCTTCGCTTGAAGACACCCAGAGCCGCATCTCGACCGGCTATCGCGTCTCGGAAGCTCAGGACAACGCCGCCTACTGGTCGATCGCGACCACCATGCGTTCGGACAATCAGGCGATGTCCGCCGTCGTCGACTCGCTCGGCATCGGTGCCGCCACGGTCGACGCCGCCTATACCGGCCTCAACGCCGCCAAGGACGTCCTGTCCGAGATCAAGGCCAAGCTGACGACCGCCACCTCCGACGGCGTCGACAAGGGCAAGGTCCAGGAAGAGATCACCGCTCTTCAGAACCAGCTGAAGACGATCTCCGACTCGGCTTCGTTCTCCGGCCAGAACTGGCTGTCGAACACCGACGCGACCACCACCAAGCAGATCGTCTCCTCGATCTCGCGTGACGCCGCGGGCAGCCTCGGCGTCGGCGCCATCGACGTCAACATCAACAGCCTCCGCCTCTACTCGGCCGACGCGGGTATTCTCGACAAGACGATCGACATCGCCCAGTTCGAAGGCGCCCTCGGTTCCGCCACGGTCGAGACCTCGGCGATCAACTTCGCCAACGCCAACGACAAGATCTCCTTCACCGTGTCGCAGAACGGTGACGCGGCCCGCACGGTCGAGATCACACAGGCCACCCTGGCCTCTGCCGGCCTCAGCGACACGACGATCCGCTCGAACGCTGATCTGAAGGCGGTCTACGAACAGGCTCTGTCGGATGCTGGCATTGACGGCATCGAGGTCTCCATCGATGCGACCGACAGTCTGAGCTTCAGTTCGCTCGAGAGCTTCAAGGTGACCAACGCGGCGACCACCGGCACCTCCGCCATCACCGTGGCAAGCATGGGTCTCGTGGCGACCGACACCACGGCATCGGCCACGGGCACGTTCTCGACCAGCGTCGAGGACATCGACCTGAACACTCTGACGACGGGTCAGGAATCGGCGCAGATCCAAGCCTACATCAAGGTCGTCGACGAGGCCTTGTCGCAGGTCACCACGGCTGCCGCCAGCATCGGCGCCGTGCAGAACCGTATCGATCTGCAGCAGGAGTTCGTCTCCAAGCTGATGGACACGGTTTCCGAAGGCGTCGGCTCGCTGGTCGATGCCGACATGACCGAGGAGTCCACCCGCCTCAAGGCCCTGCAGACCCAGCAGCAGCTCGGCGTCCAGGCGCTGTCGATCGCCAACAACTCCTCGCAGTCGCTGCTCTCGCTCTTCCGCTAAGACCGGCACGCAGCCTTTCGAGGCACCAAGTCATGGAAGGGGCCGCCCGCGAGGGCGGCCCCTTTTTCGTGCCGAGCGGGGTCTCGACGTGCGGCAAAAGCCCCCCATCCGACGGCAGGACATCCGTCTCGTGCGGCCTCTTCCCGCGCGCCGGGCGTCGCCCAGTCAGCCGCAGCGACAGGCTCGCCGCAGCGAGACGGCATCAGCCTTCGATGTCGGCCTTCAGCATTTCGAGTTCCAGCCATTCGTCCTCGGCCGCGGCGAGGGCGGCGCGCTTGTCTTCGATCAGCTTGGCAAGCTGTTGGAAGCGCTCGGGCCGCTTGGAAAACAACAGCGGGTCGGCCATCTCGACCTCGGCCTTCCCGATCGCCGCTTCCAGCTCGGCGATGGTCTTCGGCAGGGTCTCCAGAGCGAATTTCTGCTTGTAGGAAAGTTTTGCGGCATTCGGCTGCCCGGCGGCGGACGAGCCGCTCATGCCGGAGCCGGTCGAACCGGAAGCCTTTGCGCCCGCTTTTCCACTCGACGGGGCCTTCTGCGGCTTCTTCTCCGCCGCCACCGTCTCCCGCCTCTGGGCCAGCATGTCCGAATAGCCGCCGGCATATTCGAGCCAGACGCCGTCGCCGCTCGGCGCGATCACCCCCGTCACCGTCCGGTCGAGGAAGTCGCGGTCGTGGGAGACCAGCAGCACCGTCCCCGGATAGCCGGCGATCAGCTCTTCGAGGAGATCCAGCGTCTCCATGTCGAGATCGTTGGTCGGCTCGTCGAGGACGAGGAGGTTCGCCGGCGTCGCCAGCGTCTTGGCGAGCAAGAGCCGCGCCCGCTCGCCGCCCGACAGCTGGCCGACGGGCGTGCGGATCTGCTCGGGCTGGAAGAGGAAGTCCTTCAGATAGCCGGCGACGTGGCGCGGCTCGCCATTGACCATCACCTGGTCGCCGCGTCCGTCGGTCAGCGCCTCGGCGACGCCGACGTCGTCCCTCAGCGCCGCGCGCTTCTGGTCGAGGAAGGCGAGGTCGAGATTGGTGCCGAGGCGGATCCTGCCGGTATCGGGCTTCAACTCGCCGATCAGCATCTTCAGGAGCGTCGTCTTGCCGGCGCCGTTCGGCCCGACGAGGCCGATCCGGTCGCCCCGGGCGATGCGGGTGGAAAAGTCCTTCACCAGCAGTCGGCCGTCATAGGTCTTGGAGATGCCCTCCGCCTCGATGACCAGTTTGCCGCTTTCCCGCGTCTCGCCCGCCTGCATCACCGCCTGGCCGACGGCGCGCCGCGTATCTCGCCTTTGCTGCCGCATCGCATGCAACTCACCGAGGCGGCGCATGTTGCGGGTGCGGCGGGCGGTGACGCCGTAGCGCAGCCAATGCTCCTCGCGGACGATCTTGCGGTCGAGCTTCTGCAGGTCGCGCTCTTCCTCCTCCAGCACCTTGTCGCGCCAGGCCTCGAAGGCGCCGAAGCCCTCGTCGATGCGCTTCACCCCGCCGCGGTCGAGCCAGACCGTCGCCCGCGTCACCGTCTGCAGAAAGCGCCGGTCGTGGCTGATGATCACGAGCGCGCTCTTCATCGAGCGAATCTCGTCTTCCAGCCATTCGATGGTCGGCAGGTCGAGGTGGTTCGTCGGCTCGTCGAGGAGGACGATGTCGGGCTCGGGTGCCAGCGCCTTGGCCAGTGCCGCGCGCCGCGCCTCGCCGCCGGAGAGATTGGCCGGAACCATGTCTTCCGTCAGGCCGAGGGATTCGATCAGGAAGGTGACGCGGTAGGGATCGTCGGCCGGGCCGAGGCCGTCGGCGACATAGTCGCCGACCGTCTGGAAACCGCCGAAATCCGGCTCCTGGGCGAGGTAGCGCAGGGTCGTCCCGGGCTTCAGGAAGACCTCGCCGCGGTCGGGCTCGACCTGGCGGGCGGCAATCTTCAGAAGCGTCGATTTGCCGGAGCCGTTGCGGCCGACCAGCGCGATCCGGTCGCCCGGAAGGACGTTGAGTTCGACGCCGGTAAGCAGCGGTGTGCCGCCGAAGGTGAGCGCGGCGCCATCGAGGCGCAGAAGGGGAGGGGGTGCCATCCGCGCCTTCTATCCGGCCGAAGCTCGCCCGGAAAGAGGCTATGGCTATTCGGCGGGCGCCGGATGCCCGCCATGGCCTTCGCGTCCCGCCTCCTCATCCTCCTCCAGCGCATGGCGACGCTCGGCGACCGCGACATCGCGGTGGAGCTCTGCCGTGCGCTCCGACACCGGCGCGGAAAACCGGCCGAGGAGCAGATAGGCGACCGGCGTGACGTAGAGCGTCGAGAAAGTGGCGAGACCGAGACCGCCGACGATGACGTAGCCGAGGGCCACCCTGGCCTCGGCCCCGGCGCCTGACGCCAGGACCAGGGGCACGCCGCCGACCACGGTCGCCACCATGGTCATCATCACCGGCCGAAGGCGAATGAGGCAGGCCTGCTCGATCGCCTCGCGCAGGGGGATGCCTCTTTCCCGCAATTGATTGGCGAATTCGACGATCAGGATGCCGTTCTTGGCCATGATCCCGACCAGGAGGACGAGGCCGATCTGGCTGTAGAGATTGAGGCTCATCCCGAAGAAGGAGAGGGCGAAGATCGCGCAGGCGATGCCGAGGGGCACCGTGGCGATGATGATGAAGGCCGAGACGAAGCTTTCGAACTGGGCGGCGAGGACGAGGACGATGATGACGAGGGCGAAGCCGAACACGAGCGCGAGGCCGTTGTTGGTCTCGCTCAACGTGGCCGCTTCCGCCAGCGGGATCAGACGCTGGGTCTGCGGCAGCATGTCTTCGGCGAAGGTCTGTGCGTCGATCCAGGCATCCTGGATGGCGTAGCCGTCGGGGATCGAGGCGGTGATCGCCACCGCGCGGCTGCGGTTCTCGCGTTCGAGCGAGGGTGCGATCGGCTTCTCGGTGATCGTCGCGACGGTCGACATCGGCACGATCCGCCCGTCCGAGGCCTTGAGGAAGACGTTCCGGAGGTCACCGGGATCGTTGACCGGATCGCTGGTGGTGATCAGCCGGATCGGCACTTCCTTGTCGGCGATGTAGGTCTGGCCGATCTCGCGCCCGTCGAGCAGTGCCTGCATGGCGTTGGCGAGGCCGTCGATGTCGATGCCGAGGTCGGAGGCGCGAGCCCGGTCGATGACGACGGAAAGCTGCGGCTGGGTGGCGTCGTTGGAAAGCCGCACGGTGCCCCAGCGGCCGTCCTTCTGCATCGCCTCGACGAGCTTGTCCGCGCTTTCGGAGAGTTCGTCGAAGTTCTGGCCGGCGATGGCGAATTGCAGGCCCTGGCCGCCGCCGCGGATGCCGAGCGAGTTCGGCTGGATCGCGAAGGCCCGCACACCGGCGATATTCCTCAGCTTGCCGTTGATCTCGCCGACGATCTGCTGCTGCGTGCGGTCGCGCTCGGCCCAGTCGGCCAGGCTGACGACCATGAAGGCCTGGTTGGCGCCGCCGCGGCCGGTGATGGCGAAGACGTTCTTCGCCTCGCCCGAATCGACATAGGGCATCAGGATGTCTTCCACCCGCCGCACCTGGGCGTTGGTATAGTCGAGGCTCGCCCCCTGCGGTCCGCTGACGCGCATCAGGACGACGGCGCGGTCCTCCGACGGGGTGAGTTCCTGCGGCATCGTCGTGAAGACGGTGTAGGCGCTGAACGAGAACAGCGCCGCGGCGGCGACAACGACCACCGGAAAGGTCAGGCAGAAGCGCAGCGTGACGGCGTAGAAACCGGCGAGGCGGGCCCCCACCCAGCGGATCGCCCGGGCGAAGATGCCCGGCTTCGCTTCGTCCTCGCGGGCCTTCAGGAAGGTCGCCGCCAGCATCGGGCAGAGGGTGAGGGCGATGAAGGAGGAAATGACCACGGCCGCGGCGAGGACGTAGCCGAACTCCTTGAACAGCCCCCCCGCCTGACCGGGGAGAAAGGAGATCGGCACGAAGACGGCGGCGAGCGTCGCGGTCGTCGAGACCACGGCGAAGAACATCTCGCGGGCGCCGATGACGGCCGCGGCCCTGGGCTTGGCCCCCATGTCGCGCCAGCGCACGATGTTTTCCAGAACGATGATGGCGTCGTCGACCACGAGGCCGGTCGCCAGGACGAGGGCGAGCAGGGTCAGGATATTGACCGAAAAGCCCATGACGTAAATGAAGCTGACGACGCCGATGAGGGCAATCGGCATGGTGACGGCGGGAATGAACGTCGCCCGGAAATTCAACAGGAACAGGAAGATCACCGCGACGACGATGACGACGGCGAGCCCGATGGCGAGTTCGACCTCGTGCAGCGCGCCGTTGATGAAGGTCGCGTCGTCGCTCGTCACCTCGACATGGACGCCGTCGGGAACGGTGCGGTTGAGATTGGCGACCTCGCGGCGGACGCCCTCGGAAATGTCGAGGGTGGAAGAGCCGGCCTGGCGCACGACGCCGAGGCCGATGCCGGTCTCGCCGTTGCGCCTGAGCTGCGAGGCGGCCTCGTCCGGGCCGAACCGCACGGATGCGACGTCGCCGATCTGCGTGCGGTCGTCGAGATAGATCGCCTCGAATTCCTGCGGCGAGTTGACGTTGGCATCCGCCCGGACGATCAGCTGCTGGCTCGGCGAAGCCAGCGATCCGGCGGGAACGTCCATCGCGGCGTTCTGCAGCGCCGTCGCGACGTTGCCGAGGGTCAGGCCTCGGGTCGCCAGCTTGTCGGGATCGATGTCGACATAGATCAGCTTCTCGCGTTCGCCGTAGACCTGCAGGTCGGCGACGCCGTCGACGGCGGCGAGTTGGTCGGCGATGCGATCCTCGACGAGAGTCGTCAGATCCTCGATCTTCATGTTCTTGGCGGTGACGGCGAGGCGCATGATCGCCTGGGCGTCGGCGTCGGCCTTGACGATGCGCGGCTCGTCGGCGCCTTCGGGAAGCTGGTTGGAGATCCGGCTGACGGCATCGCGCACGTCGCTCGCCGCGACGTTGAGGTCGGTGGCGTCGGAGAACTCGATGGTGACCCGGGCGTCGCCGAATTCCGACTGGGATGAGATCGACTCGATGCCGGTGACCCGGGCGACGGCGCTCTCGATCTGGCTGGTGATCTGGCGATCGATCGTCTCCGGGCTCGCTCCGTCGAAATTGACGGAAACGGTGATCACCGGCCGGTCGACATTCGGCAGTTCGCGGATTTCGACGGCGTTGAGGGCTGCGAGACCGGCGACGACGATCAGGAGATTTAGGACGATGGTGAAGACCGGCCGCCGGATGAACAGGCTGGTGAAGGCGGTCAGGCCGTCGATCGGCGCGTCGGGCTTCACCGGCCGGTCTCCTTGCCGCCGGACGCGGCGGCGGGGGAGGTTTCGCCGGGCGTCGACGGCGATCCGGGCGGGGCCGGCGGCGGAGCGGACATTTCCCTCGCGACGGCCGAGCCGATGAGGCCGGCCTGGCGGTTCGCCGCAGCATCCGCCTGCGAACGCCGCTCACGCGCGGTGCCAGCCGTGCCGGTGTCCGAACCCGGCGATGCGCCGCTGGCGACCGGCGATGCGCCGCTGGCGACCGGCGAGGCGCGATCCTCCGGGCCGGTTCGGACCTCGATGCCGGGGCGCATCGACTGGAGGCCCTCCACCACGACGGCGTCGCCGGCTGCAAGGTCGCTCGAGGAGACGAGGACCCTGTCGATGTTGCGCTCGATGATCGAGATCTGCGCCTTGACGGCCTTGCCGTCGACGATCTTCCAGACGATCGGTCCGGTCCGCTCCCAGACCACCGAAAGGGGGTCGACCGAGAGGAATTCCTTGCCTTCAAGGGAGAGCGACACCGCAAAGGACATGCCGGGCCGCAGCGTATCGTCCCCGTTGTCCACCAGCGCTTCTGTACGAAGCGTCCGGCTCGCCTCGTCGAGGCGGCTGTCGATCGCGCTGATGCGGCCCTTGAACACCGCTCCCGGCTGGGCGGTCGGAACCGCATGGACCGGCGCATCCCGCTTCAGTTCGGCGACGAAGCTCTCGGGGGTGTAGAAGACCACCTTTATCTCGGCGCGGTCGTCGACCGTGGCGATCGCGGTCTGGGAGCCGACGAGATCGCCCGTGTCGACGGAGAGGATTCCGATCCGCCCGGCGATCGGCGCCCGCACGGTGCGCTTTTCCAAGGCGATCTCGGCGGTGCGAAGGTCGAGCCGCGCATTGTCGCGCTCGCGGATGACGTCGTTCACCTCGACGCTGGAAATGGTGCGCGACTGCTGCAGCCGCTGGTAGCGGGTGAGCTTCTCGTTGGCCGCGTCGATGGCGATCCGGGCTCTTGCGACGGCGAGTTCTTCCGACGAATGCTCCAGAACGACGAGCGGGTCGCCGGCCGCCACCTCGTCGCCCGAGCGCACGGCGACGGTCTCGATCACGCCGGTCGTATTGTCGGGATAGACCGTGACGGAGCGCGCCGCCTCGCCGGTGCCGATGGCGCGCATTTCCGTGCGGGTGCGGCCGGTCTCGACGGGATTGACCACGACGAGCTGCGGGCCGCCGCCGCGCGAGCGCCCGGCCGTCGCCGTCGCCGCCGGAGTTTCGCTGCCCTCCGGAGCAAGCCATGCGATCGCCTCGCGCACCGGGCCCGGCATCGGCAGGCCGGACGAGAGCAGTGCCTGCCCGGCAGAGGGATCGATCTTCACATAGGCGGCCGCCATCAGCACCAGCACGACCAGGGTGACGAGGATTTGCCGGATGATGGCCATGCGTGGCGGGTCTCCGAATTTCGGTTGCGCGACTGCTCGCGGATCATCTCACGAGCATATTGGACAATCCGGCAGATTTACTTGCAACACGTAACGAATTGTAATTGGGGGGAGCGATCGCAGCTCCCGCATCGCGATCTGCGGCGCATCCGGGACCCTCTTCTCGCAAAAAAGGGCCCGCCATGCAGCGGGCCCTCCAATCATTTTGTCGTGCGAAAGAGTTGCGCGGTCAGTTTGCCGGCTGAGCCGCACCCTCGGCCGGCTGGCTCGCCGCGCCGGACTGGTTCGACATCGTCGCGCCGGTGTCGGCACCACCCTCGAGCCGCATGGAGTCGCGGTTCTCGGCGTAGGTGTCCTTGTTGTACTCGGGCGCGTTGTTCAGCTGGTCCTCGGTGAACTGGGTGTAGAGGTACAGCTTGCCGTCCTGGTCCCGCATGAAGTTCAGATTGTCCATGCCGAGCGCCACCGGCTTCTCGCCGATGCCGAGGAAGCCGCCGACGTCGACGATCACGGCATCGACCCGGCCGTCGGCATTCAGCGCGATGTCGCCGATGTCGCCGACACTCTCGTCGTTCGGACCGTAGACGGTGGTGCCCATCAGGTCGTCGGCCGTGAGCGTCGCATCGTCCTGAACCTCAGTCAGACCCTGGCGCTGGCTGCCACCGGTCGAAGCCGTCGTGGTCGCGTCGCCCTGAGTATTCATGGTGTTCTGCGCGGTCTGTTCCGCCTGATCACCGGCATTGTCCATGGCCTGACCGGTGTTCTGAGCGGTCTGCTCGGCCTGGTTGCCGGCCGTCGACATCGCCGAACCTGCGGCCGCACCAGCCGCTGCGCCCGTGGTCGTCGCGGCCGTCTGGTCGTTCTGCGCCGCCGGCTGCGTGCCGTCGTTCGCGGCCATCTGGTCGGCCGGCTTCTCGTCGTCGAACTCCGGAGCCTGGGTCAGCGCGTCCTTGTCGAGCGCGGCGGTGATGCGCGGCTCGTCGTCGCCGTTGCGGGTCATGTTCAACTGGTCGAACGGAACCGCGACGTCTTTCTCGCCGATGCCGAGGAAGCCGCCGACGCCGAGGACTGCCGCATCGACCTGCCCGGACGAAGCGAGGACGAGGTCCTTCACGTCGCCGATGTCGCTGGCGTCATCGCCTGGGCCGGAATAGATCTCGCTGCCGATCAGGTTCTGGGTGAGATACTGGTCGGAGCCGACGGTGGCCGGATATTCGGTCGAATTCGCGTCGGCCGCGGAAGCCTGACGATCGGTCTTGCCCGCCGCCATGTTGGCGCTGTCGTTCGCGGCCATCGACTGGTCCGCGGAACCGTCAGCCGGCTGGGCCGCCATCTGGTCGCCGGAGGCGCCAGCATTGCCGGTGGCCATGGTCGAGCCGTCGGCCGGCTGCATGGCGCCGGTGTCGGTCGAAGCCTGCTGCTGCGCGGCCTGCTGCTCGTCACGGGTCTGGAACGTCGGGGCGCTGGCGAGCTCGTTCATGTCGCCCTTCAGAACGGCGCGGGGCTCGTTGTCCTGGCCCATCGTCCAACCGATCTTCTGGAAGGGGATGGCGACGACCTTGGACTCGTCGTTGACCGTGGCGTCGACGATCGCCGCGACGACCTTACCGTCGCTGCCGACGAGGAAGTTCTGGATGTCGCCGATCGACTGGGCATCCTCGCCTTCGCCGTCATAGAGGCTCTTGCCGTTGAGATTGGAGGCAAGATACTGATCGGTCGAGAGCTTGGTGAGGAAATTGCCGGAGGCGGCAGCCTGGCTGTCGCCGGACATGGCCTGTCCGCTCGACATCGCGTCGCCGGTCGTTTGCGAGGCTGCTGGTGCCTGGGCCGGCTGGCCAGTGGTGGCCGCGTCCTGGGCCAGGGCCGGCGCGGTCAAGAATGCGGCGATTGCCGTCGTTGCGAGAAGCTTGCGGATCATCGTGAAAACCTTCGTCTATATTAGAGATAGACAGGCGCATGGGGCTCGTCGGGACGACAGAGCCTGCGCCGTGTGGATGGCTGGATAACTGGCCATCCACCGAAAGGTTCCAGAAAGTCCGCCGTTTCCGGCGGATCTTTCGCATCGGTCGCAGCGCCCGATCAGGCGATGATGATCACGCCGAACAATAGCAGAAGCAGCAGGCCGGCAAGCACGATGAAGATGAGGATCTTGGCGATTCCTGCCGAGACTCCGGCGATGCCACGGAAGCCGAGAAGACTGGCAATCGCGGCGACGATCAAGAGAATGATAATCCATTCGATCATTACGAACTCCTTAGAAATCGCTCCAGCACGAGACGACGCCGGTCGTCCCCGTTCGCCCATCTAGGGCCCATCGCGGCCATGAGGATGGAGAATGTCGGGAAAGCGCGCGAATATCGGCCGGCTCGGCGATCATCGAAGAGGCTATCGGCACGGTGCGGCGTCCGACCTTCCGAGCGTCGATGTTTCCCTCCCCGCCGCGCGTCGCCGTCGACATTCGACGGAGAATGCCTAGTTCAAGGGCTCGAACGCACGCATGCGCGGCGTCTGCAGTTGGATGGTTTCTTTCCCGATGCGAATATTGGCGCTTCTGAATGGTGATGGCGGCACCCTCAAGACGACGGATCTCGACTGGCTGTCGGAGCTGATCGAGGACGAGTTCGCCGTCCATGGCCATGGCATCACGGTGGAGGTCTGCGCCGGCAAGGACATCGTCGCGGCGATCGAGCAGGCAGCCAAGCGCGACGACGTCGACGTGCTTCTGGTCGGCGGCGGGGACGGAACCGTGTCTGCGGCGGCATCGGCGGTGTTCGGCACCGATACGGCGCTCGCCATCCTGCCGGCAGGAACGATGAACCTCTTTGCCCGGACGCTGCAGATCCCGTTGAATTTGGAAGCCGCGGTCAAGGCGCTCGCCGGCGGGAGGATCACCAAGGTCGACGTCGCCACCGTCAACGGCAAGCCCTTCGTCCACCAGTTCGCCGCCGGCCTCCACGCCAGGATGGTGCGCTTCCGCGAAAAGATCACCTACCGCTCCCGGATCGGCAAGATATGGGCGACGACGCGGGCCATCGCGCTCGCCTTCCGCAAACTGCCCAAGGTCGAGATCCTGATCAAGGTCGACGGCCGCACCGAGCGGCTGCTGTGTTCGGCGATCGCGATCTCCAACAATCTCTACGGGCCGGATCACGTGCCGTTCGCCGACAACCCGAAAGGCGGGGTACTCGGCGTCTACATCTGCACCGAACGCAACATCAACAAGGTCGCCAAGCTGACGCTCGACATCCTGACCGGGAGGTGGCGCGGCAACGCCTCGCTCGTGGTCAAGACGGCCAAGCACGTGCAGCTGGCGCATCGCGGCAAGCCGCGCTCCAACCGCGCGGTCCGCGACGGCGAGCTGGAACTCCTGGACGATCTTTCCGAGGTCGAACTCCACCCACTCGGCCTCAGCGTCCTCGTACCGGCAGAGGCGACCTATCTGGAGCACCCGGTGACGGAGAAGGGAAAAGCGGCGTCGCCGCCGGCCGAGGCCGAGGCGCGATGAGCGCGGGGCAACGGCGATTGTGAGGCCCTCGCTGGGGCGCGGTTACAGCCCGGCTATGTCTGCGAAAAATCGCTCCGGTGAGGGCATGAAACGGAAAGAGCGCAGAGCCGGTTGCCCGCTCCGCGCCCTTCTCGGCGATTAGTCCGGATCAGTGATTGCGGAGCGCCTTGATCAGCGCGTCTTTCGACATCTCCGAACGCCCATCGATGCCGATCTCCTGGGCGCGCTCGTATAGCTCGTCCTTGGTCCACTCTTCGTAGGGTGGCGACTTGCCGCCTGCCTGGGAGGGATGCATGTCGGGATTGGCCTTGGCGTTGGAGATCCGCGCCGCCTTTTCCTTCGAATTGCCCTGTTCCCGCAATTCCTCGTAGAGGTCGGGATCCTTCAGCTGCGGGGGAGAGCTGCTGCTTGACTGCTTAGCCATCGTCATTCCTCCGATCGAGAGTGTCACGTCAGAAAAATCGCATGGGTTCGCCGGGCATCTGTCCCCGCGAGAGGGCCGGCAGGAGAGCGTACTCCTGCCGGCCCTCGCGGATGATCACTGAGAATTGCCGCCGGCACCCGTCGTTCCGCCGGCATCGGGTGAAACCACGGTCTCGTCGTTGGTGTTCGCCTCGGTCTGGGGAGGCGCAGTCTCCGTGGACGTCTCGCCGGCATTGTCGAGCGACGAATCAGGCTGGCTTGCGCCGTAGATCTGCATGCCGACGAACACCACGGCACACAACGCCAGTGCGACGATCAGGATCATGAGGACGGGAGTGCCGCGGCGGCCTTGCTTTGCGCGGTCTTCGTCGAGTTTGGTCACGCGATGCTTCCTTCCAATTTCGTTGGACGGCAATCGAAATGATTCCGTTGCCCGCCATGGTGATTTCGAGCGCAGACCGCGTCTGCCGCGCCGCCCTAACCGCCCCGCGAGAATTGCTTTGAAGAGAGGGGGAAGCGGGCGGCGCGCTCATCGAGCGCCTGCGCGGCGTCGCCTGATCGAAATCAACGTCAATCATGAGAAAAACGCGGCAGGCGAGGAGCCGTTCCCGCGAACCCAGACGGGCGGCGCCGAATCTTTTCGGTCGCGCCTCGTCTTGCCGGGCAGCAGCTTAGAAGTCGCTGCTTCCCCGTGTCCGCCAGGAGTCGAACGCGCGCCACACCGCCCAACCCACCGCACCGGCGACCGGCACGAACAGGAGCTTCTTGTTGCGCTTTGCCGACTGGAACAGCAGCGGCGCGTTCGACAGGGCCGCGACTCCCGCAATCGATGCGATGTCACGCTGCAGCCGGTCGTCCGCGCGCTTGCGCGGCGGGCGGCGGACGATCACCGTGGCGATCCATGTCAGGAGAATGAGAACGAGGAAAAAGCCCGCAAAGCCCAATGCGGCGGCGAGGGGGCCATAGAGCCACGCCACCCAAACGTAAAGCGCCGTCATCAGATAGGCGATCATCAGCAGCGCGAAGACAGCCATGGCGAGGTAAAGGACGACCAACCGGCGCATGCGGGCGACATAGACGCCCGCTTCGCCGGTCACCAGCTTGGCGACGAGTTGCCAGACCATCGCGCCTTACCGGAAGAGACGAGCGTAGAGATAGCCGATACCCGCAGCGATCAGCACACTCTTGATAGGCTCGGCCCGGATCCGCTCGGTTACGTCCTCCTCGAGGTCGGAAGCGGCATCCTGTGCCTGCCTGAGATAGGCCTCGCCCCGCTGGCGCACGTCGTCGCGAAGAGCGGAGGCCTGGCGGCGAACGTCTTCGGCGCCATGGGTGGCGAGGCTCCTCACCGCGTCCGACAGCGAAGACACGTCTTCGCGCAGGCGACTCAGCTGCTCTTCGACGCTCGCCCGATCGGCCTGGGTCTTCGGGTCGTGGCCCGGCGTCTGTGCGCCAGAGGCGGCACCCGAAGTGCCGGCCGCACCGCCGCCCGGGATGTTGGGGTTGTTCGCCATGTTGTCGCTCATCGATCGGTCCGTTCGTATCTTCTGGATTGCTGGTTGGCCGAGCCGTGCAAGGCCGTTCGGTGGGGTGGGCTGGCCGTTCGTACCCTCGCAGTAACCCCGGCGTCCGTCGTCGGTTCCGTCATGGCGACCGCCTCAGGCAGCGGGCGCCACACCAATGATCTGCGAGGAGATCGAATCGGGTCCGTAATCGCCGTCGCCTTCGACCCCGAGGATCTCGGCGATGCGCGTGCGAGCCCGCGAAACCCGGCTCTTGATCGTACCGACGGCGCATTTGCAGATTTCCGCAGCTTCCTCGTAGGAAAAGCCGGACGCGCCGATCAGGATCAGCGCTTCACGCTGGTCGTCCGGGAGCATCTCGAGGGCTCTGCGGAAGTCCTGGAGGTCGAGGTGACCCTGCTGTTCGGGATGGCCGGCGAGCTGCATCGCATGGATGCCGTCGACGTCCTGCACCTCGCGCCCCTTCTTGCGCATCTGAGTGTAGAACTCGTTGCGCAGAATGGTGAAGAGCCACGCCTTCATGTTTGTACCCGGCTGGAAGGTATGCTGCTTGTCCCAGGCCTTGACGAGGGTTTCCTGAACGAGGTCGTCGGCGCGGTCGAACGAACCGGTCAACGAGGTGGCGAAAGCCCTCAGATTCGGGATGATCGTGATGAGTTCCTTGCGGAAATCGAATTGCGCGCTCATGGGCGGAATCACTCCCGATCGTTCTTCTTGGACGCCGTTTCCGCTTCATCCAGCGCATCGAGCAGACTCAGGAATCGGTCAGGAACGGGCTCGCTTGCAACGTCGTCGTAGTAGGCTTTCAACTGCTTGCCGATCGCGGTGTTGATACCGAGCCCCGATGGCTGCTGCTGCGATCTTTGGGTGTTGCCCGTCTGCAATTTCTTGTCCTCAGTTTCGCGATCGCTCATCGACCGTTCCGATACTCTGTCTTGCCGCCCGGGAAGCGACGCATGTGAATGGAAAGGCTCATCTCAAATCCGCTTTTGTCGACGACTTGGGGTGAGAGATAAAACGGCGATGCCATCCCGCAAGCCGCAGCCGCGTCGGCATGGCCAATTTTTGACCGGGCCTTCACAGCGCACGACAACTGTCCCATCTAGACGAGAACTCGCGGCAAGCGTGCTTGTTCCTTGTCGGAATCGCCTTTGCCGCCGAGCTCGTCACCACATAGTCGTCTTGTCCACGGGACAGGAGGGGAGCCTAAATGTCGATGTCATCCCGCATAGCGCCGCATATTCCATACCTGCGCCGCTATTCTCGGGCGCTAACGGGGTCGCAGTCGAGCGGCGATGCCTATGTCGCAGCCGTGCTCGAGACACTGATCGCCGATCCGTCGCTGTTTCCGGAAGATCAGTCCCCTCGTATTTCCCTGTATAAGTTGTTTTCCTCGCTCTGGCAGTCGCTGGAGGTGAACGTCCGCGAAGATGCTCCGACTTCCGCCTGGGAGGAGCGCGCGGCCAAGAACCTCAAGGCGATCGCGCCGCTTCCCCGGCAGGCCTTCCTGCTGGTTGCCGTCGAGGGATTCACCAGCGAGGAGGCGGCGTTGATCCTCAGCGTCGACCAGACCCGTTTCTCGGAGATGATCGATCAGGCAAGTTCGGACATCGGGCGCCAGGTCTCGACCGACATCATGATCATCGAGGACGAGCCGCTGATCGCGATGGATATCGAACAGATGGTCGAGAGCCTCGGCCACAAGGTGACCGGCATCGCCCGGACCCACAAGGAGGCGATAGCCCTCTTCGAGAACCAGAATCCTGGGATGGTTCTCGCCGACATCCAGCTCGCCGACGGAAGTTCCGGCATCGACGCCGTGAACGAGATCCTTTCGAAAGTCTCCGTTCCGGTGATCTTCATCACCGCCTTCCCGGAGCGGTTGTTGACCGGTGAGCGGCCGGAGCCGACGTTCCTGGTGACCAAGCCGTTCAACCCCGACATGGTCAAGGCATTGATCAGTCAGGCTTTGTTCTTCGAGAACGACAGCCGGGCGGCGGCGTAGGCGGTTTCCCGGGCCGGCGTGCCGTGACAATGGCTGCCGGCCGGAGCCGTCGATACCGAAAAATCTGGCCGTCAGGTTGGAACATGGCTGGCGCGAACGGGTTGATCCCTGCTTGGTTGTGAGGACCCGGTCGCGGCTACGGAACAATTCTGGCGGGGCCTCATTCACCTTCCGTTGAGGTATGTCGACAGACGATGTCGGCAGACGAAAGACATTGGAATTCCATCGGTTTCGCTCTGATCACCCCGCCGGGAGGATCGCCACGGGCAGACTGACGTCAAGGTGGTGGTCTCGGTTGATGTTGGGACAGAAAATCTTGCGAGCGATCGAAAATACGGAAATGTCCGTATTCGCCCAAGATTTGGATCTGCGGTATTCCTGGGTGTCGAATGCCAGTCGATCGTGGCTCGCCGGCGTAAAGGCCGGTCTGAGCGATGACGACATCCTCAGCGGGGCGGCCGCCGCGCGCTCGATGGAGATGAAGCGCGAGGTTCTGGCGAGCGGCAAGGCCGTCCGCTACGAAATGTCGATCGTCCAGGGAAGCCAGACACGGTGGTACGACATCTCGGTCGACATCGATCGGGACGATGACGGCGAAGCCTGTGGCGTCATCGGCACATCCTTCGACATCACCGATCAGAAGCGTCGCGAGGAGACGCTGAAGACGCTCCTTCGCGAATTGTCGCATCGTTCGAAGAATCTCCTGGCGATCATTCAGAGCCTTGCCAGCCAGACGGCGCGCCACTCACTGACCGTACCGGAATTTCTCGTCCGTTTTCGCGGGCGCATCCAGTCGTTGTCCTACTCCCAGGACATCGTCACGGATGCGGATTGGCGGGGAGCGGATCTCGAAAGCCTGGTGACGACACAGGTCGAGCGCTACGCCCCCGACGGCATGGACCAGATCGAGTTTCGTCCGATCGGCGTCTATCTATCGCCCACCGCCTCCCTTCACGTCGGCCTCGCCTTGCATGAGCTTGCCGTCAACGCCGCCTCCTATGGTTCGCTGTCGGTGCCGGGCGGCAGGGTGACCATCGGTGCTCACGTCGAAAAGGTCGGCGACGAGGCCACACTCGTGGTCGTCTGGCAGGAGCGCGGCGGACCGCGCGTCCGGCCCGAGCGCGACGCCCGCTTCGGAACCTCGACATTGGAGCGCATCGTGCCGAACGCCGTCGGGGGAGAGGCACGGCTCGAATATCTCCCCGAAGGTATCCGCTACACCCTGACGATTCCCGAAGCCCAGTTCGAGGTCATGCCGTCCCCCCGCGCAAGCTAGGTGCACTGCCGGCGCAGGGGGCGTCGGCTATGCTCAAGCCTGCCGCAGCAATCGGCGTTGCGAAGGTCGCGGCGGCCTTCGGCGGCGCAGGTGCAGTGCTGTGGTCCGGCCATGACGCCTTCCGAAGCAGCAAGGCGCGGCGCCCGCCGTGCCATTCGGACCGGCATCCGGTCTGCCGCTTCCATCGTCCGGATGCAACGGCTGGTCCCGATTGCCGGATGCATCGAACTCTAATCGACAGACCGCGTGGCAAGCATCTCACGCCAACGTGATACGACCCTCCACAACTGCGCGGAACCGAAACCATGGTCGAGCCATTCTCCTTCCCAAAGGATAGGTGGTCATGGAACACGTCGCTGCATTCATGTTGTTGGTCGGATGTTCGGGCGATATCTCCGTCTGCAAGGAAATTCCCGTGCCGGTGCCGGCCTATGAGAGCGTGGCGGAGTGCCGCCAGCAGCTGCCGCTGCAGATCCGCCTGAGCGGAACGTCGGACAAGCGCGTCCTCGGCGCTTGCAAGGAAGTGTCGGAGGAAGTCTTCCAGCAGTCCGCCACGGTCGACTGGACCGTGTCCCCCGATGGCCGCTTGGCGATCAGCTTCGACGCCGAGCCGAGCCTCGTCGCCTCGCGCTGACCTGACGGGCGTTGCAAGCGGTGCGCCGCGTGCTCGGCGCGCGGATCATCATGCGACGTAAGTATCGTCGAAATGAAAATCTTCCGCAAAGGGACGGCGATTGCCGACGGGGGAGTCTCAAGCGAGGCGCGCGCCTCTGCGCGCGACGAGTGCGGCGACACAGTTTACCCTCCCGCCAACAAATTCCACCTCGTCGGGCATCTCTTGATCTCAAGGGTGGTGACGAAGGCGGCAAAGAGCCTATAACAGTCGCCACTGGGGACGTTACAGTGAAACGTGAGAGACTTGCCATGTACCGAAAGATTTCCCTCGCAGCCGTCGCCGTTGCCGCGATGCTTGCAGCTGGATGCACGACCGAGGACAGATATACCGGCGGCGGCGCGCTCGCTGGCGGCGCCGTGGGCGCTTTGGCCGGCCAGGCGATCGGCCGCGACACCGGTTCGACGCTTGCCGGCGCGGCAATCGGTGCCGGCGTCGGCGCTGTCGCTGGTAATGTGATCGGCCGCTCGCAGTCGAACCCGGGATATTGCCGCTACTCCGACGGCAACATCTACCGCTGCCCAAGAGGCTATTGATCGCTTCGTCGCCAGCACTTTTCGAGGAGCAGGTCTCCTCGAAGGGCGGCTGACCGACGATGGAAACTGGAACCCCGCCTCTCGGCGGGGTTTTTGTGCGGCTCGATGACGGCGAAAATGGCAGCGATGGCGACAGGCCGAGAGTTCTCCACCGACCAAGCGGGGTCCCTTTCCGGCGGATCGAGATCGTGCGATGCGCCATCCCGAGCACGCCAGGCGCCACCGGTTTCCTGGCGCCGGTTTGGCGCCGGCATGGCGTTCCTCTCCTTGTCGTTCGTCGCGGGCTGTACCAGCGGCAGTGGCCCGCTGCCGCCGGTATTCGGTGCCGTCTTCGGTCTCGAGAACGCCGAGAGCACGCGCTTTCGCTCCGGCAAGATCCCGGAGACGACCCCGGGGCCCGAAGACACGGTTCTCGGTCTTGCGGCCAATTCGCCCGGCCAGTGCGTTTATCGCCGGGCCGGCGGCAGCCGGCGTTTCATCGCTGGGTGCCCGGAGGGCTACGACGTCTGAGGCTGACCCGATTGTAGCGAACCGCGAGCCGGCCGCGTCCGAGAGCCGGGCGGTCATCGCCGCCGGTCATTTTTTGACGAGTTCGACGAACGCCTTCCGGTAGCCGCCTTCACCCGCCGGGTCGGAGCGGAATTCGATCCGGATCGTTCGATCCTTCCTGACGAGTTCGAAGCCGCGGCGATCGACCGTGGCGATGCACCAGCCGGTCGAATCCTCGCCGTTCATGGTCGCCAATGTGTCGACCGCGTCGGCATGATCCTCGTTCATATGGTCGCGGGCGCGAATTGCCGCAGCGGGCAGCACCGCGCTCGGCTCGTCGAGAACGTCGGATGCCACGAACTCGAAAGCCTGGCCGAACCCGCCATTGAGGAACGCTCCCTCGGGTTCGAGGCAAAGGAAGCGGAAGTCGGGAAAGTCGACATAAAGCTCCGCCTTCGGATGGCGGCAGAGAAAACGTTCCCGGATCGCCTCTCCTTCGCTGGAATTCTTGTCCACAGGGCGTGCTGTGGCGAACACCGTCATGCGCGGATGGGCGAGGGGGTCTCCTTTGCCGGCGCGCCCGACGAGCAGCGAGCACCGCCCGTCCGCCGTGAGGGCTTCGGCATGAAGCGACAGGCCGGACACGAGGATGACCGGCCGCCCGACGAAATCAGTTGCGACGAGCGTCCGGCTGGCGGCGGGCCATCCGTCGCTCGGCCGCAGGACGGCGAGCGAAGCGTCCCGAGCGGTGCGCAGCAGCATACGTGCGAGCAGCCGAGCGTTGTCGTCGACGGGGCGAAGCACACTGCTCGCAGGCGTGCTTGCAGGTTCGGCACTGGGTCCGTTACGTTCGGCCATGGTCCTGTCGGCGCTCCGCTTTCGTCACATCGCGCGGCGGGGTCTCTGCCAACGTGGCGGGCGCCTGCGACGGACGGGAATGTAACCGGCCGGCGCGAAAAGCCAATTCACACCGATTGCGGATCGGCACGCGTTTTTCTTGGACGATCGGGGCAGGGCGCGATATCTGGCCGAAAACATACGACATTCGTGGAGTTCCAGGTTTTGACCGATGATCCGAAGACACGCATCCTCGATCTCCTGCGGCAGATGACGCCGCCGGACGGTGGGGCCGACGTCGTCTCGCGCGGCCTCGTCTCCGACATCTTCATCGCCGACGGCAAGGCCTTCTTCTCGCTCACCGTGCCCGCGGCCGAGGCCCAGCGCTTCGAGCCGTTCTGCCGGGCGATCGAGGCGGCGGTGGGCAAGATTGAAAGCGTGTCGAAGGCGATGGTCGCACTGACGGCGGAAAAGGCCGCCGGCACGCCCGCGCCACGCAGTTCGGCGCCTCCGCAGCCGCCGCGCGCCGCGCCGGCCGCGCGGCCCGCCCCAGGGGGAAGGCCGCCGGCGACGAAGCCCGGCATCCCGGGGGTCGATAGAATCGTCGCCGTGGCCTCGGGCAAGGGCGGCGTCGGCAAATCGACCACGGCTGTCAACCTGGCGCTCGGCCTCTCCCTGCTGGGGCTGAGGGTCGGCATTCTCGATGCGGACGTCTACGGCCCGTCCATTCCGCGCCTCCTCGGCCTCAAGGATAAGCCGAAGACGAGCGGCGGTCGGACCATGCTTCCGCTTGAGGCCTATGGGCTGAAGGCGATGTCCATGGGGCTGATGGTCGACGAGGAAACCCCGATGATCTGGCGCGGCCCGATGGTCATGTCGGCGTTGACGCAGATGATGCGCGAGGTCGAATGGGGCGAACTCGACGTTCTCGTCGTCGACATGCCGCCCGGCACCGGCGACGCGCAATTGACCATGGCCCAGCAGGTGCCGCTCGCCGGCGCCGTCATCGTCTCCACCCCGCAAGACTTGGCGCTGATCGACGCGCGAAAAGGTCTTGCCATGTTTCAGAAGGTCGATGTCCGTGTTCTCGGCATCGTCGAGAACATGAGCTACTTCGTCGCCCCCGATACCGGCAACCGCTACGACATCTTCGGCCATGGCGGCGCGAAAGCCGAGGCCGAACGGCTCGGCGTGCCGTTTCTGGGTGAGGTGCCGATCGAGATGGCGATCCGCGAAAGCTCCGATTCGGGGCGGCCCGTCGTCGCGACCGATCCCGAGGGGCCGCACTCTGCCGCCTATCGCGACATCGCGGCGAAGGTCCTCGCCGAGCTCGAAGATTCGCGACCAAAGTCGCGGGGACCGAGCATCGTTTTTGAATGAATGGTCAAAATACGTGCTTGCCTTCGACAATCAAAAGCTGTCGGATGCGAGCCAGTGAGCGGACGAAAAGATCCGCCCGATCCTGACAGGAGGCATGCTGAATGAATTCCCTGACCCGGCTTCTCGCCGCGACGGCCCTGACCCTGGCCCTCGGGTCGGCAGCGTCGGCCAAGACGCTCGTCTATTGTTCCGAAGCTTCGCCGGAGGGCTTCGACCCGGCGCTCTATACGGCCGGCACGACGTTCGACGCGTCTTCGCGCACGGTCTACAACCGCCTCGTCGAGTTCAAGCACGGCTCCACCGAGACCGAGCCGGGTCTCGCCGAATCCTGGGAAATCTCCGAGGACGGCACGGAATACACCTTCAAGCTCCGGCCCGACGTGAAGTTCCAGACGACCGACTTCTTCACGCCGACCCGCACGCTCAACGCCGATGACGTGATCTATTCCTTCGAGCGTCAGCTGAAGAGCGACAATCCCTGGAACCAGTATGTCGCCGGCGCCAGCTGGGAATACGCCAGCGGCATGGGCTTTCCCGATCTGATCAAGTCGATCGAGAAGGTCGACGACCTGACCGTCAAGTTCACGCTGAACCGGCCGGAAGCGCCCTTCCTCGCCGATCTCGCGATGGATTTCGCCTCGATCATGTCGAAGGAATATGCCGACCAGCTGAAGGAGGCCGGCAACGAGGCGACGCTGAACCAGCAGCCGCTCGGCACCGGTCCCTTCCAGTTCGTCGCCTACCAGCCGGACGCGGTGATCCGTTACAAGGCCAATCCGGATTACTTCAAGGGCAAGCAGCCGATCGACGACCTGATCTTCGCGATCACCACCGACGCTTCGGTTCGGGCCCAGAAGCTCAAGGCCAACGAGTGCCAGATCTTCCCCTATCCGAACGCTGCCGACGTCGAGTCGCTGAAGAGCGATCCGAATCTCGAAGTGCCGAGCCAGGAAGGCCTCAACGTCGCCTACATGGCCTACAACACCACCCAGGCGCCGTTCGACAAGGTCGAGGTCCGCAAGGCCCTCAACATGGCGATCAACAAGCAGGCGATCATCGACGCGGTGTTCCAGGGCGCGGCCGTGCCGGCCAAGAACCCGATCCCGCCGACGATGTGGTCCTATAACGACACCGTCCAGGACGATCCGTATGATCCGGAGAAGTCCAAGCAGATGCTGAAGGACGCCGGCGTCGAGAACCTCTCGATGAAGATCTGGGCGATGCCCGTCTCGCGGCCCTACATGCTCAACGCCCGCCGCGCGGCGGAGCTGATGCAGGCCGATCTCCAGAAGGTCGGCGTTTCGGCCGAGATCGTCTCCTACGAGTGGGGCGAGTATCTGGAGAAGTCGAAGGCCAAGGACCGTGACGGCGCGGCGATGCTCGGCTGGACCGGCGACAACGGCGATCCGGACAACTTCCTCGATACGCTGCTCGGCTGTGAAGCCGTCGGCGGCAACAACCGCGCCCAGTGGTGCGACGAGGAGTTCGATGCCTTGGTCAAGAAGGCCAAGGTCACCTCGGATCAGGCCGAGCGCACCAAGCTCTACGAACAGGCGCAGGTGGTCTTCAAGGAGAAGGCGCCCTGGCTGACCATCGACCATTCGACGGTGTTCATGCCGATGCAGAAGTCGGTGAAGAACTTCCATCAGGATCCGCTTGGCTATCACCGCTTCGACGACGTCGACATCGCGGAATGATCCCGGCGACCGGTCTTTGAATGGGCAAGGGGCGGCTCCGGCCGCCCTTTGCGACTTGAGGCGAAGCGCTGATGCACGCGACTCACCCGTTTCACTCCCGCATCCTGTTGGCCTTCGATTTCGACTGGACGCTCGGGGAGGATTCCTTCGAGCGGCTCGTCGCCGTCATGGGCCTCGATGTCGAGGCGTGGAAGGAGGATTTCTACCACCCGCTCGGCGGCGCCGGCTGGGACGACATCCTGGCGAAGTTCGAGGGGCTTCGGCGGATGTGCGAGGCGGCAGGCAGCGGGATCACCATCGAAGCGGCGCGCGAGGCAGGGCGCACGACCAAAGGGTTCGACGGCGCCGAGACGATGCCCCGGCGGCTGCGCGACATCGCCGAGCGCATCGACCCTGAGGTGCGGCTCGAATTCGCCATCGTCTCGTCCGGCTATCTCGACGTCTTCGGGGCCCATCCGATCGCCGCTGCCTTCGATCGCCGGTACGGCTCGGAATTCGACGTCGGTGAAGACGGGCCTGTGCGCGGCGTCAGGAAGATGATTTCGCACCCGGAAAAGGTGCGCTACATCCAAGCTCTTGCCAAGGGGATCGATCTTGGCGGCTCGAACGCGCCGTCGCGGACCGAGGCGGACCTCCCCGAGGAAGAGCAGCGCGTCGCCTTCGATCAGCTGATCTATGTCGGCGACGGCGCATCGGATCTCCAGGCCTTCGGCTTCGTCCGCGAAAACGGCGGGTTTGCCCTGGCGGTCTCCCGTGACGGCGGGTTTTCGGCCGAGACCGAGATGCTCCGCGCCCAGCGGCCCGACGCCCTGGCGCCGCCGGGCTACGCGGACGGCTCGCCGCTGTTCGAGATCCTCGCCCATGCGGTGCGGTCCCATGCCTCGCGGATCGCGCTGCGCAGGCTTGGGCGCGACGCGTGACATCATTTCGCGGCCGGGCGATACCGGCCTCGTAGACAAGAACAAAATCGACCTGACTTTAGGGGCACCATGCAGCGCTTTCTGATCTCGCGCATCGCCGTCCTGATCCCGACCTTCATCGGCGTCTCGATCATCGCTTTCGCCTTCATCCGGCTCCTGCCCGGCGATCCCGTGCAGATGCTCGCCGGCGAACGGGTGGTCTCGCCCGAGCGCCACGCTGCGATCATGCAGCAGCTCGGCTTCGACCGGCCGCTCGTGATCCAGTATCTGTCCTATCTCTGGGGCCTCCTGCAGGGCGATTTCGGCACCTCGATCGTCACCAAGCGCGGCGTCCTGTCGGAGTTCTTCACGCTGTTTCCGGCAACGCTCGAATTGTCCTTCTGCGCCATCCTCATCGCCGTCTTCCTCGGCGTGCCGGCCGGCGTCTTCGCGGCGGTCAAGCGCGGATCGTGGTTCGACCAGTCGGTAATGGGCGCCGCGCTCGTCGGCTATTCCATGCCGATCTTCTGGTGGGGGCTACTCCTCATCATCCTGTTTTCCGGCGTGCTGCAATGGACGCCGGTTTCGGGGCGGATCTCGCTGCTCTACTATTTCCCGCAGGCCACCGGCTTCATGCTGATCGACTCGCTGATGTCGGATCAGAAGGGCGCCTTTCTCTCGGCGCTGTCGCATCTGATCCTGCCGTCGATCGTCCTGGCGACGATCCCGCTCGCCGTCATCGCCCGGCAGACCCGCTCGGCGATGCTTGAGGTCCTCGGCGAGGACTACGTCCGCACCGCCAAGGCGAAGGGGCTTTCCCGCGGCCGCGTCGTCGGCGTCCATGCGCTGCGCAACGCTCTGATCCCCGTGGTCACGACGATCGGCCTGCAGGTCGGCGTGCTGATGGCCGGCGCGATCCTCACCGAATCGATCTTCTCCTGGCCGGGCATCGGCAAGTGGATGGTCGACAGCGTCTTTCGCCGCGACTACCCGGTGGTCCAGGGAGGTCTCTTGCTGATCGCGATGATCATCATGTTCGTCAATCTCGTCGTCGACATCCTTTACGGGGTGATCAATCCGCGCGTCCGGGCAGGGTAGGAGAGCCGCCATGAGCCATATCAGCGCGCAGGAAGCCGAAGAAGGCGTCGGCACCGACCTTCCCGACCGCCGGCCGAAAAAGAGCGTCCGCCGGCAGATGCTGGAGGAATTCTGGCACTATTTCTCCGAAAACAAGGGAGCCGTGCTCGGCCTCGTCGTCTTCATCCTCATCGTCCTGACGGCGATCGCCGCGCCGTTGATCGCGCCGCATTCGCCGATCGCCACCAACAGCCAGGCCCAGCTGGTGCCGCCGGTCTGGCAGGATGGCGGCAGTTGGTCCTATCTCCTCGGCACCGACGCGATCGGCCGCGACATGCTCTCGCGGCTTCTGTTCGGGGCGCAATATTCGCTGTTCATCGGCGTCGTCGTCGTCGTCGTCGCGGTGACGGTCGGCATCTCCGTCGGCCTCGTCGCCGGCTATTACGGCGGCTGGATCGACACCGTCATCATGCGGGTGATGGACGTCATCCTCGCCTTCCCCTCGCTGCTGCTCGCCCTCGTCCTCGTCGCCGTCCTCGGGCCGGGCCTCACCAATGCGATGATCGCCATCGCCCTCGTCCTGCAGCCGCACTTCGTCCGGCTGACGCGGGCCTCGGTGATGGCCGAGAAGCGGCGCGAATACGTCACCGCGGCGAAGGTCGTCGGCGCCAGCCCCTTCCGGCTGATGGTGGTGACGATCCTGCCGAACTGCCTTGGCCCGCTGATCGTCCAGGCGACCCTGTCCTTCTCCAACGCCATCCTCGACGCCGCCGCCCTCGGCTTCCTCGGCATGGGCGCCCAGCCGCCGACGCCCGAATGGGGCACCATGCTTGCCGAGGCGCGGGAGTTCATCCTCCGAGCCTGGTGGGTGGTGACCTTCCCGGGCCTCGCCATCCTCGTCACCGTGCTCGCCATCAACCTTGTCGGCGACGGCCTCCGGGATGCCCTCGATCCGAAGATGAAGCGGAGCTGAGATGAGCGCCTTCGTCGGCCTCCTCGGCGTCCTCCTCGGCGCGTTTCTTGGCAAGGGCCTTGAGCGTTTGCTTGATCTGCGCCGCCGGCGCGACCGGCAGATCGATATGGTGTTCGCGCTCCATGCGGAGATCTCCGCCGGCCAGAGTGCCGTCAGCGACCAGAATGCGCAGGATGAGGCGGCCTATTTCCTCGCTAACGAAGACCCAGTTGCGCCTGCCGATCGCAGCGATTTCGTGTTTGACAGTCTGAAAACCGACATCTCGATCTTGCCGCAACCCGTCGTGCATCAGATCGTGCTGTATTACCGGCTTGCCGAGCAGTCGAATCTGATGACGGAATTTTTGACGTCCGAGGCCTATCGGAGGCAAAGTCCCGAAGAGCGGCTCCGCTATCGGCGGAGCATGCTTGCAGGTCTCGAGGACCAGCGGATCGCTGCTTCGGCAGCGCTGGATGCTCTCGAGTCATATATATCTGATTGCGGATTGACCGTCCCCCAGCGAAGCCGGGTCGCGTCAAACGAAGGGTCTAATCGGTCCGATCATCGCAAACCACCTCATGTCTCGACATGACCCATATAGCCTCTTTCATCGGCTGAAGTAAGACCATGCCCCTGCTCTCCCTCCGCAACCTCTCCGTCACCTTCGACACCGCCTCCGGCCCGTTCAAGGCCGTCGACGGCGTCGACATCACCGTCGAGCCCGGCGAAGTGCTCGGCATCGTCGGGGAGTCCGGCTCCGGCAAGTCGGTGGCGATGCTCGGCCTGATGGGCCTGCTCCCACCATCCGCCACGGTCACCGCCGACGAGATCGCCTTCGAGGGCCGCGACATGAGGGCGATGTCCGGCCGCGAGCGGCGCAAGATCATCGGCAACGAGATTGCGATGATCTTCCAGGAGCCGATGTCGAGCCTCAATCCCTGCTTCACGGTCGGCTACCAGATCAAGGAGGCGCTGAAGGCGCACACCGATCTCGACCGCAAGGGCCGCCAGACCCGCGCCATCGAGCTGATGAACGCCGTCGGCATCCCCGAGCCCGAGCGCCGGCTTTCGGCCTTTCCGCACCAGATGTCCGGCGGGATGAGCCAGCGGGTGATGATCGCCATGGCGACCGCCTGCAATCCGAAGCTCCTCATCGCCGACGAGCCAACGACGGCGCTCGACGTCACCATCCAGGCGCAGATCCTCGATCTCCTGCTGGATCTGCAGAAGGATCGCGGCATGGCGATGATCCTGATCACCCACGACATGGGGGTGATCGCCGAGACGGCCGAGCGCGTCGTCGTGCAATATGCCGGCCAGCAGGTGGAGCGCCAGCCGGTCTCGACCCTGTTCGACCAGCCGCACCACCCTTATACCGCGGCGCTGCTCGCCGCGATCCCCGAGCGCTCGACGGGCTCGCGCCTGCCGACCATTCCCGGCGTCGTGCCGGGGCAGGGGGACCGGCCGGACGGCTGCCTGTTCAACCCGCGCTGCGATAAGGCCGACGAGCGGTGCCGCACCGTCGTCCCGCCGCGCCAGCCGGCGAGCCTCGGCGAGGCGCTCTGCCACTATCCGCTGAACCACCCCGCAAGCGCGAGTGCCGCCTGATGGACGCCCCGACCAACGCCCCCACGAGAGCATCCACGACAGCTTCGGCGAAAGCGATCGTCACCGCCACCGACGTCAGCCAGGTGTACGAGGTGCGCCGCGGCTTCTTCGCCAAGCCCCTCGGCCTCAAGGCCGTCAAGGATGCGAGCTTCACCGTGGAGGAGGGCGAGACGCTGGCGATCGTCGGCGAGAGCGGCTGCGGCAAGTCGACCCTCGCCCGCATGCTGACGATGATCGAGACGCCGTCCGAGGGCGCGCTCGTCATCGACGGCGTCACGGTCAGCGGCGATGATCCCGGCGATCTGAAGAAGCTGCGCTCCACCGTGCAGATCGTCTTCCAGAACCCCTACGGGGCCTTGAACCCGCGCCAGAAGGTCGGCTCGATCATCGAGGAGCCGCTGAAGATCAACACCAGGCTGTCGGCCGCCGAGCGCCGGCAGAAGGCCGAGGCCGCGCTCGCCGAGGTCGGCCTTCGCCCGGAGCATTACGGCCGCTATCCGCACATGTTCTCCGGCGGCCAGCGCCAGCGCATCGCGATCGCCCGGGCGATCATCCTCGAGCCGAAGATCCTCGTCCTCGACGAGCCGGTCTCGGCGCTGGACGTCTCGATCCAGGCGCAGATCCTCAACCTCCTCGCCGACCTGCAGGACCGCCTCGGCCTCACCTACATCTTCATCAGCCACGATCTCTCGGTGGTCAAACACGTCGCCGACCGCGTCATGGTCATGTATCTCGGCCGGCCCGTCGAGATCGCCCCGGTGGACGCCCTCTACGCCACGCCCCTCCACCCCTACACCCGCGCTCTCCTCTCCGCGACGCCCGCCACCGACCCGGCGTCCAAGGGCCAGCGCATCCGCCTTACCGGCGAACTCCCCTCACCGATCAGCCCGCCGCCGGGCTGCTCCTTCAACCCCCGCTGTCCCTATGCGAACGACCGCTGCCGGAGCGAGCGGCCGGAACTCACGACGCATGGCGCGACGCGGGTGGCGTGCTTTGCGGTGGAGGAGGGGAGGATTGATGGGGTGTGATGGGGAAGGAATGGGCCGGAAGCGGACTTGCAGCTTTCCCAACGCGGCAGAGCAAAGCTACCGGGCCTATTGAAAGGCTTACAACCACGCTCGATGATTATGGCGGCCTCAAGCCTCAAGGAGCGAATGGACACCCTATCGCGGATCACTCTTTATGTTTTCGTCGGATAAATCCGATGCGTCACCCCCGTTGATCGGAATCGTCTTGTTCTGAAGTGGCGTATCGGCGTCGACCGATGTCTCAATCGACGCATCCTTCTTGATCGGTGGATCATATTTGCCCACGCTCAATGTGGGAGGGATCAAGAAAATCGCGAAGGCCATCACGACTATGGCCACCGTACCCAGAATGGAGGACCACCAAAGCGCGTTCTCCGCCATGCGCGCAGGACCGGCAGCCAGTGCCTCATAGTCCCGCTGCGACAGGAACCTGTAGAGTCTGGGCTGCCACTCCTTACGCACCTTCCGCTGTAACAGCGTGAACATTACACCCGAAAGTATGGTGATCGCGACATAGGCGCCCGCCATCACCATTACGAGGATTATCAATAATGGGCTAGCGCTCGCTGTCATCCGGGCGGCGATCAACCCGGCACCTACCGCCAGTGCACTCGCAACCGCGGTAATGATCTGACGTGTTGCATCGGATACTTTCGCAGTTTCGTCGGTGACGCTTTTACGCAATTCTGTTAGCGTTTTGAGAGCGTCACTACTCATGCCGGCGAGTTGCATTTGATAGGCAGTCTTTGCGCCTTCCAATGCCGCGCCGAGATAATCGCGCAGGAACTCAGGCGCTTGTTCACCTGTCCCGCCACAACGGGCAAGTTCGGATGCCAGCAAGATGTGGCGCATCTCGCTCTCGCGTTTGACCTCAAATACCCAACCCAAGGCTGTTTGCAAATCCTTAACTCCCGAGAGTCCAAGCGCCCTCGAAATGGGAGTCGTTGTCTCAGGATAGGTCAGTTCAAGTCGAGGTGGACCTTTAAATCTAAGCGATCCAAGGTCGGCGTGAAACTCGTCAGGCAGCGAAAGAAGCAGCATGCGCGATGCGCGCTCTGCCCATACCCAGGCGGCCGGATCGTCGAGCGCTAGAGTGTCGACATCGCGCAGAAGCCAGCGTGCAAGGCTGGCGGGCACGGCCCGCTGGCCAGAGAACTCTCGGACTAGCGTTCGTGGACTACTTAAGACGAGATCAGGAGCTTGCACCGAAATCTCATCATCCCAAGGTGTAAAACACGCACCTACTCCGACAATCTTAGTCGTAAGCTGGGCTACCTGCCACTGGGCATTGGGCGCATCGCGCTCCAACCAAGATGCGAAGCCGACATTGGTCAGTAGCCGGAGCACCCCTGCCGGTCCGTGTGGTTTTGCGATGTCAATCCTGAACGGGGCAAATGTCTCATCGAGGTCTTCAAATGCCCACCCCGTCCCCGCACCGTCAAAGGCGAGCGCGGACCAGCCTAGAGCATCGGTAAGCTCCGCGACCTCGCGTGCAACTACCGCCTCTAGATTGGAGATGCTTACAATGGCCTCACCTTCGTTAATAAAGGCGCCATCGGCATCAAGCGCGTCAAGCCGCGCTGCGAGGCTCTCGACGGACAATGCCATCCTCCTCCACATGCCGCGTCGTGATCGTGATCACTTCGCCACCGTCCGCCATTCGAACCCGTTCAACATTCGCGTCGCCTACGCGATCAGGATAGAATAGTAGAACCCCTTCAGTGGTACGCACCCTCCGAATCGCCGGACTACGAAGAAGCTCTCGGTTTGGAGCAAATTCTAGGCCTTCGAGCTTGGCCGACTTAACCTTACGCCGAACGCAATTCTCGATTCTGGAAATGACCCGCTCATCCTCAGGATTGCCGGCCGCCGCGAGCACAGCCTCTTCCAGCCCAGCCGGCGTGATACGTTGACGGTTGTTCAGTGCCGACTTTGCTTCACGGAATGCCAGGGGAACATCGTGATCGGGCAGGATATCCTTGAGTTCCTTCAATGCATTTCTTACCGCCTCGATCGCCTTACGGTTCAGCTCCTCATCGTCACGGGTGCGTAACACGTGCAGATATTTTGCAAAATAATCTCCGATTTCCGGGGCTTGCTTCATACGATCCGTCGCTGCAATTGCCGTCTCCGCCACACCATCGACGACCCGCACCAAAGCTGCCTTCTGGATCGCACGCTTGTCGGCCACGAAGGCTTGCACAATGAGACGCAGTAGATTGGCGCCGTCGGCTTGCTGTTGCTGCTCGATCACCTGCTGATAATCATATTTGATCATGCTGTAGATGCGCACGTCAGGATTATCCGTCCGCAACTCGAAAATGAAGAAGGCGCCATCCCGGCTGCTTCCCGGATGAAATCGAGAAAATTCGCGCGCAAGCGCCTGACCTCCTGCTTCGAACCCATCGTCGTTGCGTGCCATACGCTCAAGCTGAGCCTTCGTTTGCGAATCCGCATGAAACTCGAATACTGAGGACACATCGGTGTTCCGAATGCGCTCAATAAAGAAATCCGCGTGTTCAACCATCCGCGTTGGCTCGGGACTGAACTCTTCATCTCCGACTACATGCAAGATCATATTTTCAATACGAAGACCTGTGAGTTCGTCGTCATTTATAAAAGCCAACTCATCCTCCTGCTAATCATGTATTTCGAGATTAGTGTGCAGGATCGGATTAGGTGTCCACTTAAGCTTCTTGACTGACGAATGACATGACGGTTTCGACTGGCCTACGGCCCATGTTGCGGTAGCCGAGGTGCGGGCGTTCGGTGTTGTAGTGGACGAGCCAGGCGTCGAGATCGGC
>NZ_JAAAMG010000024.1 GCF_010500815.1 Jiella pacifica
GTGGTTACAGCGGGGCGGCCGCACCCGATCCCATTCCGAACTCGGCCGTGAAACGCCCCAGCGCCCATGATACTTCGTCTCAAGACGCGGGAAAGTCGGTCGCTGCCAGGTCTGCCAATCGCAAAAACCAACGGTCTTCTTCTTCTCAGTCATGCAACAAACGCCCCGCCCGGATACCCTCCGGCGGGGCGTTTTGCGTTGCAGAACCCCATCGCTCGGCATCGACCACAAGCGGCAGACGACGCTGGCTCGAACTGACGATCGACGGGGGAGGCGGGAGCCGGTCTGACGCGTTCGTCTGACGTCCCGCCACATGGTGTTCGGCAGGTCGATCCGGCCCGGATCGCCGGCGCACCGTGCCCGTGATCGACGGCACGGAGCCGCGGGTGAAGGCAGCAACGAATGCCTGAGGGAGCGGGATCATCGGCTGTCTTGGATCTGGTTTGAACGGGGTGCGGCGGGCAGTGGTCGTCCCGCGCCCGCGCGCCTCGCCCAGCAAGTGTCCCATGTCATTGTCTTTTTCGGCCCGGTCGGGCAAAAGGGACTGCAAGCTGGATTCGGCGGGTTCGGCATCGGGGGGTAGCCTTCCGGCGGTGATCGTTCCCCCGCTGACAATAGCTGTAGGCGCCTCGATCTTGCGATTGGTGATCTGGCTACGCGGATGTCCCAGTTCAGCGAACCAATCTGGGCTCCGTCATGTCGGCGGGTGCCCTGGACGCAAACAAACCCCCTAGGCGTTGATGACCCCAGACGTTTCCTCTTTCGCCGCGGTGGATGATGACGAGACGATTCGTCTCGCCCTGGAAGCTGCGGCCGTCGGGACTTGGTACTGGAACCCTGTCTCCGGCCTCATGGTGCTGTCCCAAGTCGGTGCCGGCCATCTTGCGACAGCTGGTGCGATCGTCTCCCTTGCAGATTTCCTGACGCTGCTGCATCCCCACGATCGGTCGGCCATGGAGGGTGCCCTGCGCCGTGCCCTTGACGGCGATCGTCCGATCGACCTGACAATTCGCGCGGCCGTGGACGAGCGTGGGGAGCGTCCGGTGCGATTCAGCGGGCGGTGTGTGTGTGACCGCGACGGCGCTCTGGCGGCGCGGGGGATCGTCCTTGGGGCGGGGCATGTCGCGGTGCACGTCGCATCCGCCGACATCGCGATCGTCGGTTTGTCGCCGGAAGGTCTCGTCACCGACTGGAGCAGAGGAGCCGAGAAGATCTACGGCTACAGCGCAGACGAGGCGATCGGTCAGCCGCTTGCCATGCTGATGCCGGCGGAACGCCAGGAGAGCGTGGATTTCCTCATGGAGTGCATCGAGAGGGGCGAGCGCGTCGAACATCATGAAACGCAGCGGCTCCGCCGGGACGGCACCCTCGTCGACGTCTCGCTGACGCTCGCCCCGATTCGTGACCAGTCAGGGCGTCTCCTCGGCGCTTCGAAGATCGTCCGCGACATTACCCCTGCCAAGCACACGCTTACCGAGCTTTCCGAGCGAGAGGCGCGACTGCAGTCGGTCCTGGACACCGTGCCGGACGCGATGGTGGTGATCGACGTCGAGGGCGTCATGCAATCCTTCAGTGCGACCGCCGAGCGATTGTTCGGCTACACCGCCGACGAGGTGATCGGCCAAAACGTCAGCCTGCTGATGCCCTCGCCATACCGTGAGCAGCACGACCATTATCTTTCCCGGTATCTGAAAACCGGCGAGCGCCGCATCATCGGCATCGGCCGGGTCGTCGTCGGGGCCCGCAAGGATGGCTCGACCTTTCCGATGGAGCTTTCGGTCGGCGAGATGCACTCGGCGCGGCATCGGTTCTTCACTGGCTTCATCCGCGATTTGACGGAGCGCCAGGAGACTCAGCGCCGCCTGCAGGAGCTGCAGGCCGAGCTCACCCACATGTCGCGCTTCACGGCGCTGGGGGAGATGGCCTCGACGCTGGCACACGAGTTGAACCAACCATTGACGGCGGCTGCCAGCTATCTCAACGGCGCCCGCCGTCTGATCGACGGCGGCAAGCCGGAGCAGCTCCCGATCGTCCGCGACGCGATCGACCGCGCAGCGGCGCAGGCGCTTCGGGCCGGAGAGATCATCCGCCGGCTGCGCGAGTTCGTCGCCCGCGGCGAGAGCGAGCGACAGGTCGAAAACCTGGCGCAGCTGATCGAGGAGGCGAATGCGCTGGCGCTGCTCGGCGCCAAGGAGACGGGGGTCCGGGTCCGGTTCGCGCTCGATCCGGCCGCCGACACCGTCATGGCCGACAAGGTCCAGGTGCAGCAGGTGCTTCTCAATCTCATGCGCAATGCGATCGAGGCTATGCAGGAGGGGGAGCGTCGTGATCTGACGGTGTCGAGCCGCCTTATGGACGGAGACATGGTCGAAATTGCCGTCGCCGATACGGGCCCGGGCATAGCCCCGGAGATCGCCGCCCAACTCTTCCAGCCTTTCGTGACTTCCAAGGAGCGCGGCATGGGCGTGGGACTGTCGATCTCGCGGACCATCGTCGAGGCCCATGGCGGACGCCTCTGGACGGAGTCCAATCCCGGAGGTGGAACGGTCTTCCGCCTGACCTTGCCTCATTTTCGATCGGAGGACCTCGATGACGGCGAATAATGCGGTTGTTCATCTGGTCGACGACGACGAGAGCGTCCGCCACTCGGTCGCCTTCCTCCTGGCTACGGCGGGCTTTGCCGTGCGGGTGCATGAATCCGGGTTGGCGCTTCTCGATGCGATCGATACGCTGCAGCCGGGTTGCGTGATCAGCGACGTCAGGATGCCGGGAATCGACGGGCTTGAACTGCAGCGGCGGTTGAAGGCTGCGGGCGTCCGTTTGCCCGTCGTGGTGATGACCGGTCACGCCGACGTCCAGCTCGCCGTTCAGGCCATGAAGGACGGCGCCATCGATTTCATCGAAAAGCCCTTCGACGACGAAGCGATGCTCGCCGCCGTCCGCACTGCACTGAAGGAGGGCAAGGCGGGCGAGGGGCGGCAGGCGGAAATGGACGCCACCGCGGCGCGGCTCGCCTCCTTGTCCGGACGCGAGCGCCAGGTGCTCGACGGGCTGCTCGCCGGGCATCCGAACAAGACCATCGCCTACGACCTCGAGATCAGCGCCCGCACCGTCGAGGTCCACCGGGCAAATGTCATGAAGAAGATGAGCGCGTCGAGCCTTTCCGATCTCGTGCGGATGGTCCTGCGCGTCGATGGGGCGAGCGGCCGCTAGGCGGGACGTTATACCAGGAGGCATTGGACGTGACTCCTGGTTCCGAATCTTGATTTTCGTCAAGCCCTTGGCTTGGCATCGAAAATCGGATGTGTGCAGCAGGCGGATCCGTCAGCATCCTCGCCCGCTGGTACTAGCAGCAGGGAAACCTGATCTCGGCCAGGAGTTTGGCGAACTCGCTGTCGACCTGCCTCTTTGGCGGGCTGCGGGCAGGCCGGCGGGCGAACCATCGTCGCAGGACGTGCCCGAGCGCGCTCATGGCGAAAGCCCCGCCGCCTGGTCGAGGCGCTGACGCCCGCGCCGCTGCGCGATGATCTCCGCGAGGATCGACAAAGCGATTTCGTCCGGGGTGATGGCGGAAATGTCGAGACCGGCGGGTGATTTCACCCGGTCGATATCGGCTCTGGCGATCCCCTCGGCTAAAAGCCGCTCGCCGAGCGCGGCGAATTTGCGGCGGCTGCCGACGAAGGCGATGGTGGCGGCTCCCGCGGCGATCGCCGCGCGCAAGGCCGCCTCGTCGCCCTTGCCCTGCGTCGCGATGACGATGTGGCACTCAGTTCCGGCCTGCGTGTCGAAGGCGAAGTCGTCGAGGAGCCGGTCCACCGCCGGCGTCTTGCCCGCCGGGAGGCCGGGGGCGCAAAGGGTGCGGCGCATGCCGAGGCGGGAGGAGAGCGCGCACAAGGCCAGCGCCACCGGGCTTTCGCCGCAGACAACGAGATCGGGCGGCGGCGTGACGGGTTCGACGAAGACGTCCATCGAGCCCTTGGAGGGGCAGCGGCTGCGGGCAAAGCGGACGCCGTTGCGTTCCTCGCCATGGGTCCGGCCTTCGACGTCGAGAAGCTCTTCGGGTCTGAGGCTGACGAAGCGCGGTTGGCCGTCGCCAAGCGCCGCGATCGCCGCGCGGGTGATCGCACCGCGGGCACAGCCGCCGCCGACCCAGCCCTCGGCGATCGTGCCGTCCGGGAGGATCAGCGCCTTCGCCCCGGGCTTGGCGGAGGTGGCGTCGACGGTGCGCACGACGGTGGCGATGGCGAAGGGCTGGCCGTTCGTCCTCAGCGCCTGAACCTTGTCCTCGAAGGACGTCTGCATGCCGGCCTCCCTCATATCCGCGCCAGTTCCGGTTCGAGTGCTGCCAGCGAGGCCAGCGTGTTCGCCGGAGCGAAGAGATCGAGATGCGGCCGCGCCGCCGCCATGCCGCGGGCGACGGGCTCGTAGCCCTTCCAGCCGGCGAGCGGATTGAGCCAGACGATCCGGCAGCCGCGCCGCTTCAGCCGCTGGAGCGCTTGCGCCATCAGTTCGGATGGATCGGTGTCGTAGCCGTCGGAGAGGATGACGACGACGCTGCGGCCGTTGACGAACTGGCGGGCATAGGTGCGGGCGAAGCGCTCGAGATTGGCGGCGATCTTCGAGCCGCCGCCGAAGCCTTCGGCCATGAGCGTCAGCCGGTTGAGCGCCCGGAGAGGATCGTCGTCGCGCAGCGCCTCGGTGATGCGCACCAGCTTCGTATGGAAGAGATAGGCGTCGGCCGTCCGCTCGCCGCGCATCAGCCCGGCGACGAAGGCGAGGAAGACCCGCGCATAGGCGGTCATCGAGCCCGAGACGTCGCAGAGGACGGTGAGGCGAACCGCGCGGTCGAAACGCTGGCGGCGGGGCAGGGCGAGCGGCTCGCCGCCGGTGGCAAGGCTCAAGCGCACGGTGCGGCGGAAATCGATCGTCTCGCCCTTTCGTGCCGCGCGCCGGCGCCGCGAGCGGCGGTCGCGGATCGCCGCCGCCAGCCTGCGCGCGATGATCTCGGCGGCGGCGATGTTGGCAGGATCGACGAACTCGCGCAGGTCCTTCGTCATCAGGTTGCGGGCCCGGCTGGCGATCAGTCGGCCCGTGCCGTCGGCCACCGCCTCGCCGCCGTCGCGCCCGTCCTCCGGGGTCTGCATCCTGCCGCGCCGTGCCGACGGCGGCCCTTCGGCGGCTTGGGAGGACCGGGTGTGCTGGCGCTCCTTCGCGGCCTCTTCGCGCACCACCTTCTGGCGCACGCGGCCGTCGTTGCGCCAATAGGCGTCGAAGAGGTCGTCGAACCGCGCGGCTTCGTCGGCAGAACCCGCGCAGACGGCCTTGAGGGCGAGGCGCGCCTCGGCGGGATCGGCAGCCTCGACCACGCAAAGTGCCCGCATCGCCGTCGCCGTCTCGTGGACGCCGAGCTTTAGGCCGTTGTCGCGCAGATGCGCCATGAAGCCGGCGATGCGGGCGCCGGGCCCGGGATCGCGGGCGGCGAAGCGGGTGATCCGGCTCATGACGCCTTGCCCGCCAGACGCTGCGCCACCTCGGTCGGGACCGACGCCTGGTCGCCCTGCGTCTTCAACAGCGTGGCGAGCGTTGCCTGAAGAACCGCCGGATCGGCGGAAAGGTCGCTGACGCCGAGGCCGACGAGCGCCGCGGCAAAGTCGAGCATCTCGGCGACGCCGGGCGTTTTTTCCAGGTCTTCCTTTCGCAAGGATTGGACGAAGCCGACGATCTGGCGGGCGAGGGCCGGTTCGACTTCGGGGTGCCGTGCGGCGAGGATGCGCAGCTCGCTCTCGCGGCTCGGAAAGTCGACATGGGCATAGAGGCAGCGCCGGCGCAATGCGTCGGAGAGTTCGCGCGTACCGTTCGAGGTGAGGATGACGTGCGGGATCGAGCGGGCGGTAATCGTGCCGAGTTCCGGCACGGTGATCTGGAAGTCCGACAGCACCTCCAGGAGATAGGCCTCGAACTCCTCGTCGGCGCGGTCGATCTCGTCGATCAGGAGGACCGGCGGGGTCTCCTGGCGGATCGCCTCGAGCAAGGGGCGCTGCAGCAGGAACTCCTCCGAGAAGATCCGCTGCTCGACGCTGCGGCCGGTCTCGCCGCCCTCCGCCGCCGCGCGGATCGCCAGGAGCTGGCGCTGGTAGTTCCACTCGTAGATGGCGTGGGCGGCGTCGAGGCCTTCGTAGCACTGCAGCCGGATGAGGCGGGTGTCCTTCACCATGGCAAGAGTGCGCGCGACCTCGGTCTTTCCGACGCCGGCGGCGCCTTCTAGGAGCAGCGGACGGCCGAGCTTCAGGGCGATGAACAGCGCCATCGCGAGGTCCGGAGAGGCGATGTAGCCCTTGGCCGCAAAGCTCTCGCCGAGGGTACGCCAGTCGTTCGGGGTGGGATTGCTCATGGCTTTGCCCGGTGGGCGGCTCGTCGCCGCCACGCCTGTCCTCGCTCAGCCATGCAGGCCGAGATCATGGGCGATCTTCCAGATGCGCCAGTGATCGTGCGGCATGTGCGCCTGCTTCAGGCCGAAGACGCGGAAGGCGTCGTGGACGGCATTGGAGAAGGCCGGGACGCCGCCGACATTGGGGCTCTCGCCGACGCCCTTGGCGCCGATCGGGTGGTGCGGGCTCGGCGTTTCGGTGAAGTCGGTGACGTAGTGCGGCGTCTCCCAGGCGGTCGGCAGGAAGAAGTCCATCAAGGTGGCGTTCTTGACGTTGCCGATCTCGTCATAGGCGATCTCCTGGCCCATGGCGATCGCGAAGGCCTCGGTGAGGCCGCCATGGACCTGGCCCTCGATGATCATCGGGTTGATCCGGGTGCCGCAGTCGTCGAGGGCGTAGAACTGGCGGATGTCGGCGACGCCGGTATCGACGTCGATCTCCATGACGCAGACATAGGCGCCGAAGGGGTAGGTCATGTTCGGCGGATCATAGTAGCTGACCGCCTCCAGCCCCGGCTCGAGGCCCGGGATCGCCTGGTTGTAGGAGGCATAGGCGATCTCGGCCATGGTCTTGAAGCGCTCCGGCGCGCCCTTGACGACGAACCGGTCGACGTCCCATTCGAGGTCGCCGTCATGCACCTCCAGGAGATAGGCCGCGATCATCTGGGCCTTGGCGCGGATCTTGCGCCCGGCCATGGCGGTTGCGGCGCCGGCGACGGGCGTCGAGCGCGAGCCGTATGTGCCGAGACCATAGGGCGCCGTGTCGGTGTCGCCTTCCTCGATGGTGATCGAATCCGCCGGAAGGCCGATCTCGCTTGCGAGAATCTGGGCGAAGGTCGTCGCGTGGCCCTGGCCCTGGCTGATGGTGCCGAGCCGGGCGATCGCCGAGCCGGTCGGATGGATGCGGATCTCGCATGAATCGAACATGCCCATGCCGAGGATGTCGCAGTTCTTCACCGGGCCGGCGCCGACGATCTCGGTAAAATGGGTGAGACCGATGCCGATCAGCTTGCGCGTCTCGCCGCGTTTGAAGGCCTCGACGCGTTCGGCCTGCTCGCGCCTGAGGTCCTCGTAGCCGACGGCCTTCAGCGCCTTGTTCCAGGCGGTGTGGTAGTCGCCGGAGTCATATTCCCAGCCGAGCGCCGACTGATAGGGGAACTGGTCCTTCCTGATGAAGTTCTTCGCCCGCACTTCGGCGGCGTCCATGCCCAGCTCGATCGCCAGCACCTCGATCATCCGCTCGATCAGATAGGCCGCCTCGGTGACGCGGAACGAACAGCGATAGGCGACGCCGCCGGGCGCCTTGTTGGTGTAGACGCCGTCGACGCCGACATAGGCGACCGGGATGTCGTAAGAGCCGGTGACGATGCTGAAGAAGCCGGCCGGGAACTTGGTCGGGTCGGCGCAGGCGTCGAAGGCGCCGTGATCGGCGGTGACGTGGCAGGACAGGGCGGTGATCCTGCCGTCCTTCGTCGCCGCGATCCGGCCCTTCATCCAGTAGTCGCGGGCAAAGGCGGTGGCGGTGAGGTTCTCCATCCGGTCCTCGATCCACTTCACCGGCTTGCCGGTGACGATCGAGGCGACGATGGCGCAGACATAGCCGGGATAGACGCCGACCTTGTTGCCGAAGCCGCCGCCGATGTCGGGCGAGATCACCCGGATTTTGTGCTCCTCGATGCCCGACAGCAGCGAGGCGACGGTGCGCACCACATGCGGCGCCTGGAAGGTGCCGTGGATGGTCAGCTTGCCGTTGACCGCGTCCATCGAGGCGACGCAGCCGCAGGTCTCCAGCGGGCAGGGATGGGTGCGGTGGTAGTAGACCATCTCCTCGGCGACGACCTCGGCCGAAGCGATCACCTCCTCGGTCGCCTGCTTGTCGCCGACCTCCCAGAGGAAGATGTGGTTGTGGTGGCGACGTTCCCCGTGAGCACCTGAGGTCTGGCCGGCGAGGTCCTCGCGCAGCACCGGCGCGTCCGGCTCGAGCGCCTTGAACGGGTCGGTGACGACGGGAAGCTCCTCGTATTCGACGACGACGAGATCGACGGCGTCCGCCGCGACATAACGGTCGTTGGCGACGACGAAGGCGACTTCCTGGCCCTGGAACAGCACCTTGCCGTCGGCCAGCACCATCTGCTTGTCGCCGGCGAGTGTCGGCATCCAGTGAAGGTTGAGCGGCGCCAGATCCTCGGCTGTCAAAACGGCGACGACGCCCGGCAGCGCCAGCGCCGCGCTCTTGTCGATCGACGTCACACGGGCATGGGCATAGGGGCTGCGCACGAAGTCGCCATAGAGCATGCTTGGGAGCTTCAGGTCGTCGACATAGTTGCCCTTGCCTTGCGTGAAGCGGACGTCCTCGACGCGCTTCCTCGAGTGCCCGAGGCCCTTCAGCTTCTCGACCCGGTCCTCGCGGCTGATCGGTGCCAACTCGTTCATTCTGCGGCCTCCTTGACGGCGTTCATCTCGGCGGCTGCGGCGAGGATCGCCTTGACGATGTTCTGGTAGCCGGTGCAGCGGCAGAGATTGCCGGCCATGCCGAAACGGATGTCTTCCTCGCTCGGGTTCGGGTTTTCCTGCAAAAGCCGGTGGGCGCGGGTGATCATGCCCGGCGTGCAGAAGCCGCACTGCAGGCCGTGATGCTCGCGAAACGCCTCCTGCAGGGGATGCAGCGCGCCCGGCGATCCGAGGCCCTCGATCGTGGTGATGGCAGCGCCGTTCGCCTGCGCCGCGAAGACCGTGCAGGACTTCACCGAGCGGCCGTTCATGTCGACGGTGCAGGCGCCGCAATGGGAGGTCTCGCAGCCGATATGCGGGCCGGTCAGGTTCAGCTTTTCGCGCAGGACGTGGATCAGCAGTTCGCGCGGTTCGGCGAGGAGTTCGTGGGCCTCGCCGTTCACCGTCAGCGTCAGTTGCATCTTCTTCATGGGGCAGATCTCCTCGGCAACGCGACGAGGCGCGCTGGCGTTTCTCGGGCGGCGATCCGTTCAGGCGCGCGACCAGGCGCGCTCGATGGCGCGGCGGATGATGACGCCCGCGACGTGGCGCTTGAACTCGACGGGGCCGCGATTGTCGGCGGTCGGTGAGATGTCGGCGAGGGCGGCCGCGACGGCGCTGCCGATGTCAGCGGGGTTGCAGGCGGTGCCGACGAGCGCATCGGCGGCGGCCTTCGACCAGACCGGGACGTCGGACAGATTGGTCATGGCGATCGAGGCGGCGCTGCAGGCGGTGCCGTCCTTCTGCAGCATCACCGCTGCTGCCGCCGTCGCATAGTCGCCGATCTTGCGCTTCTGTTTTTCGTAGGCATGACCACCGCCGCTGACCGTGAAACTGACGGCGGTGAGGATCTCCTCGTCGGCCCGGGCAGTGACATAGGCCGCTTCGTAGAAGTCGCGCGCCTTGACATCGCGGGTCCCACTTGGGCCGGTGAGGGTGAAGGTGGCGTCGAGACATTGCATGACGGCCGGCATGTCGTTGCCGGGATCGCCATTGGCGACGTTGCCGCCGATCGTACCGACGGCGCGCACCTGCGGGTCGGCGATCTGCAATGCCGTCTCGCGCAGGAGCGGTGCGGCGCGGGTGAGCGCCGCGTCGTCGATCAGTTCCTGCTGGGTGACCATGGCGCCGATTCTGACGGTATTTCCGTCGATGCGGATGCCCTTGAGGTCGGCAATGTCCTGGAGGTCGATCAGATGGCCGATCGACGCCATCCTCAGCTTCATCATCGGGATCAGGCTGTGGCCGCCGGCAACCACCCGGGCCTCGTCGCCGAATTCGCGAAGCGTGGCGAGCGCCGACGCGATGTCAGACGGTCGATGATATTCGAAAGCAGCTGGGATCATCGTGGTTTCCTCCCTCGATGCCGGACGTCTCCCGATCCGTTCGAGCCAGTATGGGCCGGCGATTTTCAGCCGCCGCTTCCGGCTAACCAGCGGCGAAAGCCATTTCACGAAATGCGAACTGGCTGCACGGAATGCGAAGCGCGGGAAAGGCGTGTTTTTGCCGCGGCTGCGAGGAGAGTCCACGCGTGGTGCTTGACCATGGCCGCCGCGAATTGCGGAAATCCGGTGCCGGAGCGGGCAACCGCCGACAAGCTCTATCACCCCGCCTGGAGCCTTCAGACAGGATACGAACGGAAGGGCGGTGTGTGCTTGGCTCCGATGAAGTCAGGCTCAGGCTAGACGCCAAGTGCGTGGCGCACGGCGGGAAGGCGCGAGCGGCTGACCGTCACCTTGCCGAGCGACACGGTCTTCTCGAAGAAGCAGATGCCGTTGTCCTTGTGTCGCTCGAAGCCGGTGACGTGCCCGACATTGATCAGATAGCTGCGATGGGCGCGGATGAAGTTCGGATCGGCGAGCCGCGTCTCCGCTTCCGAGATCGACCAGGGACAGAAGAACTGCTGACCGCCCACATAGAGGATGGTGTAGTGGCCCTCCGCCCGGATCGCCGCGATGGACGAGCGGTCGACGAAGATCGTCCGGCCGTCCTTTTCGTAGGGGACGGGAACCGCCGGTTGCGGCACGGGTGACGGTGCTTGCGGACGTTCAGGTTCGGCTGCCACTGCTGCAATTGCCGCCGCGGCGGCGGCGGCGGCGGCGGCGGCGTCGGACGGCGTCTCGGCGGCCATCGGCGAGGCCGATGCATGAGCTGCCGACCGTGTCTCGGGTGCGGACTGGAAGGGCGGGAGCGGCGGTGAAGGGGCGTCCGCCACGGCTGCGGTCGAGGTCTGTTCCGCCGGCAGGAACGTGACCCCGGTCAAGAGGAACGCGCCGCAGATGACGAAGGCGGCCAGCGTGACGATCATCGCCAGCGTGGCGTTGTCGAGCAATGGGCCTTCTGCCGATCCCCCGGCCTCGGCCAGAAATCCGGTTCCGCCCATGGCGACGAAATGGACGGTGAAGACGGAAAAGCCGAGGCACAGCGTGCCGAAGACGATGCTGCGGCGGCTCCGATCACCGTAGATCACCCAGAATGAGAGGACGCCGAGTGCGATCGAGCTGCCCCAGGCGAGTGCCAGGCCCACCGGCGAGTAGACCGTGCCGCAGAGCTGCATGCCGGACATGCCGATATAGTGCATGGCGGCGATTCCGAGCCCGACGATGACACCCGCCCCGGTGATGCTGACGGCGGTGCGTACCCGAAAGTGCATCAACAGGAGCGCCGTGCCGATCATCAGGATCGCGACGAGCGCCGAAATGAGCGTCGTCAGCGCGTCGTAATAGAACAGGACGGGCAGTTGGAGCCCGAGCATGGCGACGAAATGCATCGACCATATGCCACCGCCGAGCGCCACCGCGGCCATGGCGACGGCGAGCTTGCGTTGCGGGCTCGGCAGGGTGCCGATCCCGTGCGTCAGCGACAGGCCGGTAAAGCTCGCCATCAGCGCGACGGCGAGCGAGGCGAGCACCAGAACGACGACATGGGAATGCTCAAGCACGACGTTTCGCAGCCTCCCGTCCGCATGCGACCGGGCGGGCTTCGCGCTCATCGCGCTCGCGGGCATGTCCTCCCAAGCATGCCCGGCCGGCTCTCGTACCCAGTCGAGAACCATTCTAGCAGAAAGCCTGTGCGCTGAGCTACTCCCGGCTGTCGGCCAACGAAAGGACACGACCGGCCGACAGCAGCACTATCCGGTGATGCGGGTGCCCTTGTCGCCGGCAACGATCGCGACGGCATCCTCCAGTCTTCCGATCGCCGCGTCGCCGCCGGTCGTCTTGGCGAAGGAAGCTGCGGCGGCGATCTTCGGGCGCATCGATCCAGCCGGAAAGCTCTCCGGCGACAGTTCGCCGCCCGAGATCCGGTCGATTCGTCGCGCCCTGTCCGTGCCGAAACCCGCATAGACGCCGTCGACGTCGGTCAGGAGCAGGAGCATGTCCGCCCCGAGTTGGCGCGCCAGCAATTCGCTGGCGAAATCCTTGTCGATCACCGCCTCCACGCCGATGAGGCCGCCGTGCGCCCTGGCGATGACCGGAATGCCCCCGCCGCCACCGCAGATAACGATCACGTCGTGATCGACCAGCATTGACACCACGCGCGACTCTAGGATCTCCAGCGGCTTCGGCGAGGCGACGACCCGTCGCCAGCCGTCGCCGTCCGGAGCGACGCGCCAGCCGCGCTCGGCGGCAAGGCGGTCGGCGGTCGCCTCGTCATAGACCGGGCCGATCGGCTTGGTGGGTGCGGCGAAGGCAGGATCGTCGCGGGCGACCTTCACCTGTGTCAGGAGCGTCGCGATGTCCCGGCCCGGCAGGAGCGCCGCGAGCTCCTGCTCGATCAGGTAGCCGATCATCCCCTCGCTCTCGGCGCCGAGGATGTCCAGGGGATAGGCGCCGTCGGCTGGGCCGGCCGCCGCCTGGAGCGCCAGCAATCCGACCTGCGGGCCGTTGCCATGGGTGACGACGATCTGGTGCCCGGCCCGGACGAGCCCTGCCAGCGCGTCGGCAGCGCGGCGGACGTTCGTCCGCTGGTTCTCGGCCGTCAGCGCCTCGTGCCGGCGCAGAAGGGCATTGCCACCAAGGGCGACGACGATCCGCATCGTCAGCCTCCGATCGTCGCGACGAGCACGGCCTTGATGGTGTGCATGCGGTTCTCGGCCTGTTCGAAGACGATCGAGGCCTCGGATTCGAACACCTCCTCGGAAACCTCCATGCAGTCGATGCCGTAGCGCTCGGCGATGCTCTTGCCGACTTCGGTTTCCGTGTTGTGGAAGGCCGGCAGGCAATGCATGAACTTGGCGTAGGGATTGCCGGTCGCCTGCATCGCCGCTTTGGTCACGCGGTAGGGCGTCAAAAGGGCGATGCGCTCGTCCCAGACGGCGTCCGGCTCGCCCATCGACACCCAGACGTCGGTGTAGAGGAAATCGGCACCCTTCACCCCTTCATCGACGTCGTCGGTGAGGAGCAGGCTGCCTCCAGTCTTGGCGCCAAGCGTCCGCAGATGCTCGACGAAGGCCTCGTCCGGCCACAGCGCTTTCGGCGCCGCGATGCGCATGTCCATGCCGACCTTGGCGGCCCCGAGGGCGAGTGAGCGCGCAACGTTGTTGTGGCCGTCGCCGAGGAAGGTCACCGTAATGTCCGAGAGATGCTTGTGCGTGAACTCGCGCATGGTCATGAAGTCGGCAAGCGTCTGGGTCGGATGCGACTCGTCCGTCAGTCCATTATAGACCGGGACCCCCGCATTTTGAGCGAGTTCCACCACCATCGCATGGCCGGCGCCGCGAAACTCGATCGCATCGTAGACGCGGCCGAGCACACGGGCGGTGTCCTTCACCGACTCCTTGTGGCCGATATGGCTGCCGGATGGCCCGAGATAGGTCACATGCGCGCCCTGGTCGTAGGCTGCGACCTCAAATCCGGTGCGAGTGCGGGTGGAATCCTTCTCGAAGATCAAGGCGATGTTCTTGCGGTAAAGCCGCAGCTGCTCGGTGCCGCTGGTCTTCGCCGCCTTCAACTCCGCCGCGAGGCGCAGAAGGTGGCGGATCTCGGCGGGCGAGAGGTCGTCGAGCGTCAGCAGGCTGCGCCCATGCAGATTGGTCGACATCTTTTGAACTCCGGATGGTCAGACGGGATCGCGGACGAGCGGACAAGTCATGCAGTGGCCGCCGCCGCGTCCGCGGCTGAGCTCTGCCCCCTCGACGGTGATGACCTCGACGCCGGCGTGGCGCAGAAGCGTATTGGTGTAGACGTTGCGGTCGTAGGCGACGACGACGCCGGGCTCGACGGCGATGACGTTGTTGCCGTCATCCCACTGCTCGCGCTCGGCCTCGTAAGAGTCGCCGCCCGTCGCAACGATCCGCAGGCTGGACAAACCCATCGCCTCGGCGACGACATCGACGAAGGGCGCAGTCTCCTCGACGACGTCGACGCTGCCCTCGGCGTCGCCGGGCCGCAGCGAGAAGCTGCGCAGGCGGTCGACGATTGGCGGGAACAGGGTGACGAGGTCGCGGTCGCAGAAGGTAAAGACCGTGTCGAGATGCATGAAGCTGCGGTCGCGGGGCATCAGGGCGGCGATGACACGGTTCGCAGTGCCGGTCGCAAAGAGGCGCTTGGCCAGCGCGCTGACCGCCTGGGGCGTCGTGCGCTCGCCCATGCCGATCAACACGACCCCGGCTCCAACCGGCATCACGTCGCCTCCCTCCAGCGTCGCGTGGCCGGGTTCGGACAGCAACGTGAAGTCCGCCTCGCGGAATCGCGGGTGGAAACGGTAGATCGCCTCGACGTTCAGAGCTTCCGGGCGGCGTGCGGGCCAATACATCGAGTTGACGGTGACCCCGCCATAGATCCAGCACGAACTGTCGCGGGTGAAGAGCTGGTTCGGCAGCGGCGGCAGGACGAAGTCCTGCGTCGCCAATGCCAAGCCGCTGAGGCCGGCTGGCGCAAAGGGCAGCTCGGCTCTCGCGATGCCGCCAATGAGTGCGGTGGCGAGGCTGCCTGCCTCCATACCGTCCAACCAAGAGCGCAACTCGTCGAGAAGATCCCAGCCGACGATGTCCGGATCAAGCCGCCGGTCCAGGAGCCAGGCCCGCCCTTCGGGAACAGCCATGGTCTCGGCGAGGAGCTTGCCGAGATCGCGGACCACCACGCCGCGCTCATTGAGCGTGTCGGCGAGGATGTCGTGCTCCTGCCGAGCCTTCCTCACCCACAGCACGTCGTCGAACAGCAGGGAGTGACAGTTGGCCGGGGTCAGCCGGCGCAGGCTGAGATCTGGGCGGTGGATCAGCACCTCGCGGAGCCGACCAACTTCGGAATGAACGCCGAGCGTCATCATCATCGGGTTTCCTGATTTTCGATGTCAAAAGGGGCTGACGGCGCCCGTCCACATTTCGTAGGCGGCGAAAAGGCCAACCGCGACCAGAGCGAGCGCGAGCACCGCTTCGACGGCGGTGAAGGCGCGTTCCTTGCGTTGGCGACGGGCATAAACGTAGAGGGGGACGCCGACGGCATAGAGCAGCGCGCACATGAAGAGGTAGGCAGGTCCCGCGGCGTAAACGAGCCACAGGCCGTAGAGCGTCGCGATCAACCCGATCAGCATCGGGCCGGTGCGCGATTGGCCGGCCTCGTAACTTTCGCCGGTGATCGCGAGTTTGGCCGCGTAGGCGCCGGAGAAGATGTAGGGCACCAGGATCGCCGTCGACGCGATCGAGAACAGCGCCTGATAGGTGCTCTCTGCGAACAGGGTGATGATCAGAAAGAGCTGGACCAGCGCGTTCGTTATAAAGAGCGCGGTCGAGGGAACGCCGCGCCCGCTCTCGCGGGCGAAGAACTCCGGCATCGTGCCGTCGCGGCCGGCCACATGCGGGATCTCCGCGGCGAGCAGCGTCCAGCTCAGGAAGGCGCCGAGCACCGAGACGACCAGCGCGACGTTGATGAGGATGGCGCCCCACGGCCCGACGACATGCTCCAGAACTCCCGCCATCGACGGATTTTTCAGCCCGGCGAGTTCGGGCTGCGTCATGATCCCCAGCGAGAGCAGCGAGACCAGGGCGTAGAGCGCAAGGCAGGTGAAGAAGCCGATGCCGGTCGCCAGTGCGATCTCGCTCCGCCGATCGGCGCGGGCTGAAAACACGCTCGCACCTTCGATGCCTATGAACACCCACAAAGTGACCAGCATCGTGCTCTTGACCTGAGCGGTGATCGAGCCGAGGCCGGCGTTTCCGAGGCCGGAGAAGTCGAGGGAGAAGACGTCGAGCTTGAAGGCGACGACGGCGATGCCGATGAACAGGACGATCGGCGCGATCTTGGCGATGGTGACGATCGTATTCACACCGGCCGCCTCGCGGAGCCCGCCAAGGATCAGGCCGTGAACGAGCCAGAGCAAGACCGAGGCGCCGAGCACCGCTTGCCAGGTGTTGCCCTCACCGAACGCCGGAAAGAAATAGGAAAGTGCGCTGAACACGATGACGGCGTAGGAGACGTTGCCGAGCCAGGCGCTGATCCAGTAGCCCCAGGCGCTGTTGAAGCCGATGAAGGATCCGAAGCCGGCCTTTGCATAGGCATAAGGTCCGGCGTCGAGGTCGGGTTTGCGGGTGGCCAGCGACTGGTAGACGAAGACCAGCGCGAGCATGCCGATCGCGGTGATGCCCCAGCCGATCATGATGGCGAGCGGCCCGGCGCCCGCGGCCATGTTCTGCGGCAGACTGAACACGCCCGAGCCGACCATCGAGCCGATGACGAGGGCGGTCAGCGCCCCGAGGCGCAACTTGCCGGTCTTGTCTGCCGATGCGGGCGGCGCCGTTACACCTATTTCCGTCGTCACCATGGTAATCTCCCGATCCCTGTGAATTAGCCGAGCACAGGGAAGGCCGGGATCGGGTCGATCGCTTTGATCCGCATCAAATCGGTGCCGAATGCGTCGACACCCTTACAAATCTTGCGCCGGCCTGAAGGGAGAAACTCCAATTCTTCCCGACGCATGGCCCGTGCGGTTAGGTTGATCATCCGCAGGCAATTTTATCTGGAATTGGCTTCTCAGAGGCGCCGGCAGCGCAGGTAGACACAGAAAGAGTGCCGTCTGCATGCCTTTTTCCGTCCGAGGCCGAGGTGGCGAGACGCTCTCCAAGCTTTGCCTTGGGTTGAAGAATCGCAGCGTTGATAGGGACGTGTTCAATTCCGCGTTCCGATTTGCGCCAAGTCAAAGCTGCCGCGTTACGCTCCGACCATAGTCCCCTAAGTTTGGCATCATGCCGCTTCCGCGGCCGTCGGAGCGCGCCGGAATGACCGCAGAGAAGACCCTGGTACTCGTGGTGGACGACGACGAGGCGGTTCGGGAGTCGCTCAAGTTTTCTCTCGAACTCGACGGGCTTTGGGTCGGCGTCTGTAAGGCCGGCGAGGAGCTGTTCGTTCATCCGCACCTATCGGCCGCCAAATGTGTCGTCATCGATATCAAGATGCCGGACATGGATGGCATTTCCGTTCTCAAAGCCTTGCGTTTGCTCGGCCTCAAGCTCCCTGCGATCCTGATCACCGGCCACGCTACCGCTGCTTTGCGGCGGCGCGCAATCGAGGCCGGAGCCTGCGCGGTGCTCCAGAAGCCGCTCCTGGGGACCGTCCTTCCCGACTGCATCAGGGAGGCGATTCAGCTCGATTGACGATCCCCAGGCTGCCCCGTGTGGGCTCGACGGGGCCGCGGGGCTGACGCGGCCCAGGCGGAGACAAGTCCAGCGCGCGGTTTGATCAGCGTCAAAGCTCACCGGTCGGAACGGCTTAGGATGCCCGGCATGAAGGAAGAGACGGCAAAATCGAGCGACCTTGCGACCGGAACCGTGGTCGCGGTGCGGGGCGCGGTGATCGACGTGCGGTTCGCGTCGCCAGACCTGCCGCCCGTCGACAGCGCCCTGACGATCATTCGCGACGGCGGCGGCGAGCCGCTCGTCCTCGAAGTCCACGCGCATCTCGATCGCCATACCGTGCGGGCGGTCGCCCTGCAGGCAACCGCGGGCCTGAAGCGCAACGCGCTCGTGACGGCCACCCGTCGGCCGATCGAAGTCCCGGTCGGCGAGGCGGTTCTCGGCCGGCTTCTCGACGTTACGGGAAACGTGCGGGATCGGGGCGCCGGCTTGCCTCCGTCGACCCGGCGGCGCGGCATCCACAATCCACCCCCGCCACTGATGGAGACTGGCGTCACCGGGGGCGGCCTGTTCGAGACCGGTATCAAGGTCATCGACTTCCTGGCGCCGCTTTCCCAAGGTGGCAAAGCGGCGATGTTCGGCGGCGCCGGCGTCGGCAAGACCGTTCTGGTGATGGAGCTGATCCACGCCATGGTGGAGAAGTACAAGGGGATTTCGGTCTTTGCAGGCATCGGCGAGCGTTCGCGCGAGGGCCACGAGCTCCTCACCGAAATGCAGCGCTCCGGCGTCTTGCCGCGCACCGTCCTCGTTTACGGCCAGATGAACGAGCCACCGGGGGCGCGCTGGCGCGTGCCGATGACGGCGCTGACGATCGCCGAGGACTTTCGCGACGAGAAGCATCAGAACGTTCTTCTGCTGATGGACAACGTCTTTCGCTTCGTGCAGGCGGGTAGCGAGGTCTCGGGGCTTCTCGGCCGCTTGCCCTCGCGAGTGGGTTATCAGCCGACGCTGGCAAGCGAAGTCGCCTCGCTTCAGGAGCGGATTGCCTCGGCCGCAGGTGCGGCGGTGACGGCGATTCAGGCGGTCTACGTTCCGGCCGACGACTTCACCGACCCCGCAGTGACGGCGATCTCCAGCCATATGGACAGCACGATCGTCCTCTCCCGGCGGCTTGCCGCGGAAGGCTTCTATCCGGCCATCGATCCGCTGGCTTCCTCATCGGTGCTGCTCGACCCGGGCGTCGTTGGCGACGACCACTATGCACTCGCCGAGCGAGCCCGCCAGACGCTCGCCCGCTTCAACGAACTGCAGGACATCATCGCCCTGCTCGGCACCGAGGAACTCGGGCCGGCCGACCGGCTGACGGTCCGCCGGGCCCGACGATTGCAGCGCTTCTTCTCCCAACCCTTCGTCGTCACCGAAGCCTTCACCGGCGTTGCAGGAAAAAGCGTCGACCGCACCGAGACGCTGTCGGGGGTGAGGGCGATCCTCGACGGTGAGGCGGACGACTGGGCGGAGGATTCGCTCTACATGGTTGGCTCGCTCGACGATGCCCGGCAGAAGGAAAAGGCGGGCCGGGCCAAGGAGCGGGCTGCATGAGGCTGCAGATCGTCAGCCCGCTGGTCGTCGTCGTGGACGAGGACGAGGTGGCCGCCATCCGCGCCGAGGACGAAAGCGGCGGATTCGGCATCCTTGCCGGCCACGCCGACTTCCTCACGACGCTTGCGATTTCGGTGGTGAGCTGGACAGCCAAAGGCAGGCCCCGGCGGCATTGCGCCGTGCGTGGCGGCGTCCTCACCGTCTCCGGCGGCGGCGAGGTTCGCGTCGCGACACGGGAGGCGGTCGTCGGCGACGACCTGACGAAGTTGCACGACACTGTCCTGAGACAGTTCGAGGCGAACCGCGAGACGGAGCGGACGGAGCATGTCGAGACGACGCGGCTGCAGCTTGCGGCGGTTCGTCAGATCGTGCGGCATCTGAGGCCCGGCCCGGCCACCATTTCGAGGAGGCGGTCTTGATGCTGCCGGAAGCCAGCCCGGAGGAGCCGCCCCGCGACACGGAGCGGGACCGCCTCGCGGACGAAGTCCGGCTGCGCGGCGAGCGGCATCGGCGCTTCACCAAGGAAGGCGAACCCGCGGTCGCGCGCCGGCTCGCCCAAATCGGCATCCTCGGTTGGATCATCGTGGTACCGGCGCTGCTCGGCCTGTTCGGCGGGCGTTGGCTGGATCGGCTGTTCGGCACCGGCCTGACCATCACCGGCGCGCTTTTGATGATCGGTCTTTGCATGGGCTGCTGGTCGGCCTGGAAGTGGATGAATCAGCCATGACGTATCTTCATTTCGATCTCGCCGAGACGCTCGGCCAGTGGGCGCTGATCGAGGTCGCCGGGTTTTTCGTCGCGGGCTTCGCACTCGGCTTCGCGCATTTTGGCGCGCTGTGGCATCACACATGCCAACTTGTGGAGGGAAGGCGCTGGGGGCTGACCGCCGCGATCGCGCTCGCACGATTCGCGCTGCTGATCGGCGCACTGACATTTGCCAGCCTTCAGGGCGCGGCTCCGCTGCTCGCCATGACGCTGGGGCTCCTCGCTGGCCGCGCGGTCGTGATGCGCCGCTTCGGGAGGATCGCCGAGTGAACTCGCCGCTCGCAACGCAAACGCTGTTTCATATCGGGCCCGTGCCGATCACGGAGCAGGTCGCCCTGACCTGGGTGCTGATGGTGGTTCTGTCTGCCTGTTGTTGGGCCGTGACCCGCCGCATGAGCCTGACGCCGTCCAGGCTGCAAGCCTTCCTCGAACTCGTCGTCGAGACCGTCGACGGCCAGATCCGCGAAACGATGCAGGCAGAACCGGCGCCCTATCGCGCCTTCATCGGCACGCTCTTCGTCTTCATCCTCTTCGCCAACTGGACGTCGTTGGTGCCGGGCGCCGAGCCGCCGACGGCGCATGTCGAGACCGATGCCGCGCTGGCGCTGCTGGTCTTTCTCGCCGTCATCCATTTCAGCGTCCGAGCGAACGGCGTCTCGGGTTATCTCAGGAGCTTCGCGTCGCCGAGCTTGTTGATGGTCCCGCTCAACTTCGTCGAGAGCATCACCCGGATCTTCTCGCTGCTCGTCCGACTGTTCGGCAATGTCATGAGCGGCGTCTTCGTCGTCGGCATCGTGCTGTCGCTCGCCGGATTTCTCGTGCCGATCCCGCTGATGGCACTCGATCTCCTGACCGGCGGCGTCCAGGCCTACATCTTCGCCGTCCTCGCGACGGTCTTCATCGCCGGCACCGTCAGCGAAGGGCGGCCGGCCGCTTCCGACAATGCAGCTTCATCGAACGAAACGGAAAGGGGCCCGCAATGAACTGGCTCGCCTTCATCAGCATTCTCGGCGCCGTGATCGCCGTCTCCTTCGGCGCGATCGGGCCGGCGCTCGGCGAGGGGCGCGCGGTCGCTGCCGCCATGGACGCCATAGCCCGCCAGCCGGAAGCTTCCGGCACGATCTCGCGCACACTCTTCGTCGGCCTCGCGATGATCGAGACCATGGCGATCTATTGTCTCGTGGTGGCACTGCTGCTGCTCTTCGCCAACCCTTTCGTCTGATCTTCTCATGACCATCGACTGGTGGACGCTCGCCATCCAGGCCATCAACGTCCTGATCCTTATCTGGCTGCTCGCCCGCTTTTTGTGGCGGCCGCTGGAGGCGAGCATCGAGGCGAGGCGCAAGGCCGCCGAGGCGACGCTGAAGGAGGCGGAGGCAATGCGCGCGGAGGCGGCCGCAGGCCTCGCGGAGATCGACGCGACGCGGGCCCGCTTCGCCGAGGAGCGCGCGGCCGGCCTTGCCGAGGCGAAGATGGCGGCCGAGGCGCTTCGAACGGATATTCTTTCCAAGGCCGCCGAAGAGGCCGAGGCGCAGAAGGCGCTAGCGCGGACTGCTCTCGCCCGGGAGGCGGAGGAAACCCGCGCCGCGTGGGCCAAGGCGGCGGCGCAGCTCGCCGTCGACATCGCCCGCAAGCTGCTCGCGCATCTCGACGAACGAGCGCTGCGCGAGGCCTTTCTCGGATCGCTCACCCGCGAGTTGGCGCAACTGCCGGAAGCCGCGCGCCGGAGCCTCGGCGCCAATGGCGCCGCGCTCACCGCCGTCAGCGCCACCCCGCTCGACAGCACCGAAAAGGAGCGCTGCCGGGCGCTGCTCGGAGAGGCGATCGGCCATCCACCACATCTCGCCTTCGCGACCGATCCCGGCCTCATCGCCGGTCTGGAACTGAAGGGACCGCATGTGATCGTCGCGAACAGCTGGCGAGCGGACCTCGAGACAATTCGCGCGGAGATCGGTCATGACCGAAGCCGTTGACGCTACAAGCCCGGATCGCTGGGCCGACGGCGCGCGGCGCCGCATCGACACCGCCATGGTCGGGCCGCGAACTCGTCAGATCGGCCGGGTCGAGGAGATCGCCGACGGGATCGCCATGATCTCCGGGCTGCCGGACGTGCGGCTCGACGAACTCCTCAGCTTCGAGGATGGCCGCTACGGTTTCGCCCAGGTGCTGGAGGAGGAGCGGATCGGCTGCGTCCTCCTCGACGACCACTCCGGTGTCCAGGCCGGCGACACCGTCTCGGGCACGGGCGACGTGCTGCGCGTACCGGTCGGCGAGGGGCTGCTCGGCCGCATCGTCGATCCGCTCGGCCGACCGCTGGACGGGAAGGGGCCGATTGCGGCGGCAGAGCTCATGCCGATCGAGCGGCCCGCTCCGGCGATCGTCGAACGCGACGCCGTCACCCGGCCGGTCCAGACCGGTATCCTCGTCCTCGATACGCTGTTCGCCCTCGGTCGTGGCCAGCGCGAGCTGATCATCGGCGACCGCGCCACCGGCAAGACGACCATCGCCATCGACGCAATCATCAACCAGAAGACGAGCGACATGATCTCGGTCTATGTCGCGGTCGGCCAGAAGAGCGCCAGCACCCGCCGCGCGATCGATGCGATCCGGGCGCGCGGCGTACCCGAACGCACCATCGTCGTCGTCGCCAGCCCATCGGCTGCACCCGGCCTGCAATGGATCGCGCCTTTTGCGGGAATGACGATGGCCGAATACTTCCGCGACCGCGGCCGGCACGCCCTGGTGGTCTTCGACGACCTTTCCAAGCACGCCGCGACCCATCGCGAGATCGCTCTCCTGACTCGCCAGTCGCCCGGCCGCGAGGCCTATCCCGGCGACGTGTTCTACCTCCATGCCCGGCTTCTGGAGCGGGCCGCGATGCTGTCTTCCGAAATGGGGGGTGGCTCGCTCACGGCGTTGCCCATCGCCGAGACCGATGCCGGCAACCTCAGCGCCTATATTCCCACCAACCTGATCTCGATCACCGACGGCCAGATCGTCCTCGATACGAGGTTGTTCAACGAGGGGCAGAAGCCGGCGGTCGACGTCGGCACCTCCGTCTCCCGCGTCGGCGGCAAGACCCAGGCGCATGCCTTGCGGGAAGCGGCCGAGACGATACGGCTCGATTATGCGCAGTTCCTCGAACTGGAAATGTTCACCCGCTTCGGCGGTCTCGCCGACGCCCGGGTGAAAGCGCGATTGGCGCGGGGCGCGCGGATCCGCGCGATCCTCGGCCAGCGGCCCCATCGCCCGTTCAAGCTCTCCGAAGAGGTTGCGCTGGTGGTGGCCGTGCAAAGCGGACTCGCCGACGCCCTGCCGGTGGAACGGCTCGTCGATCTGGTCCAGGAGATCACGACCGGCTTGGAGCGGGCAGCGCCGGAGGCGGTGCGGCAGATCGAGGCGAATGGCGCACTGGATGGGCCAGGGCGCAAGGTGCTGCAGGATGCCCTGGCTGCGATGATCGCCCGGCTCAGGCCGCCCGCGGGAGAGGCCCGGGCGAATGAGTGACCGGCTTGCCGACGTCGCGGCCCGGATCGCGGGCATCGAGCAGCTCGGCAGCGTCGTCAACGCCATGCGCGGCATCGCCGGCGCGCGCATCCAGAAGGCGCATCAGGAACTGCAAGCCGTCGACGCCTATGCCGGAACGATCGCGGCGAGCCTGGGCCGTATCCTCGCGGTGGCGCCGCCGAGCGATCCGCAGCAGGCCCGTCAGGGGCGGGATGCATCGATCGTCTTTTGCGCCGAGCAGGGCTTTGCCGGGGCCTTCTCCCAGCGCGTGCTCGAGGCGATCGAGGGTGATTCCCGGCCACGAACGCTACTGCTCGTCGGCACGCGCGGGGCCGCGCTCGCCACCGAGCGGGGTCTTACGTTGGAGTTTGCGGCAGCGATGCCGTCGCATTCGGCGGGCGTGCCGAAGCTTGCGAGCGACATCGTCGACGCGCTCGCGGCACGGATCGCGAATGCTCAGATCGAGCGGGTCGAGGCGATCTATGCCGAGGCGACGGGGGGCGCCGGGCTGAAGGTCGTGCGTCGACCGCTGCTGCCACTTGATCCGGCGACCTTTTCCCGCGTCGCACGGGCCGAGTCGCCAATCCTCAACCTGCCGGTGGCTCGGCTCCTCGCAGATCTGACCATGGAATATCTGCATGCGCTGCTCTGCGAGGCGGCGCTGCACGCCTTTGCGGCCGAGAATCAGGCGCGGGTGGCCGCCATGGCGGCGGCGCACCGCGAGATCGAACGGCAGCTCGGCTTGCTCCAGGCGAACTATCGCCAGGTTCGCCAGGAAGAGATCACGGCCGAGATCATCGAGCTCGCCGGTGGTGCGGCGGCGGCTCGTGCGGCATCACCGCGTTGAAGGACGGGGGCTCGTGCGGCGGGCAACCCGTCTCGCGCGCGGTCTAAGAACCGCCGGGCTTTGGCCGCGGCTCGATCGCCCGGCGCTCGGCGGCTGCCTGGAAAAGTCTCGAACCCTACGTAGTATCCCTTAGGAGCAAACCGAATTTCGCCGCCCGTCCCATTGGCTAGGCTGCCCTCGACCGATCGCGGAGAAACGAGGGAAGTTCTCATGCACAGCGTTGCCATCGCCCAAGTCTTCGACACGGACCTGATTGCGACTTCGCCGGGTGTCGAGCCGCGAGCAAGACGGGCCCCTGCCGACAGACAGGCACCGGCCGAGACCGGCGCCGGCAACAAGGGGCGCGCTGCTTCAGCTACGGGCATGCCGCTCGCCGGCCAGGTGCTCAACTTCGGCGAAGGCCGGCAGATCTATGCCGAGGGCGACACCGTCCATTCCTTCTACAAGGTGATGAGTGGGGTCGTGCGGACCTGCCGGTTTACCAGCGACGGGCGCCGGCAGATCGACGGCTTCCATGGCGAGGGCGAGATTTTCGGCCTTGAGACGGGCGGCGAACATCGCTTGTCGGCCGAGGCCGTGACCGATTGCTGCGTCGTCGCCTATCGCTGGTCGGGGCTCTCCGCACTCGCCGGCAGCGAAGCCGACATGGCGCGCACTGTCTTTCATCTTGCCATGAGCTGCTTCGAACGGGCTCAGGAACATGCGCTCCTGCTCGGCCGGCGCAGCGCCGCGCAGAAGCTCGCAGCCTTCCTGCTCGACCTCGGCGGCCGAGGCAGCGACAACGCCGTGGACCTCGCCATGACCCGCCAGGACATCGCCGACTATCTGAACCTCACCATCGAGACGGTGTCGCGAACGCTGTCACAGTTCGAGCGCGACCATCTGATCGCGCTGCCTTCGAGCCGCCACGTCGTCTTGCGGAATCCGGTGGCGTTGCGGGGTCTCGTCGACTGAGACCCCGGCCGTCCTTGCCGCGGCCGCCCTTGTCCTGGGTTTTGGCAGAGACGGAGCGCTGCGGCCGGTTCGCTGGACCCACTCCATTCGGGGAAAGGTGGAACTCCTGTGTATTTCCTCGCGCTCGCCACGGACTTCGACGGCACGATCGCCCATGACGGTGTCGTCGCGGCCGAAACCTGCGAGGCGCTGGAGCGGCTGAAGGCGAGCGGACGCCGGCTGATCCTCGTCACCGGTCGCGAACTTCCCGATCTCCTGCGCATCTTTCCCCAGACCGCGATGTTCGACCGGGTCGTCGCCGAGAACGGCGCGCTTCTCTTTGATCCGCAAACCGGCAGCGAGACGCTGCTGTCGCCGCCACCGCCCGAAAGCTTCGTTGAGCGACTGCGGGAAAAGGGCGTGGGGCCGATCTCCGTCGGTCGCGGCATCGTCGCCACCTGGGAGCCGCACCAGACAGCCATTCTCGAAGCGATCCGCGAGGCGGGTCTGGAACTCCAGATCGTTTTCAACAAGGGCGCCATCATGATCCTGCCGCCCGGCGTGAACAAGGCATCCGGCCTCGAGGCGGCGCTGCGCGATCTGGAACTTTCGCCGCACAACGTCGTGGCTGTGGGCGACGCGGAGAACGACCATGCGCTCCTGGCAGCCAGCGGCTGCGGGGCTGCCGTCGCCAATGCGGTTCCCGCCGTGAAGGCATCGGCCGATCTTCGCCTCACCGGCGATCATGGTGCCGGCGTCGCCGAACTCGCCGACCGGATGATCCGCGAGGACGCCGGGCTGGCGCCGTTGCCGCGCCACGGCATTCGCCTCGGCATCGACCGGCAGGGAAGGGAGGTTCTGCTGACTCCCTTCGGCGGCAACGTCCTGATCGCCGGCGGTTCGGGCAGCGGCAAGTCGACCCTCGCCATTGCCTTGACCGAACGCATTGCCGAACGGGGATTCGAGTTTTGCGTGATCGATCCGGAGGGTGACTACATCGACCTCGATCACGCCGTCTTCATCGGGACGCTGCGCGCCCCGCCTCCGGCGGCCGAAGCTCTGAAGCTGTTGCGTGACGACAGGGTGAACCTCGTGGTCAACACCCAGGCTCTTCATCGTCCGGAACGACGCCTGCTGGGCGAGGCGATGCTGAACCAGGTCGGAAGACTCAGACGGCGGACCGGACGGCCGCACTGGCTTCTGATCGACGAGGCGCACGAGGTCCTGCCCGCGAGCGCCAGGGACGACGTTCCCGCCGGCCTCGCCGACGAGGGCGGGACGATTCTCGTCACCGCCTATCCGCAATCGGTGGCGCCGGATGCCCTGCGCGGCGTCGCCATCGTCGTCGCGGCAGGCGGTGATGCGCAGGAAACGTTCACCTGTCTCGCCAGCACGATCGGGACACGGATGCCGGCGCAGCTTCCCGTGGCGGGGCCGGACGAAGTCGTTCTCTGGCGGCCCGGATCGGGCGATCCACCGTGCTGCGTCAAGGTGGCTCGGCCGATTCAGGTCCACCGCCGCCATCGGGGCAAATATGCCGCGGGCGACGTCGGGGCGGCACGAAGCTTCTATTTCCGCGGGCCTTCCAAGGCGATGAACCGGCCCGCCCACAATCTCTACCATTTCCTCGATATCGTCGAGGACGTCGACGACCCGACGTTCGAGCATCACCTGCGGGCGGGCGATTATTCGGCTTGGTTTCGGCATGTGATTAGGGACGATGATCTCGCCGTCGAGGTCGCCCGGATCGAGAGCGACGCGGCGCTTCCGCCCCAGGAGAGCCGCCGGCGGATCCGCAAGGCGATCTGGCGGCGCTACGCAGCACCGGCAGAAGGATGAGCGGCTTGCAGCGTCAGCTGAAGATCCCGCGGACCGAACGTGTGCGCGAGGATGAGGAGCTTTCCGGCGGCGATGCCGCCGACGACCCGGCCTTGCGCGGTCGCTGGCACGAGCTCACCCGCGATGGCGTCGTCTCGGCGCTCGGCAGCTCGCCGGAAGGTCTCTCCACCACGGAGGCCGAACGACGCCTCGCCGTCTATGGCGCCAACGCGCTGCCGCAACCGCCGGGTCGCTCGCTCGCCGCGATCGTGCTCGGCCAGTTGAAGAGCCCATTGATCTACCTGCTTCTGGCCGCTGCGGCGGTCTCGCTCGTCCTGGCCGAGTATGACGATGCGGGCTTCATCTTTCTCGTCTTGACCATCAACACCGCTGTCGGGGCGGCGCAGGAGTGGCGCGCCGAGGCCAACACGGTAGCGCTGCGCTCGGCAATCGCGACGCTCGCCCGCGTGCTGCGGGGCGGCGTGGTTCGACGGGTGGATTCCAAACTCCTGGTTCCCGGCGACGTCGTGCTCCTCGAAAGCGGCGACCGGGTTCCGGCCGATCTGCGCCTCCTCGACGCCGCCGAGGCCCAAGCAGACGAATCCTCGCTGACGGGTGAGTCGCTTCCGGTCGATAAGGCGGCAGGAGACGCGCTTGCACCGGAGACGCAGCTTGCCGACCGGCTGACCATGCTGTTCGCCGGCTCGACCCTGCAGCGCGGACGGGTACGGGCGCTGGTGGTGGCCACCGGCAGCTACACGGAATTGGGCGCGATCGCAGGCGCCCTGCAGACGCCGTCCGCACCGCCGCCGCTGACCCAGCGCCTGGACCGGTTCACGCGCCTGCTCGGGCTCGTCTCGCTGGGCCTCGTCGCAGCGGTCATCGCGCTCCAGCTCGGCATCGGGGCGTCGCTGCGGGACACCTTCTTCGTCGCGATTGCCCTTGCCGTATCCGTCATTCCCGAGGGGCTGCCGGTCGCGGTAACCGTCGCACTGTCGATCGCCACCCGGCGCATGGCGCGGCGGAACGTCATCGTCCGGCACCTGCCGGCCGTCGAGGGTCTGGGTGCCTGCACGGTCGTCGCCACCGACAAGACCGGGACGCTGACGATGAACCAGCTGACCGCAACGCGCCTGTGGCTGCCGGGGCACGGCTTCGTCGAGGTCGATGGCGTCGGCTTCGACCTCGAAGGAGGGCTGCATCAGGAAGGCGAGAGGCTGAGCGAGGGCGCCGATGCGGCGGTGCGGGCGCTGGCGCGCTCCGCAGCCTTGTGCAACGCGGCCGACCTCGATCCGGCCGGCGGCGCGGAGGGGCAGAGCGGCGACACGGTCGATCTCGCCTTCCTGGTTCTGGCGATCAAGGCCGGGCTCGACACCGGCACTCTGCGCAAGACGGCCCGGCGGATTGCCGACCTGCCGTTTTCCGCCGAGCGGAAATACGCCGCGAGCCTGCACGATCACGGCGACGGGCAGATGATCCATGTGAAAGGCGCCTCGGAAGTCATCCTGCCGCTCTGCCGGGACACCGACGAGGGCGCGGTGCTTGCGGTCGGCGAGGCGATGGCGAGCCGCGGCTATCGCGTGCTGGCAGTCGCGGCGCAGCAGGTCGACACCAAGACCCGACCGGCGGCGGATCGCATCCTCGGTGACGGACTCGGCGGCCTGACGCTGCTCGGCCTCGTCGGCTTCATCGATCCCTTGCGACCGGAGGCGAAGCAAGCCGTCGCCGACTGCCACCGCGCCGGCGTCGCGGTCAAGATGATCACCGGCGACCACGCGGCGACGGCTCTTGCCATTGCCCGCGAGCTCGGCATCGCCGAGCGGCCGGAAGAGGTCGTGACGGGCCGGGAGATCGCCGCGGCCGACGCTGGTCTCGACGCGCGGATCGCAGAGGCGCAGGTCTTCGCCCGCGTCGAGCCGGCCCACAAGGTCACGATCGTCGAAGCTCTGCAGCGCGCCGGGCATCTCGTCGCCATGACCGGCGACGGCGTGAACGATGCGCCGGCCCTGCATCGCGCCGATCTCGGCGTCGCCATGGGACGCGACGGTACGGATGCGGCGCGCGACGCCGCCGATCTGGTCCTGACCGACGATAATTTCGCTTCGGTCGTCGCCGGTATCGACGAGGGCCGCGCCGCCTATGCCAACATCCGCAAGGTCATCTACCTGACGATCTCGACCGGTGCCGCGGAGGCCGTGATGTTCCTCCTTGCGCTGGCCGTCGGCCTGCCGCTCCCGCTGACGGCGATCCAGCTCCTGTGGCTCAATCTGGTGACGAATGGCGGGCAGGACGTGGCGCTGGCCGCGGAAGGATCGGAGCCGGGCCTCCTCGATCTGCCGCCGCGTTCTCCGAGGGAGCCGCTGTTCGACGCGCTGATGCTTCGCCAGACGCTTCTTTCCGGCGGCGTCATCGGCCTCGTCTCCACCGCCGCTTTCGCCTGGATGATCGCCGCGGGATGGAGCGAGTTCGACGCCCGCAACACGCTGCTCTTCCTGATGGTGGCCTTCGAGAACGTCCATGTCTTCAATTGCCGGTCTGAGACGCGTTCGGTCTTCCGTATCGCGCTCGCCGCAAACTGGCCGCTGATCGGAGCGGTCGTCGGGGCACAGGCGGTCCATATCGGCGCGGCCTTCACGCCGGGGCTGAACGACCTCCTCGGCTTGGCACCGCTGCCGCTGTCGGAATGGCTGCTGCTGATCCCGATCGCGATGTCCGTTCTCGTCGTGATGGAATTCGAAAAGCTGACGCGACGCCGGTAACTATTCAGAGGATCGATCCGGAATTCGCGCAGCGTCCGGGCGCGAGTTGAGGGACCGGCAAGGGCGTTCTGGCTCGAAGCGCCCAACGTCCTTTCCCGCCGTGACATGGCGGCGCGCATCCTCGAGGAATATCTCCAGCGGCTGCCCGATCAGATGGGCGATGTCTGCAAAGGTCTGTGCAACCACGATCGGTTGTCACAGCCCGTCTTCTGCCGATCTGTCGATCTCGGCCTGGCGGGCGTCAACCTTTCGGGGGAGGGCCCTGCGAGGCTTGAACAGGAAGGCTTTCGCTGACGACGGGGACGACCCTTTCGAGCCGCTCCCGTCGCCGGTGTGTTTCGTCTATGTCAACGGCCGAGGAACAGAGGCATCGGAGGCTTTTCGGTCATTGCCTGGGTCACCCCGCCGAACAGCCATTCCCGCAGGCGCGAATGGCCGTAGGCGCCCATCACGATCATCTCCGCAGACATGTCCATCGCATGCCGGCGCAGAGCCTCCTCCACGTCCCTGCCTTCGCTGGAGAGCCTTTCGACGGTGACGTTTGCGCCATGCCGCGCAAGATAGGCAGCGATGTCGGCGCCGGGTTCTGGTCCGTCGCCCCAGGACGTCGCTTGGGGATCGACCAGGACGACATGGACCGCATCCGCACCGGAGAGAATGTCCGCTGCCTGGCGGACGGCCCGGGCGGCTTCGATCGTCGATGACCAGGCAACCATCACCTTGCGGGGCTTGAGCGTCGGAGCCGCGTCTTTGGGCAACATCAGAACCGGGCTCTCCGCCTCGAACAGAGCGCCCTCGAGAACGGCATCCCACAGATCGCGCTCGGCGATCATTTGCGGACCGAGGACCACGAGATCCGCATAGCGGCCGCGACGGCCGACGATGCCGGCCATCATTGCGCGCTCTACATGGACTGAATCCACATCCGCCGACAGCCCGTCCGCCGCAAGTGAGGCGTTGATGGCGTCGATCTGCTCGCGAAGCGCGCGTATCCTGGCGTCCTGCTCCCTTAGCCAAAGGTCGGCGATCGCAGCGTGTTCGGCGAGCGGCGGCGGCTGAGAGACCGATGTGACGAGCAGCGAAAGATGAGAGCCGTTCTCGTCGCAGAGGCGCTGCAACATTTCGAGATCGCTCTTCCAGAGTTCGACGTTGACAACGCCGAGGATCGTCTTGAATCGCATGGTCTTTTCGCTTGTTGGGCGGCCGATCGTTTCGGCGGCCTTGGGTGGAATCTAGCGAAATGTCCGATACCGGCATTTGCGGTGGATCAATTCGCACGACGAAAGATCTCGGCGCGTCGGCGATAGGACACGCCGTGCTCGCGCCGTCTCCAGGACCTTGATCCACGCTGGCCGATCCGCCACGCGGGCGCCGCCGCGGCAAAAAATCCGTCGAGCATCGTCAATCGATCTTGAGATCAAAGATGGTGACGGGCTTTGACGCGACGCTGGATCAGGGCGGCATCGCGAGACGAGCAGCTGGCAGGCTCGAAACCGTCGCCGACCTACGGACCGGGCGGAAAGCTCGATTGTCCCTTTCTTGTCGCTGGTCCGCGGACGCTCGCTGGATGTGTGAACAAAAGCCCGTCAGCCGGTCTGGAGCCGCGCGATCGCCTCGATATCCTCGTGCAGAACCTGGTCGCGGCTCATCAGAACCTGGACGACTGGATCGCCGAGAACGTCGGAGAGTTGCGGTTCGTTTTCGGGGCCACGGCTCCAGCGATCGGGTGTCGAGCTGGCTCGGGGCCCTGCAACGCGGCGCATCAAGATGCGCGGCCGCTTGAATCTCAGCATGGCTGTGCTCCCGTTCGATAGCCGGATGACGCCAGAATGTCGGATCCAATCCGCGGCGTCCTTGATCCTGATCAAGGCTCTTGAAATCCTTGCGCCATCGGAAAGCGAATTGGCGCTTCAAGGCTGAAGGTCAGCACAGGCTTTGCCCGTGGAAACGTCGCAGCGACGTTGGAAGGACCGCTTTCGGCGTCCTCAAGTCTCTCAGATCCGCGCCAGGACGCCCCGGAAGCGCAGCAGCGACAGGGCGAAGTAAACTCCTCCCTGTGCCGTGAAGGTGAGAAGGTCCGGCCAGACCGTGCCGAGGCCGGCGCCGCGATACAGTACGCCTTGCGCGAAGGCGACGAAGGAGGGCGAAGGGGCGACCACCTGCATCGTCAGGCGCAGCCAGTGCGGCATGCTTTCCAGCGGCGTCATGCCGCCTGACAGGAGGTTCAGTACCACCATGATCGGAATCACAAGAAGGCCGAACTGGCCCATCGAGGTGGAGAAGGTGGCGAGGAGGATGCCGAGCGAGGCGATCGTCACGGTGTAGAGGGCGGTTCCAGCGAGAAACAGCGGCATCGACCCGGCGATCGGCACGGCGAGCGCCCATTGCACGACGACGATGAGGCACAGCGCCGCCGCGACGACGATCACCAGCCCGTTGGCGAAGATCTTCGACAGGACGATCTCGGCCGGGGTCACCGGCATGACGAGGAGATGCTCGATCGTGCCATGCTCGCGCTCGCGGATCAGCGCGGCGCCGGCGAGGATGAGGGTCAGCATGGTGATGCTGTTCATCACCTGCATCACCGACCCGAACCAGACCGTTTCGAGATTCGGATTGAACCAGGCGCGGACAACGAGATCCACCGGCTCGCGCGCGCTGCCGGGCCCACCCCCGAGAAAGCCGGCGATTTCGCCCGAAACGATGCTCGCGAGGTCGGTGGCGCCGTTGCCGGCCTGGGCCATGGCCGTCGCGTCGATTTCGAGCAGGAGTTCCGGACGGCGGCCCGACACGAGATCGGCCTCGAAACGTGGCGGAACGTGTAGGACGAAGACGAACCGGCCGGCATCCAGCGCCGCATCGACGGCGTCAGCCGCGATCTCCTCCGGCGCCTGGAACTCCGGCGGGCGGATGGCGTCCGCGAGCCGGCGCGAGAGCTGGGAGTGGTCTTCGTCGACGATGGCCACGGCGACGTGCCGCACCTCCGTCGAGGCGTCGTTCGAGACCATGTAGATCGCCACGGTGAAGGAATAGACGACGAGGATCAGCATGACCGGATCGGCCCAGATGCTGTGCAGCTCCTTGCCGATCAGCCTCAAGACGTTGGAGATCGTGCGCCGCATCGTCAGCGCTCCTGCTTCTTCAGCGCCAGTTGCGACAGAAGGAGAAACACCAGCGCAAAGCCGGCGAGCGCCAGGACATTCGGCCACAGGTCGAGCCAGCCGAGGCCCTTGGTGAAGCAGCCGGTGGTGATCGGCTGATACCAGGCGGAGGGGAAGGCGAGGCCGACATATCGCCCGCCCCCCTCCAGCGAGGAGACCGGGACGATCAGGCCGGAAAAGTTCACCGCCGGGATGATCGAGAGGATCGCCGTGGCGAAGATCGCCGCGACCTGGGTGCGGGTGAAGCATGAGAGCAACTGGCCGAAGCCGGTCGTCCCGGCGATGTAGAGGACCGTGGCAACGGCCAGCAGCGACAGCGAACCTCGAAAGGGTACCTGGAAGAGGAACAGCGCGATCAGCACCAGCGTCGCGGCGCTGACGAGGCCGATCGCGACATAGGGAAGCTGCTTGCCGAGGAGAAACTCGACCTTGGAGATCGGCGTCGCATGAAGATTGGCGATCGATCCGGTCTCTTTCTCACGCACGACGCCGACCGCCGCCATGATCGCCGGGATCAGCACCAGCATCAGCATGATGACGTTGGGCACCGTGGCATTGACGCTGCGAAAGGCCTGGTTGAAGCGCAGCCGCGGCAGCAGCGTATAGGCCGCCGTCGCTTCCGTGCCGCTTTGCGCCGCAAGCGTCGCGGAATAGGCGTTGGCGACGCCGAGGACGTAACCCCGTGCGGTCTCGGCGCGAAACGGCATCGCCCCGTCGAGCGTCACAGATATCTGCGGCCGGCGCCCGGAGACGAGATCGCGGCCGTAGCCGTCGGGGACTTCGACGACGAAGCCGAGTTCGCCCGATTGCAGCCGCTCCGTCATCTCCGTCGCTGAATCGATCGCCGGCTGCTCGGCGAAATAGCGCGAGCTCGAAAACTGCTCGACGAGCTCGCGGCTTTCCGGTGTCCTATCCTGGTCGAAGGCGGCGAAGCTCAGATTCTCGACATTGAAGGAGATGCCGTATCCGAAGGTGACCATCAGGATGATCGGCCCGGCGAGGGCGAAGAACAGCCGGATGCGATCGCGCGTCAGCTCCATCGTCTCGCGCAGTGTATAGGCCCACAGCCGCTTGGTGGAAAAGCGCCGCGGCGCCGTCGCCCGCCGCGGTGGTTCGGCGATCACGGGCACAGTTTCGATCGCGGAGGCAGGCGGAACCTCGGCGCCGGTGGCTGCTTCGAGGTGGTCGATGAAGGCGTCTTCGAGCGAGGCTGCTCCGCGCTCGGCGACGAGATCGCCCGGCGCGCCCACCGCCAGCACACGGCCGGCATGCATCAGCGAAATGCGGTCGCAGCGCTCGGCCTCGTTCATGAAGTGGGTCGAGATGAAGATCGTCACCCCGTCCTCGCGCGACAGCTGGACGAGGCTGCGCCAGAAGCCGTCGCGGGCGATCGGATCGACGCCGGAGGTGGGCTCGTCGAGGATCAGAACCGCCGGGCGGTGGATGACGGCCACGGCGAGCTGCAGCCGCTGGCGGATGCCGAGCGGCAGGACGCCGGGCTTGCGGTCGGCGTGGTCGGCAAGGCCGTAGCGCTCCAGCATTGCCTCGATGCGGGCCGCCACCTCCGAGGCCGGAACGTGGAACAGCCGCGCATGCAGGTCGAGATTCTGCCGGACGGTCAGTTCCTCGTAGAGCGAGAAGCTCTGGGACATGTACCCGACATTGCCCCGGGTCTTCATGTCGCGGGCGTCCATCGGCTGGCCGAACAGCCGGGACGAGCCTTCGGTCGGCTGCAACAGGCCGGTCAGCATCTTCATCGTCGTCGTCTTGCCGCAGCCATTCGAGCCGAGAAAGCCGAAGATCTCGCCGCGCTCGATGCGAAAGCTGACATGGTCCACGGCGGTGAAGTCGCCGAACCTGCAGGTCAGGCCGTCAGCTTCGATCGCCGGCACGCCATCGGCAGCAGCCGGGCGGGGCGGCACGAGGACCGGTACGTGGCCGGCGCGCACGGCTTCCGGCAGCAGCGAGATGAAGGCGGCTTCGAGAGTGTCTTTGCCGGCGTTGGAGCGGATTTCGGCCGGCGTTCCGGTGGCGATCACCCAGCCCGCATGCATCGCCGCCAGCCAGTCGAAGCGCTCGGCCTCTTCCATATACGCAGTGGCGACGACGACGCTCATGCCGGGGCGGCGGGTGCGAATGGTGTCGACGAGGTTCCAGAACTGTCGCCGCGACAACGGGTCGACGCCGGTGGTCGGCTCGTCGAGGATGAGAAGGTCGGGATCGTGGATCAGCGCGCAGCAGAGCGCCAGCTTCTGCTTCATGCCGCCAGACAGCTTGCCGGCCGGGCGGTCGACGAAGGGCGACAAGCCGGTGGCGGCGAGCAGCTCGACGATCCGCCGCTGCCGCTCTGCGGCGGAATGGCCGAACAGCCGGCCGAAGAAGTCGAGATTCTCTCTCACGCTGAGCGTCGGGTAGAGATTGCGGCCGAGCCCTTGCGGCATGTAGGCGACGCGCGGCGACGACTGTCGGCGCTGGCCGGCATCGGCCATGTCGCCGCCGAGCGCCATAACTCGGCCGGTCTGGATTTTTCGCACACCCGCCGCCAGCGCCAGCACGGTCGATTTGCCGACGCCGTCCGGCCCGATCAGCCCGGCCATGCAGCCGGACGGGATGGTGAGATCGAGATGGTCGAGCGCAAGGCTCGCACCGTAGCGATGCGTCACGCCGGCGAGTTCGACGACCGGACCGACGGTCATTGCGGCAACTTCACCTGGAGCTGCTCCGGCCAGGAGGCGGAGGGGTCGGTGCGAACGTAGCCGACGCCGCGCACCCCGCCCTTCACCTGTCTTTCGAAGCGCGCGAGCAATTCCCGCGGGATCCGGATCTTCACCCGGAAGACCAGCTTCTCGCGTTCCTCCATGGTCTCGACGCTCTTCGGCGTGAACTGCGCATCCGCCGAAACGAAGGTGACGCTGGCGGGAATGACGTAGTCGGGCGCGGGATCGAGGATGATCCGTGCCTCGTCCCCGACCGCAACCTGGCCGGCCGCGGCGGCGGGCAGATACAGCGACATCGAGACATCGGTGAGGTCGAGCAGCGTCGCGATGCGGGCGCCGGCCGCCACGACCTCGCCGGTACGGGCGAGCTTGTACTGCACTCGGCCGCGGCGAGGCGCGGTGATCACCATGTCACCGACGACGGCGTTCAATCGTGAGACCTCGGCCTCGGCGGCGGCGATGCTCGACTGTGCCTGCGCCTTTTCGGCGATCGCCGCCCGCTGGGCGGCCTCCGCCGTCCGCAGGGCGCCGCGCCGCTCGTCGAGGGATTGGGCGCTGGTATGGCCGGAATGAAAGAGCTCGGCGATGCGGTTGTAGCTCGCCTCTGCAAGCGCCTTCTCGCTGTCGCGCTGGGCGATCAAGGCCTCGGCCTGGGCGAGCGCGCTCTCCGCCCGCAACACGTCGGCCTGCGCTCCGAGAAGCTGCGCCCGGTATTCCCGGTCGTCGAGCCGGGCGATCACCTGTCCCGCCTCGACCGTGTCGCCTTCCTCCACCGGCATCTCGGCAAGCCGCCCGGAATACTTGGCGGCGACATCGATCTCCTGCGCCTCGATGCGGCCGTTGGAACTGGCAATCGTCTCGGGCAGCTTCTTGCCGCGCAGTCGGTCGAGCAGGGTTTCCAGCCTGGATTCGGCGGCCGCCGCGGGCATGAAGCGCGGGAAGGGCCAGGCTGAAGAGGGAATCGCCGCAGGCCCCAGAACATCGGGAGCCACGAGAGCGGACAGCACGCACAGTATCGTTGGAAAACGGTTGTTCATGGGTGTCGATCGCTCGAGTTCGTCTCGGGAAGGTCGCGGCGGGCCGGCTCCGCCGCGATCGCGTTGAAACCGACCGCGACTGCGGTCTGCCCGAGCATGGCGAGAACCAGCAACGCTCGCCTTGATGCGGGTCAAAGCGGCGTCGCAAAGATGTAAGTTCGTCTGACGTTCCTTCCCGAAAGCCCCGCCGGTTTCGATGAAGTTGCTCCGGGAAGTTGCTTCGGCTTGCCCCCCGGGGACCGGGAGTGGGCGCACTCAGCCCGCGGCGAAGTGGACTGGTCGATCGATGGTGCCCGATGCCTCGGGGGTGACACGGGACATTGAAACTCCAGACGCTTCGGGATGCGGCGGATGGTTCGGTGTTTTTCACCGCGTCATTCCGCGGGTGACCGCTCCGGCTTGGTGAAAGCGTGGCGTATCGAGCCTTCGAAAAGATAGGCGAGGCCCAGCCTTGCCCCGATGGCGATCGAGACGAGCACGAGCGGGGCGGAAATCGTCAGCAGCGAGGCGGCGGAGATTCCCTGGCCGATGGTGCAGCCGAGGGAAAAGACCCCACCGACGCCCATCAGCACGGCGCCGAGGAGATGGCGCGACAATTCGCGGGCGTCGTCGCAGGCCTCCCAGCGCACCTCGTGGCGCAGCATGGCGGCCATTGCCGCCCCGAGGACGACGCCGAGCGTCACGCCGACACCGTAGGAGGGCAGGGCACCGGTATAGGTGATGGCATGGAGGATGAGTTCGCCGGGCGGAACGACGAAGGAGGCGCTCTCGATCCGCACGGGCTGGAAGGATGCTTCGGCGATCGCCGAGGTCGCCGCCCAGCCGAAGGCGATCACCGTGCCGATGAGGACGCCCGTCGCGATGCGACCGACATCGCGGCGGAAGACTGCGTCGCGGCCGATCCACAGCGCGAGGGCGAGGCAAACGGCAATGACGATCGGCAGTCTCAGGTCGAGCCCGGTCACGCCCTGAACGAGGCTCGGCAGCGTCTGATCCGGCGCGCCGAGACGGCCGAGATCGAAAGCGGCGTCGTCGACGATCGCGATCCGGCCGAGGCCGACGACGCCGCGCTGCGCCGCAAGGGCCGACAGGCCGAGGACGAGTACCACGATCAGGCCGCGCAGCGAGCCGCCGCCGAGCCGGACCAGCGCGCCGAAGCCGCAGGTGCCGACGAGCGCCATGCCGAAGCCGAAGGCAAGGCCGCCGAGGATGGCACCCGTCCAGCCGAAGGAAACGGTGGTGTAGAAGCTGTCGGCGGGGTTGAACAGTGCGAGGCGGACGAGGATCTCGGTGAAGACGATCGCCGACAAGATCGCCACCGCCCAGGTCCGGAGCCCGGAACTGTCGCCGGCATACCAGTGCCGCTCGAACGAGCCCATGGTGCAGAAATGCCGGCGGCGGGCGACGAAACCGAGGACGGCTCCGGCGAAAACGCCCGCGACCAGCGGCGCGAAACCGCTGTCGACGATCATGACATGGTGCCTCCCGGCGCCTTCTTGGGCGAGGCGCTCCGAGGTCGAGGCTATGCCTGCGTCAGCGAGCCTGCAAGCGCGACTTGCGCACGAAGCCAGGCAATGACTTCATTCGGATCTGCCGCTCCCGCGAACCGGGGCGCAAAATAGGTCGTAGAGCGTGCCGATCAGCCCCGTCACCTCTTCGCTGGTCAGGCTGTAATAGATCGTCCGGCCTTCACGGCGGGTCGTCACCAGCCGGTCGAAGCGCAGCCGCGCCAGCTGTTGCGATACCGCCGCCTGGGGCATGTCGAGGATCGTCTCGATCTCGCCGACCGAGCGCTCGCCCTCCGACAACAGGCAGAGGATGACGAGGCGCGTCTCGTGCGACATCGCCTTCAACAGATCGCTCGCCTTCTTCGCCTGCTCGAAGAAGGCCGCGCGCTCTTCCGGCGAGGTCGTCGGGTCGAATTTCGGCAGCGCGAGGGGGGCGGGTTGCGACGTCAACGTGGCTGGCCTTGTGTTTCCGACACCCCGGATGTGGTGGTCTGCGGGAGTTTCGCCAGCATGTCGGCGAGGAGCACCCAGAAGAATTCGTCTCCCGGATAGCCGCGCAGGCGGCCGACTTCCACCCCCTTCTCGACGAGAACGAAGGTCGGTGTCAGCCGCTCCCTGGCGATCGCCGCAAGGTCCGCCGGCCATGGCCGCGTGACGTCGACGCGCCTCAGCGGCGCACGTCGGCCTTCGTCCGTCTTCGCATAGGCTGGGCCAATCTCTTCGTTGAAGCGCTTGCACCACGGACATCCGGGCCGCTCCAGCATCAACAGTTCGGCGGCCGTCGCCGACCGCGCCGTCGCGACGCCTGCCAGGATGGCAAGGAAGACGACCAGCAGGGGCATTTGCCGAGTCGGCCGGGTCGGCAGCTTGCCAATAGATGAAAACATATGCATTCTTCTATCTATATGATCCGCGATGCCGTTGGCGAGATGCATGCGGGCCAAATTCATGCTCGCCGTGGGAAACGTCCGAAATGCTCGATGTCGGCTTCGGCGCGGCGTTGCTTGCCGGCGTCCTGTCCTTCGTCTCGCCCTGCGTCCTGCCGATCGTCCCGCCCTATCTCGCCTTTCTGGCGGGATTGAGCTTCGACCAGATCAGGACGGAGGGGCAAGATCCGGCTCTGGCGCGGCGCATCCTGATCGCCTCGATCGCCTTCGTGCTGGGTTTTACGACCGTCTTCGTCGCCCTCGGTGCGACGGCAAGCGTCGTCGGTCGGGCGATCGCCCAGTGGTTCGACGTGCTGTCGGTGATCGCGGGTGTGCTCATCATCGTCATGGGTCTGCATTTCCTCGGCGTCTTCAGGCTGGCCATGCTCTATCGCGAGGCCCGGGTAAGCGTCGCGAAGAAACCGGCGGGGCCGCTCGGCGCCTATCTCATGGGGCTCGCCTTCGCCTTCGGCTGGACGCCCTGCGTCGGCCCGGTTCTGGCGGCGATCCTCTTCGTGGCGGCTTCCCAGGATACCGCGCTCAGGGGCGGCGGGCTGCTTGCCACCTACTCCCTCGGCATGGGCGTGCCCTTCGTCCTCGCCGCGCTGTTTGCAACCCGGTTCCTCGACTTCGCCGCGAAATTCCGCCGGCACATGGCGCTGGTGGAGAAGATCATGGGCGGGGCGCTGGTGGTCACGGGCCTGCTCTTCGTCACCGGCCAGATGGCGACGATCTCCTACTGGCTGCTCGAAACCTTTCCGGTCTTTGCGACGATCGGCTGAACCCCGACGAACGGAGGAATGGGACGATGTTCAAACGGTTGGCATTTCTCGCAGGCCTGGCGCTTCTGGCGGCGCCTGGCGCGATCGCGGCCGAAATCGGCGACGACGGACTGCACAAGGAGGACTGGTTCGCCGTCACCTTCAAGGATGTCGGCGATGACATCCAAGCCGCCAGTGACGAGGGCAAGCGGCTCGCCATCGTCTTCGAGCAGCGTGGCTGCATCTACTGCAAGAAGATGCACGAGGAGCTCCTCGCCGACCCGGCGATCCGCGCCTATGTCCGCAACCACTTCAAGGTCGTCCAGTACAATCTCTTCGGCGACGAGGAGGTGGTCGATCTCGACGGTGAAACGCTGACGGAAAAGACCGCCGCGCGGCGTTGGGGCGTCGTCTTCACGCCGACGATCCTGTTCATGCCGGACGCAGCGCCCACGGCGGCAACGGCGTCGCAGGCCGCCGTCGCCACCATGCCCGGCGCCTTCGGCAAGAAGACCTTCCTTCACATGTTCGAGTGGGTGTTCGAGAAGGGCTACGACACCGACGAACACTTCCAGAAATATCACGCCCGCAAGCTCGCCGAGGCGGGCGATACGGGCGTCGAATGAGGCGGGCCGACGTCATGCCTTCCAACAGGCGGCGCCTCTTCCCGTCGTGCGGTGTCGCGGAAACGACGCTCCGCGGCTTCCCGACCTCGGCGCGGATCAGGTCTGCGATCACTGTTGCACCGCAATACATGCAAGAAATTATATCCTTGCATTTATTTGGAACTCGTCTAGGCTGATCTTCGTCGGCAACGTCCGATGAGCCGGAGACGGCAGGGAGGAAAATCTGGTCATGAACCGCGCTTTCAAGCGAAGCCTTGTCTTGATCGCCGTGTTCGCCGGGGCTCCGGCGACGGCGGAAACCGCTCCGGGCGAGGTGACGATCGACGACATGGCGGTGGCGCAGCCGGTCACCGCGGCGGCCGGAGATGCGATCAACGGCCGTAAGGTCTTTGCCGATCGCGGGCTCGGCAATTGCCTCGCCTGCCACGTCAATTCCGACCTGAAGAACGAGCAATTCCAGGGCACCGTCGGGCCGGCGCTCGACGGCGTCGCAGACCGTTGGGAGGCGGCGCAGCTTCGCGCCATCGTCGTCGACGCCAAGAAGGTGTTCGGGCCCGAAACGATGATGCCGGGATTTTACTCGCTCGATGTCGGCGTCGACGTCGCCGAGGAGTTCAAGGACAAGACGATCCTGAGCGCCGGGGATGTCGAGGATGTCGTCGCTTATCTGACCACGCTGAAGGGCGAATGAGGAGAAGACCCAGATGATGACGCGGCGTAGACTTCTTGCCGGGACGGCCACTCTGACGGCGATGGCCGGCGTTGCGATCCTGGCGCGCCCGGCATGGGCGACTGTGGAGGCGACCGACGCGGCGATCGGTGCCTTCACCGGCGGCAAGACGCCCGAGCCGGGCAAGATCACCCTGACCGCGCCGGAGATCGCCGAAAACGGCAATTCGGTTCCGGTGACGGTCGAGGTCGACAGCCCGATGACCGACGGGGACTACGTCGCTTCGGTGACGATTCTGGCCGACGGCAACCCCAACCCGGAGGTCGCGACCTTCCATTTCACGCCGCTGAGCGGAACCGCCGCCGCGACGACGCGGATCCGCCTCGCCAAGACCCAGAACGTCGTCGCCATCGCCAAGATGAGCGACGGCTCCACCTTTTCGGACCGCAAGGAAGTGAAGGTGACGATCGGTGGCTGCGGCGGCTGAGGCCTGGCCTCGAAACGCTTGACGATCCAGCGGCCCGCCCGATGCGGAGTTGGCCGCGAAACGGGAGGAAACCTCGACAATGGCAACGCCCAAGCCTCGCGTGAAGGTGCCGAAAAAAGCTTCGGCCGGCGAGATCATCACCATCAAGACGCTGATCAGTCACGACATGGAATCCGGCCAGCGCAAGGGCAAGGACGGCAACGTCATTCCGCGGCAGATCATCAATAAGTTCACCTGCGAATTCAACGGGATGAAGGTCTTCGAGTGCGAACTCGACCCGGCGGTGGCGGCCAATCCCTATTTCGAATTCAACGCCAAGGTGCCGGAAAGCGGAACCTTCAAGTTCACCTGGGTGGACGATGACGGCTCGATCTACACCGACGAGCAGAAGATTGCCGTGAACTGACCGGCCGCCCCGCCGAAACGGTCGGCGCCGCCCGGAAGGCTTCGGGCGTGACGGACGCGGCATTCGTGGCGGAGACGCCGTCGTCATTCTTGGGAGGGAAAGGCGTGAACAAAAGAACACTCGCAGCGCTGGTTTTGCTCGGCGCCAGTCCGCTCTTCACGGCGGCGCGGGCCGAACCGGTCACTGAGACGCTCGAGATCGACGGGGAGGCGATGATCACCGAGGCGCCGGCGCCGAAGGATCCGCCGGGCCACCCGTTCGACGTCGTCAAGTCCGGCTGGCTTTACCGCGAGCCCGATACGAGGGCGATGGAGGCCGACAGTTTCGAGAACCCCGGCATGCTGAATGTCGAGCACGGCGAGGAAGTCTGGAACACCGTCGAGGGGGAAGCCGGCAAGTCCTGCGCCTCCTGCCACGGCGATGCGGCGGAAACCATGAAGGGCGTCGGCGCCAGCTATCCGAAATGGAATGCGAAAGCCGGCAAGCCCTTCGACATCGAGCTCCAGATCAATGCCTGCCGCACGGCGCAGATGAAGGCCGAGCCATACAAGTTCGACGCCCGCGATCAGGTCGATCTAACCGCCTATATCAAGCACCAGTCGCTGGGAATTCCGGTGAAGATCGACCTTTCGGCCGGCGACATGATGAGCTGGTGGCAGACGGGCAAGGACCGCTACTACCTGCGCACGGGGCAGCTGAATTTCGCCTGCGCGTCGTGCCATGAGAAAAACAGCGGCAACTATCTGCGGGCCGATCACCTCAGTCAGGGCAACTCCAACGGTTTTCCGACCTACCGCTTGAAGCAGAGCAACCTGGTCTCGCTGCACAACCGTTTTCGCGGCTGCGTGCGCGACACCCGCGCCGAACCGCCAAAGGCTTTTTCGGACGAATTGATGGCGCTGGAAGTCTATGTCGCCTGGCGCGGCGAGGGGCTCTCGATCGAAACGCCGGCGGTGCGCCAGTAGGGCGGTCCTTGCCGGTCGCCTGGAGCTTTCCAGTCGCGGCCGGTCATCGCGAAGACCTCGCAGCCGGCGGCTCGCTGGCCGGGCGTTGCGCTCGGCGCCGGCTCGCCCTCGGCGCGCTCTCAGCACGGAAGTCGAACATGTTTTCGAGACGGGAATTCCTCGCGGCGAGCGTCGCCCTCGCATCGATCACTAGTTCCGGTCTCGCTGGCCGCTGGTCGCGGGCCGCTGCCCAGCAGCGATTGAGCGAGGACGACCTCATCGGCGCGCCGGCCTTCGGCAATCTGACGCTGCTCCACGTCACCGATATCCATGCCCAGCTGAAGCCGGTCTATTTCCGCGAACCGGCGGTCAATATCGGCGTCGGCCAAGCGGCCGGCCTGCCGCCTCACGTCACCGGCGCCGACTTCCTGAAGCTCTACCGGATCGAGCCCGGCTCGCCCGAAGCCTATGCGCTCACCGCCGAGGACTTCGCCGCGCTCGCCGAGCGCTATGGAAAAATGGGCGGGCTCGACCGTGTCGCCACCATCGTCAGGCGAACCCGGGCTGAGCGCGGCGACGACAACGTCCTCCTTCTCGACGGCGGCGACACCTGGCAGGGCAGCTTCACGGCGAATGCGACGAAGGGCGCCGACATGATCGCCTGCATGAACCTCTTGAAGCCGGACGCCATGACCGGCCATTGGGAGTTCACCTACGGCGCCGACCGGGTGAACGAAGCCAAGGATGCGCTGGCGTTTCCCTTCCTCGGCTCCAACGTCTTCGACGCCGAGTGGAACGAGCCGGCCTTCGAGGCCTGGAAGATGTTCGAGCGCGGCGGCTCCAAGGTCGCGGTGATCGGCCAGGCCTTCCCCTATACACCCATCGCCAATCCGCGCTGGCTGATCCCCGGCTGGTCCTTCGGCATCCGTGAGGAGGAAGTGGCCAAGCATGTCGAGGAGGCGAAGGCGGAGGGCGCCGACGTCGTCATCCTCCTTTCCCACAACGGCTTCGACGTCGACCGGGCGATGGCCTCGCGGGTGCCCGGCATCGACGTGATCCTGACCGGCCACACCCACGACGCGCTTCCCGAGCCGGTGAAGGTCGGCAAGACGGTGCTGATCGCCTCGGGTTCGAACGGCAAGTTCGTCAGCCGGCTCGATCTCGACATCGGCAAGGGCGAGTTGAAGGATCTGCGCTACCGGCTGATTCCGGTGTTTTCGGACGTGATCACGCCCGACGGCGAGATGGCCGCCAAGATCGACGAGGTCCGTGCACCATACGCCGAGCAACTCGGGACGGTGCTCGGAAGGACCGAGGGGCTGCTCTACAGGCGCGGCAATTTCAACGGCACCTGGGACGATCTGATCTGCGATGCGCTTCTTTCCGAGCGCGACGCCGAGATTGCCCTCTCGCCGGGTTTTCGGTGGGGCACCTCTCTGCCGGCCGGAAACGACATAACGGTGGAGGATCTCCACAATGCCTGCGCCATGACCTATCCGGCCGCCTATCGCACCAAAATGTCCGGCGACATGCTGAAGACGATCCTGGAAGACGTCGCGGACAATCTCTTCAACGCCGATCCCTACTACCAACAAGGCGGCGACATGGTGCGCGTCGGCGGCATGGGCTTTGCCATCGACCCGACCAGGGCGATCGGCTCGCGCATTTCCGACATGGTCGTCCTGAAGACCGAGACCCCCATCGAGGCGGCGCGCGACTACGTCGTCGCCGGCTGGGCCTCGGTGAACGAGGGCACCGAGGGCCCGCCGATCTGGGACGTGGTGAGCGACCATCTGAAAGCGAACCCAGTCTACACGCCAACTGAGAACCGCAGCGTCAAGCTGAAGCCGTGAAGGCACGGGGCGGTCGGCGGCAGGAGCGTAGCATCGTATCGAAGAGGGTGATGATCCATGGACAGCAGATCGACGCCGGACCAAGCTGACGCCTCGCGCCGGGCCTTCCTGAAATCGACGCTGGCGCTCGGCGGCGCGGGGCTTGCGGTAGCCGCCGGAACGAGAACCGCGGCGGCCGAAGGTGATCCCAAGATCACCGAGCTTCAGGACTGGAACCGCTATCTCGGTCCCGGCGTCGATGCGGCGCCTTACGGTTTGCCCTCCGAGTTCGAGAAGGACGTCGTGCGCCGCGACGTTCCCTGGCTGACGGCGGATGCGACGAGCTCGGTCAATTTCACGCCGCTCCACGCCCTCGACGGCATCATCACCCCGAACGGCCTGTGTTTCGAGCGCCATCACGGCGGCGTTGCGGAGATCCCGCCGCAGGACCACCGGCTGATGATCAACGGCCTCGTCGACAGGCCGATGGTCTTCACCATGGAGGACCTTTACCGCTTTCCGCGGGAAAACCGCGTCTACTTTCTCGAATGCGCCGCCAACACCGGCATGGAGTGGCGCGGGGCGCAGCTCAATGGCTGCCAGTATACCCACGGCATGGTCCACTGCGTGATGTATACCGGGACGCCGCTGAGAAACCTCCTGAACGAGGCGGGGCTGAAATCCTCCGGCAAATGGCTGTTGGCTGAGGGGGCGGACGCTTCCGCCATGACCCGCTCGATCCCGATGGAAAAGGCCCTCGACGACTGCCTCGTCGCCTGGAAGATGAACGGCGAGGCGCTGCGGTCTGAGCAGGGCTATCCGGTCCGCCTCGTCGTCCCCGGCTGGGAAGGCAACATGTGGGTGAAATGGCTGCGCCGGCTGGAAGTCGGCGACCAGCCGTGGGAGCAGCGCGAGGAGACGTCGAAATACACCGACCTCCTCGCCGACGGGAAGGCGCGCAAGTTCACCTTCCAGATGGAGGTCAAATCCGTCATCACTGCGCCGAGTCCGCAGGCGCCGGTCACTCACGGCAAGGGCCGCACGGTGATCACCGGCCTCGCCTGGTCCGGCAACGGCACGATCCGCCGCGTCGACGTCTCGCTCGACGGCGGCCGCAACTGGCACGCGGCGCGGATCGACCCGCAATCCTTCCCGAAGGCGGTGCACCGCTTCTACTATGATTTCGACTGGGACGGCTCGGAGCTTCTGCTGCAGTCGCGGGCAATGGACGAGAAGGGCTTCGTCCAGCCGACGAAGGAGGCCCTGCGGAAGGTGCGCGGCGCCAATTCGATCTACCACAACAACGGCATCCAGACCTGGCATCTCAAGACGGACGGAGCGCTCGAAAATGTCGAAGTTTCGTAAGCTCGCCTTCCTGGCCGGCCTCTTCGGGGCGACGCTGGCCGCCCATGCGCAAGATACGGCGAAGAAAGCCGAGGCAGCCGAAGGCCCCGTGACCGACGCGGCCCTGTCCACCGATGCGCGCGCCGGCAGCCGTCTCGGCCTCGGCCGAGTGGCGACGCCGGACGAGGTCGCCGCCTGGGACATCGACGTTCGGCCCGACGGCAAGGGCCTGCCCGTCGGCAAGGGCACCGTGTCGGACGGCGAGACCATCTTCGCCGAACAGTGCGCCTCCTGCCACGGCGACTTCGGCGAGGGCCGCGACCGCTGGCCGCAACTCGCCGGCGGTTTCGACACCTTGACCCGCGACCGCCCGGTGAAGACCGTCGGCTCCTATTGGCCGTATCTCTCGACGGTGTACGACTACGTCCATCGGGCGATGCCCTTTGGCAATGCCCGCTCGCTGTCGAACGACGACGTCTACGCGCTGACGGCCTACGTGCTTTATCTCAACGACATCGAGACCGACGAGGACTTCGAGCTTTCCAATGAGAACTTTACTGCGGTGACCATGCCGAATGCCGGCACGTTCGTCCCCGACGACCGGGCGGAGGAACAGCACTACAAGGACGACGCGGATCCCTGCATGACCGACTGCAAGCCGGGGCCGGTCAAGATCACCATGCATGCGCAGGTGCTGGACGTGACGCCGGAAGGCGGTGGCGACGAGAGCGGCCCGGCCGGCGGCAGCGTCGACTGAGCCTTCGGCCGGCGGAGGCGGCAGGTTTGCCGGGCGCGGGTTGGGGCTGCCCGAGACTCGGGAGGATGAAATGGGCATGAACATTGGAGCGGTTGCAGGCTTTGCTTGTCGACGCGCGCCGCCGCCGCCGAGGCTTGTTCCGAACCGGGCGGGGAATCTTCAGGCGATGACCACCCGTGCTTCGCGTTGGCGTGTTTTCCGCGTCCTTCTGGTCGGCGCGGCGATGGCCGTTGTCGCCGGGTTTGCCGGCCCCGCCCATGCGCAGGCGAGCGGCGGGTCAAGCGGCGAGGAGGATCTCAGCTTCGTCGACCACAAGCTCGCCCTGCAGGTTTCTGACCGCGACGAGACGGCGATGCGCTCAGCGCTCGACATCGCCGCCAACGTCTCCCGCGACTATTCGGAGAAGGCCGAGGGCGTCGCCATCGAGATCGTCGTTTACGGGCCCGCCATGGACATGCTGCGGCCCGACCGGTCGCCGGTGCTGGAGCGTCTCGAAGCCTTCAGCCAGAGCATGCCCAACGTGCGCTTTGCCGCATGCGGCAATACCCTCGACACGCTGGAGAAAAATGAGGGCAAACGCCCCGACATCGTTCCCTATGCGCGCGTGGTTCAGGCCGGGGTCTCGGAGCTCATTCGGCTGCACGAGGCCGGCTATGCCATCGTAAAACCTTGAGGCGGGCCGGAGGATCGCGGCCCTTGGATCCGGCGGATGAGATCAGCCGTTCTTCGCTAGCGCGTCCCTGATCGCCTGCTGGAAGTCCTGCACCGTCAGGACGCCCGGGAAGGCGACGGTCCCCACGAGATAGGCCGGCGTTCCGGGAAAGCCGAAAGCCTCGGCCTGGGCCGAATTCCGCGCGACGAGCGCGTCGATGGGTTTCCTGTCGCGCCGATAGGCCCGCTGCAGCGCCTCGACGTCGAAGCGGGAGGCCTTCAGATGGGGCTCGATCATCGGGTCAGTCAGCCGGCCGTCGGCGCGCATCAGCGCGTCGAGCGCCTGTGGACGAAATTTGCCGGCGGCGAGCGTCAGCCGGGTGGCCCTTTCGGACGGCGGGCCCCTCCTTCGACATCGGATCGGTCACGGCAAGAGCGGGGCCGGCGACCAGCGCCGCGCCGCTGGCGAGCATCGTTGCGAGAATGGTCCGGCGATCGAGTTTCGACGTCATGACGTCCGGCCCCCGTGGCTGGTTCTTGCTGAGAACTCGTCCATGCCGGCCGGGACATCGGTGCCGGCGAGGAGTTGGTGGTCGCGAGTGCCGATCGGCCCCTTCGCTTCGGCTCCTGACGCATCGCGGCGGGACGCTCCGGTCGAGGGCAGCGCCGCTTCAGGCGACGGCGGTCCTGCGCTCCTTCAGGATGGTGGCGAGTGCCATGCCGATCAGCATCGCCGGCAGGAAGACCAGGGTGCCTGGGGCAGCGAGCGGCAGGGCCGTCCAGGCCGGCCCGGGGCAGAACCCGCCGATGCCCCAGCCGATGCCGAAGGTCGCCGCGCCGAGGACGAGGTCGCCGTCGATGTCGCGCCGGCCCGGGATCTGGAAGTCGGCCAGAAGCAGCGGGCGCTCGCGCCGCCAGACCAAGCGGTAGCCGAGGAAGGTGGTGATCGCCGCACCGCCCATGACGAAGGCGAGGCTGGGGTCGAAGGTGCCGAAGACGTCGAGGAAGTTCAGCACCTTGGCGGGGTCTGACATGCCGGCGAGGATGAGCCCGACGCCGAAGAGGAGGCCGGAAAGGAAGCCGAGAACGATGCGCATGGGTCTCACACGATGTGACGCAGGACGAGGACGGTGACGAAGGCGGTCGCCATGAAGGTGAGGACGGCGACGAGCGAGCGCGGCGACAGCCGGGCGAGACCACAGACGCCGTGACCCGACGTGCAGCCTGAGCCCATGACGGTGCCGAAGCCGACGAGGAGGCCGGCAATGGCCATGGCGAGGAGATCGGTCGGAACCGTCTGCCGGACCGGCGTTCCGGTGGCCGCCAGGACGAGGAGCGGCGCGGCGATCAGCCCGGCGACGAAGGCGAGGCGCCAGTCCCAGTCGTCTCGCCGCAACGGCAGCGCCCCGGTGGTGATGCCGGAAATCCCGGCGATGCGGCCGAAGACGGCCATGACGAGGACCGCGGAAAGCCCGATGAGAAAGCCGCCAAGGGTGGAGGCGAGGGGCGTGAAGGGGGTGACGGTATCGAGGGGCATGTCGGACTTCCCGGTGGTGATGCGGAGCGCCTGTCAGACGAAGGCTGCGGCACTCTTGTAGAGCATATAGACGGCGACGGCGAAGATCAGGCCGGCGAAGGCGACGTTGAGCGCGCCCCTCTTGGCCGAGAGCCAGCGGGCGACGAGCGTGCCGAAGAGCCCGCCAACGATGCCGCCGGCGACGAAGACGAGAGCCAGCGGCCAGTCGACGAGGCCGGAAAAGGCGTAGTTCAGCGCCGTCGTCAGGCCGAAGGCGGCGACGGCGACCAGCGACGAGCCAATGGCGTTGATCATCGGCATGCCCGTCGAGGCGACGAGGCCGGGCACGATGAGGAAGCCGCCGCCGATGCCGAAGAAGCCGGAGAAGATGCCCGTCAGGCCGCCGAAGCCGACCACCTTCGGGGCGTTCTCGCGGTTGCATTCTGCTCCGGCGTTGCCGCTCTGCCCGCGATTGCGGAACATCAGGATGCCGACGACGATCATCAGAAGCGCGAAGAGGAACAGGAGCTTCTGCCCGTCGATCGCCTTGCCGAGGGTCGAGCCGAGAAGCGCGCCGAGAATTCCCGCGACGCTGTAGACCGCCGCGCAGCGCCATTTGACGTTGCCAAGCTTGGCGTGGCTGACGAGATTCGTACCGGCATTGGCTGCCACCGCGAAGGCGCTGGTGCCGATCGCCATGTGGGCGTTCGGCACACCGACGAGATAGACCATCAGCGGCACGGCGAGGATCGAGCCGCCGCCGCCGAACAGGCCGAGCGTCAGCCCGACCAGCGAGCCGGAAAAGGCGCCGAGAAGATATTGCAGCGGCTCGAGGGTCATCGTCGGGTCCACTCGAGGCGAGCCTCGAGGCGTTGAGGTTGAAGTTCGAGGGACGGGCGTACGACGCCGCCCGCCAGCCGGCCGATCCGGCTGACCGCCTGATCAAGCGGCCGGCGACGTTTCGTGTTCGGGTTTCGCCATCGGCTCGCGGCCCTTCAGCATTGCCTGCCAGTAGACCGGCGGCAGGATCTTCTCCTTGAGCAGCCAGGCCGTCCGCGACGGCTTCAGATCGTCGATGAACCATTTCGGAAAGCTCGGCACGCGCCTGCCGCCATAGGCGAACTCCGCCAGCACCACCTTGCCGCGTTCCACGGTGAGCGGGCAGGAGCCGTAGCCGTCATAGATCGCCGGGCGCGGCTCATCGATCAGGCCGAGATCGCGCAGGACGTTCTCGGCGACGACCGGTGCCTGCTTGCGGGCGGCGGCCGCCGTCTTGGCATTGGGCGCACCGATGACGTCGCCGAGGCCGTAGACGTCGTGGTGGCGCACATGCCGGAGCGTCCACTGGTCGACCTCGAGCCAGCCGGCCTCGTTGGCCAGCGGCGAGACGCGCACGAAGTCGGGGGCGGTCTGCGGCGGCACGACATGGATCATGTCGAAGCGGCGCTCGACGATCTCCTTGTTGCCCTCGGCGTCGGTGGTCTCGAACCAGGCGGTCTTCGCCGACCCGTCGATCTTCTTGAGGTCGTGGCCGAAGGAGAGATCGATGCCGTAGCGTTTCACATAGTCCATCAGCGCCGGGACGTAGTCCTTGACGCCGAACAGCACGCCGCCGGCATTCAGGAACTCGACCTTGGTATTCTTGAGCGTGCCGCGGCGCTCCCACTCGAAACAGGAGAGATACATCGCCTTTTGCGGTGCGCCGGCGCATTTGATCGGCATCGGCGGCTGGGTGAACAGCGCCGTGCCGCCGGACAGCGACTTCACCAGTTCCCAGGTGTAGGGCGCCAGATCGTAGCGGTAGTTCGAGGTGACGCCGTTGCGCCCGAGCGTCTGTTCCAGGCCTTCGACGCCGTGCCAGTTCAGCTTCAGTCCCGGGGCGACGATCAGCTTCTTGTACTTCACCACCCGGCAGCCTTCGAGGATCACCGCATGGGCGTCGGGCTCGAAGGCGGCGACGGCGGCGCGGATCCACTTGACGCCCTCGGGGATCAGCGAGGCCATGTCCCTGCGCGTCTCCTGCGGCCTGAAGACGCCGCCGCCGACCAGCGTCCAGCCGGGCTGGTAGTAGTGGATGTCGGCCGGGTCGATGATGGCGATGTCGAGGTTGCGGTAACGGGCGAGCAGGCTCGCGGCGGCCGCGATGCCGCCGGCGCCGGCCCCGACGATGACGATGTCGTGGCTGATCTCGGCCGGATCGGTTGGCACGTTGCCGCCGTTTGCGATGCGCCGGGTGACGCCGGACATGTCGTAGCCGGCGGCCTTGGCCCGAGCTAGGATGTCGGGGAGGGGGCGCTGCCCGGCTTGGCTCAAGGCCCAAAGCGTCGTCGAGCGCGTGCCCGAGCGGCAGAAGGCGACAACCGGCTTCGGCAGTTCCTCCATGGCGGCGGCGAACTTCGCAGCGTCGGCGTCCGACACCTTGCCGGTCTCGACGGGCAGGTAGCGGGCCTCGATGCCGGCATCCCGGGCCGCCCGCTCGATCTCCGCGAAGGTCGGTTGGTCGGCGCCCTCGCCATCCGGCCGATTGACGATGATCGATCGGAAGCCGGCAGCCTTGAGGGCCGCGATTTCCTCGGGTCTCACCTGGTCGCGGACGGCGAGCTGGTCGGTGAGTCTTTTCGGATCCATGTCGATATCCTCCCTGTTCTGGAAATGCTGCCCGGTCGTTCCGGGAGATTGCCGCTCCGCATCGCGCGCCGGATCGGTCGCCCGCGCAGAGCCGCTGTCGCGCCGGACGATCGAGGCGCCATGTCACCATGGGGCCGGGCGAGGGACCGCGCCGTGACGGGCCGGGCGGCGGACGTCAGCGAGAGTCGCGGTCGGCCGCCGGGCTTCCGTTCGGTGCGGTCGGGGGTGTTCGAGAGGCGTCGTTGTCGGCAGCCAGGAGGCCGACCCTGGCGAAGACGGCGGCGCCGAGAAACGGGCCGAGGGCGACGGGCCGCGGCGGTGCCGCGGTCTTGGCCTGCGGAGCCCGATCGGGGCAGAACAGCGCGTGCAGCGTCGCGACCAGCCGTTCGGCCTTCGTGTCGGCAAGGCGGTAGACGACGTTCTTCGCCTTGCGCCGCGCCTCGATGATGCCGGCATTGCGCAGTTCTCCGAGCTGCTGGGACAGCGAAGGCTGGCGCAGGCCGAGTTCCTCTTCCATCTCGGCCACCGACATCTCGCCTTCGACGAGCCGGCAGACGATCTGCAGCCGCATCGGATGGCCGAGCCGCTTCAGGAGCGCGACCGCTTCGTCGATCATCTCCGGCCGGACGAGCGCCGCAGCGCCGGGACGTTCGGGAGAGCCGCTCATCGGGCGTCCTCCCAAGGTGCGCCGGCAAGCCGGTCGAGCGGGATCTTCAGATAGCGCGTGCCGTTGTCCTCGGGCTCCGGCAGCCGCCCGCCGCGGGTGTTCACCTGCAGCGCCGCGAGGATCAGGTTGGGCATCGACAGCGTCTTGTCCCGGCCCTCGCGCAGTTCGACGAACTCCGCCTCGGTCCTGGCCCGGGTCAGATGGATGTTCGCCCGCTTCTGTTCGCCGATGGTGGATTCCCATGCGGGCTCCCGGCCCCCCGGCTGGTAGTCGTGGCCGGTGAAGACGCGGGTCGCATCGGGCAGGGCGAGGATCTCCTGGATCGAATGCCACAGCACCCTGGCGCTGCCGCCGGGAAAGTCGGCGCGGGCCGTACCCCCGTCCGGCTGGAACAGCGTGTCGTGGACGAAGGCCGCGTCGCCAATGACATAGGTGATCGAGGCGAGCGTATGGCCCGGCGAGAACAGGACCTTCGCGTCGATCTCGCCGACCTTGAAGGTCTCGCCGTCGGCGAACAGCTTGTCCCATTGCGAGCCGTCGGCCGGAAAGTCCGGCCAGTTGTAGATGTCCTTCCAGAGCGCCTGGACCTTCGTCACCTTGTCGCCGATCGCCGTCGGCGCGCCGGTCTTTGCCTTGAGGTATTGGGCGGCCGAGAAGTGGTCGGCATGGGGATGGGTGTCGAGGATCCACTCGACGGTCAGGCCCTGCGTCGCGACATAGGACAGGATCTCGTCGGCCGACAGCGTCGCCGTCGCGCCGGACTTCGGGTCGAAGTCGAGAACCGGGTCGATGATCGCGCAGCGCTTCGTCGCCGGACAGGCGGCGACATATTGGACGGAGAAGGTGCGCGGGTCGTAGAAGCCCTTCACGATGGGAGAAGCGGTCATTTCGTGACCTCCAGTGTCCGGGTTCGGTAGAGCCATTCGGATATGCCGAGGCCGTCCTCGCGCACCATGTCGGCGAAATCGATGATTTCGTCGCCGGGCTGCCAGCCCTCCGGCGTCGCGACGTCGTGGCCGTCGGACAGCTGCAGGGCCCTGACGGTTCGCAGGACCTCGGCGACCGAGCGCCCCGTCGACATCGGGTAGAACGAGGACATCCGGACGATGCCCTGCGGATCGATGACGAAGAGGCCTCGGACCGTGGCGCTCGTGCCGGCCGCTGCGTCCAGCATGCCGTACGCTCTGGCGATGGCCATCGACGGATCCTCGCAGACCGGGAAGGGGATCTTCAGCGAGAACCGTTCCTCGATCGCCCGCACCCAGGCGAGATGGGAGAACAGGCTGTCGACCGACAGCCCCAGCAGGTCACAGCCGATCGCATCGAATTCGTTTGCGGCTCTTGCGAAGGCGACGAATTCCGAGGTGCAGACCGGAGTGAAGTCCGCCGGATGCGAAAAGAACACCAGCCAGCGGCCGCGATAGTCCGACAGCGCCAGCTCGCCGCGCGTCGTGCGGCAGGAAAAGTCCGGCGCTGCGTCGCCGATCCGAGGCTGGAACGGCGCAAGGGGGGTGGGATGGCTCATAGGGTCTCCGTCTGCTTGAATTTCGAAATATGCATATTGTTGTCTCTTGTCAATATATGAAATTACCTATTATATGATCTGGAGCTGATATCACCGCGGAGGGTGGCAGAGGTTTCGAGGAGCCTCAGCAGGTATGATATACGTTTATATATAATCAATGATCTGAACCGCCCAGATCGGCGGTGGCGGCGCGTGGGTCCTGTCCCGGACGCAGCCATCCTGCCGCATCGCCGCTCGCCCGTGCAGCCAACCCTATCGCCAAAGCGGCATGCCGCTCAGGCGGAGCCATCGAGACCAATGCAAGGAAACCGAAATGTCCCTCAGGATCGGCGACACCGCCCCCGACTTCGAGATCGACACGACCCAGGGCCCCATCCGCTTCCATGACTGGGCGGGGGGCGCCTGGGTGTTCTTCTTCTCGCATCCGGCGGACTTCACCCCGGTCTGCACCACCGAGATGGGCCGCACGGCGCAACTCGCGCCGGAGTTCGAAAAGCGCAACGTCAAGCCGCTCGGGCTCTCCACCGACAGCGTCGAGGAGCACCGTGCCTGGATCTCCGACGTCGAGGCCACCCAGCACACGACGCTCAAATTTCCGATCGTCGCCGACAAGGACAAAGCCGTCGCCGCCTTCTACGGCATGATCCACCCAGGAGAAGACGACACGGCCGCCGTGCGCAGCGTCTTCCTCATCGATCCCGCCATGAAGATCCGCCTGACCATGGCCTATCCGATGACCATCGGCCGGAACTTCTCCGAGATCCTGCGCGCCATCGACGCGCTGCAGCTGACGGATCGCATGACCGTCGCCTGCCCGGCGGACTGGCAGCCCGGCGACCGCGTGATCATCCGCAACTCGCTGTCCGACGAAAAGGCCAAGGAACAGTTCCCTCAGGGCTTCGAGACGCTGCGGCCGTATCTCAGGCTGACCGACATCGGATCCGGCGCCTGATCGGCTGCCGGCGGGATGCTCGTCCTGCCGGCCGTCGTCACCGGCGGGCAAGCCGCCACCAACCAAGGAGACGAACGATGACCGTAAACATGGGCAAGCTCGACCGCGGCTTTCGGCTGGTGGTCGCCGCCGCACTCTTCTTCCTCGCCGCCGGCACGACCGTCGGCGACGGAACCTGGCTCGAATGGGCCTTCTACGGCTTCGGCGCCGTCGCGCTTCTGACCGCCCTCGTCGGCAACTGCCCGCTCTACTCGCTGCTCGGCATCAAGACCTGCCGTGTGAGTTGACAGCGACTTCACCCACAATGAGGAGGAACTGCCATGACCTATCCTGTCCATCTCGACGTGAAGCCCAAGGTGAAGGGCTTCTTCGATCCGGCGACGAACACGATCAGCTATGTCGTCAAGGATCCGGCATCGAGCGCCTGCGCCATCGTCGACAGCGTCATGGACATCGACTATGCCGCCGGCCGTATCAGCTACGCCCATGCCGACGAGATCGTCGCCTATGTGAAGGCGCATGATCTGAAGGTCGAGTGGCTGATCGAGACCCATGTCCATGCCGACCACCTGTCGGCGGCGCCATACATCCAGGGCAAGCTCGGCGGCAAGCTCGGCATCGGCAGGAACATCACCGTCGTGCAGGAAACCTTCGGCAAGATCTTCAACGAGGGGACCGAGTTCCAGCGCGACGGGTCGCAGTTCGATCGGCTGTTCGACGACGGCGACACCTATAGCGTCGGCGGGATGGAGTGCGTCGCGATCCACACGCCCGGCCACACACCGGCCTGCATGACCCATGTGATGGGCGACGCCGCCTTCGTCGGCGACACGCTGTTCATGCCGGACGGCGGCTCGGCCCGCGCCGACTTTCCCGGCGGCGATGCCGCCACGCTCTACGATTCGATCCAGAAGGTGCTGGCGCTGCCCGAGGAGACCCGTCTCTTCATGTGCCACGATTACGGCCCCAACGGCCGCGACATCCGCTGGGAGACCACCGTCGGCGAGGAGAAGGCCCACAACATCCATGTCGGCGGCGGCAAAACGAAGGAGGAGTTCGTCAAATATCGCACCGAGCGGGACGCGACCCTCGACATGCCGAAGCTGATCATCCCGTCGTTGCAGGTGAACATGAAGGCCGGCGCGCTGCCCGAGCCGCAGGTCAACGGCAAGCGCTACCTGAAGGTGCCCATCGACGCGCTATGAATTCGATCGGTGCGCCACGGCGAGAGGACCGCACCGTGTGAGGCAATCCAAGCGGACCTCATTCGGGTGCGCAGAAATCGTTCGGGCTCGCCAAAGACAGCGCCCCATCGGGAGGCAAGTGAAACCGCAGGCTGCGGCCGCGATAGCGGAACGTGAGGCGGTAGTGCCCGATATCGGCATCGATGCCGCGCTCGACCGTCGCGTGCACATTGCCTCGCCGCATCTCGGCGATGAAGAACGCGGCCGGAATGCCGAATGCCTGAGCAATCTGCGCGCCGTCGACCTCCAGGTCGTCGTCGCCAGCCGGCCGGGCGTCATCCATTACCGCGCCCGGCACCAGGTCAGCGGTCGGCTTCATCGCGATGCCTCGATTTTCCCCGCCGCGATCCGCCCGGCCGTCGCGGGAGCTTCGGCCAATGGGAACAGGGAGAGGATATCGATTTCCCGTTTCGGCAGATCCGCAAAAGTATAGCGGTCGAGCACCGACAGGAACGCCCCGACCGCTTCGCCGAGCACGCCGGTCATCCCGCAGGCCGGGGCGATCACGCAGTTCCGGCAGTCGGCAAGATCGAACCCGTCCTCCGTCGCCCGGACGATCTCGCCGATCCGGATCGAGGAGGCGGGCTTGGCGAGCCTGATGCCGCCGGCGCGGCCGCGCAGGGTCGTGACGTAGCCGGCCTTGCCGAGTTCGTGCACCACCTTGGTCAGGTGGTTATGCGAGATGCCGTAAGCCTCGGCGATTTCTGCGATCGAACACAGCCGGTCGGGTCGGGCCGAGAGGTAGATCAGCACACGCAGGGAATAGTCGGTGTAGCGGGTCAGTCGCATCGGGTCGGTTCGCACGTTCCGTTGTAAACATGTATTTTTCGTGCATCTTTTGTCCAGGGGCGATAAGGCCGTTTTAACATGTATTTAGTATGCATGTTTGGAGAGGCCCCAATGCAGACACCGTCGGAGCAACTGGCAACACTGAATGAGGAGGCGCTACGCGGCCTCGTTCGGGCATTCTACGCCAAAGTGCGCGAGGACGAGGTTCTCGGTCCCATCTTCGAAGGCGCAATCGGTGACTGGCCGGCGCATCTGGAGCGGCTGACGGCATTCTGGTCGTCGGTGATCTTGGGGACCGGCCGCTACAAGGGCAACCCGTTCGCGGCCCACCTGCGCCACGCCGAGACGATCGATCCTTCGATGTTCGACCGCTGGCTGGCGATCTGGCACGAGACGACCGCCAGCCGCTTTCCGACGGAGGCCGCCGCTCTCCTTCAGCTCAAGGCCGACCGGATCGCCGAGAGCATCAAGGCGGGGCTGTTCTTCCGGCCGGACCTCGCGGTTGTGGAGCGGCAGGCCGCGCGATCGGCCTGAGCCGATTGCAGCAAATTGAAATCGACCGTTCAAGCCAGCCTTCTTGCAAAATTGAAGACTTGCAAGAAGCCGAAAGACCAGGCCGGATCAAGCCGTCATGGATGCTTCATGGACGACCCTCGTCACCGGGCTTGGGACGGGAAGCGCCGCCGGCGGAGCAGCCTCGGCAACCGGCATGCCGCGGCCTCGGCCGCCACCTATTCCGCCGCCTCCCGGCGCTGCAGGACGCTGGCCATCGCCGCTCTCAGCGAGGCTGGTTTCAACGGCTTCGTCAGCACCTGGACGCCGAGCGCCAGCGCCTGATCGCGGACCGTAGCGGACCGATCGGCGGTGATCAGGATGGCGACGAGCCCCGGGTCGAGCCGGCGCCTGATCTCGGCGATCGCCTTGAGCCCGTCGCTGCCTTCGTCGAGATGGTAGTCGACGAGCGCCAGTTCGGGCTTGAACTCGGAGGACGAAAGCGCTGCAATCGCTTCCCCCGCGGAGACAAAGGCCTCGACCCTGCATCCCCAGCCGGACAAAAGCGCCTTCATGCCGTCGCGGATGGCGCCGTCGTTGTCGATGCAAAGCACCCGCGTCCCGTCGACGGTGAGGCCCATCGGCGTCCGCAGCGAGGCCGACGACGCCAAGGCCTCGAATTTCGGTTCGGCGAGCGGCAGGCCGACGCGGAACGAGGTGCCGCGGCCGTGGCGCGAATGCGCCGAGAGCTGGTGGTCGAGGACGCGGGCGATCCGATCGACGATCGACAGGCCGAGGCCGAGGCCGCTGGCGGTCCGGGTTCCCTCGTCGAGCCGAACGAACTCACCGTAGATCGTCTGGAGCTTGTCGTCGGGAATGCCGATGCCGCTGTCGGCGATCTCGAGGTCGACCCGGTCCGGGCCGCGTCGGCGCACACCGACGACGATCTTGCCCTGCCGCGTATATTTCACGGCGTTGGAGACGAGGTTCTGCACCAACCGGCGCAACAGGTGGCGGTCCGATCGCACCGCGACGCTGGTCTCGATGAACCGCAGCGACAGGCCCTTTTCCTCGGCGAGGGGCCTGAGATCGGTCTCGATCTGCTTGAGCAGCGGCTGCAGCTGGAACTCGCTCGGCTTGGCTTCCATGCCGCCCGCGTCGAGGCGGGAGATGTCGAGCACGGCTCCGATGATCGCCTCGACGGCTTCCAGCGAGGAGCCGATGTTGCCGGCGAGCTCGGCGCCGGGCGAGCGTCCGTGCCGTTGTTCCAGCGCCGAGGCGTAAAGACGCGCGGCGTTGAGTGGCTGCAGGATGTCGTGACCGGCGGCGGCGAGGAAGCGCGTCTTCGACAGGTTGGCGGCCTCGGCAGCGCGGCGCGCCTCGGCCAGGTCGCGATTGGCCGCCGTCAATTCGGCGGTACGGCGGCGGACCCGCTCCTCCAGCGTCTCGTTGATCTCTCTGAGAGCGGCGGCGCGGCGGACCCGTTCGGTCATGTCCGAGATCGTCGCGACGAGGCCGCCGTCCGGCATCGTGTTGACGCGCATCTCGATGGTCCGGCCGGACTGGCGCAAGGCGATCTGCCGCTGGGCGGGCGGAAGCGTCAGCTGGTCGAAGCTCGCGGCGTATTCGCCGGCGTCGATCTCGCCGTCGCGCAACAACTGGTCGAAGACGGCAGTCAGCGGTGTTCCAACCTGGCCGAATTCGGGCGGAAGACCGATCAGGTCTCGGAACTGGCGATTCCAGAAGGTCAGGCAGAAGTCGCCGTCGAAGACGGCGAGGCCCTGATCGACCTGGTCGAGCGCGATACGCAGGAGATCACGGTTGTATTGGAGCGCCTCGGAGGCGTCGTCGAGAAGCTGCAGGGCCGTGCGACTGGAATCGGCATGGCGCTCGAACAACAGCGACAGGACGAGCCGGGACGATGCCGAGCCGATCGCCGAGGCGAGCAGTTGCTCGGAAAAGTTGATCGTCCTGCCGTCAGCCGTCTCTCGATCGTCGAGGCTGCCGTCGTGGCTGCTCGCAAAGGCCGAAAAGGCGCGTTCCATGCGCTGCGCGCCGAGATAGCGGGCGATGGTCGCCTTGAGGTCGGCGACGCGCACGTCGGCGCGCGTGCGCCGGCCGGGCATCGCCGTAAAACCGTCGCGATCGGCGAAGACGGCCGCCTGTATCCGCTCGAGCGGCTTGGGCGGACGGCTGAGCGAGCCAAGCACGAGCCCGCCCATATTGGCCGACAGCGACAGGACGACGCCGAAGAGCAGCGGGTCGATCCACGGGCCGGCACCACTTTGCGGTGGAGACGCCAGGGGCAGTACGTCGATGCCGAGTGTCGGCAGGAGCAGCGTCAGCGCCCAGATCGCGATGCCGGCCGAAAGCCCCGCGAGAGCGCCGCGGGCGTTGGCTCGCTTCCAGTAGAGGCCGGCGATGAGCGCCGGGGCAAGCTGGGCGATGGCGGCGAAGGAGAGCAGCCCGATCGAGGCGAGGCCGGCGCCGTCGCCGGCAGAGCGGTAGTAGACGTAGCCGAAGAAGACGATGACGAGGATCGCCGAGCGGCGAACCCGGAGAATGATCCTGGTCTCGTCGCCCGTGCTGGCGTCGCTTCGGTCCCGGCGCTTCAGCAGCCAGGGCAGCACGAGGTCGTTGGAGATCATGATGGAGAGGGCGACGCTGGCGACGATGACCATGGCGGTCGCCGCCGACAAGGCGCCGATGAATGCGACCAATCCCAAAAGGTCCGAGCCTGCCGACAGCGGCAAGGCGAGGACGTAGAGGTCGGCGTCGAACTGCGGGCCGAGCCGGATGAGACCGGCGGCGGCGATCGGCACGACGAAGACGTTGATCGCGACGAGATAGATCGGAAACAGCCAGCGCGCCCGCCGGATTTCGCTGCGGGTGCGGTTTTCCACGACGGTCATGTGGAACTGTCGCGGCAGCAGCAGAATGGCGAGCGCCGACAGCCCGAAGCTGGCGAAGAAGGATCCGCCGAAGGGGGTGGCGAAGGCGGTCTCGACGGCGAGGCTCGCCGTGGCGGCGTGCCAGAGGTCGGCGGGATCGAACAGGATGAAGGTCGCCCAGATGCCGACGGCGAGGAAGGCGCCGAGCTTGATCAGCGACTCCATGGCGACGGCGAGGACCAGCCCGTCCTGATGCTCGGTCGCGTCGGCATGGCGCGTGCCGAAAAGGATGGCGAACAGCCCGAGGACGGTGGCGATCAGGAGCGCGAGGTCGCCGAACAGCGGCGGGACGTCGAGATTGGGCCGGTAATGGAAGACGAGGGTGGCGACGCTGGTGGAAATCGCTTTCAGCTGCAGGGAAATGTAGGGCACCGTGCCGACCAGCGCGATGACGGTGGCGAGCGCCGCGACGGCCGGGCTCTTGCCGTAGCGCGAGCCGATGAAATCGGCGACGGTGGTGATCTTCTCGGCTTTCGCGTGCCGGACGATCCGCTCGATGAAGCCGGGGGCCAGCAGGAAGACCAGGATCGGGCCGAGATAGATCGCCAGGAACGCGAAACCCTCGCGGGCGGCGACGCCGACGGAGCCGAGAAACGTCCATGACGTGCAGTAGACCGCGAGCGAAAGTGCGTAAACGGCCGGGCGGCTCGCCTCGGCCGGACGGGCCGCGGCGCGCCGGTCGCCCCACCAGGCGACAGCGAAGAGCAGGAGCAGATAGGCGATCGCCACGAGGGCGACGAGACCACTGTGCAAACGCGACCCTTCCGGCAAGCCGCCGCAGAGGCGGCGGCATCGGCCTTTCCTCGACATCGCCACAGCCTGGAGGCGAGCGCAAGGCCGGGGCTGTGGGCGGATGTGGTGCCGGCGATTTGATTGACTTCGAGCCTGCCATGGCCGATCTGCGGAAAAGACGCACCGTTGGAGGACATGAATGCCTGAAATGATCGAAGTTCACGGCCTGAAGGTCGCAGACGTTCTGAAGCGTTTCGTGGATGAGGAGGCTCTGCCCGGCACCGGAATCGAGGCGGAAGCCTTCTGGTCGTCCTTTTCCGAGATCCTGAATTCGCTTGCGCCGCAGAACCGTTCACTTTTGGCCGAGCGCGAAAAGCTGCAGAGCGCCATCGACGAATGGCATCGCGAGCGCCGCGGCAAGTCGATCGACATGAAGGAATACCAGGCCTTCCTTCGCGAGATCGGCTATCTCGTGCCCGAAGGGCCGGAGTTCCGGATCGAAACCGCCAATGTCGATCCGGAGATCGCCTTGATCCCGGGCCCGCAGCTCGTCGTCCCGCTGATGAACGCCCGCTACACGCTGAACGCGGCGAACGCGCGCTGGGGCTCGCTCTACGATGCGCTCTACGGCACCGACGCCATGGGCGACGCGCCGGAGGGCAAGGGCTACGACCGGGCCCGCGGGGCCCGCGTCGTCTCCTGGGCGAAGAGTTTCCTCGACGGCGTCGCGCCGCTCGACCGGATCTCCCACATCGACGTCGAGGCCTACTCCGTCGACGGCGAGACGCTGCTTGCGACCTATGCCGGGGATAAGAAGGCGCGGCTGAAGAATCCGCTGGCCTTCGCCGGCTATCGCGGCGACCCGGCCTCGCCCTCGGCCGTCCTGTTCAAGCACAACGGCCTGCACGCCGAAGTCTCGATCGATCCCGAGCACCGGATCGGCAAGAACGACCGATCGAAGGTCGCCGACGTCCTGATGGAATCGGCGGTCACGGCGATCTGCGATTGCGAGGATTCGATCGCCGCGGTCGATGCCGAGGACAAGACGGCGGTCTACCGGAACTGGCTCGGTCTGATGAAGGGCGACCTCTCGGAAGAATTTCAGAAGGGCGGCCAGACTGTCACCCGCCGTCTCAATCCCGACCGCGACTATCTCGGCGCGAATGCGACGCCCTTCACGCTGCCGGGCCGGTCGCTGCTTTTGATCCGCAACGTCGGTCACCTGATGACCAATCCGGCGATCCGGCTTCAAGACGGGTCCGACGTGCCGGAAGGCATCATGGACGCGATGATCACGTCGATGATCGCCATTCATGATCTCAAGAAGACCGGCGGCATTCGCAATTCCCGCGCCCGCTCCGTCTACATCGTCAAGCCGAAGATGCATGGGCCGGACGAGGTCGCATTTGCGTCGGAGATCTTCACCAGGGTCGAGGACGCGCTCGGGCTCGACCGCTACACGCTGAAGATGGGCATCATGGACGAGGAGCGCCGCACGACGGTCAACCTCAAGGAGTGCATCCGTGCGGCGAAGCACCGGGTGTTCTTCATCAACACCGGCTTCCTCGACCGCACCGGCGACGAGATCCACACCTCGATGGAAGCCGGGCCGATGGTCCGCAAGACCGTGATGAAGGACCGTACCTGGATCGGCGCCTACGAGGACTGGAACGTCGACGTCGGGCTGGCCTGCGGCTTCCGCGGCAAGGCGCAGATCGGCAAGGGCATGTGGGCGGCGCCGGCCAAGATGCACGACATGCTCGCCCAGAAGGTCGGCCATCCGCAGGCCGGCGCCAACTGCGCCTGGGTGCCGAGCCCGACGGCGGCGACGCTGCACGCGACCCACTATCACCGCGTCGACGTCCTGGCATGGCAGGAGGCGATCGCCGCCAAGGGGCGGCGGGCGCTCCTCGCCGACATTCTCACCATTCCGCTCGCCAATCGCGCGAACTGGCCGGAGGAGCAGATCAAGGCCGAGATCCGCAACAACGCGCAAGGGATCCTCGGCTACGTCGTGCGCTGGATCGACCAGGGCATCGGCTGCTCGACGGTCCCCGACATCAACGACGTCGGGTTGATGGAGGACCGCGCCACCTGCCGCATTTCCTCCCAACATCTCGCCAACTGGCTTCACCACGGCGTTGTCTCCAAGGCCGAGGTGATGGAGGCGATGAAGGAGATGGCGGCGAAGGTCGACGCACAGAACGCCGCCGATCCGAGTTACGAGAAGATGGCGGGCCGTTTCGACGAGTCCATCGCCTTCCAGGCGGTCTGCGACCTCGTCTTCGAGGGACGGGTGCAACCCTCGGGGTACACGGAGCCCATTCTCCATCGCCGCCGGCTCGAGAAGAAGGCGCGCTGAGGGGCCACCCGCTTCCGGTGGGATCTTCGAACAAGTGATGATCACGAGCAGCCAGTACCGGCCGACCGGTATGGCTGCTCGTTTCGTTTCCCGCGAAATCCCATTTCAGTACAGTTATATGCTTAAATGGTTGCATTAATATTCGACCGGTTTTGTCATGTTTTGAATCGGAAAATCGTGTGTCATTTCGACGCATTGCGACGCAGTGCTGATTGAAAAATTATGCATACCACATGAATCGGGTGTATGCTTTTCATAGTACTCCTGATTTGGAACACAGTTCCTCGTGACGTCGCGTCGCTTACGGAAAATGACTGAAAGTTGGTAGATGCCAAAACTCACCTCAAGCAATCCGCTCGGTTTCCTTCTTGTCGACGTGGCGCGTCTGTTTCGTCAGGATTTCGAACGTGCGGTGGTCGAAGCGGGGCTCTCGCTCACACCGGGTGAGATCCGCGCGCTCATCTACGTGTGGCGGTTCGAGGGGTCGCGGCAGGCCGTCTTGGCCGAACGCATGGGCGTCGAGCCGATGACCATGTCGGCCTATCTCGATAGGCTCGAAAATCGCAGCCTGATCGTCCGCACCGTGGACAAGAACGATCGTCGGGCCAAGGTCGTGAACACCACCCAGGCGGCGGCAGACGTCTTCGAGGAGATCCGGCCGATCGCCGGCGCGATGTACGAACGGCTGACCGCCGGCTTCAGCGACGAGGAGCGTGAAGCGATATCCCAGCTGCTGACGAGGATCAGGCGGAACCTGACGAGCGACCCGCAGATCCTGGCAGACGATCCGGCGGTCGTGCCCAACCGCGAGGGTCGGGCGGCAGAATGGATATTCCGTACCGCCTGAAGCGACCGCTGCGACAACGGTTCGGCCATTTCGGCGAAGTGTCTCGCTTTCCGGAGGCGGAAGAAGTTTATAAGGGTGGGTGAGAAACCTCGTCCGAACGGATTTCCTATTGGCTTCCCCCGCTTCAACGGCCGTCGGCATGTCCGAGGGCCGCACATCGATCATCGGCGGTTGCCTCGTCGCCATCGGGCCGATCTCGCTGGCGCTCTACACGCCGGCGATGCCGACCCTCGTGGCCGAGTTCGCGACGACCGACGGGCTCGTGAAGCTCTCGCTGGCGCTCTACTTTGCCGGCTTCGCCTTCACCCAGCTGATTTGCGGCCCGTTTTCGGACGCCTACGGCCGGCGGGTCACCACCATCGCCTTCATGGTGATCTATCTGGCGGGCTCGTTGCTTGCCGTGTACGCGCCATCGATCTCCGTATTGATCGCGGCGCGACTTCTCCAGGGGATCGGCGCGTCGGTCGGCGTCGCCACGGCCCGGGCAATCGTCCGAGATCAGTTCACCGGCGAGACATCGTCGCGAATCATGAACACGATCGGCATCATCCTGGCGATCGGGCCGGCCGTCTCGCCGACCATCGGCGGGCTGATGCTGGACGTCGCCGGCTGGCACTCGCTGTTTCTGATGATGGCCGGTTTCGGGCTCGCCGTGATCGGCGTCACCATTGGCTTCATGCGTGAGACGATCATGCCCGATCCGTCCCGCATCCGCCCGAAGGCGATCCTTGCCGCCTATGGTGAACTGACCTCGAACCGACATTTTCTGGCAACCAGCCTCACCGTCGCCGGTTCGGTCGGCGCGCTCTATACGCTCGCGACGGTGTTGCCCTTCGTGCTCATCGACGTGGCGGGGCTGACCCCGACGGAATACGGCATCGGCATGCTGGCCCAGTCGGGCAGCTTCTTCGCCGGCTCGGTGGCGGCGAGATTTCTGATGGCCCGCTTCGGCGCCTATCGGCTCGTTCCCTTCGGCCTCGGCCTCATCGGCATCGGCGCGACGGCCATGGTGCTGTCGATTGCCATCTTAGACGTCAGCTACGTCTCGATCATGGGGCCCGTCGCCTTCTATGCCTTCGGCATCGCGCTCGTGATGCCGGCGATGACCACGGCTTCGCTCGCGCCGTTCCCGCACATGGCCGGGGCTGCGGCGGCGATGATGGGCTTCATCCAGATGGGTTCGGGCCTTCTCGGCGGGGCGATATGCGCACTGATCGGCGAGCCGGTGCTGGCGACGCAGATCGTCATTCCCGGCCTCGGCTTCGTCGCCATCGCCGCCTATCTCGTCTATCGCAGCCATCCCCATCTTGCCGAGCCCGAACCACGGCCGGAAATCCCGGCGCCGCCGATGCCGCGCGAAGGTCGGGGCGGGGGAGCCGCGGAATAGGCACTTCGGGGGGCGGAAGGCCGGTCGCGCTCTCGCCATTCTGACGCTAAAGAGTCTCGCCACGGGCTGGCCTGCATCGGGGCGGCGAGAATTTCGACAGGAGGCCGCCATGGTGCCAACGCCGGATCGTTTGCGGGTCGCCGTCCTCTACGGAGGGCGATCGGCCGAACATGAAGTTTCGCTTCGCTCGGCGGCCAACGTCCTGGCTGCCCTCGACCCGGCGAAATACGACGTCGTCCCCGTGTTCGTCGGCCGCGAGGGTCGGTGGCTGCTGGCGAAAGACGACGGAGGCGACATCGAGGCACCGGAGACCGGAGCCGAACTCTGCCTGCTCGCCGGCGGGCGAGGCCGGGCGGTTGCACTGTCGAGCGACGGCAGCGCATCGCCTTTGCCAAAAATCGACGTGGTCTTTCCCGTGCTCCACGGCCTTCCCGGCGAGGATGGTGCGGTCCAGGGGCTCTGCGAGGTGGCGATGGTGCCGCTTGCCGGATGCGGTATCCTCGGCTCGGCAACGGCCCTCGACAAGGACGTCGCCAAGCGGCTTTTGCGGGAAGCGGGCATCCCCGTCGCCCGGTCCGTGACGATCAGGGCGGAGGCACCGCCGCGATTTGCCGAGCTCGAGGCCGCGCTCGGCCTTCCGATCTTTCTCAAGCCGGCGCGGCAGGGCTCTTCGGTCGGCGTGCGCAAGGTCGAAGCCAGCCAGGAGTACGCCGGCGCGCTCGAGGAAGGCTTTCGCCACGATCGCAAGCTCCTCGCCGAGGAATTCGTCGCCGGCCGGGAAATCGAGCTCGCCGTCCTGGAAAACCCGGACGGCAGCCTCACCGTCTCGCGCCCCGGCGAGATCGTGCCGGCGCAGAGCCACGGCTTCTACAGCTACGAGGCCAAATATCTCGACGCGACCGGCGCGCTCCTGATCGTTCCGGCCGATCTGCCGGAAGAGGTCGAGGCGCGGCTGAAGGATCTCGCGGCGCGAGCCTTCCGCGCGGTCGGATGCGACGGGATGGCGCGGGTCGACTTCTTCGTCACCGCCGAGATGCAGATGCTCGTCAACGAGCTGAACACCATCCCCGGATTCACCGACATCAGCATGTATTCCAAGGTGATGGCAGCGAGTGGCGTTCCTTATGCCGAAGTCATCGACCGGCTGATCGCCCATGGGTTGGCGAGGGCAGAAGCAGCGTTCGGGGGCTGATCGGAGGCATCGGCAGGACCGCCCATTCTTCTCTGGCACCCGGCGCGTCGGCATCGCCTGCGGGCGTTGCCACGAGGTTTCGTCCCCGCGATGTGGCGGGATCGCGAGAAAAGTCCTGCCTTCTCCCCCCGAAACGCGAATTCCTGAAGTGGTTTATGATCCAATACCCGGCACCCGACCTATATAGGGAGGACTTTAGGGACGACGGCGGACGATAAGGCATCCAGAGAGCGAATGAAAAAGCGAAAGCATCGGCAGCAGGTGGCGGCCTTACCCTACTGGACCAATCCGGATGGCAAGCTGGAACTGCTCCTCATCACGTCCCGGGACACGGGCCGCTGGGTGCTACCGAAAGGCTGGCCGATGAAGGGGCGCCGACCCCATGAAGCCGCGCGGATCGAGGCGTTCGAAGAGGCCGGTATCGACGGAAAGATCGGCAAGAAGGCGGTCGGCGAGTACCACTACGACAAGGACGGCGAACTTCCCTGCCGAGTCCGCGTCTATCCGTTGTCCGTCGCCGCTCTGCGCGAAGAATGGCCGGAAATGGCCCAGCGGCGGCGCGAATGGCACTGCCCCGCCAAAGCGGCGGAACTGGTCGACGAGCGTGATCTCAAGGCGCTGCTGCGCTCGACCCCGGCGATCCTCGATCTCTCCAGCGGTCGCAAGGACTGATTCCGGCGAGGCGGCAGGGCCCCACGATCGCGGCAGGCCATCGCAAGCATCTCTTCCCGGATGCCCAGCTGAAGCGGATGAAATCTGCAATTATTGGTTCGTTAGCAGTACGAAGTTACCCTGCGGCTGATCTGCAGTTCGCAGATCGAGGCGGGCGCGACCCCGTCGTTCCAGATACCGCCTTGCCGTGCAGGGCGAAGGGGTGCACTGCCAGGGAGCATGCCATGACTTCCGTCGCGTCCACGAACAGCGCCGCCGTGCTGATCCTGCAGCAGGCAAGCCCTTCCACCACGGCCGCAACGGCCGGCGATCAGGCTTCCGCCCCGGACGCCATCCTGGCGGCTGCGACGGGTGTCTCCGGCGAGACCGGTGGCGTCCGGCTCCAGGCTTCCTCCTCCATCAACAACGGACTGTGGGATGGGAAGCAAAAGCAGGACGGGGTCGTTCAGGCCGCTCTCGATTATCTCGACTCCGACCTGTTCCAGTCCAGCGACCCGCAGGTCAAGGACACGCTGAAGAAGCTGATCGCGGAAAACGGCGAGGAATTTGCCGCCAAGGTCCAGGCCGAGCAGAGCAAGAATGCCGGAATCACCTTGGAGAACGCGATCGTCAACGCGATCGGCACCACCATCCGCGACAATCGCGGAGAGTTTTCCGCGGGCGAATTCGTCGTCGGCTTCAAGTTTACCGGCGGCGGCATGATCGAGAACATCGCCGACATCAATGGTAACAGCACCTACCAGTCGATGATGGACGACTTCCATACGGCGCACGCCGCGCTCCTCAGCGCGAGGCAGAGCGGTGAGACGGGTCTTTGGTCCGATGCCGGATCGCCCCCTGCCGAGGCCGCATTCAGCGCATGGACCGACGAATGGCTCACGAGGTTCGGGTTCGACCTGCCTGAGTGATCGCCCGGTCGTCCGACTGATCCCGGCCTGCGCACCAGGCCAGGCGAGCCCCTGCCGCTGATGCCGGGGGCTGGTTCCGATGGACGGCGCGCCCCGCTGGCGGGGCGGTCGGTCGCCAAAGCTCGGTGTCCGGGGAAGACGGCGGGAGGGGAAGTCGCCGCCGAGGCGGCCACTTCTGCGCTCGACTATGCCGCCATAACCATCTGCGACAGCTCTTCCAGCGCGAATCGTCCCGTCGGCGCGATGACCCCGAAAGTCCCGTCCAGTGCCCCTTCGGTAAGTTCCAACGCCAGCAGGCGCCGCGGCTCGAACGGGCCCGGCATCGAAAGCGCCCCGGTCTTGTCCGCGGAGAAGCCGAAGCGAACGTAATATTCCGGATCGCCGACGAGGATGATCGCGCCGTGGCCGAGCCTTGCCGCTTCGGCGATGGCGCAGCGCATTAACAGGCTGCCGAGGCCGGTGCCCTGGCTCTCCGGGGAAACGGCGAGAGGGCCGAGGAGGAGCGCAGGAACGCCGGCGCCGTCCTTCGTGCCGGCCGAAACGTTCCACAGACGCACGGTGCCGACCAGCGAACCGTCCGGGCTGAGGGCCGAGAAGGCGAGCCCTTCGGCCGGCAGCCGCCCGGCGCGGATCTGCTCGGAGGATTTGCGGGTGCGGCCGGGGCCCATGGCTGCGTCGAGGAGCGCTTCCCTGGCGGGCACATGGTCGCGCACCTCGCCGAGAATGGCGGCGAAGGGGATGGCGTCGGCAAAGGCGGACGAGGAGACGAATGCGGTCACGAAAACCTCCTGAAACTCAGAGAAGGAGGTTGAAGGAATGCGTGCCGCTTGCGGCGCGCGGGCGAAACAGCCCGGCGCCGCGCCTGTCGAAGCTTACGGCTTCGAGAGGCGGTCTGCGCCGGACCGGAAGGGCGGTCTTCGCCCTTCCCATCGTCGGAGGTTGCGGGGGTCGGTCATGGCCACCGTCAGATCACGTAGGACTTCAGCGGCTCGAAGCCGTTGAAGGCGACGGACGCATAGGTCGTCGTGTAGGCGCCGGTGCCCTCGATCAGAAGCTCGTCGCCGACGGTCAAGGAGACCGGCAGCGGGTAGGGCGTCTTTTCGTACATCACGTCGGCCGAATCGCAGGTCGGGCCGGCCAGCACGCAGGGTTCCATTTCGTCGCCGTCGCGCGGCGTGACGATCGGGTAGCGGATCGCCTCGTCCATCGTCTCGGCGAGGCCGCCGAACTTGCCGATGTCGAGGAAGACCCAGCGGTTCTCGTCGGCCTTCGACTTCTTCGAGACGAGCACGACCTCGGTCTTGATGACGCCGGCGTCGCCCACCATGCCGCGGCCCGGCTCGATGATCGTCTCCGGCAGCTGATTGCCGAAGTGCTTGGTCAGGCTGTTGAAGATCGCCTGGCCATAGGCCGAAGAGGCCGGCACGTCCTTCAGGTAGCGGGTCGGGAAGCCGCCGCCCATGTTGACGAGGGTGAGCACGATGCCCTTTTCGGCCAGGGCGTCGAAGACGAACTTGGCGTCGGCGATCGCCGCGTCCCAGGCGTTGGTGTCAGTCTGCTGCGAGCCGACATGGAAGGAGACGCCGGTGGCCTTCAGGCCGAGGCGGTTGGCCTCGGAGAGGACGTCGACGGCCATCGCCGGAACGCAGCCGAACTTGCGCGACAGCGGCCACTCGGCGCCTTCGCCATTGGTCAGCACGCGGCAGAACACGCGGGCGCCGGGCGCCGAACGGGCGATCTTCTCGACCTCTTCGACGCAGTCGACGGCGTAGAGCGACACGCCGAGCGCGTGGGCCTTGGCGACGTCGCGCTCCTTCTTGATGGTGTTGCCATAGGAGATGCGGGCGGGCGTGACGCCTGCGTTCAGCGCCATCTCGACCTCGGCGACAGAGGCGCAGTCGAAGTTCGAGCCGAGCGAGGCGAGGAGCTTGAGGATCTCCGGCGCCGGGTTGGCCTTCACCGCATAGAAGATGGCGCTGTCGGGCAGGGCGCGACGGAAGGCGCGAAAATTCTCCTCGACGACGTCGAGGTCAACGACGAGGCAAGGGCCGTCCGGACGTCGGGTGGCGAGGAAATCGGTGATGCGCTGAGTGACCATGGGTGCCTCCGAGGGACCAAAGGGGGTCGACAGGGAGCGTACGTCACCGCTCCCCCGATGGCTGAACGCCTGGCGGGAGTCACGGTTTCGCGACGCGACTTGGTCGGAAACCCGCGCAAGGACGCGAGCATTCCGCTTTCGTCTGCCATGGTTTGGAGGGCTTGAACCCGCCGCACTTCAGGCAAGGATGGTGTGCCTCTTCAGTATTCCCGGCTGTGGAGACCAGGAGAGACCAGAAAGGCCCGGACCGTCGTTGCTTCAAGGCGTCCTCGATATCGCGCGGCTCGCGAAATCGACTGGGTGTGTTACGTCCAGGTACCGTCACGGCTACCCTCGCATCTGAGGACCGTGGGACGCCCACAGGCACGTGCGACATGGGGCAAGTCGCGATGTATGACGAGTTTTTGTCATACGCAAGAGCCGCGGCGGCTCACGGTTGATTTTTTGCCGCCGGCGTTGAAGGAAGGAGAAGGGTTGCGGATTTGCGGCCACTTTCTCAAGCTTGGAGCAAGCTCGGGCCATGGACACGCTGACTCGCATGCGGGCTTTTCTCGCCGTCGTGGAAAACGAGGGCTTTTCGTCCGCCGCTCGCAAGACCGGACGCTCGAAGGCGCTTCTGTCGAAATACGTTCGCGAACTCGAAGACGAACTCGGCGTCCTCCTGATCAATCGGACGACCCGGCAGATCGCGCTCACCGCCGCCGGCGAGGTCTATGTGCGCCGCGCAGGGGTGATTCTCGCCGATCTCGAAAGCTTGAACGAGGAGGCGCGCGAGGCGACGGGCGAGGCGAAGGGACGCATCCGCGTCTCGGCCGCCCGCACTTTCGGCGACGCCGAACTCGGCCACTGCCTCGTCGATTTCGCCAAGGCCTTTCCGGACATCAGCCTCGACATCCATCTCGACGACAGTTTCGTCAATCTGGTCGAGGAGGGGTTCGACGTCGCCATCCGCATGACCCGGCTGAATGATTCGGCGATGATCGCGCGCCGGCTCGCCTCGCTCGACTTCGTCATCGTCGCGAGCCCGGATCTGGTCGCGCGGCTCGGCAAGCCCGGCCATCCGAGCGAGTTCGTCGACTATCCGGCAGTGGTCGATTCCAATTCCCGCATGTTCTCCAACTGGATGTTTCGCGATCCTGCGACCCAGGAGCAGATCTCCGTCGCCGTCTCCGGCCAGTTCACCGCCAACAGCCCCGTCACCGTGCGCGCCGCGGCGCTCGCCGGCCTCGGCTTCGCGCTCAGCCCCTCCTTCGTCGTTCGCGCCGATCTCGAAGCTGGCCGGCTCGTCACCGTCCTCGACGAATACATGTCCAGCGAAGCCGGGATCTACGCGGTCTTTCCCCATCGCCGCCATCTGCCGGCGCGGGTCCGCGTCTTCGTCGACTACCTGGCGGAGTGGTTCAAGAAATGCAGCCGGCGGGCGGGCGAGACGGTGCAAAGGCCCGACAATTCGGATGCCGCGCAGGCCGACCGCGTGGCGTGAGGCCGGTCTGAGGGCGTTCTGTCCTAAGGGGAGAAAAATTGCGGCGGGGCGTTTCAAATCCTGAGGGACGTGCGAAACTCGTCTGGGGCATGAAGACCAGGAGAGAGATCCGTGATCGTCTCGACCATGCCCGTTGCACGGTGCGTCGTCCCGCTCGGCGCCATCGTTTGCTTCATCATCGCATTTGCCGGGTTCTCCGGTGCGGCCTTTGCCGAGACGCTGAAGTCCGGCCGGTTCACCGGTGTCAGCGGCCACGAGGTCTCGGGTGCCGTGACCATTGTCAGCGGCGAGGGCGGGGCCGTGATCAACTTCGGCCCCGACTTCTCCTTCGACGGCGCACCGGACCCGAAGGTTGCCTTCGGCCATGACGGCTACGATCCGAAGACTTTGATCGGGCCGCTGAAGGCGGCGAACGGCGCGCAGTCCTACGCGATGCCCGCCGGTTTCGATCCCGCCGCCTATAACGAGGTGTGGATCTGGTGCGAAGAGTTCGCCGTGCCGCGCGGCATGGCGAAGATCGAGTAGGCCGCCCAGAGCCTCGTCCACGACTTCTGCACCGAGGGAAGCGGCGGAGTTCGGTCTTCCGTCGGAGAGCAGTATTCCTGCGTTTGGTGCGACCCGTCGTCTGGTGGCGGCATGACTGGATCTTTGGCAGAGCCGTGCGGACCTGCCGACGCGGTGCTGCTCCTAATTCAGGGCGTTCGTTTCGACGGCAAGATGCCCGGATCACGGGCGCCATGCCGGATCGCGACGATGACGATCTCCGTGGCGTGGACCTCGTAGAAGAGCAGATAGGGATATGGGACGGTGGTGAGACGACGTATCCCTGGAACTTCCGTCTCTACCCCGCTGAACGGCTGGCGACCGAGCTGACCCGCCATGGTTCGGATCCTGGCGGCAACTTGTCGCGCGCCCATCGAGGAATGCGCGGATAAGTGGTCGAGAATCTCCGACAGCTCACGGAAAGCAGGTGTCGAGAAACGGACTTTCACAGACCGTGTTTCGCCCAGAGTGCCGAGATCTCGTCACTGCTGGCGAAATCTCCGCGAAGGGCCGCCTGCTGCCCTCGCAATATGGCGTCGCGATCCTCGGCATTGACCGCGACGGGTTCGACGATCTCACCCGACAGGACGAGCACCAAACGGGCGATGTCATCCTGCGCTTCGGGCGGCAACCTGCGCGCGGCTTCGACGGCTTTTTCCAAAAGATCGGTCATGCCCGACATCATGCCTCAGAACGCGGTTGCCGAAAAGCGCGATCGACGTCGGCGACGGCCGCTCGGCTTCCGGCCACGATCGACAAATGGGGGATCGATCGTCACCTGTCGGCATCACGCGCCGATCAAAGGTCGTCGAAGTCGCTTTCGGCAATTGTGCAGGTCGCGAAATCGTGGCCCAATCCCGGCCTCGACGTGCCCTTAACGGGGCGTTCAGAATCCCCGTGCCACGGTCTCGCCATGCGCCATTCTCTCGCCGCCACCGTCCTTGCCATCGCCATTTCGGCGTCCTTCGCCGCGCCGGCTTTCGCCAAGGGCGGGCCGCAGGAGACCGTCTTCGACGCTGGCGGCGATCCCGGCACGATCGTCATCAAGACCTCGGAGCGCAAGCTCTATCTTCTCACCGGCAACGGCCGCGCCCTGCAATACGACATCGCCGTCGGCAAGCCGAGCGAACAGTGGTTCGGCCGGAGCTGGGTGTCGATGAAGCGGCCGCGGCCGACCTGGACGCCGACGCCGGACATGCGGGCGAAAAAGCCGAGCCTGCCGCAGTCCGTCGGCCCCGGTCCGAAGAACCCGCTCGGCGAGCGGGCGATGAATCTCGGCTGGACGACCTATCGCATCCACGGCACCAATTCGCCCCGCTCGATCGGCAGTGCAGCTTCGGCCGGCTGCTTCCGCATGCGCAACGCCGACGTCAAGGACCTTTACGAGCGCGTCCATGTGGGCGCGCAGGTGATCGTCGAGCGCTGAGACGCGCGGTCCCGACGGCCGGCCCTTCCAAACTTCGGCCATTGTTTTCCGCTCTTCCATCTTCCGGGAAGAAGGGGGAATCGTCCTTGGCAAGTCGCCTGATCGGTCTGTCGATCGTTCTCGGCCTGGTTTCGGCCGCGACGTCGGCCGCGGCCCACCCGCATGTATTCGTCGAGCCGCATGTCGAGATCGTCGGCAACGCCGCGGGCCAGATGACGGCCGTGCGTAACGTCTGGCGGATGGACGAGCTGTTTTCCTCCTCGGTCGTCGTCGACTTCGACAAGAACGCCAATGGCACGCTCGATCCCGACGAACTCGACGCGGTCGGCGAGACGGTGCGCACCTCGATCGCCGAGTGGAATTTCTACACCTTCGTCGAGATGGATGGCCAGGACGCCAAGCTGGTCGCTCCGCAGAAGATGCACACGCTGTTCGAGAACGGGCAGCTGATCTTCTTCTTCGAGATGCCGCTGAAGGATCCGATCGATCTGGCGCGCCAGAAGGTCAAGGTGTCGAATTTCGACGACAGCTTCTTCGTCGCGTTCGACTTCAAGGGTGCCGAAGACTTCCAGCTGATCGACCTGCCGTCGGCCTGCGGCAAGAAGCTCTACGTCCCGGACGAGGACGAGGCGGCCAAGAACTGGATGAACACGATCGCAGGCCTTGGTACCGACGAGGCGGTGCCGCAGGACCAGGCCAACGTCTATGCCGACATCCTGGCGACGCGGCTGGAGGTTTCATGCTGATGCCGACGCCAGCGTTTCGCCCGCGGCCCGCCTCGGCCGCGATCCGACCCGTCTTCCTCGTCGCCCTCTGCCTGGCGGTTTGTTTCGCGGCAGATCCCGCCTTCGCCCGCTCCTCGATCGGGATCGGCACGTCCGACCCCGTCACCGCGCCCGGCAACGGCATCTTCTCGGCGCTGTTCATCGAGATCGCCGCCCGCCAGCGCGAGTTCTTCTCGGCGCTTCGCGAAGCGCTGATCGGGCTGAAGCGGGGCGAGGGGGCGCTTGTCTTCCTGGCCGGCCTGTCTTTTGCCTACGGCATCTTCCACGCCGCGGGACCGGGCCACGGCAAGGCGGTCATCTCCTCCTACATGCTGGCGAGTCGGGCGCAGCTGCGGCGCGGCATCGCGCTCGCCTTCGCCTCCTCGCTGCTTCAGGCCGTCAGCGCCATCCTCGTCGTCGGCGCCGGCTGGTATCTCCTGCGCGGCACCGGCATCTCGATGACCGACGCCACCGACTGGCTGGAGATCGCCTCCTACGCCATGGTGACGCTGTTCGGCTTCTATCTCCTCGCCCGCGCCGCGGCCAAGCTCGGGCGCCGCTGGCGGCTGACGGAGCGGATGTCGCGCCTGCGCTCCGGCGTCTTCGCGCCGCGGCCGAGCGCGGCAGGCGGGACCTTGGCCTTTGCGGCGCCGGCCGAGACGCGGGCGCCGACGATGCGCGCCGCCGAGGCGCTACCGGTCGGCGTCGTCTGCACCGAGACCGCGGACGACTGCGCCTGCGGCCGGGCGCACATCGCCTCGCCGGAGAGGCTGCGCGAACCGTTGACGCTGAAGACCGCCGCCGCCCTCATCGCCTCCGTCGGGCTGCGGCCCTGCGCCGGGGCGATCGTCGTCCTCACCTTCGCGCTGCTCAACCAGCTCTATCTCGGCGGTCTCGTCTCGGTGCTTGCCATGTCGCTGGGTACCGCGATCACCGTGTCGGCCCTGGCGACCCTCGCCGTCGCGACGCGTGGCGCCATCGAGCGGGCAGGGCGGCATGCCCGACGCGCCGCGCTCGTCGGCCTTGGCCTCGAAATCGTCGGAGCATTGCTCCTGACCGTCGTCGGCATCGGACTTCTCGGCGGCGCCCTGACGACGCTCTGATCGGCTTGAACGGGCGGACGCGTCGGCGTCTCGCCCGTTGGCATGAGATCGCCGATCAGCCGCGGCGATCTCGATAGCCCCGGCATGCCTCGCCGAAGGCCTCGAAAATCGCTGCCGACGGTCCGTCCGTTTCGGCCCAGAATTCCGGATGCCACTGGACGCCGAGCGCAAAGCTCTTCGCGCCCGCCACCGAAACCGCCTCGACCGTTCCATCGGGGGCGCTCGCCTCGACGCGCAGGCCGTCGCCGAGGCGATCGATCGCCTGGCGGTGCAGCGAATTCACGCGGATCGGCCCCGGCCCGACGATCGAGGCCAGCAGGCCGCCGGGCGTGATCGCCACCTCGTGGCGTGTCGCATAGCGCTCGCGCTGGTCCTCGTGGGTGATGGCGCGGTGGTCCATCCGCCCGTCGAATTCCTGGATCTCGGTCTCCAGCGTCCCGCCGAAGGCGACGTTGAGCTCCTGATGGCCGCGGCAGATGGCGAGCAGCGGCAGGCCGCGGTTGAGGCTTTCCGCGATCAGCCGGTCGGTGAGGTCGTCGCGGTCTGGATCGAACGGCTCGTAGGAGGGGCTCGGCTCGGCGCCGTAGCGCGCCGGATGGACGTTGGAGGCCGAACCGGTGGTGAGGACACCGTCGACGCGATCGAGGATCGCGGCGATGTCGAACTCGCTGGTCATCGCCGGAACGATCACCGGCACGACTCCCGCGACCCGGGCGAGCGCCTTCAGATAGGTGTCCGGGCTGGCATGCCAGCGATAGTTCTGGAAATCGCGGACGTCGGCCGGCACGGCGACGAGGGGAGGGAGAGAGGTGGACATGGCAGGCCTTCCGGATGTCGTCTTGCCACATAGCCTGTCCGCCCTGCGGAGCAAAGGTATGACGGTGCCCGGGCAGGCCGGTCGAGGCCAGCCGCTTGTTCGACGAGGCCGGCGAATACTCACCCGCAAATACCCGCCCCGATTGCCGAAGGCCGGCTTTTCATCGGCCGCCCGGAAAGTTAAACACAAAGGGTGGCGGCGATCGCGGCCGCAGTGTCCCGGCTGAGGAGAGGCCGGGGAACCGACACTTGGGAGGAGTTCTATCTTGGATCGTCGTACATTCATCACCAAAGCGGGCATCGGCGCCGGCGCTGCCGCCGCGTCCACGCTCGCCGCACCCGCCATCGCCCAGGAGAACGAGAAAATCTCCTGGCGGATGACCTCGTCTTTCCCGAAGTCGCTCGACACGATCTATGGCGGCGGCGAGACGATCGCCAAATATGTCCGCGAGGCGACCGACGGCAATTTCGACATCCAGGTCTTCGCCGCCGGCGAGATCGTTCCCGGTCTGCAGGCTGCGGACGCCGTCTCGTCCGGGACGGTCGAGATGTGTCATACGGTTCCGTATTACTACGTCGGCAAGGACGTGACCTACGCCCTCGGCGCGGCCATTCCCTTCGGCCTCAACGCCCGCCAGACCAATGCCTGGCACTATTATGGCGGCGGCATCGACCTGATGAACAAGTTCTACGCCACGCAAGGCTTCGTCGGCTTCCCCGCCGGCAATACCGGCGTCCAGATGGGCGGCTGGTACCGCAAGGAAATCAACACGCTCGACGATCTGAAGGGGCTGAAGCTGCGCATCGCCGGTCTTGCCGGCCAGATCATGTCGAAGCTCGGCGTGGTGCCGCAGCAGATTGCCGGCGGCGACATCTATCCCTCGCTCGAAAAGGGGGTCATCGACGGCGCCGAGTGGGTCGGCCCCTATGACGACGAGAAGCTCGGCTTCGTCAAGGTCGCGCCCTTCTACTACTATCCCGGCTGGTGGGAAGGCGGCCCGACCGTGGCGACCTTCATCAACAAGGAAAAGTACGATGGCCTGCCGCCGAAGTACCAGTCGCTGTTGAGAACGGCCGCCCAGGCGGCCAACAACGACATGCTCGCCTCCTACGACTACAAGAACCCGCAGGCGATCCGCCGGCTGGTCGATCAGGGCGCGCAGCTTCGCGCCTTCAGCCAGGAGATCATGCAGGCCTCGTATGACGCGGCGAAGGAGGTCTATGCGGACGTCTCCTCGAAGAACGCGCCGTTCAAGGAGATCTACGACAACCAGCTGGCCTTCAAGAAGGACGCCTATCTCTGGGCGCAGCTGTCGGAATACACCTTCGACACCTTCATGATGATCCAGCAGCGCAACGGTACCCTGTGAGAAAAGCCGTCGAAGGCGCTGCGCCGAAAGGCGCGCGCCGGACAGTTCCCGACAGCAAACGAAACGGGCCGCTCCTTTCGGGGCGGCCCGTTTCGTTGGCAGATGCCTTACAGCTCGGCGTCGGCAGCGCGAGGGCGGCGGATCGAGCCCGCGATCCGCCTGGACCCCGCTGCTCAGAACTTCACGGCGAAGCGACCGGTCGCGCCGTTGCTGTTGGCGTCGTCGCCGAAGTTGCCGCGGTAGCTGATGCCAAGGGTCGCATTCGGCGCAACCTCCACGTCGACGCCCGCCTCGACGATCGCCGCATCCTTGGCGATCGGCGCGCCGCTGACGCTGAAATCGGCGCCGGTGTCGACGAAGGAGAGCGCAACGTCCGGCTGGGTGTCGCCGAAGGCGTGGCGCCAGCCGAGGGTCGCCCGCGGCGAGACCGTCATGCCGTTCGCCTCGAAGGAGGTCGCGAGCCTGACGCCGAGGGTCGAGGCGCCCAGGTCCTGGTCGTAGCCGTCGCTCGAAAGCGCGGCGGCACCGCCGGTTTCGGTGAAGTCGTCGACGGAAAGATGCGTCCAGGAAAGGCCGGCGAAGGGCTGTGCGGCAATTCCGCCGAGCATCATGTCGTAGCTGACCTCGCCGAACAGCCGCAGGCTGTCGGCGTCGATGTCGGCGGCAAGGCTGTCGGAGAAGCCCGGGAAGACGACGGAGCGCGACGCTTCGATGTCGTGATAGGCATAGGCGCCGCCGAGGCCGACATTGAGGGCACCGAAGCTGCGTCCGCCATAGAGGGTGACCTGGTAGCTGTCGGCATCGGCGGAGCTGAGCAGGTCGTCCGCGTCGATGTCAGTATGGGCATAGCCGCCGGCGATGCCGACCGCCCAGCCGCCGATCTCGCCGTCGAGACCGGCGAGGAAGCCGCCGGTGGCGCTGTCGACGTCGGCAAGGCCGTCGCCGGAAAAGCGCGTCCAGTCGCCGTAGCCGGCGGCCCAGGCGCCGAGATTGCCGCGGCTCTCTCCGGCGACGGGAGCGCCGAAGCTCGAGAAGCGCCCGCCGGCATCGGCGGTCTCGTCGTAGGCGAGCGGCGCCACGCCGCGAGCGGCGCTCGCCCGGGCATCGAGGGCCCGCAGATGGGCCAGGACGAGGTCGTCGCTGAGAAGCCCGGAGGTGATCAGCGCGCTGCCGACCCCGCCATAGACCTCGCCCGAGGCGAGTTCGAAGGCGCGGGCGGCGTCTGCTGCCGTCGTCTGGCGCAGGAGGGCATCGAAGAGATCGCCCGAAGCTGCCTTGTCGAGCGCTTCTGCGACATTGCGGCCATTGTCCGTCTCGGCGAGGCTGGCGAAGCTCGTGCCATTGCGGTCGAGGCCGAGGGTGACGCTCGTTGCCGCATAGGTGAGGGCCGGGTCGAGGAAGACGAAGTCTTCGTCGGCCGTCAGGCCGTCGAACGTGCCGGAGACGCCGCCGCCAGCGGTCAGGATGACGTAGCTCAGGTCGGGATTGGTGAGTGTCCCGGCTTCGACGGTGCCGCAATTCGCCGCTCTGCCGGCTCGTGTTGCTTTTTCGTCAGCGGTGCATATGGTCGCGCCGGAAATCGGCTTCGCCCGATGATCGAATCCGTGCGCCGCCCGTTGGGCGGCGTCGCCTTTTCAGGGAATGAGACCATCATGGACAGACGCAAATTCATCCGCGGTGTCGCCACCGGTGCCGCCGGCGTCAGTGCGGCAGCGACGCTCGCAGCCCCGGCCATCGCCCAGGGCAATCCGAAGCTCCAGTGGCGTTGCATCTCGTCCTTCCCGAATTCTCTCCCGGCTCTCTTCGGCGCAGCCAGGTACATTGCCGACTATGTTAGGGAGATGACCGACGGCCAATTCGAGATCCAGACCTTCGCCGCCGGTGAGATCGTGCCGGGCGGCCAGGTGCTCGACGCGGTGCAGAACGGCACCGTCGAGATGGGGCATACGGCTTCGTATTACTACGTCGGCAAGGATCCGGCCTTCGCCTTCGGGACGACTGTGCCGTTCATGCTGAATGCCCGCCAGCAGAACGCCTGGTTCGACCAGGGCGGCGGCAACGAACTTCTGGACGCGTTCTTCGAAAAGCAGGGGATCTTCGCGCGGCCCGCCGGCAATACCGGCGCCCAGATGGGCGGATGGTACCGCAAGGAGATCAACTCCGTCGACGACATGAAGGGCCTGAAGATGCGCATCGCGGGTCTTGCTGGCCAGGTGATGGCCAAGCTCGGCGTGGTGCCGCAGCAGATCCCTGCCGGCGACATCTATGCGTCGCTGGAAAAGGGCACCCTCGACGCGGTGGAATTCGTCGGCCCTTATGACGACGAGAAGCTCGGCTTCGTGAAGGTCGCGCCCTACTACTACTACCCCGCCTGGTGGGAGGGCGGCGCGGCGACCCACGCGATGATCACCCTCGACAAGTGGAACGAGCTGCCGAAGCCCTATCAGGCCATCGTCAAGGCAGCCTGCGAGGCGGCCAACGGCCACATGCTGGCCACCTACGACTGGGAGAATCCCAAGGCGATCAAACGCCTCGTCGGCGCGGGCGCACAGCTCCGCCCCTTCACCCAGGAGATCATGCAGGCGAGCTTCGAGGCTTCGCAGGAGGTCATGCAGGAGATCACCGGCAAGAACGCGGAGTTCAAGAAGCTCTATGACAGCCAGACGGCGTTCCGGGCCGAAAGCTATCTCTGGGAGCAGCTGTCGGAATACAACTTCGACACCTTCATGATGATCCAGCAGCGCAGCGGCGCGCTCTGAGGACGAACGCCGCGCGTCTGCATGGTGGGAGCGCGGCGCTCGCTCGGGCCGCGGCAGGCTTGGGAGCCGATCGTTTTCGAAAGGCTTGGCGAGATCGAGACGAGCCTGTCTGGGCTCGGCCAGCGGTGCCATTTGATTGCGCTTCGGCGTTGACGGAGTGGCCCGTGACATCGACGCTTCGTCATTCTCGGGCCCCGTCCCGAGAATCCTGTGTGTTCGAATTGATGTATGGTGGGAAGCGGGAAGGAGGCCGGGAGAATCCTGGTCGTCCAGAAGACAGACCGCACCCTGGCATGGCCCCTTCC
>NZ_JAAAMG010000025.1 GCF_010500815.1 Jiella pacifica
CTCAGGCGATGATGCGCAACCTTGGTGGCCGCATCACGCGGCCCTGCGGACTTCCTTGATGGTGACGGTCCCATGGTTCGGTCCTCCTTCCCAAAAATAGCATGGAAAGAAGATTAAGAGGACACGCCGTGCGGCCGGCATATGCCAAACATCAAATGCAGCAGCGATGGGAGGGGTGGATGCTTTGGGTCGGCGACGACCGCCGCACCGTCACTGCTCGAAACCGACTTTCATGGAGTCCCAATGCCGACACCCGAGGAAATCGACAATCTTCGTCAAAGCGCCTTGGACGCTCGCAACGAAGGAGATCATGAAAAGTCGCTAGCGCAATTTCAAGAGCTGCTTCGTCTTCACCCTGGCGATCAACGTTCCTGGATCGACTCTGCGATTTCCCTTCGTGAACTATCCCGGCATTCTGAAGCCCGCCACGTTCTTCTAAAATACTTAGCGACTGGACCGGCATCGAATTGGAGATCTCTGGCGATCGACAACCTGATTGGCATCGTCTCCCATGAAGTCGGAGCGTTTCTGCGGGGGGGAAATCCCGACGCGGCCGTATCCGTCTTCGAGGGCCTGCTTGCCACTTTCTCAGAGGAAGAACTATCCCGTCATTCGCTCCGCATATGGACGATCAATTTCCAGATCCTCGGCTTCCTTGGCCTGGAGACAGCCCTCTACAAATTGAAACGAGCCGAATTGGCTGTCGGCACCGTGAATCACGAGGGGCCAATCCGAACGTTACTTGCGAACCACGCCATCAACAACGGCTGGTTCGACGACGCTCGAACCTTGATCGTGCAAGATGACGACGCCCTCGGCTTGCGTTTGCACCTCGCTGACGCGAGAGCTCGCACATCGATGGTCGATATCGACGATGAAGAACTTATCGAGAAGGCGAAACGGAGCGGCCGGGCCTCGTTTCGGAAAGCGGCGTGGAATCACGAACTTTATGCCGCGATGTATCGGCTCGACGGTCCAAGCATGGAACACGCGCTGACGGAAATCGATGCTTCTCTGTCGGTCAGCAATACCAATGACCGTCAACCTGCCGTCTCTGCGACCGATCGGTTTCGCAACGTCTACGCTCGGTCATTCCTTTCAGCGATCGAACTCATTCGGGACACGTCTGAAGAATCGCTGGAAGAGCGATCGAAATCATATCTCGCCCACGACAGGAATTGCCGGACGCATGAAGAGAGAGTCTCTCTCTCACAGTTCTACCTGTCGCATGTCGTCGACACCGACCACATCAAACAGCGGATGCTTCCCAATACCGCCGCCGCCGAGGAAGTGCCGCGCGCAATCGTGCAGTTTTGGGATAGTCGAACCCTCCCGGGCGATGTCGAGCGTTGCTGTAGGACATGGAAGGCCGTGGCACAGCGCGGCTTTCATTATTCCCTGTTCAACGAAGAGGATGCCGAAGACTGGCTGGCCCGCACCTATGGAAGCGAGGTCAGCGCGCGATTCAGGCGCGCCGGGCATCCGGCCATGAAAGCCGATCTGTTCAGGATATTCTACCTGTACGAGAATGGCGGGATCTACATCGACGCCGACGAATTCTGCAAGTCACTACCGCCCTTCTTCGAAAAAGCCCTGCGGTGCGTCAGGCTTCAACGCATCGTTGCGCCGGTCGAACTGCCGAATATGTATTTGAGTTTGGCGAAGAAGGATCCCCTGCTGCATGAAGCCATGGAGATCGTCATAGGCATGCCGGAGGAGGAATTGTTCAACGGCCGAATCTGGTGGAACACCGGGCCCGGCTTGTTCTCGATCGCATTCGCGCGTCTCCATGCCAGGGCAGTACTTGGCCCGGAGAACAGCTTGCCTTGGCTCATCCCGATGCCTCTTTACACCCGGCATGTCTTTTCTCCGCAACTCGACTACAAATCGACCGCGAAATCGTGGCAGTTCCAGCTGAAATGATTCAGTGGCCTTCGTCGGGTCGTCAGACTGTTGTCGGAGGTCACGGCCAAAATCGAGAAAGCAGGGGCGTCGGCGTCCTCGATCGACTGCGGCTCAACCCGGCGGGCGGGTCAGATCCTCACCCGCCGCAGGAGTTTCGACCGCGCATGGTCGGAGAGATCATCCCTCGCCGAGATAGGCCTTCAAGGTCGCCGCCGTCCCCTTCTCCGCCAGCATCGCCAGCCAATCGGCGAAGGGCTTGGCGAACCTCGGCTCGTCCTTCAGCGAACCATAGACCTCGCTCATCGCCAGCCAGGCCATCGGATCGGTCTCGGCCGCCTTGGCGCGCTCGACGAGGTGGCCCCAGTTCGGATCGTTCGGCTCGATCGTCTTGCCGCTGTCGGTCACGCCGCGGCAGTAGCGGCACCAGAGAGCCGACTCGAGCGCCAGGCCCACCGGGTCGCGGCCGGCCTTCAGATTGTCGAGGATCGACAGGATGATGAATTTCGGCTGGCGGTTCGAGCCGTCGAAGCAGAGCCGGCGCACGGTGTCGCCGATCTTCGGATTGGCGAAGCGGCGCTTGATCAGCGCGTAGTAGTCGGCAAGGTCGGTGTCCGGCACCGGCGGGACGATCGGCAGGACCTCTTCGGCCTCGAGCTTGTCGAGGAAGCGGGCGACGAGGTCGGTCTCCATCGCCTCATGAACGAAATGGACGTCCATGAGGCCCGCCGGATAGGCGATGATGGCGTGGCCACCATTGAGGATGCGGATCTTCATGGTCTCGTAGGGTGAGACGTCCGGCACGAACTGGACGCCGACCTTTTCCAGCGCCGGGCGGCCGGCGGGAAAATCGTCCTCCAGCACCCACTGCTTGAATTCCTCGCAATAGACCGGCCAGGCGTCGTCGATGCCGAAGGTCTCCCGGCAATGGTCGATCTCGCGCTGGCTGGTGGCCGGGGTGATGCGGTCGACCATGCCGCTCGGAAATGCGACGGTCTGGTCGATCCAGTCGGCAAAGGCGGGATCGGACAGCCGCATGGTGCCGACGACGGCGTTGCGGCAGACCTTGCCGTTGTGCGGAATGTTGTCGCAGGACATGACGGTGAAGGGTTGGATGCCGCGCTCGCCGCGCAGCTTCAGGCCGGCGCCGATCAGGCCGAAGACCGTCTTCGGCTGGTCCGGGTTCTGACCGTCGGCGGCGATCGCCGGATGGCTTGGGTCGAAGACGCCGTCGGAATCGATGAAGTAGCCGCCCTCGGTGACGGTCATGGAGACGATGCGGATCGCCGGGTCTGCCAGCTTCTCGACGATCGCCGCGGCATCGCCGACGGGCAGCATGTCGACCATCGGCCCGGTGACGCGGGCGCTGGTGCGGGCGTTGTCCTGCTCGACGACGGTGGTGAGGTAGTCCTGGCCCGCGAGCTTGTCGCGCATCGCGGCGTCGGACGGCATGACGCCGGCGCCGACGATGGCGAAGTCGTGCCCCTCGCCGGTCTCGAACAGATCGTCGAGATAGACCGCCTGATGGGCGCGGTGGAAGTTGCCGACGCCGAAATGCAGGATGCCGGGGACGAGCTTGGCGCGGTCGTAGCCGGGCACGGCGGCCTTGCCGGCGATGTCTTCGAGGGTGGCGGCGGAAAGCCTAACGCTCATGGCAGGTCTCCTGAGGATCTTGTCGTTGCCGCGGCGGGACGATCCCGCGCGGGGGAGAATTCGATAGACGCCGCGGCCGCCCGGGGGAAGGCTCGCTCGGCAGCCGGGCTCGACGGAACTGGCGCGGGAAGAGCCCGCTCAAGGAGACGGCGCGGCGTCAGCCGATCGCCCGGCCGTTGCCCTTCATGGCGAGACCCTTGTCGTCGAAGCGGTGAACCTTGTCCGGTTCCGGCGTCAGATAGACGACGTCGCCGGCATGCACCGGAAACTCGCCGCCGGCGCGCACCGTCAGCGGCTCGTCATGGACCGGCGATTCGACGTGCAGAAAGGTGTCGGAGCCGAGATGCTCGGAAACCTTCACCGTGCCCTTCCAGGCGCCGTCCGCGGTCGACAGCCTGATGTGCTCGGGACGCACGCCCATGGTCGCCGCTTGATACTTCGCGGCCTCATTGCCGCCGAGGAGGTTCATCTTCGGCGAGCCGATGAAGCCGGCGACGAAGGTGTTGCGCGGATGGAGATAGAGCTCCAGCGGCGAGCCGACCTGCTCGATGTTGCCGGCCCTGAGGACGACGATCTTGTCGGCCATGGTCATCGCCTCGACCTGATCGTGGGTGACGTAGATCATCGTCGTCTTCAGCCGCTGGTGCAGCTCGGAGATCTCCAGCCGCATGCCGACGCGCAGGGCGGCGTCGAGGTTCGACAGCGGCTCGTCGAACAGGAACGCCTCCGGCTCGCGCACGATCGCCCGGCCGATGGCAACGCGCTGGCGCTGGCCGCCGGAGAGCTGGCCGGGCCGCCGGTCGATGTAGTTGTCGAGGTTCAGCGTCTTCGCCGCATAGTCGACCCGCTTGTCGATCTCGGCCTTGTCCATACCGGCCATCTTCAGCGGGAAGGCGATGTTCTTGCGGACGCTCATATGCGGGTAGAGCGCGTAGGACTGGAACACCATGGCGAGGCCGCGCTTGGCCGGAGGCAGCGTCGTCGCGTCCTTGCCGTCGATGACGATCTTGCCGCCGGTGACGTCCTCGAGCCCGGCGATGAGCCTGAGCAGGGTCGACTTGCCGCAGCCGGACGGGCCGACGAAGACGACGAACTCGCCGTCCTCGATCTGAAGATCGAGTTCGGGAATGATGACGACGTCGCCGAAGGCCTTGCGGACCTTTTCGAGATGGATCTGTCCCATGGCGGAATTCCTTACTTGACGGCGCCGAAGGTGAGGCCGCGCACCAGCTGCTTCTGCGAAAACCAGCCGACGATCAGGATCGGGGCGATGGCGAGCATCGAGGCGGCCGAGAGCTTGGCGTAGAAATTGCCCTGGGGGCTGGAGAATGAAGCGATGAAGGCGGTCAGCGGCGCAGCGTTCGAGGTCGTCAGATTGAGCGTCCAGAACGCCTCGTTCCACGACAGGATGACGTTGAGGAGGATCGTCGAGGCGATCCCCGGCACCGCCATCGGCGCCAGCACCTGGGTGATCTCCTTGCGCAGACTGGCCCCGTCCATGCGCGCCGCTTCCAGGATCTCGCCGGGGATCTCCTTGAAGTAGGTGTAGAGCATCCAGACGATGATCGGCAGGTTGATCAGGAACAGGACGACGATCAGCCCCAGCCGGGAATCGAGGAGGCCGAATCGGATGAACATCAGATAGACCGGGATCAGCACGCCGACGGCGGGCAGCATCTTGGTGGACAGCATCCAGAGGAGGACGTCCTTGGTGCGCTTCGTCGGCGAGAATGCCATCGCCCAGGCGGCGGGGATGGCGAAGATCAGCCCGAGCGCCGTCGAGCCGAGCGACAGGTAGATCGAGTTCGCCATGAAGTGGAAGTAGTTCGACTGGGTCTGGATGGTCGCGTAGTTCTCCAGTGTCCAGTCGAAGCCGACGAAGACCGGCGGGATCGAGATCGCCTGCAGCTCGGTCTTGAAGGAGGTGAGGAAGGTCCAGAGGATCGGGAAGAAGATCACCAGCCCGACGAACCAGGCGAGGATGGTCGTGCCGATCTTGCGCCCCTTGGTGACGTTGCGTGCCATCTTCAGTCCTCCCTCACGCGTCCAGGTTCTTGCCGATGAGGCGGACGAGAAAAATCGCGACGATGTTGGCGAGGATGACGGCGACGATGCCGCCGGCCGACGCCGCGCCGATGTCGCCGTATGAGGTCGCCTGCTGGGCCACGAGATAGGTGATGTTGGTCGACTGCGAGCCCGGCCCGCCTTGCGTCGTCACCAGGATCTCGGCGTAGATCGACAACAGGAAGATCGTCTGGATCAGGATCACCACGGTGATCGCCCGGCTCATGTGGGGAAGCGTGATGTACCAGAAGATCGACAGCGCCTTGGCCCCGTCCATCTCCGCGGCTTCCTTCTGATCCATCGACAGCGACTGCAGCGCGGTGAGAAGGATGAGCGTGGCGAAGGGCAGCCACTGCCAGGCGACGATGATGACGATCGACAGGAGCGGCACGTCGGTCATCCAGTCGATCGGAGCGAGGCCGATCGACTGGAGAAGCTGGCCGATGACGCCGTAGACCGGGTTCATCATCATGTTCTTCCAGACCAGCGCGGCGACCGTCGGCATGACGAAGAAGGGGGCGATCACCAGGAGCCGGACGATGTTGACCCCGTAGAAGTCCTGGTCGAGCAGCAATGCGATCAGGATGCCGCCGCCCACCGTGATGGCGAGGACGCCGAGAACCAGCACCAGCGTGTTGGCCAGCGCGGCGAGGAAGGTCGGATCGGTGAGGAAGTAGCTGTAGTTCTCGAAGCCGACGAAGGGCGTCGAGAACGGGTTGTAGAGCGTGTAGTTCAGCGTCGAGAAATACAGCGTCATCGCCAGCGGCACGATCATCCAGATCAGGAGGACGATCACCGCCGGCGCCATCATCGCGCGCGCCGCGCTCTTGGTATGCAGGGTCGCCATGCCACTTGCCCGTTCTGCCGCCGCGCGCCGGCTTGAAGAGCGCGGATGAGAGGCAGCCGCGCATCGAAAGGCGGCCGCCGGTCTGCATCTCGCCTCGCCTCCGACCCTTCGGGCATTCGACATGCCGAAGGGCGGGGACGCAAGCGTATTGGGAGGATGGCGATGTCGGGAACGAATTCGGGGGCCGCCATTCGGCAGCGCTTTCAGAACTCGGCCTTCCTCCCTGAAGGTCTGGGGCCGGGCAGCTCGTTTGGCGGCCGCCCGTACCCGTCTCGTGATCGACGAGGTGATCGTCTCGCGATCAGTTCTTGATGTAACCGCCGCGGGTCATTTCGCGGGTGGCGAGCGCCTGGGCCTGCGTCAGCGCCTGTTCGACCGAGGTCGAACCGGAAAGCGCCGCCGCCATCTGCTGGCCGACCGCCGTGCCGAGACCCTGGAACTCAGGGATCGCCGCGAACTGCAGGCCGTAATAGGGCTTGTCGTCGGTCGGCGAGGGATCGGCGTGCTGGATGGCGTTCAGCGTCGCATCGGCGAAAGGCGCCGCCTCGGTGTATTTCGGGTTCTCGTAGAGCGAGGTGCGGGTGCCGGGAGGCACGTTGGCCCAGCCCTCCTTCTCGGCGACGAGCTCGAGATATTCCTTCGACGTCGCCCAGGAGATGAAGGTCTGCGCCGCCTCGGCCTTCTGCGAGGAGTTCGGGATCGCCAGCGACCACGCCCACAGCCAGTTGAAGCCGTCGTTCGGGCAGCCTTCGACGCCGCAGGGCGCCGGCGCGAACCCGACCTGATCGGGCACCTGGCTCTGCTTGGGATCGGTCACGAAGGAGGCCGCGACGGAGGCGTCCATCCACATGCCGCACTTGCCCTGGCCGAACAGCTGCAGGTTCTCGTTGAAGCCGTTGGAGGCGGCGCCCGGAGGACCGTATTTGGTCATCAGGTCGACATAGAGGGTGACGGCCTTCTTCCAGCCCTCGCTCTCGAACTGCGGCTTCCAGTCGGCATCGAAGTAGTTGGCGCCGAACTCGCGGGCCATGTTGCCGAGGAAGGCCATGTTCTCACCCCAGCCCGGCTTGCCGCGCAGGCAGATGCCATAGACGCCGGCATCCTTGTCGGTGACCTTCTCGGCGGCTTCCGCGATGAAGTCCCAGGTCGGCTTCTCGGGCATGGTCAGCCCGGCCTTCTCGAACAGATCCTTGCGGTAGAGCGTCAGCACGCTCTCGGCATAGAACGGCGCGGCATAGAGCTTGTCGTCGGAGGACAGCGCCGAGCGGATCGCCGGGATCAGGTCGTCGACGTCGTAGTCGTCGCCGAGGCCGTCGAGCGGCTTCAGCCATTCCTGCTTGGCCCAGATCGGCACTTCGTAGGTGCCGATGGTCATGACGTCGAACTGGCCGCCGCCGGTGGCGATGTCGGTGGTGACGCGCTGGCGAAGGATGTTTTCCTCCAGCGTCACCCAGTTCAGCTTGATGTCCGGATGCGCCTTCTCGAATTCGGGCGTCAGACCCTGCATGCGGATCATGTCGGAGTTGTTGACGGTGCCGATCGTCAGCGTCGTCTGCGCTTGGGCGGACGTCGCCGCGACGGCGATCAGCGCGCATGCGCTCGCCGTCAGCATGGAAAATCTCATGGAAGCCTCCCAGCTCTGAGATGAGCATTTGTTCAATGGCGGGGCAAAACTTCACCGTCGGCGGCGGAATGTCAATCGAATTCCATGCGGCAGTGCAGCAGCCGAGCCTTCGACCCTCTGCCCAAACAGGGAACCAGACGTGCGGGTCAGATGCAATCGTGCAGTGCGATAGATGCGAGTGCCCGCGGCGCCAAAGCAGCCCCGCGCCAGCGAGGCTCATGACAGCGCCGAACCGTCTCGCCCGTCCCTCCCTGCCCTGGCCACAACCACGCATTTGCGCCCGATTTTGCGACGGCTCAGCCCAACAGCCGCTCGGCCGTCGCCTCGTCGGTGATCAGGCCGTTGATCAGCCCGCCAGTCGCGGCGGCCCGGATCGCCGAGGTCTTGGCCGGGCCCATGGCGACGGCGATGACGTCGCCGTGGCGGGTCGAGGGAATGGGAGCGCTGGCCACCCGCTCGTTGAAGCGGCAGTCGATCAGCTGGCCGGACGTATCGAAAACCCAACCGACGATCTCGCCGGCGGCGCCCTGCCGTGTCAGGTCTTCCTGCTCCTGGCCGGTGATGAAGCCGTCGAGGACGAGCGGCGCCTTGGCGGAGATCTCGCCGACGCCGACGAAAGTCACCTCGGCCTTTGCCGCGAGCTGCAGGGTCATCTCGACCACCTTCTGCTGATGCAGGAGCTGGCGCTCCTCCGGCGTCGAGACGACGACCGGCAGCGGCATCGGATAATGCCGCGCATTGACCTGTTCGGCCATCGAATAGATGACGTTGTAGACCGAGGCCGAGCCGTCCGGGGCGATGTTGCCGGTGAGCGAGACGATGCGGTGCTGGGTCGCGGTCATCGGCGGCAGGTGCTCGACCGCCGCGCGCAGCGTCCGGCCGGTTCCGACGGCAAGGATCGTCGGCGCCTCCCGCTTCAGGTGCCGCTCCATCTCGGCGGCGCAGGCCTCGGCGACGCCGAGGGTCGTCGAGGCGGAGGCGGGATCGGACGGCACGACCTCGCAGTAATTGAGGGCGAAGCGCTGCTTCAGGCTCTCCGCCCGCTCGAGGCAGGCGGCGATCGGGTGGTCGATGCGCACGCGAACGAGGCCCGCCGACACCGATTGCGAGACCAGCCGCTGGGCGGCCTGCCGGGAAATGCCGAGCTTGGCGGCGATCTGGTCCTGGGTGTTGCCGGCGACGTAGTACAGCCAGCCGGCCCGTGCCGCCTCGTCCAGCCGCGTCGTTCCCTCGTCCCGCATTTTTCCCATCGCCTGCCGGTCCTCCAAACCGGGCATGTGTAATGTGGGAGGACGGCCGCTGGCAAACCTTTGCAGCCAGAGCCGCAGCGGCGCCACCATCCGGCGAGGTCGTCGCTGCTGCATCGAACTGCTATAAACCTTGGCACACTCGGTCGTTCTGGCACTGCAATATGATCAGATCTTAATCAATCTCACACAAATCGAAGGGATGGCTTGATTTTCCGCCAAATGGCTTTCTCTTTGACTGTGACCGTGGACGGAGGGTGCCAGTGAAATCATTCGACGAGATGCTGATTCCGGAGGGAGACGTCCGCGATCCCTATGCGCGATTCTACGAATGGTTCAGGGAACAGGACGCGGACGCGCTCGGCGAAAAGGCCGGCGAGGCGGAAGCCTTCTTCCGGCGCACCGGGATCACCTTCAACGTCTATGGGCAGGAGGAAGCGGCGGAACGGCTGATCCCGTTCGACCTCGTGCCCCGCATCATGGCGAAGGCCGAATGGGACAACCTGGCCGAGGGGATCGAACAGCGCGTCACCGCGCTCAACGCCTTTCTCGACGATCTCTACCACGATCAGGAAATCATCAAGGCCGGGATCGTGCCGGAACGGCTGATCGCCGGCAACGAGGCGTTTCTGGAGGAAATGCGCGGGTTTCGGCCGCCCGGCGGCGTCTACACTCACATCATCGGCACCGACATCGTGCGCTGCGGCGAGAACGAGTTCTACGTGCTGGAGGACAATGCACGCACCCCTTCCGGCGTCTCCTACATGATCGAGAACCGGGAGACGATGATGCAGATGTTTCCCGAGCTGTTCGCGCAGAACCGGGTGCGGCCGGTCGAGACCTATCCTCACCACCTGCGCCGCTCGCTCGCCGCGGTCGCGCCGCCGGCCTGCGAAGGCACGCCGACGATCGCCGTGCTCACCCCCGGCATCTACAACTCGGCCTTCTTCGAGCACGCCTTCCTCGCCGACCAGATGGGCGTCGAGCTGATCGAGGGCTCGGACGTCGCCGAGATCGACGGGCGCATCCAGATGCGCACCACCGAGGGCTACAAGCCGATCGACGTGATCTACCGCCGGGTCGACGACGCCTTCCTCGATCCGAAGGTGTTCAATCCCAATTCGGTGCTCGGCATTCCCGGCATCATGGAGGTCTACAAGAACGGCGGCATCACCATCGCCAACGCGCCGGGCACCGGCATTTCCGACGACAAGGCGATCTATTCCTACATGCCGGAGATCGTCGAGTTCTACACCGGCGACAAGGCCAAGCTGCAGAACGTGCCGACCTGGCGATGCGCCGAGGACGACAGCCTGAAATACGTGCTCGAACATCTGGAAGAGCTAGTGGTCAAGGAGGTGCACGGCTCCGGCGGCTACGGCATGCTGGTCGGCCCGACCTCGACGCGGGAGGAGCGGGAGATCTTCGCCGAGAAGCTGAAGAAGCGGCCGGCCAACTACATCGCCCAGCCGACGCTGGCGCTCTCCACCGTGCCGATCCTCGTCGACGGCGGGCTGGCGCCGCGCCACGTCGACCTGCGCCCCTTCGTCCTCGTTTCCGACAAGGTCCGCATCATTCCCGGCGGCCTGACCCGCGTCGCCCTCCAGGAGGGCTCTCTGGTGGTCAATTCCAGCCAGGGCGGCGGCACCAAGGACACCTGGGTTTTGAGGGACTGAGCGATGGCACTTCTCGGACGCACCGCAAACGGCCTGTTCTGGATGTTCCGCTACATCGAGCGGGCCGAAAACACCGCCCGCCTGCTCGACGCCGGCCAGCGCATCGCCCTCACCAACCTGTCCTCCGAGCCCGACGAGTGGCAATCGGTATTGGTCTCGGCCGGGGTCGAGGCCGCCTATGCCGCCAAGCACCAGGACCATGATCCCGACACCGTCGTCGACTTCATGCTGCGCGACCGGGACAACCCGTCGAGCGTGCGCGCCTCGCTGGAAACCGCCCGCACCAACGGGCGCATGGTGCGCACGGCGCTCAGCCGCGAGCTCTGGGAGGCGGTGAACGAAAGCTGGCTGGTGATCCAGCGGCGGCTCTCCTCTCCCGTGACGGCGCGCGAGCTCCCTGCCGTGATCGACCTCGTCAAGCGGCAAGGCGCACTCATCCGCGGCACGTTCCAGACGACGATGCTGCGCAACGAGATCTTCGACTTCTGCAATCTCGGCGCCTTCATCGAGCGCGCCGACAACACCGCCCGCATCCTCGACGTCAAATACTGGCTGCTCCTGCCCGAGCATAGCCAGGTCGGCTCGGCGCTCGACAACTTCCAGTGGCGCTCGATCCTGCGCTCGGTCTCCGCGCACCGCTCCTATGCCTGGGAGTATGACGGCGAGTACCGGGCGGTGAACATCATCGACTTCCTGATGCTCAATCGCCGCATGCCGCGCTCGCTGGCCTATTGCTACACGGTGATCGAGGAAAGCCTGAAGTACCTCAACCGCAACTACGAGGTCCGCCACCCCTGCTTCGAGACGGCGACAGAGATCAACCAGCGGCTTTCCGACACGAGCGTCCGGCAGACCATCGACGGCGGTCTGCACGAATTCATCGAGGTGTTCATCCGCGACAACAATCGCCTCGCCCAGGAGATCGGCCAGAACTACCGCTTCTATCCGACCGCTTGAACGGGAAGCATTGAACCGCGCTCGGCCGCCCTCGTCGGCGGCCTCCGCCGACCGCCGGCGATCGTTTCCGGCACGGTAGGTGACACATTGTCGCCGCAGGGCATCAAAAAGGTTTTGGGCAAGTCTGATCTGTTAGTTGTCACCAGGCTTTTTTTCGCCGAATGATCGCCCCGAGCAGGGGCGACGTCCTCTGCACTGCGAGGCAACTGACTTCGATGACCTACTGCGTTGGGCTTCTGGTGGAGCGCGGCCTGGTGTTCATGTCCGACACGCGGACGAATGCCGGCCTCGACAACATTTCCGTCGTCTCCAAGATGAAGACCTGGGAAGTGCCGGGCGAGCGCTTCCTTTGTCTGCTCTCGGCCGGCAATCTGGCGACGACCCAGGCGACCGTCTCGCTGCTCGACGAGCGCAAGCTGGCGCCGGCCGAACGCCAGCCGAGCATCCTCACCCAGCCATCGATGTTCCAGACGGCGACCCTGATCGGCGAGACCGTCAAGGAAGTGATCTCCGGCAGCGCCCAGGGCGGCCAGAGCGCCGACGCGGTGTTCTCCGCCTCCTTCATCCTCGGCGGCCAGATCAAGGGCGGGCGCCCGCGCCTGTTCATGATCTATCCGGAAGGCAACTTCATCGAGGCGGGCCGCGACAATCCCTTCTTCCAGATCGGCGAGCACAAATACGGCCGGCCGATCATCATCCGGACCTACGACCCGGAAATGTCGCTGGAGGACTGCGCCAAGCTTCTGCTGGTCTCCTTCGATTCGACCATCAAGTCGAACCTCTCGGTCGGCCTGCCGATCGACATGCAGTTCTACGAAAAGGACAGCTGCGTCAAAGGCTACCGCCGTCGCTTCGACCAGCGGGACGAATATTATCGCACGATCTCCGACGGCTGGTCCGACGCGCTGAAGAGCGCCTTCGACGCCCTGCCCGCTTTCGAGCGGTGAACGAGGCGCCGAAAGACGCTGAAACCCGAACCTGCTTCGGGCTGTACAAGACGACCGCCAAACCCCTTGGTCGAGCCCGGCAGAGCTAATTCGGGAGCGTAGGCCCCGCTTCCTGAGGCCGCATTTGACGGCATGGCGACACGCTCACAACGCCGGTCATTTTCGAGATCGTACGAAAAAAGGCGCCCGCGGTTTCCCGCGGGCGCCTTTCGACGTGATCGGCGATGGCTAAAGCCTCAGCTCTGCCTTTACTGGAAGATGTCGTCGCCCTGGGCGTAAGGGTTCTGCTCGCCGCCGCTGTAGGCCGTGGCGGTCAGCTCGCTCATCGCCAGTTGCTCGGAACCGTCGCGGTGATAGATGTCGTCGCGGAACTGCACGACGTTCGGATCGGTCGCCCAGGCCGTGACATAGGTGAAGAAGACCGGCACCGGCGCAGTCAGGTCGATGTCCTGGCGCTGGCGCGAGGCGATCACCTGCTCGATGCGCTGGCGGTCCCAGCCCGGCTCGTCGCGGGCGATCCAGACGATCAGATCGCGGACGTTCTGGACGCGCACGCAGCCCGAGGAATCGAACCGCATGAGGTTGGAGAACAGGCCCTGCTGCGGGGTGTCATGCATATAGACCGCATGCGGGTTCGGGAAGTTGATCTTCACTGAAGCCATGGCGTTGTTCTTGCCCGGATCCTGGCGGAACAGGTATTTCACCGCGTCCTCGGTGTTCCAGTCGATCGTCTCGGGCGGGATCTCGTTGCCCTGGCCGTCATAGATGTGGATGTTCGATTCTTCGAGATATTTCGGATTCTTGCGCATCAGCGGGATGATGTCCTTGCGGACGATCGAGGCCGGCGCGTGCCAGTAGGGATTGAGATTGAGGTTGGTGATCTTCGATTCGAGGATCGGCGACTGGCGGTCGATCTTGCCGACGATCGCCGTATGGCGCTGGACGACCTGACCGTTCTCGACGGCCTCGACGGAAGCGGCTGGGATGTTGACCACGACGAAGCGATGGCCGAGATCCTTGGCCACCATCTCCTGCAGCCGGGCGACGTTGGTGATCAGCTGGTTGAGGCGCAGCTGGGCCGGAACGTTGAGCGCCTTGTAGGTGGTCTCGCCGACGACGCCGTCCGCCGGCATGCCGTGCCTTGCCTGGAACCGCTTGACCGCCGCGTCGACATAGCTGTCGAAGACCGTCGAGGCGCCGGCCGAGGCCGAGAGATCGCCGGCGATCGCGAGGCGCCGGCGAAGCAACGGAACCACCCCCGATTCCGAGCCGATCCGCAGCTTTTCGTTGGCCGGCAGCTCGGGCCAGCCGCCCGAGGCCACGATGCCCTGATAGGCATTGACGGCGCTCTGGGTCGACATCAGCGTGTCTTGCGAAAAGATCGGCGTGTTCGAGGCGACCTGCCGGACATTCGATCCGCGGGTGTCGAACTGGTCGTCCCAGTTGCCGCGCGACGGCGTGTTGAGGAGATCGACCAGCGCATTCTGCGCGAAGGCCGCCCCAGGCACCAAAGCCGCGCCGGCCGTTGCCGCACCCAGTAGAAACTGCCTGCGCGTCGAAGAAGTGCGATCGGTCGTCATTCATGCCCCCGTTTCACGTCAAGATGGCCTTCAGAGCCTGCCCGAATCCTGCCAAGCCGCTTCCACGGAGCCGCCATCGAAAAGCCAAGCCATCGATCCCCGTCCGCGCTGCCTCATCCGAGACGTCATGCGCGGCCGAGATGCATATTCGCTCTGGCGGAACCTGGATCCTTCGCCACGATCCAACGTGACCGTGATCTTCCGGAGCGCCGCGGCCTGTCCTGGCGCGACGGCAACAGTTTACCGCCACGACGCCGGCATCCAATGTCCCTTCGCCGCGACCCGAAAGTCCCCTCGTCGCGTCGCAGGCAAACGGCGCCATCCGATCCCGGACCAAGGCAACCCCGAAAGGTTTCCACCTTCGCCTCAGGGTTAAGCCATGCAATATGGCCAAAGCGTGAAGACCGGGGCGAAGATGGCCTGTTTGCGAACAAGCTGCCGTGATTTCCCGGCGCAAGCGTCCGGCTGGGTGACGCAGCGCCGCGGACTTTCTCTGCTATAGCTCTTGCCATAAGCGGCATCGTAGCTGCCGGATGCTATCGGCTGGTGAGGAGGAACGATGATGCTGAATAGCGCCAGGGGGCTGAATGGATGCATCAGCGCCCCTCACACTGCCGCGGCGCTCGCCGGGCAGGCGGTTCTCGCCAAGGGGGGCACCGCCATCGAGGCGATGGTCGCGGCCGCCGCCACCATCGCCGTCGTCTATCCGCACATGAACGGCATCGGCGGCGACGGCTTCTGGATCGTCCACCGGCCGGGCGAGAAACCGGTCGGCATCTCCGGCTGCGGTCGGGCGGCCGGGCTCGCAACGCCGGAGTGGTATGCGACGCGCGGCCACGGCGAGGCGATGCCGACGCGGGGGCCGCATGCGGCGCTGACCGTGCCCGGCACGATCTCCGGGTGGCAGACGGCGCTGGGTCTCGTCGATCCGGCCCGCCGGCTTCCGCTCGAAGCGCTGCTCGAAGCGGCAATCGGCTATGCCGAAAACGGCATGGTGGTCACCGGCAACCAGGCCGACTGCACGGCGGCGAAGCTCGACGGCCTGAAGGACGTGCCGGGCTTTGCCGAGACGTTCCTCGTCGACGGGCGGCCGCCGCTGGCGGGCGCGATCCTGCGGCAGCCGGCGCTCGCGAGGACGCTGCGGAGCCTCGCCGAAGAGGGCCTCGACGCCTATTATCGCGGGCCGATCGCAAGGTCCCATGCAGCGTTCCTCGAAGACGTCGGCTCGCCGCTGCGGCTGTCCGACTTCGAGGCGTTCGCGGCCGAGACGGTCGAGCCGCTGTCGGTGGCGATCTCCGCCGGCCGGCTCCACAACATGGTGCCGCCGACGCAGGGCGCCTCGTCGCTGATGATCCTCGCCCTGTTCGACAAGCTCGGCGTGACGGCCGGCGAGAGCTTCGACCATGTCCACGGGCTGATCGAGGCGACCAAGCAGGCCTTCATCGTGAGGAATGCCGAACTCGGGGATCCGGACCACATGGCGCGGCCGGCGACCGAATGGCTGAGCGAGGAGATCATCGGCGAGCTCGCGGCCAGGATCGACACGAAGACGGCCCTGTCCTGGCCGCACGTCGCCAAGGCCGGCGACACCATCTGGATGGGCGCGGCCGACAGGGACGGCACGGTGGTGAGCTTCATCCAGAGCGTCTTCTGGGAGTTCGGCTCGGGCCTGACCTGTCCGCAGACGGGCGTGTTCTTCCAGAACCGCGGGGCGGGGTTCTCGCTCACCCCCGGCCCCAATCAGATCGGCCCGCGGCGGCAGCCGTTCCACACGCTGAACCCGGCGCTGGCCGAACTGTCCGACGGGCGAGTGATGGCCTATGGCACGATGGGCGGCGAGGGCCAACCGCAGACGCAATCCGCGATCTTCACCCGCTACGCGCTGTTCGACCAGGGACTGCAAGAGGCGGTGACGGCGCCGCGCTGGCTGCTCGGCAGGACCTGGGGCGACGCGACGACGACGCTGAAGCTCGAGGACCGCTTCGATCCCGCCCTCGTCGCGGCACTGAAGGCCGCCGGCCACGAGACCGAGATCATCGCCGCCTTTTCCGACATGGCCGGCCATGCCGGCGCCGTGGTGCGCCATCCCTCCGGCGTTCTCGAAGGGGCGAGCGACCCGCGCGCCGACGGCGCGGCGCTGGCGTTCTGACGGTCGCCGGCAGGCGCCCTGCCCCGTCGCCGGACAAGGCGCCGTGCGTTCCACGAGCGGGACGCGTCCGTGCCGGCCGGCTCAATGCCCGTCGGATTTTTCCGCGGCGACGGTGCGCACGATCTCCCGCGCGCTGAACCTGGCGGCGCGGACGAAGGCCTCGTCGTCGTCGCCGCGAAACGAGATCATACGCTCGAAGACGAACTTGTTCTCGGCCACGTCAAGCACCAGGACCCGGCCCCCGCCGACGAGCGTGCTCATCTTGTGGACGCCGCCGAAGACCAGAAAATCCAACCCGGCCGCCCGGCACTCTGCCAAGAGATCGGCGGCCCGCATGGTCGAGATGGTGCAATCGCGTGCCATGCAGGGGATAGTCGCCGTATCGAGCGACCCTGCCTCGTCGAGATCGGCTTCGAGGGTCTTTCGAAACAGCGCGAGGCGGGCGGCATGTTCCGCCGTCTGATCCTCCGGCTCTCCGGAGGAGTCGGAATAGTCGAACGCGATCACGGCGACCTTGTGTGTCCCACTTGCTGCCGATACGCTTGCTGACATCAGCATCGCGCCCGTCATCAACAGCGATGCAAGGGCCGCTCTGACCTGTTTCGTCGATTTCACTGTGTCCTCCCAGTGCAGATGACGTTCATCGATCCTGTCCGAAGGGGTCGTACAGGGGATAGAGAGCTTCTCCGGCGGAGCGCCGCGTCACGGCCGCGGCCCGACCGACACGTCGCCTCCAGGATCTTCGATCCGGATCTTTGCGTAGTCGCAGATCCCGGTTCCGCGTTGGAATGGGCTGAGGGCGATCAGCCAGACGCCGACGATGCGGGAGGGGGCCTCGCCGCCGACGGCCTTGCGATAGTCGGCAAGAATGGAGCGCCGCTCATCGAGCCAGCGATGGAGATCCGCCGTTCCGGACCGAATGACGACATGCGTCTCATGCGCGTCCCACCAAGGAAGCGGGCAGCGGAACGACGTCTCGGGCGGAAGGCAGGAACTCCAGAAATAGGTGAGATCCTGACCGTTATCGAACTCGACGGCGATGGACAGATAGTCGTGCGTCGCCGCCTGATCCTCGGCGACGGCGGAGGGAAGGCTCTCGACGCGCCAGGACCATGCAAGCTGGGTGTCCGGGGTCAGCGAGACGTCGATCGGATATTTGAGGATGCCGGCGTCGGCCCGGCACCGGCAGGTGATCCTGGCAGGGCCCTCGCCGACCTCTTCGCAGAAGATTGACGCCCGGCCCACCCGCCACAGCGCCGACCATCCTTTCGGCACCGGCCGCTCGGTCGCCAGGCGCTCGATCTCGCCTGCGGCGAGCTTGGTTGCGTCGTGTTCCGCCAGCGCGGCGAGCCCCTCCCCGGCACCGCCATTCCAGACGATCGCGGCGACCGACAGGGCTCCCTCGGCCAGAACGGACGAAGGGTGGAAGCTGCCGCGCTCGTCCAGCCACTGGCCGGCGAGATGGTTGATGAGGAACAACGGCCCGCTGCGCTCCGCCCGAAAGCTGAACGTCGCGGCGACGACCTTGGCGATGGGGCCGTCGCCGATCCTGTACCACAGGGCTAGGTTTGGCCCGACGCCGATGTTAGCCTCGCGGGCGATCCACAGGACACCATGCGACAGTAGAGAAACCTCCTGCCCTTCGAGCAAGTCGATGCCCGTCGCCCGCCATTCGCCTTCGCAAGCCGGCAGCCGCATGACGGCGGATGTCCCGACGACGTCGGGAACCGCTCGCAAGGCGAGGCTCAACTTCTCCTCGACCGCCTCATGGTCGTGCGTCTGGCGCAACGGTTCCATCCGTCATCCTCCCGTCCCGTCGAAGCGGCGCTGGCTCCTCCCACCACCGGTCCGGCCAAAGACTGAGCCGGAACGCACGGCGTTTCTTGCCATTTCGCGCCACTGGGCGAGTTTCCGGCTCGGGCAGGCCAGATGACGCTACCGGGCCTGACCAAGGCCCGATCCATGGGGCCTGTCGCGGATGCGGTCGAGCGGGCCGGCGGCAACGTCGCTCGGGTGTTTGCCAGGGCCGAGCTGCCGCTCAAGCTGATCGACCAGCCCGAGCGAATGATCCCGCTGCGCGATCAGCTCACCCTGCTGGAATGTGCCGCCCGAGAAGTCGGAGATCTCGCGCTGCCGGCGCGCCTGTCGCTTCAGGCGGGCGTCTCCGGGCTCGGTGCCTATGGCGAGTACGCCTTGGCCGCAAAGGGCCTGGAAGCCGCGATCGCGCGCGCCAGCCTGACGATGGGATCGCTTTTGCAATCCTCGACCAGCATGCAGTTCTTCGTCCGGGATGGCCTGGCTCACTGGTTCTACGTCGTGACCGAGCGCTGCGAAGTCGGGCGACAGAAGAACGAGATCCTGGCGCTCGGCTACATGCTGGATCTCACCCGTCGATTTCTCGGCCGCAACTGGACGCCGGCGCAAACGCTCCTCTCCGGGCCGGTGCTGCAATCGAGACGTTCGGTCGAACTCGTCCTCTCGACGGACCTGTCGCTCGGCACCATCGCCGGCCTCGTCTTTCCCGCGACGGGGCTCGCCGCAGCCAATCCGTCCGTTTCGGCGACGACCACGGCCCAGGCCCCGGAAGACGATCGCCACGATCCGATCGTCAACGACGTCGTCGCCTGCGTCGAACATCTGATCGGCCTGAGGCTGCTCGAATGCCGCCCGACGGTGGATTGGGTCGCCAACCGTCTCGGCATGCCGAAGCGGTCGCTGCAGCGGCGCCTCACCGAACATGGTCTCACATTCGAAACGCTTCTCACGGCAGTGCTCGAACGCGAAGCCGAACGCCTCCTCGCCGACCGAGGATGCTCGATCGCACGAGCGGCCTTCGAACTCGGTTATGGCGATGCCGCACATTTCAGCCGGGCGTTCCTCGGCTGGAAAGGCGTGTCGCCCCGCACCTGGCGCGCGGCGGTCATTGGCTGAGATGGACAGGCAAGGACGCCGACAGCCGCCCGTATGCCGCTGAACCGATGCCTTCCCATAATCGCGAGGTCGATCGCTGCCGGTTGCCTCGGACGGGCGGCGGCGAACCTCCCGTTTGATGTCCGTCGGCGTCAGACCACCTGGAAACCCAAGGCGAAGGGGTCGCGGTCGTCGACGAAGATGGTGTTGAGGCCGGTCATGCGGGCCCAGCCGGCGATGGACGGCACGACGGCGTCGCGGTCGCCGACCTTTGCTACGGATTCGACGCGGCCCTTGAAGAGCGAACCGATGATCGATTCATGGACGAAGTCGTCGCCCGGCTTCAGCTGGCCCTTCGCCGCCCATTGGGCGATGCGCGCCGAGGTGCCCGTGCCGCAGGGCGAGCGATCGATCGCCTTGTCGCCGTAGAAGACCGCGTTGCGCGCCGAAGCGCCGGGGACGGTCGGCGCACCGGTCCACAGAATGTGCGACAGGCCGGAGATCTCAGGCTTTTCCGGATGGACGAACGTGTAGCGCTCGTTCAGCGCCCGGCGCAGCTGGCCGGACATCGCGACGAGCGCGCCGGCCGTGAAGTCCGCCATGTCGCGGAAGTTTTCCTGCGGATCGACGATGGCGTAGAAATTGCCGCCATAGGCGACGTCGACCTCGAGCCTCCCGAGCGCGTCGCTTTCGACCTCCAGCTTCTGCGAATGCAGGAAGGCGGGCACGTTGACGAGGCGCACCTCCTCGACATGCGCGCCCTCCTGGCGATAGGTCGCGACGACGACGCCCGCCGGCGTGTCGAGCCGCAGGACGCCGGGCTCGCGCGGCGTGACCAGCCCGTGCTCGATGGCCATCGTCACCGTGCCGATCGTGCCGTGGCCGCACATCGGCAGGCAGCCGGAGGTCTCGATGAAGAGGATCGCGACGTCGCAATCGGCGCGCGTCGGCGGGTAGAGGATCGAGCCGGACATCATGTCATGGCCGCGTGGCTCGAACATCAGCGCGGTCCGGATCCAGTCGAATTCGGCGAGGAAATGCGCGCGCTTTTCGATCATCGTCGCGCCCGAAAGGTTCGGCCCGCCCCCGGCGACGAGGCGGACCGGATTGCCGCAGGTGTGACCGTCGATGCAGAAGAAGGAATGGCGGGCCATGGGATCGGATCCTGTCAGAAGCGGCTCGGGCGAAAGGGTGAAAGATCGATGGCGGGCGGGCGGTCCGTCACGAGGTCGGCGACGAGGCGGGCGGTCGCCGCCGATTGGGTGAGGCCGAGATGGCCGTGGCCGAAGGCGTGAACGACGCGCGGACTGGCGGTGGAGCGGCCGATCACCGGGAGCGAATCCGGCAGCGAGGGGCGAAAGCCCATCCACTGCCGCCCGCCCTCGGTCCGCAGGCCGGGCAGGAAGCTCTTCGCCTTGCGGAGCATCGCCTCGGACCGCCGGAAGTTCGCCGGCAGATCGAGCCCGGCAAATTCCACGGCGCCGCCGACCCGGATGCCCGAGGAAAGCCGCGAGACGACGAAGCCGTGCCCGCCGAAGGTGAGTTGACGTTTCACGTCGAAGGCATCGGCCGGCAGCGTCGTGTTGTAGCCGCGCTCGGTGTCCAGCGGGATGCGATCGCCGAGCATGGCGGCGAGCGGCTTCGACCAGGCGCCGGCCGCAACGACGGCGTGGTGGGCGCGGATGCGCGATCCGTCCGCCAAAGCGACCGTCACACCGTCTTCATCGGTCTCGATGCCGGAGACCTCGCCCAGCCGATGCATGGCGCCGGCAGCGGCGGCGCTCTGCCAGAGCGCATTGGCATAGTCGTAGGGGTCGGAGATCGACTGCCATCCCGGCACGAATGTCGCATGGGTGAAGCGCGGCGACAGGCCCGGCTGGTACTCGGCAATGGCCTCGCCGGCAAGATGGCGGAATTCGATGCCCTCGCGCTCGCGCGCCGCCCAGCTCGCCCGAGTCGCATCGAGCTCCCGGCTGGATTCGTAGAGTTCGAGATTGCCGTCGGAGCGCAGAAGCGACTGCAGACCAGCCGCCTCGATCAGCCGATGGGTCTCGCTGCGGGCGAGCCGCATCAGTCCCGCCTGGGCGCGGGTGGAATGGCGGCATGCCTCGGCCGAACTGGCGCGCCAGAAGCGCCAGAGCCACGGCGCGATCTTCGGCAGATAGGCGGGGCGAACGCTCAAGGGGCCGAGCGGATCGGCGAGCCAGCGCGGGGCCCGGCGCATGATGCCCGGAGAGGCGAGCGGCAGGATGTCGGAAAAGGCGAAGGCGCCGGCATTGCCGAAGCTGGCACCCCTGGCGATCTCGCCGCGCTCGACGAGGATGACGCTCGAACCCCTTTCCGCCAGCACATGGGCGGAGCAGATGCCGACGATGCCGCCGCCGATGACGACGGTTTCGGCATCTCGGTCGAGCGCTCTCTTCATCGGCCTACCCTCGAGACGCGTCAGGCGCTCTTGCCCGACCAATCGGCGTACCAGGCCTTGAAGAGGGCATATTGCGCCTCGGCGAAGGCCTTTTGTGCGGGGCTCAGTTCATCGGTCTCGTTGAAGTGCAGTCGGTATTCCTCGTCGCCGTTCAACACCATCAGGTGCTTGTAGTACAGGACGAGATCGGTGCCTTCGTCGAAGCGCGACAGAACCATCAGCGCCTCGTCCAGCTCCTGGGCCTGCCGGCGCGCCACGGGATCGCCGGCGGCGGCCTTCTCGCAGAGCGAGACGAGCTGGAGCACCTCTCGCGGCAAGGCGTTGCCGATGCCGGTGATCGCGCCGCGCGCGCCGCAGCGGACGTAGCCGTGGACGACGTTGGTGTCGACGCCGACCATCAAGGTCAGGGCGTCGTCGCCCGACGTGATGGTCTCGGCGGCGTAGGAGAGATCCTGCGCGCCGCCGAACTCCTTGAAGCCGACGAGGTTCGGATGGGCGCGACGCAGCTCGAAGAAGAGGTCGGCGCGGGTGGCGAAGCCGTAATAGGGGCTGTTGTAGATGACCGCCGGCAGGTCGCCGCCGGCCTCCAGCACGGCCGAGAAGTGCGCCCTTTGCGCTGCCGGCGAGGTGCCGCGCGACAGGACGCGGGGAATGACCATCAGCCCTTTCGCGCCGACGCTCGCCGCATGCGCCGCATGTGCCGCGGCGATCTTGGTGTTGACCGCACCCGTCCCGACGATGGTCGGCACACCGGCTTCGACGAGATGTCGCACGCCCTCCATGCGCTGCTCGTCGGTCAGAAGCGGCCAGTCGCCCATCGAGCCGCAATAGACGACCGCGTTCATGCCGAGGTCGACGAGTTCGCGTCCCTTGCGAGCCAGCGCGACGAAATCGGGCGAGCGATCGGATTTGCACGGCGTCATCAAGGCCGGGATGACACCTTGAAATACATTCGATGACATAGGGGCGCTCCTTGGCCGGCACACGGCAATCCGTGCTCATTCATAGACCTTACAGATTTTGCATATTCATTGTCGACAAAAAATATGCACCCTTCTCGAACCGTTCAGAGCGCCGGATGCTGACGGGCGTCCGTCGCGAGCAGGCGCTGGATCTGCGCGACGATCTGGTCGGCATGAACGCGGGCAAGCCTGTCCGCCGCCTCGACGTCGCCACGGGCGATGGCGTCGATGATCTGCGCGTGCTCGTCGACGTATCGTTCGGGCAACCGGTCGTCGAACGACTGGTAATACAGCCGCAGGAGACGTCGCCCGTCGTCGAGCAGGCGGATCATCAACGAGTGGTAGTAGGGATTGCGCCCGGCCTTGGCGATGGCAGCATGAAACTCGCGGTTGGCGGCGATCATGCCGAGCGCGTCCTGTGACGCGACGGTCTGGGCGTATTTCTCCTGAAGGTCCCGGATGCGATCGAGATCGGCAGCGCTGTGCTTCTGCGCCGCCAGCCTGGTCGTCACCCGGTACATCAAGGTGATCGCATCGAAGAAGGTGTTGAGATTCAGGAAGTCGATGTTCGAGACCATCGTCGAACGATTGGGCAGCGTCTCGACCAGCCCCTCGCCCGCGAGCCGCACCAGCGCCTCCCGGATCGGCGTGCGCGACATGCCGAAGCGCTCGGCCAACTGAACCTCGTCGACGGGAGTGCCCGGCGGCAGGGCCAGTTCGAGGATCTCGTCGCGCAGGACGTCATAGACCCTTTTGACGCCCGAGCCGCGCTTGCGCTCGGTCGGGGGACTATTGTCCTTGTCTTCCATGAGGCCTCCTGGCGGGATCGCGTACGAACTTCTAGCTGTGGCGAGGCGCTCCAAAATCGAGGAAGCCTCGCCACGGACGTCATATGCGCGTTACACTCGAACTTCCCTCAATGCCAGCGCAACGAAGCGTTGCGTCAGAACAGGGAAGCCAGACCCGCGTCTCGATCGACGACCTCGATGGGGAAGCCGCTCAGGCCTCGTAGCCGAACGGGTCGTCGACGCTGTGGCTGGGCGTGGTGAACCAGCGAACCCCGTCCTCGGCCATGTAGGCGCAATCCTCGAGACGGATGCCGAACTCGCCGTAGATGCAGATCATCGGTTCGATCGAGAAGCACATGCCGACCTCCAGCGGCCGCTTGTTGTTCCTGACGATGTAGCTCTCTTCGTGGACTTCGATGCCGATGCCGTGGCCGGTGCGATGCGGCAGGCCGGGGGTCTTGTAGTCCTTCTCGAAGCCGGGAGCGGCTTCGATCAGGCCGCGGGCGCCGGCATCCACCGCTTCGCAGGGCGCGCCCAATTGCGCGGCGGCAAAGCCCGCGAGTTGCGCGGCCTTCTCCAGATCCCAGACCTCGCGCTGGCGCGCATTCGCATTGCCGAAGACGTAGGTGCGGGTCATGTCGGACCGGTAGTCGCCGAGGAAGCAGCCGAGATCCAGGAGCACCATGTCGCCATCCTTCAGGGTCTGCGGATAGTCGACGCCGTGCGGATAGGCCGTGGCCTCGCCGAACAGGACGATCGGCCGGCCGGCCTGGGGCGCCTTGCCGCCCAGGCGCCGGAAGGCTTCGAGAATGAACTCCTCGACTTCGACCGTGCCGATGCCCTCGCGCATGATGCGGGCCGCGGCCTTGTGGACCTCCAGCGTGATCTCGTTGGAACGCTGCAAAAGGGCGATCTCGCGGGCGGTCTTGACCGAGCGACAGGCGCCGGTGATCGCGGCGCCGTTGACCAGTTCGTAGCGGTTGCCCGACCGGCGCAGGCCGTCGACGTTGAAGAACGGGGCATTGGGGTCGATCGCGAGCCGGCCGGCCGAAATGCCGAGACTCTCGACGGTTTCGATGACCAGCGCGCTCGGATCCTCGTGCTCTTCCCAGACCCGGATGTCGCCGTCGATCTTGAGCATGGACCGCGTCTTCGGCTCCTCGAAGGCGGGGCTGAGATAGACCAGCGGCCCGTCGGCGGGAAGGATGGCGCCGTGAAGCCGTTCCGTGAGCTTCAGGTTCAGGCCGGTGAAGTAATTGAGATTGACCGTCGTATCGAGATAGAGGGCGTCGATCTTCTGCTCGCGCATCAGCGCCCGGGCCTTGTCCAGCCGTGCTTCGCGGTCGGCATTGTCGATGAACTCGACGCCGCCGGACATGTCCTGCATCTTCGCCAGTTCCTGCTCAGGCGTCGATCCGCCCACACCAATGGTCATCGTGGATTTTCCTCGTTCGATGGAATTTTGAGTTTCGCTCTGGCCGGGCGACGGTTTTTCGGCCCCGGATCAGTTCAACCGACAGGCATCGAGCTCCGCCTTGAAAGCGGCATCGTCCACCTGCCCGCTGAGGCCGATGGCCACGAACACGCTTTCGGCCGCTTCGACGTCGGCAATCGCGGTCATCTGCCGGCGTTTGCCGACCTGCTGGAATTCGAAGATTTCCTCCGCACCGCTCTCGCCCCGCACGCGAAGCACCCCCTTGCCGCGCAGGAGGCCGGCGCCGACCCGCTTCAGGGCCGGGCGCAACAGCTTCTCGTCCAACGGAGCATCGCTTCGCCACGACCAGGAGGAAAAGTCCTTCGTGTGAGACTCGGCCAAATGGGCTGCGTCGCAGCCGCAGTCGGGCCCGTGAACGTGATCATGGTCCCCGTGATCATGGCTGCCATGGTCGTGATGACCGCCGCTTTCCTGCGCGACGCGCTCGCCGCGGGCGGGGCCGAGAAGGACGTCGAGCGGAACGTCGCCATGCCGTGAGGGGACGATGCGCAGATGCGGCGTCAGCCCGCCGAGCTGGGTGCGCAACCTCTCTTCCTCCTCTGACGTGACGAGGTCGACCTTGTTCAGGATGAGCAGGTCGGCGCCGGTGATCTGGTCGATCGCCAGCTCCGTCGTCGCGTAGTCGAGATCGGGAAACGCGGCGGCGTCGACGAGGCAGAAAATGCCGTCGAGCCTCACGAGGCCCTGCAGCTCTTCCGAGATCATCGTGTCCGCGAGGGGAAGCGATCGCGAGACGCCGCTGGCTTCGATGACGATGCGATCGAGATCCGGTTGCGACGCGATCAAGTCGCGAATCGCCGTCACCAGTTCGGATTGGATCGTGCAGCAAACGCAGCCATTGCTGAGCGTGACGCTGTTGGCGGAACCCTCGACGATCAGTGCCGCGTCGATGTTGATCTCGCCGAAATCATTGACCAGGACGCCTATTCGCTGGCCGCGCGGATTGGCCAGGATTTCGCGGACGAGGGTCGTCTTCCCCGCTCCGAGAAACCCTGTCAGAACGGTCGCGGGCAGTGGGTCTCGATCAGGGCTCACAACTTCTGCCTTTCTTTTGCACAGTGCAAAATTCCAATGCAGCTCAGCTCTTGCTTTGCATATTATCTGTATGCATAATCCGCGCAAGACGCCAATTGAACCCGACCGACGGGTCCGGCGATGGAAGTTTTGCCCGCACGTCCTCGGCGCCGTCAGGCAGGCCGAGGGCTCGTGGCTTCGAGGAGGCGTAGCTTGGGAACGACGCTGTTTAAGAACTTCGCGATGCTCGATCCGGAGCAGGACGAGATCCGCCAGGGGCATTCGCTTCTGGTCGAAGGCGGCAGGATCCGGGAAGTTCGCGAAGGCGAGATCAGCGCGAACGGCGCCGACGTGATCGATTGCGGCGGCGGCACCCTCATGCCCGGCCTCATCGACAGCCACGTTCACGTGGTTCTCAGCGAAGTCTTCATCCGCAACATGGAGAGCACGCCGATCACCCTGATGACGGCGAACGCCATGGCCGAGATGCGGGCGATGCTCGGGCGCGGCTTCACCACCGTGCGCGATACCGGCGGGGCCGATTGGGGGCTTCGTCAGGGCGTCGAACAGGGCCTAATCGCCGGCCCCCGGCTGTTCATCTCCGGCCGCGCCATCGGGCCCACCGGCGGCCACAGCGACGCCCGGCGCCGCACCGACACCTCGATCGGCTGCCCGTGCTGCGACGCGATGTCCTTTGCCATGGGCATCGCCGACGGCGAGACGGAAGTGCGCAAGGCCGTGCGCGAGGAGATGCGCCAGGGCTGCGATCACATCAAGATCATGATGTCGGGCGGCGTCGCCTCGCCCTACGATCCGCTCGATTCGCTTCAGTATTCCGAGCGGGAGATCCAGGCGGCGGTGCAGGAGGCGACGGCGTTCGGCCGCTACGTCACGGCGCATGCCTACACGCCGCAGGCCATCACCCGGGCCGCCCGGAACGGCGTCCGCTGCATCGAGCACGGCAATCTGATCGACGAGCCTGCCGCCGCCCTGATGGCCGAAAAGGGCATGTTCATGGTGGCAAACCTCATCGCATATTACGCCATGAAGGAGCGCGCCGCCGATTTCGGCATGACCGCGGACATGCTGGAAAAGAACGACATGGTCATCGAGGGCGGCCTGCGCTCCCTGGAGATCTGCAAGCGCGCCGGCGTGCCGGTGGCCTACGGATCGGATCTTCTGGGGGCCTTGCGCATCGACCAGAGCCGCGAATTTGCCATTCGCTCGCAGGTGCTGCCGGCCATCGACATCATCCGCTCCGCCACCACGATCGGCGCACAGGTTCTGCGCAAGGAGGGCGAACTCGGGTGCCTGCGCGAGGGTGCCCTGGCCGACCTCATCGTGGTGGATGGCGATCCGCTGCAGAACCTCGAGCTCCTCGCGGGGCAAGGCCGCCATCTCAAGGCGATCATGAAGGACGGCGTCTTTCACAAATGCACCCTTTGACCCGCTTCCATCGCATCTGCAGTGCGACCCGTAAGGTAGCCGTACAATGAGCAAGACCAGCAGCCGGACCGGCACGCCGATCCTCTTGAAGAACCTTCTCCTGCTCGAGCCGTCCTTCGGCGAGACCCGTGGCGGATATGAGATTCTCATCGAGGGCGAGAAGATCCGCGAAGTCTCCGACACCCCGATCCAGAGCGCCTCGGCCGATTTGGTGGACTGCGCCGGCAAGGTGGTGATGCCGGGCCTGATCGACAGCCACGTCCATTCCATGCATTCGGAGGTGTTCACGCGCCGGCTGGAAGAGGTGCCGCTGACGCTGGCCTCGGCCCGCGGCGCCAAGCGCCTGAAAGATATGCTCGATCGCGGCTTCACCACTGTGCGCGACGCCGGCGGCACCGACTGGGGCATGAAGCAGGCGGTCGAGCAGGGCCTGATCCCGGGCCCGCGGCTGTTCATCGCCGGGCGCTCGATCGGGCCGACCGGCGGCCACAGCGACGGGCGCAGCCGCACCAATCCCGGCTACCCCTGCCTCTGCTGCAACGGACAGGCCTTCCTGCGGTTGATCGTCGACGGCGAGGATGCCGTGCGCAAGGCCGTTCGCGAGCAGATGCGGCAGGGCACGGACCACATCAAGATCATGGTCTCGGGGGGCGTCGCCTCGCCCTACGACCCGTTGATGTCGGAGCAGTTCTCCGATGCCGAGATCAGCGCCGCGGTGGAAGAGGCCGATGCGTTCGGCCGTTACGTCGCCGCCCACGCCTATTCGGCGAGCGCCATCACCCGGGCGGTGACCCTCGGCGTGCGCACCATCGAGCACGGCAACCTGATCGACGAGGCCGCCGCCGCCCTGATGGCCGAGAAGGGCGCCTATGTCGTCGCCAATCTCGTCGCCTACGTCGCCATGAAGGAGCGCGCCGCCGACTACGGGATGCTCCCGGAGATGCTCGAGAAGAACGAGATGGTCATCGAGGGCGGCTACCGCTCGCTGGAGATCTGCAAGGCGGCCGGCGTCAAGGTCGGTTACGGCTCGGACCTGCTCGGCGCATTGGCCGAGGACCAGAGCCGCGAATTCTCGATCCGCGCTGAGATCCAGCCGACGATCGACGTGATTCGCGCCGCGACGACGATCGGCGCCGAGATCGTGCGCCGGCCCGGCCAGTTGGGCACGATCGCGCCCGGCGCATGGGCCGACCTGATCGTGGTGGACGGCGATCCGCTCGCCGACGTCACCCTTTTGGAGGGACAGGGCCGGCACCTCAGCGCCATCATGAAGGGCGGCGCGTTCTACAAGAACCGTCTCGGGAAGGGCGCATGAGCACGGCCGGGTCGAGCCTCGGCGGAATGTTCTCCAACCGGCGGCTCGGCCGCTGGACGTTGAACGCTTTCGCCACCCTCGCCTTCGTCTTCGCCCTTTTGCCGCTGATCTTCGTGACGTGGCTGTCCTTCTACGAGCAGGAGATCCCGTCCTTTCCGCCGACGGGCTATTCATTGCAGTGGTACGCGCGGGCGATCGCCAACGAACGCTTCATCGACGCATTCTTTCTGAGTGCTCAGGTCGGCCTCGTCGCGACCGCAATCGGCCTCCTCGTCGCCATCCCCGCGTCGATCGCGCTGACGCGCTACGCCTTCACCGGTCGCGGGGCGATCAACAATCTCCTTTTGATGCCGCTGGTCATCCCGGGCATCGTGCTCGGCTTCTCGCTCTACATCTTTCAGGTGGAAACCACGATCGCCACCGAGCTGCCGATCATGGGCTCGTTCTGGGGCCTCGTCTTCGGCCACGTTCTCCTGGTCATCCCGTGGAGCGTCAGGCTGATCACCGCCAGCCTCATCGGTTTCGACCGGACGCTGGAGGAGGCGGCGATGAATCTCGGCGCCGATCCGTTCACGGCTTTCCGGCGGGTGACCGTGCCGGGGATCCTGCCCGGCATCGTCGCCGGTGCGATGTTCGGCTTCGTCAGTTCCTTCGGCAATCTCGAGGTCAGCCTCTTCCTCGTCGTGCCGGGCCAGACGACGCTGCCGATCGCCATCCTTCAATATCTCGAATGGAAGATCGACCCGACGATCGCGGCGATTTCCGTCCTGCAGATTCTGATCATCATCGCCGCGATGCTGATCACGGACCGTTTCGTCCGAATTAGCCGAGTGGTGTAGCGATATGGCTGGCGTGAAACTTCAAGGGCTGTCCAAGCACTACGGCGACTTTCAGGCCGCCGAGGACGTGACCCTCGACATCGTCGATGGCGAGTTCCTGGTGCTGCTCGGGCCGTCCGGCTGCGGCAAGACGACCACCTTGCGCATGATCGCCGGCTTCATCGAGCCGACGACGGGCACCGTCACGATCGGCGGCGCCGACGTTACCCGGCTGCCGCCGTGGAAGCGCTCCACCGGACTGGTCTTCCAGAACTACGCGCTGTTCCCGCACATGACCGTCGCCCAGAACGTCGCCTTCGGGCTGGAGATGCACAAGGTCCCGAAGGCCGAGATCGGCAGCAAGGTCGCAACCGCGCTGGATCTCGTCCAGCTCGGGCACCTCGCCGACCGCTATCCCCGCCAGATGTCGGGTGGCCAGCAGCAGCGCGTGGCGCTCGCCCGCGCGCTCGCCTTCCAGCCGGACGTCCTCCTGCTCGACGAGCCCCTGTCGAACCTCGACGCCAAGCTGCGCCACGAGGTGCGCCACCAGATCCGCAGTCTCCAGCAGCGCCTCGGCATCACCACGGTGATGGTGACGCACGACCAGGAGGAGGCACTGACCATGGCCGACCGGATGGTGGTGATGAAGGACGGGCGCATCCAGCAGCTCGGGACCCAGCGCGAACTCTACGACGATCCGACGAGCGAATTCGTCGCCTCCTTCGTCGGCCGTTCGAGCTTCATCAAGGGGCGCTTCAGCGGCGGACGCTTCGTCAGCCATGGCGGCCTGGCGGTCGAGACCGAGCGGCGCCTGACGGGCGAGGCGGTCGTGGCGCTGCGGCCCGAGCGCATCCATCTCGGCGCAGATGCGGCGAGCGATGCGGGCAACACCTATCGCGGCAGGGTGGAATCGATCTCCTATCTCGGCAGCTCGATCGACGTCGAGGTGAAGCTGAACGAGATCGACAGCGTCATCGCCCAGGTCGTCAACAAGGGTCGCGACAGCGGCGCCTCGGTCGGCGACGAGGTCTCCGTCACCTTCCCGCGCGACGTGCCCGTATTTGCAGCCTCGCCCGCCTGAGGCGGGAACGATCCATGCCTCACGTGTAACAACCAACAGGAAGACGAAAATGACCAGAGAATCGAAAAGCATGTCGATCAGCCGTCGCAGCTTTCTGGCCGGCACGGCTGGCGTGGCCGCGTCCTCCCTCATCCTCCCCGGCATGCCCGCCTTCGCGCAGGGCGGCGGCCGGGTGGTGGTCGGCACCTGGGGCGGCGACTATGCCCGCCTTCTGACCGAGAACATCGACCAGCCGATCATGAACCCGCTCGGCTACGAGATCATCCAGGACCAGGCGGGCGATCCGGAGCGCCGCGCCAAGATGCTGGCCGAGCGCCGCCTGCCACGCGGCTCGATCGACACCAACGCCCTCCAGGACAGCTCGATGTACCAGGTCTTCGCCCAGGGGCTGGTCGAGGAACTGGATTTCGACAAGATCCCGAACGCCTCCAAGCTTCTGCCCAACATGCGCCTGCCCTACGGAGTTCCCCAGATCTTCTCGGGCATGGTCCTCCTCTACAATCCGGACAAGATGGACGCGCCTTCGGCCTATGCCGACCTGTTCAATCCGAGCAAGGCCAGCCGCATCGGCATCATCGACATCCAGTATCGGCACAACATCGCCGTTGCCTCGCTGATCGCGGGCGGTTCGGTGACCGCCGTGGACAAGGGCAAGGCGCTTCTCATGGAGCTGCGCAAGGCCGGCATTCGCATCTACCCGACCAACGAAGCCTTCGCCCAAGCTCTTCAAACCGAAGAGATCGACGGCGGCCCGATGTGGAAGGCGCGGTCGCTGCAGTGGCAGAAAGCGGGTATCAACGTTCTCGCGGCCGTGCCGTCGGAGGGAATGGTGCCCTACGTCTCGGGCTTCGTCATTCCGAAGAACGCCCCGAACAAGGACGGCGCCTACGCCTATCTCAACGCTCTTCTGGAGCCCGAGGCGCAGATCGGCTTCGCCGAGAACATGGGTTACGCAGGCACGACCAATGTCGAGATGCCCAAGGAGCTGCAGGAGCGCGTCAGCTTCACGCCCGAGCAGATCGAAGCGATGAATCCGATCGACTTCGAGTTCTTCACCAAGAACGATCTCGACCTGAAGACCTGGTGGGACCGCGAATTCGTCGGCTGACCGCGCTTCGCCCGTCCCTCGATCATCCAACGTGACAACCATCCGACATCAGAGGGACGGGCGATGAGCGCGAATGCCGCTTCCAGGCCTAAGATCTTGACCGCGGCATTCCTGATCGGGCCGGCGACCTTCATCGCCGCCCTCGGGGTCATCGGTCCGATGCTCTATCTCCTGCGATACAGCTTCAACCAGTACGACCCGATGGAGCTGATGATCGAGACCTTCACGCTGAGCAACTACGTGGAGTTCTTCACCAGCCCGTACTACCTCAGCGCCTACCTGACGACCTTGCGCGTCGGGCTGATCTCGACGGTGATCTGCCTCGTCGCCGGTTTTCCCCTCGCCTACGTCCTCGCCCGCTCGGGGTCGCGCTTCAAGAATCTGATGATCATCGGCATCGTCGTGCCGCTGTTCGTCGGCAACGCCGTGCGCGCCGCCGGCTGGATGAGCTTTCTCGGCAGCCGCGGCCTTCTCAGCGTCACGCTGATGAAGCTCGGCTTCACCGACGGCCCGACGGATTTCATGTACACCGAAGGGACGGTGATCGTCGGCATCGTCGCGGTGAATCTGCCCTACATGGTGCTGTCGCTGCAGAGCGTCCTCGAGGGCATCAACCGCAACGTCGAGGAGGCCGCCTTCTCGCTGGGCGCGCCACCGCTCACCATGGCGCGCCGCGTCCTGCTTCCGCTGGCGCTTCCGGGGATCGCCGCAGGGACGATCCTGACCTTCATCCTGGCGATGAACGCCTACGCCACGCCGGTGCTTCTCGGCGGACCGAGCTTCAACATGATGGCCCCGCTCGTCTACGGCCAGTTCCAGCTGAACAACTGGCCCGGCGCAGCTGCCGTCGCCTTCGTCCTCATGGCGACGACGCTGCTTCTGACGATCCTCGTCGCGATCATCACGAGGCAGAAGTTCCGCGAGGGGTGATCCAGGGGGCAGTGAAAGTGCCTCTCGGCTGAAGATCCGCTTCTGGCATCTCCGAGGGCCCATCCCTTGCGCCCCCTGCCCCCCTCGCCTAAACACCGGCCCTCATCCGGAACAACTGGCAAAGCGGGCGGGCCATGGCAGAGCGACAGACCCCCTATTACCTGATTGACGAGGCGCGGCTGCTCGCCAACATGCGCGTCATGGACGAGGTGCGCGAGAACTCCGGGGCGAAGCTCCTCCTGGCGCTGAAGTGCTTTGCGTCCTGGGCGGTATTTCCGCTGATGGCCGAGCACATGGACGGGACGACCTCGTCGTCGCTCTACGAGGTGAAGCTCGGCCGCAAGAAGTTCGGCGGAGAGACCCATGCCTATTCCGTCGCCTACGCCGATCACGAGATCGCGGAGGTGATCGCCAATGCCGACAAGATCATCTTCAACTCGATCTCGCAGTTGGAGCGCTTCGAGGCGGCGAGTGCCGGGATCACCCGAGGCCTGCGGCTGAACCCGGGCGTTTCCACTTCCTCCTTCGATCTCGCCGACCCGGCCCGGCCGTTCTCGCGGCTCGGCGAATGGGATGCGGAGAAGGTCGAGGCGGTGCTCGGCAAGATCTCCGGCTTCATGGTCCACAACAACTGCGAGAACGGCGATTTCGCCCTGTTCGACGACATGCTCGGCGCGGTCGAGGCGCGGTTCGGCCATCTGTTCGAACGGGTCGAATGGGTCAGCCTCGGCGGCGGCATTCATTTCACCGGCGCGGGCTATCCGGTGGACGCCTTCTGCCGGCGGCTGAAGGACTTCGCCGAGAAATACGGCGTCCAGGTCTATCTCGAGCCCGGCGAGGCGGCGATCACGAAGACGACCACGCTGGAACTGACGGTGCTCGACCGGCTGTTCAACGGCAAGGAACTGGCGATCGTCGATTCCTCGGTCGAGGCGCACATGCTCGATCTCCTGATCTATCGCGAGAGCGCCAAGCTGGAGCCGAACACCGGGCCGCACGAGGTGATGATCTGCGGCAAGTCGTGTCTTGCGGGCGACGTCTTCGGCACGTTTTCCTTCGAGGCGCCCTTGGAAATCGGCGACCGGATCTCCATTCAGGATGCAGCCGGTTATACGATGGTCAAGAAAAACTGGTTCAACGGCGTGAAGATGCCGGCGATCGCGGTGAAGCGGCTCGATGGCGAGATCGAGGTCGTGCGCGACTTCACCTATGACGACTTTGAAAACAGCCTCTCGTAAGGCGGAGCCAAAACCTCCTGAAGGGGAAATCCTCAATGAAGAAGAACGTGTTGATCATCGGCGCCGGCGGCGTGGCGCAGGTGGCGGCGCACAAATGCGCCCAGGCCAACGACCGGTTCGGCGAGATCCACATCGCCTCGCGCACGGTGGAGAAGTGCGACGCGATCGTCGCCTCCGTCCGTGAAAAGGGCGCGATGAAGGTGAAGGACGGGGTAATCGCGGCCCATCGCCTCGACGCGCTGGACATCCCCGCGACCGTCGCGCTGATCCGCAAGGTCGAGGCCGCGATCGTCATCAATGTCGGCTCGGCCTTCGTCAACATGTCGGTGCTCTCGGCCTGCATCGAGACGGGCGCGGCCTATATCGACACGGCGATCCACGAAGACCCGCTGAAGATCTGCGAGACGCCGCCCTGGTACGGCAATTACGAATGGCGCCGGCGCGAGGAAGTCGCCAAGGCCGGGATCACCGCGATCCTCGGTGCCGGCTTCGACCCCGGCGTGGTCAACGCCTATGCGCGGCTTGCCGAGGACGAGTATCTCGACGAGATCACCGCGGTCGACATCGTCGACGTCAACGCCGGATCCCATGGCAAGTGGTTCGCGACGAACTTCGACCCGGAGATCAATTTCCGCGAGTTCACCGGCGTCGTCTATTCCTGGCAGAAGGGCGCCTGGCAGACCAACCAGATGTTCGAGGTGCCGCGCGAATGGGACCTGCCGGTGGTCGGCAAGCGCCCGACCTACATGACCGGCCACGACGAGATCCACTCGCTCTCGGCGCGCTATCCGCAAGCCGACGTCCGGTTCTGGATGGGCTTCGGCGAGCGCTACGTGCAGGTGTTCACCGTCCTGAAGAATCTCGGGCTTCTATCGGAGCAGCCGATCCTGACCGCCGAGGGGCAGGAAGTCGTGCCCTTGAAGGTGGTCAAGGCCTGCCTGCCGAACCCGGCCGAACTCGCGCCGGAATACGAGGGCAAGACCTGCATCGGCGACCTCGTCAAGGGCAAGAAGGACGGCAGGGACGCGGAAGTGTTCATCTACAACGTCGCCGACCACAAGGACGCTTTCAACGAGGTCGGCAGCCAGGGGATATCCTATACGGCGGGTGTGCCGCCGGTGGCAGCCGCGCTCTTGATCGCCGACGGGACGTGGGACGTGAAGAAGATGGTCAATGTCGAGGACCTGCCGCCCAAGCCCTTCCTCGATCTTCTGGGGAAGATGGGCCTGCCGACGCAGGTCAAGGTGAACGGTGAGGAAGCCGCGATCGATCTCGCGGCATAGACCGCGACGTCATGAGGAATGAGAAAAGGGGCGGGTCCGATGGATCCGCCCCTTTTCGCATCGACCCGGGCGGAAGAGTCAGAACGGCTTTGCCACCATCACCCAATAGACGAAGACGACGAGGGCGAGCATGGCGACCGACAGACCGATCGCCGTCGTCTTTTCACCTGCCGCATAGGCCCGGCGACTTTTTGCACCGAGGATCGGATAGCCGACGAGGACGGCGAGGCCGACCCAGGTGAAGACCTGACCCATCCATTCCGGCATCATTGCCACCAGGACCAGGCCGAGAACACCGACCAGGCTGGTGAGCGCGACGGCGCCGACATAGACCGCCTTGCGCATCCCGCCGACGGCGCTGACGGCACCGGACGGCGCGGTCAGTGCGACGCCGGTCCAGCCGATGGACAGCAGCAGCGCCAGCATGGCGAGGCCGCCATGGGCCTTGACCAGAGTTTCATACATGTCGCGTCCTTGTTCTCGAAGTCTTCCAGATTCGGCCCGAGCCTTTCCACGTCGGCGGCATGCAATGCAAGGCCCAGTGCCGGCCCTCGTCAAACCGCCCGGCCGGTCCCATCGGCACCGGGCGCTCTGGTCGTGGGAGGTAATGGGAGGTGGTGAAAGCGAACCGCCTTCGAACGATCATGCCAACGCCATCGGCGCGCCGGGTCTACCCCCGCGGCGAAACGTCCGACACGCCTGCCGGTCGCCATTCGTCTCCTCGCCCCGGCCACCCAGGGCCCGCCCCGCCCGCGCGCCTGCCGGAACGACCCCGCAAACGACCGCTGCCCCCGATTTTACACAGGGGAGAAGCCGTTCGGCGGCGGTGGACTCTTCCCTTCCCGTCGATCAAACCTATTGACGTAAGGACGGGCCGCGAGGCCAGCAGCGGAGACCGGCATGGCCTTTATCGATCCCATCATCAATTTCATGAACGACATTTTCTGGGGTTATGTCCTCATCTACGGTCTGCTGGCCGTCGGCATCTTCTTCACGCTGCGTCTCGGCTTCATCCAGATCCGCCACTTCCCGGAATATTTCCGGGTCGTCAAAGGCAGCCGCGGCGGCGACAAGGCGGGCATTTCGCCGCTGCAGGCGTTGACGGTCTCGCTGGCCAGCCGCGTCGGCACCGGCAATCTCGCAGGCGTCGCCGTGGCGCTGACGCTGGGCGGCCCGGGCGCCATCTTCTGGATGTGGATGGTCGCCCTGGTCGGCATGGCGACCGCCTATGCGGAATCGACGCTGGCCCAGCTCTACAAGATCCGCAACGACGAAGGCCAGTATCGCGGCGGCCCGGCCTTCTACATGTCGCACGGGCTCGGTCTGCCCTGGCTCGGCGGGCTGTTTTCGCTCAGCCTGATCCTGGCCTACGGCCTGATCTTCAACGCCGTCCAGGCCAATTCCATCGCCGACGCCGTCGAGGCCGCCTTCGGCTTCGAGAAGCTCTGGATCGGCGTCGCCCTCGCCGTCCTGTCGGCCGTCGTCATCTTCGGCGGCATCCGCTCGATCGCCAACGTCGCCGAGGTCGTCGTCCCCTTCATGGCGATCGCCTATCTCGCCGTGGCGCTCTACGTGCTCGCCGTCCACTTCACCGAGATTCCCGCGATGCTCTGGCTGATCGTCAAGAGCGCCTTCGGCTATCAGGAAGCCACCTGGGGTGTTGCCGGCGGCATCACCGCCGCGATGCTGAACGGCGTCAAGCGCGGCCTGTTCTCCAACGAGGCCGGGATGGGCTCGGCGCCCAACATCGCCGCCGTCGCGACGCCCGACCCGCACCATCCCTCGTCACAAGGGCTCGTCCAGGGCCTCGGAGTCTTCATCGACACGCTGGTGATCTGCACCGCGACGGCGCTGATGATCCTCCTCTCGGGCGTCTACACCCCGGGTCAGGACGTCACCGGTACCGAGCTAACGCAGAACGCCCTGTCGGCCCATATCGGCGACTGGGGCCAGATCTTCGTCGCCGTGGCGATCTTCTTCTTCGCCTTCACCTCGATCATCGGCAACTACTCCTATGCCGAAAACGCCATGACGTTCCTGCGGGCAGGCAACCGGATCTGGCTGTCGATCCTCAAGATCGGCCTTCTCGCGATGGTGATCTGGGGCTCGCTGGTGAAGGTGGAGACGGTGTTCAACACCGCCGATGCCTCGATGGGCCTGATGGCGACGATCAACCTCATCGCCATCGTCGCTCTGTCCGGCACCGTGGTGAAGCTCACCCGCGACTATTTCCGCCAGAAGGCGAGCGGGCTCGAGCCGCGCTTCGACAACGACGACTATCCGGAACTGCGGGGCAAGATCGACGGCACGATCTGGACGCAGCGGGGGGACATCGAAAAGGCGTGAGGGGCCGTGCCGTATCGGCCGCCGCCTTTTCATTCCGGCCGCGTGCCCCTATCACGCTCCCTCACGCAACGGACCAAAACGACAGGGAGAGCGCCATGGCAGAGGCACAGAGGATCGACGGCAAGGCGGCGGCGGCGCGGATCATCGAGACGGTGAAGGCCGGCACCAATGCGCTGACGGAGAAGACCGGGCTCGTCCCCGGCCTTGCGGTCGTCATCGTCGGCGAGGATCCGGCGAGCCAGGTCTATGTCGGCTCCAAGGCGAAGATGGCCAGCGAGTGCGGCTTCAAGTCGATCAAGCACGAGCTGCCGGCCGAGACCAGCGAAGAGACGCTGCTGAAGGTCGTGCGCGATCTCAACGCGGACCCGCAGGTCCACGGAATTCTCGTCCAGCTGCCGCTGCCGAAGCACATCGACGAGGCCAAGGTCGTCCAGACCGTTGATCCGGACAAGGACGTCGACGGGTTCCACCTGATCAATGTCGGGCGGCTGTCGACCGGCGACACCGCCGCCGCCTTCGTGCCCTGCACGCCGGCGGGTTCGATGCTGCTGATCCGCGAGGTGCTGGGCGACGATCTTTCCGGCAAGAGCGCCGTCATCGTCGGCCGCTCGAACATCGTCGGCAAGCCGATGGCGCAGCTGCTGCTCGCCGCCAACGCCACCGTCACCATCGCCCATTCGCGCACCAAGGATCTCGCCGCCGTCTGCCGCGGCGCCGACATCCTGGTCGCGGCGGTCGGGCGGCCGGAGATGCTGACCGCGGAGTATGTGAAGGACGGGGCGGTGGTCGTCGATGTCGGCATCAACCGCATCGAGGCGGCGGAAAAGGGCCTGAAGGAGGATGGCACGCCGAAAACGAAGCTCGTCGGCGACGTGAACTACGCCGAGGCCGCCGCAAAGGCCGCGGCGATCACGCCGGTGCCGGGAGGCGTCGGGCCGATGACCATCGCCATGCTGATGGCCAACACGCTGCGCTCGGCCTGCCGGTCGGCGGGGATGGAGCCGCCGGCACTCTGATCGAGCTCACCGACGATCAACAGGGCCCGTGCCGAGCGAGGATCGCGCCGCCCGAGCACCCGGAAGATCAAAGGGCGGCGTATTGTCCCGCCGTCGGCCAGGCGCACTGGGCCGAGAGACCGGCATAGAACAGGTCGGCGAGGCGCCTGCGCTCAGCCTCGACCAGCGGGCCGTCGATGGCGACGTCCCGGCAGCGGCCGTGCTGGCCGGCGGGGACAAGGTCTGGATTGGCGAGGACGTCGTCGAGGTCGTTGTCGAACCAGGCCCGCGAGCCCATGTCGAAGAAGCTCTCCGCCGGCAGGCCGTCCGCGAGCAGCACGTCGTGCTGGTCGAGCTCGACATGCCAATAGGTGACGCGGCTCAGCGTGGTTCGCTCGATCGTCGTGCCGTTGATCAGGTTCATGATCGGCACCAGCACCTCGACGCCGTCCTGCTTCACCAGCACAGGGTGGCCGGGCGATAGGAAAACGTCGCGCTCAGGGACGCCGGCACCGAAGGCGTCTGCCCTAATTCGAATCGGTGCCATGTGAGCCCGTTCCCCGGCACAGTTGAGAACACGCCTGCCGATCCAGACGATCGGACGTCGTGCCCCCGAAGCGGTGACGGCCAGATCACCGACGGCCAGTTCCTCGATGGGTTTCGGACCATTGACGGTCTCTATCCGGGTGCCGGCGGAGAAACAAATGGCAATCTCCGCATCCGTATCCAAAGTGAGGATATTACCATTCGCGTAGTACACTTTGGAATAAATCCAAGTTAGCGAACTTATAGGAGTAATAGATAAGCTGTTTGAGTTAAAAATATAGGTGTCAACGGCGCCGCTTCCTGAAAGATCGACCTGTTCATTTACTATATCGCCGATAACAGTCAAATCATCGCCATTTCCGTCATCGTATTCACTGATATAGTAAGGGATTCCCCAGTAACTCGTAACCGTATAGGTACCGTCATTGTTTGACTCGACATAAAAATTGTAGAATTTCGTTGCCATCCTGCCCCTCCTGCTGCTGCGACCCGGTAGATGCAAGCTGACATTTTAAAATGATATGGCGCGAACCGGCTGCCGTTTTTCGACCAGACAGGTGGCTGTGGGTCGCACTGCTGGCTTGAGGTTCGAAATTGCCGAGCACCGCGCCAATCTTAGTTAAAGCCATAGACTTTCATGTCGGCATATTATCTTGTTGTTACGAAATGTAAACCTTCTTGCAGAGGGGGACGGGTTGAATCGCCAACGATGCTGTATCGCAAAAACCCCGCCCGCAGCGTCGTTTCGGCTCTTCGTAGGGCGTCACCACCCGGCGTGTTCCGACCGTCTCTCACGCTCTGAATCGAGATGTGGGCGTCATCGGTTCAACACGGTACTCATAGATCGCTCATGGCAACCTTCTTCCACCGGTTCTCGATTCGGCAAAGGAATCGGCTAGCTCCTCTAGCCCCCAGATTAGGAGACCGTGCCGACGGGCCCAAAACGCGGCAACAAGAACCGGAGAACCGCCCTTGCAGAAAGCACGGCCTTCGTATCGGACGAAACGGCCTCGTGGAGCGATGAAGGCCCAGCCCGCGCGGCATGAATAAAGTGAGAAGATCTTCAAACGCCTCGCACACGCCTTGGCGCGAGCCAGTCGAGCTATGAGGGGGACGGTCCGCCCCCTCGAGGCCGGACCGTCCGAGTCGCCTCCCCGGCAACTCCCGCCGCGGCAACGCATTTGCTCGTTGCTCTCCGTGGGCTTCCACGATCTCGTCAATACTATGGCCCGCCACCCTGGGGTAGTGACAGGAATCCCCTTCCCCAAGGATTTGGCAACTCTCGTTAATGAATGCCTAATTCATCCACAGGCAAATGCTGCCGGCCCTGCCATCCAGGGCGATGTGGAGCGGGGGCAGCACGGGCGGCCGCCCTTACAGACGACCGGCGAGCGCCTTCGATGGCCAGCAGGTTTCCGGCAGGCCGAGCCTTGCCTCCGCCTCGCCGATCGAGCGGCGGGTCTTGAAGCCCGCGAGCCCGTCCACCGCGCCGACGTCCATGCCGCGCGCGACCAGCTTCTCCTGCATCCGGTAGACGTCACCGCGGGTCAGGCGATCGGCCTTTCGCCATTGCCGCACCAGCGGCCCGGCACCCTGGATCCGATCGGCGAGATGGCCGACGAACAGGGCGTAGAGGTCGGAGTTGTTGTATTCCTTGATGACGTAGAAGTTCGGCGTGGCGACGAAGGCCGGGCCGAAGCGGCCGGCGGGAAACAGGAGATGGCCGGTGGTCGAGAGTTCGCCTTGCGGGAACTTGCGGCCGGCGACGCGCGAGGCGCCGGCATCGACGAGATCGGCGATCCGGAAGGCCTTGTCCGGCCCCTCGCCGCGGCAGGAGAGCGACGCCGGGATCTCGGCCTCGAAGCCCCAGTCCCGGCCACGCTGCCAGCCGGCGGCCTGCAGGTAGTTGGCGATCGAGGCGAGCGTGTCGGGCACCGAGTTCCAGATGTCGCGGCGCCCGTCGCCGTCGAAATCGACCGCGAACTTCAGGAATTTCGACGGCATGAACTGCGGCTGGCCGAGCGCGCCGGCCCAGGAGGACTTCATCTCCGACACCTTCAGGTGCCCGTCGGCGACGATCTTCAAGGCGGCGATCAGTTCCGCGCGGAACATCGCCTTGCGACGCGACAGATAGGCCTTGGTGCCGAGCACCTCGAAGGCGTTCATCGGGATTTTCGCAGCGCCGAAAGCCGATTCGCGGCCCCATATGGCGAGGATGATCGGCGCCGGCACGCCGTAGCGCTGCTCGATCCGCGCCAGAAGGTCGCCATGGCGGGACCGCAGCTTTCGTGCCGTGGCGACGTTGCCGGCGACGGCGCGCTCCGACAGATAGTCGGCGCCGCTCTTGAACTCGGCCTGGAAGTTGATCTCGGCAACGGTGTCCTTGCCGCCGGGCAGGACGAGGTCGGGCAGCTTCGTGTTCGGCGAGACGCCCCTGAAGGCGGCCTCGAAGACGGCGCGCGACACGCCTTCGGCCTTGGCCGCTGGCCATATATCGGCTTCGAGAAAGGCGCGGAAGCCGGCGTCGAGCGAGGCGGCGCGGACCGGCGCGGCGGCCGAGAGCGCGAGGAGGAGAATGGCGGCACAGAGGCGGCAGAGACGATCGGTCATGCCGGCAGTGATAACGGCGCGGCGGGCTCGCCGAAAGCCTCTTTCCGCGAGCGCCCGGTCAACGTCCCTTGAAGACCGGCCTTCGCTTCTCGCCGAACGCGGCGACGGCTTCGCGGAAATCCTCGCTGAGATAGGCCTTCAGGATCAGGTCGCGGTCGCTCGCCCCGGCGCCGTCGCGGCGAAGTCGCCGCAGCGCCTCCTTGGTGGCCGACAGCGTGATCGGAGCGAGGCCGGCAATGGCTTCGGCCATTTCGGCGGCGGCCGCGACGAGGGCCTCCCGGTCGGCCACGACGCGCGAGACGAGGCCGCAGGCTGCAGCCTCGCGCGCATCGACCAGCCGGGCGGTGAGGAGGAGTTCGCGGGTGAGACCCATGCCGATCAGTTCGCCCACCCGGGCGAGATTTTCCACCGACAGCGCATTGCCGAGGGTGCGGGCGATGGGAAAGCCGAAGCGGAGATTGTCGCAGGCGATGCGGATGTCGGCCGCGCAGGCGATCGCCGCGCCGCCACCGGTCGCAGCGCCGGCCATCGCCGCGATAACCGGCACCGGGCAGGCCTCGATCGCCCCGAACACCCGCTCCATCAGCGCCTCGTAGGCGAGAACCGCCGCCTCTTCCGTGACGTCACGAAAGGCGGCGATGTCGGTGCCCGCGGCAAACGCCCTCTCGCCGGCGCCGAGGATGACGAGGCAGCGAAGATCGCCGTCCAGGGTCACTCCCTCGCAGATCTCGGCGAGCCGCTCGTACATCGGCAGGGTCAGCGCGTTCATCGCCTGCGGCCGGTCGAGGGTGATCCAGCCGGTGGAACCGGCCTTTTCGAAGCTGAGCGTCTGAAGGCTGGGCGTCTCGTCCGGCATCTTCCCCCCTCGAACCCCGGCGCCTGCGGCGCGTCAAAAACCGCTCACGACATCAGCACGCATCGTTCCACCCGGCAAGCCGACGAACAACGGCCCGGCATCAGGGATGCCGGGCCGCAGTAAATCGGCATAAGCCTTTCGGGCCGCCTGCTTTTCAGGTGTTCATCTCACGAAGATCGGTGATGTACTGCTCAGGCAGGTGCAACGGGCTCGGCGTCTTGAAGCCCATGTGACGGGCGATGTCGCCGACGAAGGAGCTGCAGTTGTAGGTGACGGCGTTCCACACCGGGCTGCGGTCCTGGAGGTCGTGGATATAGGCGACGATCTCGTTGTACTGGGCGGCGGTCAGCGGGATGGTCCATTCCGCCAGAAGATAGGCCTTCTCGGTGTCGCCGTCGCTGGCGCCGGTTTCCGAGGGAACCGGCAGGATGTGGCCGATCATGTAGGGCACGTTGCTGGTCGAGGCGGGGTGGAGACCCGCCACCTCGGTCATGCTCGGAATCAGCGTACCGGTGGAATCATAGGGGACGTTGCCGCGCGCATCGAACTTGCCGAAGACCACGAAAGTGTGGCCGTAGCTCAGAGCGTTTCGGGCGCGGAAGGAGATGAAATACGGCTTGGCCTGGGTCTCGGTCGGCGCATAGGCCGCCGGCTGCATGAGGCTCGCGGAGGTGACGGGGGCATTCGCCATCACCTTGCTGTGGGTAGAGGCCGTGGAGGTGCATCCGGCGACGGCGAGGCTCAGGAGAGCCGCGGCCGCGAGCCGAAGGAATGAGGGAAGCATCGTGCCCGCCTTTCTCGAAAACGAAACGTGGTTACTCCGACCGGTCTTTCAGTCTGTCGAGCAACAATCATGACGCATCTATAGCGTTTACCGTCACTTGAGAGTGCGGCGTGGCGTCATGTCACGCTATCGGTACTCCAGCCATGGAGCGCAGCGCAGTCTTTTTGCCGAAGATCTCATCCGATCACATGGCCAAGAATGCGCTCAAGTCGTGTCGGTTCCGTCACCGACGACCGCCGGTCATGGGACCACGGCGGAAAATCAGATGAGGGAGGCCGCAAGCGACCTCCCCCAACGCCTGTAGGGGATCAACCCTTGGTGACGTAAGCCGGCTCGGAGTAGACCGGCTCGGCGACCGGGGCCTTGCCCTTGCCCTTGCCGATGCCCTTGCCCATGCAGCCAGCGAAGGTTGCGAGAGCGAAGCACGCGACCGATGCGATGATGACTTTCTTCATAGTGACTACCTATTCGTGTCTGTCGGTTTGGTTGCCGCAGTTCAAATTCCCGACGCGATTGCGGCCGGTGCGTTCGGAACCTGTTGCCAAAACACGCTACCGGCAAGTGCCCAAAAGCCACAGTTACCGCCGAACGTCAGAACTCTAACCTACGCGTAGTTAACAATTTGTTTCAGACCTGCTTTTCGGCGTCAGAACAGCCCTCATCGCGGGGGTTTTACGCGGTCTGGCCGGCGCTCGGGGCGCTCCGGCGGGGCGTGGCCGGCGGGCCGCAGCGGCAGACAAATCGCGCGTTGCGAATCAACGACCTGACCGGCGACGAAAGAAGCTGCGACAACTTGGCACGCAAGCCGAGAACATGACGAATCGGGGCGTTGCCGCGCAACAGGGCGACACCGGCGGCAAGCAACGGCGGCTCTTTTGCTTGGCGATTATTTGTCGGCCCGCGCTTCGGCCTCAGCGCGAAAGCGGTGCCGGAGGCAGGATCTCGACGGGCGCTGCCGGCGATAGCCCGCCCCGCTCGGCCACTTCGGCTTCGGTTGTGAGCACCGAGCCCGGCGGTCCCTTGATGACGACATGCGCCTCGCGGACGGCCGCCCGGTTCTGGTCGAGGACCATGTCGCGCTCGGCAGCGAGCAGTACCTCGGCGGGCTGAGCCGTGGCGGCGGTGAATGCGGTGCCGAGTTCCTCGCGGGTCTTGGCGCAGTTTTGATAGGCCGTGGCCGCCACGACGTCGTCGGGAAGCCCCGAGGTCACCTGCTTGACGCTTTCGTCGTAGTTGCAGAAGGCGTCGGCGCGAAGGGCGATGTCGAGATCCCCCGTCACCGGGCCGTAGCGCTGGGCGATCAGCGCCTTGCGGGCGTTGTAGTCGTTCAGATAGGTCTTGCGCAGGGCCAGCCGGCACTGGGCATAGACCAGTTCGCCGGGTCGGATGAGAAGGCTCTGGCAATGGGCGTCGTCGGCCGGATCCTCGGGATTCATCACCTCGTCGAGATCGCCGCCAGTGGCGAGGCACCCGGACAGGGCACCGGAGAGAACCAGGGAAGCGGCGGCGAAGGCCATCAGGCGCATGGCGGTCAATCCATAGGGGCGTCGGTCCCTCCGACGGCCAGCAGTTGTTCGAGACGAGGCGAGCGGCCGGCCACCCTTCGGGAATGGCCGTCCTGGATCCCTGCCCCGAAGCCCGCGCGATCAGGACACAGCCGCGACCCTGCGGGTCGGCGGCCGGGGCCAGACCTCGTGAAGTTCATTGCGGCGAAGGTGTGGCGCTGCACGCCTCCGCGCCTTGAATCAAAAGGAAAAACTTCGGCTATTGCGCGGGAACCACGTCGCGCACGGCTGATTCCAGCGCGTCGGTCATCTTCTTGGCGGCGCAGGTGCGCGTCGGACTGACGACCGCCTGCTGCTCGAGGTCCCCCCGATCGATCGGGCAGACCTCGCGGGCGACGCGCGACGGCACCTTGACCGTCAACGGGATCTCGGAGACCTTGCGCGACAGCTTCGAGGCGAGAGAGGTCTTCACCCCCCAATCGCCGAGCGAAACCTCCACCAGCATCGACTGCTCGTCGGAAGCGAGGGGATCACTCGTCGAGGACGTCTCCGTCTGGGCCGAGGCAGGCGATGCCGCGAACGCGAACGCCAGCGCCACGCCAACGAGCCGGCGGCGCGCTTGCGGCATTCTTTTCCGCCCATCCTCAATCAGCGTGTCCATCGCCTCCGCGCTCCATACAGTGTTGCGTCCCACGAAGGGGGGACCTTTCGTCTCGTCGTTGCCTCGCCGGGCGAGGCGACATCGACCTTTGGTTTGGCCTCATCAGCGCCGACAAATGTCGGGATCGACGGGACCGTTGGCAAGTTCGTGGCAGGTAAGTTTGCCGAGCGGCGGTCACCACCGGCAGAGCGCCCGCGAGGGTCGATCGCTCCATCGTCCGGCCGGTTCATGCCGCGCCAAGGCTGGCGCTCGCGGTCGTAAAGTCAATCTTCCCTAGAGGAAATTTCCGGTCGTCATGCTGCGCCGCATCATCGAGGGATGCCCTTGCTTGCAATGGGATGACGCGCAGAAGCGGCCGTCCCGGCTTGATCGATCGGCTCGATCACCCAATAGAGATTGGCCGTTCGGGCGAAATATCATGGCTGCCATGCCATTGTGCACCGCAGCATGAAGGGATATCTCTGGCTTCAACACCGTCCCACTGAAGTAACGAGGTATCCGATGAAGACGAAATTCATCACCGCAACTGCATTCATCATCGCCGCCGCGACGACGGGTGCCGCCGCTGGCGACCTGAAGCCGACGGCCGGCCACGCGATTCATCTCGGCAACGTCCAGGGCGCGGCCTATTACACCGTCGAAGACGACGGCCTTCGGCTGGTGGCGACGGTCGCCGGCGGCGAAGCCGGCGATTCCGTCCGCTTCGTCTCCACCCTGTCCGACGGCCAGACGATGGTCATCGAAGTTCCCCGGACCGCGGACCACAACGCCGAGGCCCTGACCTTCAAGCGGGTCGGCGACCATGTCGTGGTCGAGGGCGCCCCGGACCTGCGCGCCGCGATGATCGACTGATCGGGAGGGGCGACGCCGCCACTCCCTCCTGGCCGGCGCGAAGGGGCGCGCGCCGGCCGGCTTCTTCGCGGACGGCGCCACCCGCCCGCAACGACGCTTTCGTCCCGGCACTTTTGCTGGCATTCTTCGGCCATGATCGAGATCCGCTCCGGCGACGCCCTCCTCATCGTCGACGTCCAGAACGACTTCTGCGCCGGTGGAGCGCTCGCCGTGCCGGACGGCGACGCCGTGGTGCCGATCGTCAACCGCCTCGCCACGGCCTTTCCCGTCACAGTCCTGACGCAGGACTGGCACACGCCCGGCCACGCCTCCTTCGCCTCGACCCACGGTCGAGAGCCCTTCGACACGCTCGAACTGGGATACGGCCCCCAGGTGCTCTGGCCCGATCACTGCGTCATGGGCTCTGAGGGCGCAGCCTTCCATTCCGAACTCGCCGTGCCGACAGCCCAGATGGTGGTCCGCAAGGGCTTCCACCCGCAGGTGGACAGCTACTCCGCCTTCGTGGAGGCCGATCGCCGGACCCCCACCGGCCTTGTCGGCTACCTGCGGGAGCGCGGCGTCGAACGCGTTTTCATCTGCGGCCTCGCCACCGACTTCTGCGTCGCATGGACTGCGATGGACGGGCGGAACGCCGGCTTCGACGTCATCGTCATCGAGGACGCCTGCCGGGCGATCGATCTGGACGGCTCGCTCGCCAAGGCATGGGACGACATGACCCGGCTCGGCGTCGGACGGATCGGAGCGAGCGACCTCGTGGCGGCATGACGGCTTCGATCTTCATCCTGACCGGTGCGGGCATCTCGGCCGAATCGGGCGTCGCGACCTTTCGCGACGCGGGCGGCCTGTGGTCGAAGGTCAAGCTGGAGGACGTCGCGACGCCGGAAGGCTTTCTTCGCGACCCGGCGGCGGTACACGCCTTCTACAACGCCCGGCGGGCGAACCTCCGCGAGGTCGAGCCGAACGCCGCCCACTACGCCCTCGCCCGGCTTCAACGGGACTATGAGGGCGAGGTGACCCTCGTCACCCAGAACATCGACGATCTACACGAGCGGGCCGGTTCCCGGTCGGTCATCCACATGCATGGCGAGTTGAGCCTTTCCCTCTGCGCCCATTGCGGCGCCAGGGCCAAGGCCGAAAGCGACCTTTCTCTCACCCTTTCCTGCGCCGCCTGCGGCACCGCAAGCAGCCTCAGGCCGGACGTCGTCTGGTTCGGCGAGATGCCTTACCGAATGAACGAGATCTACGACCGGCTGATGGATGCCGACCTGTTCGTCTCGATCGGGACGTCGGGAGCGGTCTATCCTGCGGCGGGCTTCGTCGCCGAGGCGCGCACGGCCGGGATCCGCAGCCTCGAACTCAATCTCGAGCCGTCGGACGGCACCTTCCTGTTCGACGAGGCCCGGCACGGCCCCGCCTCGAAGCTGGTGCCGGCGTTCGTCGAGGCGGCGCTCGCGTCGTAGCGGGTCCGTGGTGTCCGTCGCCGCGCTTCGCTGCCCTTCCGAAAGCAAGCCGATCAGCCGGCCGACGCCGCGAAAGTGCCGCTTTCAGCGATCACTTTTTCCGTGCGACGCTTCGCCAGCTTGATTTGTCACCGGCTCTACGCGAGACTCTTTCGCATCGCACAAAGCGCCGGGTCCAACGCCCGGTTGCCTGGGGGGAGCGCCTGCCCGCCCCCGGACGAGGCGTGTCGACCAGCCCTCACACAGTTGCGATTTAATGATTTGAATCAGTCATTTGACTTGCGCTCAGCCCGTCCTGTGCCCACACTAGCCTAACCCCGAGGGGGCTTCGGAGGCGCAAGCGCTTTCCGACGAGGCGAATGGAGGTGGGTGATGAGCGCATTGTTCGACCAGTACGCCAGGAGCTACGAGCAGCGACGCGAGACCGTGATGTCGCTGTCCCAATATCTCGACGACTGCCGGACCGATCCGATCCTCTATGCCGGCCCGCACGAGCGGCTGCTCGCGGCGATCGGCGAACCGGAGCTGGTGGATACGTCCACGGATTCCCGGCTCGGGCGGATCTTCCAGAACCGCACGATCCGGACCTACAAGGCGTTTCCGGACTTCTACGGCATGGAGGAGACGGTCGAGCGGATCGTCGCCTTCCTGCGCCAGGCGGCGCAGGGGCTCGAGGAGCGCAAGCAGATCCTCTACCTGCTCGGTCCGGTCGGCGGCGGCAAGTCGTCGCTGGCGGAGCGCATCAAGGCGCTGATCGAGAACCAGCCGATCTACGTGCTGAAGGCCGGCGACGAACTCTCGCCTGTCTTCGAAAGCCCGCTCGCCTTGTTCGATCCCGAAACCATGGGCGAGATGCTGGAGGCCGAATACGGCATTCCCCGCCGCCGGCTGTCCGGCCTGATGAGCCCCTGGTGCGTCAAGCGGCTCGACGAGTTCGGCGGCGACATTTCCAAGTTCAAGGTCGCCAAGCTGACGCCCTCGCGGCTGAAGCAGATCGGCGTCGCCAAGACCGAGCCCGGCGACGAGAACAACCAGGACATCTCCTCGCTGGTCGGCAAGGTGGACATCCGGCGGCTGGAGACCTTTGCGCAGAACGATCCCGACGCCTATTCCTATTCCGGCGGCCTCAACCGGGCAAACCAGGGCGTGCTCGAATTCGTCGAGATGTTCAAGGCGCCGATCAAGATGCTGCATCCGCTGCTCACGGCGACGCAGGAAGGCTCCTATGTCGGCTCGGAGAATATCGGCGCGATCCCCTTCACCGGCATGATCATGGCCCACTCCAACGAATCGGAGTGGAAGAGCTTCAAGAACAACAAGAACAACGAGGCCTTCATCGATCGCATCTACGTGATCAAGGTGCCCTACTGCCTCCGGGTGGACGAGGAGACCAAGATCTACGAGAAGCTCGTGTCGGGCTCCGAACTCGCCGAGGCGCCCTGCGCGCCCGACACGCTGTCGATGCTGGCGCGCTTTGCCGTCCTTTCCCGGCTGAAGCCGCACGAGAACTCCTCGCTCTACGCCAAGATGCGCGTCTACAACGGCGAGAGCCTGCGCGAGGTCGATCCCAAGGCCCGCACCCTGCAGGAATACCGGGACGCCGCGGGCGTCGACGAGGGCATGAACGGCATCTCGACGCGCTTTGCCTTCAAGGCGCTGTCGGCGACCTTCAACCACGACACCGAGGAGGTGGCGGCAGATCCCGTCCATCTGATGTACGTGCTCGAACAGGCGGTGCGCCGCGAGCAGTTCCCCGAAGACGTCGAGAGCGACTATCTGGAATTCATCAAGGCCGAGCTCGCGCCGCGCTATGCCGAGTTCATCGGCAACGAGATCCAAAAGGCCTATCTGGAAAGCTATCACGACTACGGCCAGAACCTCTTCGATCGCTACGTCTCCTATGCCGACGCCTGGATCGAGGATCAGGACTACAAGGATCCCGACACCGGCCAGTTGCTCGACCGCGATCTGCTCAACCAGGAACTGACCAAGATCGAGAAGCCGGCGGGCATCGCCAATCCGAAGGACTTCCGCAACGAGGTGGTGAAGTTCTCGCTGCGCTCGCGGGCGGCCAATCGCGGCCACAACCCCTCCTGGACGAGCTACGAGAAGATCCGCGACGTCGTCGAGAAGCGGATGTTCAGCCAGGTCGAGGATCTCCTGCCGGTCATCTCCTTCGGTTCGAAGAAGGATTCGGAGACCGAGAAGAAGCACAACGAGTTCGTCGAGCGGATGGTCGAGCGCGGGTTTACGCCGAGGCAGGTGCGACGTCTCGTCGAATGGTATATGCGTGTGAGGCAGGCGAGCTGAGCGGCAACCTCACGCTTTCCACGGGATCAACCATGCACATCATCGACCGTCGTCCCGACCCCGGGGGCAAGAGCCTCGCCAACCGCCAGCGCTTCATGCGGCGGGCGAGGGCTCTGGTGAAGCAGGCGGTGCGCGAGGCTTCCGGCAGCCGCAAGATCCGCGAGATCGACGGCGGCGGCGCCGTGACCATCCCGGCCGACGGCGTCCACGAGCCGAGCTTCCATGCCGGCCGCGACGGCGGGATGCGCGACTACGTCCTGCCCGGCAACAAGAAGTTCGTCTCCGGCGACCGCATCGAGCGCCCGAAACAGGGCGGCGGCTCCGGCTCGCAGGGCAGCGCCGACGGCGAAGGCGAGGACAATTTCCGCTTCGTCCTGTCGCGGGAGGAGTTTCTCGACCTGTTCCTGGAAGATCTCGAACTGCCCAATCTCGCCAAGCGCCAGGTGATGGGTGATGCCATCGAGAGGCGTCATCCCGCGGGCTTCAAGACCTCCGGCCCGCCCTCCTCGCTGTCCGTCGGCCGGACCATGCGGCGCAGCCTGTCGCGACGGGTCGCGCTGAAGCGGCCGAACCCGCGAGAGCTGGAGGCGATGCGCCGCGAACTCGCCGAACTCGAGGCGGACGCGGACGATCATACGCGGATCGCGGCGCTGAAGGCCGAGATCGAGCGGCAGGAGCGTCGCGCCAAGGTCATCCCCTTCATCGACCCGGTCGACCTCAGATACCGGCGCATCGAGGTGACGCCGGAGCCGATCGCAAGGGCGGCGATGTTCTGCCTGATGGACGTCTCGGCGTCGATGGACGAGCACATGAAGGATCTCGCCAAGCGGTTCTTTTCGCTGCTCTATCTGTTCCTCACCCGGCGCTACAAGCAGGTCGAGATCGTCTTCATCCGCCACACCCACGAGGCCAAGGAGGTCGACGAGGAAACCTTCTTCCACTCGCGCGAATCCGGCGGCACGGTGATCTCCTCGGCACTGATCGAAATGGCGAAGATCGCCAAGGCTCGCTATCCGGCCGATCAGTGGAACATCTACGCCGCCCAGGCGTCCGACGGCGACAACCTCTCCTCGGACAACGCCCGTTCTCTGGCGATCCTGCGCGAGACCATCCTGCCGATGGCGCAGTACTACGCCTATCTGCAGGTCGGGCGCGGCGACTACGACCGCGAGGACGGCGTCTTCGCCCGCCAGGAGACGACGCTCTGGCGCGCCTATCAGGAACTCATCCGGCCGAACCTGCCGATGGCGATGCGCAAGGTGAACGACCGGCGCGACATCTATCCGGTGTTCCGCGAACTCTTCGAGCGCCGCGACGAGGCGGCGGAGGCACGCTGATGGCAAGAGCCAAGACGACGCCCCCGGTTGCGGCTCCGACGACAGCGAAGCGCGAGCCCCTCTTCACCGGCCGGGACTGGGATTTCAACCTGCTCGACCGCGTCTACGGCGCGATCCAGGAAATCGCCGAGACCGAGCTGAAGCTCGACACCTATCCCAACCAGATCGAGGTGATCTCGTCGGAACAGATGCTCGACGCCTATGCCTCGACCGGCATGCCGCTGTTCTACAAGCACTGGTCCTTCGGCAAGCATTTCGTGCGCAACGAGACGCTCTATCGCAAGGGCTGGCAGGGCCTTGCCTACGAGATCGTCATCAACTCCTCGCCATGCATCGTCTACGTCATGGAGGAAAACTCCGCGACGATGCAGACTTTGGTCCTGGCCCATGCCGCCTTCGGCCACAACCACTTCTTCAAGAACAACTACTGCTTCAAGCAGTGGACCGACGCGACCAGCATTCTCGACTACCTGTCCTTCGCCAAGAAATTCGTCGCCTCCTGCGAGGACCGCTACGGCCAGGAGAGCGTCGAGCAGATCCTCGACGCCGCCCATGCCCTGATGAGCCACGGCGTCCACCGCTATCCCGGCAAGCACGCGCTCGACCTCAAATCCGAGCAGCGCCGGCTGGAAGAGCGCCAGGCCTTCGCCGAAAAGCATTTTTCCGACCTCTGGCGCACTTTGCCGAAGACCGCCAGCCGCAAGAAGCGCGACGGCGAGGACGAGCGGCGGCGCCAGATGCTCGGCCTGCCCGAGGAGAACATCCTCTATTTCCTCGAAAAGAACGCCCCGCGCCTCGCCCCGTGGCAGCGCGAACTGATCCGCATCGTCCGGCAGATCGCCCAGTATTTCTATCCCCAGCGCCAGACCAAGGTGATGAACGAGGGCTGCGCCACCTTCAGCCATTACCGGCTGATGACGAGGCTGCACGAGAGCGGCCAGATCACCGACGGCTCCTTCATGGAGTTCCTGCACTCCCACACCAGCGTCGTCTTCCAGCCCGAATATGACGACCCGCGCTATTCGGGGATCAACCCTTATGCGCTGGGCTTCGCCATGATGGAGGACATCGAGCGGATCGCCATCGCCCCGACGCCGGAGGACCGCGCCTTCTTCCCCGACTTCGCCGGCTGCGGCGACGGCTACGGCGTCCTGCGCGACGCCTGGGAGAATTTTCGCGACGAGAGCTTCATCCTGCAGTTCCTCAGCCCCAACGTCATCCGCAAGCAGAAGCTCTTCCGGCTGGTCGACGATTCGGAGGACGACGAGATCGTCGTCGCCTCGATCCACGACGAGCGCGGCTACAAGGCGGTGCGGCAGTCCCTGTCGCGGCAGTTCGACGTCGGGCGGCAGGATCCGGACATCCAGGTGGCCGACGTGGACCTTGCCGGCGACCGCAAGCTGATCCTCCACCACAACGTCGTCGACGGCATCACCCTCGACGGCAAGGACGCCGCCAAGGTGCTCCACCACCTCGCCAATCTCTGGGGCTACGACGTCAAGCTCTTGGAGATCGAGGACGGCGAGACCGTCGCGGCGCACGACGGCTCGCCGTCGCGGGCGTTCCGGTAGGGGTGGCTTCGAACCTACTGCTGCGGATGGTCCGAGGCGATCCGGTCGCCGAGTTCGACGATCACTGACACGTCCTGACCCGTAATCGGGGCATCAAGCTGTCCGTGCGCCAGTGCATTCCGTTTGCGGGAGAGTTCCAGCAGCCGCCGGTGTTCGTCCTGACTGATCTCGCCAGCGTCGAGAAGGGCCAACAATCGCGTCGAAACCGGCCCTTTCGCCTCGGCCGGAAACCTTTGTCTGAGAGCCGCTTCAAAGGCGGCCCACGCGAGAAGGAACGCCGCCCGCGCATTTTGCGCCAAGAGTTGAGCGGCAGAGAAAAAGGCGCTCTTGATCCACTCGGTCGCGACCGGCTCAACGAGCGGCGTCTCGGATGGTGCATAGAGAATTTCGAGCCGCCAATCGTTGCGGCCCTTGAGAAGTTCTTGAAGCATACGAAGCTGGTACTCAGCTGCGTTGCTGCCGGGCCGCTGGACCTCGATCAAAAGCGATGGATCACGCCCCACGGCGATTGCATCGGGGCGAAATCCTCCGAAGAACTTTGGCACCTGCGCCTCCGTCGGCTCCCGGATTACGGTATAGCCTCGCGCCGTCCAGTGGGGCTCCATCGCGTCGATTACGCCCCGTTCGGTAATGGCGAGCATCGCTGCAACTCCTCGTGAAGATCGTCGGTGATTCTCAGATAGACGACCGGCCCTTCCGAATTCATCGCCTCAGCAAGATCCCTGCTCGCGGCCGAGAACGAGAAGATGGCGTCAGGTTCGAATTTTTGCACAACAATCCGATGTATCTGCCTGTCCTCCAAATACACAACTCGCGTCATCGCATCGAGTATGTGCTTCACGCGGTTGTCGATGTCTCCCGGAAGAACCGTTGCCGGAAAAATATAGATGGTCACCGCGAGTGGTTGAAGTAAAAGCCAGGCATCGAGCGGAATGACGGCACGCGCCGCCTGCCGAACGCGCTCCTGCCACTCATCGCGTGATCGCGCCGACCCTTGCAGGCTTGTCGGCGTGCCCTGGACAAGGAACTCCAACGGCAGAGGAGGTTCGAGAGACAATTGAACCTCCTTTGCGATCGAACATGCGCCGAGATTAACGTTCTGGTTACACACTGGCAAACCATTCCTCATGCGTGCATCGCCCCCCTACAGGCGAGCGATAGGCCGAAATCGCGCCTTCACCTCGCCGAGCGAAACGGCTATGAGCCGATCTCAGTTTATGTGCCGGAAGATCATCCCATCAGATGGGAACGGCCGCAGCACGCAGGCGGGTCGTCGCACTGGCGCGGCCCCGCGGCAGCGATGACGAAGGAGCGGATTGGATGACGATCGGTTTGAAGCAAACAGTCGTTCTGTTCGGCGGGTCCGGCTTTCTCGGGCGCTACGTCGCGCGGGCGCTCTGTCGGCGCGGGCACCGGGTCCGGGTGGCGTGCCGCCGGCCGGATCTCGCCTATCATCTGCAGGTCGCCGGAAACATGGGGCAGATCCTGCCGATCCAGGCCAATCTGCGCTATCGCTGGTCGGTCGACCGGGCGGTGGAAGACGCCGACCACGTCGTCAACCTCGTCGGCATTCTGGCCGAAAGCGGACGCCAGAGCTTCGACGCGGTGCAGAAATCCGGCGCCCGGGCCGTGGCGGAAGCCGCCAGAGGCGTCGGCGCCGGCATGACCCAGATCTCGGCGATCGGTGCCGATGCCGGGTCCAAGTCGCGCTACGCCCGCTCCAAGGCCGCCGGCGAAGCGGCCGTCTTTGAAGCGATCCCCGAAGCGACGATCCTGCGCCCTTCCATCGTCTTCGGTGCCGAGGACCAGTTCTTCAACCGTTTCGCCCAGATGTCGCGGTTTTCGCCGTTCCTGCCGCTGATCGGCGGCGGCAAGACACGTTATCAGCCGGTCTTCGTCGGCGACGTCGCCGAGGCGGTCGCCGACACCGTCGAAGGCAAGGTGCCGAACGGCCGGATCTACGAGCTCGGCGGGCCGGAGGTGCTGACCTTCAAGGAGATGATGGAGGAGATGCTGCGGGTGATCGGCCGCAAGCGCCGTTTCGTCACGATTCCCTTCGGCGCCGCATCGACCATGGCCGGGCTGATGCGCTTCCTGCCGGGGGCTCCGCTCACCGAGGATCAGGTCGAACTCTTGAAGAGCGACAACGTCGTTTCGGAGGAGGCGAAGGCCGAAGGCCGGACGCTCGACGCCTTCGAACGGATGCCGCGCACCCTCGACGCCATTCTGCCGACCTATCTCGTTCGCTTCCGCCCGCAGGGCCAGTTCACCCAGCCGCAGCCGCAGGCCGGCGGTCTCGACGCCGAGAATCAGGACGGCCTCGCCTGATCCAGATCATGATCGAAGCATGATGCGGCGATGACGGCAGCGCTCTTGCCCGCGGGCCTGTCGCCCGGCGCCGCGATCTTCCTTGCCGTCGTCAGCTTCCTCACCTCGGCGCTGACGGCAGCCTTCGCGCTCGGCGGCGGGGTGACGCTGCTGGCGATCCTGAGCCTGTTCCTGCCGATCCAGGTGCTCGTCCCAGTCCACGGCATCGTCCAGTTCGCCTCCAATTTCGGCCGGGTGATGGTCCAGCGCCGGGCGGTCGAATGGTGGGTGATCACGCCCTTCTTCGTCGGCGCGGTGATCGGGGCGGCGATCGGCGCCCGCTTCGTCGTCGCCCTGCCAGAGCCGGTCCTGCATTTGACGCTCGGCGTGTTCCTGCTGATCGTCACCTTCGCCAGACTGCCGCAGCTTGCCGCGATCGGACCGCTCGGCCTCGGGCTCACCGGCCTTGCGACGACATTCCTGTCGATGTTCGTCGGCGCCACCGGGCCGATCAACGTCGCGATGTTTTCGAAGATCTTCGCCGACCGCAGGTCGCTCGTCGCGACGCTCGCCGCGATCACCGCCATCCAGCATGCCTTGAAGGCCGTGGCCTTCTTCGCGCTCGGCGTCGCCTTGTCGGCCTATCTCGGCCTGATCGTTCTTCTCGTCGTTGCGGGCTTTGCCGGAACGCTGGCGGGCACCCATCTCCTGCAGCGCCTCGACGAGCGGATCTTCCGCCTCGTCCTGAAGGTCATCCTCGCCGTTCTCGCGGCCGACCTGATCCGCCGCGGGATCACTGGGCTCTGGTGACGCGCGGGCTCTTGCCGGCCGCTGCATGGTCCGTCGGCAGTCCGACCTCCTCGCCGATCACGTCCTCGACGCTGAGCGAGCCGTCCAGCTGGACGGGGGAAGGCCGACCAGCATCGGCCGCCGGCGCGACGGTCAGGAGCAGCACCATGCCGAGCGTGCCGACGGCGATGCGCCACCAGGCGAAGGGCGCAAAACCGTGGCGGGAGACGAAGTCGAGCAGCGAGCGGACGACGAACAAGGCCGAAACGAAGGCGAGAACGAAGCCGACGGCGATCAGACCGGCATCGTCCATCGACAGGACGTCGCGGTTCTTGAAGACGTCGTAGGCGACGGCGCCGGCCATGGTCGGCATCGCCAGAAAGAAGGAGAACTCGGCGGCCGAGCGCTTGTCGGTGCCCATCAGCAGGGATCCGGCGATGGTGGCGCCCGAGCGCGACGTGCCGGGGACCATGGCGAGGCACTGGAAGATGCCGATGGCCAGGCACAGCGACAGCGGATAATCCATCACGTCGTCGTAGCGCACCTTGCGCGGCAGCTTGTCGATGACGAGGAGCAGGATGCCGCCGACGACGAGGGCGATGCAGATCACCATCGGCGTTTCGAAGAGGACACGCTTGATGAAGTCGTGGGCGATGACGCCGACGACGGCTGCCGGCAGGAAGGCGATCAGGATGCCGAGGACGAAATGCCGGCTGCGCGGGCTGGTCGGCAGGGTGACGAAGAGCTGCCAAAGCTTGGCGAAATAGACCAGCAGGATGGCAAGGATCGCGCCCAGCTGGATGACGATCTCGAAGGTGCGGGCGGTGGAATGGAAGCCGAGGAAGTGGCCGAGCAGCAGGATGTGCCCCGTCGACGAGACGGGGATGAACTCGGTGAGACCCTCGACGATGCCGAGAATCGCCCCGTCGACATAGGCTCCAAGATCCAAGTGCGATCTCCCTCATACCAACGGCCGAGGACGCACCGCGTCCACCCGGCGAACATCCGCCATCCGGCGGCATGGAAGTCCAGCCGACCAGCTTTCGACCCGGCGACCTTCGTCACCACGTGTCCGGCCAAATTGCGGCGTGCAGCGCGATTCACGCCCGGTGAAGCGCCCGCTCTTTGAGCTTCGAGTCTGGCGCCGGGCTGACCTCTCACGGGTGCAAAGGGGAACCAAGCCTTCGCCTCGCGCATTCGTGAGCCAACTACCAAGGGAGCCTCCACTGCCGCTATTTGAACAAAAACCAGGCCTTTCCAATCTGTTGACGATTTTGTGCGATGTTTCCGCCAATGCCCCGGCTGCGACTCGTGCGAGTGCCTGCGCGAGCCTCGTCAGTTGCTCAATGCCGCAGCCGCAGCCGTTCAGAACCCGATTTCAGGCGAAATGTTGAAACTGCACCACCATCCGATGTCCGCCGCCTCCCGCTTCGTTCGGCTGGTCCTTGCCGAATATGGCGAGCGTTGCGAACTGGTGGAGGAGCGGCCCTGGGAACGGCGTCGCGACTTCCTGATGCTCAATCCGGCGGCCACCCTGCCGATCCTGATCGAGGACAACGGCCCGCCGATCGTCGGCGGCATCGTCGCCGGCGAATATCTGGACGAAACCCGGGGCGCCTTTCAGCGCGACAAGCGGCTGATGTCGGAGAAGCCGCTGGAGCGGGCCGAGGCGCGGCGCCTGACCGAGTGGTTCCTGAAGAAGATGGAGAGCGAGGTTACCCGCTATCTCATCCGCGAGCGGGTGTTCAAGCTGGAGATGCGGCAGGAGGACGGCGGCGGCGCGCCGGACGCCTCGGCAATTCGCGCGGCCAGAGCCAATCTCAAGCATCACCTTCGCTATCTCGGCTGGCTGGTCGAGGCGCGGGACTGGCTCGCCGGGCCGAAGCTGACCTATGCGGACATGGCGGCAGCCGCGGCGCTCTCGACCCTCGACTATATCGGCGAAGTGCCTTGGGATTCCGAGCCGCAGGCCAAGGACTGGTACATGCGGATGAAATCCCGCCCCTCCTTCCGCACGCTCCTGACCGAGCGCGTGCGCGGCCTGCCACCCTCGCTGAACTACGCCGAACTCGACTTCTGACGCTCCGCCGACCACGAGGCGCGGGTCAAGGGCTGGTCGAACCGCCCGGCTGCCGCATTTCTCCCGGTGATATCCGAGGAGAAACCAGATGCATCAGCGAAAGCTCGGTTCCGACCTTTCAGTTTCGGCAATCGGCCTCGGCTGCATGGGCATGAGCCACGCCTATGGCGGCCAGGACGAGGCCGAATCGATCAAGACCCTGCACCGCGCCGTGGAGATCGGCGTCACCTTTTGGGACACGGCCGAAGTCTACGGTCCCTTCACTAACGAGGAGCTGGTGGGCAAGGCGCTGAAGGGGCGGCGCGACAAGGTGGTCGTCGCCACCAAGTTCGGGTTCACGATCGCCAAGGAGGCGGGCGGAGCCGGCACGCGGGGCAGCGGTACGGATTCGCGGCCCGAGCACGTCAAGCAGGTCTGCGAGGAAAGCCTCGCCCGGCTCGGCATCGAGACGATCGACCTGTTCTACCAGCACCGCGTCGACCCGGACGTGCCGATCGAAGAAACGGTCGGGGCGATGGCCGATCTCGTCAAAGCCGGCAAGGTGCGGGCGCTGGGGCTTTCGGAGGCCGGACCGGAGACCATTCGCCGGGCCCATGCGACCCATCCGATCGCCGCGCTGCAGAACGAATATTCGCTTTTCACCCGCGACCCGGAGGAAAAGATCATCCCGCTCTGCGAGGAGCTCGGCATCACGCTGGTGCCCTATTCGCCGCTCGGGCGCGGCCAACTGACCGGCGGGTTGACCAGCCCCGACCAGATCGCCGAGGGCGACTTCCGCAAGAACCTGCCGCGGTTTCAGGCCGAAGCGATGGCCGCCAACGCCGCCCTGGTGGAGACGCTGAAGGCGCTCGCCGCGGCCAAGGGCGTGACGGCGGCGCAGTTGGCGCTGGCCTGGCTCCTGTCGCGCAAGGACTTCGTGGTGCCGATCCCCGGCGCTCGCAAGATCAAACACCTGGAGGAGAACGCCGCCGCCGCCGACATCACATTGACGCAGGCCGAGCAGGCCGAGATCGGCGAGAAGCTGGCAAATGTCGCCGGCGCGCGCTACCGTCCGGACCAGCTGGCGATGACCGGGCGCTGATCCCGGGCCGATGATCGCCGGCCGCCGCTCTGCGGCACCTGTTCCAAAGTCCGGGCGGTCGAGCGGCGGCTATCCGCCGGCCGGCCGGACCGTCTTCAGAGGCAACGATGGCACGAGACTGGAAACTTCCCCGCAAGGGCAGCTGCCGCTGCGGCGCACTGGCTTTCGAGGTGACGACGGCGCCGATGATCACCGCCGCCTGCCACTGCCGTGGCTGCCAGAAGATGGCCTCCAGCGCCTATTCATTGACGATGATGGTGCCGGAGGACGGTTTCGCGGTGACGTCCGGCGAACCCGTGCTCGGCGGGATGAAGGGCGAGGAGGTGCAGCACTTTTTCTGCCCGTCCTGCCTCACCTGGGTGTTTTCGAAACCGCAACGGATCGCCGGCTTCGTCAATCTGCGAGCGACGATGCTCGACGATACCGGCGACATCGCCCCCTTCATCGAGACCTGGACGGATGAGCGGTTGCCCTTTGCCGAAACCGGCGCCCCGAAGAGCTTTCCGCAGTTTCCGCCGCCGGATGAATTCGGACCGCTGCTCCAGGCCTTCGCGGCATGGGAAGATGGGTCCCGCAGGGGCTGACGAGGGGCCCCTCGCGCACCGTCTCGGGCCCATTGCGGATCAGGCGAATCGCAGGGGGTTCGCCTGCCTGCCCTCGGCGTCGAAATTCGCCGGATCGAGCCAGGTATCGTAGCCCGCCTTCAGCCGCGGCCAGTCCCGGTCGAGCATGGCGAACCAGGCGGTGTCGCGGTTCTCCCCCTTCACCACCATGTGCTGGCGGAAGACGCCCTCGAAGGCGAAGCCGAAACGCTGCGCCGCGCGCTTCGACGGTGCGTTGCGATCGTTGCACTTCCATTCGAAGCGGCGGTAGCCGAGGGTCTCGAAGACGTAATCCGCCGTCAGATAGAGGGCCTCGGTGGCGATCCGCGTGCCGGCGATCCCCTCCCCCCAGAGAATGTTGCCGATCTCGATCACCCCATGGTCCGGGGTGATCCGCATCAGCGACTGCCGCCCCCCGGCCCGGCCGGCCGCCCTGTCGACGACGACGTGGAACAGCGGATCGGCGGAGGTGGCAACCCGCTCCATCCATTCGCGCAGGGCCTCGGGTGTTTCCGGCGCATGGTCGAAGAGCCAGCGATGGCGGGTGTCGGCATCGGAAACGATCGCGGCGAACAGATCATTCGAATGCCGTGCCGGATCGAACGGCTCAAGCCGCGCATAGCGGCCTTCGAGGACGATGGGCTCGGGCTTTGCCGCGGGAACGCGAATGGGGACGTCGTCTGCCTCGATCATGCGCCAAATCCTGCTCGTCGAGCCAACGTTGCCGCGCCGGCGCGGGGCCTCGAAATCGTCGATAGCAGGCAGGCTTGTGGGCAGGCATCTGCAAAAATGTGCCGGCGACACGAATGTCGCCGGCACATGGCTCGTCTCGGGAGGACGAAGATTTTGGGCTTGAGCCCGATCAGGCGGTGACTTCCGCGACGTCGAAGGTCAGCGGCTTGGCGCTGGCGATCGCCTTATGGGCGCGGACCTTGTCGAGCACCTCTTCCGGCACCGGCGAGTCGACGTAGAGGAGCGCGATGGCATCGCCGCCCGGCCGGTTGCGGCCGAGCTGGAAGTTGGCGATGTTGACGTCCGCATTGCCGAACACCGTGCCGAGCAGGCCGATGATGCCCGGCGCGTCGTTGTTTGTGGTGTAGACCATGTAGCGGCCGATCTCGGCGTCGAGATTGATCCCCTTGATCTGGATGAAGCGCGGCTTGCCGTCGGAGAACACGGTGCCGGCGACGTCGCGGGTCTGCTTCTCGGTGGTGATCGTCAGCTTGATGTAGGTCTCGAAGACGCCCGACTGGTCGCGGCGCGACTCCGTCACCTGGATGCCGCGTTCCTTGGCCATCACCGGCGCCGAGACCATGTTGACGTCCGGCGTCTGGCTCTTCATCAGGCCGGCGAGCGCCGCCGAGGTCAGTGCCCGCGTGTTCATCGACGCGACGGCGCCGTCATAGACGATCTCGACCGACTTGATCGGCTCCTCCGTCACCTGGCCGACGAAGGCGCCGAGGCATTCGGCGAGCTTGACGAAAGGCGTCAGGATCGGCGCCTCCTCGGCAGTGATGGAGGGCATGTTGATGGCGTTGGAAACCGCGCCGCGCAGGAGATAGTCCGACATCTGCTCGGCGACCTGCAGGGCGACGTTCTCCTGAGCTTCCGAGGTCGACGCGCCGAGATGGGGCGTGCAGACGACGCCCGGAAGGCCGAAGAGGACGCTCTCCTTGGCGGGCTCGGTCTCGAAGACGTCGACGCCGGCCCCGGCCACCTTGCCGGACTTGATCGCTTCGGCGAGATCGGCCTCGACGACCAGGCCGCCGCGGGCGCAGTTGATGATGCGTACACCGTCCTTCATCTTGGCGATGGCCGCCTTGTTGATGATGCCCTTGGTCTTGTCGGTCATCGGCGTGTGAAGCGTGATGAAGTCGGCGCGCTTGAAGAGGTCGTCGAGTTCGACCTTCTCGATGCCGAGCTGGGCGGCTCGCTCGGCCGACAGGAACGGATCGAAGGCGACGACGCGCATCTTCAGGCCGACACCCCGCGAGGCGACGATCGAGCCGATATTGCCGCAGCCGATGACGCCGAGGGTCTTGCCGGTGATCTCGACGCCCATGAAGCGGTTCTTCTCCCACTTGCCGGCCTGGGTGGAGGCATCGGCGGCGGGAAGCTCGCGGGCGACGGCGAACATCAGGGCGATGGCGTGCTCCGCCGTGGTGATCGAGTTGCCGAAGGGCGTGTTCATCACGATGATGCCCTTGCGGCTCGCCGCCGGGATGTCGACGTTGTCGACCCCGATGCCGGCGCGGCCGATGACCTTCAGATTGGTCGCCGCCTCGATGATCTTCTCGGTGACCTTGGTGGCCGAGCGGATGGCGAGGCCGTCGTAATTGCCGATGATCTCGAGCAGCTTGTCCTTGTCCTTGCCGAGCTGCGGCTGGAAGTCGACCTCGATGCCGCGATCCTTGAAGATCTGGACGGCGGTTTCGGAAAGGGCGTCGGATACGAGAACGCGAGGTGCCATGGTGTCTGGTCCTTTTCGGTGCGACGACGGCGTATTGCTCGGTCGCCGCTGGAAGATCGTTCGCCGACTTTTCCGATCGTCATCCCGGCCTTGAGCCGGGATCCATTCCTCGGCCTCTTGACGGGTAGCCGGCCGAGAACAACCTCGGCCCGATCGGTTCATGCTCGGCGGTTTGGCATGGATCCCGGGTCAAGCCGGGGATGACAAAGCGTTGGAGTTCGGCGCAGGGCCGGTAAAGCAAAGCAGCGCAACCGCTTGGAGGTCCGGACGCCGTGACGTCGAAGCTCGGCGCCGGACGCTCGTTTCCCTGAGGCCCTCATCCTGAGGTGCGAGCCGGCCAAAGGCCGGTGAAGCCTCGAAGGGCGAGGGCCGGGACGTAGCGCCTGTCATCCCTCGCCCTTCGAGGCCGCCTGCGGCGGCACCTCAGGATGAGGGATGAAGAAACGCTAGCGGCCCTCAGGCAGCCTTGGCCATCTCGGCCTTCTGCTGATCGTAGGCCCAGGCGAGCCAGGGCATCAACGCTTCGAGGTCGGAGGCCTCGACGGTGGCGCCGCACCAGATGCGGAGGCCCGCAGGCGCATCGCGATAGGCGCCGATGTCGAGGGCGACGCCTTCCTTCTCGAGAAGCGAAGCGACACCCTTGGCGAAGGCGTTCTGTGCGTCTTCGGACTGGGCGACGAGGTCGGGATCGGTGAAGGTGAGGCAAACCGAGGTGTTGGAGCGGATCTCCGGGCGCTTGGCGAGGAATCCGATCCAGTCGTTGGCGGCGACAAAGTCCTCGATCACCTTCAGATTGGCGTTCGCCCGCGCCTTGAGCGCTTCAAGGCCGCCGATCGTTTTGCCCCAGGCAAGCGTGTCAAGATAGTCCTCGACGCAGAGCATCGAGGGCGTGTTGATCGTCTCGCCCTTGAAGATGCCCTCGATCAGCTTGCCGCCCTTGGTCATGCGGAAGATCTTCGGCAGGGGCCAGGAAGGCTTGTAACTCTCCAGCCGCTCGACGGCGCGGGGCGAGAGAATGAGCATGCCGTGGGCCGCCTCGCCGCCCATGACCTTCTGCCAGGAGAAGGTGACGACGTCGAGCTTGTCGAAGGGGAGATCCTGGGCGAAGGCCGCCGAGGTCGCGTCGCAGATGGTGAGGCCCTGGCGGTTCGCCGGGATCGCGTCGCCATTCGGCATCTTCACGCCGGAGGTCGTGCCGTTCCAGGTAAAGACGACGTCGCGGTCGAAATCGACCTGCGTCAGGTCGACGATCTCGCCATAGGGTGCGTCGAAGGTGCGCACGTCCTTGAGTTGCAGCTGCTTGACCGCGTCGGTCACCCAGCCGGCGCCGAAGCTTTCCCAGGCCAGCACGTCGGTGCCTCTGGCACCGAGCAGCGACCACATCGCCATCTCGACGGCGCCGGTGTCCGACGCCGGCACGATGCCGATGCGATAGTCGGCGGGAACGCCGAGAATTTCACGGGTGTCGTCGATCGCCTGGGCAAGTTTCGACTTGCCGACCTTGGCGCGATGCGAGCGGCCGAGCGCGGCATCGTTCAGAGCTTCCAGCGACCAACCGGGTCGCTTGGCGCAAGGTCCAGACGAAAAGCGGGGATTGGCCGGACGCAGGTCCGGCTCGGAGATATTCGCCATCTTGTAGCTATCCTTTCAGATAGGCGCCTCTCGTTGGGGAGAGGTGTCCCGCCGCGGGAGATAGACCAAAGCGGGGTGCCTCGCAAGCACAAGAAAGCGGGATGGGGTCCCCGAGGCCATCCTGCAGAGCCGCGGGACGGCCGACCAAAACGTTAAGTGCCGAACGCCAAATCGCTTTTCGGTCCAGCCCAGATTCGCACCCCACTGCGTCCAATTGCGACATCGGCGTCGCAGACGGACCGCTGCTCGATCGAATTTTCCTCGCGCGATCAGAAAGTTGGCGCGAAACTGGAAAAGGTTCCCGCTGCCTTGAAAAAATCTTGCCCTCGCCCGGTTCTGATCACGGTCTCGTCAAATCGATTGACGAAAGAGCCCCCACCGAACGCGAAATTCAGCAAAGGACCCAGATGAACATCGCGAAGACCATCGCCCTGGCAGTCGCCCTTCTCTCCGCCCCGGCCCTCACCCAGGCGCCGCTCGTCTCCGCCGAGGCATTTGCCGGCGCCAGCAAGGCCCGCGCCGGCAACGCATCCTATTACGGCCAGCGCTTCCACGGCCGCCGCACCGCCAATGGCGAGCGCTTCAACATGAACGCCATGACGGCGGCCCACAAGTCGCTGCCCTTCGGCACGAAGGTGCGCGTCACCAACCGGCGCAACGGCAAGTCAGTCGTCGTCAGGATCAACGATCGCGGCCCCTATGCCCACGGCCGGGTGATCGACCTGTCGAAGGCCGCCGCCTCGCGGATCGGGATGATCCATTCGGGCACCGCGCCGGTGCAGATCGACATTCTGTAAATCGCGACTCCTCCGAGGGGATTCGATCAGAGCGATCGAAACGGGGGTAGGACGACGGGATATCGACCTGTCGACGACATAAGAGGGGGATGGGTGAGCGCTCGCTTTCCCACCCAAATTCTTAGCTTCTTTCAATTTCACTTTTTCATGTCCGCGGTCGCCTCTCACGGCTGGAGCGGCAGCCCTTCCGAACTTCCGACACATTTCTCGCCACGGCGAAGGAACCGGATTCGCACCTACGGCCTTTACGTTGCAAGACGAAAAAACCTGTCTCGATGGTTTTGAAGGAGCAGCATGTGATCGGAAATACCGGTAAATTTGTCGCAATGGGACTTATGCTTGCCGGCATTCCGGCAATGGCGACGGCCCAAGAGAACAATTCTACGGAAAGCTACGAGGTTTCGAGCCTTAGACTTTCCAGCCTGCCGATCCCGACTTCGCGTGCCGATGCGCTCGGAACTGCTCCCGAGAGCGCCAAGCAGCCGAAGATCCGTCGCACCACGGACGGCATCCGCATCGTCGGCCCGGTATTCTTTCCGGAAGACCGCAACTAAGACCCGAAGCGTCTCTTGGCGCGAGGCAGAGCGAATTGCCTGGTCTTATCGATCGACCTTAGTGTCGGCACGATCTGATATTTCAAATCCATCCACGTCGCACTTGTCCTTTCACAGGACGTTGAGAGCCGTGCCCAAAACGGGCGCGGCTATCCGTTTTTTGCGCCCATTCGACGATTTCCATCGCCCGATGTCGGACGATCGTTGCCGCTTGCACCCACCCCGGCATCGGCGCAAACTCGGCGCGCCGAGGTCTTCCGGTTGGAGGATGCCGTTCCATCGAGACGCCGCCATCGAACGGCGGGGACGGCATTGCCGAAGCCTCGACGAATGTCCGGCGCGCTGAGACGCGCTTTGAGCGGCTCTTGGGAGGAAACATGAGCGAGACAGTGGAACGTCCGTCGACTTCGGCGGTAACCCCCGCACGCGCCGAGGCCGACGCCTGGCTTGCCGATTTTGAGAAGGCCCTCGCGGCGAACGATGCCGGCAAGGCGGCGGCGATGTTCGCGCCGACGAGCTTCTGGCGCGACCTGATTGCCTTCACCTGGAACATCAAGACCGTCGAGAAGCCGGAAGGCGTCAAGGAGATGCTCGACGCCGTGCTCGCCGGGGTGAAGCCTCGTGATTTCCGGCTTTCTGAGGAGCCGAGCGAGGATGGCGGCGTCGTCACCGCCTTCTTCACCTTCGAGACGGGGGTCGCCCGCGGCGAGGGCGTGATGCGGCTGAAGGACGGCAAGGCCTGGACCTTCCTCACGGCGATGACCGAGCTGAAAGGCTTCGAGGAGCCGATGAGCGAGCGTCGGCCGATGGGCGCCGAGCACGGCCAGGATACAAACCGCAAGAGCTGGCTGGAAAGGCGCGAGGAAGAGGCGAAGAGCCTCGGCTACGAGACCCAGCCCCATGTCGTGATCATCGGCGGCGGCCAGGGCGGCATCGCCCTCGGGGCGCGGCTGCGCCAGCTCGGCGTGCCGACGATCATCGTCGAGAAGAACGACAGGCCCGGCGATTCCTGGCGCAAGCGCTACAAGTCGCTCTGCCTGCACGATCCGGTCTGGTACGACCATCTGCCCTACCTCCCGTTTCCGGCGAACTGGCCGGTGTTTTCGCCGAAGGACAAGATCGGCGACTGGCTGGAAATGTACACGCGGGTGATGGAGCTGAACTACTGGTCGCGGACGACGGCGAAAAGCGCCCGCTACGACGAGGCAAAAGGCGAGTGGGAGGTCGTCGTCGACCGCGACGGCGAGGAAGTGACGCTCAGGCCGAAGGAACTGGTCTTCGCAACGGGCATGTCCGCCAAGCCGAACATGCCGAAGTTTCCCGGCATGGACCGCTTCAAGGGCGAGCAGCAGCACTCGTCCCAGCATCCCGGCCCCGACGCCTACGGGGGCAAAAAGGTTGTCGTCATCGGCTCGAACAATTCGGCCCACGACATCTGCGCGGCGCTCTACGAGGGCGGCGCGGATGTGACCATGGTGCAGCGCTCGACGACCCATATCGTCCGCTCGGAGCCGCTGATGGAGCACGGGCTCGGCAGCCTCTATTCGGAACGGGCGGTAAAGGCCGGGATCGACACCCACAAGGCGGACATGATCTTCGCCTCGATCCCCTACAGGATCCTGCACGAGTTCCAGATCCCGATCTACGACAAGATCAGGGAGGTCGACAAAGCCTTCTACGAAGCGCTCGAAAAAGCCGGCTTCCAGCTCGACTGGGGCGCCGACGGCTCCGGCCTGTTCATGAAGTATCTGCGGCGCGGATCGGGCTATTATATCGACGTCGGCGCCTCCCAGCTGATCATCGACGGCAAGATCAAGCTGAAGGCCGGTCAGGTCGAGGAAATCACCGAGACCGGCGTCCGGCTCGCCGACGGTACGGAGCTTCCGGCGGACCTCATTGTCTATGCGACGGGCTACGGCTCGATGAACGGCTGGGTGGCCGATCTCGTCGGCCAGGAGGCTGCCGACAAGGTCGGCAAGGTCTGGGGTCTCGGCTCCGAGACACCGAAGGACCCCGGCCCCTGGGAAGGCGAACAGCGCAACATGTGGAAGCCGACGCAGGTCGAGCACCTGTGGTTCCACGGCGGCAACCTGCATCAGTCCCGGCACTATTCGCTCTATCTGGCGCTGCAGCTGAAGGCGCGGATGGAGGGCATCCCGACGCCCGTCTGGGGCCTGCAGGAGACCCATCACCTCGGCCGGTGAGCCGAGGCCGGGATCAAACAGGATTGACGAGCGGTGGGGCGGATGGCCCAGCCCCACCGGATCTTCAGCCCGATCCAACCTCCGGCCGGAAGTCGTCGCCTGACGCAGCGAAAGATTTACAGGCGCTCATGCAACCTTCCAGCACCAGAACCGTTTTTAAGGCGACCAAACATTCTGTACGAAAGGAGTACCAGCCATGATCGGTTGGGCCATTACTTTTCTGGTGATCGCGTTGATTGCCGCGGTTCTTGGATTCGGCGGCATTGCCGGCACGGCCGTCGGTATCGCCAAGATCATCTTCTTCGTCGCGATCGTGCTCTTCGTCCTGTCGCTGATCTTCGGCCGCCGCCGCGCGCTGTAGAGCGCGACGCGAGGAACGAACACGGGAAGCCGCCTCGTCTCCGGACGGGGCGGCTTTTTGTTTGCTACGCGGCACAAGTGTCCGTTCGCTCGCCCGCAGGTGCGACCGTCAGATCCCTTCGGCTTGGCCCGCGCTCGCCTTTTCCAGATATTCCTTCGAGCGCATTTCGAAGAGCCGCGAGGCCGTGCGTTCGAACTCGAAAGCCTCGGTCCCCGACCGGCCGCGATAGAGTTCATTGGCCGGCGCATCCGCCGAAACGACCAGGCGACCGCCGGCATCGTAGAACGAATCGACCAGCGTGATGAATCGCTTCGCCTCGTTGCGCTCGGCCTCGGCCATCACCGGCACGTCCTCGACGAGAACCGTGTGGAAACGCCGCGCCAGCGCCAGATAGTCCTGCGCCCCGAGCGGCCGCTTCAACAGGTCGTCGAAGCTGAAGCGGGCCGCGCCGTTGCCGGCCCTCGGAACGGATATCGTCCGGCCCTTCACCGACAGCGAGGCCGGCTTTTCCCGCGCCCCGTCGAGCAGCCGTTGCCAGGCCGCGTCGATCCGCTCCTTCGCCCCGGGATCGCTCGTTTCCACATAGACGTCCTCCTCGCCGAGGAAGGCGAGGCGATAGTCTTCCGTCCCGGCCAGTTCGAAGATCTCGGTGTGCCGCTTGAGGACGTCGACGAAGGGAAGGAAGAGCGGCCGGTTGAGACCGTCGGGATAGAGATCGTCGGGCGCGACGTTGGAGGTCGCGACGAGAACCAGCCCATTGGCGAACAGTGCCTTGAACAGCCGCGACAGGATCATCGCATCGGCGATGTCGGTCACGGTGAACTCGTCGAAGCAGAGGAGGCGGGATTCCCCGGCGATCGCGGCGGCGACCGGCGGGATCGGATCGTCGCCCTTTGCCTCGCCGTTCTTGTGGGCCCTCCGGTGCGCCCCGATCCGCTCGTGCACGTCGCCCATGAAGGCGTGAAAATGGACGCGGCGCTTGGCGGCGATCGAACTCTGGCGGAAGAACATGTCCATCAGCATGGTCTTGCCGCGGCCGACGTCGCCGTGGACGTAGAGGCCCTTCACCGGTTCGTCCTCGCGCCGCTTGCCGAACAGCCAGCCGAGAGCGCTCTTCTTCGAGGCGCCGAACTCGGCCGACAGGCGCCGGTCGAGGGCGTCGAGACGGTCGGCCAGTTTGCGCTGCAGCGGGTCGGCCTCGATCTCGCGGCTTTCGATCAACCGCTCCAGCGCGGAGCGGACGGGCCCCTGCCGCGGCTTCTGCGGGGCGATTGCGCTGGAGGCCATGTCTTAAGCGCGTTCCTTCGTCCGTTCGTCCTGCGGTCCGGGCAAAGCGGATGCTGCCCGTTGGCTCGCTCGCCGCGCCGGCGCATCGCTCATCGTCGGCAAACCGCGCGCCGAGTGATCAGTTCCGCATTGCAGCAATAACGCCGCGGGGATCGGCAAGACAAGCGTTCTTGTCGGACGGGCGACGCGCCCCGCATCCTCGCCTGCCGTCCATGATGCGCCGGGCATGGACGTCACAGACACGCCGCGACAAAAAGCCGCCGGCAAGGCCGGCGGCCGTCGTCTTCGGGCGGAGACCGGGGCGACGCCCCGGCCGGCCAGGGCCAGCGTCAGCGATAGAGGGTGATGCTCTGGCCTCCGTTGGTGCGGCCCTCGTAGCGGGCGTTACCGGCGGAGTTCAGATTGGCGACGTTACTGCCGCCGGAATCCTTGAGCACGACCTGGCTGCCGGAAACGTCCCAGGCCGACACGTCGGCGACCTTGCCCGGGCAGCCGCGCGAGGCGGCGCGATAGCCGCCGGACCATTTGGTCAAGGACAGGATGATCTGGCAGTTGCCGCCATCGGTGGTGACCTTATAGGCGCCGAGAACGGAATTGCGCGACAGAGCCGGCTGGCTGGCGCTCGCGACCTGGGTGTTCTGCGTACCGCTCGCATTCGGTTGGCCACCATTGGTCCCGTCCAGGGTCAGGTCGGAATCGCCGGTCATCGTGTCCTGCCCGGCCGCCATGTCGTTGCCCGGCGGCGGGGGCGGCGGGGGCGGCGGCAGCTGGTTCGAGGCCACCTGACCCGTCGGCACGGGCGCGAGCGGCGGCGGGCCGTTGTCCGCATAAGGCGATACCGACCGCGAACAACCCACCGCCAAGAGAAGCATGGCGGTCGCGGCAGCGGTCCTGACCGGATGGTTCATCGGATATTTCCCCCAAAGCAATTGGCGTCGACAAAGCCTGTCCGGCGATGTTTCTTATCACCATAAAGCGGACGGATCGGCAGCAACGCAAGGCGTCATCGCCCAAAAACCCGACCAAACGGGGTCGGACTTCCGGATAATCCACGGCCATTCCCTCCGCCGCGGCCGGATCTGGAACGAAAGCAGACGCAGACCTCGAAGTTCCCGCCGCCGATCGCCGCAGGCGCCGGGTGCTACTCGTCGATCATCTTGGAGAAGTCGCCGCTGCCCGGGTCCATCGCCCAGAGCTCTCCCGAGGAGATGTCGACCCAGGCGCCATGGATGGCGATCTTGCCCTCCGCCTCCAGCGCCGCGACGAAGGGAAAGCTGCGCAGATTCTTGATCGAATAGCGGATGGCAATGCGCTCCAGCGCCGACTGGCGCTCGCGCCCGGTCATCAGCTCGTTGGCGCCCACCGCCCTGACGGCGGGATCGAGCAGGCTCATCCACTTGCCGATGAAGTCGCCCGGCGACAGCGGCTCGACCGCCGGCGAAAGCGCCGCATGGATGCCACCGCAATTGCCGTGGCCGAGAACCACGACATGCTCGACCTTCAGCGAGTTGACCGCAAATTCCAGCGCCGCCGAGGTGGAGTGATATTCCCCGTCGGGCTCGTAGGGTGGCACGAGATTGGCGACGTTTCGCACGACGAAGATATCGCCCGGCGCGCTGTCGAAGAGTGTCTCGGGCGCCGTGCGGCTGTCGCAGCAGGCGATCACCATGGTCTTTGGATGCTGCCCTTGCTGCGCCAGCTCGCGAAACAGCTGCCGTTCGCCGGGCAGACGCTTCTCCAAAAAGGACTTGTAGCCGTCTATCAGATGATCGGGGAGAAGATCTGACATGAGTACCTCCAACGCCGTGCTGCAGCGCACGCTGGACCGTTCTGCTTACACAGTCCCGATGAAATGAAAAGAGCCGCCCGGGCGTTTTCCGGATTTCAGCGAGGCCGGACGGGGCGCCGCTGGTCCGCTCCTCACCGGGTTCAAGCCGGCTGCTTGGGCATCGATCGGCCGAGCCGGCGCATCTGCACCATCGCCATCGGGTGTTTCAGGCTGTCGAGATCGGTCTCGATCGTCAGTTCGTCGGCGCCGCGCTTGATGGTGCGCGCCAGGAGTTCGAAGACCGTCGCGGTCGCCGACTGCAGTGCCTTCTCGAGGCTGGCGCCGGAAAGGATGCGGGCGAGAAACACCGCCGAGGTCAGATCCCCCAGCCCCTTCGGCGCATTGTCGATCAGCCGATGCTCGGCGAGCATGACTTCCCGGTCGTCGACGAGAAGGTTGCCGGTGCCGCCCCGAAGCAGCGGAAAGGCCGAGGTGACGAGCACCGTGCGCGGCCCGAGCGCGCTCGCCGCCTCGATCAGGTCGCGATTGTCGGCGAGATCGAGCCCCGTCAGGAACTCGAGCTCGAAGCGATTGGGGGTGGCGATGTCGGACAGCGGCAGGAGGCGCTCGGATATCGCATCCAGCGTTTCCCTCGGCTGATAGAGGCGGCCGCCGTCGCCGGTCGCCGGATCGCACAGGACCACCGCACGTGGGTTCTTCTTCTTCACTGCCTCGACGAGCCTGGCCACGGGCTCGACCTGGGCGCTTTCGCCGAAATAGCCGATCAGCACCGCGCCGACCTCGCCCAGCCAGCGCGAGCGGCAAAGGTCGTCGATCATCGCCGAAAAGCTCTCCGCCGGCGGCACAATCCGCGTCGAGGCGCCGTGCCCCGGATGCCAGGGCAGCGTCACCGTCGGCACCGACCAGACCGGAAAGCCCAGCGATTCCAGCGCGAAGGCGGCCGCGCGATTGCCCACGGTGCCGCGCACCACATGGCTCGCGATCGAGATCACCGCGGGCCGGTCACCGGCGGGATTTGTCTCTTTTGCCATCCCGGTTCAGCCCGGCAGAAATTGCGTTGCGAGAAGAAGCGCCAGGACGACGAAGCCGCCGATGCTGGCGATCCGGCCAATTCTCGAGCCGATCACCTCGATCCGGTCGCTCTGGTCGACGTCGCGCGCCATGAAATGATCCCCGGTCCGCGTCAGGGCCGCTTGCGTGTGGGCGCCGATCTGCGGGTCGGTCTCCTGGCGCACGCGGGTCAGAATGGCTTTCGCCTCGCGCTGGCGCTCGTCGTCGGATGGGTTGCCGCTCATGCGATTTCTTGTGTCCGAAAACGCTGCGAGGAGCAACATGGGAATGAGCCGCCCTGCGTCTTTTGAATGGGGAGACGATACACTACAAGGGCTGGCGAATTCCCGCCCGCAGGAGAAATTTCATGGCGTCTGCCACAAAGCCCCGACCGACGCCCTACGACATGCTGGCACGGGTTGCCGCCGTGTTCATCGCCGGATTTTTCCTGGCCGGTTGCGGCGTCAACGCCATCCCTACCAAGGAAGAGGCCGCCAAGGCCGCGTGGGCGCAAGTCGAGAACCAGTATCAGCGGCGCAGCGACCTGATCCCCAACCTCATCGAGACGGTCAAGGGCTTTGCGAAGCAGGAACGGGAGGTGCTCACCGCCGTCGTCGAGGCGCGGGCGAAGGCCACCCAGACACGGATCGATGCCAGCCAGCTGACCGATCCGGCGGCGGTGCAAAACTTCCAGGCGGCGCAGGACCAGCTTTCCGGCACGCTGTCGCGGCTGCTCGCCACGGTCGAGGCCTATCCCGACCTCAAGTCGAACCAGAACTTCCTCGCCCTGCAGAGCCAGCTCGAGGGAACCGAGAACCGGATCGCGGTGGCGCGGCGCGACTACATCGAGGCCGTCAGGGATTACAACACCGAACTGAAGACCATCCCCGGCAGCTGGTATGCGGCGCTGTTCTATTCGGATGCCAAGCCGATGGAATCCTTTACCGCCACGCCAGGTTCGCAGACCCCGCCGAAGGTCGATTTCGGCCAATGAACCGCCAGGGCATCCGGTGGGCCACAAGGACGGAGCCGGTCTTCGCAACGACGGTCACCGCGCGGCGGACGGGCCTCGTCGGTTTCCTCTGTCGGCGGTTGTTTCCGGTGCTCCTCGCGCTTCTTCTCGTGGCGCCGCTCCTCACCGTTGCCGCCGCGGCCCAGACCTTTCCGGCGCTGACTGGCCGCGTCGTCGACGAGGCCGGGCTGCTCGATCCCACTGGTGAGGCCGCCCTGGCCGACAAACTCGCAGCCTTCGAGGCAAAATCCTCCGACCAGGTGGTCGTCGTCACCGTGCCCGATCTTCAGGGCAATGCCATCGAGGACTACGGCTACCGGCTCGGGCGAGAATGGGGCATCGGCCAGAAGGGCGAAGACAACGGCGTCATCCTTCTCGTCTCGCGCGACGACCGCAAGGTGCGCATCGAGGTCGGCTACGGCCTCGAAGGCACGCTCACCGACGCCCTCGCCTCGACCATCATCGAGACCGACATCCTGCCGGCGTTTCGGTCCGGAGACTATCCGGGCGGCATAGAGAAGGGCGTCGACGGCATTCTCGCCGTCCTCTCCGGCAATGCCGCCGAGCTTGAAGCGCGGGCCGAGCGCAATGCCGGCTGGAGCGCCGACGACGTCACGACCGGTCTGTTCCTCACCCTCTTCGTCGGCATCTGGATCGTGGTGATCGGGACCTTCGTGTTTGCCGGCCTGGCGCGATTTCGGGGCAAAAAGGTTGGCAAAAACAAGTATCGCTGGCTTGGCACCACCTGGTCCTATGGCGGAGCGTCGGGCAGCAGCGGTTCGGGGGGCTCTTCCGGCGGGTTCGGCGGATCGGGCGGCGGAGGTTTCTCGGGCGGCGGCGGGTCGTTCGGTGGCGGCGGATCGTCGGGGAGCTGGTGAACATGGCGAAACTGACCTTCACCGAGGCCGATCACGCCTGCATCGCCAGCGCCATCGGCAAGGCCGAGGCGGCGACGACCGGCGAGATCTACGCGGTCTTCACCCATGCGAGCGACGGCTACGGCTTCGTCGCCGCCACCGCCGCGCTGGGGCTCTCACTGCTTGCGGCCCTGACGACGGCCATCGTCGCGCTGGGGTTCGGCATCGCGGTTCCGGCTCTCGGCCTCATCCTCTGCCAGCTGTTGGCCGCCGGCCTGCTCGGCGCGTTGCTGGCTCTCTTCCCGCGCCTGCGCATGATCTTCGTGCCGCGCACCATCGCCGCGTCGCGGGCCCATGCCTTCGCCCTCGGCCAGTTCGCCGCCCACGGCCTCCACCTCACCGCGGATCGCACCGGCGTCCTGATCTTCGTCTCGGAAGCCGAGCATCATGCCGAGATCGTCGCCGATGCGGGAATCGCGGCCAAGGTTCCCCAGGAAGCCTGGGACGCAGCGGTGGCGGGCCTGATCGAGGCTGCCCGCCAAAACCGCCTCGCCGACGGCTACGTCACGGCCGTGACGACGACCGGGGCGATCCTGGCGTCGCACTTTCCGGGCGACGCGAAGAATGCGAACGAACTGCCAGACCGGCTGGTGGTGATGTGAGGGCCTGAAGGTCGGCGGTCCGGGCGCCTTGCGGACGAGCGATCGGCGTCCTCGCCCACCAGACCGGCCACCTGCCGGCCAAGCTGGAACTGGCCGGACGTTGGCGCCCGCATCCCTGCCCGGGCCGGCGGGCCTTGGACCGCAGAGCAAGCCAGCGGCTCGGCGAAGCCAGGATGACGACGCGTCACGGCTGCGTCGCCTTCTCTGGTCATAAGGCAGACTCCCGGGGTCGGCGGGGCGCCTCGCAGAACGCGCCCTCTCCCCTATCATTGGTGCCACGATACGGGGCACGAGGACGAGGGTCGATCATGCATGAGGACGCAATGGCGGGAAAGACGCCGATCATCGCCGCGGTCGCCGGAGCGCTCGGCGAAGACAGCGCCGGGGCGAAACTTGCCCCCCTCCTGTTCGCCCGCCCGCCCGTCGACGATCTGAAGGCCTTCGACACCGCAGCGCTCGCCGCCGCCGCGCGCGTCGGCGCCGAGGCGCTGGCCGCCCATCGCGACGGCCGGCCGGTGGTCTGGATCGACCAGCCGGAGGACTTCCGGCGGGGCGGCGAGCCGCAGGACCTCGTCACCGTCGTGTCCGACGACATGGCCTTTTTGTTCGATTCCTTGACCGCCGAGATCGCCGAACGGGCGAACGAGATCCACTACATCTCCCATCCGATCATCGACGTGACCCGCGGCGAGGACGGCGTCCTCGCCGACTTCGCGGCCTCGCGGCCGGGCGAGGAGACGCGGACGGGAACGCGGCGCACCAGCCTCATCCAGTTCGCCGTCGATCCGATGGCCGTGGGGGCGGGGGGCGACTCCGGCTCGGGGTCGGGCTTGTCAGAGGCGCTGGAAAACATCCTCGCCCAGGTCGGACATGCCAATCGCGACTTCCAGGCGATGCGCCAGCGGGTGAATCGCGCCGTCGAGGATCTGACGGGCCGTGCCGAGACCATGCCGGAGGCCGAGCGGCCTGGTATTCTCGAAGGTGCCCGGCTGCTCGAATGGCTGCGCGACGACAACTTCATCTTCCTCGGCACCTGCGACTACGACTATCACGGCGAGCGGGACGGCGAGGAGCTGGAGCGCCGGCAGAGCGAGGCTCTCGGCATCCTGTCCGACCCGGACATCCGCATTCTCGGCCGCCACGGCCGGCCGATGGCGACGACGCCGGAGATCCGCAAGTTCCTCAAGGACCCCGCTCCGCTGATCGTCACCAAGGCGAATGCGCGCTCGGTCGTCCATCGGCGCGCCTACATGGATTACGTCGGCGTCAAGCAATATGACGGCGAGGGCCGGCTGATCGGCGAACTGCGCATCGTCGGCCTGTTCACCTCGACCGCCTACACCCGCTCGATCCTGACGATCCCCTATGTCCGGCAAAAGGCCGAGACGGTTATCTCCCGCTCGCGCTTCCACCCGCAGTCCCATTCCGGCAAGGCGTTGCTCAACGCGCTCGAATCCTATCCGCGCGACGAGGTCTTCCAGATCGACACCGATCTCCTCGAACGCTTCGCGGCGACCGTGGTCGAGCTCGGCGAGCGGCCGCGCGTACGCGTCCTGACGCGGATCGACGAGTTCGACCGCTTCGTCTCGGTCATCGTCTACGTCCCGCGCGACCGCTACGATTCCCGCCTGAGAGAACGGATCGGCCGTCTCCTCGCCGAGGCCTATGACGGCCACGTCTCGGCCTATTACCCGGCCTTTCCGGAAGGGCTTCTCGCCCGCGTCCACATCATCGTCGGCCGCTCCGGCGAGCCGACCCCCGAGGTTGACGTCGAAAGGCTGGAAGCACGCATCACCGAGATGGCGAAGAACTGGGAAGACGAGTTCGTCGCCGCGCTCGCGAAAGCTCACGCGCCGAACGATCACCAGCGTTTCGCCACCGGCCTGCCCGGCAGCTATCGCGACGGCGTCTCGCCGGCCGAGGCGGTGCGGGACGTCGCCGTCATCGACAAGCTGTCCGCGGACGCGCCGCTGTTCATCGACTTCTACCGCCGCGACGGCGACGCCGAAGACACGGTGCGGCTGAAGATCTATCACCTCGGCAAGGCGGTGGCGCTGTCGACGCGGGTACCGATCCTGGAAAACATGGGCTTCGGCGTCGTGTCGGAGCGCACCTTCCGGCTGGTGCGGCCGGACGGCGACGCCGTCCATCTGCACGACATGGATCTCGTGCGGGCGAATGCGGGCGGCCCGATCCCCCTCGACGACGACGGCAAGGCGCTGGAAGACGTCTTCGGCGCGGTCTGGCGCGGGCGGATCGAGAACGACGGCTTCAATGCCCTCGTGCTCGAAGGCGGACTCGACTTCCGCAAGGCGAACGTCATGCGCGCCTATTCGCGCTACCTGCGGCAGGGCACCCTCGCCTATTCGCCGGACTACGTCGCCAATGCGCTGGTGCGCCATGCCGCGATCACCAACAAGCTCTGGCAGCTCTTCGAGACGACCCTCGACCCGGAGAAGGGCGTGGCGGAGGGTGACACCCCCTCGGTCGAAGCCGACGAAATCGAGACCCGCCAGCATCGGCGGGCGGTCACGCGAGGCGGCGCGGACACCTACGACGCGATACTCGGCGCCCTCGACGACGTCGATTCCGCCGACGACGACCGGATCGTCCGGCGCTTTCTCAATGTGATCCTCGCGACCCTGCGCACCAACTTCTTCGCCGTCGACGGCATGTCCGCCGAGGCCGGCTCCGAGCCCGGCAAGGTCCAGCCGGCGCTCGCCTTCAAGCTGGATTCCAGCGCCGTCGAGGGCCTGCCGGCGCCGGTACCCTTCCGGGAGATCTTCGTCTTCGATGCCCGCGTCGAGGGCGTCCATCTGAGATTCGGTTCGGTCGCCAGAGGCGGCCTCAGATGGTCCGACCGTGCGCAGGACTACCGCACCGAGGTGCTCGGCCTCGTCAAGGCGCAGCAGGTCAAGAACGCCGTCATCGTGCCGGTCGGCGCCAAGGGCGGTTTCTATCCCAAGCGCCTGCCCGACGCCGCCCAGCGCGACCAGTGGTTCGCCGCCGGCCGCTCGGCCTATGTCGTCTTCATCGCCTCGCTCCTGTCGGTGACCGACAACATCGTCGGCGAGGGCGTTGTCACCCCCGCCAATGTCCGCCGCCACGACGGCGACGATCCCTATTTCGTCGTCGCCGCCGACAAGGGCACCGCAACCTTCTCTGACACGGCGAACGCCATCGCCCAGTCGGAGGACTTCTGGCTCGACGACGCCTTCGCGTCGGGCGGATCGGCCGGCTACGACCACAAGGCCATGGGCATCACCGCCCGCGGCGCCTGGGAAGCGGTGAAGCGGCATTTCCGCGAGATCCCGCGCGAGGACGGCGAAGGCGCCTGGGACATCCAGAGCCAGCCCTTCACGGCCGCCGGCTGCGGCGACATGTCGGGCGACGTCTTCGGCAACGGCATGCTGTTGTCCCGCCAGACGCGGCTGATCGCCGCCTTCGACCATCGCGACATCTTCATCGATCCCGACCCCGATCCCGAGGCCTCCTTCGAGGAGCGCAAGCGGCTCTTCGCCCTCCCGCGCTCCTCCTGGCAGGACTACGACAAGGCGAAGATCTCCCATGGCGGCGGGGTGTTCTCGCGGCGCGACAAGGTGATCCGGCTTTCGAGCGAGGCTGCGGCGGCGATCGGCTTCGACCGCGACAGCGGGACGCCGACCGAGATCATCTCCGCGATCCTCAAGGCACCGGTCGATCTCCTCTGGTTCGGCGGCATCGGCACCTATCTGCGCGCCAGCGGCGAAAGCAATGTCGACGTCGGCGACCGCTCGAACGACGCCGTGCGCGTCACCGCCTCGGACGTCCGGGCGAAGGTCGTCGGCGAAGGCGCCAACCTCGCCGTCACCCAGAAGGGCCGGATCGAATTTGCCGGGAAGGGCGGAAGGATCAATTCCGACGCCATCGACAATTCGGCGGGCGTCAACACCTCCGACGTCGAGGTCAACATCAAGATCGCGCTGAAGAGCGCGATGAGCGACGGGCGCCTGTCGCGCGAGGATCGCAACCGGCTGCTCGCGGCGATGACCGACGAGGTGGCCGAGCTGGTGCTCGCCAACAATTACGAGCAGACGCTGGCGCTGTCCCTCGAACAGCATGGGGGCGTCTCGGCGCTGGCCCTGCAGTCGCGCTTCATGAGCGTCCTCGAAGCCGCCGGCCACCTCGACCGCACGGTCGAGACACTGCCCTCCGACGCCGCCATCGCCGACCGCCGGAGCACCGGCAAGGGTTTGACGCGACCGGAGATCGGCGTGCTCCTCGCCTATGCGAAGATCACCCTCTTCGACGCCGTCGTCGCCAGCGACCTGCCGGACGATCCCTATCTGGAAGACAGGCTGCACGACTATTTCCCGGTGCCGATGCGCCGCGACTTCCTGAAGGACATCAAGGACCACCGCCTCGCCCGCGAGATCATCGCGACGGTGCTCGCCAACGAGGTGGTCAACCGCACCGGCCCGACCTTCGTCACCATGATGGAGGAGGCCACCGGCGCCTCGCCCGGGGCCGTCGTGCGCGCCTTCGTCGCGGCCAAGGACGGCTTCGACATCCGCGATCTCTACCAGCGCATCGACGCCCTCGACGCCAAGCTTCCCGGCGCCGTGCAGAACGGCCTCTACAGAAACGTCGGCTGGTTCCTGCGCCGGCTCACCAACTGGTACGTCCTCAACGAAGGCTTCGGGTCGGGGCTGACCAGCGTCGCCATCGAGAGCCGCGACGCCCTCGGCCAGCTGCAGGGGCGGCTCGCCGAGATCGCCTCGGAGGCGGCGCGCAAGGACGCCGAGAGCCGCGCCGGAGACTGGGCGCGCCAGGGCGTGCCGCAGGATCTCGCCGAGGAAGTGGCGATGCTGCCGCTGCTCGCCCTCATCCCGGACATCGCCGCCGTCTCACGGAGCACCGGCCGGACACTTGAAGAAACGGTCGAAAGCTATTTCGAGATCACCAGGTTGTTCGAGATCGGCCGGATCGAGGCGGCATTGTTCCGCTTCCAGTCGAACGACTATTTCGAGACGCTGGCCCTGCAGCGTGCCGAGAGCCAGATCGCCCGGGCGCGGCGCCAGCTGACGGAAGCGACGCTGAAGAGCGGCGAGGCCCCGGACGACTGGGCGAAGCAGCGCTCCGCCACCGTCGACCGCATCCGCAGCCAGTTGGTGGCGCTCGCCGGCAGCGGCGAAACCTCGGTCGCACGGCTCACCGTCGCGGCGGGCCTGTTGTCGGACCTCGTCTCCCGTGAAGAATTTCGAAGCCACTGAAATGGCTGACTGATCGGCATGTGCAAAGATTTGACTTTCGCCGGTTTCAGCCGTGTGTGGCCGCAGAAACTTGCAAATTGCGTTGCTGCGGCGGGCG
>NZ_JAAAMG010000026.1 GCF_010500815.1 Jiella pacifica
GGCCGCCCGCACTCTGGACCAACTCTGGCGGGCCGTCGGCGACATCTGCGCCCTCTTCACACCCGACGAATGCTGGAACTACTTCAAGGCTGCAGGCTGTGTTGCAGATTAAACGCCCGACGCTCTAGGATATGATCCAACTGCCCGATTTCGCGGCTTTAACCCGACCTCGGCGTCATTCTCGGGACAAGCCCTGCAGCTTTCGCAAAATCGCCAAAAAACGCCTTCAGACGGCTCGATGCGAAGCAGGTGAGCGACAGCGGCGTGCACACTCTGGAGGCGCCAACCCCAACGCGCCGTCATTCTCGGGCCCCGTCCCGAGAATCCAGAGATCGTCGGGCGCTTTTTGCTTCAGCGGCAGAGGGCGTTAGCGGTCAATGCAGCGGCGGCCGCCCCTGGATTCTCGGGACGGCGCCCGAGAATGACTAAGCGTCAGGACCCACGCGACGACAAAGAACCTGCTCTGGTCGGCGACCGAAACGCAACCGGCGGCGTTTCGGTCCCGATCCCTCTCATCACACCGCCGACAGCCCGTCCGAGCCGATATAGGCCATGCGCAACAGGTTGGTCGCGCCCGGCGTCCTGAGCGGCACGCCGGCGGTGATGATGACGCGGTCGCCGGACTTGGCGTATTTCTGCTCGACGGCGATCCGGCAGGCCCGGTTGACCATGTCGTCGAGGTCCTGGGCGTCCTCGGTGACGACGCAGTGCAGCCCCCAGACCAGCGAAAGCCGCCGCGCCGTGGCGAGCACCGGCGACAGCGCGACGATCGGGATCTGCGGCCGCTCGCGGGCCGTACGCAGACCGGTGGTGCCCGTGGCGGTATAGGTGACGATGGCGGCGACGCCGAGCGTCTCGGCCATCTGCCGTGCGGCGAGCGACACGGCGTCAGCTCCCGTCGCTTCCGGCTCCGGGCGCTGGGCGAAGATGATGCCCGGATAGAGCGGGTCCTTCTCGACGCATTGGGCGATGCGGTCCATCGTCGCCACCGCCTCGACGGGATAGTCGCCCGCCGCCGATTCGGCCGACAGCATGATCGCGTCGGCACCCTCATAGACCGCGATGGAGACGTCCGAGACCTCGGCGCGGGTCGGCACCGGAGCGGAGATCATCGATTCCAGCATCTGCGTCGCCACGACCACCGGCTTGCCGGCCTTGCGGCACGCTCGGGTGATACGCTTCTGGATGCCCGGCACGGCTTCGAGTGGCAGCTCGACGCCGAGATCGCCGCGCGCCACCATGATCGCGTCGGAGAGTTCGATGATCTCGTCGAGCCGTTCGACCGCCTGCGGCTTTTCGATCTTCGACAAGAGGAACGCTCGGCCGCGGGCGATCTTGCGCGCCTCGGCCAGATCGTCCGGCCGTTGGATGAAGGACAGCGCCACCCAGTCGACGTCGGCGGCGAGCACCGCGTCGAGATCCTTCCGGTCTTTGTCGGTCAAGGCGCCGGTGGCGAGCGTCGTGTCCGGCAGAGAGACGCCCTTGCGATCGGAGATCTTGTCGCCGGCCACCACCTTGCATTCGATGTGATGGCTGTCGGTGGCGACGCATTCGAGCTGCAGCCGCCCGTCGTCGATGAGCAACCGGTGGCCGACCTCGACGGCCTCCAGGATCTCCGGGTGCGGCAGTTGCACGCGGTTCGCGTCGCCCGGCTCGGGATTGTCGTCGAGGGTGAAGGTCTGGCCGAGCGTCAGCGCCACCTTGCCCTCGGCGAACTTGCCGACCCTCAGCTTCGGTCCCTGCAGATCGGCGAGGATGCCGATCGGCCGGCCGACATCGCCCTCGACCTTGCGGATCCGCCCGACGAGCGCGCGCATCAAGTCGTGGTCGGCATGGCTCATATTGATGCGGAAGACGTCTGCCCCCGCCTCGTGCAGCTTGCGGATCATCTCCTCGGACGAGGAGGCAGGCCCCAAGGTCGCGAGGATCTTGACCCTACGGTTGCGTCTCATTGATTCCCCGATTCATTTCGCGGGGCCTCGGTGAGCTGTACCATCCAGCTCGCCTGCTCCCCAGTGTCGTATTCCCGGAAACCCGTGCGCTGATAGCCGCGCTTGAGGCAATCCTGGCGTCCGGTGATCTTGAATTCGTTCTCGGCGATGCAGAGATCGACCGGCCCCGCCCAGCGGCTGCGGCCGTCGGCGTCCTCGGCATAGACGTAATAGTAGCGCGAGGAGAGCGGTCCTTCGATGATCGACTTGCAGGTCGTCGCCGGAATCCGCCACCAACCTTCGGTGGTCCAGCCGGCCTCGACGCGGTAGCCGATTGCGACGCCGACGAGCGACTGGGTGCCGTTGCACACCCGAAAGTCCGCCCGCGCCCCGACCGCCGTCACGGGCGCGCTCAGCATGAAGCCGGCGGCGGCCAGAAGGGCCAGTCGGAAGGGCTTCGGCAGCGCTGCGATGACGCCAGCAAGCTTCATGTGAAATGTCCTGAAATCGATCAACTCTCAATCCGCAGTTTTTGCGTTGCGTCAGGCCCTGTCAACGGCCGGAAACTCCCGTGGCATCATCTCTAACACGCCGTGATGACGCGGGGATGGTGCGGCGCGGCCGCGCCACGAAGATGCCGATCAAAATGATGCACCCGCCGGCGATCTGCGCCGGCTGCGGCGTCTCGCCCGCGAAGACCCAGGCGAACAGCGCCGCCGCCACGGCTTCGACGAAGATCACCAGCGACGAGAAGGAAGCCGATAGCACGCCGAGCGCGATGGACAGAAGCCCCTGGCCGCCGGCATGGCTGACGAGGCCGAGCGCGGCGATGTTCATCGCGCCCGTGGAAGTGGCTGGAAGCAGCTCCTCGCCGGAATAAAGCGCGATCGGCAGAAGGATCGCCGCGGTAACGAGGCTGGAGACGAGCGTCGTCGTGCCGGCGCCCAGCCCGCCCCGCGCCTTCCGGACGGCGAGAAAATAAAGCCCGAAGAACAGCGAGGTGGCGAGGCCGAAGCTGTCGCCGAGAAGCGAGCCGGCGCCGGTGCTCGATTGCAGGATCAACAGCCCGGCGCCGGGAACGCAGATCAGGAGCCCCACCCAGGTCCTGCGACCGACCGCTTCGCCGATCGTCATTCGTGACAGCAGCGCCACCCAGAGCGGCGCGAGACAGGCGAAGAAGGTCGCGTTGGCGATCGTCGTGTGGACGATGGCGAGATGCCAGAAGGCGAGATCGCCGGCGAAGAACAGCCCGGCGAGCCCGAGAACCCGCGGATCGACGGGCATTCGGCCGGCTGCCGAGCGCCGCCGCTGCCCTCGCCTTTCCACCATCGCCCAGAGGGCGAGCAGCGGCAAAGCGGCGAAGACCCGCCAGAAGGCGCTGGCGAAGGGCCCGACCTCGGCCTGCCTGACGAAGACCGGCGATATCCCCATCGCCGCCGCGCCGAGGATCAAAAGCCCCAGCGCCATGCCGGCCGTCATCACCGGTCGGGCCATGGCCGCGTCGACGACGGCCACGGTCGCCGTTCCCGCCGTCGCCGCCGTCTCGTCCGATGCTGCGGCGAGCGTCGCTCCGGGCGGTCGTGTCTCGTACTGGCTCATGGAGGCGAAGGGCTCCGGCGATTCGGTGGAGCGAACATGATGCCGCCACCCACATAAGCCGCTTGTCGTCCTGCCGCAAAGCCGCTCCACCCCCGACGCTCGCGCCGCGCCTGCGCCCATCCCGCCCTCGCCCTTCATTCCAAGTGTTGATGCCGACCGCCCGAAGGCCGATATCAGCCGGAGTACGTGAACAAGGGAGACAGGACATGCAGGATTTGTCCGAAGGCCAGCGCATCGCCCTCGAAGCCGCCGCTTTCCGCCGGCTCCGCGATCATCTGCGGGAGCGCACGGACGTGCAGAACATCGACCTGATGAATCTCGCCGGCTTCTGCCGCAACTGTCTGTCGAACTGGTACCGCGACGCCGCCAAAGCCGATGGCATCGCGATGAGCAAGGAGGAATCCCGCGAGATCGTCTACGGGATGCCCTATGACGAATGGCGGGAGAAGCACCAGCGCGAAGCCTCCGCAGAGGCCAGTCAGGCCTTCGCCGCCAACGCGCCCAAGAACCACTGACGCAGGAAGCCGAGAGCCTCACGTCGGCGCCGGCCCCGGTTGCCGGCGCCCGGCGACGCTCCGTTTGCCGAAGTCGCGGTCTTCATCCTCGCTCTCCACATCCGCCATCCGACCGCCCGGTTCGTGCCGCCCTCGACGCCATGGTAACGAAAGCCTTAGGAAAGCCCGTTAAAGGCTGGCGACCCAACAAGGTCCATGAAAAACGGAGTGCCACATGTCTGACGTCAACGGAGTCGCGCAGGATCAGCTCCGCTCCTTCGTCGAGCGGATCGAGCGTCTCGAAGAGGAAAAGAAGACGATCTCGGACGACATCAAGGACGTCTATGCCGAGGCCAAGGGCAACGGCTTCGACACCAAGGTGCTGCGCCGGGTCATCTCGCTGCGCAAGCAGGACGCCGACGAGCGCAACGAGCAGGAGGCGATTCTCGACCTGTACATGCAGGCACTCGGCATGGCGCCGGCCGTCCAGGAGTAGTCGAGACAACGCCTCTCGTCACGGTGCGCGGCCCATGTTGCGGCCGCGCCGCCCTTTCCGGCTCCTCGACTTCACAGTGCGAGCCACCAAGGGCATCGGCCGCCGCACTGGCGGTACGTCGCGCTCCGGCCTGGCGCGTTGGTCCGCCGCCCCTGCACTCACAGACCCTTCGGCAGGGCCGCGCGCAGCTCGGCGATCCAGGGGGCGGCCGTGCCATCGGACGGCGCGCGCCAGTCGCCGCGCGGCGACAGGCTGCCCCCGGCGGAGACCTTCGGCCCGTTCGGCAGCGCCGAGCGCTTGAACTGCGAGGTCTGGAAGAACCGCATCAGGAAGCTCTCGAGCCACTTGGCGATGGTCGCCAGATCGTACTCGTTGCGCGATCCCTGCGGAAACTCCAGCGGCCACAGCCCGGCCTCGGCATCCCTCCACGCGTGCCAGGCCAGGAAGGCGACCTTGGAGGGCGACTGACCGTAGCGCGCGATATGGAAAAGAAAGAAGTCGTGCAGCTCGTAGGGCCCGATCTTCGACTGCGTGCTCTGGATTGCGCCCGTGGCATCGGCCGGCACCAGTTCAGGCGAGATCTCCGTGTCGAGGATCTGTGTCAGTAGCTCGCCCGTCCGCCGGTCGAACTGCTGCGTCCGGACCGTCCAGCGAATCAGATACTGGACCAGCGTCTTGGGAACACCTGCATTGACGTTGTAGTGGCTCATCTGGTCGCCGACGCCGTAGGTGCACCAGCCGAGCGCCAGTTCCGACAGATCGCCGGTGCCGATCACGAAGCCATGGCGCTGGTTCGCCAGCCGGAAGAGATAGTCGGTGCGCAGCCCCGCCTGAACGTTCTCGAAGGTGACGTCATAGACGGGTTCGCCTGACGCGAAGGGATGGCCCATGTCGCCGAGCATCTGCCGCGCCGCAGGGCGGATGTCGATCTCTTCGGACGCGACGCCCAAAGCCTCCATCAGGCCGAGCGCGTTCGCCTTCGTCTCGTCCCCCGTGGCGAAGCCCGGCAGGGTGTAGCCAAGGATCGTCGAGCGCGGCAGGCCCATCTGGTCGCAGGCCTTGGCCGCGACGATGAGGGCGTGGGTGGAATCGAGGCCGCCGGAAACGCCGATGACCATATGGTCGCCCGGGGTCGCCTCGAACCGCCGTCGCAGGCCCTCGACCTGGATGTTGAACGCCTCGAAACAGTCCTCGTCGAGCCGCTCGCGCGAATTCGGGACATAGGGGAACCGGCGCAGCGGCCGAACGAGCCCGATGTCGCCGGCGGTCGGGGCGTAGTCGAACCGGACCCGGCGGAACGACTTCTCGGGATGGCCGCGAAGAGCGGCGGCATCGTTGAAGGTGGGGGTGCGCAGACGCTCCTGCCGCAGCCGGGCGACGTCGACATCGCCGACGATCAGCTGCGGCGGCTGAGCAAAACGCTCGGACTGGGCGATGAGATCACCCGCCTCGTAGATCGTGCCCTGCCCGTCCCAGGCGAGGTCCGTCGTGCTCTCGCCGCGGCCGGCGGCGGAATAGACATAGGCGGCCATGCATCGCATCGATTGCGCGGCCGACAACAAATGCCGGTCGGCCGATTTGCCGACGACGATGTTGGACGCCGACAGATTGCAAAGCAGCAGCGCGCCGGCCAGAGCGCCGTCCGTCGAGGGCGGCGCCGGCGACCAGTAGTCCTCGCAGATCTCGATGTGAAAGACGAAGTCGGCAAGACCGTTCGCTTCGAACAGGAGATCGATCCCGAACGGCGCGATCCGCCCCGCAACCTCGATCTCCAGGCCCGTCATCCCCGCACCCGACGCGAACCAGCGCTTTTCGTAATATTCGCGGTAGTTGGGGAGAAACAGCTTCGGCACGACGCCGAGGATGCGCCCCCCGGCGATGGCAAGCGCACAATTGTAGAGGCGGCCGTTGCGCCGCAGTGGAGCCCCGACGAGCAACACCGTGCGCAGCTTCTCGCTCGCCCCGCAGATCGCGGCGATCCCGTCTTCGACGGCATCGAGCAGCGCGTCCTGCATAAGCAGATCGTCGATGGCGTAGGCCGACAGGCAAAGCTCGGGAAAGACCAGCAGATCCAGATGTCCGGCATCGGCCTCGGCAGCCTGCGCGATGATTGCGGCAGCATTCTTTGCGGGATCGGCGACGAAGACGTTCGGCGTCGCCACGCCGACGCGGACGAAACCGTGGCGATGGATCGACTGGAACGGGGCAGCCATCGAAGCCTGATCGTTTTTCGCCTGTTCGGTCGGGGTCAAGCTATCATCTCCCTGATCATCAGCAGAGCCGTGCGCAAGCATTTGGCCCGGATCGGATCACGACCGATATCGCCGAAATGCTCCACCTTGCGCAACGTCTCGCGGCCGCGGCGGGCACAGGCAAACCACACGAGGCCGACCTCGTCATCGGGGCCGCATGTCGGTGCGGGCCAGGCGGCTTCTCCTCGAAAGCCGGCGCTCGGGCACCGTGGACGGTGCTTCCGCCCGGGCCTTCTCGATCTCCATCAACGGAGCCCGAATCCTGTCCACCACGTGGCAGGCGGATTCGCCGCAAATTCTCCCGGCCGCCGCCGGAGCCGTCGCCGCATTCACGATCCGGAACTGATGACGCTGCTCATCCTTCGGGCGGATTCGCCGGACCTGGAACCTAAGCCAAACCCTTTCGATGTCAGGCGCGAAAGCGCGACATCAGGGTCCTCCGCACCTTCTTCGTCACATCGACCAGGCCGGGTCGGGCCTTCGACCCCGCTTCGTCGGAGAAATGCGACAGCCAGCGGCTCGGCGGTTCGAGACCGAGTTCGCTCAGCTCTGTGACGATCCTCTCCACGTCCGATCTGAAGAGTCCCGGGAACCATTCCGGCATGGGGATCGCGGTGGACTCGGCGTAGCGCCCATTCACGACCTCGGCCGGATAATCGTACGGTTCGAGGCCGAGATGCTCCTCCATCTGACGCAGCCAGGCATGCCGGTCGCTGTGGATGTCCTCGAAGAAGAACAACCGCAGCTCTTGCTCGGAAAGTGCCTCACGCAGGCGGCGTATCGTCGCGCCGTATTCGCCGTGCTTCCACATGTCGTCGCGCCGCACATAGGCTTCGAGCTGTTCCGGCGTCCATTTCCAGATCCCCTCGTTCCGGCCGGCGGTCTGAGTGTTGAAGCGGACATGCGACCAGAGCCGCTCGATGGGGTCGCGCATCGTGAAGATGACCCGCACCGTTCCGGCCACGCGGTGGACGTGGTCCCACCCCGATGGGCCGAGATGGGCGTAGAGATTGCTGAAGTCGGAGCGATAGACGTCGCGCGGACGCTCGTCGAACAGATCGGCATACCAGCGGTCGTCGATCGGCTCGTTCAGATACTTCGCGGTCCATAAAAGGCGGCGACGGACGCTGGCCGGGCTGTGACTCTCCGGGTCGACGGCGGCGTAGGACTTCGCGCGGGCGAGCCGCTCCCGCGCCGAGAGCGCGGTCTCGCCCGGCAGATGCACATGGGCGAAATAGTGAATTTCCTTGGCGTGGGACGAGATGATTTTCGGATGCCGATTGAGGACACGATGCATCCACGTCGTGCCGGATTTCATGGCCCCGACGCTCAGGAGAAGATTGTCGATCAGCAAAAGTCTCGAAGTCCCAATTCGCGTTCGTTGGCGATCATGGCCGACAGGCCTCCGCCATGCAATGTCGGCCGCGCCGCCAGCGGACCGATGGCCCTTCGCGTGAAATGTCCCGACCCGAGGAGGAATTCGGTTCCCCGGTCGTCGGGAATCGGACTTTGTCGGAATCTGCGCGTCGACGGAAATCCCTGTAGGCTGCGCCTGCCAAACGCGAAAAGCGCCAGCAGAAGCTGCTGTCGCCCGAACGTCGATATCACCGGGAAAAAGGCTGGTGCGGTCGAGAAGACTCGAACTTCCACGGGTTGCCCCACAGCGACCTCAACGCTGCGCGTCTACCAATTCCGCCACGACCGCACGCCGTGTTGCCGAGGGCCGTAAGCCGTCGGTGGCGGGCGTGTAACAAGACTTTTCAGGCGGCACAAGGGCTAACTTGGCAGGTCGGCCGGAAATCACCCGCCGACGCAGCAATGACCGCCGCAGTGCGCCCGAAACGCTCAGATCGGTCTCGTCCGCAGATCTCGCGCCCCCGTCATCACAAGGTTTCCGGTCGGCAGGGCTTCACGCCGCCAGGGCCGGGCCGCCACCGGGAAGCGGACTGGCGTGGATGGCGCGGCCCGATTCGCCTGCGCTCCGCCGCGCCCCGTTTCGCCCGGCGCCTTATTCGCTATATGGAGACGATGACACCTTCTCATTCTTCTCGTTCGCAGGATCCCGCTTCTCAGTCGCAGGATCCCGGCCCTTCGTCGGCACCACGGCTCGGCGCGGCAACCGACGCGTTTTTCGCGCAGCCGGGCAGCCCCCCCGTCGAATGGCACGTACTCGAGGGCGTGACGCCCTACGAGGAAGCCCTGGCGGCCATGGAGGCGCGGGTCGGCGCCATTGCCGACGGCCGGGCGAGCGAGGCGGTCCTCCTTCTGGAGCATCCGCCGCTCTACACCGCTGGAACCGGCGCGCGGGACGGCGATCTCCTCGATCGGCGATTCCCTGTGTTCGCCGCCGGCCGCGGTGGCCAGTACACCTATCACGGCCCGGGCCAGCGGGTGGCCTATGTCCTCCTCGACCTCAAGCGTCGCCGCCAGGACGTCCGCGCCTTCGTCGCCGCGCTGGAAGCCTGGATCATCGCGACGCTCTGGGAATTTCACGTCGCCGGCGAGCGGCGGGAGGACCGGGTCGGCGTCTGGGTGCGGCGGCCCGAGCGCCCCGTCGCCCCGGACGGCGCCACCGCCGAGGACAAGATCGCCGCCATCGGCATTCGGGTGCGCCGCTGGGTGACGTTCCACGGCATCTCGCTCAACGTCGATCCCGACCTGACGCATTTCTCCGGCATCGTCCCCTGCGGCATCCGCGGCCACGGGGTCACCAGCCTCGCCGATCTCGGGATCCTGGCCTCCATGCCGGAGGTCGATGGCCTCCTGCGCAGGAATTTCGAATCGGTGTTCGGGATGACGGTGGACGCGCCGTCCGTCCGCTGACCCAGCTGCGCCGGTTCTCTCACTGGCCGGGCGCCGCGAGGCGCTCGACCGTCGACGTCACTCGGTCGCCCGGACCTCGAACGGCCCTTCATAGGCCTCGACCTCGCCGATCACCCGGATATCGTTGACGCTGCTGCAGGCCGGTCCCTCCCGCAAACGTTCGAGCATCGCCTCGACGGCGGCCTCCTCGCCGCTGATAATCGCTTCGACCGCGCCCGAGCGGCGATTGCGCACCCAGCCCGACAGGCCCAGCCGGCCTGCCTCTTCCTCGGCCCAGGCGCGGTATCCCACTCCCTGGACCCGGCCGGTAATTTCGACATGCAGGCTTTTCGTCATCGGCTGTGATCCCTTCCGGTCCAGTATCAGGCAATTCGCATCCGCAGCATAGCCCGCCGATATCTGCTTGCGTGCCAGGTCTCGTGCGACGGCGCGGCGGGTCTTTGACCGGCAGCAGGAATTGCCGCAAACCTGCTCGATCCGGACCAGAATGGATTTTCGCCGATGCACACCCTCTACGTGGATGCCGACGCCTGCCCCGTGAAGGACGAGGCGGTCGACGTCGCCAGCCGCCGGCAGCTTGCCGTCGTCATCGTCTCGAATGGCGGCATCCGGCCGTCGCGCTACCCTGAAGCCCGCATCGTCGTCGTGCCGGACGGGCCGGACGTCGCTGACGACTGGATCGTCGACAACTGCAAGGCCGGCGACGTCGTCGTCACCGCCGACATTCCCCTGGCCTCGCGCGCATTGGAGAAGGGCGCGGTCGCGCTCGGTCCGACGGGGCGTGAGTTCACCCCCGAGACCATCGGCTCGGCTCTGTCGATGCGGGCCTTCAATCAGCATCTTCGCGAGACGGGCGAATCGAAGGGCTACAACGCGTCCTTCTCCGCCGCCGACCGGGCCCGGTTTCTCGAGGCCCTGCACCGGATCCTGACGCGGCTCACCGGCCAGCCCCCATCACGATAAGGAGAGGTCGTTGAAACCTTCCGGCCCGGCTGGACGAATGGCTCGTAACGACGCCGGCCGGCGGAACTCGTCGGTCCCGCGCGATGCTGCATAGGGAGATCCCCAAGATGGTGACGCTCACCGAGGCCGAGGCTTCCGAGAATAACCTGCCGAAAGGCGGAGGGGCGCTCGTCTACCGCCAGCGCCTCGCCACCCGGCTGACGCACTGGCTCTGGGCCATCAGCCTGTTCTTCATGCTGCTCTCCGGCCTGCAGATCTTCATGGCGAGGCCGGATCTCTATATCGGTCAGCAGTCTGGCTTCGGCTTCGACAACACGGTCCTGTCGATCGGCGCCCGCCAGGTCGACGGCGAGATGCAAGGGGTGACGACGCTCTTCGGCACGAGCTTCGACACCACCGGCTGGCTGGGCCTCGTCCCGCAGGGCGACGGTCTCGCCCGAAAGGCCTTTCCGGGCTGGCTGACGGTCCCCGGCTACCGGGATCTGGCCACCGGCCGGGTCGTCCACTTCTTCTTCGCCTGGCTCCTCGTCGCGACGCTCTTCGTCTGGCTGATCGCCAGCGCGTTCAACGGCCACCTGCGCGAAGTGTGGCCGAGCGGCCGGGAGCTGAAACACCTGCCGCGCGACGTCGCCGACCATCTGCGCCTGCGCTTCGTCCATGACGGCCGCTACAACGTCCTGCAGAAGCTTTCCTATGCCGGCGTCCTTTTCGTCGCCTTGCCGCTGATGATCCTCACCGGCCTCACCATGTCGCCCGGCGTCGTCGCCAAGTTCCCCATCCTGCTCGACGTCTTCGGCGGCCGGCAGACTGCTCGGACGCTCCACTTCGTCGTCATGATCGCCCTCCTCCTGTTCTTCGTTATCCACATCCTGATGGTGGTGCTCGCCGGCCCGCTCAACGAGCTGCGATCGATCGTGACCGGCTGGTACCGCACCACCCCGGAGAAACGCCCATGACCCGCCTCGCCCTCAGCCGGCGCCGCTTTCTCACCGGCGCGGCGCTCGCCTCCACCGCGACCCTCGCGGGCTGTTTCGACCCGCTCGGCGATCGCGACTCGACCGTCCGCAACGTCCTCGAGACGGCGAACTCCCTGACCTACCGCGCCCAGCGCCTGCTGCTCGGGAGCGACGATCTTGCCCGGGAATATTCCGAAAGCGAGATCCGCCAGCCGCAGCGGCCGAACGGCTCCACCAATCCGCGGGACGCCGACTATCTCGCGCTCGCGAACCAGAACTTCGCCCCTTATCGGCTGAAGATCTCCGGCCTCGTCGAGACGCCGGTCGAATTCTCGCTCGACGAGATCCGGGCGATGCCGAGCCGCACCCAGATCACCCGGCACGACTGCGTCGAAGGCTGGAGCTGCATCGCCAAATGGACCGGCGCCCCGCTCGCCTCGCTGCTCCAGCAGGCGAAAGTCAAACCCGCCGCGCGGTTCGTTCTGTTCGAATGCTTCGACACGGTCGAGAACGGCTTCAGCGGCCCGATCAAGTATTACGAATCCATAGACCTGCGCGATGCCCTCCATCCCCAGACGATCCTCGCCTATGGCCTGAACGGCGATGTCCTGCCCGTCGCGAACGGCTCGCCTCTCAGGGTCAGAGTCGAGCGACAGCTAGGTTACAAGATGGCAAAATATATCCGTTCCTTGGTCGTCACCGACGACCTGCACGGTCATGGCGACGGCGGCGGCGGCTATTGGGAGGATCGCGGCTACGAATGGTTTGCCGGCATCTGATTTTTGACTTCACGATTGCTTGCTTTCCGTGCGTCAGCCACGGCTCCCACAACCTCCAATTAAATATATGTTATGGAAGGTCTGCTTTCCTGATGGCGAGGCGGTGGGAGAGCTTTTCGAATGAAGGCGAAGAAACACCATAGCGACTTCGCGGTGCGCTTGATGGAGCATCTGGTCGTCCCGACCTTCGTTCTCGATCAGACCGGCCACGTGATCATCTGGAACAAATCCTGCGAGCGGCTGACGGGGATCGCAGCCGCAGACGTCATTGGTACCAAGCGCCACTGGACCGGATTCTATACCGAGGAGCGCCCTTGTCTGGCAGACCTCGTCATCGCTCACGGGGGATCGCAGATCCCCTCGCTCTACACGGTCGACTGTTCGACCGATCCCGACCGCGACATTTTTTCGGCGGAGAACTGGTGTCATCTGCCGATCGTTGCCGGGTTGCGGTATCTCGCCATCGACGCCGGCCCGATCCACGACGAGGATGGCAAACTCATCGCCGTCGTCGAAACGTTGCGCGACATCACCGTCCAGAAGGAAGCCCAGGACAAGCTGGAAGTCCTGGCCCGGCAGGACTCGCTGACGGGCATACCCAATCGTCGGCTGTTCGACGAGTATCTCGAGGCGGAGTGGCAGATCGCCACCGGAACGAACCACCCCCTTGCTCTCCTGATGATCGATATCGACCACTTCAAGGCTTATAACGACACGCTCGGGCATCTCGCCGGAGACCATTGCCTGAAGCGCATCGCCGAGCTCATCAGCGCCCAGACCCGCCGGGAATGCGACGTCTGCGCCCGCTATGGCGGCGAGGAATTCGCCGTCATCCTGCCGCGCACGGATCTTGCCGGAGCCGTGGCCGTCGCCAAGCGGATCGCCCGGGCCGTCAGTCTGGCGCGGATCCGAAATCCTGGGCTCGGCCCGACGAGCAAGCTGACGATGAGCATCGGCGCCTCGGCCTACGACGCCGACAACCGTCCCATCTCGCCGGACGAACTTCTCCGGTCGGCGGATGCGGCCCTCTACGCCGCCAAACAGTCCGGCCGTGCCTGCGTGCGCACACCGTCGTCGCTGCGGGCCGCCTGAGACGTCGTCCGGAAAGTCCTCGGGGGGCCCGGCGAGTCAGGAGGTCGGCTCGGCCGCTGGTATTAGTCGTGGACCGCACCCCCGGTGGTGATTTCTCGCAGGAAGGCCAGCCAGCGATTCGATCAGCCTGCGCGGCGCGAATCCAGGATCGCTGCCGCTGCCTGCATCTCCTGCCAGCGCATGGCCCGACGCGCCGTCGCCTCGTCGTCGGCGCCCCACTGCTCGACGTTCCAATCCTCGTCGAGATGGGCGAGTGCCCAGGCCTCCTCGGCCGTCAGCCTGCCGTCGGCAAGAGCGAACGCCAGCAGCGCCGAGCCGGTGAGCGTGGTGACCTGGTGGAGCGCGGCGACCGCAAAGCCGTCCGCGAAGGTCGCGACATGCCGGCGCACCGCCGAAAGCGAATCTTCCGGCTGGGCGACGTGCATCACCCCTTCCGTCAGGACGAACCGCACCCCGAGCCGATCCTTCGCCCAGTCGAGCACGGGGTCCCAGCGCTGGCGCTGGCGCACGGCCAGCCCCTCCGGCTCACCGGCGCGGTAGAACAGCATATCCGTCTCGGCGAACCGGGCGACATCCGCCGCCACCGGCTCAGGATCGTCGAGGATGCCGTCGATCGTGGTGTTGACGAGCCGGGTCATCGGCATGGTGCCGGGATCGATTCGTTCCTGCTGCGCGTCCCATTCCGCCCGGACGGCCTCCGCCACCGTGCGGCTGGGAACCGCCAGCGGCTTGCGCGCCGGCGTCTTCATCGGTCGCTTGTCGAGCAGGATGGTGAAACCGTCCGGCGTCTCGATCACGTCGACGATCTGGTAGAAGCGCTTCGGCAGATCCGGCCGGGCGAGAAGCGGGTTGTTCGACATTGGGGGCCCTTTCGATGACGATCGACCGCGAAAAGTCGTTTCGTTTGAAGTCGAGCCGGCGACGCTCCCGTCAGCCGGCGAGAAACGCCTCGATCGACCGGCTCAGCGCTGCGACGTCGCGGGCGATCTCGTCGGCCCCTGCCGCGTGCATCAACTCTGGCGAATGGCTGCCCCAGGTGACGCCGAACGCCCTTGCCCCCGCCGCCTTGGCCATCTCCATGTCGAAGGTCGTGTCACCGACGACCACCGCCCGCTCCGCGCCGATGCCGAATTCGGCGCAGCATTCGAGCACCATCGCCGGATGCGGCTTCGACGGACAGTCGTCGGCGGTGCGCACGGCAGCAAAACACTCGGCGATACCGTGATGGGCCGTCAGCGCCGCGACGCCCCGGCGGGACTTGCCGGTGACCATGCCGACGAAGACCGCGTCCCGCGCCGACAGATCGCGCACCAGTTCGGCCATGCCGGCAAACAGCGCCTCGGTAAAATCCGGCCGGGCCCGCTCGGCGCGATACTCGATGCGGTAGCCTTCCGCCACCTCGCGCACAGCCGCCTCGCCGAGCCCCGGCCGCAAGGCCTGCACGGCGGTCTCCAGGGACAGGCCGATGATCGCCCGGGTCGCCTCCGGCGCCGGCGGCTCCAGATCGAAGCGCCGGAAGGCGCGCTCCATGATCGCGCAGATCAACCCGGCCGAATCGGCGATCGTGCCGTCGCAGTCGAAGAGAACGGCCTTCATGGCAGCCTCAGTCCCCCAGCTGGGCTTCGTCGAAGCCGAACAGGTTGAAGGTCTGGACCATGTGCGGCGGCAGCGGCGCGACCTGATCGATCACGCCCTTGCCGTCCGGATGCGGAATGACGATCCGCCGGGCATGCAGGTGCAGCCGCATCTGCACCCCGCCGGGAAACTCCCAATTGGTGTCGTGCTCGAAATATTTCGGATCGCCGATGATCGGATGGCCGATATGGAGGGCGTGGACGCGGAGCTGGTGGGTGCGGCCGGTATGGGGCTGCATCTCCAGCCAGGCGAAGTTCTGCGCCAGCTGGTCGATCACCCGGTAGTAGGTCAGCGCATGGTCGGCGCCGTCGTCGCCATGCTGGGCGATCCGCATGCGGTCGCCGTCCGCCGTCTGTTCCCGGGCGAGATAGGTGGAGACCCGCCCCTCATGCGGAACCGGGACACCCTTGACGATCGCCCAGTAGTGCTTCTGCGTGTCGCGCTCGCGGAACGCCTTGGTCAGCTGCATCGCCGCGCCTCGCGTCCGCGCCACCACCAGGATGCCCGTCGTGTCGCGGTCGATGCGGTGGACGAGCCGGGGCTTTTCGCCCTTCTTGTTGCGCCAGGCTTCCAGCATCATGTCGACGTGGCGCACGACGCCCGAGCCACCCTGGACGGCGAGCCCCGCCGGCTTGTTGAAGACGAAGACCTTGTCGTCCTCGTAGATCAGCATCTTCGACAGGACCTCGCCGTCCTCCCGGTGCTTCATGGTGTTGGCGGTGAGCGGCTTGGTATCGAGGGTCTTGGCATCGCTGCCGACCGGCGGAACTCGCACCATCTGCCCCGGCTGGACCCGCGTGTCCGACTTCGCCCGCCCACCATCGACGCGGATCTGGCCGGAGCGCAGGAGCTTCTGCAGATGGCCGAAGCCGAGCCCCGGATAATGGAGCTTGAACCAGCGGTCGAGCCTGAGCCCCGCCTCGTCCTCCTCCACCCGCTTCTGCTCGACAGTCGCCATTTCGCGCCTTGCGCCTCTGTTTTGTATTGGTTGTTCGCCGTTTCCTAAAGAAAGCCGGAGCGATGGGCAATGAAGGTCGTGAATTTGCCGGACGTTGGGCCCCGCCGGGCAATCCATGCGCACGTCGAAATCGTCACTCACATGACGTCGATCGACCGGTGTCGCAACCGAAATGACCCAGCCTTGAAACGTACATACAAACGTGCATTTCTTGAGAAATGCAGGTCATCGGGTTCGAGTGGGATTCCGGAAACTGGCCCAAATGCGGCAAGCACGGTGTCGATCGCCAAGAGATCGAGCGTGCGGTCCGCGTGGCGGACTTTCGCGTCGTCAACCCGCATCCGTCTGAAGAACGTTGGCGAATCGCCGCTCCCGCCGCATCGGGTCGCTACGTGTTCGTCGTCATCGCCTATCGGGAGACGCCGGAAGGAACGTTCATCCGGCCCATCAGTGCCCGCTATATGCATCAGGAAGAGGTCGATCTTTATGAGCAGCAAAGACAAAAAGCCTTGGCCAAGTCTTCCAAGTGATGAAGCGGCCGAGCAGTTCGTCGCCGAAGCCGATCTAACCGCCTATGACTGGAGCCAGATCGAGCCGATCCACCACGAGTTCGACGACAAGTCGGCTCGCGTCACCATGCGCATGCCGGAACGCCAGCTTGCGGCGATCAAACTCGAGGCTGCGCGGCGGGGTATGAAATACCAAAGGTTCATGCGCGAACTTCTCGACCGCGGCCTGCAGTCGCTCCGCTGACCAGACAAGCGCCCTCGAAGCGATCCCGCGACCACTCCTCCTGCTCGTTGCCGACAGCGTGGAGGCAGAGGCACGGTCACGTCGAGGCCGATGCCTCTTCCTTCGGAGACACATAAGCCGGATCATGGTGGAACGGCAGCTCGCCGCCCTCCTCCACAGCCTGGAGGATCGCGGCGAAATCCGTCCGGCAGCGAAAGCCGAGGACGCGTTCCATGCGGCCCGCGTCATAGACCCGGCCGATCGATCGCGGCAGTTGCCAACCCCTCTGCGCGTATAGCTCCGCCGCTTGCGGAAAATGCCGGGCGATGACCGCCGATGCATCTTTCTTCAACTCGCCCACCTCCGACCGCTCGAACGGCGTCGGCGCCGAGACGACGAAGATCTCGAAGCCGAGCTCCGGCGCCCTGTCGAGGGCCGCGACATGGGCGCTGGCCGCATCTTCCACCGTCAGCCGGCGGTTGAGAAATTCGTTGGCCTTGAGGTTCTCCCCCGGCAGGTCGTCGATCGTGTCGTCCTCTTCGGGAAAGAACCTCGCCGTCCTGAGAACCACGGCGTTCAACCCGTGCTCGGCGTGAAACAGCCGACACAGCCCTTCCGCCGCGAGCTTCGTCACCCCATAGATGTTCCGCGGCGCCAGCGGCCCGGTGCTCTCGTCGAGCCAGACCGCCGCCTCGCCCGCCTCTTCACGGATGGCTTGCGAGATCATCAGCGACGTCGTCGAAGTGAACACGAAGCGGTCGTGCCCGGCGCGAAGGGCCGCCTCCAGGAGGTTCAGCGTCCCCGACACATTGACGTCGACGAAGGCCTGCCGGTCGTAGCGGGCGATGTCCGGCTTGTGCAGCGCGCCGGCATGGATCACCGCCTCGATGGCGTGTTCGGTGAAGACCCTTTCGACCAGCGCCCGCTCCGCAACGGTGCCGACGACGTCGGTGTCGGCGCCTGGCGCGACGTCGAGGCCGATGACGACGTCGCCCCGCGCCTTCAGCTTCGGCGCCAGGAACCGGCCGAGCCAGCCGGAGGATCCGGTCAGTAGAATGCGCATCCGGCGCTCCTGGTGATGTCTCGACGCATCGTCACGCCAACGCCCGCACCAGCGCGAGCCCGGCGAACAAGGCGGCCACCCCGACGACGACAGAGCCGATCACATAGACGGCCGCCAGCACCAGGTCGCCGCGTTCGTACAGGAAGGCCGTGTCGAGCGAGAAGGACGAGAAGGTGGTGAAGCCGCCGAGAACGCCGGTGGCGAAGAACAGCCGCAATTCGTCCGAGGCCCCGAAGCGCCGCGCCAGGAGCTCGATGAAGACGCCCATGACGAAGGAGCCGAGGACGTTGACGAACATCGTGCCATAGGGAAACCCGGCGCCGAGAAGCCGCAGTGCGGCCATCCCGGAAAGATGCCGCAATGCCGCGCCGATGCCGCCGCCGAGCGCCACGATGAGGACGTTGTACATGCTCGAACTACCCGAACGTTTCGCTTGAACGAAAAGCGGCCGGCGCATGATGCGCCGGCCGCCAGATAGCGACTTCTCCGGTCAGATCAGACCTTGTAGCCCTTGGCCTTCATCTTCTCGAGGAAGGGCTGCTTGCGCTCCTCCGCGAGCCCCTTCCAGGTCGACCAGCACAGGAACAACAACAGGATCGCGAAGGGAAAGCCCGTGGCGATCGCCGCGCCCTGCAGCGCTGCCAGCCCGCCGCCGAGCAGAAGCGTGATCGCCACGAGGCCCTCGAACGTCGCCCAGAAGATCCGCTGCGGCACCGGCGCGTCGATCTTGCCGCCGGCCGTGATCGTGTCGATCACCAGGGAGCCCGAGTCCGACGAGGTGACGAAGAAGACGATGACGAGAACGATGCCGATGAAGGAGGTGATCTGGGCGAGCGGCAGCTGGCCGAGCATCTCGAACAGCTTCACCTCGAGATCGGCGTCGACGATGCCGGAAAAGCCGCCGATCGTCTCGGTCAGCGCGGTCCCGCCGAAGACGGTCATCCAGATGATCGACACGATGGTCGGGATGATCAGGACGCAGGTGATGAATTCCCGCACCGTGCGGCCGCGCGACACCCGGGCGATGAACATGCCGACGAAGGGTGACCAGCTCATCCACCAGGCCCAGTAGAAGGTCGTCCAGCCGGTGCGATAGCCATCGTCCATGCGGCCGAACGGGTTCGACAGCGGAATGAACTCTCGCGCATAAGCCACTGTATTGCCGAAGATCCCCTGCACCAGCTGCCAGGTCGGTCCGACCAGGAAGACGAACACGAGGAGCAACAGCGCCAGCACCATGTTGATTTCGGACAGGCGCCTGACGCCGGCGTCGAGGCCCGCGACGACCGAAACGAGCGCGACGCCGGTGATGAGGGTGATCAGAACGACGTTGCTGACCATTCCGTCCGGAATGCCGAAGAGATAGTTGAGGCCACCGGCCGCCTGTTCCGCCCCGAAGCCGAGCGAGGTGGCAAGACCGAACAGCGTCGCGAAGACGGCGATGATGTCGATGATGTGGCCCGGCCAGCCCCACGCCCTGTCACCGAGCAGCGGGTAGAACGCCGACCGCATGGTCAGCGGCAGGCCCCAGTTGTAGCTGAAGAAGGCCAGTGCCAGCGCCACCACGGCGTAAATCGCCCAAGGGTGCAGCGCCCAGTGATAGATGGTTGCGGCCATGCCCAGCCGGCGCGCCGCCTCAGTGTCGCCTGGCGCGCCCATCAGTGGGGCGTCGGCGCCACCTGCCATGGCAGCGGAAAAATGCGTGACGGGCTCGGACACGCCGTAGAACATCAGACCGATGCCCATGCCGGCGGCAAACAGCATGGCGAACCAGCCGAAATAGCCGAATTCCGGCTGCGCGTCCTGGCCGCCGAGCCTTACCTTGCCGAGCGGCGAGACCACCAGAACCAGGCAGAACAGGACGAAGATGTCGCCGGCGAGAATGAACAGCCAGTCGAAGGTCGAGGTGATCGCCGGGCGCAGCCAGCCGAAGAAGCCGTCGGCGAGCCCCGGGAAGAGCAGCGCGAAGGCGACGAACGCGATGATCACGCTTGCCGAGATCGGGAAGACCGGATTGTGAATGTCGAGCCCGAAACGCTGGATATTGTCCTGACCGACTTCGTAGTCGGTCACGGACACGTCGGGTATCTCAGTCTGTTGCGATGACATCGAGACCTCGTCGTTGGAATGAAAAAAGCGCCCGTTTGGGGCGCACGAATGATGAGCCGAGAAACGGCCCGTGTCCATGTGGACTTTAAAATGGCTTAAGGTCGCAATGATCAACCCGTCAGGGCCGGTTTTCGCCGGCTTTCTGCCCCAATTCGGCAGAAACTTTCGAAAGCCGCCACGAAGACCGGCTATCCGCAGCGCTCGTGCGGCAGAATTGAACGGTGAAGTGTCGTTGTTTTCGCGGTGACGGAGCGTCCCGGTCGAAGTTTCCGCAAGGAGCATGGCGGCCGATTCACCCTGGGCTCATCTGCCCCCGCGCTCGCGCCGCAGCCTGTCGAGCCGTGCCAGATGCTCGCCGAGCCTCAGCTCCCGGCCACGATCGGTCGGCTGGTAGAAGCGCTGGCGGCCCATCTCCTCCGGAAAGTAGTCCTGGCCGGAGAAACCGTCGGGCTGGTCGTGGTCGTAGAGATAGCCGGTCCCGTAGCCCTCTTCCTTCATCAGCTTCGTCGGGGCGTTGAGGATGTGCTTGGGCGGCAGCAGAGAGCCGTGCTCCTTCGCCGCCCGCATCGCCGCCTTGTAGGCGACGTAGACGGCGTTCGACTTCGGCGCGGCGGCGAGATAGGCCGTCGCCTCGGCCAGCGCCAGTTCCCCTTCGGGAGAGCCCAGATAGTCGTAGGCGTCCTTGGCGGCGAGCGTCACCGTCAGGGCGTTCGGATCGGCAAGGCCGATGTCTTCCGATGCCATGCGCACCAGCCGGCGCCCGAGATAGAGCGGGTTCTCGCCGGCATCGAGCATCCGGCAGAGCCAATAGAGCGCCGCGTCGACGTCCGAGCCGCGCACCGCCTTGTGCAGCGCCGAGATCAGGTTGTAGTGCCCGTCCTGGCCTTTATCGTAGATCGGGGCCCGGCGCTGCACGACCGACAGCAGCGTCTCGGCATCCAGCACCTCGTCCTTGCCCGCCGCCCGCCAGACCTCCTCGGCCAGCGTCAGCACCGCCCGCCCGTCGCCGTCGGCAAGCTGCAGCAGCAGCTCGCGCGCCTGTTCGTCGAGGGGCAGCGCGCGGCCGGTCTCTTCCTCCGCCCGGTCGACGAGCCGCCCGAGGCTTTCCGGCCCGAGCGACCGGAAGGTCAGAACCCGCGCCCGCGAAAGCAGCGCGGCGTTGAGTTCGAAGGACGGGTTTTCCGTCGTCGCACCGACGAGAACGACCGTCCCGTCTTCCATCACCGGCAGAAACGAATCCTGCTGGGCGCGGTTGAAGCGGTGGATCTCGTCGACGAAGAGCAGCGTCGCCCGGCCGTTCTGCCGCCGCAGCCGCGCCGATTCGAACACCTTCTTCAGATCGGCGACGCCGGAAAAGATCGCCGAGATCTGCTCGAAGGCATAGTCCACCTGTCCGGCCAGAAGCCGCGCCACGGTGGTCTTGCCGGTCCCCGGCGGCCCCCAGAAGATCAACGAACCGAGACTGCCGTTGGCGAGCATGCGCGTGAGTGCGCCGCCCTCCCCGGTCAGATGCTCCTGGCCGACCACCTCCGACAATTTCTGCGGTCGCAGCCGGTCGGCGAGCGGCCGGGCGGCTGCGGGCTTTTTCTCGGCCCGGTTCATCGGCCCGTTCTCCGAGGTCGCGGCCGGGCTGCCGCCTTGCCGCGGCTTCGACGATGCCGGAGGTGGGTCGTCGCCGAAGAGGTCGCCCATCTCAGCGCACGACCTGAGTGAGACGCCGACCGCCCCGCTCGATGTCGAACTGCCAGCCGCGATAGTCCTCGCCGGCGATCGCCACCAATGACTTGGTCGAATCGACGCTCTCGCCATTGACCTCGAGCAGGATGTCGCCCGGCTGCAGGCCGAAGCGGGCGGCGAGCGAGCGCGGCGCGACCTTGGCGACGACCACGCCCGTGGCATCCTGCGGCAGCTGGAACTCGCCGGCGACCCGCGGCGAAAGGTTGTACACCGTCGCCCCGGCGAAAGGATTCCGCCCGTCGATCGTTTCCTCGTCGCGCGGCGGCGTTTCCGGCGCCTGTTCGAGCGGCAGCGTCAAGTCTCCGGTCTCGTCGGCGGAGAGCACCGCGAGCGCGACGCTCTGGCCGATCCCGCGCGTGGCGAAGCGATAGTTGAGCGCGTCTGGGTTGGCCACCTCCTTGCCGTCGGCCTTCATCACCACGTCGCCGACCTTGAGGCCGGCCTTGGCCGCGGGACCATCCGGATAGACCGACCGCACCAGCGCGCCGGTCGGGCGCGGCAGACCCAGCGCCTCGGCAATGTCTGCCGTCACCGGCGCGAAGTCGGCGCCGATGAACGGCCGCTCGTAGCGCCCGCCATTCTCCGCCGCGCGCACGAAGGTCGCGACCATGTTGGACGGGATCGCGAAGCCGATTCCATTCGAGCCGCCCGAGCGCGAAAAGATCGCCGTGTTGACGCCGACGAGCCGCCCGCTCATGTCGATGAGCGCGCCACCGGAATTGCCGGGATTGATCGCCGCATCGGTCTGGATGAAGAAACCGAAGTCGTTGACGCCGATGTGGTTGCGGGCGAGCGCCGAGACGATGCCGTTGGTCACCGTCTGGCCGATGCCGAACGGATTGCCGATGGCAAGCACCAGGTCGCCGGTCTGAAGATCGTCCGAATCGGCGATCGGGATGGTCGCGAACGGCCCGTCCCCGTCGATCTTCAGCACGGCGAGATCGACGGTGGCGTCCTTGGAGACCACCTTGGTGTCGAATTCCCGCCCATCGGCAAAGGCGACCTTCACCTCGTCGGCGCCCTCGACCACGTGGTTGTTGGTGACCACCAGCCCCGAAGCGTCGACGATGACGCCCGAGCCGAGGGACTGCTCCATCCGCGGCGGGTTGTCGAAGCGGTTGCCGAAGAACTGGCCGAAGAAGGGGTCGTCGGCAAAGGGCGAGCGCCGCGCCGCGACCTTGCGCGCCGCATAGACGTTGACGACGGCCGGCGCCGTCTTCTTGACCAGCGGGGCGAAGCTCAGCTTGATCTCTGCGGCCGAGGCGGGAACCCGCTCCTCAGCGGCTCCAGCCTCTGCAACCCGAAGCGGCCCGCCCCCGAGGTCCGCCACGTCGCTCTCGCCCCACTGGGGTCCGTCGTCGCGGCGCAACTCCCCCCGCAATCCGTCATCACTGCGGGAAAGGCGAACCGGCTCTAGGGTGCCGGACGGCGCGAACAGCTGGTGAAGGCTCGAGCCCTCGGACAGGACCGTGGGAGCCGCAAAAGCCGTCCCGATCAGAAGCACGGCGGCGAGCGCCAGGAATTTCAGCTTCATGTCATCCTCGAGCAAAGGCGCGAATCTCGAAGACGGGGATAGACCAGACGAATGCCACGAAAAAGGGGCCTCGAAGGCCCCTCATCCGTCTCATTTCGTGTGGCCGCGGCTTAGTTGCCGCTTGTGCCGACGATTTCGCTCGAAACGCTGTCGCCCGGCAGATCCGCCGTGGCGTAGCTCGCCGTCAGCACGCCAAAGGCGGCGATTGCGCCGAGGAGTGTCAGGAGGGTTCGACGCATGGTACTCCAGCCGGTCGTGTTCATTGTGCTCGCATCATTCATGAAGATTGTTTCAACCGCGTAAACGTTGCCACAATGTTGTGGCGGTCGCCCCATTCATGTCTTCAAAGGGTTAAGGCGCGATTTGGTTGCCTTGCTTCGAACGAAAAACGAATGTGCGGAGCCTATCGCACACGGGATCCCAAGCGGCGATGTCATTTCGGCCACAGTGAGCGCTTTGCCGGATGTGATCCTACCATTCCGGTTTACCTAGCGTCAATCATGACGATGCGCGTCGGTCAGTGCACGGCGCCTTTGTCGCGCAGACTGCGTGCCGCGGCAGCGATGGCATCCTTCGGGCCCCTCGGCGCGAAGCCGAGCATCGCTTTCGCCGGGTCGCACACCAGCGTCTTGCCGCGGCCGAGTTCGCCGACCACCGACCGTGCATCGGAACTGACCAGAGCCGCAAGCCGCACGACGAAATTCGGCAGGACGAACCGCGGCATCTTGTCCCCATAATCCGGCACGGCCTCGCCGATCGCCTTCCCAAACTCCAGCAGCGACAGTGTCCCAGCCGACAAGAGGAACCGTCGCCCGACCGCGCCTTCGGCGGTGAGCGCGGCGACATGGGCGGCCGCGACGTCCCTCACGTCGACGAAGCCGGAGGCAATGTCGGGCACGGCAGGCATCCGGCCCCGCATCATCAGCCGCACCAGCTGCATCGAGGCGCCGGCCTCGTCGTCGAGCAGCGGTCCGACGACGAGAACCGGGTTGATCGACACCATGTCGAGGCCACCGACCTTCGCCGCTTTCCAGGCCGCGGCCTCCGCTTCGGTCTTTGAGATGGCGTAAGGGGAAATGTCCGACGCCTCGACGTTCGACCAATCCGCCTCGCCGATGGTGCCGCTGTGCTCCTTGCCGTGGCCATAGGACATCGCCGCCACCGACGAGGTCATCACCAGCCGCCGCGCGCCCGCCCGCGCCGCCGCCTCGACCACCCGCACCGCCCCGCCCTTGGCCGCCGGCACCAGCGCCTGGCGGTCGCGCGGCTGTCGAAGCGGCAGAGGTGAGGCCATGTGGCAGACCAAGTCGCAGCCCGCCGCGGCCTCGTCCCAGCCATCGTCGCGCATCAGGTCGGCGGAGACGATTTCCAGCTGCGAGACATCGGCTCCATTCTCGGCAAGCGTCCGCCGCAGCTTCTCGCCCTTCTCCGCCGTGCGGACGGTCCCGCGAACGCGGTATCCGGCATCGAGCAGCTGCAGCGCGACATGCTTGGCGATGAAGCCCGATGCGCCGGTGAGGAGGACACGCTCTTGCGTCATGGTCTGGTCGCTCTCGCTCGTGATTGGTCGGCCCCCGCTCGCGACATTTCGATGCCGGTGCTCGAAGGCACGCGGCGGATGTCGATCCACAAGATCGGCCTGTAAGTCTTTGCCCGGATTGTCGTTATTCCCGCCCAAAGGTTTTCGAGCAATTTCCAGGAGAGTGATCGCATCCAGGCATGCCCGTGTGGTCTTGCCGGAAACCTGTGGGGGCTCTCAGCCGTTCCCGTGAAGGCGAAGAACCAAGGCCAAACGGCGGACAAAAAAAGGGGAGCCGAAGCCCCCCCTGACAAGTCATTCGATACGGCGCTTGCGGCTTATGCCGCTTCCTCGCCGCCTTCGGCTTCGAGCCGAGCGCGGTCGGCGGCGCCGCGCGCATCCGGGTCCCGGTCGACGAATTCGATGACCGCGAGCGGGGCGTTGTCGCCGCGCCGGAAGCCGGCCTTGAGCACTCGGCAATAGCCACCCTGGCGCTCGGCATAGCGGGCGGCCAGCGTGTCGAACAGCTTGGCGGTGGCCGCGTCGTCCTGCAGGCGCGAGCCGGCGATACGGCGGGCGTGGAGATCGCCGCGCTTGCCGAGGGTGATGAGCTTCTCGACGATCGGACGCAGGTCCTTGGCCTTCGGAAGCGTGGTGATGATCTGCTCGTGCTCGATCAGCGAGGCCGCCATGTTGGCGAACATCGCCTTGCGGTGGCTGGCGGTACGATTGAGCTTACGGCCGCGATTGCCGTGACGCATGGGTTGGTTTCCTTCGAAAAAGCCGGCTTTTCGCCGTGGTCGGGATCTTTGCGTCCCTGCCGGACCGTCCGACAGGCCGCCGTTCCTTTGAATGATTCGCGTGCCGATACACGCATGCGCCCGGCCACCCCTTCCGGGGCAGCCGGGACGCTTTGGCTCAGTACTGGTCTTCGTAGCGCTTGGCGAGATCGTCGATGTTCTCCGGCGGCCAGGACGGCACCTCCATACCGAGGTGCAGGCCCATGGACGCCAGGACTTCCTTGATCTCGTTCAAGGACTTGCGGCCGAAGTTCGGAGTGCGCAGCATCTCCGCCTCGGTCTTCTGGATGAGATCGCCGATATAGACGATGTTGTCGTTCTTCAGGCAGTTGGCCGAACGGACCGAAAGCTCCAGCTCGTCGACCTTCTTGAGCAGCGCCGGGTTGAAGGCGAGCTCGGCGATCTGCTCGTCGGCGACGCCGCCGGCTGCGCCCGGACGAACGTCGCGCTGCGGCTCCTCGAAGTTGACGAAGACCGACAGCTGGTCCTGCAGGATGCGCGCCGCATAAGCGACGGCGTCCTCGCCGGAGATCGAGCCGTCCGTGTCGATCGTCATGGTCAGCTTGTCCTTGTTCAGGTCCTGACCCTCGCGGGTGTTTTCGACCTTGTAGGACACCTTCTTGACCGGCGAGAACAGCGAGTCGACGGGGATGAGCCCGATCGGCGCATCCTCGGCACGGTTCTGGTCGGCAGGGACGTAGCCCTTGCCGGTGTTGACCGTGAACTCCATGCGGATCTCCGCGCCCTCGTCGAGGGTGCAGATTTCGTGCTCGGGATTCAGGACCTCGATGTCGCCGACCGTCTGGATGTCGCCGGCCTTGACGACGCCCGGACCGGACTTGCGCACGACCATGCGCTTCGGTCCCTCGCCCTGCATGGAGATGTTGATCTCCTTGACGTTCAGGACGATGTCGGTGACGTCCTCGCGGACGCCCGGGATCGAGGAGAATTCGTGCAGGACGCCGTCGATCTGGACGGCCGTCACCGACGCGCCGCGCAGCGACGACAGCAGGACGCGGCGAAGCGCGTTACCGAGCGTCAGGCCGAAGCCGCGCTCGAGCGGTTCGGCAACGAGCGTCGCCCGGGTGCGGCTGTTCTCGTTCTTGAAGACAAGCTGGTTCGGCTTCGTCAGCTCTTGCCAGTTGCTGGAAATCATGGGTGGATGCCTCTCAGTTTCCTCGCCACCATCCAATCGTGGCGATAGGTCTGATGCCGGTCGCCCGCCAGCACGTGCCGGCAGGGCCTTCCGGAAACTCGAACAGCGGAGCGCTTCGCGCTCCGCCCTTGCACTGGCCGCATGACGGCCGGGTCTTCACCACGCGCAACGGCGCGGCCAAGCGGCGCGCCGTTGCGAGACGGCCTCAGACGCGGCGCTTCTTGCGCGGCCGAACGCCATTGTGCGGGATCGGCGTCACGTCACGAATCGAGGTGATGGTGAAGCCGGACGACTGCAAGGCGCGCAGCGCCGATTCGCGGCCGGATCCGGGCCCGCAGACCTCGACCTCGAGGGTGCGCATGCCGTGCTCCTGCGCCTTCTTGGCGCAATCCTCGGCGGCGATCTGCGCCGCGAAGGGGGTCGACTTGCGCGAGCCCTTGAAGCCCTGCGCACCGGCCGAGGACCAGGCAATGGTGTTGCCCTGGGCGTCGGTGATGGTGATCAGCGTGTTGTTGAACGTCGAGTTGACGTGCGCCACACCCGACGAGATATTCTTGCGCTCGCGGCGGCGAACGCGTTGGACTTCCTTGGCCATTCAAACTTCCTGTTCGATCTCGACACCGCCGTAATTCCGGCGGCTCCACCTGCAGCGCCGAATGGCGCCGCGACGTCGGGAACGGATACGACGACGCCCCGACCGGGCGAACGACCCCATCCCCGAACGAAAGCGGGCGCGCGGCGAGTTGCCGGCGCCCGTTCCCGCAAAAGCTTACTTCTTCTTGCCGGCGATCGCCTTGGCCGGACCCTTGCGGGTGCGGGCATTGGTGTGGGTGCGCTGCCCACGGACCGGCAGGCCGCGGCGATGACGCAGGCCGCGGTAGCAGCCGAGGTCCATCAGCCGCTTGATGTTCATCGCGATCTCGCGGCGCAGGTCGCCCTCGACGTGGTAGTCGCGGTCGATGATCTCGCGGATCTGCAGCACCTCGGCGTCGCTGAGCTCGTTGACGCGACGATCCTCGGTCAGGTTCGCCTTCGCCATGATCTCGCGGGCGAAGGACGGACCGATGCCGTGGATGTACTGCAGCGCGATTACAGCGCGCTTGCCGGATGGGATATTGACGCCAGCGATACGGGCCACGTCGCTTCTCCTACAATGTCATGGCAGGCCGTGAAGCCCGCTTTCCTGTTGGGCAATGCGCCCGATCGTTCACGCGGGGGCTTTTATGGCCGAAAACAGCCGGCCGGTCCTCGTTCGAGCCCCGTGCCAGCCGCAAAAATCGCGAATGGGCTGCGTATAGGGAGTCGCGGCGGGCAAGTCAACTGGGGCGACACCGCGCGAACGGCCCCGAAGCGCCGGCTTCCTGCCGGCTTCGCAGGTGCTTCGGCAGCCTCGGATGGAAGCGTCCTTGTCAGCGCAAGAGGCCCTTCACCACGGTGGAGGCTTTGCCGAAGTCCATCTTGCCGGGATAGCGCTCCTTGAGCTTGTTCATGCATCGGCCGACGTCGCGCAGGCTCTTCGATTCGGTGTCCTCGACGGCCTTGCGGCAGGCCAGCTCGATCTCGCCCGGGTCGAGTTGCGGAGGAAGGAACTCGCGGATGATGGCGATTTCCTCACGCTCCTGCTCGGCCAGTTCCAGGCGCCCGTTGTCCTCGTAGGTCCGCGCCGATTCCTCGCGCTGCTTGATCATCTTGATGAGGATGTGCAGCACCTCCTCCTGGCTCACCGGATCGCGGCCGGCGGTCCGGTTGGCGACGTCGCGGTCCTTGATCGCGGTGGTGATCAGCCGCAACGTCGAGATGCGGCGCTTGTCCTGCTGTTTGACTGCGGCGTTGAGAGCGTCGGAAAGATGCTCGCGCATGATTGCCTGACTTTCGAGTTCGGTTGACGGCGCGACTGACGAGCGCGCTGGCGTTGACGTAGTGCAATACTTGTAGAGGACCGACGTAAAGGTCCAATCGCGTTTCGAGCGACGCAACGCTGTGAACGAAACGGGGGGATGTCGCCTGTTTGCATCGGGTCTGCCGGGGTCGGCCCGGCGCCTCGACGCTCTTGCTCGTCGGCACCGGCTGCATGTAAAGACGCCCAAGACTTAGCGCAAGATGTCTTGCCTCCGCCTGACGCGCACCTGATATGTGCAGTCTGTGACGGTGCGCACCGCGCGAAACCGCTCGCAACATCAGCAGCATACGACCCGAAAGGAACGACCATGACCGGCGAAGCCTGGACTGAGCGCAGGACGACGGCAGTGCTCGTCCTTGCCGATGGAACGGTGATCGAGGGATTCGGCGTCGGCGCCGAAGGAGCGATCGAAGGCGAGGTCTGTTTCAACACCGCCCTCACCGGCTATCAGGAAATCCTCACCGATCCCTCCTATGCCAAGCAGATCGTCACCTTCACCTTCCCGCATATCGGCAATGTCGGCGCCAATCCCGACGACCACGAGGACCTCACCCCGGCCAACTCCCATGGCGCGGTGGGTGCGATCTTCCGGGCCGACGTCACCGCCCCGTCGAACTATCGCTCGGCCGGTCACCTCGACGCCTGGCTGAAGACCCGCGGCGTCATCGGCCTGTCCGGTGTCGACACGCGGGCACTCACTGCCTGGATCCGCGACAACGGCATGCCCAACGCCGTCATCGCCCATTCGGCCGCCGGCGAGTTCGACATCGAGGCCCTGAAGGCCCGTGCGAAGGCCTGGCCTGGGCTCGTCGGGCTCGATCTCGCCAAGGAGGTCGCCGTCGGCCAGTCTGCAGCCTGGAAGGAAGCGCCGTGGATCTGGGATGCCGGCTATGCCGAGATGGCCGAGCCCCGCTACAAGATCGTCGCCGTCGACTACGGCACCAAGCGCAACATCCTTCGGCTGATGTGCGGCCATGGCGCCGAGGTGATCGTCATGCCGCCGACGGCGAGCGCCGAGGAGATCCTCGCCCACCGGCCCGACGGTGTCTTCCTGTCGAACGGCCCGGGTGATCCGGCGGCGACCGGCGAGTACGCCGTGCCGACGATCCGCAAGCTGATCGAGGCCGAGGTGCCGCTGTTCGGCATCTGCCTCGGCCACCAGCTGCTGGCGCTGGCGCTCGGCGCCAAGACCGAGAAGATGCACCAGGGCCATCACGGCGCGAACCATCCGGTGAAGGATTATACCACGAACAAGGTCGAGATCGTCTCGATGAACCATGGTTTCGCCGTCGCTTCGAACAGCCTGCCGGCCGGCGTCGAGGAAACCCACCGCTCGCTCTTCGACGGAACGAACTGCGGCCTCAGGCTGTCGGGCAAGCCGGTCTTTTCGGTCCAGCATCACCCCGAGGCCTCGCCCGGCCCGCAGGACAGCCACTACCTCTTCCAGCGCTTCTTCGACATGATCGAGGAAAGCCGGTCGAAGAAGGCCGCCTGATCAAGGCAGCTCGAGCGGTCCTTCGCGGCACGTCGGCCCGTCCGATTGGGCCGGCAGCAAACCGAAACGAAACCGGCGCCGGGGAGACATCTCCAGCGCCGGTTTCGTTCGTTTTCCGTGGTCTCCTGCGTCGCCGTCAGGCGAAGCGGAGCAGTTTCATTGCTCGCTTCCAAAACGACTTGACGCCGCAGCTGAACGTCGCGTGTCGATGCAGATCGTCCCGTCCGCGGTCACCGCCGTAAGAAGAGCGGCCGACCAGAATATCCGCCAACATGGCAGCTCACCCTTTCTCTGTTTGCCATAACATCGATGACGTTATGGTAGAAAACCTGCGCGAGCATGAATTCTCCATACGTCACGATGGGAGAATGTGCACCATGTGCGCATCCGTCAAGGGCGACCAGCGCACTATGTGCGCATTTTGCAGCGCACCTCGTGCGTTTTTTCTTGGCCGGCGCTCACATTCCGAGTAGGGGGGATCATACGCAATCACCGACAAGCGCGGGCGTTGCGGCCGGGCCGCCGGTTCGATCACCGCGCCGCCCCGACCAACGCGGATGGGCAAGCGGCAGGATCACAGTGCCGTGAAGTGGCCACGGAGTTCTGCTCCAGTGGTTTCGAAGGAAGAGACTGTAAGGCGTCGAGAGCGATATGACCCCCGAGACTTTCAAGGATTGGCGCAAGCGCCTCGGCCTCAAGCAGAAGGAGGCCGCCGACAAACTTGGCCTGAAGAAACGCGTCATCCAATATTACGAAAAGGGTCACCGCGACGGGAAGACGGTGGAGATCCCGAAGAACGTCGAGCTGGCCTGCGTCGCGCTGGCGCTGGGACACGAGCGATATGACGCGGCGCTTCTGAGACAGGCTCCCCCCGAGGCGGACCCCGAAGACGACGGATCGGACGGAAAAGGCTCGGCCGCAACGCCTCCCTCCCCATAAAAGACCGCAGATCTGAAGCACGAAGGCCGTACCGGCCTGTCGCTCTGCGCCAATTCGCCGTTTCCGTCCCCGACCCCTTTCGCCGTCCGTCCACCTTCCCTATAAGCCGGCCTCAGCCTCTCGATTGCCAGCCCGTCCGGCCGCCCGCCTGTCTGCGCGCCGGGGCTTTGGCATGCACCGGAAGACCACGCGATGCCCAAACGCACAGACCTCAAATCGATCCTCATCGTCGGCGCCGGCCCGATCATCATCGGTCAGGCCTGCGAGTTCGACTATTCGGGCACCCAAGCCTGCAAGGCGCTGCGCGAGGAAGGCTACCGGATCATCCTGGTCAACTCCAACCCGGCGACGATCATGACCGATCCCGATCTCGCCGACGCCACCTATATCGAGCCGATCACCCCGGAGGTCGTCGCCAAGATCATCGCCAAGGAGCGGCCGGACGCGATTCTGCCCACCATGGGCGGCCAGACGGCGCTGAACACGGCCCTGTCGCTGCGCCGCATGGGGGTTCTGGAGAAATACGGCGTCGAGATGATCGGGGCCGATGCCGACGCCATCGACATGGCCGAGGACCGCTCGCTGTTCCGCGAGGCGATGGCGCGGATCGGTCTCGAAACGCCTGCGTCGCGGCTCGCCAACGCCAGCGAGGCCAAGGCCGCCGACCGCGCCGCCCATGAGGCGAAGAAGGCTGCGCTTTCGAACGAGATCGCCGATCCGGCCGAGTTGGAGGCCCGCCTCGCCGCCCTCGAACTGGAGTGGCAGCACGGCGAGGGCGAGCGCAAGCAGCGCTACATGGGCCGGGCGCTCGCCGCCGCGGCCGAGGCGCTGGAGGACGTCGGCCTGCCGGCGATCATCCGCCCCTCCTTCACCATGGGCGGCACCGGCGGCGGCATCGCCTACAACCGCTCGGAATTCTTCGAGATCGTCGAGACCGGGCTCGACGCCTCGCCGACCACCGAGGTGCTGATCGAGGAATCCGTCCTCGGCTGGAAGGAGTTCGAGATGGAGGTGGTCCGCGACAAGGCGGACAACTGCATCATCGTCTGCTCGATCGAGAACATCGATCCGATGGGCGTCCACACCGGCGACTCGATCACCGTCGCCCCTGCCCTGACGCTCACCGACAAGGAATATCAGGTGATGCGCAACGCCTCGATCGCGGTCTTGCGCGAGATCGGCGTCGAGACCGGCGGCTCCAACGTGCAGTTCGCCGTCAATCCCGACACCGGCCGCCTCGTCGTCATCGAGATGAACCCGCGTGTGTCGCGCTCCTCGGCGCTGGCCTCCAAGGCCACCGGCTTTCCGATCGCCAAGGTCGCGGCCAAGCTTGCCGTTGGCTACACGCTGGACGAACTCGACAACGACATCACCGGCGGCGCGACGCCGGCCTCCTTCGAGCCGTCGATCGACTACGTCGTCACCAAGATCCCGCGCTTTGCCTTCGAGAAATTCCCCGGCGCCTCGCCGATCCTGACGACGGCGATGAAGTCGGTCGGCGAGGTGATGGCGATCGGCCGCACCTTCGCCGAGTCTCTGCAGAAGGCCCTGCGCGGCCTCGAGACAGGCCTCACCGGCCTCGACGAGATCGAGATCCCAGGCCTTGGCACAGACGGCGACACCACCGACGACAAGAACGCCATCCGCGCCGCCATCGGCACGCCGACGCCGGACCGCCTGCGCATGGTCGCCCAGGCGATGCGCCTCGGCATGTCGATCGAGGACATCCATGCAGGCTGCAAGATCGATCGCTGGTTCCTGGCGCAATTGAAGGCGATCGTCGACACCGAAAAGAAGATCGCCGCGCTCGGCCTGCCGGAGGATGCGAGCAATCTGCGGCTCTTGAAGGCGATGGGCTTTTCCGACGCGCGCCTCGCCAGCCTGACAAAGAAGCGGCCGAAGGAGGTCGCGGAACTGCGCAACCGGCTGGGCGTCCGGCCGGTGTTCAAGCGCATCGACACCTGCGCCGCCGAATTCGCCTCGCCCACACCCTACATGTACTCGACCTACGAGCGGCCCTTCGCCGGCTCCCTGCGCACGGAGGCAGAGGTCTCCGACAGCAAGAAGGTCGTCATCCTCGGCGGCGGGCCGAACCGAATCGGCCAGGGCATCGAGTTCGACTATTGCTGCTGCCATGCCGCCTTCGCCCTCAAGGATGCGGGGCTGGAAGCGATCATGATCAACTGCAACCCTGAAACCGTCTCGACCGACTACGACACCTCGGATCGGCTGTATTTCGAGCCGCTGACGGCTGAGGACGTCATCGAGATCATGAAGGCCGAGCAGGAGCGCGGCGAGCTCGTCGGCGTCATCGTCCAGTATGGCGGCCAGACGCCGCTGAAGCTTGCCGAGGCGCTGGAAAAGAACGGCATCCCGATCCTCGGCACCGCCCCTGACATGATCGACCTCGCCGAGGACCGCGACCGCTTCCAGAAGCTGCTGACCAAGCTCGACCTGAAACAGCCGAACAACGGCATCGCCTTTTCCGTGGAACAGGCGAGGCTTGTCGCCGCCGAGATCGGCTTCCCGCTGGTCGTGCGCCCGTCCTACGTGCTCGGGGGCCGGGCGATGCAGATCATCCATTCCGAGACGATGCTGCAGAGCTATCTGCTCGACACCGTCCCCGGCCTCGTGCCGGAGGACATCAAGCAGCGCTATCCGAACGACAAGACCGGCCAGATCAACACGCTGCTCGGCAAGAACCCGCTGCTCTTCGACAGCTATCTCGCCGACGCCATCGAGGTCGACGTCGACTGCCTCTCCGACGGGAAGAACAGCTTCGTCGCCGGCATCATGGAGCATATCGAAGAAGCCGGCATCCATTCCGGCGATTCGGCCTGCTCGCTGCCGGTGCATACCCTGTCGAAGGAGACGACCGACGAGCTCGCCCGGCAGAGCGAGGCGCTCGCCCGCTCGCTGCATGTCGGCGGGCTGATGAACGTCCAGTTCGCCATCAAGGACGGCGAGATCTACGTCCTCGAGGTCAATCCCCGGGCCTCGCGCACCGTACCCTTCGTCGCCAAGACGATCGGCCGGCCGATCGCCAAGATCGCCGCCCGCATCATGGCCGGCGAGAGCCTGGAAGCTGCCTTCGACCACTATGGCGGCAAGCCGGACACCCACAATGTCCGCCACATCGCGGTCAAGGAGGCGGTGTTCCCCTTCGCCCGCTTCCCCGGCGTCGACACGCTGCTCGGCCCGGAGATGCGCTCCACCGGCGAGGTGATGGGGCTCGACTACGACTATTCGATCGCCTTCGCCAAGGCACAGCTCGGCGCCGGCGTCGACCTGCCCCGCGACGGCACAGTGTTCGTCTCGGTCAAGGATTCCGACAAGGAGCGCTGCCTGCCGGCGGTGCGCCGCCTCGCCGAGCTCGGCTTCCAGGTGCTGGCGACAGGGGGCACCCAGCGCTTCCTCGTCGCCAACGCCATCCCGGCGACGAAGATCAACAAGGTGCTGGAAGGCCGCCCGCACATCGAGGACGCGATTCGCAACCGCCAGGTCCAGCTCGTCCTCAACACCACGGAGGGGGCGAAGGCGCTGTCGGATTCGCGCTCGCTGCGTCGCGCCGCGCTGATCCACAAGGTGCCGTACTACACCACCCTCGCGGGCATGGTGGCGGCCGCCGAAGCGATCGCTGCGCTGAAGAAAGGCAATCTTGAAGTTCGTCCGCTTCAGTCGTACTTTATTCCCGCCTGACGCTGTCGGGCGCCTGACGGACGGGCGTCTCAGGCAATCTCAAGCGGTCCGACACTAATGCTGGTCCGGAACGGCGGCGCCGTTCGGGGCTGGTTTCGTATTGTGCCGAGGGCGTCATCCTCGGCTAACTGTGTGCAGAACGACTTCGCTGCATGCGCGAAGTCCGTGAAAAATTGACTCCGCGCCGTGCGCGAAGTCCGGAAAGGTGGAGGCCATGGAAAAGGTCCCGATGACGAGTCGCGGTTTCGAGGCGCTGCGGGAAGAGTTGCGTCGTCGCCAACAGGAGGAGCGCCCGCGGATCATCGCGGCGATCTCCGAGGCGCGCGCTCACGGCGACCTCTCCGAGAACGCCGAATATCATGCCGCCAAGGAAGCCCAGAGCCTCAATGAGGGTCGCGTCGCAGAACTCGAGGACCTGACGGCCCGCGCCGAGGTGATCGATCTGTCGAAAATGTCCGGTGACCGGATCAAGTTCGGCGCCACCGTCAAGCTCGTCGACGAGGACACCGAGGAAGAGAGGCGCTACCAGATCGTCGGAGATCAGGAAGCCGACGTGAAGCAGGGCAAGATCTCGATCTCCTCGCCGATCGCCCGGGCCCTGATCGGCAAGACCGAGGGCGACACCGTCGAGGTCGCCGCTCCCGGCGGCGCCCGCTCCTACGAGATCCTCGAGGTCAGCTGGCAGTAGGCAGCGGCTCCGTCTTCTGGACGTGTTCCCTGGGGATTTCGAGTAGGATCCCGACGGGAGCACGTCCGGCAAACTGAAGCACGGGATCGATTTCGACGAGCCGAAGACGCTCTTCGACGATCCATCTCCTCGAATGCGATACGCAGTCGCAAGACGAACCACGAGACGTCCAACTCGGCTGATCTGAGCTGCTTGCCCGAACTCGCTGAAATCACCGTCATCGCGCCGAACTTCAAGCGCCGGCTCTCGGGCGTCACCTCGACGATCGTCCAGCTGGTGCCGCTCCAGGCCCGCTCGCTCGGCATCGCGACCCTCGGCCCCGGGCTGCCGGACGCCCTTCCGAAGCTCTCCTGGTGCGACCTGCCGAAGCTCTGGCGGCGGCCGACGGGCCGGCCGTTCCGGATCTGGCACGCCCGGCGCAACCCCGAGATGCTGGCGGGAGTCGTCCTGCGCGACGTGCTGCGCATGCCGCTCCGGCTTCTCTTCACCTCCGCCGCCCAGCGTCACCACACTGCCTGGACGCGCTTCCTGATCTCCCGGATGGACGCGGTGGTCGCCACCAGCGAGCGCAGCCGCGCCTATCTGACGGTCCCGGCGCGGGTCGTCATGCACGGGATCGACTGCGAACGGTTCCGCCCGGATGGCCCGATGCCCTCGGGCCCGCTGGCCGAACGCCTCGCCGGCCACAGGATCGTCGGCTGCTCCGGCCGCATCCGCCACCAGAAGGGCACCGACCTCTTCGTCGAGGCGATGATCTCGCTTCTGCCCGACCATGCCGGCTGGTCGGCCGTGATCACCGGACGCGCCACCTCGGACAACGAATCGTTCGCCGCCGATCTGAAGCGACGGATCGATGGCGCCGGCCTCGCCGAGCGGATCATCTTTGCCGGCGAGGTCGACGACATCGCCGCCTGGTTCCGCCGCTTCGACCTCTATGTCGCGCCGCCGCGCAACGAAGGCTTCGGCCTCACCCCGCTGGAAGCCATGGCAAGCGCCACGCCCGTCGTCGCCAGCGACGCCGGCGCCTTTCCCGAGCTGATCGTCGAGGGCGTCACCGGCCGGGTCGTTCCCGCCGGAGACGCGGGCGCCCTCGGCTCCGCGATCGCGCCTTATCTCTCGGGCGATGCCATGCGCGAGGCCGCCGGCACCGCCGGGCTCCAGCACGTCAGACGGAACTTTCCCCTGAAGCGGGAGGTAGGACAGTTGGGCGAGGTCTACGAAGCGATCTGGGCTTCGGTGCGATAGCTCGCCAGCTTTGCGTCCAGCGACTGTCGCGAGATCGGCAGCACGGCGCGAAATGCTTCTTCGTCGAACCACGCCGGCCGGAACTCTGCGTCGGCGAGACGGCGAAGCTGGACCAGGCCCAGCCGCCCTTGCGTGATCAGCCGGCGCACGCCGTAGCCGATGTTGGCAGGCGTCGTGGGCAGGCGCTTGCGCGGAAGCTGGATCGACGTCGTGGTGGACAGACCGACCTCGAACCCACGCGCTTCGAGGAGATGCACCTGCATGGTCGCCGCCGGCTCGATCTGCGCGGCCCTGAGACGGCAGACACCGAACATGAAGGCGTCGACCGGCGCCGTATGGGTGTCGGCGCGGGCGAGCAGCTGCCGCGCCCCCTGCGGCGAAATCCAGTAGGCGCCCGCCCCGGCCTTGTCGCGCAGGACTTCCGCCAGCCGAAGCCGGCCGATCGTTTCGATCCGGCCCTTGCGGAAAAATTTCCGTCGACCGAAACTCTCCAGATTGACGAGGTCGTAGCCGCTCTGCGCCACGGTCTGGACCGCCTCGACGAAATGAGCCGCGAACACCGTATCGTCTTCGAGGACGATCACCCCGTCCGGGCTTTGCGCCGCCTTTTCCCAAAGCGTCTTGTGCGAGAGAAAGGCCGCGACTTCCGGCCGCGTGATCGGCCGTTCCCAGCGCGTCGACAGCCGCTCGAAGGTGGCCTCGTCAATACCAGTGGCCTCGCAGGCCTTCAGCCGGGTCAGCGGGATGCCGAAGGACTCCGCCTGCACCTCCATGAGCGCCCGGCGGTCACGGGCCGCGTCGAGATTGATGTAGCAGATCTCCGGCGTCGCCATCGGTGTGCCTCAATCGATCCAGACCGACGGGAACAGCAGGATCAGCACGGTCACGAGTTCCAGGCGGCCGAGCAGCATGGCCGCCGACAGCACCCACAGGGCGGGGTCGGGAAGCGTCGAAAAGTTGCCGGCCGGTCCGATGATCTGGCCGAAACCCGGGCCGACGTTGGAGAGCGCCGTCAGCGTGCCGGAAAAGGCGGTGATCAGGTCGAGCCCGAACATCGTCAGGAGCACGGTGCCCAGCAGCAGCGTCCCGAAGAAAAGGAAGAAGAAGATCGTGACGGTCTGGATCGTCTGGGCGCTGATGTCGTCATTGCCGTATTTCAGCCGGATCACCGCGTGCGGGCGGACCAGCCGGCGAAAGCTCGCCCGCACGACGAGATAAAGGACGACCAGCCGGTTCGCCTTGATGCCGCCCGCCGTCGAACCGGCGCAGCCGCCGAGGAAGGAGGCGAGGAAGAATATGCCGATCGCCGCGTTCGACCACAGCGTATAGTCCTCCGACGCATAGCCCGTCGTGGTGATCACCGAGACGAGGTTGAAGGTGGAGGACACCAGCGCCTCGCCGAACGGCGTGTCGTTGATGATTCGCCGTGTGACCGCGATGGCGAAGCTGAGAACCGCACAAATTACCAGGAAGACCAGGATCTGCGGATCGCGCCAGAGCTGGAAGCGCCGCGGCAGGAAGGCGCGGACATAGACGACGAAGGGGAGCGCGGCGAGGACCATGAAGACCGTCGAGGCGATCAGGATCCGGTTGTCGTCGAAATAGCCCATCGAGGCATCGTGGGTGGAATAGCCGCCCGTCGCCATCGTCGTCATCGCATGGTTGGTCGCATCGAAGAACGTCATGCCGAGCGAGGTATAGGCGATGGCGCACATCAGCGTCAGCGCGACATAGGCGGCGATCAGCCCGCCGGTCAGCTGGTTCACCCGCGGCAGCACCTTGTCCGACTTGTCGGAGCTTTCCATGTGGAAGAGCGCCAGGCCGCCGGCCTGCAGCGACGGCAGGATCAGGAGCACCATGCCGATGATGCCGATACCGCCGAGCCACTGCAGCAGCGAGCGCCACAGGAGGATGCCGCGCGGCAGCGTGTCGAGGCCGGAGATCACCGTGGATCCGGTCGTCGTCAGCCCCGACATCGATTCGAAGAAGGCCCCGGCGAAGGTGACGTTCACCGAGGAGAAATACAGCGGCAGCGAGCCGATCAGGCAGGCCGCCAGCCACACCGTGGTGACCAGCAGGAAGCCGAGCTTCTGGGTGAATTGGGGCCGCTCGCCCCGCGTTGCCACGGCAATCAGGGCGCAGATCACCCCGACGAGGAAGCCGGTGCCGACGAAAACCCGGAAGTCGTCGTTCCGGTCGGCGAAGTCGGTCAGTGCCGGCAGGAGCATGGCGAAGGCGAGGCCAAGGCCGAAGATCGACGTGACGTGGGCGATCGTCCTGAAAATGTCGTGCTCTCCGAATGCTCACGGCACCCGCGAAAGGTCCGTCGAACCGGCTTTCTAGTGCTTTGCCGCGGCCACGGCAATTCGCCAGCCCTTTCCTGCAGCGGCTTCGCCAGCGCCTGTTGCCCCCATGTTGCAGCACGGGAAGGCCTCGTCTATTGAACGAGGCTATCCCCAATGCCATTTGCCAGACGCATTGCTCGCGAGGCCGCCATGTCCGATCGTCACGCCAACATCATCATCCTGGGTTCCGGCCCCGCCGGCTACACCGCCGCCATCTACGCGGCACGCGCCATGATGAAGCCGTTGATCATCGCCGGCCTGCAGGAGGGCGGCCAGCTCACCATCACCACCGACGTCGAGAACTATCCCGGCTTTGCCGAGCCCGTGCAGGGCCCGTGGATGATGGAGCAGATGAAGGCCCAGGCCCTGAACGTCGGCGCCGAGATCGCGAGCGACATCATCGTCGCCGCCGATCTTTCGACGCGTCCCTTCCGCCTCACCGGCGATTCCGGCACGATCTACACCTGCGACGCCTTGGTCATCGCCACGGGCGCCCAGGCGAAATGGCTGGGTCTTCCGAGCGAGGACACCTTCCAGGGCTTCGGCGTCTCGGCCTGCGCCACCTGCGACGGCTTCTTCTATCGCGGCAAGGACGTCGTCGTCGTCGGCGGCGGCAACACCGCCGTCGAGGAGGCGCTCTATCTGTCGCACATCGCCAAGTCGGTCACCCTCGTCCACCGCCGCGACGAGCTGCGCGCCGAGCGCATCCTGCAGGAGCGGCTGTTCAAATCCGCGAACGTCGAGGTCCTGTGGGACACGGGCATCGAGGAAGTCGTCGGGGTCACCAAGCCGATGAAGTCGGTGAACGGCGTCAGGCTGAAGAACATGAAGACCGGCGAGGTCACCGAAAAGCCCGTCGACGGCGTCTTCGTGGCGATCGGCCACGCCCCGGCGGTCGAACTCTTCGTCGGGCAGCTGAAGCAGAAGCCTTCCGGCTATCTGTGGGTGGAGCCGGGCACGACGCGCACCTCGCTCGAGGGCGTCTTTGCCGCCGGCGACGTCGCCGACGACGTCTACCGCCAGGCGGTCACCGCCGCCGGAATGGGTTGCATGGCCGCGCTGGAAGCGGAAAAGTGGCTCGCCGAGCGGGCCGTCACCGATACGCGACAAGCCGCCGAATAGGCATCGTTCCCCCTTCCGGCGCCTCGTGCCGGATCGCTTGAAGGACCACCCCTCATGGCCCTCGACTGGGACAAGCTGCGGATCTTCCACGCGGCGGCGGAAGCCGGCTCGTTCACCCATGCTGCCGACGCGCTCAATCTCAGCCAGTCGGCGATCAGCCGCCAGGTGGCGGCGCTGGAAAACGAGATCGGCGTGCCGCTGTTCCACCGGCACGCCCGCGGCCTCGTCCTGTCCGAACAGGGCGAGCTCCTGTTCCAGACGGCGAACGACGTCCTGAAGCGGCTCGAAACGGTGCGCATGCAGCTCACCGAGACGAAGGAAAAGCCCGCCGGCAAGCTGCGCGTCACCACCACCGTCGGCCTCGGCTCCGGCTGGCTGACCGAGCGCGCCCGCGAGTTCCTCGAACTTTATCCCGATCTCGAACTGCAGCTGGTCTTCGACAACGAGGAGATCGACCTGACGATGCGCAAGGCGGACGCGGCGATCCGCCTGCGCCAGCCGCAGCAGCCGGATCTGATCCAGCGCCGGCTGTTCACCGTGCATCTCCACGTCTATGCCGCCCCGGCCTATCTCGCGCGCTTTGGCACGCCGGAGACCCTCGACGATCTCGACCAGCACCGGATCATCACCTTCGGCGAGCCGGCGCCGAACTATCTGCGCAACCTCAACACGCTGGAGACCGTCGGCCTGCCGGAAGGCAAGAGCCGCAGCCCGATCCTGCAGATCAACAATCTGATGGCGATCCGCTCGGCCATCGAGAGCGGCACCGGCATCGCGCTGCTGCCCGACTACATGATCGACAAGCGGTCCAAGCTCGTCCAGGTCCTGCCCGAGATGGAAATGCCGACCTTCGACACCTATCTCTGCTACACCGAGCAGATGCGCAGCGCCGCCAAGTTGAAGGTCTTCCGCGACTTTCTGATCTCGAAGGCTCGCACCTGGGCCTATTGAGGACGGCGATCTTCCGCTGATCGCGCTGCCGCCCCCTGACGCGTCCTCCCACACGGTTTTGAGGCGGAGACATTGTCGAACGAACCGAGCGAAATCGTCGCCATCGGCGACGTCCACGGCGAGAGCGGGCTGTTCAGGCGCTTTCTCGACGGCGTCGACCGGCTGGCGGCGCAACGCGGCACCCGCCCGGCGATCTACATCCTCGGCGATCTCGTCGATCGCGGCGAGGACAGCCGCGGAGCGCTGAACATCGCCGACGAAGTGCTTTCGCAATGGCCGGGGTCGAAACTCCTCCTCGGCAATCACGACGAATGGCTGCTGCGCTTCCTGAAGAACGAGCTGTCGCTGGAAGAAATCTTTCATTGGCTCGATCAGGGCGGCGCGGAGACGCTCGCCTCCTACGGCTTCACCATCGCAGAGACGCGGCCCGACGAAATCCGCCGCACGATCAACGAACGATGGCCCGGCCACATCAAGCTTCTTGCCGAGGCCTCTTTTATCGAGTTCGCCGGGACCTTCGCCTTCGTCCATGCCGGGGTCGATCCGGCCCGCACGCTGACGAAGCAGCGGCCGCAGGACTGCGTCTGGATCCGGGCGCCGTTCATGAACCATGTCGGCCGCCTCGGCCATCTCGTCCTGCACGGCCACACGCCGCAAAAGGCAGGCCTTCCGACCGTCACCGAAAACCGCCTGTCGCTCGACACCGGCGCGGTCTTCACCGGCCGCCTGACCGGCGCCTGGGTCGACACCCGAACCGGCATGATCGAATGCTGGCAGGCAGTCCACGGACACGACCTCGCCCGGGTCGAGGCGCAACGGCTCGACCGCGGCCTGGGCACGGCGCTGGATCGGTGATCGCCCCACGCCGATCGTTCTCGCGGACGGCCAGGTCAATGACGGAAAGCGGCGGGGCCTGCCGGAAGGCCGGCGCGCCCCGCCCTTCCCGGCTTACATCCCGCCGGCCTTTTCCTTGAGCGAGGAGAGCCCGGCATCGTAGATCCCGGCGATGACGTTCGAAGCCTCTTCGTCGCTGGCGCCCGCCGCGTCGAACGTCCCCGACCAGTCGACCGTCGCGGCGTCGCCGGAGCCCGACACGCTGATGGTCGACTGGTAGTTCGCCACCGGCAGCGGCCCGCTCAGGATCTTGTAGCTGTAGCTCATCTTTCCGTCGTCGCGGGACACCTCTTCCTCGACGAGTTCCGCGCCATCGGGAAGCGTCAGCGTGCGGACGCTGGCGCCATCGTCGTCCTTCAGCTCGCACTTCGTCGCGGCCGGGTGCCATTTCTGGATGTCGCAGAAGCTGCCGATCGTCGTCCAGACCGTTTCAGGGCTGGCCGCGATCTCCACCGATTTCGAGACCTCTATCGCCAGCGCCGGCGACGCGGCGAATGCGGCGATGGCCGTGAGCACGGCCGCCTTCGATAGGTTCGTCATGAAAGTCCTCCCATCGTCGCATCGAAGCCTTCGAGCGACGTCCTCCCAGGTGCCCGCCGGCACGCTAGAGCACTGATGCCTCGCTTCGCAACACCTCGCGGAGCCTCGGGTCTCGGCGAGGACCTCCAGCTTCTCACGCAAGACCCTGATCCCCCATGCGGACCGGCTCGGTTGCTCCCGTCCACCCGACCGGCGCAGCGGCTCCTCGTGGCATCGACCCAAAAAGCCGGGGGCGCGCTCTGCAGCGGCACCCCCGGCGTTCACAGCAGTCGATCGTGATCGGGGCTCAGCGGCAGACTTTGACGGTCTTCACCCGCTTGTGGCCGTGCCGATAAGAGACGACCTTCTTGAAGCTGCAATGGTCCCGATGACGCACCTGACGGTGCCGGACGACATACCCGCGGATCGGCTTCGGCGCGACATGGTGTCTTGCCGGCGCCCTGTCGTGGCCGATCACGATTTTGACGTCGGCGGCATTGGCCGAGGCACCGGCTGAAAACGAGGCGGCGACGGCGACGGCTGCGGCAATGAGAAACTTACGCATGGAAGGACCCTTTCGATTGTTCGGTCTGTCAACCAGAACGATGGTCCCTGAATAGCGCTTGTAGACTGAATGGCTGCTGAACGATCTGTCCGACTTACGTTTATCGAAGATCGCCGACTGAGCTGCGGAATCCGCGTTTGTTGCGGCCGCGCGGCAGGCGGCGTCTTGTCAGCGCACGACCGGCCCAGAGCCGATCGAACTTCCGACGACACAAAAAAAAGGCGGCCACGGGCCGCCTTGAAGTTTGGCTGGAGTATCAGGTCCAAAACCCGATATGCACACAACGCTACCGCCGGAACATGGTTGCAGTTGGGCAACGCGAATAAAGAAAAATCTGCGTCCGCCGCTTATGTCGGCCTGATCGCGTTACAAGCCTCCGTGCAAGTCCCTCAGCGGAAACATCTATCGGCCGCCCGGCCTTTGCGGCGCAACCAATGCAGCGGGCTCACGTTATCTTGTCGAATTCGGCGGGCGATGGCCTAGCCGCTCCCCCGCCCTATACGATCGCCTACGACGCATCGGCAACGCCAGGAGTTTCGCATATGTTTCGCGACCGACCGAGCACCTACGATAACCTCGCCAACGCGCTCGGCGCGATCAGCGAGCGCATCGGGGAACTGGAAGGCCAGGTGGCCGAACGGCTCGACCCGACGCCCTCCGCGACAGATCGCGCCCGCCGGGCGATCGGTCGGATCATTCCTGGCGTCACGCCCGAGCCGACCGGCCTGACGCGCTACCTGCCGCATCTGTCGGACTACTGGCCGGACGACGCCGGCAAGCGCGCCCGCCGCCAGGTCCGCGCCCTGCAGGACGCCGGTGGCGACCTTGCCCACGGCGCCGAGGACTATTTCGACAGCGCCCGGCGCCATCTCGCCGGCTGGTCGGCACCGGCCCTCGCCTCGCTGCGCGGCCGGCTGCCCGCCCGCTACCAGCCGGAGCCGATCCGTCGCAACCGCGAGCTGACGGCGCTGCTGATCGCCGGTGGCGCCATCGCCGCCGTCGGCGCGGCCTATTACATCACCAAGAAGGTCAACGAGCACAGCGAAGAGCCCGACTACGACGTCGTGCGCTCCGACGGTCCGGTCGAGATCCGCGACTATGAGGGCATGATCGTCGCCGAGACGGTGAAGAGCGGCTATCACGAGAAGGCCCGGCGAATGGGCTTCATGACGCTTGCCGACTACATCTTCGCGAAGAACCGGCCCGGCAAGAAGATCAAGATGACCACCCCCGTCCTGCAGCAGCTCGCCGAGGGCGAAGGCCGCTCGAAAGGCTGGGCGGTGCGCTTCGTCATGCCGAAGAAGTTCACCCTCGCCAGCCTGCCCGAGCCCGGCTCCAGCGACGTCGCTTTGAAGGACGTGCCGGCAAGGCGCGTGGCGGCGATCCGGTTCTCCGGAAACTTCACCGCGACGCTCGCCTCGAAGCATCTGATGACGCTGTACAATTATCTTGCCGACAACAATCTGAAGCAGAAGGGCGATCCGGAATACGCCTTCTACAATCCGCCCTGGACGCCCGGCTTCCTGAAGCGCAACGAGATCCTCATCGAGATCGAGCGCTGAGCCGAGGCCGATTGCCCGCAGACACGACGTGAAAAGGTGGCGCCAGCGCCGCCTTTTTTTTATGGCTTGAACGATGCTGGAACACGTCCCATCGCGGCCACGAGGGCGCGAGAGACGTTGATGGGCAAAGGGCACTTCGGTCCGGTTCCGTCAGGCGCGCTGAAACGAGGAGGTGACGCCCGAGCATGTCAGGGTTCGCCGCCAGTCTCATGCCGCACTGCAGCAGCGCAGAGGGAGGTCCGCAACACTTGAAGCTTTGTCATCCCAGCCTCTGATCCCGCTGCACGAGCGTGGATGGATGGCGGCGACACTTACTGTCTCGTCAGTCCGGCCCCCGAGCCCGCTGCACGAGCGTGGACGGATGGCGGCGACACTTGATTGTCTCGTCATCCCGGCCCCCGAGCCGGGATCCATGCCAAACCGTCGAATTGGCTTTCGCTGGAGAAGAAACGGGGCTGTCGGCGGTGCGGCGAAGGCGAGGGCGAGGGCGTCGACGATTTGGAATGGATCCCGGGTCAAGCCCGGGATGACGAAAGCTTGGTGAATTCACCTGTTCTGCAACGCTGGTGCGCAGCCGAAGGCACCCGCTCCGGGACCGGCGCTTCTGCCTCAGACCGGCTGTGGCCGGTAGGGCATGAAACGCTGCATGATCACCCGGTAGGGAATCAGCGCGAAGACGGCGATGACGAGCTTCACGGTGAAATCGCCGATCGCCCAGGAAACCCAGCGCGGCGCCTCGAGCGAAAACACCCCGAGGAGCCGGGCGCTCTCCAGGGCGAAGCCGTCATTGGCGCCGAGGAAGACGAAGAGCGGCGCGAAGGCGACGGTGAAGAAGGTCACCGTGTCGAGCACCGAGCCGCTGAGCGAGGAGGCCGCCGGCGCGCGCCACCAGCTGTCCTGGCGCAGCCGGTTGAACACCGCGATGTCGAGGAGCTGGGCCATCAGGAACGCCCCGCCCGACGCGACGGCGATCCGGAACAGCCGGTCGGCCGTGGTCGAGAAGCCGAGCAGCCCGAGATCGTAGAGGAGCGGCGGCACCACCAGCGAACAGACGATCGCCGCGGCAAAGCCCGCATAGACCACCCGCCGGGCGACGCGTGGCCCGTAACGGCGATTGGTGAGGTCCGTAACGAGAAAGGCGAAGGGGTAGGTGAAGGCCCCGAAGGTCAGGATGTCGGCCAGTTGCAGCCCGCCGATTTCGGCGAAGACCGGATACTGCACGGCGACGTTCGAGGCGAGGACGATCGCGGCCATGGCCGCGATCGGCAGGGCATAGATCTTGGCTGAAGCCATTTTTTTATCCTGGGTGATGGAACCAGCGATCGGATGACGGCGCATGTCGGCGCGCCGCCTTGGCGAAATGGCCCCTTCACGCACGCGAATGCCGCTCGTATAAACCGTCCGAGCGGCATTCAGCTGAAGAGGTGAGCGCCCGCCCTCGGGCGGAAGACGCTGGCTTAGGCCGCGGTTGCGGCCGTCGCGTTCGTCTCGGCGACCTTCTTGGCGATCTGGCGCTTCAGAAGCTTGGCGCGCTGGGACAGATCGTCCTCGCTGGCCTTGATCAGGAAGGCGTCGAGGCCGCCCCGATGCTCGACGGAGCGCAAGGCATGCGCCGAAACGCGCAGGCGGAAACGCTGGCCGAGCGCGTCGGAGATCAGCGTGACGTTGCACAGATTCGGCAGAAACCGGCGACGCGTCTTGTTGTTCGCGTGGGAGACGTTGTTGCCGGTCAGGACGGCCTTGCCGGTCAGTTCGCAGGCGCGTGACATCGGTTCACCTTTCAGTCTAATCGTAAACCCCTCAAGCCGCGCGCCACCGTTCGAATCCGGCGCGACCATCGCTTCAGGGCATGATCGGGAAAATCTGGCGCTTCATAGTCGCGATCGAAAGGGGCGTCAAGGTTTTCGCGCCATTGCGGCATCGCAGCAAAGAATACGGGACTGTGGCTTTCGTCCCGCTCGCCAACTTCGTAGTGACGCCGCTAAGATCCGGCAACCATCCCCTGCCGAGAACGTTCCGGCGGACGAGGCGACCATTGAAGATGCGACCCATTCCCATGCGTTTCAGGCGAATCGCGATCACCCTCGCCGCCCTTTGCGGCGTCGCCCTCTCCCCGGCCCGGGCTCCGGCGGCGGCCGAACAGGTCGTCACGACCGAATACGGCATGGCGCTGATCGGCCTCATCATCGGCAAGGCGACCTTCGATACGGTGATCGACGGCAAGGGCTTCTCCGTCAAGGGCCGGATGTCCTCCGCCGGCCTCGGCCAGCTGGTCTCCAAGACCGGCGGCACCAGCCAGGTCTCCGGCCGCGTCACCGCGCGGGGCTTTGCCGCAGAGCGCTACAGCCTCGACTACACCTCCGACGGCAAGCGCTGGTCGAGCGACGTGCGCATGCGCTCCGGCCGGGTGACCGGCTCCAGCGTCATCCCGAAACGCACCAGGGACGAGAAGCCGTCCTACATTCCGGTCCAGCGCGCGCAGCTCGCCTCGGTGGTGGATCCGCTGAGCGGCTTGATGATTCGCACCGGCGACGCCGGCAGCGTCTGCCGTCGCACCCTGCCCCTCTATGACGGCTGGTCGCGCCTCGACCTGAAGCTGTCGCCCAAGGAGCGGCGGACCGTCTCGCTCACCGGCTACAGCGGCGAGGCGGTGGTCTGCAACGTCCGCATCGATCCGGTCAGCGGCTACGACAGGAAGTCCAAGGGCCTGCAGTTCCTGAAGAACCAGACGATCGAACTGTGGTTCGCGCCGATCGCCCGGCCGGACGTCTTCGTTCCGGTCTATGTCCGCATCCCGACCACGATCGGCCCGCTCACCCTGCAGGCAACCTCCGTCTCGGTGAAGTGACCGCGCAACGGGTGTGAAGCCGGCGTCGGCGTCCTCGCGCCGCCCCTCTGGCCAGACGCCTGCCGCATGAATAAGCTTGCCTTCTCTTTGACCATTGGAGGGAGTCGGACATGCGGACGGGGACAAGACGTATCGTAGCGACAGGGGCGTCGCTCGGCCTGGCATTGTGGCTCGCGGTGCCTGCGCTCGCGCAAGATCACGGCGGCAAGGGCCTGTGGTCGGTCTATGACGAGGCGCTGAAGGGCGCCAAATATGTCGACCTCACCCACACGATCACTCCAAACATCCCCGTCTGGGCGGGCTTTTCATCGCCGACCTTCGCCCCCGCCAAGGCCGGCAAGGACCTCGAAGGCTATGCCGCGAAAGGCGATACCTTCAGCTTCGAGAAGCACGGCTTCGGGGCGACCGAATACCGCCTGCCCACCGACCAGCTCGGCACCCAGCTCGATCCCCCGGCCCACTGGGCGCCGGAATATCCGGCCATCGACGAGCTCCCGGCCACCTACACGCTGCGCCCGCTCGTCGTCGTCTCCATCGTCGAGCAGCTGAAGAGCGACCCGAATTACGCGCTGCAGGTCACCGACATCGAGGCATGGGAGAAGGAGCACGGCACGATCCCCGAAGGCTCGGTCGTCTTCGTGCGCTCCGACTTGTCGAAGGACTGGCCCGATCCGAAGCTCGCCACCTTGAAGGAGTTTCCCCAGGTCGGTCTCGACGCCCTGAAGTTCCTGCACGAGCAGCGCCACATCCTGTTCCACGGCCACGAGCCGCTCGACACCGATTCGACGCCCACCCTCGAAGGCGAATACTGGCTGATGCACAACGGCTACGCCCAGGCCGAAGGCGTCGCCCATCTCGACCAGGTGCCGCCGACCGGCTGCCTCGTCTCGATCGGCTATCCGAAGTTCGGCGGCGGCCTTGGCGGCTATGCCCGCTACGTCGCCATCTGCCCGGCCGATTGGCAATACGGCGTCACCATCGGCCCCGACGACGCGCCGCTGCCGAAATCCGACAAGCCGCTGCATTTCGACGAAGCCGCCGGCATGCGCGTGCGCTGATCGGTGCCGAGACCAGTGCCGTGCGAGACTGCGGGCCCGACGCTCGGCTCCTGCCTCGTCGCCGTTGCCGCCCCCCCCGGCCCGTCTGGCGGCCGGCAGGTGGTTTTTGCGACGCCGCCAAAGGTGCTGTGGCAGCACTGTGATGGAGAACGATTTCCTTCCCTCGCCGCGCTGCGCCGTCTATGGCGTGTGGCGCCCGCAGATCTCGTGGACGTGCCGCAAGGCGCCGTGCAATTGTCGCCGCTGCGCCCCGGCGCCTAGGCGCTGGATCGCCTGCCCGACGCCGCCTTCGATGACATCAACGAGATGGTGCCGCTGATCGGCGACTTCCTCGCCCGGAAGATCGGCTGACGGAGGCCACGGTGCCGGCGCCGTCTCAGGCCCCCTCGGCTGGATCGGGCGGCACCACCGCCGAGCCGACAAGAGCGACGCCGAGCCGGCCGAAAGTCTCGGCAGTAACGCGACCGGAGAAACGCAGAGAGATGCCGGCTAGCGCGGTCGTCGGCATCGTGCCGAGCAATCCACTCCCGGCCGCCAGCATGCGGCCGGCGGCGACGTCATCGTGGTTGGCCTTCCAGACCCTCCTCTCCTCGCCGGAAGCCAAAGCTGGAGCCGAAATATCATCCGACCGACCCTGACCGCTTTCCAACCCATCCGGATGCCAGGGATCGACGGCCAGGGCCACCCGGCGATCATCGGGAAGCGGGCCGCCGAAGGGCGAGACGATCACGCAGATGGCGAGGAGGACCGCAGGAAGGAGGGCGGCGCCCGCCCGGCTGCCCGACCGCAGCACCTGATAGTCGTCGAGACGTCCCTGAACCATCGTCACCCTCCCTCTTCGGAACGGCGATTCTAGCGTTTGCGGGCGGGCCTGCGTTAGGCGCACCGTCTCATCGATCGCCGTCCAGATTGTACCGAGCGTTCCAATCCGTGCGACGATCGCGGCCCTTGTTCGGTACTCGTGCCTCCCGCTCTAAAGCCCCTGCAGCCAGGCGGCGAAGGGGCGCTCGCTCAGCAGGGGCTCACCGCCCTCGCCGGTGCCCGCTCCGTCCCGGGCAAGCCGGCGCACCTCGCTCGGGGTGCGGCCGAAGCGCTGGCGGAAGCTGCGGGAGAACTGCGACTCGCTGGCAAAGCCGAGGCCATGGGCGATGGTGCCGATGAGCCGCAGCTCCCGGCTGTCGCCGAGCGCCCGGTAGGCCTGCTCCAGGCGCCGTTCCAGGATGTAGGCGGCCACCCCGCCGAAGGGTTCGAAGAGCCGGTAGAGCGTCGAGCGGGAAAGCCCGATCCGCCCGGCGATGAAGTCGGGTCCGAGCCGGGGATCGGAAAGATTCGCGCGGATGAACTGCTGCGCTCGCAACGTCGCCGCCCGCGCCACGGCCGCCCGGCCCCGATCGAGCGCCCGGGGCCGCCGCGACAGGGTTGCGCCGATCAGGTCGACCAGCGCCGTGGCGGTCCCGTCGGCCTGCTCCTGCCGCAGGGTCGGTGCATGCCGGCTGAGAATCTTGATGAAGTCCTTGAGCAGTTCCGTCCCGGCGTCCGGCACGATCCGCCCATGCATCGTCTCGGCGTCGGGCACCACCTCGGTCATGACGTCGCGCGGCAGGATGATGGAGACGTTGTGCGGCGCGATCGGCGCGAAGTCGGTAAGCTCCTGGCCGAAGTCCACGACGTTGAGCACCGTCTCCGACGCCGTCGCGTCGACCCGCAGCATGAAATGGTCGAGCATGTCGGCGCGCAGCATCTTCTTGCGCCGGGCGAAGAAGAACGGACTGGTCCGCATGTCGCTGACGATGACGCGGCCGAGATGCGTGCTCTCGACGCTGATGTCGAACGGCGCCTCGTCGCCGAACTGCGCTTCGAACATCACGCCGACGCGCTCGCTCCAGATGCCTCGGTCCGTCGACCGCAGCAGTCGGCTTGGAACGGCTTGGCTCATTCCCGGCTGGTCCTCTTCATCATGCCTGCACTCGTTTTGCCCTGACTCCACCTCGCAGCCGCCGATTCGTGGCTGATCCGACCGACACGTCGGCAGCGCCGTCGTCGCGACGCGCCCGCCTGTGCCCTGCGGAATGAGACGGGGCGGCAAGAATGATAGCCCGGCGCGAGACGCTCTGAATATCCCCTTCAGCCACGGATCCTCTAATCTCGCGCTCGCTGCGAGGGGGACCTGGACGACGACGGCGGCATGGGACTCAGGCGGTCGGCGCGAGCGCCAGGGATCGCCCGGCCGGCGAGCGTACGCCGCCCCTCCGCAGGTGCCGCCACTGGGATCCTTCCACGCGAGAGATGATCGACATGATTCACAGATACTGGCCCATCGCGCTGCCTCTGCTTCTCGCAGCGGCAGGTTGCCAGACGAGCGCGGAGGCGGTGAGCACCGTCAACGCCAGTTGGGTCGGGCGCCCGGCGGACGACTTCTTCTCGCGCTACGGCGCGCCCTATTCCACCTTCCCTCGCCAGGATGGCGGCGCGATCTATTCCTGGCGCGGCGGCGAGCAGACCCTGGCGGTCAACACCGCGCCGCGCCCCCCGGCCTTCCCGCCGTCGCCCTTCGGCACCACCCCGACGGCGCAGCCCGCGCCGGCACCGCTCTTCGGCGACACCAAGTCCCGCACCACGTCCAATTCCTGGGTCCGCGCCGACGGCACCAAGGTGACAGAAACCCGGAGCCGAACCACCAGCGCCAGCGTCAACGTCGAGACGACCAAGCTGATCGGCTCGCTCCTCGGCGCTGCGGCCGGCAGCCCCGCGGCGGCGAAACCCGCAACGCGCACGATCGTCTGCGAGTTGTCGATCACGGCCGACCCTGCAGGCGTCATCACCGCCGTGAGCGTGAAGCGCGACACCGAAGGCGCCTTCCTCAGCCTGTCGCGCTGCGGCGAAATCCTGAAGTAGGCGCCGCTTCGCCGTCATCGTCCAGCTTCGCCCTCGCCGCCGAAATGCTCCGCCAGACCGCGAGGGGTCGAAGCACGATTGAGGCGGTCGGCGTGGTGCCAGGCGGTGCGACCCGCCGCCTCGATCGCAGCTTGTCTCTCACCCGAGTCCCATCGTCTCCCGATATCCCTCCAGATACTCCCGCTCGCTGTCGCTCACCCGGTCCATGCCGTTCATCGCGCGGTGCCACAGCGGCACGATCGCCGGCGGCCGGCCGGCCTTCTCGATGCGCTTGGCCTGCTCGTCCGTCAGCGTCAGGTCGATCGACCCGAGATTGTCGCGCAGGTGATCCTCGCTGCGAGCGCCACCCGCTCACTGGCCTTCACGCCTGCTGCTCGCTGGAGTGGCAATGCCATTTGAAACAAAATACAATGAAAGTGTTTCAAAAACGAGCGTTCGAATGGCCGGGGTGGGTGGAAAGCGGCTACTCGATGCCCTTTAAGCGGCGTCCGCTCCGCGCCCGATTATCGGCGTTCCAGGCGGTCTTTGATGACGCTGAAAGCGGTCATATGCTCAGGATGTCCTCGTGCCGTATAATGAGATCCATGCGCGCTTTGGAGATGCCTGCTAAGTGGACCCGAATTGAATAAGCGCGGTGGACGGCAATTGCGACACCCCCTAAATTGAACTCGCCTTCGCGAGGGTATGGGAGTTGATGATGACCACGGTACAACGACAGGAGAATGGTTCAAGCAATCGGCGCGTGCTCATCAGCAACACGGCAGCGAACATGATCTCGTCGCTGTACCCGTTCGATAAGTCCAAGGCCAACGCCGTGCGGGCGAAGGTTCAGTCGAGCGTGCTCAACCCGGCGAAGGTCAAGAAAATCGTCGGCGTCGATAATGCCTTCGTCGCGCGTGCCGGGAATCTACGTGTGGTCTTCAAGAACGAGGGCGAATCGGTCGTCATTACCTCGGTAGTCGCGAAGGCTTGATGGCGAAGCCCTATTTTGATGCCCACGTTTTCAGTTTGACGGATGCGGAAGCTGAAGTAGCCGAATTCAAGACCATCCTTGATACCAACGCTGACCTTGCCGAGCGCAAACAGGTGCTGGAAAACTTCGACAAATGGCCCAATCTCTGCGCGATGATGGGGCAGTACAATAGTCGCTTGGGCATTGGCGATCTAATCAAGCGCGAGTTTCGGGTCATCCCCCATTTCAGAACCGATCTTACCGTCCGCCGTGCCGGCACCGACAACATCTGCCTGATCGAGTTCGAGGGCGCGTCCGATCGGCATATATTCGAAAACAGTGATCGCGGCGTCGACACTTGGGCGCGCCCGTTCGAGAAGGGATTCAGTCAGGTAGTCGACTGGACCTGGGCGCTAGATCACTACCGCAAGACCGGCGATTACGTGGACGCCTTCGGCAGCGAGCGACCCAATATCGTAGGTGTGCTCGTGATCGGACGCTCGACCTCGCTGTCGACAACAGTCCGCAAGGATCGATGGGAGTGGCGGCGGAACAAGGTCAAGGCCGACAGCTTCACGCTCACCCTCGTGACATTCGACGAGCTTTATCAAGACTTCGAAACATGGATTGGCCTGAGAAAGATGGATCGCGCAGTTCCCTGACGAACGGCGGCTTTCGCACCTTTGGCCCCGGAAGCGGTCAGGGCGGCTAACGGCCATTCCGGACGTGAGCCGCGGCGCTATTGAACGTCTTCTTTGGGTCGGAAGCTGCCGATCGCCCGCGTCGCCAAATCTGAAACAGAATTGACAATTCCGTTTCAGAGGACAAGCCGCACTTTCGCCACTCACAGTTTCAACCGCCGCATCCTTCTCGATGAACCTGCGGAGCGTTCGGCACGAGGGATACCCTGGCGCCGCACGGGCGATTTCAGGGCTGCCAGCTGATCGGTGGGATGCGGATCTCAACGCGGCATCCTTCGGTCGGAACTCGAGCCGGATCGGTTTGAATCATGAAAAAGCGTAGTCGCTGAGATCCGCTTCGTCAGTCGTGTGAACCCGGAACGGCTTACCGTTGTCTGGTGCGCTGATATTTCTCGACCTCCTTGCGATGCATGCGCCGGGCGCTCAACGGTAGAATTGCGCGTTTCCGCCCGTCTCGCTGCAAGATCGATGTCCACCCGCAGACGGCGTTCTCGCTGCCCGCGACACCATCTCCGATCAATCCAGCCCCATCGTCTCCCGATATCCCTCCAGATACTCCCGCTCGCTCTCGCTCACCCGGTCCATGCCGTTCATCGCGCGGTGCCACAGCGGCACGATCGCCGGCGGCCGGCCGGCCTTCTCGATGCGCTTGTTCTGCTCGTCCGTCAGCGTCAGGTCGATCGACCCGAGATTGTCGCGCAGGTGATCTTCGCTGCGCGCCCCGAGCGCAATCGAGTGGACGCCCGGGCGCTCGCGCAGCCAGGCGAGTACCACCTGCGGCACGCTGCGGCCGACCTCCGACGAGACCTCCTTGAGCAAATCGATCACCCGGTAGAGCCGCTCGGTGTCGACGATGTGCGGCTCGGGCCAGTCGTTGCCCTGGCGGGTGCCGGGCTGCGGGCCGTTGTTGCGGTCGATCTTGCCGGTGAGGAGCCCTTCGCCGAGCGGGCTCCAGACCTGCGTTGCGACGCCGAACTCGCGGCCGGCCGGGATGATCTCGTATTCGACCTCGCGGGCCTCGGGCGTATAGTTCAATTGGTGGGCCACCGGCGGCGTCGCACCGAGCATCTTCGCCGTCATCACGGTCTTGGCCACCTGCCAGCCGCCGTAGTTGGAAACGCCCCAGGAGCGGATCTTGCCGTCGCGGATCAGGTCGTCCATCACCGCAACGGTCTCCTCCACCGGGGTGACGCCGTCCCACTGGTGGATCCAGTAATGGTCGATCCAATCGGTCTGCAGCCGCTTCAGGCTGTCGTCGATCTGGCCCATGATATGGGCGCGCGAAGCGCCGGCCATGTTCGGCCCCTCGCCCATCGTCGTGCGGACCTTGGAAAAGATCAGGAGGTCGTTGCGCTTACCCTTCACCGCCTCGCCGACGACCTTTTCGCTGTCGCCCTTGGAATAGATGTTGGCGGTGTCGATGGCGTTGACGCCGGCTTCCATGGCGATGTCGATGAAGCGCCGGGCGTCGTCGACGCCGACATTGCCGGTCTTTTCGAAGCCGTGGGTGCCGCCGAAGGTGACGGTGCCGAGCACAAAGGTCGAGACCATCATGCCGGAATTGCCGAAGGGGGCGTATTTCATCTCGGGCTCTCTCGCTTGATTGTCGGTTCTGGCTTGCGGCTGGCCGCCGCCATCATGCCGGGCCAACGCATGCGGCCCCGCAAGGTTCGCAGGCTTTCCTCAGTCCTGCAGCTCGCCCCGCGAAAGGGCGCCGGGAATCGACGCGGTGATCGGCAGGCGCGGCGTCAGCGTCGGCTGATAGGCGTGATAGAGGTCGGGCTTGCCTTCATAGATGCGCTCCGAGGGCCGGTTGTCGGCGTCCACCTCGTTCCACCAGCTCCCCTGCCGCCGGTCGATCAGGGCGAGATCGACATAGTCCCAGAAGCGCCGATACCACGTCGCATAGTCCGCCTCGCCGGTCCGCCGATGCAGCAGCGCCGCCGCGGTGATCCCTTCCGCCAGCGTCCAGTGGGCGGTGTTGGGAACCGAGACGCTGCCGTCCCAGCCGACCGTGTAGACGAGGCCGAACTTGCCGTCCCGGTTCCAGCCGTCGCGAACGGCGCCGGCAAACAGCGCCGCCGCGCATTCGGCCAGCCAGGCCGGCGCCGGCCGCCCGGCCCGGGTCAGCCCGGCCTCGAGCTTCAGGCAGAGATGCGACCATTCGAGCGAATGGCCGGGCGTCGTCCCGTAGGGCCGGAACGGATGATCCGGCTGGTCGGCGTGAAAATCCTTCAGGATCGTCCAGTCGCCGGAAAAATGTTCGGGAATGGCGAAGCGGTTTTCCCGCGCCAGCCGGTTGACGAAGCGCTCGGCGATCTGCAGCGAGCGGTCGAGCCAGACCGTGTCGCCCGTCGCGTCGGACGCCGCCATGAAGGCTTCCAGCGAATGCATGTTGGCGTTGGCGCCGCGATAGTCCTCCTCGTCGCCGAAGTCGGCGGCAAAGCTCTCGCGCATCGCGCCCTCCGCCTCGGCCCAGAAGCGCGTCTCGATCACTGTGAGTACATCCGCGAGAAGCTCCCGCGCCCCGGGCCGGCCGAGAATCGACGCGGCCGAGGCGGCCAGCGCGACGAAAGCGTGGACATAGGCCTTCTTCCGCCCGCCGCCCGAGGATGAGCCGGGATCCTGCTCGAACCAGCCGCCGTGGGCGGCGTCGCGCAACAGGCCGGAAAGCGCCGCCAGCCCGTGGTCCACCAACGGCCCGGAGCCGGGCAGCCCCTGCATGGCCGCCAGCGCATAGGAATAGGTCATGCGCGCGGTGATGATCGTGTCGGCTGTCGCGCCCTCCGGTCGGGCCCCGGCCATGTCGAGCCCGCAGAAGCCGCCCGTGGGCAGGCACGAGGCCTTGGAAAAGTCGAGCAGCCTCTGCCCCTCCGCCTCCAGCCAGCGCCGATGCGCCGGCATGTCCATCGTCGCCATCCGTTCTTCTGCCTCAGCCATTGATGATCATCCCGCCATTCACATGGATCGTCTGCCCGGTCGCATAGGAGCCGTCGGCGCTCGCCAGATAGACATAGGCCGGCGCCACTTCGCTCGGCTGGCCGATCCGCCCGAGCGGCGTTTCCTCGCCCATGCCGGCGACGGTCTCGCCGTCGAAGCTTGCCGGCTGGATCGGCGTCCAGATCTGCCCCGGTGCCACCTCGTCGACCAGGATGCCCTCCGGCGCGAGCTGCTTGGCCGGCGCCCGGGTGAAGCCGGCGATCGCCCCCTTGATGGCGGAATAGGCCACCAGCTTGGCGTTGCCGGCAAAGCCGTTGATGGAGGAGGTGTTGATGATCCGGGCTCCAGACGTCAGATGCGGCCGCGCCGCCCGCGACAGATAGAACATTCCGTCGATATTGGCACCGAATTGCAGCCGCCAGTCGGCATCCGTGATCGCCGTCAGATCCTCCGCGACGATCTGCGTGCCGGCATTGTTGACGAGAACGTCGATACCGCCGAAGCGCTCCACCACCTGCCCCACGGCATCGTCGCAGAAACCGCCGTCGGAAATGTCGCCGGCGATCACCAGGCACTCGGCGCCCTCCTCAACGACCAGCCTTTCGGCTTCCTCGGCGTCCTCGTGCTCGTCGAGATAGAGCAGCGCGATCTTCGCGCCTTCGCGGGCGAAATGCAGCGCGACGGCGCGACCAATGCCGCTGTCGCCGCCGGTGACGACGGCGACCTTCCCCGCCAGCTTTCCGGTGCCGCGATTGGACGGCGCGATATGCTCGGCCGGAGGAGTCAGCCGGCTCTCGAGGCCCGGAAGCCGGTCCTGGGTCTGAGGCGGAATCTTGGTCATGCGCGGCTCCTGTCGCTTGATGCCGCAGCAAGGATGACCGCGGCGGCATAAATCACTCTCATGGACCAATGCATGGCCTGACGATCGGTTCAGCAACTCGGCCGGCCGCTCGCGATATGTCGCCACATCCCGCGCCTTCCAGCCGCGCCGTTTCGTTAGACACCCAACGGACGAACCTCGCGATCATGTGATGGAACGGGTTGCGAGGATGACGCCGGGGGCTAGGTGGAGGTAAGCAACCCAGATCAACGGCGACCAGAGCGAACGAGGGCGACATGACCGACACCGGAAGCAGCAGAAGCCGCGGCTGGGGCTATTGGGCCGTCGTGGTCCTAGCTCTCGTCCTCGTCCTGTTCGGCCTGCCGATCTTCGGCGGCGGAGCCTATCTCATCTCGCTAGGCGGCTCCTGGTACTATCTCTTCGCCGGGCTCGGCCTGCTTTTGACCGCATGGTTCCTCGTCAAAGCCTCGATACTGGCGGTCTGGGTGTATCTCGCCACCTTCGTCTTCACGCTCGTCTGGGCCTTCTGGGAAAAAGGCTTCGACTGGTGGGCGCAGGTGCCCCGGCTGGTCGCGCCGACGGTCATCCTCGTCCTCGTCCTTGCCGCCATCCCGGTTCTCATCCGCAGCGGGCGCTCCCGCGCCGGATCCAACCCGTCCGGCTCCCGCCATGCCGCGCCCGGGACCGACCGTCCGGGCCGCGCCGACGCTTCGCCCCGCCGGCAAAGCGGGACCATCATCCCGACCGCCCGCTGAACCGCCCGACCCGCAGGAGATCACCATGACGAGACGTTTCGATCGCTTCGGTGCGGCCACCACCCTTGCCGCGACCCTCTCCCTCGCCGCCGCGCCCCACGGCGCCTTCGCCCAGGAAACGCCGGCGCCCAGCGAGCAGGCTCCCGCCGCGCAAGCGACCCCGGCTCCGACCCCGGACGCCACCACCATCCAGCCCGCCCCGGGCGTGGCACAGCCCGGCGACGCCACCGCCCCCTCGGCACCCGCCACCCAACAGGGCCAGGCAGGAGCAACCGAAGCCACGGACGAGGCCGCGCAGACCGCCCCCGGCGACGAGCCGTCCTCCACCCTCGCCGACCGCGCGCCGGCAGAGCAGCGGCAGATCGGCTCCGACTGGCCGTTCTGGGGCGGCGGCCCCAACGCCACCCGCTTCTCGCGCCTCGACCAGATCACCCCCGCCAACGTCGACCAACTCGAAACGGTCTGGACCTACCGCACCGGCGACATGCCGACCGAGGAGACCAAGGACAAGTATTCCCCCGAGGGCACGCCGCTGAAGATCGGCGACGCGCTCTATATCTGCTCGGCGATGAACGTCCTCTCCTCCGTCGACGCCAGGACCGGCGAGGAGCGCTGGCGGTACGATCCGAAGGTTTCGCCCGACGCCATCCCCTATGGCGCCACCTGCCGCGGCGTCGCCTATTACGAGATGCCGAATGCCACGGACGGTCAGGCCTGCGCTGCCCGCATCATCGAGGGCACGCTGGACGCAAGGCTGATCGCGGTCGACGCGGCGACCGGCGAGCCTTGCGCCGATTTCGGTGAGAACGGCGCCGTCGACATGTGGCAGGGCATCGGCGAGAAGGTGCCCGGCTGGTACGCGGTCACCGCGCCGCCGACGATCGTGCGCGGCATCGCCGTCACCGGGGCGCAGGTCAAGGACGGCCAGGCGGAGGATGCCCCCTCCGGCGTCATCCGCGGCTACGACGCCGTCACCGGCGAGCTCGCCTGGGCCTGGGACCTCGGCAATCCGGAGCTGACCGGCGCACCGCCCGAGGGCGAGACCTACACCCGCGGCACCCCCAACATGTGGACCCAGGCGACCGGCGACGAGGAGCTCGGCTACGTCTATCTGCCGATGGGCAACTCCTCCGTCGACTATTACGGCGGCAACCGTTCCGACGCCGAGAACGAGTGGGCGACCTCCCTCGTCGCCATCGACGTCACCACCGGCAAGCCGGTCTGGCACTTCCAGACCGTGCGCTACGACGTCTGGGACTACGATCTCGGCAGCCAGGCCACGCTCATCGACTTCCCGGCAGAGGACGGCGGCGGCACCACCCCGGCGATCCTGCTCCCCTCCAAGCAGGGCGACATCTACATCCTCGACCGCGAGACCGGCGAGCCGCTCGTCCCGATCGAGGAGATCACGGCCCCGAAAGGCGGCGTCGAGGGCGACGCCTATGCCGACACCCAGCCGGCGTCGGGCTACCACACCCTGCGCAAGGATGACCTCACCGAGGCCGACATGTGGGGCATCACCCCCCTCGACCAGCTGTTCTGCCGCATCGCCTTCCGCCAGGCCGCCTATGACGGCATCTACACCCACCCGACGGCCGACCGGCACTGGATCGAATATCCCGGCTACAATGGCGGCTCGGACTGGGGCAGCGTCGCCGTCGACACCGAGAACGGCGTCATCGTCGCCAACTACAACGACGTGCCGAACCACAACCGGCTGATCCCCCGCGAGGAAGCCGACGAGCGCAATCTCAAGCCCATCGACGAGAAGCAGCCGGGCGACGCGGGCGGCTCGAAGGCCGAGGGCGCCGGCGACCCGCAGGCGGGCTCACCCTACGCCATCGACGTCAATGCCGGCTGGCGGGCGCCCTTCACCGGCATCCCCTGCAAGCAGCCGCCGCTCGGCGGCATCCGGGCGATCGACCTTGCGACCGGCAAGACCCTGTGGGACCGGCCGCTGGGCACCGCCCGCCGCAACGGCCCCTGGGGCATCCCCTCCTTCATCCCCCTGTCGATCGGCACCCCCAACAATGGCGGCTCGGTGGTCACCAAAGGCGGCCTGATCTTCATCGCCGCCGCCACCGACAACCTCATCCGCGCCATCGACGAGAAGACCGGCGAGACCCTCTGGTCCGACGTCCTGCCCGCCGGCGGTCAGGCCAACCCCATCGTCTACGAACAGGACGGCCGGCAATATCTCGTCATCCAGGCCGGCGGCCATCACTTCATGGAGACGCCTGTGGGCGATTATTACATTGCGTATGCGTTGCCGGAGGAGTGAGGCCCTGACGCGAGACACTCCGGGTGCTTCCGCTGTGGGCGATGAGAACGGGAGCATCGTTCAAGGTCTGTAGGTCGCGTGCTGTTCCCAACGGCGTTGACTGGACGTGGCCGGAAGCGGACTGGCCGCGTCAAAACGAAACTGACATGTGAAGGGGACTTCGCTTATTTAGCGGATTAGGCGCCGATTTGCTTTAGCGTCAGTGTCTTCGCGTTCGGCATCCTGAAGATATGAGCGCTCCATGCTCCGGTGCATGGCAGCGACACGGGGGTGCGAGTATTCCATCGCGTCTGCCCAACCGGCATGTCGCGCCGCGATCTCTCGCTCTTGGTTGCCGCCTTCCCCGCGAAAATGCGCGCCCCGCGAGTTGAATAGTGCGATACGAAGACCGATTTCGATCTGATCGGTCATCGTCTGTTCCAACGCGTCACGAACGGCAATGCTCGGCCAGACGCCGTCGGCGTCTTGTGGCGCATGCGACAATAGTTGTCCGATCATCTGATCCGAAACCTCCGTGCGCCCGATCAATGCGCTTCCAGCGCGCACATGCTCGATCCACGTCACAAGCGCTCCAGTATCAGTTGTGCCATCATCCTTTTCGCCAGGGATCAGCTTGATGGTATCGAGGACCTTCCAACCAGCGCGCGCGCGATCCTCCCTGCGTTCGTCGTCATTCAACAAGAGCTCAGGAGGGTCTTCGTTGTCGTCGCTTCGCTTAAACGCAAAGCCGATCGCTTGGACAAATAGCTCCGGATTTTTGGCTATTGCACGTTCGAGGTTTTCCGGGCGACCTCTGTCGTGGTCGAAAATATCGATGAACCGAAACTCAAGCGCCGCCATTTCTTCTGCGTTGATGTCGCCGCTATTGTTAAGAAATTTGAACGCACTTAGAAGATGATGCGGGTTTAGCAAATATGAACCTACCGGCTCGTTCGAGCCTTGAGAGACGGCAGCGAGCAGATTGAAGATTACGCGCGGTTGCAGGTTCTTCATCGCCCAATGCGATAGCCAGAAGGCAGCGCGGGGTCGCTCCGCCCGCAACAGCCTTTCTATAGCGAAGGTCACCTCGTCGGGCGCGCGGTTAAAATTAGGCAGGACGTCGAGCCAATACTGGTCGGTCACGTCCGCTCCGAGCGTCTCCACCACATTCCACGTTGCCCGGCAGAATAGCGCGGAAGTCAGCAACGAGACGAGATTCTTAGGCGATACGCGGTCCGCTGATTTCGCCAGTAGGTCTCGCTCCGTCGACTGCGACAGGATGCCCATTACAACGGACATCCGTGCACCCTCGACAGCGCCACCCTCCACGAGTTCTACGACCGCGTCGACCAACGCCGCATCGTCGGCAGTAACTACCGCGAACGACCATCCGACATGGTCACCCGCATCACCGCATTCAGCCAAGCGCACCAGGCCGGGAATGCCAAAAGCTGCGAATACCTCTCGCACCGCATCCTCTCGCTGCTGTGCGATCCGTTCGTCACGGGCGCGATAGTCGAAGCCGTCGTCCATGATTTCGTCGACGGATTCATCGACCCAAGACTTGCGATATAGCCAGGCGTGCTTTTGCACAGGATCCGCCGGCTCCAGCCGCTCGAATGTGGCCTTTGCACGCGCATGGCTTTGGGTTGAACTCCGCCGCTCCCGCTTGATGCGCCCCTTCCGCGTCATCGTGGTGACGCGGATGCGCTCACGCACGATCGACCTATCTTCGTCGTCGGCCGTCTCGGCCCATTTATCAACGATGTCCCAAATCCTGCCCTGCAGTGTTTCGTGCACGCCCTCCAAATGATCCAAAAGGTCGCATACCATATCACGAGTATGCGACGGCCACGCCAAAGCCATCTCGAAAGCAAACAGCGCAAACTCATTCGGCTCTGCGCCATCGAGGGGATCGCCGAGCCCATGTCCATCAGGCCGCCAGCGGGGCTTGTGGCTCGGGCTGCCAAACCGCGAATGGGGCGAAAACTGGTCTAGACAGATTTGCCACGCGGTATTCGCGTGCTTTTCGGCCAGCTTCTTCAATGCTGCTTCGCGCGCGTTCAAGTTTGCGCTCGTTTGAGGCATCCATGCCCGGAAGATCGCCGCGAGGCTGTTCGACGGTTTGTTGACGAGATTGTCATTTAGCGGGCGTTCGGCCAGTTGGCCAAGCACTAGCACGGTGCGCATAAAGAGCGCGTTCGACCACGCCATACCTTCTAGCGCCCACAACAAGCCAGTTCGCGGTGTGCTTCCGAACATAGCGTCGCTCATCGGCCGCATAAGCGCAGTTGATGCCGAGTCTGGCGACTTTATATCGGCTTCGATGATCGACAGAAACGTCTCTGGTGCCGCTTCCGCGTAAACGCCCACATTGTCGATCTGCGATTCCAGCGTCTTAGCAGTCAACGGTGACAGCAACGAGCGAACAAGGCTGTTCGTGCGCGCCTCAGTGTCGAAGTTCAAGCGGGTTTTGAACAGCCCCGGCCCGTAGACAGCGAGCAAGACCAAAGTTTCCCCAAGCCCATTGCGCAGTGCGCCAGAAATCTCCCGCGTCTTACCGTAGATGCTTGCAGCCCACCGATCCTCTTCGGGCAACTCGAGCGAGGGATCGTCCTCGCTCAAAACAACTTCTGCGACCCCAAAAAAGCGCTCAAGGTCGGCGACGGTGATCGCGTCGCGGATAGCGAACAGCACGTCGATCTTGGATACGACGCCGCGAAGCGATCCGACCGACCAGACCGGCGAGCTGTCGAGCGGCAGCAGCGCCGAGAGGCGACGTTCCAGTTCGTCGAACGGCACGTCGCCGGCGAGCAGCTCAAGCGTCGCGCGATCAGTTTTGTTGTCCGCTTTCCAAACTCCGCCGAATAGGTACGGGATCAGGCTGCGTGCCAAATTCGAGTCGGACGCCCAGTCGGGCGTGCTTATCGCTGGTAGCGTTGATAGGCGGCGGCGCAAAACGGTCGGCGAGCGCCCCGACTCGCGCGCGAGTCGGTCGATACGGTCGCGGTCGAGATCCATAGCCTGCAGCGCGGTGTCGAAGGACCGCCAATTTAGCGTTTCTAGAATAATGTCGGCTTCGTCGGCGAGAGCGTTGCGCGGGTAGAGAATGAAGGACGGCATCGACGACTTGAACGGCGCGAACTCCTTTTCCACGTCGCGCGACGCGATCACCGGTATGAAGTTAGAAACCCGGGAAGCGAGCTTGCTGAGAGAGCCCGGCTCGCGGAAGACGATGATACGGTCGCGGTAAGTTCCGAATGCTTCGCTCTCGGCTGCAAACGCCGCGCTCAAAAACGCGAGCGCCTCGTCCTTGGAATCGGCAGTTATGATCAGCGGTCGCGAGGGATTTTCCGTCAATCCGCGCCGTAGTGTCGGCTCCGCTGCCCGCACCGCGTCGGCGAACAACATTGGCGACAAGCTGGGTTCGCAATCCGCCGACCAGTTCTTCCACGCCTCGTCCAGCGAGATCGTGCCCCTCGCGTCTTGACCCGTTTCATTGGCAAACCACGTCTGGCCCGGTAGCGACTGCTCCAGCCACTGCTCGAGATCGCTCGCGTCATAGGCGCGAACGTCCTTCCACAACTTTTTCGCCTTCTGCTCTTTCACCCACTTGGCCTTGGATTCCCACCTGCGCGGCGTGACGAACACGAAAGTCATCGATTTCCGCTGTTTTGCGTCATTCCCGATAACGCTCTTTGCGAAGTCGCCGTCAGCCTTGCCTTTTATGTTGACGTTGACGCCAAACTCCCAACCTGAATGGCCAGCGGGAATCTTCGAGGTGGCCTGACCGGCGACAACTTCACCGTCCCAGCCAGCCCGTTCAGCGTCGTCATTTCCGGGAAAGTCCACTTTCGACAGTTGTGCGCCGGTCGAGTTCACGAGCGTGCGTAGGAGAACCGATAAACGCTGACGTGGGGCAGTGCCCGACGCCGCCCACTCTTCGATGCGAGCAGCCTTGCTCTGTAGGAATGGCGGCACATAAGCACCGATAATCGGCGCGCCAGTCGCGCGTTTCGTATGGGCCGCGTCCCAAGCGCTTTGCCTGTCAAGTAGCTCGCGGGCCGATGCGCCAAAGGCGGCTTCGAGCCGGGCGGCCATCTCTGGCGAGAGGTCGGCATTGCCGTTTAGAAAGTTTGATATCGTCGGGCGGCTGACTTCAAGGAGCTTCGCGGCCCTCGTGACGTTCATGTCGCCGGGAATGACGTGAGCGCGCACATAGGCGCCGGGGTGCAGGACATCTTTTTTCATGATTACAGCGTGACAGGTTACTCACATATTCGCAATAGCGTGTAGCGTTACACACTACAAAATTCAATTTTTGTGCCTGAGGACTCAAATTAGGTTTCCTCGTTCATCGCTTTGAAGAGCGGCCGCTCTCTACGTTCAGTTATCTATCGCGAATCAGCGGAAACGACGAGAAACTGCCGTAGCCCTTGAAGCCCCCTCCACCACCTTCCCTCCCCGCCCGCTGATCTCTATATGTTCCGGCATGGCTTCCAGACCTCGCAAATCCCCCCGCCGCCCCGCGTCCTCTGGCTCGGCGCCCGATGAACCGGCCTTCGATCCGTCCGCTCCGGCCCGGCGCGGGCCGTTGCAGGATTTTTCGGAGGCCTCGACACGTGCCGACGATGCCGGCGAACGGCAGGGGTTTGGCGAGGCGCCGCAGGCGGCGTTCGAGGCGGGTGAAGCCTATGCCGGCTCGATCTCCGGCTGGGCCGACGAGATCGCCCGGGCGACCGAGACCAGGGCGGAACGGGCGGCCGATGCCGGCGTCGATCCCAGCAAGGCCGCGGCCGCCAAGCCGAAAACCACGCGCGGGCCCAAGCCGAAAGCCGAGCAGAAACCCGGCAAGACCGCCCGCGGCACCTCCATGGGCGGCACCTCCGATCCGAAGCAGCGCGCCGCCGCCGGGCTCAATCCCGTCGCCGGCATGGACGTCAGCCTCGAAGACGCCAAGAGCCTGCCCGAGGGCGGCGTCACTGCCACCGTCGAGGCGCTGACCAAGCTGATCTCCGAGGGCAACCCGCTGATCAAGAACGGCGAGGTCTGGCTGCCCCACCGCCCGGCCCGGCCGGACAAGTCGGAAGGCGGCGTGCCCTTCCGCATCGCCTCGGACTACACCCCGATGGGCGACCAGCCGACCGCCATCGCCGATCTCGTCTCGGGCATTTCCGACCACGACAAGACCCAGGTGCTCCTCGGCGTCACCGGCTCGGGCAAGACCTTCACCGTCGCCAACGTCATCGAGCGCACCCAGCGCCCGGCGCTGATCCTCGCGCCGAACAAGACGCTGGCGGCCCAGCTCTATGGCGAGTTCAAGTCCTTCTTCCCGGACAACGCCGTCGAGTATTTCGTCTCCTACTACGACTACTACCAGCCCGAGGCCTATGTCCCGCGCTCCGACACCTTCATCGAGAAGGAATCCTCGATCAACGAGCAGATCGACCGGATGCGCCACGCCGCCACCCGCGCGCTGCTCGAGCGCGACGACGTCATCATCGTCGCCTCGGTCTCCTGCATCTACGGTATCGGCTCGGTCGAGACCTATACGGCGATGACCTTCCAGATGCAGGTCGGCGACCGCCTGGATCAACGCCAGCTCCTCGCCGACCTCGTCGCCCAGCAATACAAGCGCCGCGACATGGACTTCCAGCGCGGCTCCTTCCGGGTGCGCGGCGACACCATCGAGATCTTCCCCGCCCATCTGGAGGACCGCGCCTGGCGCATCTCGCTGTTCGGCGACGAGATCGAGGCGATCCAGGAGTTCGATCCCCTCACCGGCTCCAAGACCGACGACCTGAAGTCGGTGAAGATCTACGCCAATTCCCACTACGTCACCCCCCGCCCGACGCTCAACCAGGCGGTGAAGCAGATCAAGGAAGAGCTGAAGCACCGCCTCGTCGAGCTGGAAAAGGCCGGCCGCCTCTTGGAAGCCCAGCGCCTCGAACAGCGCACCCGCTTCGACATCGAGATGATCGAGGCCACCGGCTCCTGCGCCGGCATCGAGAACTATTCGCGCTATCTCACCGGCCGCCAGCCCGGCCACCCGCCGCCGACCCTGTTCGAATATCTCCCCGACAACGCCCTCGTCTTCATCGACGAGAGCCACGTCACCGTGCCGCAGATCGGCGCCATGTATCGCGGCGACTTCCGCCGCAAGGCGACGCTGGCCGAATACGGCTTCCGCCTGCCCTCCTGCATGGACAACCGGCCGCTCCGCTTCGAGGAGTGGGACGCCATGCGCCCGCAGACCGTGGCAGTCTCGGCCACCCCCTCCACCTGGGAGATGGAAGAATCCGGCGGCGTCTTCGCCGAGCAGGTGATCCGCCCCACCGGCCTGACCGATCCCCCGGTCGAGGTCCGCCCCGCCCGCTCCCAGGTCGACGACCTCCTCGGCGAGATCCGCGAGACCGTCGACAAGGGCTACCGCGTCCTCGTCACCGTCCTGACCAAGCGCATGGCCGAGGACCTCACCGAATATCTGCACGAGCAGGGCATTCGGGTCAGGTACATGCATTCGGACATCGACACGCTGGAGCGCATCGAGATCATCCGCGATCTGCGCCTCGGCGCCTTCGACGTGCTGGTCGGCATCAACCTGTTGCGCGAGGGCCTCGACATCCCCGAATGCGGCCTCGTCGCGATTCTCGACGCCGACAAGGAGGGCTTCCTGCGCTCCGAGACCTCCCTCGTTCAGACCATCGGCCGCGCCGCGCGCAACGTCGACGGCAAGGTCATCCTCTATGCCGACCACGTCACCGGCTCGATGGAGCGGGCGATGGCCGAGACCACCCGCCGCCGCGAGAAGCAGGAGGCCTACAACGCCGAGCACGGCATCACGCCTGCGAGCGTGAAGGCCAAGATCGCCGACATTCTCGACAGCTACTACGAGAAGGACCACGTCCGCATCGACGTCGGCGGCGGCGCCAAGGAAGGCGAGCTCGTCGGCAACAATCTGCGCGCCCATATCGCGCACCTCGAAAAACAGATGCGCGAATCCGCCGCCGACCTCGACTTCGAACGCGCCGCCCGCGTGCGCGACGAGATCAAGAAACTCAACGCCAAGGAACTGGAATTCGGCGGCAACGTCTCGCTGGACGCCGTCACCGACGCCGGCGCCCCCACCTCCCCCCTGAGGGGAGGTCGCGCCGCAGGCGCGGGTGGGGGTTCCTCGCGCAGCGAGGACACAAATGACCCCTTCGCCGACGCCGTCGCCATGGAGGAATCCGTCATGGGCCCCTCCACCGGCCGCACAAAGCACGGCAAGAAGGCCAAGCGCGACCGCGCCCCGATCGGCGACGAACGCTTCGGCCCCCGCGGCGAAGTCCTCAAGGCCCCCGGCTCCGGCGCCGTCAGCGCCCCCGCCTCGCTGTTCCGCAAGCCGAGCCTGGACGACATGGGCCCCGGCACCGACACGGCGGTGCCCGCCGGACGCAACGCTTCCACCTCCGATGACCGTCATTCCGGGGCGCCGTCCCCCGACGATCGTCATTCTCGGGCCCCGTCCCGAGAATCCAGGGACGACGGGCGCAACCGTCCTTCCCCTCATCCTGAGGTGCCCGGAACGGGCCTCGAAGGACGAGGGGAAGGCTCCCGCTCCTACTTCCGCAAGAACACCCTCGACGAAATGACCGTCGGCCGCACCGAAAAGCCCACCGGCAAGGCGCCGCCGAAGAAGCCGGCGGCAGAGCAGAAGGGCTCGACGCCCACCTCCCCCTTGAGGGGAGGTCCGAGCGCAGCGAGGGGTGGGGGTCAGCATACGTCACACATGGGGGAAACCTCGCAGGACGACGACCCGCCGAGCGGAGCCGGCGCCCCCCCACGCGGCGCTACGCGCCGACCTCCCCACCAGGGGGAGGTGGGGCGCCCCAACGACGACTCCCCCGCCCCCCTCCGCCGCGAACGCATCGGCCGCGGCTCCTACGAGGACCCCGGCGACCAGAAGCGCAAACGTCGGCCCGGCAAGACCGGGCGGCCGGGACGGTAACGCCGCAAACGCGGGCGCCCCTCTCTCCCCCTTGTGGGAGAGAAAGTCATTCCAAGGAATTGGGCCAAGCGCAGCGAGTCTCCCGTGAAGAATTTCGAAGCCACTGAAATGGCTGACTGATCGGCATGTGCAAAGATTTGACTTTCGCCGGTTTCAGCCGTGTGTGGCCGCAGAAACTTGCAAATTGCGTTGCTGCGGCGGGCG
>NZ_JAAAMG010000027.1 GCF_010500815.1 Jiella pacifica
CACTCAGGCGATGATGCGCAACCTTGGTGGCCGCATCACGCGGCCCTGCGGACTTCCTTGATGGTGACGGTCCCATGGTTCGGTCCTCCTTCCCAAAAATAGCATGGAAAGAAGATTAAGAGGACACTTCGTGATCTGCGCGATCCGCTGCTCGATCAGCTGTTGAACGAGGGCGGTCTCTCGTCGCCCGGCTTCGGCATCCGTCTGGGTAGCGGCCCATTGGATCGTGAAAGCGACGAGAGCACCGATGACGATCAGCAGCCCAACCACTGGTAGGAAAACAATAAACTTCAGCCGCAACAATGTATTACCCACAACATGCTCCATCCCTGGCAATGTTATTTTGATAGATATTACTTTATTGCAAAATCCTTCTCTTATAGATCGGCAAGAGATTTAATTGATATTAAAACATGAGAGAAACATCTGCGGCGCGAAACGCAGGCCGACATGATCAGTCACGGGGATAGTCATCCGTCTATCTAATGGATAGATGACGTTCAGATTCTGGCGGTGTAGGAAGGCTGGCCACATTTGGAGTCAGCCCGAAATGCCGCCGCATGAAATCGTCCAGGCCCTTGAGATCCATGAGATCTCGGTCGACGAGGCGTCGGAACTCGCCTTCTGTTGCGACCTCCTCGAACTGTTCGACCTCACTGGAACGGCTGAGCTGCCCGAAATCGTCGTTACGCTGCTGAACGTTGCCTGAGAGCACCCCCAGCATGAGCGAGATGAAGGACATCTTCCCGCTAGGCGGGACGCAGCCTGTGCATGTGCTCAAGCGCGCGCGCATCAGCGTAGGATATTCGATCGACGCGATCTCTGTCGGCACTGGCATTCCAGCGCAGCGACTCTGGGCCATTGAGCAAGGTAGCCCGCCAACGGAGAGAGAACTGGATCTTCTCAGGACGATTTTTGCGAACGCCCTCTTTTAGGGAGCGTCCCCATAAACGGGTTCATCTGAGCGGCACGATCTGATTCACTCTCTCTGAAAGGAGAATGCCATGCGTCGCCATGAACTGATGCCTAGTGGGATCGCTCGTTCGGATGTCAAACCGCGTCGGAACGGGACCCCTTATCGGCGTCCAAGGGGGGGCTGACTCACAACTGATGCAGTTGAGGAGCGGACTGGCGATTTCTGAAGGAGGTCGCCGCAATGCCCACTGTCATTTCGCTGTCTTCGCTCATTCCGGCCGGGCTTACGGTCGAGCAGTTCGAGGCCTGTGACGACATCCTTGTCGTGACCGCATCCGCTCGAAAGAGGCAGGCGGCGTGTCCCTCCTGCGCATCGCCTGCACGCCGGGTACACAGTTGGTACGTTCGGCGTGTGGCGGACCTTCCGTCGGCGGGAAGGCCAGTTCGGTTGCGGTTGATCACGCGCCGGTTTCGGTGTGACGTTGGCGATGACATCGTCGCCGAGCGGGGCCGGCGCACCGGCCGGATGGAGTGCATCGTCCATCACCTTGGCCTGCCCATCGGCGGCCGCCCGGCCGCCAGCTTCGCCAGGCGTTTGATGATGCCAGTCAGCAACGACACGCTGCTCCGTGTCGTCCGGCGCCGGGCAAGGCAACAAACTGACCTGTTGACGGCAGTCGGCATCGACGACTTCGCGTTCCGCCGGAACCACCGTTATGGCTCGATTGTCTGTGACCTCGAGCGACGGCAGATCGTCAAGCTGCTGCCGGACCGGGAAATTGCCACCGTTGCGGCATGGCTGGCCGATCACCGGGGAGATCCGGATCGTCTCTCGCGATGGCGGCGGCTATGGCGAGGCAGCGGCGCTCGCCCTGCCGGAAGTGGTTCAGGTCGCGGACCGATGGCACCTGATGGAGAACGCCAGCGCGGCCTTTCTCGACGCGGTGAGGAAGTCGATGAAGCCGATCCGCGCCGCGCTCGGAGCGACGACTATCTGGAGCGCACCCCGTTTTGACCGGACAGGTGGCATAGCCGATAAGGCATAGGTATCCGCCTATGAGTACGACTATGTCGAAAGCTACTGATGGCCCGTTTTCGCAGGTCGAAGTGATCACCTCCGTGCAACGCCGGCGGCGCTGGTCGACGGCCGAGAAGGTCCGCCTGGTCGAAGAGGCGATGCAGCCGGGCATGAGCGTGTCCTTCGTGGCGCGTCAGGCTGGCGTCTCACCCTCGCAACTCTTCGCCTGGAAGCGCCGGATGCTGGAGGGCGGGCATGCTGCCGTCCAGGCCGACGAGGATGTCGTTGGCACGTCCCGCGTCCGCGAGTTGGAGAAGCGGGTCCGTGACCTCGAGCGCCTGCTCGATCGCAAGACGATGGAGAACGAGATCCTCAAAGAGGCGCTCGACGTCGCCCGCCCAAAAAAACGGACCTTGCCCTTGCTGTCCTGGAGCGATGCGACGGACGGTTCACGGTGAGCGCCGTGGCGCGGACACTCAACGTCGCTCGTTCTCACATCGCCGCCGATCACTGGAACACCGAGCATCCGCACGTCCATCTGATCGTGCGCGGCGTGCGCGACGACGGCGAGAACCTCGTCATCGCCCGCGATTACATCAAGGAAGGCATGCGCGACCGGGCGCGCGATCTCATCACCCAGGAACTGGGGCCGCGCACCGACCACGACATCCGGCAGACCCTCGAACGTCAGATCGATACCGAGCGCTGGACGGATCTCGATCGCCAACTCGTGCGGGAGGCCTATCGGGCCGGCATCATCGACGCGGCGCCTCGCCCCGACCGTCGGCCCAACGAATTCGACGTGCTGAAGATCGGACGGCTGCGCAAGCTGGAGAGCCTTGATCTTGCGCAGCAGATTGCTCCCCACCAGTGGACGCTCTCCGATCGCGCCGAAACGACGCTTCGGGAGTTGGGCGAGCGCGGCGACATCATCAAGCGCATCCATCGCGGCCTCACCGAGCGTGGCATCGAGCGAGGCGCCGCGAGCTATGTGCTCGCGTCCGAAAGCCTCAACGATCCGGTCATCGGCCGCCTGGTCGCCCGCGGCCTCGACGACGAACTGAAGGGCACCGCCTTCGCCGTCGTCGACGGCATCGACGGCCGCACCCACCACGTCAATCTGCCCGACCTCGACGCGGCGGGCGACAGCGCGCCGGGCTCGATCGTGGAGCTTCGGAAATTCCACGACGCGCGGGGCCAGCGCCGCGTGGCGATCGCGGTGCGCTCCGACCTCGACATCTCCGCCCAAGTCACCGCGACCGGCGCCACTTGGCTCGACCGCCAGAACATCGCCCGCGAGCCGGCCGCGCTGGGCGGCGGCTTCGGCGCCGAGGTGCGCGATGCCATGAATCGTCGGGCCGAACATCTTATCGGCCAAGGCCTAGCCGAACGTCAGAAGCGGGGCGTCAGCTTTCAGCCCGACCTAATCGACACGCTACGGCGTCACGAGCTCGATGCCGCCGCCCAGCGCATCACCGCCGAAACCGGACGGCCGCAGGTCAAACCGCACACCGGCGAATATGTCACCGGCACCTGTCAGCGCCGGCTCACGCTCGCGAGCGGCCGCTTCGCCATGATCGACGACGGGCTCGGCTTCAGCCTCGTGCCCTGGACGCCATCAATCGAGAAGCAGCTCGGCCGTCACGTCTCCGGTGTCGCCAGGCGCGATGGCGGCGTCGACTGGAGCTTTGGTCGCAAGCGTGGATTGGGGATCTCGTGACACAACTGGGCTCGTTCGGAGCTGCGGCTTCCGTCAAGAAGCACGTTTTCCGAACCGGGAATAATCGGGAAGCTGCAGCATGGCGTGCACCTTCCGGGGCTCGTCCCCGAGAGCCTGTCGCGTCCTATGTGGCGCGATGGTCTTCAAGGTCCGATTGCGTGCGTCCAGCTCCTGTTGGGTCCGAGGCAGGGGAGCGAGCCGCCCGCCTTCGTTGCCAGCGCCTGGTTCGCCACGACGAAGGGCCGAACGATCCGCTCATAGGACGCAAATGCCTCGGTCTGCTCGTCGTTCGAGGCCTCTGACGGACGCAAGCGGATCTCGACGTGACGGTCGCCGGACAGTGTCACGACCATCGCCTTTGGGCACTTAGGTGACGCCGCCGTCGGCGATGATGGTTCGGCCGGTGATCCATCCAGCTTCCGTCGATGCGAGAAAGCTGACAATGCCGGCTATGTCGTCCGGCTGGCCGATACGGTTAAGCGGCGTCATCGCCTGGATTTGCGTTCCTCGCTCCGCCAGGATGTTCGAGGTCATGTCCGTCTCGATCACGCCGGGGGCAATGGCATTGACGGTGATTTCCCGCGACCCGAGTTCCTTGCTGAAGGCGTGGGTGAGCGTCACGACCGCCGCCTTCGAGGCGGAATAGATCGAACTCGTCGGGATCGGGCGAAAGGCGAGCGCCGAGGCAAAGTTGATGATACGGCCGCCGTTCGAGATGTGCGGCAGTGCGGCCTCTATCATCAGCACCGTCCCCATGACGTTGGTCTCGAGGATCGGCCGGATGAAGGCAGCATCCATCTGGCCGAGCGGCCGATAGGGACCGATCGCGGCGCAGTTGACCAGGACGTCGATTGCGCCGAACCTTTCAACCGTCACCGCGACCGCGACCGCGACGTCGTCCGGCTGGGCGACGTCGCCCCTGACGGCTATACATCGTCCATCGGGTCCGGCGAGATCGCGCGAGAGTTGCGCTGCCGCTGTCTCGTCGGCGCGGTAGACGATCGAAACGCAGCTTTCCAGCGACGCGAACCGGCGCGAGATGGCCGCGCCGATGCCTCGCGATCCACCGGTCACGAGCACGACCTTACCCTTCAGGCTGGATGTCGGGCTCATTGTTCGGCCGCAGGCGGCATCGGATAATCGTCGGCGTTCAGCACCCAGCCCTCCTTTTCGGAGAAATCTCTCCTTGGCGGAGAAAAGATGTCGACCAGCTGATGGACGCCCGGCTCGATGCCCCGGGAGGTGTGGATCGCAGGAGGCGGAATGACGGTGATCGAAGGCGCCCCGCATTTCTCATGCTCGTCCTGCCGCCACACGTCGAGCCTCGGCGTCCAGGGCCAGCGGATGTGATGGATGAAGGTGCCCTCCAGGACCAGCGAGCACTGCTCGAAGTCGTCGTGATGATGCGGCGACAGCTTGGTGACGTCGCGCGGACCGTCTTCCTGCGGCAGCATGTTGACCATCAGCGTCGTGCAGCGCCAGATCCGGCCGAAACGGCCGGGTTCGGGCGGAACGTCGAGCGAATAGCGGCGCAGCCGGAAGCCGCCTCTCGGCTCGGGCCATGGCTCGAAAGGCGGAATGTTCGGATGCGGCTCGCGATAAGACCCGGCATTTTCGCAGGCTGCGGCGAGATCCGCCGAGCAACTGCTGAACAGCCGGACGAGGCGTCCGCCCTCAGGCATCACCACCTCGCTGTCACCAGGTGGAACGAAGACGATCGAGTAGCCCGGAACCGCCTCCGTCTGCCCCTGCACGGTTATGGTTGCGGACGATTTGGCGTCCGGCAGAAGCACGCAGTATTCGTCGATCTGACCATCGCGGCTGAAACGGCCGCCCGGCTCGGCATCGGTATAAGCGACGATGAAATTCTGCCCGCGCCCGATCCATGTCTTGCCCTCGGCATCGTCCGCCTGGGGCGCGGTCTCGTAGAATTTCAGATAGTCGGCCGCCGCAAATTCCGTCGCCGCCGGCCCGCTCTTGGCGCTGGCGAGCGAGGCGCGGGGATCAGTCGTGTCATACATCGACAATTCCTCCTATTGTTTGCATGGTGCCGGGCGCCGTCTCATTGCGACCTTGCGGCACTGCCGAAGCCGGCGAAGAGCCCATTGGGAAACAACAGCAGTACGACCAGAAGGGCGCTGAGCGCGGCGACGTTCTTGAAGCCCGCGCCGAGCGCCACGATCGCCAGCGCCTGCAGGACACCCAGCAGCAAGCCGCCCGCGAGCGCCCCACCGGCGCGGCCGAAGCCGCCGATGATCGCCGCGATGAAGCCGTTGACCCCGAAGGGCGTGCCGACATTGTAGGCGGTGTACTGGGTCGGGGTGACCAGGATGCCGGCGATCGCGCCGAGCGCGGCGCTGAGCGCGAAAGCGACGAGCATCATCTGCGACACCGGAACTCCGAGAAGCTGGGCTGCTTCGCTGTTCTGCGAGCAGGCGCGCAGGGCCCTGCCGACGCGCGTGCGGGTGAAGAACAGCCAGAGCAGGAAGACCAACAGCGCCCCGCAGCCAAGGATCCAGAAGAGCTGGTAGCCGATCGCCACGCCGCCGATCTTGAACGGTCCGCCACTCGTGAACTCGCTGAAGGTCCGCGGCCGGTCCCCGAAAGTGATGAGAGTGATCCGCTCGATCATGATCTGTGCCGCGAGGGTGGCGAGGATGATGGCGAACAGCGTAGCGCCCCGATGCATCATCGGCCGCACGATGGCGAATTCCATCACCATGCCGGAAAGCGCCACCAGCGGAATGGTCACCATGATTGCGAGCCAGATCGGCAGGCCAAGCTCGGCGAGCAGCACCTGGCAGACCATGCCGCCCAGCATCACGAACACTCCCTGGGCGAAGTTGACGATGCCGCTGGCATTGTAGATGACGCAAAAGCCGATGCCGACGAGGCCATAGATCAGGCCGAGGCCGATACCGTTGACGATGCTCTGCAGGAATTCGACGAGGCTAGGCATCCAGAATCTCCGTCCCACCCAGATAAGCCGCGATGACGTCGGGGTGGGACTTGATCTCGTCCGGCGCTCCCTCGGCGATCTTCTTTCCGAAATCGAGTACGACGATGCGCTGGGCGATCTTCATGACGAGGCTCATGTCGTGTTCGATGAGGATGACGGTTGTGCCGCCGAGATGGATGCGGCTGATCACCTCGGCGAGCGCTTCGGTTTCCTGCGTGTTGAGGCCGGCCGCCGGCTCGTCGAGCAACAGCAGCCGCGGTCGGGCGGCAAGGGCGCGCGCCACCTCGAGCAGGCGCTGGCGACCGTAGGGCAGCGTGTCCGCCGGGTCGTCGGCCTGGGCTTCCAGCCCGACGAAACGCAACAGCTCGCGAGCGCCGACGCTGACGCTTTTCTCCTGTTGCTGCATCCAGTGCGGACGAAAGAGGGCGGAAAACACCCCGCCACGCGTCACCCGGTGGCTGCCGATCTCGACATTCTCGGCGACCGTCAGGTTCTTGAACAGCTGGACGAGTTGGTAGGTTCGCACCAGGCCGGCATGGGCCACGCCGTGTGGCGAGGCTCCGGTGATGTCCCGGCCATCGAAATGGATCGAGCCGGAGGTGGGCGGATAGGCGCCCGATATGACATTGAAGAGCGTTGTCTTGCCGGCCCCGTTGGGGCCGATCACGGCCAGAAGTTCGCCTTCTTCGACATCGAAGGAAATCGCTTCGTTGGCCAGCAGCCCGCCGAACCGCTTGGTCGCCTCGCGAACCGAAAGAAGGGCCATGATCACGCCTTCCCCAAAGCCGGCCTGCGAGCCCGCCTGAACAGGACCGTCAGCCCGGCCAAGCCGCGCGGCGCGAAGATCAGGATGAAGATCAGGATCGCAGTGTAGGCAATGTCCTGCATCTCCTTCAGGCCGCGCAGCGCCTCGGGCAGGACGGAGACGATGACGGCACCGAGCATCGGACCCCAGGTGGTCCCGATGCCGCCGAGATAGAGCATCGCAAAACTCTGGATGACCATCGAGGTGCCGTAGATTTCGGGGCTGATGAAGCCGACGAAATGCGCAAACAGGGAGCCTGCCGCCGACGCGTAAAGAGCGGCGATGACGAAGGCGACAAGCTTGTAGCGGGCGATATCGACGCCGAGGGCGCGGGCGGCGAGCTCGCTGCCGGCGATCGAGGCCAGCGCTCGGCCGAAGCGGGACTGCCTCAAGCGGCTGGCGACGCCGACGCCGATCAGCGCCATGACCACGATCGCAATGAACTGCTGCTTCAGGGTCGCCAGCTCGAAGCCGCCAAGGCCGAGCGGCGGAATGCCGGCATAGCCCATGTAGCCCTGAGTGAGGCTCGTCCACTCGATGGTGATCTCATAGGCGATCAGCCCGAGGGCGAACGTCGCCATGGCGAGATAGTGGCCGCGCAGACGCAATGTCGGATAACCGACGACCGCCGCCACCACGCCGGAGATCGCCATGGTGGCGATCAGCGCAAGCAACGGCTCCCAGCCATAGTCGGTGCAAAGGATCGCGCTGCCATAACCGCCGATCGCCGCGAATGCGCTCTGGCCGAACGATGCCTGGCCCGTATAGCCCATGAAGAAATTCAGGCCGGTGCAGAAGATTGCGTAGATGAAGGCAAAGCCGAGGACCGTCACGACATAGTCGCTCGACATCAGGCCGTATGCGGCGACGACCGCCACGGCCGCGATGGGCAGCGCGGAGCGCCAACCGACGGAGGTCGGCTCAGTGGAGGTAATAGCGTGCGAGGTCATGATGAGATTCGATCTCGTCTGTTTTGAGTTCCACGACGATCCTGCCGAGCGAAATGACATAGACGCGCTGGGCGAGCTTCAGCGCCAGCGGAGCCTTCTGCTCGACGAGAAGGATGCCGATCCCGCGGCGGTTGAGCTCACGCAGCGTGCCGAGAATCTCGCTCGCCACGCGCGGCGCCAGGCCGAGCGAAGGCTCGTCGAGCATTAGCAATTGCGGCTTGGCCATGAGCGCCCGCCCGATGGCGAGCATCTGCTGCTCCCCGCCGGAGAGCGTGCCGGCGAGCTGGTCCAGGCGCTCCTTGAGTCGGGGGAAGAGTTCGAACACCGCCTGCAAATGTGTGTCGATGTCGCCGGGATGCAGATAGCCGCCGACCACCAGGTTCTCCCGGACGGTCATTTGCGAGAACAGCCCCCGACCCTCCTGAACCATGACAATGCCGCAGCGCGCCAGCCTGTTGGTCGACAGGCGGCTGACATCCCGGCCTCTGAAGAAGACGTTGCCGCGACTGGGCGTCAGGCGGGTCAATGCCCGCATCAGCGTGGTCTTGCCGGCGCCGTTGGGGCCGAGGATCGTCACCAGTTCGCCTTCGGCGACGTGCAGGCTGGTCGGCTTCAGCGCATGCACATGGCCGTAGCTGGCGGAGATGTCCTTTGCTTCGAGAAGCGGGACATCAGCCGTCGCGGCAGAGACCGCCGTCATTTGGCGAGCACCAGTTCTCCGTCGGCGTATTCTCCAATGAGAAACGGATTTTCTGTAATGCCGACGTGCTGGTTGGGCGAGAAGCTGAAGGTCGCATAGGCGCCCACATAGGTCGGGACCTTTTCGGTCGCGTCGCGGATCGCCGCTCCCTCCGTCGACTGGGCGATTGCGACCGCCTTGGCGAGCACCATCATCGAATCCCAGGCGCGGGCACTGTTGGCCGGGTCGCGGTCGGGATATTTCGGCTTCCAGTATTTGAGGAAGGCCTCGACGGAATCCTTGGCGGGCCCTTCTTTCAATTCGTTGGGAAGCTGCACCGGCGGGGCGACGAAGAGGAAGCGGTCGCCGAGGATCTGCCCCGCCTGCTGGAAGATCGCGCCATCGTCGTTGCTGGACATCAGCAACATATCCTCAAGACCGAGCTGCTTGATGTTCTTGGCGGCGGTCACGGTCGAGCCGCCCTGACCGATCTTCACGATGGCGCCGCCCCCGGCCGCCTTGACGCGTCCGATCTGCACGGTCATGTCCGCGTCGTCCGGCTTGTATGTCTCCTGCGCCACGACCTCGATCCCGAAGCTCTGGGCGATTTCGACGCCGAGATCCTTCATCATCAGGGCATAGGGGGTGGGGTCGTAGAGAATGCCGATCTTGCGGATGTCGGTCTTATCCCGGAGGTACCGGTAGCGCGATTCCATCTCGAAGCGCGGCGGGGCCAGGAAACTGAAGGCCCAGGCCTGTTCCTGCTCACGCTTCGGCAGGATGGAGCACAGATACATCGGCAACTCCGCCCTCGCGACGAAGGCGGCGGCGGCGAAATTGCCGGCCGATACACAGCCGCTGTCGAACAGATTGACCTCGTCGCTCGAGATCATCTTGCGGTAGCCGACCATCGCGTCCTGCGGCTGCGAATGATTGTCCTCGAAGATGACGGTGATCTTCTTGCCCAGCAGGCCGCCCTTGGCGTTGAGTGCTTCTGCCGCGATCGCGAGCCCGTCCTGCCAGGCATGGTCGATCACGGCGGCATATCCCGTCAGACCGACGGAGGATCCGATCTTGAAGCCGTCCTCAGCCCGCGCTTGACCGGCGGTGACCACGGCCGCGACGGCGACGGCCGCCAGCATGCGTCGTCTAGACATATGTTCCTCCCTGAACACCCTAAGCCGAAACGTCTATGGTTCTTCTGTTCAAAACAGTGTTCTGAATTTGAGGATACCGACGCCTCTCTTGTTGTCAAGACCGGTTCGGTCGTCACGGGGAGCCCACCCGATGGCGAAGCTGCTCAGAGCGCCTCGTATCCGAGCGCTCTGGAAACCCGCCTGGCCGCGGCGATCGTCCGCACCCGCTGGTCCTCGGACGGCTCTCCGGCGATGAACTGAACCATATCGACGATGCCGACCGCCCCGCAGATGGAGCCTGCCGCATCGAACACCGGCGCGGCGAGCGTGTTGAGGCCGATGCCGATTTCGTTGGGCGCCGTCGCCCAGCCCCGGGCGCGGATCGTTTCGAGCTCCGCCGTCAGCACTGCCGGGCTGATGATGGTGAAGGGCGTGAAGACCTCGAGCTTGCCACGCAGGACGCGAGCCTGGAATTCAGGGGACGCATAGGCCAGCGCAACCTTCCCCTGCGCCGAGCAGTGAAAATTGAGAATCGAGCCGGAGCGAACCCCAATCTCGATCGCGGAACGGCCCGGCATCGTCGTCAGCACCCGCATGCCGTCGGGCGTGATCTGCGAGATGACCGCGGAATGGCCGAGCGCGTCGCGCAGCTCGAGCAACGGATCGCCGGCAATGTGCGCGAGATCGAGATGGTCGCTCACGGCGCGGCCGAGAGCGACCAGTCGCGGGCCGCTCTCGTAGCGATCCGAATCTTTCGGCTGAACGATATAGCCCTGCTGAACCAGCGTCTGGAGATGGCGGTGGACACGGCTCTTGGTGGTTCCGAGCGCCTGGGCGAGCGTCGTCACCCCCACCGCCTGCCGCTCCTTGGCAAGGTGCTCGATGATGCCGAGCGTTAGCTGGACTGCCTGGACGCCGTCTCCGGCTTTGCCTTCGATTCGGGGCATTTCTAGCATCTCCTCGTCAATTCGCCTTCGCACCATCCGCGCCTGCAGCGCAGCCGCAGTGACGTTCCGGTCCCGGCCACCACTCGTGGGCCGATCCGCCCTTGACAGTTTTGCCGCGAAGGAGTGTAAAGTTCCATTCATAGATATATTGTTCTGAACAGCGATACAACAAAAAAGCTCAAGGGATCAAATCGATGGTGCCGCCCGCCGCCTTTCGCCACCGTTTCAACGACCGCGAGCCGCTTCTCGGTTCGTTCGTCAAGACGCCGACGAGCCATTCGATCGAGATCCTCGGCCTGCTCGGCTTCGATTTCGTCGTCATCGACGAGGAACATGCGCCCTTCGACCGGGTGACGATCGATCATTGTCTGCTGGCGGCGCGCGCTGCCGGAGCCGCAGGAATCGTCCGGGTGGCCGAGCCGACACCGGCGAAGCTTCTCGCCGTCCTTGACGACGGCGCGTCAGGCGTCCTCGTGCCGCACGTCTCTAGCGTCGCCAAGGCCAATGCGATCGTTTCCGCCTGCCGATATCGCGGCGGGGCGCGCGGCTTCTCCAACTCCCCGCGGGCCGGGGACTACGGTGGCCTGTCGATGTGGGATCACGTCGCGGCTCAGGACGATTCGGTGACGGTGATCGCGATGATCGAGGATCCCAAGGCGCTGGACGTGATCGACGATATCGTCGCTGTCGAAGGGTTGGACGGCTTCTTCGTCGGCCGTGGTGACCTGTCGGTGGCGCTCGGCGCCCCTTCGCCCGACGCCCCGCAGGTTCGGGCCGCCACCGAGAAGATCGCCAGTGCGGCGGCAATCGTCGGCAAGCCGGTCTGCGTGATGGTCGGCTCGGTCGCCGAGACCGCGACCTTCCGGCCGCTGGGCGTCAGCGCCTTCATCGTGTCCTCCGACCAGGGGTTCATGCGCCAGGCGGCAGCCAAGGTCGCGGCCGATTTTCGCGAGATCAAAACAACCGGCGCGAAAGCCACCCACGAGCAGAAATAGGCGAGCCTTACGGGCTCGCGCGACGTTGACGAGGAGGAAACGCAATGACGTCCACGACGGTTGAAACCAGTGACGCGCGCGATTGCATCGGCGATGGGGCCCGCGACGAGGAGGTCGCCGCCCTGTTGAATGGTGCGGTCGACCTGCATTGCCACAGCGGACCGGCGGCCATGCCACGGATCCTCGATCATCGCGACGCGATGCAGGATGCGGAAGATGCAGGCTTCCGGGCGCTGCTCTACAAGGATCACTTCTATCTCGGTACGCCGCACGCCAAGCTGCTCGAGACGATCTATCCGGACCTCGGCGTGCAGCTCTTTTCCGGCCTCGCGCTGAACAATGCCAGTGGCGGCTTCAACCCCCATGCCGTCGATCACGCCATCAAGATGGGCGCAAAGATCGTCTGGCTGCCCACCCTTTCGGCCGCCAACCATATCCGCAAGGCGGAATCGGAGGCGAAGAACTTTCCCAAGACCGCCCAGAAGATGCTCGATCCGATCCCGCTGAGGGCGCTCGACGATGCCGGCGCCGTTAAAGACGAGGTCAAGCAGGTGCTCGATCTGATCGCCGAGGGCGACATCATCCTGGCCGGCGGCCATCTCCATGTCAGCGAACTCTTCAAGGTCTTCGAAGAGGCCAAAGCCCGCGGCGTGACAAAGATGATCGTCAATCATCCGACCTATGTGATCGGCTGTTCCGACGAGGACATTCGTGGCCTTGTCGCCATGGGCGTCAAGATGGAGCATTCGATCTCCATGTTCGTCCAGGGCTCGGGCAATAACTACGACGGCGAATTCCTGCGTCATCTCATCGACGTCGCCGGCGTCGAGAATACCTGCCTGTGTTCCGACCTCGGCCTGCGTGGCTCGCCCCGCCCCATCGAGGGTTATCGTCAGATCGTGCGGATGCTGCTCGACATGCAGTTCTCGGCGAAGGACATCAGGACGCTGATCGGCGACAATTCCGCCAGCCTTCTGAACCTCGCCGCCTGATCGAAAGGGCGAAGCAGGCCAGCAGGCCGTGCCTCGAAGAAAGGCGAACGGCAGCGGCCGGCGTCCACACATTTGGGCCGGTGCGCCCCTCGCCACGGGTCTGCCGTGGGAATGAAATCAAGCACGAGGTTTGGGAGGAGAACCGCATGCCAGCACATAAAGTCATCATCACCTGTGCCGTGACCGGCTCGATCCATACGCCGTCGATGTCGCCGCATCTGCCGATCACGGCTGAACAGATCGTCGATGCCGCCATCGGGGCGGCGGAGGCGGGCGCCGCCGTGGTGCATCTCCACGCCCGGGACCCGCGTGACGGACGGCCGGATCAGAGCCTCGAAGCCTTCGAGCCGATGCTCAAGGTGATCAAGCAGAAATCCGACTGCGTCATCAACATCACCACCGGCGGTGCGCCGACCATGTCCGTCGAGGAACGGCTACGGCCGGTGGCGGCGTTCAAGCCGGAAGTGGCGTCCCTCAACATGGGCTCGATGAATTTCGGCCTGTTCCCGATGCTGCAGCGCTACACGGAATTCCAGCACGACTGGGAGCGGCCCTATCTCGAAGGCTCCAAAGAGCGCATCTTCAAGAACACCTTCGCCGACATCGAACAGATCCTGACCACCTGCGCCGACAACGATACGCGCTTCGAGATCGAGTGCTACGACATCGGCCATCTCTATACCCTTGCCCATTTCGTCGATCGCGGCCTCGTGCGCCCGCCCTTCTTCATCCAGAGCGTGTTCGGCATTCTCGGCGGCATCGGTGGCCATCCGGAGGACGTGATGACGATGAAGCGCACCGCCGACCGGCTGTTCGGCAACGATTTCTCCTGGTCCGTGCTCGGTGCCGGCCGCAATCAGATGAGCATCGCCGCCATGGCGGTCGCGATGGGCGGTAACGTCCGCGTCGGGCTAGAAGACTCCCTCTGGCTCGGTGCCGGTCGGCTGGCGACCAGCAATGCCGAGCAGGTGACCAAGATCCGCAATCTGATCGAGGGTCTCGGCTTCGAAATCGCCACTCCGGCCGACGCGCGCGCCACTCTCAAGCTCAAGGGCGGCGACCGCGTCGCTTTTTGACCACTCGATGCCGGCAGAGGGCTTGTCCACCCAACGATCGAGAAGCGGACTGCGATCCGTGAGAGCATCCGGCTTAATCCCGTTCATATCCGGCATCCGCGAAGCAGTTGATCGCATTCGGGGGCAGTCGATCCCTGTAAAGGCGCGGGCCTTCGAATAGGGGTAGTGGCGCGACTCGCCGCGGCTTTCCCAAGGCCCTGCATCGGGCTGGGCTAACGCGGTGACGGCGGACGATGCCAATCGGCGTCGCTCGTCAAGGTCCTCGCGAGCGCCTTGACCGCGGACGTGTCCGCGCTGCGGCCGGTGCGTACGACATAGGCGATGTCGGGCGGTGTCGGAAAGCCGTTCGCGATGATCTCCATGTCCGGCTGAAGATGGCGTGCGTTAAGGAGGGTGACGCCAAGTCCAGCTCCGACCGCAGAGATAATTCCGGCGATGCTCGCGCATTCCATGACGATCTGGAAGCCGGAGGGCGGCGGTGGTTCGGCGTGCAGCGCCCAGTCTCGGTAGAAGCAATCCTGGTCGAATGTCAGGAGCGGAATCGGCTTTCCCGTATCGATCGCGAGATCGGGCGACTTCACCCAGTGCAGCGCATCGCTCGCGAGCGTCACATCGTCCGCTCGGCGTTCATCGGCGAAAACTTGAAGAACGCCGACATCGAGCTCACCGCGATCGAGCCGATCGCTGATGACCCGGCTCTGGACAACGCCGATCTGCACCCGGATCGCGGGTTGCAGGCGGGTAACCGGCCGAGCGTGGATGACAGGCCGCCGCTCGTTACGTCCTCGGTCACCCCGAGCCGGATGTGGCCGCTGAGCGGCTCGGTGCTCAGCGCGCTCACGGCATCGTCGTGAAGCACCAGGATGCTCTCGCGCGGCTGGTGGTCCAGGCGTCCGACCACGGGCAGGTCATTCTCGCCAGCCACAGCGAACCGCTGATCCGCGCGATCCGCAGCGAGGGCGATGCGACCGAGATACACCTCAAGAAATCCTTCGGGGAAATCGGCGCGCCGGGCGTCGATGCTCCGCGTTGGCGGTGGCCGAAGCGCTGAACCTCCGGTCGAAACTCAGCGAAGGGGAAGAGCAGCTCGTTCAGCGACAAGGCGCGGTGACAAGCGGCAGGCTCGCCACATATTCGAGCATGAAGACGCTCAAATGTCGGTTTGCGTGGAGAACCGCTCCGAGAGCCCGATCGCAAACCGATTCGGCTCGTGTCGATCGAAAATCGATCTCAGCCGGACCATTTTGCAGAGGCAATTTCAAGCTTTGACCCATCAGCTTCCGTTCGACAATTCCTACGCACATCTGCCGGAGCGCTTTTATGCACGCGTTGCGCCGGCTTCCGTCAGGGCGCCGAGGCTCATCCAGGTGAATGCGGAGCTTGCCCGTCATCTTGGCATCGATCCGCAATGGCTCTCCAGTCCCGCCGGCGTCAAGATGCTCGCGGGCAGGCAGGTTCCGGAGGCGGCCGAGCCGATTGCGATGGCCTATGCGGGGCATCAGTTCGGCCAGTTCGTTCCGCAACTGGGCGACGGCCGGGCGGTCCTGCTCGGCGAGATCATCGACAGGGACGGGACTCGGCGCGACCTGCAGCTGAAGGGCTCTGGACGGACACCATTTTCACGGGGCGGCGACGGCCGGGCGGCGCTCGGGCCGGTCCTGCGCGAATATGTCGTCAGCGAAGCGATGGCCGCCCTCGGCATCCCGACGACCCGGTCGCTCGCCGCCGTTGCAACCGGTGAAGAGGTGGCGCGCGAGCGGATGCTTCCCGGCGCAGTGCTCGCCCGCGTCGCGTCCAGCCATGTCCGCGTCGGCACGTTTCAGTTTTTGGCCGCGCGCAGGGATGTCGACGGCGTCAGGATCCTCGCCAACTACGTCATCCAGCGGCACTATCCGGAGGTGGCGCGGACGGACCGACCTTATGTCGAGCTCCTCAATCGTGTCGTCGCCCGACAGGCGGAACTCGTCGCGAAGTGGCTGCTCGTCGGTTTCATTCACGGCGTGATGAACACCGACAACGTGTCGATCGCCGGCGAAACCATCGACTACGGCCCCTGTGCCTTCATGGATGGCTACGATCCCGCGACGGTCTTCAGTTCGATCGACCGGCAGGGGCGCTACGCCTATGGGCGGCAGCCAGGGATCGCGCATTGGAACCTGACGCGGCTGGCCGAAACCCTGCTGCCGCTCATCGCGGACAACCAGGAGGAGGCGGTCCTTCAGGCCGAGGAGGCGCTCGCTGCGTTCGAGACGCACTTCGAGGCGGCCTATCACGGCGGGCTGTTATGGAAAATTGGCCTTTCCGGCCTGCTGGCCGAGGACGTGGCGCTGGTCGGGGATCTCCTGAAGACGATGGCGGACAACCGCGCCGACTTCACCCTGACGTTCCGACGCCTTTGCGATGCCGCCGCAGGGCCGGAGGGTGACGAAGGGGTTCGGGCTCTGTTCGACGATCCCGCCGCCTATGAGCAGTGGGCCGTGCGGTGGCGGCAACGATTACAGGCCGAGCCGCAGGACGCAGTCGCCAGACGCAGCGCCATGCGGACGGTCAATCCCGCCTTCATTCCCCGCAACCACCGGATCGAGGCGGTGATTGACGCAGCTGTCGAGCGCGACGACCTCGGTCCTTTCGATGAACTCGTGGCAGTTCTTGCGAGGCCTTATGAGGATCATCCGGAGTTCGCCCGCTATGCGAGTCCGCCGGAGCCTCACGAACGGGTCAGTCAGATGTTCTGCGGAACCTGACTACGGCGACGGCCCAGATTCGCAAGACAGAGGCTGATCAACGAGCGCCTGCGCCTCGAGCCTCGAGGGTTACGGATTCCGGATCGCCGCGGTGAGCGGCGCGACCTACCGCACCAGCCAGTCGAGCGAGCGACGCAGCCGTGCTGCGGCGTCCCGCTCGAACGATGCACCAGGGGAAAAGTCGACGCGATCGGGTCTTCCGGCAAAAGGGTCGGTCAGTACCTGAGTGGTCATGCCGACGCCATTGGTCCTCAAGTGCTGTTTCGATATTCGCTTGGGCTCATGCCGTTCCAGCGCTTGAAGGAAGTTCTGAAACTGGCGGCGTCGGAGAAGCCCAAGAGACTGGCGATGTCCTCCACCGTAAAGGTGTTCGCTCGGAGATACTTGCGTGCCAGCGCATTGCGCACCTCATCGAGGATTTCCGAATATGTGCGCTGTTCCGCCATCAATTTGCGGCGCAAGGTCCGGCTCGTCACCGACAGTTTGGCGGCGACCTCGTCCATCGAGGGAAACGGCACGGGCGTTTCCATGACGACCCGGAAGACCCGGCCGGAGACCCCTTCGACGGCCCGCAGATCTTCCAGCATCCGCGCGCAGCTTTCCCTGAGAGTGGTGTGACTGATCGGGTTCATCAACGGCGGACGCTCGTCGACGATCGACATGTCGTAGACGAGCCTCGTGGCAGGCATGGAGAATTGAACCGGACAATCGAAGAGCTGCTCCAGAAGCTCGGGGCGGACCGTGGCTTTCGTCGCGACTTCGACCGTGATCGGCTTTCGATCCGCACGAGTAATGTCGCGAACATGAGTGACATGCTGCGCAAGCTGCTGGAACAGCAGGAACCGGTGCACCCGCGGCTCGTAGGGGACCAAATGTTCGTCTGGAAACTTCCAGACGAATTTGTCGTCCTCGAGGTCGAACGCGATTTCGAACAACGGGGTGGCGAGGCGGTGATAGCGCACGGCAAACTCGAAACTCGCGCGAACGGATGGCCCGCAGAGCAGCGCGAAGCCGTAGAGACCATAGGCGGAAAGGTGCAGGGATTGGCCGACCTGCAACGGTAGCGCCGGGTCGTCGCACAGGCGGATGACGTTTTCGCAGGCGGTCAGATAGTGCTCGACGGAGCTGTCCAGACTCTCTTCCTGGAGGCTTCGCTCGGTGAAGGGAAGCCGATGCAGAATCTGCGCCGATGTCAGGCCGAAACCCTTCGCAGATTCCAGCAGCGCATAGAGTTTGTAGGGGGCGTACATGGCTTCGTCCCGGTGTCGGTGTGCGATGCGTAGACGCTGCAATGTCCTCTAATAACCCCCAAAATGTCCTCTGAAAACCTTCTCATCGAAACTTGTTCCGGCATCTTTCGGGAAGACGTTTGGAGGCGTCGTTTGGGAGGAACAACCAATGAGAACGGAACAGATCCGCAGTCTCTTGGCGGGCGCAGCTTTGCTTGCCCCGCTTGCCGCCGGAGCCGCATCTGCGGCCGACGCAAAGCCGTACAAGATATTCCTGAGCATGAGCTATGTCGGCAACGACTGGCAGGCCGAGGCCCAGAACATGGTCTCGGCCATGGCGCGCGCCCATTCGGACGCGGTGGATCTGCAGATCCAGGTGGCCGGGCCGGTCGCCCAGAAGCAGATCCAGCAGATCAACGCCATGGTGCAAGCCGGCGCCGATGCGATCATCGTCTATCCGATCTCGCCCACCGCGCTGAACCCGGCCATCAAGAACGCCTGCGACAGGGGCGTCCTGGTCTTCGCCTATGACAGCTCCGTCACCGAGCCGTGTGCGTACAATGTCGTCACCGACCAGGTGGAGCTTGCCACGCAGAGCGCCGAATGGGTCGCCGAGCAAATGGACCACAAGGGCAACCTGATCTTCATGACCGGCGTGCCGGGGACGTCGGTCGACACCGATCGCAACGCCGCGGCGCGAGCGGTCTTCGCGAAATATCCCGACATCGAGATCGTCGCCGAGCCGAACGGCATGTGGTCGCAGGCGGTTGCGCGCAAAGCCCTGACGGAAGTCCTCGCCACGACCAGCTGGGATTCGATCGACGGCGTCTGGGGCGCCACGGCCTGTGTGCAATCCTGGTCCCTTCAGATCGAGGCGGGCGACAAGGACCTCGTGCCCTGCGGTGCCGAAGGCACCAACGGCATGCGCGTCATGATGCTGCCGGAAGGGGCGATCGAAGGCGCCTCCGGTACCTATGCGCCGATGGGGGCAAAGGGCATTTCGCTGGAAAGTCATCCGGGTGCGGGAGCCGTGGCGCTTAAGCTGGCGCTCGATGTCCTGGCCGGCAAGACCGTCGAAAAGACGACCAAGATGCCGCTCCAGGCCGTCACTTCGGACACGGTAAAATTGTGCAAGGAAGGCTCCTTCGACGAGCTGGAAGCCGGCTGCAACACCTTCGATCCCGCGCTGGTGCCCTCCGGCTGGTTCGCCAACATCGCAAATGCCGAGACGCCCGAAATCGGCTTCCAGGCCGCCCTCGTGGGCCAGCCTGAGTAATCCGATCTTCCGAGCGGGTGGCCGGCCCACGGCCGGCCGCCCGGTCTCCCATCGTGCGAGTCAAGCATGTCCGACGCCATGCGCCTAACGGGCGTGAGAAAATCCTACGGACCGACGGTTGCCCTCTCGGACGCCTCGATGACCGTCGCCGAGGGCGCGGTCCATGCGCTTCTGGGCGAAAACGGCGCCGGCAAGTCGACGCTGGTTAAGATCCTGAGCGGGCTGGTGAAGCCCGACGGCGGCTCGATCACGCTGTTCGGACAAGACCTCGACCTCGCCGGTCGTGCCGCTTCGAGCGCGGCCGGTATCGAGACCGCCTTCCAGGAAATTCCGCTGGTGCCCGACCTGAGCGTCGCGGACAATCTCCTCATGCCCGATCTGCCGCTCCGGCTTGGTATGTTCGTGGACAGGAAGCGTGCGAGCGAGCGCGTCCGGACGCTGCAGGATGACCTCGAGATCGCCGATATCGACCCGCGCGCGCTGGTCAGCGAACTCGATCTGTCGCAACGCCAAAAGGTCGAGATCGCGAGGGCGATCTCGAGGCGTCCGCGCATTCTCGTCCTGGATGAACCGACGGCCGCGCTGTCGCGCGCCGACGTCGACTGGCTGGGACGCCGGATCGCGGCTCTGACGGCCACAGCTACGACGATCATCCTTGTCACCCATCGCATGAGCGAGGTGCACGATCTGTGCTCGGCCATGTCGATCCTGCGCAACGGTGCCCATGTGGGAAGTTTCGGCGTCGGTGAGATCTCCGACGACGAGGTCTTCCGCCACATCATGGGGCGGTCCGTCGACGTCAGCTTCCCGCCACGAGCCGTCCCGAAGGCGAAGGCTCGTGCGAACCCGCTTCTCGAAGCGGTGGACATCGCCGCCGGGCGCAAGATGCGCGGCCTGACGATGTCGGTGGCGGCCGGCGAGATCGTCGGCGTCGCCGGCCTCCAGGGGATGGGGCAGCTCGACCTGTTCAACGCTCTGTTCGGGGCCGAACGGCTGCGCGCCGGGCGGATCGTGGTCGATGGCAAGGAAGCCCATTTCGGCGCGCCAGCCGACGCGATCGCCGCTGGCATCGCCCTCGTTCCGGAAGATCGGAAGATCCAGGGGCTGGCGATGAACCGTTCCGGCGTCGAAAACGCGACGCTGCCGATCGTCGGCGATTTCTCCACATTCGGCATCCTGCGGAACGGGCGCGAACGGCGCGCGGTCGATCGCTCCTTCGCGTCCGTCAATCTGCATCCCCGGGCCCTTCATCAGACCCCGGCGGAGTTCAGCGGCGGCAACCAGCAGAAGATCGTCCTCGGCAAGTGGCTGATGACGCAGTGCCGCTGCCTGCTGGTGTTCGACCCGACGCGCGGCGTCGACATCGGCACCAAGCACGAGATCTACGCGCTCCTCCGTCGCTATGCGGAAGGAGGCGGCGGCATCCTTTTCCACTCGACCGAGGTGTCCGAACTGATCGGGCTCTGTGACCGCATCCTGGTGATCTACGAGGGCCGGGTCATCGGCGCCGTGCCGCATGCCGACGCCACCGAAGCAGGCATCGGGGCCCTGATGATGGGCGCCGCGGCGCAGGACGCCGAGAGAGTGACCGCATGACCGCCACCATCACCACTTCGCGCGAACTGGCCCGTTCCCTGGCGCGCAGCCAGGGATTGCTGGTGGCCCTCGCGACCCTTGCGGCGGTCTTCATCCTGCTGCAGGCGAACCTCGCCTCCGGCTTCAGCTACTACGACGTCAGCAGCACCTTCGCGAGCACGGCGACCCTCGCCATTGCCGCGATCGGAGCGACGATCGTCGTGATTTCGCGGGGGCTCGACCTGTCGGTCGGCTCGGTCATCTCCCTGTCGAACTGCCTGATCGCCGTGAACATGGGCGACAGCCTGGGCTCGATGGTGCTGTGGGCCTTGCTCGGGATCGCGGCCGGCGCCCTCGTCGGGCTGTTCAACGGCATCTTCGTCGCCGTTTTCCGGCTGCCCTCGATCATCGTCACCCTGGCCAGCATGTTCATCGTCGAGGGCATCACCTTGATGATCCTCGACCAGCCGGGCGGGATGGTGCCGGCGAGCTTTTCCGGCTTCTTCCTGTCCGATGCGGTGTCAGGCCTTCTGCCGATGCCGGCCGTGCTCGTCGTGGTGGTCCTTTTCGGCTGGTTCGCGCTCAAGGCCAGTCCGTTCGGTACCAACCTATACGCGATCGGCAGCAGTGACGAAGCGGCGCTCGCCAAGGGCGTGCGCGTCGATCTGACCCGGCTGATCGCCTATGTGATCGCAGGAGCCGTCTACGGTCTGGCAGGGATGTTCCTGACCGCCCAGACCGGCTCCGGCGATCCGACCGTCGGTCCGCCGATGCTGCTGCCGGTCTTCGTCGCAGTGGTGCTGGGCGGCACGCCCTTTACCGGCGGCCGCGGCGGCTGCCTCGGCGCGGTGTTCGGCGCGCTGACGCTGATGCTCGTGGTGAACCTGCTTCTGGTCTTCAACGTCCCGACCTTCTACGCGACGGTGGTCGAAGGCTGCCTCCTGATCCTCGCCGTTCTCGCCGGTTCGCGCGAGCGCATCGTCGAGGCCGTGGCGGGGCTCCGCCTCTGGTTCAGGCGTCGCTCCAAGTCCGCCAAGCCACATGTGCGACGGCGGCATGACGATCTGCCCTTGCCGCGTCCGGACGATTCCCTGCCGTCGAACGCAGTGCTCCGCTGGATGACACGACATCGGAGGGCCTTGCGCAGCAGCCTGCCGGTCTATGTCAGCCTGCTGGTGGTGCTGGCCGCGACCCTGACCCTCTTCGAGGGCCGATTGTCGGGGGCGAGCTACTTCAATTCGCTGTTCGTGCTGACAACCTTCCTCGCCGTTCTGGCTCTCGGCCAGGGCAGCGTCGTGATCGGCGGCGGGCTGGATCTGTCCGTCCCAGCGATGATCACCTTTTCGGGCGTCATGCTCGGCGAGTGGACGATTGGCGGCATGGGCGGTTTTGCGCCGCTCGCCGTGATCGCCCTGGCTGCCGTGATCGGCGCCGCGAGCGGGTTCGGCATCGGCGTCATCGGCGTGCATCCGCTCATCATGACCCTGGCGGTGGACGGCATCCTCGCGGGCGTGACACTGGTGGCGACGGGCGGCACGCCCCGCGGCGCGGCTCCGGCCTGGATCAGCTGGCTGATGACCGGGAAGATCGCGGGCCTCACCCCGGTCGTTCCGGCCCTGCTGGTCTTCGTGGCGGGGGCCAGCCTGCTCCTCGCCCGAACGCCGTTCGCGCGGCGGCTCTACGCCGTCGGCAGCAATCCGGTGATGGCGTATTTTTCAGGGGTCTCCATCGCAAGGACGCAGATTGCAGCCTACGCCTTGAGTGCCGCCTGCGCTGCGCTCGTCGGCATCCTGCTGACCGGCTTCAGCGGGCAGGCCTTCATCGACATGGGAACGCCATACCTGCTGCCCTCCATCGCCGTGGTCGTCATCGGCGGGACCGCGATGACCGGCGGGCGCGGCACCTATCTCGGCATGTTCGGCGGCGCGCTGCTCATGACCGCGCTGTCGATGGCGCTGCAGGGCATGTTGATTCCGATCGCGGTCCGAAACGTGATCTTCGGGGCCGTCATCCTCGGAGCGGTCATCGGACTGCGCGAGAAGTGATTTTTTAAGGAGCCAAGGGAGGCAACCATGCTGAAGCAAGTCCGGCGGATCGTCACGCAGAACGACGAGAACGGCAAATCCGAGGTCATGACCGACGGCATCGCCAAGCATGTCATCACGGTGCTGACCGAATTGTGGGTCACCGAGGCCGGGCCTCACGATCACAAGACACCGGTCGACATGGCGACGAAGTCCGTCGGGGTCCTGCCGCCGAAGGGCGGCACGGTTTTCCGGTTCTTCCAGATCGCGCCCGACAGCCTGAACGATCATCTGACCTGGGACGAGCGCCAGAAGGAGGCGCGCGAATGGTTCACCGCGATGAACGGCGCAGATATCCAGCCGGACACCTCTCGCCATGAGGGCATGCATACGACGGACACGACCGACTACATCATGTTGCTGTCGGGTGAGATCACGCTGGTTCTCGACAAGGAAGAGCGAGATCTGAAGCCGTTCGACGTGGTGGTCCAGCGGGGAACCAACCATGCATGGGTCAACCGAGGGACCGAGGACGCCCTCCTGATGGCGGTGCTCGTGGACTCGAGCGGGAGATGAGCGGGGCAGGGGAGCCGGAAGAGGTCGAGGTCGGAACCGTCGCGATCGTCGGGACCGGGATCATCGGCGCCAGCTGGGCCTGCCTCATCCTGGCGCACGGCCTGAATGTGATCGCCAGCGATATTCGCAACGGCGCCGAAGCGCGATTGCGAGACACGGTGAACCGGCTGTGGCCATCCCTCCCCGATGCCTTGGCGAAGGGTGGCAAACGCGGCGAACTGCATTTCACGATCGATCCGGCGGAGGCCTGCCGGAACGCGGATTTCGTCCAGGAGAACGCGGCCGAACGGCTGGAACTCAAAGTCGACCTGATCCGGCGCATCGACGCGGCGACACGGCCGAACGTCGTCATCGCGTCGAGTTCCTCGGCGCTTTCCGTCACCGACATGCAACGCGCCTGCGCGCGCCCCGAGCGCGTGGTCCTGGGCCATCCGTTCAACCCGCCCCACCTCGTTCCGCTGGTCGAGGTGGTCGGTGGCGAGAAGACCGAGGACGCCTTTCTCGCGAGCGCGGAACGGTTCTACAGGCGCATCGGCAAAGTGCCGGTTCGGCTCCGGAAGGAGATCTACGGTCACATCGCGAACCGCATGCAGGCCGCGATCTTCCGGGAAGCCATTCACCTCCTCGACAGCGGCGTCGCCTCGGCCGAGGACATCGACCGCGCCATCAGCGAAGGACCCGGGACGCGTTGGGCGCTGATGGGGCCGCTGTTGACCTATCGGCTGGCCGGCGGCGACAGGGGTATGCAGGGCTTTTGGGACATGTTCGCGCCCATGCAGGAAAAACTGTGGAACGATCTCGGCACGCCGCAGCCCGACGCCCCGCTGCAGGCCCGAGTCACCGACGCGGTCGAGCGTGCCTACGGAGACCGCAAAATCCGTGAACTGGCGAAAGAACGGGACATCCGCCTGCAGGCCGTGCTCGCCGCGAAAACCTCCGACACGAAGGATCGGCCGTAATGTGTGCCAAGAAGGTCATCATCAGCTGCGCGATCACCGGCGGCATCCACACACCGTCGATGTCGCCGTATCTGCCTGTCACACCGGACGCGATCGCGAAGTCGGCCATCGAGGCGGCGCAGGCTGGAGCCGCGATCCTGCACCTTCACGCCCGCGATCCGCAGACCGGCGCACCGGCCTCCGACCCCGAGATCTTTGCCCAGTTCCTGCCGAAGATCCACGAGGCGAGCGATGCGATCATCAACCTGACCACCGGCGGCGGGCTCCAGATGACGATCGAAGAGCGCCTGAAAGGCCCCCTGCGCTTCAAGCCCGAAATGTGCTCGCTCAACATGGGCTCGACGAATTTCGCCATTCATCCGTTGGCCGAAAGAGCCATCGACTGGCAGCACGATTGGGAGCAGGCCTATCTGCGAAGCACGAAGAACGGCATTTTCCGCAACACCTTCCAGGACATCGAAGGCATCGTCGAGAAGCTCGGCAAGGACCATGGCACCCGCTTCGAGCACGAATGCTACGACGTCGGCCATCTCTACAACCTGGCCCACTTCCTGGATCGCAAGATCATCGAACCACCGTTCCTGGTGCAGACGATCTTCGGCATCCTGGGCGGCATCGGGGCCGAATGGCAGAATCTGGTCTTCATGAAGGAGACGGCCGATCGGCTCTTCGGCGACGCCTACGAGTGGTCGGTCCTGGCGGCCGGCCGGCATCAGATGCCCTTTGCGGCCCACGCTGCCGCGCGCCAGGGGCATGTGCGCGTCGGCCTCGAAGACAGCCTCTACATCTCGCGGGGCGTTCTGGCCGAATCCAACGCCCAGCAGGTGACCAAAATTCGCGCCATCATCGAAGATCTCGATCTGGAGATCGCGACGCCCGCCGACGCTCGCCGGATGCTCGGCCTCAAGGGCAAGGACCTCGTCGGTCTCTGAGATCGACGTCGGTTCGACGGCATGTGTGGCGTTCGGGCGGCGATTGCCGCCGCCCGCTGGTCTCTTCGACGGTCACTTGTCGCGCATGATCGAATCCGGCGCCTTGCCGGTTTCCATCCACTGTTCCAGCGCGCCGAGCGGATCGATGGTCTCCATGGCGATGCCGCCCGGCCCGGGCAGGATGCCGCAATGGTCCATCCCCGGGATCATGAAGAGCTTCACGGTCTTCGCCAGTTCCTCGGCGCCGCCGGCCGCGCCTTTCAGCTTTTCGAACCAGTCGACGGTCTGGAAGGGCAGGACGATCGCATCGGCCCAGCCGTGCCAGACGATCATCTTGCCGCCCGCCGCCCGGAACTTCGCAATGTCCGGTGAATCGGAGTTGAACATCTCCGCCGCCCGGGACATGCGTGCCGGATCCTTGTCCAGATCGAAGTCCACCGGATCCCATTCCGGACCGGGGTCGCGGTCGAAGGCCAGATATGCGACGAAGGACTTTGCGAATTGCGGGTTCAGCGGCGCCGTTCCGTCCTCGCTGCCGGTCAGCCAGAGCCCCCAGAACGGTTCCGACCCCGCCGGTATACCGCCCGGGAACAGCTTGTCTCCCTTGGAATTGACGGGTGCCTGGTACCATTTCGTCACCACGCCAATCTCGGCCTTGGTCAGGCACTGCTTGGCGTCGCTGTCGGTCCCGCAAAGAAGCGTCGAGACGTCGGGCTTGCAGAGGCGCGGATCGGAGATCAGGCCGTCCTTCTCCCCGTCCAGTTCATCGCATTGCCGCATCACCTCGTCGCCGATCAGGGCTTCCTTCCCCGGCTTGAGGATCGTCTGGCCATCCGCGTCCGTGTTCGCCTTGACCATCCAGGCGAGCGTCGGCCCCGCCAGAGCCGTCTCGTTCATCGCCGGGGCGCCGGAGATGATGCCCTGATAGTTCTCGGGATATCTGAGCGAGGCCATGTGGGCAAGGCGCCCGCCCGTCGAGCACCCCTGGAAGATGGAATCGCCGCCGGGTTTTCCGTAAAATTCCGCGATCAAATTCCGACCGACGCGGTAGGTTTCGCCGATGGCACGCCAGCCCCAGTCGCGTTCGGCGTTGGGATTGGCATCGGCCCAGTCCGCATCGACGACCGAGAGACCGTGGTGCCCGCTGTCGGAGGTCGCGGTCGCGTAGCCGCGAGCCAGCCCGGGGCCCATCGCATTGACGAAGCGGCCGCTGGCGTCGGCGCGACCGAGGATGCCGCACCAGCCGCCGCATCCGGTCTGGTAGAACTTGCCGTTCCAGTTGGTGAGCGGCAGCCGGGCCTCGATGGAAATCGCCGGCAAGGCGGTGGCGCGCACCTCGCAATAGGCCGGCAGGTCGTCGGTCGCGGCAACGACCCGGGTGGAGGTGACATAGGCCCCGTCCATCCCGAAATTGCCGAGCGCCTCGCAGCGGTCCGAGGCGGCCGCCTCGCTTTCCGGCGGCTCGTTCTGGGCCAAGGCGGCCGTCGCGGTCGCCGACGCCGTCGTCATGAGGATCGCGGCGGCGATCCTTGCCAGTGTGTTCATGCGTTCATCCCTCCCAAGATGACGGAGCGGTTCGAGGCCGACCTTCTGCTGGATGACGGGCCTTCGTGAAATGTCCTCCCGAACCGTCCCCCGCAGCCGTGTCGTGGCGCCCCCCCGCCCCATGATCGACGCCGCCGCATTGCCGGACGCCGCCAACTGCAGAACAGCATGGTAGACGGGGGATCGATAGGTGCAGCTACGCCCAATCCGGACCGAATATCGGGAGGAAAGCTACCCCAAAACCCCTCCTCGCGCGAGGAAGCCGGGTCGCAGGGCCGAGGGCCCGCTGCGTGATCGATCAAGCTGTCGAAATGATCTTGTCGAGCTTGAGCGCCACATGCAGTTCGAGCGCCGCGATTGGATCGTTCCAGCCGCCCGTCACTTCTCGCAGGGTCTCCAGGCGCCGGCGGACCGTATTGACGTGGATGTCCAGCTCTTCGGCAGCGCGGGCGATATTGAACTGGCAATCGAAAAAGCACAGCAAAGTCGCCTTCAACTGAGCCCTGCCGCGCGGATCGCGGGCCGTGATGGGGTCGAGCGTATTCTTCACGAACTCCTGGATCCGCCGCGGGTCGCCACCCTCGAACAGCCGTGCGAACAAATTGACGTCGCCTTCCCCGATGAACCGATGGAGAGGCGCGATCCTTTCCATCGTGCGCAGGGCGTTGCCGAGCCTGGCGTAATGGGTGGGGCTTGCCGCGAGGTCGCAATAGGGCTTCGAAATCAGGCCGCCGATCTGCACGGACTCGCCCCGCTGGCTCAACGTTTCGATCAGTTTGTCGACCTCCTTGAGCGGCCCGACGGCCAGATAGGCGCCGTCGATGAGATCGAGCAGAATGTTGAGCCGCCCGCCGGCCTGTCTGATCTGGGCGGTCTGTTCCTCCCGTTTCATGCCGGACAGAACGATCAGGGCCAGCCGCACCGGCTGCTGCATGCCGAGGCCGAGCCGGTCGCGGACCGAGGCGACCGTGGAGGCATCCGTCGGCGAGACGAGCACGAGGTGTCGCAGCAGGGTGGACGAGGCGATCAGCCGATCCGTCTCCCGCTTTTCTGTCCACAATTTCGCGATCGACAGGGCAACGGCGCTGCGCTCGAGATTGCGCAGATGGATCTCGTCGATGCGGCCGGTGTGGCAGACGATGAGGCTGTCGCCGCGCACGCTGCCGCCGTGAAGAGCGAGAACCAGGCAGCGTTCGTTACCGGTTTCGCACAGGAGCACGGAACGGCCATTCTCGCGGGAGCGGACGAGGGCCGACAACAGCTGCGTCTGATCCAGTCTGCCTTGCCGCATCTCTTCGCTGAGTAAGCCGTCATATTCGTCCGCCGTCACCTCGTGGCGGACGGTCAAGGCGCTGTCCAGATACTGGATCGACCCGCCGATATGGCCTGCCATGCGCCGCATGAAGGTCGCAAGGTCCGCCCCTTGCGCCAAGAGGGACATCATCTCGTCATGGGTCTGGGCGGAGGCTTCGACACGCTTGACGTGGCGCTCCAGCGCGCTTCGATTGCGCTCGGTCTCGTCCAGCGCTTCCGAAAGGCGCTCGAACGTCCGGGCGTTGCGCATCGCCATGCCGGCATGCTGGGCGAAGGACCCGAGCACCGATATCTCGCGTCCCGAATACTGCCTGGCGTAGCGGTCCGCGACGAACAGCAGCCCCTGCACGGTGTCGCCGGAAAACGCCGGAAGGCCTGCAAGGGATTCGATGTTCTCGATGCCGAACTGACGGTCGAGGGCGGCGGAATGCGTGAAGCGATCGTCGGCCAGATAGTTCGACGTGGTGAAGAAGGTCTTGGTGTTCATGATCACGCTCACTGCGCCGCGATCGAACTGCGACGTCATCATTGCCGTGCCGGGGGCAAGATGACCCTCTGCCGCGATGTTGCGAAACAGGCCTTCCTTCTCGTCGCGGATCGTCAGCCAGGCGATGTCCGCGCTGACGAGGCTGCGCGCCCGGCTGACGATCTTGCGCAGGAGATCCTGCAGGGAGAGCGTGCTCGAGAGGTCGTGGGCCGTCTCGATGAGAAGATTGAGCCCGCGGTCTGCCAGAGCGGATTCGCGCGCATACCGCACCTGCGACGCCAACTGACCGAGCAGTCTTTCCGCGGCGAGCGGATCCTCTGAGCCTTCTCCTTCGGCCCGCAGCGCCGAGAGCAACGCATTGGTTTCGGTGTCGGCAGCGCCACGGGCTATTCGCTCCAGCAGATCGACGGTGATCGACAGCATCTTGGCAGGCGGCATCTCGTCCCCCCCGCATGGTACTCGCGGAGCCTGAGCTGGCTTCGGCGTGATTTCCGTTTCGATGGTGGCTTTAACACCTATAACGACGTCCAACCTGTCACAACCATACATATTCAGACAACGCAACGCGTGACACTATCGATCGTCGTTATGGATCGGCTCCAGCAGGCGCCGATGCAGGCGGGGAGGAATACCGTCGCCATTTCCGGCTGTGATCGCGCAGGTGTTCTGCACCTGCGGGAAGGCGGTCGCACGCTGTTGGCTGTGCCGTCGCGGAAGACGAACGGCGGTCGCGCGGCTTCAAGCGGAGAGACGGATGTCTCCGCACCGATGCCGGACAAGAACGCTTGCTCGCAGGTTTCGCTGGGAGGGTCAGTTGGCGCCGCGACAAGACATCATCGATTTGAGGAGGATCACCATGAAACGTATCGCGACGACGACGATTGCCGCTGCCGGAGCCCTGGTCGCTGCCGCCTCGGCCGGCCATGCCGAACCCTTGAAGATCGGCATCATCGAAAGCCTTTCGGGTTCGCAGACCTCGACCGGCCGCCTCTACGCGACGGCCGTCGAATACGGAGTCGACAAGATCAACGAGGCTGGCGGCTTCAACGGCGAGCCGGTGCAGGTCACCGAATACGACAATGCCGGCGGCGCCCCCGAGGCGGCCGACAAGTTCCGCCAGGCAGTCGCCGACGGCGTCGACATCATCTTTCAGGGCGCCTCGTCGGCCATCGCCGGCCAGCTCACCGAGGACGTGCGCAAGCACAACATCCGCAATCCCGGCAAGGAGGTGATGTTCATCAACCTCGGGGGCGAGGCCATGGAACTCACCGGCGAAAAGTGCCAGTTCTACCATTTCCGCTTCACCACCACCGCGCCGATGCGGGTCAACGCCCTGGTGAACGCGATGAAGGAGGCAGGCGACCTCGGCACGAAGGCCTACGCGATCAACCAGAACTACTCCTGGGGCCAGGACGTGCAGGCGGCCGTCGAGGCCGCGGCCGGGGAGGGCGGCTACGAAGTCGTCGACGAGGTCCTGCACGACGTGAACAAGATCCAGGACTTCGCGCCCTTCGTCGCGCGCATCAAGGCGGCCGCTCCCGACACCGTCTTCACCGGCAACTGGTCGAACGACCTGCTTCTCCTGATGAAGGCGGCAGGCGACGCCGGGCTGGACGTGACCTTCGCGACCGCCTTCCTGGACCAGCCCGGCAACATCGCCAATGCCGGCAAGACCGCCCTCGGCCACTACATCGCCAACAATTACGACAATGCCGCCTCCGAGAGCGATGCGTTTCCGCAGGCCTACAAGCAGGCGACGGGCCACGTCCCGATCTTCGTTGAGGGGCATTCCGCCTTCGCTCTCGCCCAGCTTCAGCAGGCGCTCGGAACGCTCGACCTCGGCGGCGGCGATATCGACGTCACCAAGATCGCGCTGGCGCTTGAGGATACGACCTACGAGACCCCGGTCGGTCCGGTCACGGTCCGCAAGGAGGACCACCAGACCATTCGTCCCGTGGTGGTGTCCAAGGTCGTCGAGAATGCCAAATATCCCGCCGACGACACCGACATGGGCTTCGAGACGGTGAAGATCGTTCCCGCCGAGGAGGCGATCTATCCGGTGCAGGAGAGCTGCGACATGCAGCGGCCGGAGGAATAACCTCTCCGCGCCAGGGCCGGCCCGCGTGTTTCGCCGGCCGGCCCGCCTGATCTCCTCATCCCGGAAGACCCGATGGAATTCGCGATCATCTCCACGCTGAACGGCGTGACCTATGGCCTGTTGCTGTTCATGGTCTCGGCCGGCCTGACGCTGATCTTCGGCATGATGGGCGTGCTCAACTTCGCCCATGCCTCCTTCTACATGCTGGGCGCCTATGTCGCCTACGCGGTGTCCTCGATCTTCGGATTCTGGATCGGCCTGATCGTTGCGCCCATCGTCGTCGGCCTCATCGGCATGGCGGTGGAGCGCTTCCTGCTGCCGCGGGTCCACGCCCACGGCCATGCGCACGAACTGCTTCTCACCTTCGGTCTGGCACTGATCATCGAGGAGCTGATCAAGCTCTTCTTCGGCGACTTCCCGGTGAACTACCAGATGCCGGCGGACCTGCGGTTTTCCGCCTTCAGCGTCTTCGGCTCGAACTATCCCTTCTACCGTCTCTTCATCGGCGGTGTGGCGGTGGTCATGTTCGCGGTTCTCTGGCTGCTTCTGACGCGGACGCGCACCGGCATCGTGGTGCGCGCGGCCGAGCGGCTTCCCGCCATGGCCGAGGCGCTCGGGCACAACATCCCGATGGTTTTCATGTTCGTCTTCGGCACGGGCGCGGCGCTCGCCGGCCTGGGTGGAGCGGTCGCAGGGGCCTTCTACCCCACCAACCCCAACATGGGGATCGAACTCGGCGTCATCGTCTTCGTGGTCGTCGTCGTGGGCGGGCTCGGCTCGCTCAAGGGCTCACTGCTCGCCTCGCTGCTGATCGGCCTGTTCTCGTCCTTCGCGGTCGGCCTCGACTGGTCGCTGGCAGGCCTCTTCGGTCTTTTCGGCCTTGGAGATTGGGCACGGTCCCTCGGCGGGCTGATGACGCTCGAACTCTCCTCGGTCAGCGCCACCATCCCGTTCGCCCTGATGCTGATCGTCCTTCTGGTGCGACCGGCCGGTCTCATGGGCGAGCCCAACTGACATGGCTTCGATGCGCACTATCCTGATCCTCGCCGCCATCCTGCTGCTGCTGGTCGCCGTGCCGCCCTTTCTCGGGATCGCCTGGCAGAACGCGCTGGTGAACGTCCTGATCGCCAGCCTCTTCGCGCTCGCCTTCAACCTGCTCATCGGCCAGGCGGGCCTGCTCTCCTTCGGCCATGCCGCCTATTTCGGCATCGGCGCCTTCGCGGCGCTCCACCTGATGATCGCGGTCGAGGACGGGTTCGATTTCCCCACCCCGCTGCTGCCCGTCGCAGGCGCGGCCGCCGGGCTCCTCGTCGGGATCGTCGCCGGCTATTTCGCGACGATGCGCTCCGGCGTCTATTTCGCCCTCGTGACGCTCGCCATCGCGGAACTCTTCCATTCGCTAGCACCGCATCTCCAGGGCGTCTTCGGCGGGGAGTCGGGCGTTTCCTCGATGCGCATGCCGTGGCAGGGGATCGTCTTCGGATCGATTATCGAGGTTTATTATCTGACCCTCGGATGGGTTTTGATCTGCGGTCTGGCGCTTTGGACCTACACCCGCACGCCCTTCGGGCGCCTGACCCTGGCGCTGCGCGACAACGAACAGCGGGTGCGCTTCCTCGGCTACGACGCCCATGCGGCCAAGGTCATCGTCTTCGCCATTTCAGCCATGTTCTCGGGCGTGGCAGGCGCTCTGCTGGCGATCTCGAACGAGACGGCGAACTACTCGCTCTTCGCCACCGACGTCTCCGCCCAAGTGGTGCTGCAGACCTTCGTGGGCGGCTCCACCGTGTTCTTCGGCCCGGTAGTCGGGGCCGCGGCCTTCACGCTCTTCTCGTTCCTGGTCTCCGACCTCACCCGGTCGTGGGTCTTCTACCAGGGCCTGATCTTCGTCCTGGTGATGCTCTTCGCGCCGACCGGCATCGGCGGCGTGGTCCAGTTCCATGCCCGGCACCGACGGCAGCTCGATCGGTCGCGCCTGGCCGGCCCCTATGCCCTGGCGCTTCTCGGAGGGCTGCTTATCGCGGGCGGGGTGGTCTATCTCACCGAGACTGTCGCAGTGCTGTTCGGCCAGGGCTACGCCGTGCGGATGCGCGACGCCGTGGACGGCCTGCCGAACTACGATCTGTTCGGCATCAGCTGGAACCCGGTCAGCATCCTCACCTGGCTGCTGCCCCTCGTCCTCGTCGCCGTAGGCGGCGTGATCCTCGTCCGCGCTCGCCGGTCGATCGCGGGTTTCTGGGATCGGGTGGGAAGGAGCGACGGTCCGGTGGAAACGAAAGCCGCTGCACCGGGAGGGCCCGCATGAGCGCGACGAGGACGGAGCTGCCGGCGCTGCACCTGGCCGGCGTGACGAAATCCTTCGGCCCGATCGAAGTGATCCAGGGCGTCGACCTCGACATCCGCCCCGGCGAGCGCCATGCGGTGATCGGCCCGAACGGAGCGGGCAAGTCGACGCTGTTCAACCTGATCTCGGGGATGTTCCCGCCATCGTCCGGCGAGATCCTGCTCGATGGGCAGGGCATCACCGGGCTGTCGCCGCACCGGATCAACCGGGCGGGGCTGGCGCGGTCCTTCCAGATCACCAACATCTTCCATCGCTTGAGCGTCTTCGAGAACCTGCGCATCGGCGTCCTCGCACGTCACGGCGTGCGCTACGGGCTCTTCCGCCCGATCTCGAGGATGCGGCGGGTGAACGAAGAGACCGCCGAAGTACTCGAACGTGTCGGGCTTCGCGCTCGCGGCGAAGACCTCGCCGGAGACCTCACCTATTCCGAGCAGCGCGCGCTGGAGATCGGCATGACGCTGACCACCGGCGCCGACGTCATCCTGCTCGACGAGCCCACGGCCGGCATGTCCCGCGAGGAAACGGCCGAGGCGGTGGAACTCATTCGCTCGGTCACGCAAGGCAAGACGCTGCTCATGGTCGAGCACGACATGAGCGTCGTCTTCAGCCTCTGCGACCGGGTCTCGGTGCTGGTTTACGGCTCGATCCTGGCCACCGACACACCCGAGCGCATCAGTGCCAACCGCGAGGTTCAGGAAGCCTATCTTGGCGAGGAGGCGTCATGAGCTTGCTTGAGGTCAAAGGTCTCCACGCCCATTACGGCAAGAGCCACATTCTCCATGGCATCGACATGCAGGTCCCCGAGGCGGCCATCCTCTCGCTGCTCGGTCGCAACGGCTCTGGTCGCTCGACGCTGCTCAAGGCGATGATGGGGCTGGTTCCGCCCACCGCCGGGAGCGTGACGCTGGACGGACGTCAACTCGTCGGGCGGCGCCCCTACGACATCTGCCGGCAGGGCATCGGCTATGTCCCAGAGGAACGGCTGATCTTCCCCAACCTCACGGTCGACGAAAACCTCGCGATGGGCACCCAAAAGGGTACGCCGGGGGCCCATTGCTGGTCGGTCGAGGAGATGTACGGCTATTTCCCCCGCCTGAAGGAGAGGCGCGCGATCCGCGCCGGCTATCTCTCCGGCGGCGAGCAGCAGATGCTGACGATTTGCCGATCGCTTCTCGGTAACCCCCGCCTGCTGTTGATCGACGAGCCCACCGAGGGCCTGGCGCCGAAGATCGTCGAGGTCGTGATGGAGGTGATCCTCGACATCGGCCGCAGAGGCGTCGCCGTCGTGCTGGTCGAGCAGAAGCTTACGATCGCGCTCAAGGTCGCCCGCGAGGTTGTGGTGATGGGACACGGCGAGCTGGTGTTCCGCGGTACGCCCGGCGAACTGGCAGAAACTCCGGACATTCGCCGCCGCTGGCTGGAAGTCGCCTGAGCGAATGGAACAAGTCTGTCCGGCCACGGGCCGCTGAAGGAAAGATGAGAAACCGTGACCTACTTGGAAAGATTACATCCTCGGCAGGGCTTGAGAGTGCTCGTGACGGCCGGCGCGTCGGGAATCGGCGCCGCGATCGCCGCGGCATTTCTGGAAGCCGGCGCAAAGGTGGCGATCTGCGATGTGGACGAAGCGGCCTTGGACAAATTCAGGGCCGAGCATCCCGATGTCCAAGGCGTTGCCGCTGACGTGTCCGATCCCGAGGCGGTCGATCGTCTGTTCGATGTCGTGGAACATACGTTCGGGGGACTGGACGTGCTGGTGAACAACGCCGGCGTTTCCGGGCCGACGGGAATGATCGAAACCCTGTCGATCGACGAGATTCGCCGCACGATCGAGATCGATCTCGTCGGCCAGCTCGTCGTCATTCGCCGGGCGGCCAAGCTTCTCAAACAGAGCAACGACGCCGCGATCATCAACATCTCGTCGGTTGCCGGCAGGTTCGGCTATGCGATGCGGTCGCCCTATTCGGCTTCAAAATGGGGCATCGTCGGATTGACCGCGAGTCTGGCAAAGGAAATGGGCCCGGAAGGGGTCCGCGTGAACGCGATCCTGCCGGGCGTGGTCCGCGGCGCGCGGATGGACAGGGTGATCACCGCAAAGGCCGAAGCCTCGGGCCGGACTTTCGCAGAGGTGGAGGAAGAATACGTTTCCAGCATCTCGCTCCGCCGGATGGTCGAACCGGACGACGTCGCGCTGACCGTCTTGTTCCTGAGTTCGCCGGCGGGCGCCAATATCTCGGGGCAGGCGATCGGCGTCTGCGCCAATGTCGAATACCTGTAGGCCACGATATTCGAACGGGTGGTGCGCGATCATCCGGCCGGCCTCACGCAGGCCGACTGGGCCGCATCACCTGGCCCGTTACTCCTTCGACAAAAAATTCGACACGGGCCGACTGTTCCGTTTGAACGTGACCGGACAATCGCCGATCCGATCGTCGATCGAGGCCAGCCAGCGGGCGGCGGCTCCCTCGTTCGGCACATGGGCATCGAGGAAGGCGAGGGTCAGCCGGAACACCGCCTGCTTCTGGTCCGGCCGGTGGGGCGTCGGATCGTTCTCGGTCATGCCGCCCAGATAGTGATCGGCGTCGGCGAAGATCGCCAGATACTTGTCGCCGGGCGGCGCCAGTTCGAACGGCTCGGTCTTCCAGACCCAGTCCTGGCCTCTCGATCCCTCGTCTTTCGTCCCCGTCACGATGAGGGCCGGCCGGCTCATCCGGTTCCACGAACCATCGCGCAGCCCCTGTTGACCACGCCCCGGGACGCTCAGGAGAACCGCCGCCTTGAACCGCTCGTCGGCGAAATCGCAAAGGCCGTCTCCCGGAACGTCGATCTCGACACCGGCAAGGATCTGCGCGGTGTAGGCGCCGAAGGAATGGCCTGCGATCACGCCCGGCATCGGCCGGATCGGCCTGCCGCAGGTGCGATCTACGATGGTGTCGAGATCCGCCATGACGGCGCGCACCATCCGGATCCGTTCGAGCCAGTAGAACGGCGTGTGCAGGATCTCGTAAAGCCGGGCGCGCAGGGCCGGGATGGTCGTCCACCGAAGAAGGTCGGGATCGCCGGCTGCGTAGCCGAGCCCGGGCTCCGCGGTTGCGACTGCGCCGATCCAGTCGGGAAACGTCGGGTGGATCACGAGGTAGCCGTGTGCCGCCAGGAACGCGGAGAGTTCGCCATAGTCGTTTCCGCCTGCGCCGAGCCCGTGGCAGAAGACGACATAGGCCTTCGGCGCCGTGTCCTGCGGCCAGCGACAGGTGACGGCGACTGGAGCGCACTTGGGCCCGGCGTCGACGCTGAGGTGGGACGTCGCGACTTCGGACGCCTTGCCGGGCCAGGGATCCAAAGCGTCTCCCGGTTCCAGGGCGTCGTCGTCGGCGATGGGTGCTGGGCTCATATTGCGCCGCCCTTCCGCAGCCGTTCGACCTCGGCGCCATCGATGCCGAGGGCCCGCAGCACGCGCTCGGTATCGGCACCGAGAGCCGGTGGCAGCGATCGGGGCGCCACGGCTTCGCCATTGGCCCGGAAGCTGAGGGACGGAACGTGGATCGCCCTGTCATGGCCTTCGAGATGCATCTCCGAGAGGAGGCCTCGCGCTGCGATCTGCGGTTCCGCCAGTGTCTCGTCCAGCGAACGGGCCCGTGCCGCGGGCACGTCGGCTTGGGCCAGCACCGCCTCCCATTCGTCCGCCGTGCGCGTGAGGAACGTCTCGTCGAGCGTCCGGCGCAGGTCCCGGCCGTTCTCTCTGCGCACTTCCGGCGTGTCCCAGCGCGGGTCGTCGAGGATGTCCTCTCTGCCGATCACGCTGCATAGTTTGCGGAATTGCGGCTCGTTGTTGGCGGCGAGCATCAGGAGGCCGGAAGCGGTCTCGAAGGCGCCCGAGGAGGGACTGGCGCTCCAGGCCTCGTTGCCGTTCTGCACCGGCTTCCAGTCGGCGGACTTTTGCTGGGTCATCAGCGAGGCCATCAGCATCAGCGCCGTATCGAGCATCGCGACGTCGACGTTGACGGCCTTGCCGGTGCGCCGGACCTCGATGAGGGCGGCCATGACCGCCATGGCGGCGTTCATGCCGGTGGCGAAATCGACGTAGGGAGCGCCGACCTTGGTCGGTCCGTCGCCGAGCTTTCCGGTGGTGAGCATTATCCCGCACATGCCCTGAATCACGTGGTCATAGGCCGGACGGGGGCTCAACGGCCCGTTCTGGCCGTAGGCGGAAATCGAGCAGTAGACGATGTCGTTCTTGATCTTACGGACGGCGTCGAAGCCGAGCCCCAGCCTCTCAGCGACACCGGGCTTGAAGTTCTCGACGAAGACGTTTGCACCGGAAATGAGCTTGCGGGCGATCTCCAGGCCGTCGGGGGTCTTGAGATTGATCGTCACCGATTTCTTGGCGGCGTTCTGGGTCCAGAATCCAAGCCCCATCCGGCGATCGCCGAGTTCGGGAAGAGGGCCGACCCGCCGCGTCCAGTCGCCTTCGCCGGGCTTCTCAATCTTGATGACCTCGGCGCCCATCATGCCCATCAGATAGGTGGCATAGGGGCCGGCCAGCACCTGGCTCAGATCGATCACCCGGACGCCTTCGAGGGGCTGAAACATCGCTCGTCTTTCGTCTTTTCAGGAGGGTCGACCGCGAGACCCGAGAGGTCCCGCAGCATGCGGGGCTATTTCGCGACGACGCCCGCGGCTTCCACGATCGCCTTGTTCTTGGCGGTGCTGTCGATCATCTCCTTCGTCGCCGCGGCGGCGTCGAGATACTGGATCGGGATGTCCGCCGCGTCGGTGACCTTCTTGAAGTTGGGATCGCCCGCGCAGGCCTTCAGCGCTGCCGTAAGCTTGTCGATCACCGCCTGGGGCGTGCCCTTGGGAAGCATCAGCGTGGTGCGCGTGTCCATGCCGAGGGGGTAGCCCTGTTCCTCGATCGTCGGAACGTCCGGCGCCGAGGGATGGCGGAAGGTGGTCGTCGCCGCGATGGTCTTGAGCTGATCGGGATAGCGGTAGTGAATGCCGCCGGAATAGGCCACCATCACCTGTCCGCCGAGCAGCGCGTTGATCATCTCGGAGCCGGACTGGACCGGTACGATGTTCACCTTGATGCCGGTCTTCTTCACGATCTCGTTGATGTAGAGCCGTGCCTCGGGGGCGAGGGCGGCGGCGCTCGAGCCCGGGTTCTTCTCGGCCCATGCGACATAGCCGGCGATGTCGTCGAAGGGCGCGTCCTTGGGCGCCGCTATGGCGAGTTGGAACGCCGTGATCATGCCGGCATAGTCGAATTCGTCCGGCGCGAAATAGGCGTTCTTCATCAGGAAGGGCGCGAGGTTGATCATCGCGTTCGAATTGAACAGGACGGTATAGCCGTCGGGCGCCGCCCGCTTGAGTTCGCGCGCCGCAACGGCGCCGCCGACGCCGGGCTTGTTGACGACATTGACCGGCTGCCCGAGCTTGTCGGACATCACATGGGCCGTGGCTCTGGCCACGAGGTCCGTCTGTCCGCCGGCCCCGTAGCCGACCAACATGGTGATCGGCCGGGTGGGGTAGTCCGCCTCGGCCAGGGCGTCGGACGCCGCCAGGCCGGCACAGCCCATGGCCAGTGCCAGCGTTGCGGCGAGCACGGAACGTCGGTCGAAATGCGTCATGTCGATCCTCCCTATTGTTTTTCGTTCGTTTGCCCGGAAGCGGGACCCACGGCCTGAGGCAGCGCCTCCGCGCTTGCCTGTGTGATCCCGCCACCACCGCTGCGGCCGAGCCACAGCACGGTCACCACCGTCAAAACGATGAAGACGACGGCGATCGGGTGGTGGATGAGATTGTCCGCGCGGTGGTCGAGAAGCTGCAGCGACTGGCGGAACGTCAGTTCGAGCTTCGGCCCGATGACGAAACCGATCAGGAACGTGACGAAGGAGAAGTCGAGCTTGCGGGCGAAGAAGCCGATCACGGTGAAGGCGAGCATCACATAGATCGAGAATACGCTGCTCGTTTCCATATAGGCGCCCACCGAGCAGAGGAGCAGCACGGCGGGAATGATGTGGCGCAGCGGCACCTTGATGATCAGGGCGAACAGGCTCTGACCGAAATAGCCGATCGCCAGCATGATGAAACTCGCGCAGATCATCGAGGCGTAGACGTCCGCCACCAGTCGCGGCTGCTGCTGGAACATCAAGGGGCCGGGCGTCAGCCCGTGCAGGATGAAGGCCGCAATCAGGATTGCGGCGATGACGCTGCCGGGGATGCCGAGCGCGAACAGGGGAACCAGGCTGGAGGGGACGACGGCGTTGTCGGCGCTTTCGGCCGCCGCGACACCCTCGATCATGCCGGTCCCGTATTTCTCCGGCGTCTTCGACGCCTTCTTGGTCGCGCCGTAGGAGAGGAACGAGCCGACGCTGGCGCCGAGGCCGGGCAGGATGCCGACGATCGACCCGATCAGCGTGCCTCTGAGGATCACCGGGATGCACCGGCGCCATTCGGCGCCCGTGACGATGCGATCCTCCCGCTCCGCGCCGTCGACGATCTGCGAGGATTCGTGATCGAGCGCCGCGATATTGCCGGCCTGGATGATCATTTCGGCGACGGCGAGCATGCCGATCGCCAGGGGCACCAGGGAAAGACCATCGTCGAGCTCGAGGACGCCGAAGGTCAGCCGGGTCACGAATGTCTCGGTTTCCAGTCCGACGGTTGCGAAGAACACGCCGAAGGCCGCCGCGATCATGCCCTTGATCATCGAATTGCCGGACAGGCCGCCGATGAAAGTCAGCGAGAACAAGAGGATCGCGCAGAGCTCGACCGGACCGATCAGCAGCGCGTAGCGCGCCAGCGGCGCGGCAAGCCCGATCAGCACCAGCGTCGACAACAGATCCCCGATGACGGATGCATAAAGGCCCATCTTGAGCGCCTTCTGCGCCTTGCCCTGCCGCGCCAGCGGGTAGCCGTCGAGGGCCGTCGGCGCCGAGGAAGGCTCGCCCGGGGTGTTGAGGAGGATCGCGGAGACGGCGCTGCCCGCGCCGCTCCCCTTGGCGATGCCGATGAGCATGCCGAGGGCGGCGGCCGGTTCGAGATAGAAGGTGAGGGGAATGGCGACGGCGACGCCGGTCGCCTTGCCCAGCCCCGGCAGGGCGCCCAGAACGTAGCCGAGCGTCACCCCGACCGTCACCCAGAACAGCGTCGTCGGATTGAGGACGTCCTGAAACCCGATGATCAAATAGTCCATGACGCCCTCATAGGATCGCGGTCCCGAGCAGCTTGTAGAACAGGAACCAGATGGCCAGCAGGAAGGCCGCCGGCATGAGGAGCAGAAGCAGGGGGCTGCGCTCGCCGAGCAGCAGCTGCGAAACGCCGACGAGGGCGAGGCCTGCCGCGAGCGGCGAGATCCAGAGATAAAGTCCGAGCGCCACGGCGAAGAGGCCGAGGAATTTCGCCAAAGCGAAGAGCTCGCCGCGCGAAATCGGCGAGGGCTCGGCAGGCGCCTCCTTTTCCCCCTGGCGACGCAGATTCGTCAGGACGAGCAGAACGGAGAGGCCGGTGATGACGATCATCATCAGCCGCGGCACCAGGCTCGGGGACATCATGCCCTCCGGCCCGTCCCCGATCTGCCACGGAATAACGGCGACCAGCATGATCAGGCCGAACAGGGCCAGAATCCCGCCAGAGATGACGTCGGCGCGCCTCATGAAATCCTCCCGGCGCGGCGGTTCTCGTGATCTTGTGTCCGATGACCGCGCCCCTCCCAAGACCTATCTCCGAAAGGGCCAAAAGAAAAAGTCGAAACTTTCTTGAATATGATAAGTTTCCGCTATGCCTCTCTTGCCCCATCGCCTCGACGGATTGCGTCTGCGCCACCTTCGGCTCCTGGAACTCATCGACGAGCATCGCTCGCTGAGGGCCGTCGGCGCGATCCTCAATCGGACCCAGCCGGCGGTCTCTCAGATGGTGAAAGACCTGGAATATGCATTCGGCGCGACGCTGGTGCAGCGTTCCGTGCGCGGCGTGACGCTCAGTCCTGCCGGAAAGCTCGCGCTGCAGCGTGCGCGCTCGGGGCTGGCGTCGCTCGACCATCTCGTCGCCGAGCTCGGTGCGGACCAGTCGCCGATCCTCAGGGTCGGCACCAACCCTGCTCTGGTCTTTCGCATGTGGCCGACCGCCATGCGCCTCCTTGAAACCGGGACCGACCGTGTCCGGATGAGACTTCGCACCGGCATCGTCGGGGACATGCTGCAATCGCTGTGGGACGGCGAGCTGGATTGCTATGTCGGCCGGGTTGATTGGGACCAGATGCCGCCGGAAATGGTCCGCGTGCTGCGGCACGATCCGCTGATCCAGACCGACCTCGTCCTCGCCTGTTCTCTCAGCCACCCGCTGGCGGGGCGCAAGGACATCGCCATCCGCGAGCTGGCGGACTGGCAATGGGTCCTGCCGCCGGCCGATTCCAACAACCGGATCGCGCTCGAGGCGGAATTCCGCAATCACGGCGTCCTTGTTCCCGCGCCGATGATGGAGATCTCGGCCGACCTCGCCGGCATGATGATCCTGGCGCGGGAGCTGGAACTCCTGACCTGTATCCCGCGCTCCGTCCTCGACAGTCACATCGCTGCCGGTCAGCTGTGCGCGCTCGACGTCCCCGCGCTGACCTTTCCGCCGATCCAGATCGGCTTCATGACGCTCGCCGAGCACGAGGACATGGCGTCGGTGCAGATCCTGCGGCGCGTCCTGACGGCGGCGGCTCAGGAGATGAATACCCCGCCGGCCCCGTCTGCAGCGGACTGAGCGACCGGCCTTGCCGGAAGCGATCAGATTTTTCTATCGCATTGAAGGAAGTTTCGATTTTTTCTTTTTGCCGTTGCGGGTCTACGAATTGGGCCGGACGCGGGCGCCCGAAGAGCGCCGTCCTGTCGGCCGTGGGATCGGCTGCCGGCATCTCAGGGAGGAAACCGAAATGCGGAATTTGCTGTTGGCCGGGGCCGTCGCGCTCGCCGGCCTGATCGGCTCGCCGGCGACGCAGGCATCGGCTGAGGACGCGCTGGAACTGAAGATGCAGTTCGCCTCGCCGGATGGAACGTCTTGGAACGACATGGACCGCCGCTTCGCCGCCCAGCTCGAGGCGATCACCGGAGGCCGCGCGAAAGTGGAGTTCTTCCCGCCGAACTCGGTCACGCCGTTCAAGGACTGGCTGCAGGCGACGGGCGCGGGGCTGCTCGACATCGGCTTCGTCTGGCATCCCATCCTACCCGGCAAGTTTCCGCAGATGGAACTCCTCAGCCTGCCGGGCCTGGCGAAGAACCAGACGATCGCCAGCACCGTCTATTGGCGCCTGCGGGAGAAATATCCGGAACTAGGCGAGCTCTTTTCGCCTCAGGACAATGTGGTGGAACTCGCGACCTTCGTCGCGATGGGATCCCATCTCCACACGCGTGAGCCGATCAAAACGCTCGGCGACCTCAAGGGCAAGGTGTTCGGGGCGCAGGATCCCGCCGGCGTGAAGGTTCTCGAGGAACTCGGCGCGAGCGCTTCGGTGATGGTCGGCTCGGACGCCTATCTCGCCATGCAGCGGGGTTCGATCGACGGGGTCCTGTCGGCCTGGGGTTGGGTCAACAACTTCAAGCTCAACGAGGTCTCGACCTACCACACGCTCCTCAATCTCAATCCGGGCACCTATTCGACGGTGATGAACAAGGACACCTACGACAAGCTGACCGCGGAGGAGAAGGCGCGGCTCGCCGACCTGACACCGCTCTACTTCTTCTACAACACCACCGACAGCGCGGCGGCCGCGACGGCGGACATTCCGCCTGAAAACATCATCACGCTGAGCGACGAGGACCAGGCGGAACTGGCGGCGAAAATGCGTCCGCAATGGGATGAATGGGTCGCCAAGGCCGATGCGAAGGGGTGGCCCGGGAAGGACATCCTCAACGAGGCGGTTCGCCTGATGGCGTTGTACGAGCGGAACTGACGGGCAAAAGCCGCCAGCCGCGGAACGGGCGTGAAAGGGAACGGGGTGACGCACGCAATGCCTGCCGCGGCGGTCAACGAGCGGATATCCGACTGGCTCGATGCCGCCGGCAAGATGTTGGTGCACGCCCTGCGATGGCCAGGCAAGGTCGCTGTCGCCCTCGGCGGTGTGGCGATCGTCGCGCTGATGGGGCTGACGGTCGCCGACGTCGTGCTGCGCAACCTCTTCTCTGTCGTTGTTCCGGGCAGTCTCGAACTGACCGGTCTCCTGACCATCCCCGTGGTGCTCGCGGCGGTCGGCGTCGTCGAGATCGAGCGCAACCACGTCAAGGTCGATCTTCTCCTGAATGCGATGCCCGACTATCTGCGCGCGCCGACCGTCGTCGGCGGTCTGCTGCTGGCGCTGACGACGATGCTGGTCACCGCGTACCAGATGTCCGAGCAGGTCCTCTACCTTCAGGGCAACGCCATCGTGACCGGTGTACTCGGCCTGCCGGAATGGCCGTTCATCGCCGCGGCGGCAATCTTCGTCTTCCTGTTTTCTCTCGCCTTGCTGGCGAACCTCATGGTCGCAGTGGGCACGGTCGCCCGGCAGGCGGATGTCCGGGCTCTCGCCTGGCTCGTCGTCTGGGTCGCTGTGGTCGCCGTCATCCTCGTTCTATGTTTCGAGCCCGATCTCCTGCCCTTCGAGCTTTCGCGCAGTGCGAAAGGCGTCGCCGCGATCACGCTTTGCTTCGTTCTTATCTTCCTCGGCGTACAGGTGGCCGTCGCGATGGCGCTGACCGGACTTCTCGGCATCAGCCTGCTGATATCGACGGGTGCGAGCCTTACCAGCCTCGGTACGACGACCATCGACGTCGTCAGCGACGAGACATGGAGCGTCGTGCCGCTCTTCACCTGGATGGGGCTGATCGTCGTCGCATCGGGCTTTGCCGCCGAACTCTACCGCTCGGCCTATCGCTGGGTCGGCCATCTTCCGGGGGGACTAGCCTCGGCGAGCACCATCGCCTGCGCGGGCCTCTCCTCGATCGTCGGCGACACGCTGTCCGGTGTCTATACGATGGGCTCCATCGCCCTGCCGGAAATGCGCGCCTATCGCTACGACATGAAGCTCGCCACGGCCTCCGTGGCCTGTGCGGCGACGATCGGCGTGATGATCCCGCCGAGCCTTGCCTTCATCGTCTACGGGATGATCACCGAGGTCTCGATCGGCAAGCTCTTCATGGCCGGCGTCCTGCCGGGCATCCTCTTCGCCGTCATTCTGATCTGCCTCATCACGCTGCGCGCCACGCTGAATCCGGAACTTGCGCCCCGCGGCGAGCGGAGCAGCTGGCGCGAGCGGTTCAAATCCAGCACCGGCACATGGCCGATCCTTCTCCTCATGCTGCTCGTTCTCGGCGGCATCTATTCGGGAGCCGTGACGCCGAACGAGGCGGCGGGCGTCGGCGTCTTCGGGGCCATCGTGATCGCGCTGGCGATGCGCCGGATCGATGCGCAGAAGCTTGCCGAGACCATCACCGCCACCCTGCGGCTGACGGCAGGCATCATCATCATCTTCATGTTCGCGGCCGCCTTCAGCCGTTTCATCGCGCTGAGCGGACTGACCCAGCAGCTTGCGACGCTGGTGGTCGGGCTCGATCTCGGGCGATACGAGATTATCGCGGCGATCCTCCTCTTCTACGTCGTTATCGGCATGTTCATGAACGCGCTGCCGGCGCTCGTCCTCACCGTGCCGATCTTCTTTCCCATCGCGATGAATGCCGGCTTCGACCCGGTCTGGTTCGGCGTTCTCGTCGTCATCATGGTCGAGCTGGGGGTCGTGACCCCGCCGATCGGCGTCAACGTCTTTGCGATCGCCACCATCGCCAAGGACGTTCCGATGTACGACATCTTCCGGGGTGTCCTGCCGTTCTGGCTTGCCTATGTCCTTTTGATCGTTCTTATCGTGATCTTCCCCGAGATCAGTCTCTGGCTCCCCTCGCTGATGTAGGCGGGCCGGCGAACGATCGTCTCAAATCCCAGACAATCCCAAAAGGAGTTTCGGTTTGACCATCGACTTGACGAACCGCGTCGCGATCGTGACGGGCGCCGGCGGCGGCCTCGGCCGGGAACACGCCCTGGCGCTGGCAAAGCGCGGCGCCAAGGTGGTCGTCAACGATCTCGGCGGCGCGGTCGACGGCACCGGCGGATCTCTGGCGGCGGCGGAACGCGTCGCGAAGGAAATCCGCGAGGCCGGTGGGGAAGCGATCGCCAACAGTGCCTCGGTGACGGATTTCGACGAAGTCGAGGCCATGGTCGCCGAGGCGACGGAGCGCTGGGGACGCGTCGACATCCTCGTCGCCAATGCCGGCATCCTGCGCGACAAGACCTTCGCCAAGATGGAGATCGCCGATTTCCGCGCCGTGCTCAACGTTCATGTCATGGGCGCGGTGCATTGCGCCAAGGCCGTGTGGGCCGGCATGCGGGAGAGATCCTACGGTCGCATCGTCTTCACCACGTCGTCGAGTGGCCTGTTCGGCAGCTTCGGGCAGGCGAACTACAGCGCGGCGAAGATGGCGCTGGTCGGGCTGATGAACACGCTGGCGCTCGAAGGCGCCAAATACGACATCCGGGTCAATTGCCTTGCGCCCACCGCCGGTACGCGGATGCTGGAGGGCCTCATCCCGGACGACTGGCTCGCGGCGCTCGATCCGGCGCTGGTCAGCCCGGCGGTGGTCGCTCTCGCAAGCGCCGATGCACCGACCAAGACGGTTCTCTGCGCCGGCGCGGGCGGTTTCGAGACTGCCAGGACGCTGCTGACCCGGGGCGACTATTTCGGGTCGCGCGAGGATCTGCCCGAGCAGGTGCTCGCATCGCTCGATCGGCTGTCGGACCTCGACGGCGTCATCGATCCGACGGACGGTACCGTCCAATACAAGCACGAGTTGGCCAAGGCCGGCTTCAAGCCCCGGGAGAACTGAACCATGCGTGATGCCGTGATCGTCTCGACCGCCCGCACGCCGATCGGCAAGGCCTATCGCGGCGCCTTCAATGCCACGCCGGCCCCGACACTGGCAGCGCACGCCATTCGCGCTGCTGTCGAGCGTGCGGGTCTCGATGGCGCAGAAATTGACGATTGTCTGATCGGCTCGGCGCTGCCGCAGGGCTTCCAGCACACGATCGGCCGCATGGCGGCCGTGCGTGCCGGGCTGCCGGAAACCGTGCCCGGCATGACGCTCGATCGCCAGTGCTCCTCCGGGCTGATGGCAATCGCGACGGCGGCCAAGCAGGTCATCGTCGACCGCATGGACGTGGTCCTCGCGGGCGGGGTGGAATCGATCTCGATGGTTCAGACGGATGCGTTACGCGTCGACATGGATCCCGAACTCGTCGCCATGCATGACGACATGTTCATGCCGATGATCGACACCGCCGAGGTGGTGGCGAAGCGATATGGCATCGGCCGTGACCGCCAGGATGCCTACGCCCTTTCCTCCCAGCGACGGACGGCGGAGGCGCAGGAAGCAGGCCGGTTCGACGACGAGATCGTCCCCGTCACCGCCACGATGACGGTGATCGACAAGGCTTCGGGAGAGACGTCGCAACGCGAGGTGACGCTGTCCCGCGACGAGGGCAACCGGCCGGAGACGACCGCCGAGGGACTTGCCGGGCTCAAGACCGTGCGCGAGGGGGGCGTCGTCACCGCCGGCAATGCCAGCCAGCTGTCCGACGGTGCGTCGGCCTGCATTGTCATGGAGGCCAGCCAGGCGGAGCGTCGCGGTCTCCAACCGCTCGGCCGCTACGTCGGCATCGCCGTCGCCGGGACGAAGCCGGACGAGATGGGGATCGGCCCGGTCTTCGCCGTCCCGAAACTTCTGGAACGCTTCGGTCTTGCGATCGGCGATATCGACCTGTGGGAGCTCAACGAGGCCTTCGCCGTGCAGGTTCTCTATTGCCGCGACCGGCTGGGCATCCCGGACGAGCGGCTGAACGTCGACGGTGGCGCGATCTCGATCGGTCACCCCTATGGGATGTCCGGTGCCCGGATGGTCGGCCATGCGCTCATCGAGGGCAAGCGCCGCGGCGCGAAACGGGTCGTCGTCACCATGTGTGTCGGCGGCGGAATGGGGGCGGCGGGACTGTTCGAGGTTCTTTGATGCCGGACAAACGATATTCGCTCGAAGATCTCGGTTCGCTGATCGGCCGGGAACTCGGCGTCTCCGCATGGCACGCCGTCGACCAGGAGCGAGTCTCCGACTTCGCTAGGCTGACGGAGGACTTCCAGTTCATCCACACCGATCCCGAGCGAGCGGCCGCAACGCCCTTCGGCGGCACGATCGCTCACGGATTCCTGCCCCTCTCGCTGCTTTCGGTCTTCTTCTATGAGGCGGTCGGCGAAATTTCTGGGGCGTCGATGTCCATCAACTACGGCTTTGACTCGCTCCGCTTCATTACGCCGGTGCGCACCGGCAAACGTGTCCGCGGGCGCTTCGTCCTGCAGGATCGCGTGAAGAAGAATGACAGGTGATGGAAATTGTTAATTGACGCCGTTGTCGAGATCGAAGGGGTCGAGAAGCCTGCGCTCGTGGCTCGATGGCTGATCATGCTGTTCGAGGAATTATGAGCGCTCTCCCATAGCCAACGAAATCGCGCAGAGATCGATGTGTAGTTCGTTCGTCATCTCGACTAGCTGCTCCTCGGTCTGCGACAGGTTGGCGCCGCCGTCGCGAACGAGCGCGGCGTCGATGTTGACCCCGCTCATGTCGTTGACGATGACCGCGACGCGCCGCCCTTCGCGGTTGTTGAGAACGTGGTTGAGGAGCGTCGTCTTGCCGGCCCCAAGGACACCGGAGAGCACGGTGACTGGGAGGCGGCGGACGGAACGGGGCATCTCGCTGATGGCGATCCTCGTTCGCTGGAAAGATGAGGGACGGCATGCCCGGCCCAGATTGGCCGGGCGATGGTGTTTGCAGTGTGAGAGCGCTCAGTGCGCCTTCATCTCGTCGACGATCTGGTCGGCAGCGAGGGCGGAGGGATAGTAGGTCGGCCAGTTCGTGACCTCCTCCAGCAGAGCTGCGCGATCGTCGCCCCGGTAGAGATGGTAGTGATCGGCCTTCTGCGGCGCGATCCTGTGGTCGCTGAACTGGATGAACTGCGGAGCCTCGGCGTCGCCATCGGTCTTCTCGAAGATGAAGCGGACGCCGCGATTGCCCTTCTTGTAGGTCAGCACCTCGTAGCCATCGTAGGTGTAGCGGGCCGAGAGCGGCTTGCCGCTCTTGTAGAAGGTGACCGCGTCGCCCTCGATGGTGATCCGTTCAACGTCGGTGCGGTTGCCGGTCTCGTACTCGGCCCGGTATTCCGCGGCGCTCATCGTGCCGGCCTCGGCCTTATGGTCCCACACCGGATCCAGCGTGCCGTCCTGAAGGTAGAGATAGACCGACTGCCAGTCGCCGGCATAGTCCGACAGGGGACGGTCGGCGATCTGGCTATCCTCGAAATAGCCCTTGTAGATCTGCGGATCGCCATCGCTGTGGGTGTGGTCGGCGCTCGCATGGCCATGGGCATGGCTCTCCGCCGCCTCGTCATGGACGACGCCGCTGCCGCCGACGACCGCGATGTTGTAGGGCTTGCCCGCAATGGCGATCGTGCCGGCTTCCTCCAGCGTATCCTTGGCGATCCGGCGCACCAGGCCGGCCTTCGGATCGCTCATCAAGATCTCGTCGCCGGCCATGGCAAGGCGCGGACGGGGATCGTTCCAGTGCCCGTCCATGGAATAAGGTTCAGTGACCTTGGCGCTGTCGGTCACCTCGGCCTTCAGGACGTCGAGCTTGTGGAGCGTTCCATCCTCGGTCAGGACGTAGCCGAAGCGGGCATTGGCCGGGTCGAGGGCAAAGTCGATGCGCCGGAAGGGCAGTTCGACGTAGCGGAAATGCGGCGCGTCGACGGGATCGACGACGACCAGTCCCCTGGCGCCATAGTTGCCGAGGAACACCTGCATGCTCTTCGAGCCGATCAGGGTTCCGGTGCTCTCGCCTGCCGGCAGTTCCGCAGGATAGTTCAGCATCGCGAAGGTCGGCCCGCCGCTGCCTGCCTTGACTGACGTGCCCCCCGCCTTTGGACCGCCCGGCTGGAGAATTTCCGGGGGTTTTGCTCAAGCCGGCGCACCGTCTCCTGAGCAGTTCATCAACTCGATCGGGGTCTTATGGCCGATCGCGCTGTGCGGGCGGATCTCGTTATAGTCTCTACGCCAAGCCTCCATCTTGGCGCGGGCGTCGTCAAGGCTCATGAACCAGTGGGTGTTCAGGCATTCTGGCCGGAATTTGCCGTTGAATGACTCGATGAACGCGTTGTCCGTCGGCTTGCCGGGGCGGGAAAAGTCAAGAATGACGTCCTTCTGGTAGGCCCATAGATCGAGGTCGCGGGAGATGAACTCTGAGCCCTGGTCGACCCGGATCGACTTGGGATAGCCGACCTTCGAGCAGATCCGTTCCAGTGCCTGCACGACGTCTTCTCCGCGATAGCTGAAACGGGGATCGGTTGCCGGCGAGAAGCGCGAGAAGGTGTCGACGATCGTTAGAATGCGCAGCTTGCGGCCCGTTGCGAGCCATCGCCCAGGTCTGGTTGGAATGAGTCGCCACCGTGCGGTCGTCCCGCAAACTGGCCTTCACCCGCCGCTTCGGGACCTTGTTCCTCAGCTGAAGGCCCATCTCCTTGTAAAGTCGGTAGATTCGCTTCGGGTTCACGGCCCAGCCCTCCCGCCGCAGCAAGACGTGGACACGGCGATAGCCGTATCCCACCCGCGTTTCGGCGATCTCCTTGATGCGCTGTTTGAGAGCGGCCTGGTCGCCGCGCCGGGATTGGTAGGTGTAGAGGGACCGATCGACCTGTAGGACGAGCAGGTCTGCCTGACCGAGACCTTCCAGGCCGCTCTGACCTCGTCCACCAACCGACGCCTGCGAGCAGGCCTCAGGGCTTTTTTGACAGCACGTTCTGCAGCATGGCCTTATCGAGAGACAAGTCCGCGACGAGCCGCTTCAGCTTGCCGTTCTCCTCCTCGAGCTGGCGCAGCTTCTTCACCTCGGACGGCATCATGCCCCCATAGCGCTTGCGCCAATTGTAAAAGGTCGCGTCCGAAATCCCGGCTTTGCGGCAGACCTCGGCCACGGCCGTCCCCTCATCGGCCTGCTTCAACACAAAGGCGATCTGCGCCTCGGTGAACTTCGACTTCTTCATGGAATTCTCCTCGTCCCGATCCCGGGATCATAAGTGGAAAATTCCAGCCCAAAACGGTCCGAATTCCTGGAGGCACGTCACGCGTCCCGATCGCTATGGTGCGATCGGCACAAGACCCAAAGCGAGCTTGTCGATTGCAGATAGCCTCGGGCGGCTTCTGCCTTGATGAAATTGAGCCAGAAACCGGGCGCTCGACTTGCGGCTTCTCTCAAAGAAAGGCGGGCTGCGGGGAGTGGAGCGACCACGCAACCTCGCCGCCCCTGTGGCAAAGATAGACTTCGTCATCCGTCGCATCGACGATCTCGAACCCCGCGCTGCGGAGCATCGCCTCCATGCCCGCCCGGTTCGGGATCCACCAGTTGGTCGGGTCGCCGGCATAGTTATTCTCGACGAACACCATGCGCGGATAGCCCTCCTGCTCGAACACCGCCTCCTGCTCGAACGGATAGTCCGGCGCGAGGTCGGCGACACGGTTGCTTCCCCTCAGCATCGACTGGAACAGGAGATCCCCGCCGACGACGGTCTCGTGGAGAAGGTCGAGCGCCAAGAGCGGATGGCGCAAGTGGTAGAGCACCCCCATGAAGATGACGAAGTCGAATTTCTCCTTCAGGGCCCCGACCTCGTAGACCGAGAGCTGACGAAACTCGATGTCGTGTCCGGCGATTTCCGCGGCGAGCCGGGCTTGGGCGAGATAGCGCGGGTCGGAATCGATCCCGACGACCCGTTCCGCCCTACGCCGCTTCATCTCCAGTGAATAGAAGCCGGCATTGCAGCCGATGTCGAGCACCGTTCGCCCGCTCATATCCTCGGGCACGAGATGGCGGAAGTGCTGCCATTTGAAGTTCGGATAGTCGCCGAGGAAATGCTCCGGCGCGGTTCTGATCCCGCCGAGATCGAGATTGTGAAACCAGGGGCCGAGCGCCCGGATACGGCTTTCAAGGCCGGTCGTCGCGGCTGCCTCGTTCATGCTGTTCGTCCTTTCCGCGACAGCCCGCTCCAATCGTGCCAGCGGGCCGCGCTTTATTCGGGTGTTTCAGGGCGGTGAGCGGGAAGCAGCCCCCGTCGCCGCTGGGCGCGAACCCTCTAGAGCGGGATGTGATGAGCTCCGCTCGTCATCTTGCTCTCCCATTCCGTTTCCGCATGAGCTCTTTCCGAAAGCCGGTTCCCGCTTTTCGCGATCATACCCTAGTGCCGCTGGACGGCGACCGGTTCGGGCTGGAGCCGTGCCGCCTCGTGGGCGCGACGGGCTCCGTCGATGGTGGCGCGGGCGCCCTTGCGGAGTTCGCGCGCGAACCACTCGATCGTCGGTCCGAGCCCCTCGACCAGCGCGATCTCCGGCTTCCAGCCGAACAGTTGGTGGGCCCGGCCGATATCCGGACGCCGCCGCTGGGGATCGTCGACCGGCAGGGGATGCAGGCTGATCTTTGAAGGCGAGCCGGTGATCTTCAGGACGAGGTGGGCAAGCTCGTTGATGGTGAACTCGCCGGGATTGCCGAAATTGACCGGCGCGCCTGGATTGTCCTTCGCCGCCATCATCTGCAGGAGGCCGCGGATCAGGTCGGACGCATAGCAGAAGGAGCGCGTCTGCTCGCCCGTGCCGTAGATCGTCAGTGGCTCGCCGGCAAGCGCCTGGCAGACGAGGTTGGAGATGATCCGCCCGTCGTCGGGCCGCATGCGCGGGCCGTAGGTGTTGAAGATCCGCACGACGCGGACATCCGCTCTGCCCATCCGCAGATAGTCGAAACACAGAGTCTCGGCCGCGCGCTTGCCCTCGTCGTAGCAGGCTCGAGGCCCCGTCGGATTGACATGTCCCCAATAGGCCTCCGTCTGCGGATGCTGTTCGGGATCGCCATAGACCTCGCTGGTCGACGCCTGCAGGAAGCGGGCCTCGCATCTTTCGGCGAGGCCGAGGAGGTTGTTGGTGCCGACGACGCAGGTCATCATCGTGTGGATCGGATCGGCCTGATAATGGGGCGGCGAGGCGGCGCAGGCGAGATTGTAGATCTCCTGGACTCTCAGATGGTCGGGCAGCGGATCGCAGACGTCCTGCTTCAGGAGTGTGAAGCGATTGCTCCCGGTCAGCGCCTCGACATTCTTCAGCGAACCCGTTTCCAGATTGTCGAGGCAGGTGACGTGGTGTCCCTGTGCGACCAACTCTTCGCAGAGATGCGAGCCGAGGAAACCCGCTCCTCCCGCAACGAGGATCCGCTTTATGGCAGCACCGGCGGTGAAGTCTTGACGCTTCATCCCGTCACCTCCTTCTTGTGATACGCAAAACCGTGCAACACCGGAAAGGGCCTCCCTAGGACAGGCCGGCCGAGGCGAGTTGCCTCGGCGAATGGACGGCGAGCGCGGTGACCAGCTCCCCGGCCCTTGCGAGCCCCGTATGGCCGGCAAGTACGATCTCCTGCGCCGTTGCCGCGAGCCGCTGGCGATCGGCTGCTCCTGCTGCACTCAGCGCTTCGACCACCGCCTCGGTTCCACGGGCGATGAGGATCGCCTCGCCCTCGGGCAGAAGTTCCCCGAGGCCGTCCCAGGCATCGCTGATGATCGGCACGCCGACGGCGGCGGCTTCGAACAGCCGGACGCTCGGCGACCAGCCGGCGGCGATCATGTCGGCCCGCGTGACGTTGAGGGTGAAGCGCTGGCGGCTGTAGAAGTCGGCATGCTCGGCCGGCGGCAGATGGTCGATCCGCTCGACATTCTCCGGCCAGTCGATCGTGCCCGGATATTGCGGCCCGGCGACGACGAAGCGTTTCTCCGGCAGGCGCCGCGCCGGCTCGATCAACAGCCGCTCCAGCGTCGGCTGGCGGTCGGGGCTGTAGGTGCCGAGATAGCCGAGATCCCAGACCGGCTCCGCGCCGGAGTGCCGGTACTTTTCCGCCTCGACCGAACAGTAGAGCGCCCTGGCGTTCCGCGCCTCGAACTCCGTCTCGAGGCGGGCAAGGGTCGGGCCGCCGGTGAAGGAAAAATATGTCGAGAACTTGGGGATCTGCCTGGCAGCGAGATATTCCTCGTCGCCGCGTTTCAGTCGGGCAAGGGTCACCGGGGTGTCGATGTCGTAGAAGCCGACGCGGCCGGGCGCGATCGCCAGCAGCTGGTCGATGACCTCAACACCCTCCGGCACGTAGGAGCCGACGATCACCGCATCCGCCGCGGCGATCTGGCGGCGATAGGTGGTCGCCAGTTCCTCGACCGAATCATAGAGGCGCAGTTCGCAGAAATCCGGTTCCGGCAAGTCGCGGTTCGCGGCATACCAGGGCTTGTCGCGCTCCAGGAACAGGACGCGGTGGCCGAGCGCGTTCAACCCCTTGAGAAGCGAGCGGAAGGTCGTCGCGTGGCCGTTCCCCCAGGAGGAGGAGAGCGACAGGCCGACGAAGACGATGTCGAGCGGAGCCTGCCTCATGCCGCCGCTCCCGCGCGCTTCTTCGCCAGGGTGTTCGCAAGCAGCGCGTCGACGAGGACCGCGCGCTGCTCGTAGGTGTGTTCGGCGAGCACCCGAGCGAGGCCCGCCGCACCGATCGCTGCGGCGCGCTCCTCGGAGAGCTCTGCCATGATGTCGAGGACGTCGGTGCCGTCGCGGGCGACAACCACTTCCTCGCCAGGCTTCAGGAACTGGTCGATGCCCGGCCACTCGTCGGTGATCAGGCAGGCGCCCGCGCCCGCCGCCTCGAAGACGCGGGTCGGCGGCGAGAAGCCGATCTCGGCCATGCTGGCGCGGTTGATGTTGAGCACCGCCTTGGGCGTGACGTTGAAGGCGTTGTGGTCGCGCGTGCCGACATGGCCGATCGCCCGAACGTTCGAGGGCAGCGGCCGGTCGCCCCAGCCGGAGCCGCCGAGGAGGAAGGACGCCTCCGGCAGCCGCGCCGCCGGCTCCAGGAAGAACTGCTCGACCCGCGCCTCGCGGTCCGGCAGGCGGTTGCCGAGAAAGCCGAGGCTAGCGGCGAAGCGCTCGTCGCGCGGCACCGGATGATGGGTCTCAGGATCGAGCGCGTTGTAGATCGGTACGCAGGCTCTTGCGCCAAGGGCGCGATAGGCCTCGACCACTGGGTCGCCACCGCCATAGGTGAGGACGAGGTCGAGCTTGTCGAGCTGGCGGTGGCTCGGATGGTCAGGCTTCTCGCGCAATTCGGCGAGTGTCGCCGGCGCGTCGACATCCCAGAAGATCCGGACGGCGTCGGCGCGCGCCGCGCCGAGCACGGCGTCCAGCAGCGCGTCGTCCTCGTAGCCGACGCCGGATGCCTTGACTACGACGTCGGCACCGGCTGCTTCGGCCGCCGCCTCGCGGAGCGCCTCCGGCGTCGCCTTCCAGACCACGACCTTGGCCCACTCCGGCGGCTCGATGTCGCGGTTCTCCTGTCGCCCGTAGGCGTCGGGCTCATAGAATGTGATGTCGTGGCCGCGCGCGGCGAGCGCCCGCAGAAGGCCGCGATAATAGGTGGCGGCACCGTTCCAGTAGGAGGACAGGAGGCTGGAGCCGTAGAAGGCGATCTTCATTGGGCGGCTTCCTTCACGGTGTTGCCGGGCACGCCGAGGCGCTCGATGGTCTGGAGAAGCTCGTCGACGCGGTGGCGGCAGGTGTGGCGGGCGCGGATCGTATCGAGGCCGGCGGCCGCGAGGGACGCTGCGAGATCGGGGTCGTTGAGCACGCGGCGGAGCTGCGCCCGCATCGCGTCGCCGTCTTCGGCGACCAGATAGTCGGTGCCGGCGCGGAACAGGCCCTCCTCGTCGCGCCACGGCGCCGAAACCAACGGGATGCCGCAGGCCATCGCCTCGAACGGCCGGATCGTCGGAATCCCCGGCAGCGCCTCGACGTAAGGGCGGCGCGGCACATGCACGGTCACCTTGTGCCGCGCGAAGGCGGCCGGCACGTCCGCATTGGCGATCCAGCCGTGATAGGCGAGGCCGGCATCGGCCAGCGCCGCCAGCGCCGGCTCGGGATAGCGCACGCCATGGACGCTGCCGGAGAGCTGCAGATCCTTCACAGGCTCGATCAGGAAGCGGCGGAGTTCCTCGGTGCGCTCGCCATCGCCCCAATTGCCGATCCAGACCAGATCGGCGGTCTTTTCCGCCTCGATCGGGTGGAACAGCCGGTCGTCGGCGGCCTCGTGCCAGGTGACGACCTGCCGGCCCCAGCCGCGATCCTGATAGCGCCGGCGCAGCGTCTCGCCGAAGGCGAGGACGCCGTCATAGTCCGCCAGCGCCATTTCGGCGATCGCCTCTTCGTCGGAGACCGCGCGGTGATGGGTATCGTGGAAGAGCAGCAGGAACCGGCCGCCGTTGCGGCGGACGTCGCCGATCCGCTTGACCAGGGCCGGATCGGTCCATTCGTGCACCACGACGACGTCGGCCCCGTCGAGCGCCGCCTCGTGGCCGAAGTCTTCGCCATAGGAGCGGCTCGCGAGTTCGGGAAAATCGAGATCGAAGCGATCGACCGCCGCCGGCCCCTGGCTGTCGAGGAGGTTGGCCCGGCTCCAGCCGTCCTCCGGCTCCAGCGCCAGGGCCTCGTGCCCCCGCGCGACGAGGTCACGCATGACGCCGCGCAGGAAATGCGCATTGCCGTGGTTCCAGTCGGAGACGAGGGAGTGGGTGTAGAAGATGAAGCGCATGGTCACTCGGCGGCCTGTGCCGCACCGAGAGAGAGGCCTGAGCGATCGACCGCGGCTGTGCGATAGGCGGCGAACAACACGTCCAGCTGGCGAGCCGGGGTGAAGCGCTGCGCTCGCTCCTCGGCCAGCGCACCGAGCAGCGAGCGGGCTGCGGTGTCGTTGGCGAGGGCCTCGACCTCGCGGGCAAAGGCCGCGGGATCGCGCGGATCGGCAAAGCGGGCCGCCCCGCCCCACAGCTCGCGATAAGTGGCGTTGTCGGCAAGAACCAGCGCCGCGCCGGCGGTCGCGGCCTCGAGGACGGCAAGACCGAAAGGCTCGTAGAGCGAGGGGGAGACGAAGATGCCGGCCGCTGCCATCAGCGCCTTCGTCTCGGCGAAGGGCCGTTCGCCAAGCGCCGCGGCGTGGGCGAAGGCGAAACTCTGGCCGTTGTCGCCGCGGCAAGCGCCAGCCGCCTTCACCGGCCAGGAAATTTCCACTGCCACCGCGTCGAGCAGCGCCGCGTTCTTGCTCTCGTCCCACCAGCGCGCGGCGGCGAACACGAAGGGCTGCTTCGGCGAGCGCCGCTTCTGAGCCGGCGGCGTGATCGCATTCGGCACCGTCCGCACCGGCCTGGTGCTCGCATAGGCCGCGCCGAGCGCCGCCGCATGGGCCCTCGACGGCGCAATCACGGCGTCGGCGCGGGCAAAGCCGGCCTCGTTCAGATCGCGCTGCCAAGTCCATTCGGATGGCAGCGGCTCACCCCGCATCGCCGCCCACCATGTCACGACGCAGGAATGCGAGACGACGACCACCGGCCTGGCCGTCTCCATTCCGGCCGCCTGGGACGGCAGGTTGAGATGCAGGAGGTCGGCGCCGGTCTCGTCCGCGAGGGCGACGAGGCGCGAAGGTACACCGTCCAGCGCCTCCGGCCCGTCGGCCATCCAGTCGAGCGGCAGGTCAAGCGCCACGAGCCGCGTCGCCTTCAGCGCCTCCACCTCCCGGCGCTTGTCCTCCGAGGGAGCAGGCCCGAGACAGGCGAGCACCACCTCGATGCCGGCCTCGTTCAGGGACCCGGCGAGGTCGACGGAGTAGCGCCACACGCCGCCGACGGCATCTGTGGTCATCATAACGCGGTTCGGGATCATCGGAGCACCTCCAGTACGCGAGGAACCAGGTCAGGCGGGCAAGGAGTGGCAGCTCGCAGGCAACGCGGGACGGGCCCGAACGGCGCCCGGGAGCTGCCGCCGTTCATGCCCGCAGCCTTTCGAGCAGCGGCTGCGCCGTTCCCTCGAATGCACCGGCTGCCGGCCCGTTCCAGGTGGAGAGCCAGCCATTCAAATCGCGCACGCCGTCGCGCCAGCCGGTCTTCGCCCGCCAGCCGGTGGCCTCGGACAGCTTGCGGGTATCGGCGACGAAGTAGCCCTGGTCGCCCTGGCGCGTCTCGGCATGGCGGATCGCCACCTCGTGGCCGAGCATCTCGCCGATCTCGCGCAGGAGGACACGCAGGCTGACGGCATTGGCCAGCCCGCCGCCGAGATTGAAGGCCTGGCCTTTGACCGCGTCGATGTTCGACAGCAGCGTCCGATAGGCGGCGACGGCGTCGGCGACATGCAGGATGTCGCGCACCTGCTTGCCGTCGCCATAGATGACGATCTCCTCGCCATTGAGCGCCCGGATCAGGAAATGCGCGACCCAGCCCTGGTCCTCCGTGCCGAACTGGCGCGGGCCGTAGATGCAGCTCATCCTGAGGACCGCCGTCGGCAGGCCGTAGGACTTGCCGTAGTCGAGGACATACTGGTCGGCGACGCCCTTGGAGCAGCCATAGGGGGTGCAGAAATCGAGGTTCCGGGTTTCGCCGACGCCGTGGGCGGCGATCTCGTTGTCGCTCGGCACGTAGCGGTCGCCGCTGTCGACCAGCGCAAGGTCGGCGAGATTGCCGTAGACCTTATTGGTCGAGGCGAAGATCACCGGCGTCTTACGGCCGGAGCGGCGCACCGCCTCCAGGACGTTCAGCGTACCACGGGCGTTGACCTCGAAATCCTCCACCGGCGCGTCGAGGCTGGTGGTGACGGCCACCTGCGCGGCCAGATGGAACACTGCCTCGGCGTCCCGCACCACGTCATGCAGCGCCATGGCATCGCGAAGATCGACGGGGATCCAGCCGGCCCGCTCGCCATGACGCTCCTTCAGCCAGTCGAGGTTGGTCTCGACGCCGGGGCGGGACAGATTGTCGAGGAGGAGGACGTCGCGGCCTTCCGCCAGAAAGCTCTCAGCGAGATTGCAGCCGATGAAGCCCGCCCCGCCGGTGATGACGATAGGCTTTGCCTCGCGGGCGACATGCGGTGCCGCCAGGGCCAAGGTCGAGGCGACGGCCTCTGGCCCGCCCTTGGCCAGGAGGCGGGCGAGCAGCTTGTCGCGGCCGTCCTGGTCGACGACCCCCATATGATAGTGCCGGTCATCAAAGCGCAGCCCTTCCTGCACCGCGACCGTATCGGCGATGTCCTGCCAGCCATACCAGTAGAGCCGGTCGGCAGAGGCGTTCAAGGCATCAAGGAAACTCTGCGCCTGCGCCGCTTCGTCGTGGCGCCAGGTGGAATAGCCGGCCTCGGTGATCCAGATCTCGGCGTTCGGGTTATAGTCGGCGAGGATCTCGCGCATCTGCCGGGTGAGGTTCTCCCAGCCGCCCCAGGTGCCGACCTCGCTGTCCCAGGTGCCCGGAAAGCCGTGCAACCCGACCGCCGACATCACGCCAAGGACGCCGCGCTCGCCCATCAGCCGCAGCCAGTGGGCATCGAAGGGCGACGGGCCACCAAGCACCGTCCTGAAGCCGCGCTCGCGGGCCCAGTAGCCGGCGGCGCCGACCATCTCGCAGAACAGCTGCCAGTCGGCATCCTCCCGCCAGTCCCAGTCGAGGAGGTTGTTCGGCTCGTTCCACAGCTCGACGGCTTCGAAATGCTCGCCGTAGCGGGTCAGGACATGGTCGACGAAATCGGCATAGTCCTGCAGCCGGTGCGGCGCGCCGGCCGAGGTGCCGGTGCGCGAGATCGACGGCGGGGTGTAGTGGATGCAGGGCAGGAGTTCGAAGCGCTTGCCGATCTCGGGCAGCAGCCAGTCGTACCACTCCCGCCCCCCTTCCCCGTGATACTCGGCCCAGGACAGGTGGGTGCGCACGTGGCGCGTGCCGACCCGCTCCATGCCGTCCAGCGCCGCCCTCGTGCGCTTGTATTCTCCCGGCCGGAACCACTCCGCGAAACCGAAAGCCTGTGTCTTCGTGTCCGTTGCCGGCTTCGTCATGCGACGAGGCCCCGGGCTTCCAGATGCCGGCGCATTTCCTCGTTGCGATCGGTCACGGCCTGGGAGGCCACCCACTCGGCGAGTTCTCCAAGCGAATCCTCGAGGCTCCGCTGCGGCTCGAAGCCGAGAAGCCGGCGCGCCTTGGAGATGTCGGAGAAGCAGTTGCGGATGTCGCCGGTGCGGGACTTTCCGGTGATCTCGGGCCGGATGTCGCTGCCCATCGCCTCGGCGACCTTCTCGGCCACTTCGGTGACGGAATAGGATCGTCCGCTGCCGACATTGATGGTCTGCCCGACGGCCTCCGGCTTCTCCAGCGCCAGACGGAAGGCCCGCGCGACGTCGTTCACATGGACGAAGTCGCGACGCTGCCGGCCGTCCTCGAAGATCGTCGGCGCCTGACCGCTGGCGATGCGCGAGGAGAAGTTGGCGAGAACGCCTGTATAGGGGTTGGACAGCGCCTGCCCCGGCCCGAACACGTTGAACAGGCGCAGCGCCACGGCATCGGTCCTGTAGGCGTTGCCGAAGATCAGCACCGCCTGTTCCTGGGCGTATTTCGTCAGCGCGTAGATCGAGGCGAGATCCGTCGGCTTGGTCTCGTCGGTCGCGACCGGCTCCAGCGTCTCGCCGTCGTCCGACAGGATCTCGAAGCGCCCCGCCTTGATCGCCTCGGGGCGGCGCCGGGCATCGTCGACGATGCGGCCGTCCGGCGTCCGGTAGCGGCCCTCGCCATAGACGCTCATCGAGGATGCGACGACGATCCGCTCCACCGGCTGGTCGATGAGTTCCTGCAGGAGCACCGCCGTGCCGACGTCGTTGGCGCTGACATAGCGCTCGATCTCGTACATGCTCTGGCCGACGCCGACCTCGGCCGCGAGATGGACGACGCCGTCCACACCTGCGAGCGCCGCTCGTACCGCATCGCCATCGCGCACGTCGCCTCGGTGGATTTCGGCATCCCCCACGTCGATGTCCGAGCCGCCGCCATGCACCTGGTCGATCAACGCATCCAGAACCCGGACCTGATGGCCATGATCGAGAAGCTCGCGGCAGACCTGGCGTCCGATGAAGCCGGCGCCTCCGGTCACGAAATAGCGGGACAAACAGACCTCCTAGTCGTCATGCTGGGCAATGAGAAATCGCGGAATGGATGGAACCGACCGCAGCGCTCGAGCGGCCGACCGCCCCGATGCCGTACCGCCGCCCCGCTGCGGCAGAGGCCTCCTCGCCCATGGCGGGGCCCTTGCTGCCGTGGTCGATGGAGCAGTCGCAAGGCACGTCGATGAAATCCCGCTCGCACGATCTGGCTGCAGACGAAGCCTGCAGACGAAAGATGAGGATGGCCAACGCCGCCGCGGATCGGGCGCTCGTTAGTAACGATGCTTCTTCATCTGGGCGCGTTACGTTTGCGGGACAGAGGCGCGGCGCAACGATTTCTTTAGCGGACTACGAACAGCAGCAGCTGCTGTATGCGGTCCAGCGGCTTGCGCCCGGCGACATCAGAACGTCACCAGCGCCTTCATGAAGCCGTCCGGCCGGTCCCGGGTCATGTTCAGTGCGTCGCCCAACTGCTCCAGCGCGAAGCGGTGGGTGTAAAGCGGGGCGGGATCGAGCCGGCCGTCCGCCACCGCCGCGACGGCGTCTCGGATGCCTTGGATGTAGATCGCCGGGTCGCGCTCATGGGCGTTGATCACGTCGAGGCCCCGCCAGTTCCACAGCTGCATGTTGACCTGCCGCGCCCCGTCCTGATGGTAGCCGGCAACGATCAGCGTGCCGCGTTCGCGGGTGAGCTCGGCGGCGAGGTCGAGCGGCCACTGCCTGCCGACGGCCTCGATGACGCGGTCGCAGAAGCTGCCGCCGGTCAGCGCCCGCACCTGTTCGATGATCTGCCAGTGGTCCTCCATGGCGATCGTCTCCGCCGCGCCCATGTCCTTCGCGACCTCCAGCGAAAAGGGCCTGCGGGAAATGGCGATGACGCGGGCGCCGGCCTGTGTGGCGAGGCGCGCCAGGATCGCGCCGAGAAAGCCGATGCCGATGATCGCGACGGTCTCGCCGGCCCGGATCCCGGAGCGGCGGAAGATGTTCATGGCGCAGCCGATCGGCTCGCCCGGAAACGGCGTATCGGCCAGCGCATCGGGCAGCTTCACGACGTTTTCGGCGGGGCCGACATCGTATTCGCCGTAGCTTTTGTAGAACAACGCGGCGACGCGGTCGCCCACCTCGACGCCGTCCACACCTTCGCCGAGCGCGTCGACCACGCCCCAGCCCTCATGGCCGAGGCCGCCCGCCTCGGTCGGAAACTCCATCCATTCCGGCCCTGCCCAGGGGGTGAGGTTCGACGCGCAGACGCCGCATCCTTCGAGCCTGACGCGGACCTCGCCCGGCCCAGCAATGGGCCGGGCGACCACCTCGACGTTGAGTTCGCCGGGTCCCGTCACCACCGCTGCTCGCATCGTCCGATTCTCTGTTCCCGCAGTCACGGTCAGTTACCCTCTGCACGTGTTCCATTCATTCTGCGGCGAACGCCCCGCCGCTTCTCCCAGGAGGCGTGTCCATCGCCAGCAAGCATCTGGCGTATAGGCATCGGATGAACAGGCAATATCGCCTGTGATCGGGAGGGTTTTCGTAATGTGTCAAACGTGTGTGGACGCCCCGTTTGATGCAAGCAGATTTTTCGAGTTCGGACATGTGGTCAGGTGCTATCGTGTGTTCGGCTGTGAATCGGCGCCGGGGTCCGACGCCGATCGGCGTGGGGTCACACTGGTAAGCGTTTGAAATAGCAGCGGAGCGTACCATGAAGCAGGGTCATAGCGCCGCGCCGAACCACACGCTGATCGTGAGCGCCGATTTCATTCCATTGTGAGCGCTGATTTCAGGCGATCGTGAGCACGCAATTGGCGCGATCATGAGCGGGGTTCAGCGAGGCTGAGGCAAAAAGCGTCGGCTTGGCAGCACGGCAGCATCAGGCACTACTGGTGATCGAGGGGTATGGCAGGGGTCAACCCATTACGGTGGGCAGTCTGGCTGATCGCCTGCGGATTCGCCACCATAGCGCCGGTGAACTGGACAATCGTCTGTCTCCCGTGAAGAATTTCGAAGCCACTGAAATGGCTGACTGATCGGCATGTGCAAAGATTTGACTTTCGCCGGTTTCAGCCGTGTGTGGCCGCAGAAACTTGCAAATTGCGTTGCTGCGGCGGGCG
>NZ_JAAAMG010000028.1 GCF_010500815.1 Jiella pacifica
GGGCCACGAAGCGCAGACGTTCGTCCATGACGGACCTTTCCATCCACGGCATCAACACCTCCCGCAAAGCGAAAAGTGTTACCCATGTCTCCGGTACGAAGTGTCACCTATGTCTCAGGTCGGGCACAAGGGTTTCCGGAGACCCCTATTTCCCACGGCGACAGGTGCGGCGACAGGTGTTGGTCGTCATAGGGCATGTGAAGCGCCGGTTCAGCCTCACGAAACCGTCGTCTATCATCGTGCGATGATCTTAAATCCCGGGCGAACGGAGGCCCCTCGACATGACAGACGACCAAAATCCCGAAAAGCTTGGCTTCGTGCCCTACGACGCCGCGGCGGCGATCGCGCTCGTCAAAGCCGTCTTCCCCCGCTCGACCGCAGAACTCCTGCAACAAAGCACGGGCGTCCCGATGCGAACCGTCACCCGATGGATCAGCGGCGATTCTCGAATTCCCCCGAAGCTGCTCGGCAAGCTCGAGGAACAGCGAAAGCTGCGATCTGAGTTCTCCGACGAGATCCGCTCGCTCTATGAAGAGATGCGCGACGAGGGATTGACTCGACAGGCCGCCAGGTCCGCGATTCTCGAACTCGCGGCGTCCGGGGAATTCGAGCAAATCGACGAAATCTGAGGATCCTCGTGAAATCCCTAAAGCCGTCTTAACCGGCGTCTGCTACCACTAGAGCATCCAGACGAGCCCGGGCGATGCAGGCCCAGTCGTCGCCAATCTGGAGGCTTTCCCCATGAACAACAAGATCGGCCGAATCGTCGGCAAGCGCCGGCCCCAGCCCGTCGATCCCGACGACATCGACATGCTCGACGTCCTCCATCAGGACGCTCTCGCTCGCGTTTCGCATGCGAGTGACCGTGCCATCCATCTCGCGAATCCCGGGCTCCCCGACCGCGTCGACGTCGAACGGTCCCGCCTCGTCGTTATCCGCGCCGGCGATGCGTGGGCGCTGGCTGCGCGGAGGATTGCGACGACGCTGATGATGTCGCGGCCCGGCGAGTTCGCGACGCGGAAAATCGACGGCAGCCCGAGTCCTCTCGAGCCGGCGGCGGTGATCTCGGCTCTCGCTCAAAACGACGCACTTCTCCGCGTCTGCGACGACGACGAAATCCCGGAAATCCTCCGCCGCCTCGTCGACGTCGAGATCGACGCGAGGGATATCGGCGAGCCCATCATGACCGAGATCCTCCGCCGGCGTTTCAGTGCTTCCGACGTCCGGTGGCCGGCGGATCTCGTTGCGACGGAGATCGATTGCCGGATGATCGACCTCGCGATCGAGCAGGGGCGGAGCGCCGGAGACGCGATCGAGATCCTTCGCATCCTCATCGACGATGCCGATCGGCAGGGCAGCAACGCCGAGGCGGAGGCCCCGGAGCCCCGGCGAGAGGAATCCGACCACAACGATCCTGTCGTCCGCGTCCTGCAGGCGCCGGCCGCCGACGCCCCCGCGACCACGGCGACGAAGGCCATGTGGCAGGCTTGCGGTGCGATTGCCGGCCGCGACCTGCCTCTCGTCACCGCGATCACCGATCCGACCGCCGCTCTCGTCGATGAGTGGCCGCATGCCGCCGACGTCGTCCGGAAGCTCTTGGCGACGGTCCGTTTCGGCGAGGTCGTGAGGCTGAAGCCGACCCTCCTCGTCGGCGCGCCCGGCACCGGCAAGACGAGCCTCCTCCAGGCGATCTGCGAGATCCTCGACGTCCCGCACGTGATCTTTCCGTGTGCAAGCAGCGGCGACAACAGCTTTGGCGGGACGCCCGCGAGGTGGCATAGCTCGCAGCTTTCGACGCCTGGTGAAGCGATCCGGCAGCACGGCGTCGCGAATCCCGTGATTGTGCTCGACGAGTTGGAAAAGGCCGGCAGGCATTGGGAAAATGGGAGCCTCGTCGACGCGCTGCTCCCGATGCTCGAAGCGCACACCGCCCGAGCATACTATGAGGCGGCGATCGACGCCCAGATCGACCTGAGCCACGTGAGTTTCTTGGCGACGGCGAACACGCTCAGCATTCCGGCGCCGCTGAGGGATCGCTTCGACATTGTCCGCATGCCTGACCCTGGTCCGGAGCACGTCGGCCCGATCGCCCGCAAGATCGTCGACGACATCCGGCGCCGGCGCGGACTCCTCGATGGCATGATCACGCCGATCGCCCCGGACGAGGAAGAGCTTCTCCGGAGGGCGTGGAAGGGCGGCTCGTTGCGACAGCTGTCTCGGATCGTCGAGACGCTCGTCGACGGGCGCGATGCATTCGAAATCCGGAATTAGCGGGCGAAGGAGGCCCATCATGCAGAAGCAAGAACTCACGATCGAACTCGACGCCGGATTCTACGGGCGCCTAGCGAAGCTCGTGGTCAGCCAGCGCCGGTTGCCCGTCGAGATCGCGGAGGAGGCGGTCGGTGTCTACGTCGATGCCTTGGCACCCCGCGACGATCAAGAGACCGTGGAGGTGACCCTGCCGGCATCGACCGTCCAGTACTGGACGCTGCGTGCCGAGCCTCTCTGCCGCTCGGCCGGGCAAAAACTTGCCGTCCACATTCTCTTGAAGACGATCGAAGCGATGCGCGACGACAGCCGCGAGGCAGGCCGATGATCAGAACCTTTTTCACTGCCGACCACCACTTCGGCCACGAAGGCGTCATCCGAATGTCGGGCCGGCCGTTCGCGAGCATCGACGAAATGAATAGGGAGTTGGTTGCCAGGTGGAACGCCGTCGTCGCGCCCGGTGACACCGTGTGGCACCTTGGCGACTTCTCATACAAGATGCCCATCGTGGACGCGGAGAAGATCTTCCGGCTGCTGAATGGCCGCAAGTACCTCGTCGTCGGCAACCATGACCGAGCTTCCGTGCGTGAGTGGCCCTGGGAGTCGGTCCACGACCTCCATGAGATTGCCGTGGACGGCCGGCGCGTCGTCATATGTCATTACCCGCTCGCCGAGTGGCCGGGTTTTTTCCGCGACGCGATCCACCTCTTCGGACACGTCCACGGCAATCGGCAGGTCGCGGGCGCCGTGGATGTTGGCGTCGACAACTGGGATTTCCGGCCCGTCAGCCTCGACGAGATCCTTGCCCGCCGGACGCCGCCGCCGATCCCGACGAGGACGCTCGAGGCGTGGGAGCGGTCGTTCATCGAACAGGCGAAGGCCGAGGCCGAGAGGCGGGCGCTCGACGAGGTCCTTGGCCAGCGCGTCGATCAGTCCGGCTGGCGGATCGCGAGACGCGTCGCCGATCTTTCCGACGACGAGATGCGGGCGATCCTCGACGCTCGCGTCCCGGATGGGGGAGACGACAAATGATGCGCGTCCTCTTCATCACCCTCGCGATCGCCGCCCTCGCCACGCCGGCCCTCTCGGCCGATCGGTTCTCCGGCTACTACAATCGCGAATGCGGCACCCGCCATGTCTGCGACCTCCGGATCGACCGAACCGGACCGACGCGATGGCGAGTTACCTGGGAGCCGTTCGTCTGGCGCGGCGACAGCAAGCCGGTCTGTCGGCGTGAATTCTCGGCCCAGATCGGCGGGCCGGCTGGAACCTTCATCGACGGCATCGCGCATGGAAAGGTCGGCGGCGGGTTGGTCGGGATCGTCGATCGCGGTCTCGGAAAGCTGGAGGTCAGGACGGACGGAGGGTGCGCGGGGATCTTGATGGGCGGCACGTATGAGGCGGTCGGCGACTGAGGCGGCAGGGGCGGGCTATTATGGGTTATTGGCGGTTTTCGCAAATAAGCGAGAATAGGAAAGCCCTCTGACGCCACTCCGGGGGCTTCGGTCGTTCAGGGACCGGGTGGTCACCTCCGGTTGTCGTCGTGCTCCCGATGAGCGGCGGCAAGCGCTTCCAGTCCGGCGTCGGAAAGGGCGCCGTAGCCGAGCCGGCGGACGACTTGGACGAGCAGCTCAGTCGCAGTCTCCTCGCTGCCGGCGTCGCCCGGGATGCCGTCGAGCATTTCTATCGTGCGGATGTCCTTCTCACGCATAGTGAATCCTCATTAGTCGTTGACGAGCGTCTGGCGCTCCCGGAGCGGCTCCCGCAAGAGCCGCCCAAGGCGCGTCAGGCGACGCCGAGATCCCGCGCCATCAGCGGGAGGGAGGTGGTCCGGTTGTCGATCCAGTACCGAGGGGCGGTCTTCGGTGGCATCGGGCGGCTCCTGAGTCGTTTCTGCACGTTAGCGTATGTTCTTGTTATGTTCCATATCAGCATGCGTCGTTGGCTTGGTGCGAATTATTTTAGGTTGAAGTTGCGACCGTTTAGCCGGGATTAACGATTTCATCTGCAATTATAATCCGTTGTCTTTATTACATTTACGCAACGGTAACTGCCTGACATGCTGAGCCTTCACACGAACACGTCGTCGATTTCTAGCCTTCAGACGCTTAGGACAATTTCGTCTGCAGAAGAGACGGCACAAGGTGCAGTTGCAACCGGACTGCGCGTGGCCGACGCCGAAGATAATGCCGCATTCTGGTCAATAGCGACGACCATGCGCTCGGACTCCTCAACAACCGCTGCGGTCCGAGACACGCTGGGCCTCGGAAGTGCCATGGTTGATACGGCTTATCAGGGCCTCTCCTCGGCAAAAGACCTGGTATCCGCATACAAAGCCAGGCTCCTTGCCGCAAAAACCGATGGCGTCGATCGCGAGAAAATCCAAACGGAACTCGACCAGATCTACAAGCAGATCGAAAGCGTCGCCGATTCCGCGAGCTTTTCCGGCGTGAACTGGCTTTCGACCGACCTCTCGATGAGTTTGAAGGACATTGGCGACCGGACGACGTCGATCACGGCTTCGATCTCGAGGACGGCGAGCGGGATCTCGCTTGGCTCAATGTCCGTCGATTTGAATGCCCTCGCGCTCATCAACACCGGCGGCGGCGGCCTCCTGCAGAAAGACTCGGGCGAATTGGGCGATATCGGCGGCTTCAGCACTGTCAATGTCACCGGGACCGGTCACAACGGCCACGACGACTTCGCCTTCACCGGTCCCGGCACATTGTCGGCTTCGGACACGATCACCTTCGACATTCTAGTCGACGACAGTCCGGTGGAGGCGGGTGATCTCTATACCGTCGTGATCGATCGGGCTCGCGTCGATGCTGCCCTCGGTGTCGGCGTTGCCGGAACGATCTCGACGGTTTCTGACTGGGAAGCGGTCTTAGACAGCGCATTCACCGCGCAGGGTATCGACGCCCGGGCCGGCGGGTTTCACTGGTCTTCCGGTCCGCTGGAGATCTCATCCACAGAGACGTCGGGCCATCCAGGATCGAGCATTACGATCTCGAACGTGGTCTCGACGATCGGTTCGAACTTTGCGTTCGGTCTCGAAGCCGGACCTCATTTTGAGCACGATAACATGCAGGCAACCGGCACGATGTCGTTCACCAGCGCGTTCACGATGCCCTCGAACGTCACAGTGATGTTTGACGTCGGGATCGGCTCCGGCGGTCCCTCGACCAAGACGATCGATCGCGACGTCGTGAACACCGCGCTCGGGCGCTCAGACGCTACGGTATCTTCCGCGGCAGAACTTGCGCAGGTCATCGAATTCGCCGCTTCCGGTTCTGGCCTCGTTGCGACCGCCAGCGGAAGCATGATCGAGTTCACCGGCGACCCGGCGATGTACGACATTTACGGGAATAACGCCGCGGCGGTCTACGTAGGGAACATCCGGACGAGCGAGGGATACTTGTTGACGTTTGATCTAGCGGACGTCGACGTGACATCGTCGAGCGCCGACATTGACGACTACATCGTCGGCGTCGACTACATGCTCGAGCAGATTACTGACGCTGCTGCCGGCTTGGGCGCAATCCAGAACCGCATCGACGTCCAGACGACCTTCATCGACGCGTCGATCGACCGAATGGATGCCGGCGTGGGCAGGCTCGTCGACGCGGATCTCGAAGAAGAGTCGACGAGGCTTAAGGCTCTGGAGACGCAGAAGTCGCTTGGCCTCCAGGCGTTGTCGATCGCAAACGCGTCTTCCTCTGTCATCTCGCAGCTGTTCCGGTGATGGAAACAGCGTCTCACGGACCATGACCACAGCATCTGCCGCTCGAGATACAGGGGCGCCGTGTCGGACGGGCCTTGATAGCCGCTCTGGCGGGCGATCTCCTGCCTGACCTGCGCCCACAATTTTCTGTCCGCCGGCTCCGCATCGCCTCGGGTTCGGGCGGTGAGCCAGGCATGGTCGGGCGGCATCTCCAGAAGGAGGCGGCCGGCCTCGGCGACGGCGCGGCGGCGAAGCTGGCGGCGGGCGTCGAGGGTGCGGAGAAGGCGGGCGAACATAACCGAGGATAGCACGACGCGCCGGGTTTCCGGTGCCGACCTAATCCTCCATCATCCCGAACCTTGGAGCCGAAATCGAACTTTTCAGCGTCCTCGAGCGCGGTGTCGATGACCGCGTGCGCTTTTTCGTCGGACATTGTGTTCCTCCCAACCAGTATGTACGAACAAACTGGAATGTCCGAACATACGCGGGTCTTGCGACGAGTCAACCGTCCTGACACGGTCGTCGGTTCATGGAGAATCATGGATGTCGTTCCGCCCGATTTACGCCGAACTTGCTGACGAGCTGATCTGCGGCATACAGAACGGGACGTTCCCAGTGGGGGCGCTTCTGCCGACGGAAGTGGAGATCGCGCGTGAGCGCCAGCTCAGCCGTTCGACTGTGCGCGCCGCCTTGAACCGGCTGGTTACGCTCGGCCTGGTGACGCGCCAGAAGGGTGTCGGGACCCGTGTCGCCTCCAGCGTCGGACATTCGAGCTACGATGCTTCGACGACGTCGATCGAGGAGCTGGTCCATTTCGGCGCCGCGACCGACAGGCTGATCTTGAGCCGCGAGGAAATCGTTTCCGACGATCGTCTCGCGGCGCGCCTGGGCTTTCGACCGGGGACGCGATGGATCCTTGTGAAAGCCCTGCCTTCGGATTTCCTCTCAAACGACCCGCCGATCTGCTGGACGGACAATTACATCGAGCCGCGCTACGCCGACGCCCTCGACGGCCTGGAAGGCTATCGCGGGCTGATTGCCGACCGGATCGCGGAGCGGCACGGCGTCGTCGTCGACGAAGTGGTCCAGGTGATCCGACCGACGGTCCTGAGCGATGTTGTGGCCGACATGCTCGACGCCGTGCCCGGTTCGCCTGCCCTCGATATCATCCGACGGTACAGCTCCGCCGGCACGATCGTCTATGTCAGTGCCAGCCAGCACCCGGCCGATCGGTTCGAGTACCGCATGTCACTGCGTCGCCGCTGAAACTGCCGGCTCAGTTCCAAGTCATACCAACCGCCCTAACCGTTAACCGATGCCCACGATCGTCATGCAGCGGCGACTCGAGTGTCATGCCGGGAAGGCCTTGCCGCTGTCAGGATCGAACCAGCGGACGTGGTCCGCCGGAGCGGTTAGTGCAAAAGGCGTGCCGATGGCAGGTGCATCGTCCGGTTTAACGCTGGCGACCAGCGTCTGTCCGCCGGTGCGGCCAATCACCAGAGTTTCTGCGCCGGTGAGTTCCACCACCTCGACGTCCATCGACAGGGTGGACCGCGTGTCAGATCTCGCCGGAGCGAGGTGCTCGGGCTTGATGCCGGCGATGACCGGGCGGCCCGGACCGAGTGTGCTGCGTGAAGCCGCGGGGATCGGAATGAAGCAGCTTCCGCCCTCGGCCTCGAAGCTGTCGCCATTCGCCGAAACGCGCCCCTCGAGGAGATTCATCGGGGGCGATCCCATAAAGCTGGCGACATAGAGGCTCGCAGGGTGGTCGTAGATTTCGCGTGGCGTGCCGATCTGTTCTACGCGGCCCTCGCGCATAACCGCGATGCGGGTGGCCAGCGTCATCGCCTCGACCTGGTCATGGGTCACGTAGACGATGGTGGCTTTCAGCTTTTGGTGCAAGCGTTTCAGCTCGGTGCGCATCTCGGTCCGAAGCTTCGCGTCGAGATTCGACAAGGGCTCGTCGAACAGGAACACCTTGGGATCGCGTACCAGCGCCCGGCCGATGGCGACGCGCTGGCGCTGGCCGCCGGACAGCTCCGCCGGCTTGCGGGCGAGCAGCGGCTCGATCTGCAGGATCTCGGCGGCACGGCGGACCGCCTCTTCCCGCTCGGCCTTCGGCACCTTGCGCATCTCGAGGCCAAAGCCGATGTTGCGGGCGACCGAAAGGTTCGGATAGAGCGCATAGGACTGGAAGACCATCGCGATGTCGCGGTTCTTCGGATGGACCTTTCGCATGGAGCGGCCGTCGATCAGGATGTCGCCGCCGCTCGGCTCCAGAAGCCCGGCGATGATGTTGAGCAAGGTCGACTTGCCGCAACCCGACGGGCCGAGAAGAACGAGGAACTCGCCGTTCTCAAGGACGATGTCGATTCCCTTGAGGGTGTCGATCGCGCCAAAGCGCTTCGTCACGGCGGCGATTTCGAGCGTGCTCATGTCGGATCTTTCAGCGCGTAGAGACGGGGCGTGGTGGAGATCGCCCGCGAAGCGACTGCGATGCCGGCATCGAGCGCCTCGGCCAGCGGATCGCCCGTCGCGATCCCCATCAGGAATCCTGCATTGAAGACGTCGCCGGCCCCGATCGTGTCGATTACCTCGACAGCAGGTGCCCATCGGTGAATCAGGCCGCCGTCAGGTGCATGCGCCATTGCCCCGTTGGCACCGAGCTTTGCGACGGCGATGCCATCCGGCCGAAGCTTGCCGCTGAGCCCCGCGATGCCTGCGGCGATGTCGTCGGTTTCGGCGAGGGCGAGGGTCTCGATCTCGTTGAGGAGCAGGTAGCGGCAACGCGGCAACCAGCCGTGAACGGTTTCGCGTACCTCTGGGCTCCAGCCGTTCAGAGGCCAGCCGGTGTCGAGGGCGATTTCCACCTCGTGCCGGTCTGCCCAGTCGAACAGCCGGGCATAGTCGCTCGTCAGGCTGCCCGTCAGAAAGGATCCGCAGACGAGGAGAATGCCCCCCGACAGCGTCTCTGAATTCAGCATCCGCTGGACCGAAGCCCAGGAAAACTGCGGCAGATGGCCGCGCGAGGTGAAGAAGGTCCGCTCGCCATTGGGATGGGTGATCCCGACCGAGATGGTCGTCGCCGTTTTCTCGACGGCCCAACTCTCAGCCCGAGCCCCGAACCCCGCCTTCAGCCACGCGCCGAAACTGTCCGACCCGACATTGGCGAAGATCTCGTGCGACCGGCCGAGGCCGGCCCAGGCGAGCGCGGTGTTGCCGGCGGCACCGCCGACGCGCAGATCGTCATGCTCGACCATCACTTCGGTGCCCGGCCGAGGCCAGGGCGCGCAGGGGCCGAGGATGAGATCGACATTGACGTTGCCGAGAACGGCGAGGGGACGGGACCTGGACATTGCGCCTCAGACGATCCCCGTGATCTTCTGCGAGCGGCGCGGCGTGCCGACATCCGGCACCCGCCTTGCGGCATGCTGCACCATGAAGCGCTGGGCGACCGGCAGGATCCGGAAGATCGCCGCCGGCCCCTGGGCTTTTGGCAAGCCGAAAGACACCGTGCCGGGGACCGGCTCGCCGCCGGAGGCGTCGAAGACGACGACGGGCGAGCCCGCCTCGACGGCGGCTTTCGACAGGCTGCGGACGAGATCGGCGGCTGCCTCGTCGGCGCAGAACTGGACAAGGCCGACGCGGCCTCCCAGCATCTCCATTGGCCCGTGGCGCAGCTGTCCGCCTTCCAGCGCATAGGCTGGCTCGCGCGTGAGTTCGGTGAAGCCGAGCGCGATGGCCTCGGCGACGCCGCGCAGCAGGCGGCCGGAGGTGACGACCGTATCGACGCCGGCGAAGGCCTCGAGTGCAGGTTCCGCGGAGACGTCAGCCGCCTCGCGTATGGCCTCGAGCGCTCCGGCCGCGTCTGCTCCGAGCGCGACGAGGATCGCCAGATGCTGGGCAAAGGTGATCGTGAGGCTGCGGGTCGCGGCGAAGGCCCTCTCGGTGCCGCCGGCGCCGACGAGGCTGGGGGCGGACTTGGCCAGGCTGGAGCCGCCTTCGAGTGTGAGGCCGAAGACGTCCTTGGTTTTTCCGGATTGCTCAAGCCAGCGGATGACCTCGCCGCTCTCGCCGGACTGCGAGGTGAGGAGGACGGTCCGGCCATCGACGGCAACCGGCGAGACGAGCTGCTCGGACATCGGCACCGCGAAGGCCTCGACGCCCTGCGCCCGGTAGAAAGGCTCCATTGCGCGGCCGACGGCATGGGAGCCGCCCATGCCAAGCATGAGAAGGCGCCCGGTCTCGTTCAGCGAATTGGCAATGCGCTCGGCAACGGTCCTGCCTGCCTCGAAGGACGCCAGCGCGTCATCGGACTGGCGCGCCATCTCGCGCTCGATCGCCACCAGCCCCTGGGGGCTGGTCGGATCGCCTGGAAGTGTCATCCCTTAACTCCACCGGTAGTGAGGCCGGATATCACGGCCCTTTGCATGACGAGCCCGATCAGGACGGGCGGCAGGGCGGCAAGGATGCCGCCGGTCGCGATGAGGCCGTAGTCGGAGACCCGGCCGCCGGCGAGATCGGCGATCGCGACGGTGACGGTCTTGGCCCGCTGGTCGGCCGTGAACAACAATGCGTAAAAGAACTCGTCCCAGGCCAGGAGGAAGGCGAACAGGGCGGTCGTCGCCACGATCGGTTTCGCCAAAGGCAGGGTGACGAGGCGCATCGTCTGGTCGAGCCTTGCTCCGTCGATCATCGCGGCGCTTTCGATCTCCTGGGGGATGGTGTCGAAGCCGGTCTTCAGGAGCCAGGTGGCGAAGGGCGCCAGGATCGTCAGATAGACGAGCGCCAGCCCGACGATCGTGTTGAGGAGGCCGAAATGGGCCAGTCCCATGTAGAGCGGCACCGCGAGTGAGACGGGCGGCAGCATGTAGGTCGCGATGACGGCAAAGAGCGACCACTGCACCTGCGGCGTGCGCGAAACAGCCCAGGCGGACGGAACGGCGACGAGAATGGCGCCGAGCGTCGCAAGCCCGGAAACGAACAGGCTGTTGCGCAGCGAACCGAGGAACGCTTCGCCGGCGCTGTTGGAGACGAGCGAGACGAGGGTGCCGTAGCGCGACAGATCGAGCGTCTCGGGCCACCAGTGCAGGGGCTGAGCCGACAGGTCGGTGGCCGACGAGATGCTCATCAGGAAGAGCCAAACGAGCGGCGCGAGGATCACCGCGGACATGACGATGGCGGCGCCGTAGACGAGGCTGCTGGCGGCGAGCGAGCGACGTTCCATCGTCAGGCCCTCGATCCGCTGCGCCGCATCAGGGCGATATAGAAGCCCGCGAAGACGGTGACGATCAGCGTGACGATCAAAGCGAGCGATGCGCCGGAGCCGGCGCGCTGGAAGGAGAAGGCCTCCTGATAGACGAGGATCGAAAGGGTTCGGGTCGAATTGACCGGACCGCCCCGCGTCATCACCCAGATGATGTCGAAGACCTTGAAGGCCTCGATGGTGCGCAGGACGAGGGCGATGGTCAGCGGCCCGGCGAGATAGGGCCACAGGACGAAGCGGAACCGCGCGAAGGCGCCCGCACCGTCGACGACGGCGGCCGCCTTGATGTCGCGGGGAACGGCCTGCAGGGCTGCAAGGGCGATGAGCGCGACGAGGGGGAAGTTCTTCCAGCAGTCGGCTGCGACGATCGCCCAGAGTGCCGTGCCGGGCTCGCCAAGCCATGAACGGTATTCCGAGAGAATCCCGAGCTGGGTGAGGAGGCTGTTCAGGGCGCCGTATTCCGGATTGTAGATCAGCCGCCAGAGCATGGCGTTGACCACGGTCGGCAAGGCCCACGGCAGAATCATCAGTGCGCGCACGAAGGAACGGCCGCGGAACTGCTGGTCGAGAAGCAGGGCCGCCAGAACGCCGAGCGTCATTTCGGCGGCGACCGAGAACACCGCGAAGACGGCGGTGGTGCGTAGCGCGCCGAGAAAGGCGTTGCCCGTCAGGAGCTTGGCGTAGTTGGCAAGGCCGACATACTCGCCGGACGTTCCGACTAGGCGGGTATCGGTAAAGGAGAGGCGTACCGTATCGACCATCGGCCAGCCGACGATCGCGATCATCACGATCAGCAGCGGCAGCATCAGCAACCAGGCGCGGGTGGTGATCCAGGCGCTCGACAAGACAGCCTCGTGACTGAAGACGAAAATGGGGAGGGCGCAACGTCAGGCGCCGCGCATGATGCACGGCGCCGGACGTTTTCGGACAGCGACGATCAGAGGCCGCTGTTGTCGGCGGCCTCTGTGAGCGCCTCTTCGGGGCTTGCCATTCCGAGGATCGCCGACTGGATCGCCAGCTGCAGGGCCTGCGACAGTTCCTGGTAACGCGGCGTCGTCGGGCGGGGATACATGACGGCAAGAGACTGCTTGGCCGCGGCGACGAGTTCTTCCTGGCCCTTGGTGACGGCCGGGTCGTCATAGGATGCCTTCCAGATCGGCAGGCTCAGCTTGGCATATTCGTTCTGCACCTTCTGGGAGGTCATGAAGGTGACGTAGTTCCAAGCCTCATCCTTGTGCTGGCTCGTCGTCGTGACGCCGAGACCCATCGAGCCGTTGACCGCCGAGGCCTCGCTGGTGCCGGCGTGGCCGGGGGCCGGAACGACACCGACCTTGCCGGCGACCTTGGATTCTTTCGGGTCGTTGGCCAGGTTGTACATGTAGGTCCAGTTCAGCGCGAAGGCCGCGTCGCCGTTCTGGAAGACCTTGCGAACATCCTCTTCCAGATATTCCTTGGAATTCGGATTGGTGATGCCGTCCTTCATCGTGCCGGCCATGTATTGCAGCGCCTCGAGGCCGCCGCCTGTCTGGAAGACCGGCTTGCCGTCCTTGTCGAGGAACGAACCGCCATAGGCTGACAGGATCGTGGTGTAGTCGCAGACAGCGGCTTCGGCCTGCGACCAGCTCCAGACGATCGGCTCGTCCAGGAGGCCCTTCTCCTTGATGGTCGCGGCCTGGCTCGCCAGTTCCTCCCAGGTCTTCGGCGGAGCCTTGATTCCGGCCTTTTCGAGAATTTCCTTGTTGTAGAACAGGTATTTGGTGTCGAGGATCCACGGCATGCCGTAGGTCTTGCCGTCGTACTGCACCGTTGTCCAGGCGCCCGGCAGGACGCCGTCCTTCATCTCCGGCAGGATCTTGTCGGTCTGGTCGACGAGAATGTCGTTGGAGGCGTATTCCGCCGGCCAGATCACGTCGAAGAGCACCACGTCGTAACCGCCGCCCGACCCCTGGGCGAGAATCGTCTTGTCGTGCAGGCCTTCATAGGGGACGAATTCGAGTTCGACCTTCAGGTCGGGATTTTCTTTGGTGAAGGCCTCGGTCATGGCCCGCACGTCGGCTTCGCTGTAGGCAGCCTGTGCCATGAAGAGGGCGCGGAGCGTCGTTTCGGCGAAGGCCGGCGAGGCGAGGAATGCCGCGATGGCGGCGGCCCCCATGGCGGTTGAAGCGAGACGATGACGCATGACAGACTCCCCTGGTGAGCTTCGGAGCCGCCATCATGAGCGGCTTGTTGAAGCACGGTTATGAGTGGTGTACGGCATTAATTCAATCAATTTGGATTAATGGTTGCGCGAACGGGCGGCATTGTCAACAGGTGAACAATCGATGACCAGACCACTGCGGATCCGGGCAACGCAGGGGGCCAATCTCGGCGGTGCCTACGCCCACAACCGGCGCGTCGTCATCGAAGCGCTGCGGCTGAACGGGACGCTGTCACGAGCTGAGCTCGCACGGGCGACGCGCCTGACCGGCCAGACGGTGTCGAACATCGTTGCCGATCTTGCGGCGGAGGATCTGGTCATCGCGGATGCGCCCGTGCGGATCGCCCGGGGCCAGCCCGCGCGTCCCTATCGGCTCAACGGCAGCGGGGCCTTCGCGCTGGGTGTCCAGATCGACCGGCACGTGACGCGGGCGGTGGCCGTCGACCTTCTCGGCGCGGAGCGTATGCGCCTTGAGATGCCGCTGCCGAATGGCGGGCCGGAGACGGGACTGCCCGTCGTCTACGGGCTCGTCGCCGACACCCGCGAGCGGCTGGCCGCCCTGGAGCCCGGCGCCGCAGACAGGATCGTCGGCCTCGGCCTGGCGATGCCCGGGCCTTTCGGCCAGGCGCCGCGCGACTACGATCCATGGATGATGTCGGCCTGGCAGAACCGCGCCATCGCCGATGAACTGGCCGCCGAGACGGGGCTGGCGGTCACCCTGCAGAACGACGCGGCGGCGGCGGCGGCGGCCGAGAAGCTGTCGGGTGCTGCGAAAGGCATCGACGATTTCGTCTATCTCTATTTCGGCTACGGCCTCGGCGCCGCCATCTTCGTGCGCGGCGAGATCCATTCCGGCAATCACAACAATGCCGGCGAGATCGGCATGGCGCTGCCCTGGATGCCGGATGGGGGCCTTGGTGAGCCGATCGAGCACGGCGTCTCGCTGGCTTCGCTCTGTCGCTGGCTGGGTCTCGACCCGGCGATGCCCGACCTCTTCCCGGCCATCGACGATGCACTGACGAGCGGAGCGGCCGGCGTATGGCTCGATGCGGCGGGGGGGCGACTGAAATGGGTGGTCCAGATCCTGGAGACGCTGCTAGACCCCGACACGATCGTTTTTGGTGGAGCCATTCCGCCTTCACTGCTCGACGCCTTGCGCGAACGCATGCAGCCGCTCCTGCCGTCGCATGCCGACAGGCCAGGAAGAGAACTGCCACGGCTAACGATCGGGGGGGCGGATCCATGGCTGGTGGCCACGGGAGCAGCGGCCGAACCCATTGCCCGCACCTTCGATCCCCGCTTTTCGGCCATTCAAAACGGCCTCGTCGCGGCCGATTAAGGAGCGATAATGCGAGACCACGCACGACTCTCTGCAATGTGAGCCGGCCAACGGTGGCTACCCTCTCCCGGCTTCTCGTGACAGCCCGCCATGCCAGGCGCGTCTCGACCTGGCCGGCTCTCCGTATCTACCGAAGGTCGACGTAAGGTCAATGTACGCATCCGGCGAGGACAGCAGGCTTAGGGGCCGATGATTGGCTCCGACGGTCGATGTGATTGGAAATGATTTTGCGCAGGTTGGCGAGGCTGAAGTCGGTAAAACCCATGACGGCACTGTCGTCGTCGAGGTCGTGGATCCACAGTGCGCCGTCCTCCAATTCAAGGCCGTCCGCGAGATCCCAAAGCAGCTCTTCGTCTCGTTCCAGCATTCGAGCGGCCACGAGCGGCAGCTACACCGAGATAGGCGCTGGCATCTCAATCTGGCAGTCGACCGCGACAGTGCAAACGCCCTTTCTTGCGGCATCGGCATCGAGGCGGAGACGAGCTTCACCCTGGGCACCGCGGTCCGAAACCGCAGTTCTCGCTGTACTACGAGCACGATTTCGCCGGTGCATCGCAGACGAGCAGCGTCGCCATTGCCGCCGCGAGCGCGACCGACCTGACCAACGTCTCGGCCGGCGCACAGGACTGCTTCGCCGTCGGGGCAGGCCTCGGCGTTGCGTTCAGCACCCGGTTTCAGTCCACGTTCCCTACGACTGCGCCTGCGACGAGGATACAACGAGCCGTAGGGCGGCCATCGGCATTACAATCCGCTTCTGAGGCAAATGCCTGCGCAGAACACGGGACATCGTTCAGGTTTTCCGGCTCACGACCGCGAAACCGGCCCAGGTTCCGATCCAGATGATGTGCGACGTGTCGCGGGTTCACCTGGCTAATATGACCCAGAGATGGACGCTGCTGCGCGAAGATGCGCCGCTCCATCCACAACAGAATTTGGCGCGATCTCGGAGGCTATAGGTGTGACCCCGCGCCGATGGGCGCCGAGGTCTCTTGCCGATTCCCAATCCGTTCTCTGGTGAAGTCGCCGACGGCCGCTCGAGGAGGGATCCTCATTGGTGCTGGTTTCGGGCCGGTTCAAGCGCCGTTCAGCCTAGCGATGTGGGTTTCCCAGACGGCCGGGTTTATGAGCGAGGTGGGCTTCTCGCCGTGAAGCACCTTCAGCGTCTCCGTTACCGCCTGCGTGCTCATGCGGATGGCGCTCTCGCGGGACAGTCCGGCGATGTGGGGTGTCGCGAAGACGCGGTCGTACCGAAGCAGCGGGTGGTCGCGGGGTGCAGGCTCGGGTTCGAAGACGTCGATCGCGGCCGCCGACGGTCGGCCGGCCTCCAGCCCAGCCAGGAGCGCCCGATCATCGACGACATCGCCCCGCGCTGCGTTGATCAGGATCGCACCCGGCTTCATGCGTTCGAACAGGGCGGAACCGATCAAACCTCTGGTCTGGGGTGTAGACGGCAGGTGCAACGTGACGATGTCGGCGCGGGCAAAAAGATCTTCCAAAGAGATAGAGACGACGAAGTCGTGCTCAAACGGACGGGCGGCATGGCCCACCACCGTCATCGCGAAGGCGGCTTGCATTGCGTCTGCAACGCCCCGACCGATACGCCCGCAACCGACGACGCCCAACGTCTTCCCGAAGAGTTCGAAGCCACCGTCATAGCCGTTGCGCGCGTTCCACCCTTCGCTCTTCAGCGCTCGGTCGATACCCGCCAGACCTCGGGCCAGCATCAAGGCCGTCGCAACCACGTATTCGACGACGGACTGCTTGTTGGCGTCGAGGAGGTTGGCGACTGGGATGCCGCGGCTCGTGGCGGCTTCGACGGGGACGAAGTCGAGGCCGACGCCGTGCCGGACGCACGCTAACAGCTTCGGCGCGTGGTCGAAGATGTCGTCGGGCAGCTTGCGCCGGACGATCAGGGCGTCGGCATCCGCCACCAGGTCGTGAAGCGATGTCCCGTCACCGCCCGAACGGTAGTCGTGCGCCTCGCGCAGCGTGGCTTCCGCCTGCGGATGCAGCGGGTCGGTGGAGACGATCTTGAAACGGCGGGTCATCGAACGGCTAACCCTTTGCGCCGGTGCCGTCCGGTGCGAGGCGGGTGATCAGGCTGGAGGTATCCCACCGGCTGCCTCCGGCTTTCTCGACGTCCGAATAGAATTGGTCGACGAGCGCCGTAACCGGCAGGGATGCACCGCTGCGCTTGGCTTCGGCGAGGCATATGCCGAGGTCCTTGCGCATGAGCTCTACGGCGAAACCGAAGCCGAACTCGCCGCGGTTCATCGTCCGGCCGCGATTTTCCATCTGCCACGACCCTGCCGCTCCCTGCGACACGACGTCGAGCATGGCCTCGACGTCCAGCCCGGCGGTCTGGCTGAAATGGATGCCTTCCGAGAGCGCCTGGACAAGCCCGGCGATGCAGATCTGATTGGCCATTTTGGTGAGCTGACCGGCGCCAGAGGGTCCCATCAGACGGCAACTGCGCGCGAAAGCGTCGATTGCCGGCTTGGCGCGCTCGAAGGCCGCTTCGTCGCCGCCACACATGACCGTCAGAACGCCCTTCTCGGCGCCGGCCTCGCCGCCGGAGACCGGCGCATCGATGAAGTCGAGGCCAAGCCCCGTCGCCGTGTCGTGCAACCGCCGTGCGACGTTCGCGGACGCGGTGGTGTGATCGACGAAGATCGCGTCCTTCGTCATCGCCGCGAACGCGCCCTGCGGACCGGTGGTGACGGCCAGAACGTCGTCGTCGTTACCGACGCAGGCCATGACGATGTCCTGCCCCTCCGCCAGGGCCGCCGGCGTCGGCGCAAGTTGCCCGCCATTGGCCTCGACCCACTGCCGGGCGCGTTCCTCGGTGCGGTTGTAGACGGTGACGTCGTGGCCGGCGGCGGCCAAGTGCCGCGCCATGTGTCGTCCCATGACGCCGAGACCGATGAACCCGATTTTCATTTTTCAGCTCCTGTCGTGATAGGTGAGTGACGGTCAGCCGCGAGGGCGACGGGTCGGATCGAGCTTCGAGCGGAGGGCTTCGCCGAGGCCGTTGAAGGCGAGGGAGGTCAGAAGGATCGCGATGCCGGGCACGTACATCTGCTCCGGGGCGATCTCCATGTAGCTGTAGCCGCGCGCCAGCATCTGGCCCCAGCTCGGATGGGGTGGCTGGACACCAAGGCCGAGGAAGCTGAGGCTGGCTTCAGCCAGAAGCGCGACGGCCAGCATCAGGGTGACCTGGACGATGATTGGCTGGATGGCGTTCGGCAGGATGTGGCGGATGATGATGCGCGGAACCGACATGCCGAAGGTGCGCGCGGCGTCGACGTAGAGTTCGTTCTTGACGACGATCGTCTGGATGCGGATCAGCCGGGCGATGTTGGGCGAAAAGACGATCCCCACGGAAATCATGGCGTTGGTCAGCCCGATGCCCAAGGCGCCCGTGACCGCGACGGCGAGGATGATGCCGGGAAAGGACAGCAGCGTGTCGATCATCCGGCTCACGACCGCGTCGACCCAGCCGCCGAGATATCCGGCGAGGACGCCGACGGGCAAGCCAAGGACGAGCCCGACGCCGACCGCGAGAAAACTCGCATAGAGCGACATCGGGGCGCCGTAGACGACGCGCGAGAAGACGTCGCGGCCGAGGTCGTCGGTGCCGAGCGGGTGCGCGGCGTCGGGCGGCATGAGGATGTCCATGCTCTGCTCGATGGGCGAGAACGGCGTCAGCAGCGGCGCGAAGATCGAGACGATCACCAGCATTGCCAGATAGCCAAGGCAGATGGTCACCCTGAGGTCGGAAAAAATCCAGCCGATCATCCGGCCGGCAAGGCCTTGGCGAGAGGGTGGTGTTGCGATGAAGTCGGTCATTTCTTGGCCGCCCGTGGATCGAGCATGACGTAAAGCAGATCGATGATCAGGTTCATCGTGATCACGATCAGCACCAGGACGAAGACGATGCCCTGAACCATCGGAAAGTCCTTGCTGACCGCCGATGAGACGATCATCGAGCCGGCGCCGGGAATGGCGAAGACGGCTTCGGTCGCGACGGTGGCGCCGAGCGTGTGGTTGAAGACCAGACCGATGACCGTCAGCAGCGTCAGGGAAACGTTTCGCAAGCCGTGCTTCCACAGGATGGAGGCCCGCGACAGCCCCTTCGCCCGCAGCGTCCTCGCATATTGGGACGACAGGACCTCGATCATCGCGCTGCGCAATTGCCGGGTGATTTCGGCGATGCCGGCGGTGGCGAGAGTCAGCGCCGGCAAAGCCGCATGATGCAGGGCGCCCCAGAAGTCCTGGGTGATCGGAACGGCGCCCGTGGTCGGGAACCAGCCGAGGCCGAGGGACAGCGTGGCGACGAAGATCATCCCCAGCCAGAAATTCGGCACCGCCACGCCGAGCGACGCGATGCTGGTCGCGGCCCTGTCCAGCGCCGTCTCGGACTTGGTGGCGGCGAGGATGCCGAGCGGCACGCCGACGACGATCGAGATCAGGAGGGCGAGCACGGCGAGCAGAAGCGTATTGGGAAGGCGCCGCAACACCTCGTCGAGCACCGGCAGGCCGGTGATGAGCGAGTCCGACAGATCTCCCTGGAAGGCCCCTCCGAGCCACGTCGCATATTGCAGCCAGACGGGGCGGTCGAGACCGAGTTCCTGGCGGATGGCCGCGATGTTGTCGGCCGTGGCGTATTCTCCGGCGATGACGGCCGCAGGGTCGCCCGGCACCATCTGCACCAGCGCGAAAATCGCCACGGTGGCCATGAGGACGACCGGCACGACCTGCAACAGCCGCCAGCCGATCAGACGTATCATCCGCATGGATCAGGCCTCCACTTCCTGCGGTTGGAGATCTCGGCGGAACGTCTCGGCGTAATGACAGGCCGCGCGGTGGCCAGGCGCCAGTTCACGCAGCGGCGGCGCTTCGGCGGCGCATCGCTCGGTGGCGTAGCGACACCGGGTGCGGAAGCGACAACCGGACGGCGGCTTGACCGGGCTCGGCAGTTCGCCTTCGAGCACGATCCGGCGGTCGGATCGCATGTGGCTGGGGAGCGCCACGGGTTCGGCCGAGAGCAGCGCTTCCGTGTAGGGATGCCGATAGCCATCGGCGAGAACCTCGGCGGGAGCGATCTCGACGATCTGGCCGAGATACATCACCGCGACCGTGTCGGCGATGTGCTCGACGACGCCGATGTCGTGGGAGATGAAGAAATAGGTGAGGCCGAATTCCGTCTGCAGGTCGGCCAGGAGGTTGAGGATGTCGGCCTGGATGGAAACGTCCAGCGCGGCGATGGCTTCGTCGCAGACGATCAACGAGGGCTGCAGCGTCAACACCCGGGCGATGCAGGCCCGCTGCTTCTGGCCGCCGGACAGCTGATGCGGATAACGATCGGCGAAACCGCCGTCGAGCCCGACGCGTTCGAGCATCTCCATGGCGATGGCGTCACGTTCCCGGCGGGGCTTTTCGGCGAGGACGTCGAGCGGTTCGCGCACGGATTTCAGGATGGTCATGCGCGGATCGAGGGCGGCGGAGGGATCCTGAAAGATGATCTGGTACTGGCGCCGATGCAGGCGAAGGGCCTTCGATTTCAACCCGTAAGGGTCGATCTCGCCGTGCAGGACACGACCCGTCGTCGGCTTTTCCAGGCAGACGATCGACCGGCCCAACGTCGATTTGCCCGAGCCCGACTCGCCGATCAGACCGAATGTCTCGCCCTGCGTGACGGCAAGGCTCACCGCGTCGACGGCCGTCAGGAACCTCTTCTGGCCGAGGGGAAAGCGCACGGTGACGTCGTCGACCGTCACGACGGGTCGCGTCGCAGCTGCCGGTGGCAGGGTCGCGTCGATGATCATTGCGTCACTCCCGGCAGGTCCAGTTCCTCGTGCCGGCAGCACCGGACATGCGCCCCGGTGGGAAGGGTATGGATCGGTTGCGGGACGCGGCATCGCGGGCGGGCGTGGGCGCAGCGGCTCTCGAAACGGCAACCGTGGGGAAATTCGCCGGCCTTCGGCACGCGGCCGGGGATCGACGGGAGGCGGGACTTGCGCGGCGAGAAGGTCGGCAGGGAACGAAGCAGACCGGAGGTGTAAGGGTGGCGTGGCTCGACCAGGACGTCGTCGATCGCGCCGCTCTCGACGACTTCGCCGGCATACATCGTGACAAGGCGGTCGCAGGCCTGCGAGACGAGGCCGAGGTCGTGGCTGATGAAGAGGATGGCCATCCCCATGCGCTGGTTGAGGTCTGCCAACACGTCCATGATCTGGGCCTGGACGGTGACGTCCAGCGCCGTCGTCGGTTCGTCTGCAATCAACAATGCAGGCTCGCAACTGATCGCCATGGCGATCATTGCCCTTTGGCGCATGCCGCCGGAGAGCTCGTGCGGGTAGGCCTCGTAGCGCACCGATGGATCGGGAATTCCGACCTTGGCCAATGCGTCTATGGCCCGCTCACGCGCTTCCTTGCGGTTGATGCGGAAATGGGCGCGCAGCGTCTCGCTGATCTGCTCGCCGATGGTGAAAACCGGGTCCAGGGCGCTCATCGGCTCCTGGAAGATCATGCCGATGTGCCGCCCGCGCTTGCTTCGCCACTGGCGCTCGGACAGGCGCAGCAGGTTCTCGCCACGAAACAGCACCTCGCCGTCGAAGTGGCTTCCGCTCAGCGGCAGCAGGCCCATCAGGGCGAGGCCGGTGACGGTCTTGCCGCAGCCGCTTTCGCCGACGAGCCCGACGCACTGGCCCTTTTCGACCGCGAAGGAAATGTCGCGCGTCACGGCAGTGCGCGAGGCTGCGCGCCCGAAGGAGATGCCGAGGCCGCGAATGTCGAGCAACGGTTCCGCCGGACCGGCTACGGCCCGGTCCCTCACCGCGCCGAGCCGCGCGGCCTCCGGCCCCGGCTTACTGGCTTGGCTGAGCATCTCTTCACCTCGTGACGGGGTGCCGCGCAACGGCCTTCTCGTCGACGTCCGTTCCCCAGCCCGGCCGGTCGGGAACGACGAAGGCGCCGTTCTCGATCACCGGTGCGTCGGTCACGAATTCGCCCTTCCAGGGCACGTCCTCGATGTCCATTTCCATGATCCGGAAATTCGGCGTCACCGCTGCGAAGTGCGCGCTGATGTGGTCGGCGAGGTGGCCGTAGAAATTGTGCGGCGCGACGTTCACTTCGTATGTCTCTGCGGCGGCGGCAATCTTGGTGCTTTCCAGGAAGCCGTTCCAGATCACGTCGACGATCGCGACGTCCATGGAATAGGCTTCGAGGAAGGGCCGATAGCTGCGTCGGCCGTAGAGCGACTCGCCCGTGGCGATCGGCAGGTTCGCTTCGCGGCGCACGAGCGCCACCGATTTCGGATCGTAGCAGTCCAATTCCAGCCAGGTCAGGCGGTGATCGCGAAGGGCGCGGGCGAGCTGCAGGTAGCCCTCAGTGCGGAAATGGAAGTTGGCGTCGAGCATGATGTCCATGTCCGGGCCCGCGCCGTGGCGCAGGGCGGTGAGCTGCCGGTCGAGCGTCTCGAGAACCTTCGGCTGCGGTATGAGTCCCGGAAAGCCGGATGTCCCGAAACCGGGGCGGAAGGCGGACAGCTGCCCGTCCTCCATCATCATGATGTTCGTCTTCAGTCCCGAGAAGCCGGCCCGCGCCACTTCGGCACCGATCTCGTGAAAATCGTCGATCGTCCGGAGAGGCGGCTTTCCCAGAGCGTCCGCATACCGCACGCGATAACTGCCGCAATGGGACCAGTAGACCGGCAGCCTGTCACGCACCATGCCGCCGAAAAGCGCGTGGACGGGGACGCCGAGTTCCTTGGCCTTTATATCCAGCAGCGCATTGCAGATGGCGGCGACGGCATGCTGGTTGATGCCCGACCAGGCCGGCACGACGGTGGTGTAAAGGACGGCCATGATCCACTCGACCCGTCGCGGATCGAGGCCGATGATCTTCTCGCCGAGGGCCAGGATGGTGGCCGACAGCCCCGCCGTCCCGACGCTTTCGCTGAACTCGGACCAACCGACGATGCCGTCCGCCGTCTCGATCTTGAGGAAGGACGTCACGCGCCATCCGGCATCTGCATGCAGAACGGACACTCGTTGGATTCTCATGGGAAGACATCCTCGGGACGATGGAATGAGACGTGCCGGCTCGCGCCGAAGGAAGGCGCCCCGTGCGGGGGGCGCCGTACCGTTGGCGAGAGGACGGAAAAATTGACCGCGCGGGGTCAGTTCTTCAGGTGGAGGCGGTTGAATTTCGGCTTGCCCAAGAGGTTGGGCTCGTAGCCACCGACCTTTGGGCTGTAGACCTCGATGCCCGGGACGAATGCCACTTCGCTTGAGAGCGCATGCTCCAGCGCGGCCTTCTCCATGCGCGCGAACGCGGGCTTGCGCTCTTCCTGGGTCTGGCCGACCAGCGCATCCGCCATCGCCTCGGCAAGCTCCGGAGGCGGAGGGACGTGACCGGCGTTGTTGGCGCCGTCCTCGCCGTAGACGAACAGGAACCCCTGCACCGGGTCGGGGCGGCCCGTCCATAGCACCATCATCATGTCGCCCTGACCTTCGACCATGAACCTTTGGTACATTTCGGCACTGGAGGCGGAGATCAGGCGGCAATTGATGCCGACTTGGCGGAGCTGTTCCATGATGACTTCGCTGCGCTGCTGCGAGGCCTGGTCGGAGTAGCTGAAGAACTCCAGATCCAGCCCATCGGCATGACCTGCCTCCGCCAGGAGTTTTCGCGCCTTTTCCTGATCGAGCGTGTAGAACTCGTTCAGCCCCTCGTCATGGGCCCAATAGTCGGGTGGCAGCATGGTCTGTGCAACCGTGCCCAGGTTCATCAGGGCTGCCTGGTTGAAGGCCTGCCGGTCGATCGCATAGTTGATCGCCTGGCGGACGCGGACGTCGTCGAGCGGCGCTTTCCCGTAGTTGAAGACCAGATGGTAGACGGCGACCGTCGGAGCGCTGCTGACGACCACGCGGTCGCCGACGCGATCGGCAACCAATTTCTGCTGCGGGTTGAGACGGTAGGCGAAATGGTTCTCGCCGGCGATCACCGAGCGCAGGCCCGTGTTGAGGTCGGTGATCACCTGATAGGTGAGGCCGTCGAGATAGGGGATCTCCTCGTCCCAATAGTCGTCGAACCGAACGAGATCGATCACCGCGCCGTCGTCCCAGCGCTTGAAACGAAACGCCCCGGTGCCGACCGGATTTCGGTCGCCACCCTCGAAGGCCGCGGGCGAAGCCATCATGCCCGGTCGATCGGCGAGGATCAGGGGCAGGGCTGTGTTCGGCTGTGACGTGTTCAGCGCTACTTTGTGGGGCCCCAGGACTTCGACGCTCTTCAGGGACTGCAGGTCACCCTTGGCCGAGGATCGCGGATGGGTCAGGGCGCGCTCGAGATTGGCCTTGACGGCCTCGGCGTCGAAATCGCTCCCATCGTGAAACTTGACGCCTTCACGCAGCGTGAAGACGAGCCTGGTCGGGGTTTCGAATTCCCATGCCGTCGCCAGTCCGGGGCGGGGCTGCAGCGTGTCAGGCTCGAAATCGACCAGCGTGTCGTAGATGGAATAGAGGACCATGTGATCCGAGCCGGCACCGCTGGTGACCGGGTCGAGGCTGGTCGGATTGAAGGGTGCGGCTAGGCGAAGGACACCGCCTTTGGTCGCTCCGTCCTGCGCCACGGCGCGTGATGCGATGGTGTTGGGCAGCAACGCCATTGCCGTGCCCGCACCCATCATTTTCAAAAGCTGCCGTCGGCGAAGGTCAGCCGAGACACTGCCTTGCTGGTCGTTTCCATGCGACATGAAGATCCTCCCATTTCGCGTCAGCCACATTCATCAGACGTCCTCCGTGGCGACTTCAATATTATATATAATATCGACAGAATGGCAACAGGGCCGTTCCGTGGTAATGTCCGGCCAAAGAGGACGCAGAGGGTGCGCAATGACAGTTCGTAGGGTGATCCCGTGAGGCGTGCAGCCAATCTCGAGACAGTCTCGGGGCGTCTGGTCCAGGCGATGCGGCAGGACATCGTTTCAGGCGCCCTGGCGCCCGGCGCGCGGCTCCGGGTGGATCAGCTCAGCAAGCGCTACGGCGCGAGTCACATTCCAGTGCGCGAGGCTCTGCTCCAGTTGGTCGGGGAAAGGCTTGCCGTCATCGAGCCGCACAAGGGGGCGGTGCTGCGCGCCGTGACCCCAAAATTCGTCGCCGATATCCACGACACTCGCACGGCGATAGAGAGCCTGCTGGCGCGTCGGGCAGCGGAGAACATCACGGACGCGCAGTGCGACGAACTTCGAAATTACCAGCTCGCCTACGAAGCCGCAGCCTCTACCCGCGATTTCCAGCTGATGTCGAACGCAAACATGGAGTTCCACAGCTATCTTGCCATGGTCGCGGACAACGAAGAAGCCGCCCATCTGCTCGACCAGGGCTGGGATCTGGTCATCAGCCTGCGCAAACGCTTCGGCATCGGCGACGACCGCGTCAGCGAGATCATCGCGCAGCACCATCAGATCGTGGTGGCGGTCACCGCCCGCGACACTTCAGCGGCCATCGAGGCGACGCGCCTTCACTGCGAGTCGGCGAGAGACGATCTCCTGACACAGATGCAACGCGCGGAGGCAGATTCGAAGCCGCCGCCGGCCTTGCTCGATGTTGAATGAGCGATTGCCTTGAGGGAAAACATTAGGGCCCGACAAATTGAGATCGGTTTATCGACCCTCTCTATCGTTCTGTCTTGTATCATTCTTTTCGAAGTTCAGCACCCACTCGAGGTCATGCTCTCGCAGGGCGCGTTTCCGAATTCTCCGCCAAAACCGGGCGGCGTCGGGCGCTCAAAAATCGAGTGGCGCTGGCCCGGATCCGCGTGTCGAGGTGGCCCAGCGGGTCCGCAAGTGTGAACGGGCGCCGGGTCCAACGCCGATCGGGCGGAGGCAAGCTCGTAAGCGTCTGAGATGGCAGCGGAGCGTACTATGAACCGGGGTCATAGCGTCGCGTCGAACCACACGGGCAGCGGGAAACTTTGCCTCGGGGCTCGTCGCGGTCAAGAAAGGAGCATGCTGAAGAGTGGCGGATGAGATTCACTTGGGGCATCGCAGATGCGGTCCTAGAGTAATTAAAGGGTCCGATAACATCGGCTTATCGGACCCTTGTGGATGGGTGGATAAACTGCGGGTCAGAAAAGCGAACGATAATGAGATTGCGTTCTTTTCATCCGAGCGCCGGCGGCTCTTCGCCCGATCCTGCCGGCAGCTCTGCGCCCATTGCGGATGTTCCTTCCTTCTCTCGCGCTGATCGATAGCTGACACCCGCCCGCAAATAAAAGGTTGGCATGCACACCCTCAATGTGATTGGGGGGACGAGCGTAATCCACGGCTCCGGTCAGAATTGAAAAATAGTGTTGCAAAAAGTACTGCATCCAGCGACGTTGCCGTATGCTGACGTGTCGCGTGGCGGGATCCGCGAATTAGAGGCCTAAAGCAATGGAAGGGGCCTTTTCTCTTCGGTCATCTAAACCGATGTTGTCGCTGACTGCCATTCTGGGGTGACGTCCTTCATAGACGGCGCAGGCAACTGATCGGTTATCCATCGACCCGCCGCCTCCAGATCCTCGAAAGGGTCTACGCCCAGGACGGTTCGGCCGCCGAACAACGCTTCGAGATGCCACCTTCCGCGCAACGGCCCGTGAACCTCGTCGTCCAAGCGGACGAAGATCGCCACCAGTTGGCCTCGAACCAACGCAAGAGCTCCGCAGTGGTCGGCACCGCCTGCGTTGACGGCGATCCGAGATTCAGTGGTGCGTTGTTGCAGCCTCTCTCGAGCTGCGCACGGCAACGGTTCACAAAATCCCATATCCATGCACCGGCGCCCCTTACGCAGATCTGAGGTTCAACGCATCGATAGCCGTGGCCTTGGCAATGCCAAGTGCCAAACTACCGATGTCGAAAGGCTTGGCGATTCGCGCGACGTCGTGAAACATCCGGGCCTCATTGTTCAGGCTCCCGGACACGAACAAGACGGGAACCCACCGCTCGAAGCGAATCCGCCTGATCGCCGTGACGCCGTCACCTCGCGCAAGCTGAATATCGGATGTGATGAGGTCCGGCTGGTGCAACGTCGCCAGCTCGACGGCCCTATCCTCTGTGGACGCGGTGCCACAGACCCTGAATCCTAGATCCTCCAGGTAGTCGATGAGGAGCATCCCGATCAAAGGATCGTCTTCGATCACCAAGACCGAGTGGCGCGAAGCCACTCCCGAGATCGATGTGCGAAGATGTTTTGCAAGAGCTTGCGCCATCCGGTCCCATCTCTCCGTGCCTGGTTCCAGCCAAACCTGGAGTTTCAGTCTAACACTTGGAAGAGATGGACGAAATTGCGGATAGTGCGTACGTACAACTACCTATTGGCGGTTCCCAGATGATCAAACGCACGGGTATTTGAAGTTAGCAAGGGCGTGCTCCGAACGCCAAGTCCTCGTTTCCTCTGGTTGAAACAGGCCTAGCCGGCAGCTCCTCCGCTCCCACGTCTCTTTATGGACGCCGGTTTGCCGGCGGGAGGACAAGGGCAAATGGTTGCTCAAGGTTTGGCGAAGGGGTTTTCAGAGGCGCCCCCCCCACTCATCGAAGCGCGTTTCGCTTGCGGGGGCGGTTCAACCGTGAGTCTTGCCGTTCGAATGTCGATCGCCATGGTGTTACTGGTGATGTTGACCGCTGCGGCCGTCGGCACATTGATCTATCAGCGCGCAGTCGCAGGGTCTTTGCCACTCGCCATGGCGAACCTTCGTTCGCACGCTGGGCTTCTCGCTGCGGATCTGTCCGATTACGTCGCCTCGGCGCGTGCCGACGTTCTCGTCCTTCGCAACATGCCCGGAACGGAAAGCGCCGCGCGATTGGCAGCCGGCTTGCCGATACGTCCCGACACCCGCCCCTTGCCGCAGTTGCAGGATCAGCTCGCTGCCGAGTTCGATGCCATGCTGCGCGCAAAGCCGTACTATCTGCAGCTTCGTCTCGTCGGCGCCGACACGGAGGGACGCGAGATCCTGCGGACGGATCGATCCGGCCCAAACGGATCGATCCGCAGAGTTCGCGGCCCGGATCTGCAGGCAAAAGGCGACCGACCTTATGTTTCGGAGAGCGCCCGGCTTCTGTCCTGCGAAATCTACGTGTCGCCCCTCAACTACAACAGGGAATACGGCGAACTGGAGATCCCGCGCGTGCCGAGCGTTCGCGTCGCCACGCCCGTCTATGGAGAGACATCGCAGGCTCTCGGCATTGTCGTCATTAATCTCGACATGCGCCCGATTCTGAAGACGCTTCCGGTAAACAGCCTTGCCGGCGGAACCCTCCTGCTGGTCGACGAGGTGGTCAACTATCTGATCAATCCGGAGGATCCGGAAAGCCAGTTCGCGTTCGAGAGCGGCGCCCCCGTGCGCGTCCAGGATCGCTGGCCCTCCCTCGGGGAGATGACCGCAACCGATGAAGCGGCCGTTCGCCAGATCGAGGCTCCCGATGGAAGGCGCTACGGCGCTGCAGCCTGGCCGGTCGAACTCGGCGGCTTTCGGCGGGTGACGATGCTGGAAGTCGTGCCCATTGAGGTCCTTCTGGCGGAAACGCGAGGCATTGCCGGGTCCAGTCTGTTGGTGGGAGGTCTTGCCGCGCTCCTCGCGGCTGCCCTGGCCGTCGCCATCAGCGTGTCTTTCGCTAGACCCATCCGGGCAATGACGAAGGCTGTGGGCTCGGCCACGTCCGCGAAAGTCGGTCGGCTTCCCGTCGACGCGCCCGGAGAAGTCGGGGCGCTGGCGCGGGCGCTTGTTCGCTTCATGGAACGCGAGGCGCTTCTCGGAGCCATCGTCGGATCCTCCGTCGATGCGATCCTGACGAAGACCCTCGATGGAACCATCACATCTTGGAATCCCGCCGCGGAGCAATTGTACGGCTACGGCGCCGAGGAGGCCGTCGGCAGGAAGCTGGATTTCATTATCCCGCGGGACCGGCTCCACGAATTTGAAGACATCATGTCTCGCCTGAAAAAGGGCGAGCAGATTAGAACGTTCCGCACGACTCGTCTGCACAAGTCGGGAAGGATCCTCGACGTGTCGCTGTCGATTTCGCCCGTCAGAAACCCTCTCGGGGATTGCGTTGTCCTGGAGCGCAAGAGCCCTTACGGCCTTTGCAGCGACACCATGTCGGAAAGGTCGCACATGTTCGTGACTATCTCCACAGCACCCGCGGCGAGCAACGCCGCCGCATGGCCTGAATAGCTGTGGAGGCCGCCGGTGAAGCCGATCACTCTCATGCCCGCGGCAAGCCCAGCATGTACTCCGGCGACGCTATCTTCGACGACAAGGCACCGCTCGGCCGGAACTCCGCACTCGCGGGCGGCATGGAGAAACACGTCGGGCGCTGGTTTGCCGTGCGCCACCTGGCTGGCCGAGAACACCGCCGGATCGAAAATCTCCAGCAGACCGCAGCGGGCGAGCGCCTTGCGCAGCTTGGGCAGGGCCGAGGAGGAGGCGACCGCCTTTCGCCCGGGGATCAGCGCCAGCGCTTCGGCGACCCCGGCGACGGGCTGCAGATCGGTCTCGATCCGTTCGAGCAGAAGCGCATCGGCCTTCTCCAGCAGCCCGTCCGGCCAGGGCACGCCGCGCTCTTCGGCGATGGCGGCCCAGATCTCCGCCTTCGGCCGGCCGATATAGCCACGGATCAGCGCGGCGGCGGTGATCGGATAGCCCGCCGCGCTCATCAGTTCGGCATCGATGTCGTTCGACAGGATCTCGCTGTCGACCAGCACGCCGTCGCAGTCGAAGATGATCATTCGCCGTATGGGACCCAGATGTTCTTCACCTGGGTGGCTCGGCTGAGGAAGCTCCGCCCCTGACCCTCGGACGAGGTCCAGTCGCGCGCCGCCCCGTCTTCGGTCCAGGTCTGCTTGAGATTGCCCGAGGAAGCCTCCTCGACCATGCGGCCGCCGGCGGCCGTGCCGAAGTACCAGACGGCATCGACGTCGTCATGCTCGGCCAGCGTCCTGGCGAGGACGTCCCGCTCGCCGGTGACGATGTTGACGACGCCGCCCGGCACGTCCGAGGTGTCGAGCACCTGATAGAGATCGGTCGCGGCCAGCGGATGGGTCTGCGAGGGCACCGCGACGACGCGGTTGCCCATGGCGATCGCCGGCAGGACCAGCGAGACGAAGCCGAGCAGCGGCAGGGCCGTCGGGCAGGCGATGCCGAGGACTCCCAGGGGCTCGTGCATTGCCAGCGTCACATGGGCGCTCTTGGTCTGGTGGACGGCACCGTCGAACTTGTCGGCCTGGGCGGCATACCAGAAGATCCGCCGGATCGCCGTCGCCACCTCGGCTTTCGCGGCATCGCCGCCCTGGCCGAAGCTCTTCAGCCGGTCCTCGAACTCGGCGGCGCGGGCCGAAAGGTTCTCGGCGAGATAATACAGCACCTGTGCCCGGTTGTGCCCGGTCTGGGCGCCCCAGCCGCCGGCCTTGTGGGCGGCCTCGACGGCATTGCGGACGTCCTTGCGGTTGCCGAGGCCGGCGAGACCGACCGCCCCCTTGGCGCCGGAAACGCCATAGGAATAGCCGCTGTCCGGTCGCGCCTGCTTGCCGCCGACATAGAGCTTGGCTGTGCGATCGATGGCACTTGCCGCCATCTCGGCGACCGGCGTCGCCGACAGCGTGCCGGGCTTCTCTTCCGGCCGCTTCGCCTTCGGAGCGGGATGGGCGAGATAGGCTCCCATGCCCTCGCGCCCGCCCTCGCGGCCGAAGCCGCTCTCACGGTAGCCGCCGAAGCCGGCGCCGGCATCGAAGAGATTGGCGCAGTTGATCCAGACGACGCCGGCCTTGACCTTGGCGGCGACGTCGATGGCGAGGTTGATGTTTTCCGACCAGATGGAGGCGGCGAGGCCGTAGCGGGTGTTGTTGGCGAGCGCCACGCCGTCCTCCGGCGTGCGGAAGGACGTCAGCGTCACCACCGGGCCGAAGATCTCCTCCGAGGAGAGGATCGAGGCGGGCTCGACCTCGGTTGCCAGCGTCGGCGGATAGAAGCAGCCGGCGGGCGCCTCGCCCTGATGGATGGTCACGCCTTCCGCCCGGCCCTGCTCGACGAGGGAGCGAATGCGCTCGAGCTGCACGGGATGGACGATCGCGCCGACGTCGGTCGATTTCTCCAGCGGGTCGCCGATGACGAGGGTCTGCATGCGGCGACGCAGCAGCTCCTCGAAGCGCTTGGCCGCGGCTTCCGCGACGAGGATGCGCGAGCCGGCGCAGCAGACCTGGCCCTGGTTGAACCAGATCGAATCGACGACCCCTTCCACCGCCGCGTCGAGATCGGCGTCGGCAAAGACGATGAAGGGCGACTTGCCGCCGAGCTCCAGCGTCAGCCCCTTGCCTGTGCCGGCCGTCTGGCGGCGGATGAGGCGGCCGACCTCGGTCGAGCCGGTAAAGGCGACCTTGTCGATGCCGGGATGGCCGGTGATCGCAGCGCCGGTCTCGCCGTCGCCGGTGACGATGTTGAAGACGCCTTTCGGCAGGCCGATTTCACGGACGATCTCGGCAAGCGCAAGGGCTGTGAGCGGGGTATATTCGGCTGGCTTCAGCACCACCGTATTGCCGGCGGCGAGTGCCGGAGCGACCTTCCAGGCCAGCATCAAGAGCGGGAAGTTCCACGGGATCACCTGGCCGCAAACGCCGTGCGCCCGCGCGCCGGGAAACTCGTCGGCGAGGATCTCGGCCCAGCCGGCGTGATGGTAGAAATGGCGGACCACCAGCGGCACGTCGATGTCGCGGCTCTCGCGGATCGGCTTGCCGTTGTCGATGGTCTCCAGCACCGCCAGGAAACGGGCATGCTGCTGGATGTGGCGGGCAAGCGCGTAGAGGTACTTCGCCCGCTCATGGCCGGGAAGCGCCGCCCAGTCCTTTTGCGCGGAACGCGCGGCCTTGACCGCCGCATCGACGTCGGCGGCGGTTCCCTGGCTGACCTTGGCGATCACCTCCTCAGTCGCCGGGTTCATGACGTCGAAGGTCTCGCCGGGCGCGGTGAAGGCGCCGTCGATGAAGTGTCCGAAACCGGCCTCATGCTTCTTCAGCCAGTCGCGGACGACGCCGCTGTCTTCCGGGGCGGGACCGTAGCTCATCGTCTGCATGATGTCCGTGATCGTATCCATGTCCGTCTTCCCTCAGGCCAGCGCGTGCCGCGACGAGGCGGCGTAGCGACCGGTGACGTTGTGTTCCAGCTGGCGTTCGATGTCGCCGAGCATCGAGGAGGCGCCGAGCCTGAAGAGGGTCGGCTCAAGCCAGTCGCGGCCGAGTTCCTCCTTCATCAGGAACTGCCAGTTCAGGGCATCCTTGGCCGAGCGCATGCCGCCGGCGGGCTTGAAGCCGACGCTGTGGCCGGTGGCGTCGAGATAGTCGCGCAGGGCGCGGACCATGACGAGGCTGACGGGGATCGTCGCGTTGACGCCTTCCTTGCCGGTCGAGGTCTTGATGAAGTCCGCGCCGGCCTGCATTGCGATCATCGAGGCGGAATAGACGTTGCGCAGCGTCTGCAGATCGCCGGTTGCCAGGATCGCCTTCAGATGCGCCTCGCCGCAGGCCTCGCGCATCGCCGATACCTCGTCGTAAAGCGCCGACCAGTTGCCGTTGAGGACGTGCTCGCGGGTGATGACGATGTCGATCTCGGCGGCGCCTTCGGCGACGGCGTAGCGGATCTCTTCGAGCCGCAGCTTCAGCGGCATCAGGCCGGCGGGAAAGCCGGTGGCGACGGAGGCGACGGGAATGTCGGTGCCGCGTAGCGCCTTGACGGCATGGGGCACCATCGTCGGATAGACGCAGACGGCGCCGGTGGTCAGCGTCATGCCCGAGATGCCGAGGCCGTCCATGATGTGGGCGGCGAGCGGACGGCGGGCCTTGGCGCAGAGCCGGCGGACGCGCTCGGCGGTGTCGTCGCCGGCAAGCGTCGTCAGGTCGATGCAGCGGATGGCATTCAGCAGCCAGGCCGCCTGCCACTGCTTCTTGACCGAACGCCGCGCACCGAGCGAGGCGGCGCGCCGCTCGGCGGCGCTGCGGTTCACCGCGTGGCCTTCGAACATCTCCGGCGAAAGCTTCATGCCGGGATTGCGGGCGTGGTTCGAGGCGGCATGGGCGGTCGCTTCCGGTACCGTCACCGCGCGGAGGGATTCAACGGTCATGGGCGTGCTCCATTGCATAGGTTGCGGTTGCCTCGTCGGTGACGAGGATGTTGACGAGGCCGGCCTTGAGGGCGCCGAGCGTCACTTCGTGCTTGTCCTGGCCGGCGGCGATGCCGATCACCCGGTCGCGCTGGCGGAGATCTGCGACCGACAGGCCGATGGTGCGGGCGTCGAGTTCCGGATCGACGATCTCGCCCCGCCGGTTGATGAAGTGGCCGAGGACGTCGCCGACGGCACCGGCCCTGAGCAGGCCGGCCATTTCCGATTTCTGGATGTTGCCGGACCGCATGAGCACCGAATGCTCGCCGGCAACGCCGAGGGAGAAGGCGAGGACCTGCGCCGAGCGGGCGAGCTTCAGGACGTCTGCGACGATCCGGTCCTTCTCCAGCACCTCGCGGGTCAGCTTCTCGCCGACGATGGCCGGGACGGGCAGCGGGACCATCCGCCCCTTGCCCTTGCGGGCAAAGGTCTCGGCGACGTCGTTGTGGTGGGCGATGCCGGGAACCGGGGCGACGGTGCCGTTGATCTGGACGACGGCGACGCCGTCGGCCCAATCCGGCGGCAACCAGTGGGCGACGGCGCCCATCGTTCGGCCCCATGAGACGCCGATCACCTGCGGGCGCGGCTTGATCTGCGCCAGATACTGGCCCGCCGCCTGGGCGACGCCGTCGACGCCTTGGTCGATCGGACCGGGCACCACCACGGCGTCGCGCAGGCCGAAGGTCTCGGCAAGGCCCGTCTCGAGGTCGGGATGGCGCAGCGTGCGCGGGACGATCTCGATGCGGACCACGCCGAGGTCGCGCGCCTCCTGCAGGAGGCGGCTGACCTGCCAGCGGTTGAGCCCGGTCTCGGCGGCGATCTCCGTCAGGGTCTTGTCCTGCTGGTAGGTCATGCGCGCGATCTGCACCATCAGGTGCTCGCGGCTCTCGTCCGAGGGAAGGCGACTGGTGCTTCGCTCGATGTCCTCTTTCATTCCGCGGGCTCCTTCGACGGTCCGTCGGACAGGGCATGCAGGATGGGCGTCAGCGTGTCGACCGCCTCGCGATACTGGGCAAGAAGTCGGCGGTATTGCGCATGGCGGGCCGGGTCGGGCTCGGCGTGGCGGACGGGCGCGCGCAGCGCCGCGGCAGCCTGGGTGAGATCCGGCCAAAGGCCGAGACCGACGGCCGCCGCGAGGGCGTTGCCGTAGAGGGAAAGATTGTCGTCCTCGGCGATGCCGACCGGCTTGCCGATGGCGTCGATCGTTGCCTGCAGCCAGACCGGATTGCGCATGATGCCGCCGGCCATGACGATCCGGTCGACGGCAACGCCCTGGCGTTCGAGGTCGAACACCACGTTGGCCGCGCCGAGCGCCACGGCGGTGACGGCGGCGCGGTAGATGTGGGCCCGCGTGTGGGACAAGGACAGGCCGAGGAAGGCGCCGCGCAGCCGGGCATCGCGATAGGGCGTGCGGTTGCCCATCCAGAAGTCGAGGGCGAGGAGGCCGGTCATCTCCGGCTCGATCGCTTCGGCAGCCTGCAACAGGTCGGAAAGCGCGCCGTCCTCCATCCCGAAGATGTCCTGCGACAGCCATTTCAGGATGGAACCGGCCGAGACCTGCCCGCCCTCGATCATCCGGAGCCCTTGGGTCAGGGCGTTGGGGTAGGGCCCCCAGACGCCTTCGACGGGCATGCCGTCGTCCGGCACCTGGGTGAGGTGGACGTTGGAGGTGCCGCCGATGAACAGCATGGCGCCGGGCTCGACGCAGTCGGCGCCGAAGGTGCCCATATGGGCATCGATACCGCCCTGCACGACGATGGGCCTGCCACGCAGGCCCCATTGCGCAGCGACATCGGGATCCAGCGGCGCAATGACGCCGCCAATGTCGACGATGCGCTGGGGCAGCTTGTCCGCGAGTTCGGGAACCCCGAAGGCTTCGTAGAGATCTTGGCAGAAGGCGCGGACTCTACTGTCGTAGTTCCATTTGCAGGTGGCGTTCATCAGGGAGCCGGCCCACTCGCCGGTCAGGCGGAAATTGACGAAATCGAGCGCCTCGCAGACGACGTCGCTGCGGCTCCAGATCTCCGGCTGGTTGCGCGCCAGCCACATCGCCTTCGGGACCAGCCATTCAACGGCGTTCGACCCGCCAGCATAGGCGAGGACGGGATGTGTCACGCTGTGCGACGCCGCCGCCTCGGCAGAGGCCCGCGCGTCCATCCACAGGATCGCCGGGCCGACGGGCCTGCCCCGGCGATCGCAGACGACGACGGTGGAGGAGAAGGTGGCCGTGGTGATCGCCGCGATCTCGGGGTTGCCGGCTTCGGCGAGGACCTGCGGCACGACGGTGCCGAGCGCCCGCCACCAGTCCTCCGGATCCTGCTCGGCCCGGTTCGGCGGCAGATGGCGCGTCGGATAGGCCGCTTCGCCCTTGGCGACGATGCGCTTCTTCTCGACGTCGAAGACGCCGGCGCGCGCACCGTTGGTGCCGAGGTCGAGTGTCAGGACGGTGGTCATCCGGGCCTCCTCTCCCGAACGTCCGTCCGGCTCAAGGCCGGAACAGGACCTTCGAGAAGTGGATATCCCGGGCGTCGAAGCGGCGGAAGATCTCCGGCAGTTCCGACAGGTCGAGATCGTGGGAGATCATGAACTTCCACTTCAACTCGCCCGTTCCGAACTTCTCCAGCGTCGTCGTCCATTGCGGGCCGGGGAAGGGGGCGCCGAAGCTATTCCACGAGCCGTGCAGCGAGATTTCCTGGCGCAGGAAATACTGGAAGGTCTTGTTGTCGAGCTTCACGTCGGGCACGGGGATGCCGATGAAGGCGACGTGGGCGCCAGGGGCCCCGAGCATCACCGCGCCGTTGATCGTCGCGTCGATGCCGACGGCCTCGATGACGACATCCGCCTTCATCGTGTTGGCGGCGAGGTCCTTCGACAAGACCGTCGTCGTCGCGCCGGCCTCCCTCGCAAGCGCCAGCTTTTCCTCGGAGACGTCGACGGCGACGATCTCTGACGCGCCCATGATGCGCATCCACTGAATGGCGTAGAGGCCGATCGGGCCGCAGCCCATCACGCCGCCGATCTTGCCGACGGTCATGCCGCCGGCCTTCCAGATCGCATGCAACGCGATCGAGGCCGGATCGGTCATGGCGATGGCGCGCGGATCGACGTGCTGCGGGGCCTTCAGGAGGTTGCCGACGGGGATCGCGACATATTCGGCATAGGCGCCGTCGCGGCGGCTGCCGAAATAGTCGTAGTCCTTGCAGCGCGAGAAGTTGCCGGTCTTGCACTGGTTGCATTCATAGCAGGGGAGAAGCGGCGCCACAGCGACCAGCTCGTCCTTCTCCCAGCCTGTCACGCCGTCGCCGATCTCGGTGATGTGGCCGGAAAATTCGTGGCCGGTGATCAGCGGCATCTTCCAGGCGCCCTTGACCAGCATCCGCGGCAAGTCCGAGCCGCAGACGCCGACCGAGGCGACGCGGACGACGACCTCGCCCTTGCCGGCGACCGGCTTGTCCCGCTCTTCGAGGCGGATGTCCTTCGGGGCATGGAGAACGATGGCGCGCACGGTTTGCCTCCCTTGCAGATGTGATCGATCGTCACCGATGTGATAATCCGTCACGAATGGTGATGCAAGTGCATTTTCCCGGATGTGACGCAAAATCACATCCGTGATGATTCATGCGTCCGCCGACAGCCGGCGGTTCATCCGCTCAAACAGCGGCGACAGGGTCTCGAGCGCATCGATGTAGCTGTCGACGTAAGGCTCGTAGGCCGCGGTGATCTCAGGCCGGGCTTCGGCGACGACGCGGGTCTGGCCGGCAAAGCGCCGGGCGGTCTCGCGCAGATCGGGGAACAGGCCCACCGCATGGCCGGCGACGATGGCGGCCCCCAGCGTGCCGAATTCCTCGCGGTCCATGCAGCGATATTGAAGCCCGAGCGTGTCCGCCTTGATCTGGCGAAGCACGTCGGACCGCGCTCCGCCGCCGATATTGACGGCGAATTTCGGATCGTAGCCGGGCGCGATCTCGCGCACTGCCCGCAGATAGAGTGCGTACTCGTAGGCGATGCTCTCCATGATCGCGCGGACCATGTGCGGCTTCTCGTGCCGCCAGGTGAGGCCGAGAAAGGCGCCGCGCATGTCGGGATCGTTCGGCGTGTTGCGGCCGGAAAGGTGCGGCAGAAAGATCAGCTTTTCCGAGCCGGGCGCGATCGAACCTGCCGCCTTGGCGAGCTCGTCATAGGGATTGACGCCGAGGCCCTCCCATTCGGCCTTCTCGCGCGGCGAGAGCGTGTCGCGGAACCAGCGAAGATTCAGCCCGCCGCCGGCGACATAGGCCATCGGGAAATAGAGGCCCGGCACGACATGCGGGCAGGTCATTAGGCAGCGATAGGTGGTGTCGGTGCCGAAACGGTCGATCACGGTGGCAAAGACCGAGGCCGTGCCGGAGGTGTCGAAGACGACGCCGGGATCGACGAGACCACCGCCAAGGACGTTGGCACTCTGGTCGCCGCAGCCGGCGGCGATCGGCGTTCCGGCAGCGAGCCCCATCGCCTCCGTCCATTGGGGCAGGACGGAGCCGACGATCTGCCAGGGCTCGACGATCTTCGGCAGTTTCTCGGTGGTCAGGCCGAAGCGGGCGAGGAGTTCCTCGTTCCAGACGGCATGCTCGCTGCTGCCGAAGCCGGAGAAGACGAGGTAGGTCCGGTCCATGAAGGCGTCCTTGCCCTTCAGCCCGGCGAGCTTGCCGGCGACGTAGCCGGCCGGCTGGATGAAGCTGGCGATGCGATCCCAGGTTTCGGGATGATCGCGCCAGTAGAGGATCTTCGGGGCGTGGTTGAAGGCGAGCGCCATGCCGCAGGTGCGGATGATGTCGTCCTCGTGCGGGCGCAATTCGTCGAGCCAGGGGGCGCAGCGGGTGTCGAGCCAGCTGTCGTAATGGGTCACAGGCCGCCAGTCGGCGTCGACGGCCATGATGCCGGCCATCTGGCCGTCGAGCGCGATCGCCGCGATGCGGTCGGGCGCAAGGCCGGAACGGGCCATCGCCTCGCGGACGGTATTGACCACCGAGGTGAAGATTTCCTCGGGGTCCTGCTCGACCTCGCCGGCGCGCGGATAGCGCAGGATCGATTCCTCGAAGGCCTCCCCGACCAGGCGTCCGTCGCGATCGTAGATGCCCGTCTTGGTGCCGGTCGTGCCGATGTCGACGCCGATGACATGGTCCGTCATATGCCTGTTCCTCCCGTAATGTCCGACGAGCCGGCGGGTCCTCCACCGCCGATGGCTCGTCTCGCGCAATTCGTCGGCGCGCTAGAGCGGGATGAGATGAGCCCCGCTCATCGTCCCGCTCTATCTTCCTGTTTGCGCATGATCGTTTCCGAAAACCGGTTCCCACTTTTCGGGATCATGCTTTAGCCCGTCAGCCCCGCCTCTTTCGCCGCGTTCCAGCCTGGCGCCGGGGTCAGCGGCAGGTCGCGGCGCTGCGGGTAGATGACGATCTTGCCGGAGACGGTGCCATCGGCCACCGATTTCAGCGCCTGGGGCAGGGCATCGAGGCCCGCCACCGCCGCGATGTTGGCGGACAGATCGAGGGTGCCATTCTCCACCCGCGCCAGCACGTCGCGCATGTCGGCGACCGAGCAGCCGGTAGAGCCGGTCAGCCGCAGGCCGGTGAGGGCGACGGCGGCAAGGTCGATCTCCAGCCGCTGGCCGTAGGGAAAGCCCGCGAAGACCGCTAGCAGGCCATCCGGCGCGAGCCAGCCGGCCGCATCGGCGACGGCGGCCGGGTCCGGCGCGACCACGACCACGTCGTCGAGGCCATCAGGCGCGTATTCGGAAATCGCCTGCGCCAGCCCCTCGTTGCCGACGACCACGAGGTTTCGGCCGGCGGACCGGGCGAGGGGGGCGAAGTCGCGTTCGAGGTCCGACAGCCGCTGGCCCTTGCGCGACGAGGCGATGATCGTCTCCGGGCCGTCTTCGTGCTGCAGCAGCCGATGGACGTGGATCCGCCCCATCGCGCCGCCCGCGCCGTGAACGAGCGCCACTCCGCCGGGGCTGACGTCGAAGCGCTGCCGAGAAGGCGCGAAGGCGGTGGAAAGGTCGCGCTCCGTGGTGCCGAGGAAGCTCAGATGGTCGTAGTGGACGCGGGCCGGATCGAGCCTGACCTTGCCGGGCGAGGGCGAGCGGCGGCCCTGAAGCAGGAGGCCGCCCGTCGCCAGCATGTCGCCGAGGCGCGAGAGCTGCGCCACCGTGAGATCGCCGAGCGCGAGGATGTCGTCGAAAGGCCCATCTATATGGGCGAGATCATCCGCCCGGGTCGCCGGCCGGCCGTTCATGAAAGCAGGCGCCTCGCCGACGACCGTCACCGCGGACCAGTCCGGCAGTTCGGCGAGGTCGAAATCGGCATCGGGGCCGCTGACGATCAGCGCCGTGCCGCCGGCCTTCCACTCCTGCCGGGCATTGGGGCGCCAGGCGCGCTCGGCGCAGCCATAGGGCTCCAGCAATGCGATCGCCGCCGCAGACAGGTGTTCCGGCACGTCGAGCACGTAGTCCGCCAGCGCCTCCGGACCAAGGCGCAGATACTGAGCGAAGCCGCCGGGCAGATCCATGCCGATGATGCGCCGCTTGCCTGCCATTCGGATCGCCGGCTGCAGGCCGAGCCGCTGGCCGGGCCGGAAGCGCTCCGTTTGATTTGCGCCGACTGCGTGCACGCGCAGGCACACCTCGTGGCCGAGGATCGTGTCCACCGCTTCCGTCGTGCCGGAAAACAGTGGGTGGTTCGGCCCCATGCGCACCACCTTGATGTCGGAGGAGCAGATCGACACGGCCTCGACCCTGGCGATGACCTCGTCCGGCCGCGGACCGGCCATCGGCGCGTCTTCCGGCTCGGCCGTCATCAGCGCCTCGAAGGAGCCGCCGCGATGGGGCCAGTGGCGGTTGATCGTGCCGTCGGTCTTGCCGTTGGTCAGGCTGGCTTCAGTCGGTTTCATTCTGTCGCCTTGCATTGCGGCTCTGCTGGATGAACGGATCGCCGCGCCGGACGGCGGCGGCCGAAGCGTCGAAATCGTGGACCGCGGCCAGCGAGTAGAGGACGTCGATCGCCAGGAGCTGGCCGAACTTGCTGACCATGCTCTCGTAGATCGGCTCGTCTCCCGCCGGCATGTAGCCGGCCGGGGTGATCAGCGTGACGTCGGCCTGGCGGGCGAGCGGCGATTCGGCGAATGCGGTCAGCGCGATCGTCGCGGCGCCGGCCTGGCGGGCGGCGGTCAGCGCCATCACGGTCTGGTTGGTGCGGCCGGAATCGCTGATGGCGATGGCGAGCGCGCCCGGATGCATCGAACCGGCGATCAGGAGCTGGTTGTTGCGGTCACGGTGGAAGATCGCCGGCTTGCCGATCCGGGCGAAGCGCAAGAGCGCGTTCTCCGCGGCGAGCGCGGAAAGTCCGGCGGCGAAGAAGTAGAGGACGTTTGCCTTGCCGATCATCCGCGCGGCCCGTTCCAGCGCCTCCGGGTCGAGGGTCGACAGGCAGGCCCGCGCCACGTCCGCGTTGCGATGGGCGACCTTGGTGAGGATCGAGCCCGCCGTGTCGTTTCGGCCGATGTTCTCGTAGATCAGGCCCTCTTCCGGCGATTGCCCCCTTTGCGTGAAGCCGGCGCCGCCCTCCTCGGCGAGGCGCAGCTGGAAGGCGCGATAGTTCGGCAGGCCGATGCCGCGGACGAAGCGGCTGATCGAGGCTTCCGAGACATCGCAGGCGGCGGCGAGCTGCTTGATGTTCATGCCGCGGGTCTCGGGCCGGGCGAGGATGGCGTCGGCCACCTGCTGCAGCGTCGGCTTCAGGCTGCCGCGCAGGCTCTGGATGTGTTCGAGAATGCCGAGTGCGGCGCTCATCTGCCTGCCGATCGTCCTGCCGGTCGCGCTTTCGCGAAGTTGCGAGTTGGCCAAAAATTGCCACCACAGAAAGTTATTTTCAAGATAATTATTTTTATGGACATGTCATTTTCATGTTGTTAGCCTTCTCCGATCGGACCTGGACCGGGAGGCCCTTCCACGATTGGGAAGGTCGGGATCAGCTCCGCTCAGCTTTTCGGGAGGAGAAGACATGTTCAAGAACATCATCGGGTCGTCCATCCGCCGCGCCGCGCTGCTTGCCGGAGCGGTCGTGGTGATGACCGCCAGCGCCTCGGCCCAGGACGGTTCCGGGCGCACCTACGTCTATGCCTCGCAGCTGCAGGGCCATCCCTATCTGCTCGACAGCCTTCTCGGCATGGACTACGCCCAGAAGCAGTTCGGCGTCACCGTCGAGCGGATCGGCCCGCAGGGCTGGGATCCGGTGGCCGGTGCAGAGGCGGTCGAGCAGGCCATCGCCCGCAAGCCCGCCGGCATCATCACCACGCTCTGGGAGCCGGGTGCCGTGCCGGGCATTCGCCGCGCCATGGAGCAGGGAATTCCGGTGGTGGTGATCGAGGCCGTGACGCCGGACGACGGCGGCGCGCTGACCTTCATCGGCCTCGACAACTACGCGGCCGGCGTCGACACCGCCAAGGAACTGATCGAGCGCGGCGGCAAGTCCGGCAGCTATGTCGCCTCCGGCAACTGGGGCGCCTCCAACACCGACGCGAAGTTCAAGGGCCTGACCGAGTATCTGGAGGCGAACAGCGACTGGAAGCTCGCCGGTCGGATCGACGACAAGGCGACCACCTCGACCGCCATCGACGCGGCCAAGACGATGTTCAACACCTATCCCGACATCAATGCGGTGATCGGCCTCGACAGCTCCTCCGGCACCGGCATCTGCCTCGCCGCCGAAGAGCTGGAGAAGGACATCGCCGACCTTACCGTGATCGTCCACGATCGCGAGGATCCGGTGCTGGAGTGCATCCAGGACGGCGTGATCGACGCGTCGATCGTCAACAAGACCGCGCTGCAGGCCTTCATGGCAGTCCAGATGCTCGAAGCCTACAACGATCAGAAGATCGGCCTCGCCAACGTCCCGATCTCGGCGGACAACAAGGCGGCGGGCGTCAATCCCTTCCCGGCCCAGATCTACATGGGCACCGAGGTGATCGACGGCGACAACGTCGACCAGTTCACCCGCGCCAACCTGCCGAAATACTGATCCTGTCGGGACCGTCCGCAAGCGGGCGGTCCCTCTCGTCGTCCTCGGGCTCGTGAAGGGCCCGCAGGCATTTCCACGGGAGGCTTCATGTCCGTCGCCGGAACCCTGCCGCATGCCCAAACCAGTTCGGTCGCGGCGCAGCCGATCCTCAGCCTGTCGCGCGTCAGCAAGAGCTACGGCGCCGTCCAGGCGCTGCGCGAGGTCGGCTTCGACGTCGCCCGCGGCGAGGTGCATGCCATTCTTGGCGAGAACGGCGCCGGCAAGAGCACGACGCTGAAGATCATCCATGGCGAGATCGAGCCCGACGAAGGAGAGATCCGTCTCTCCGGCCGGGTCACCAGCGCGTCCGACCGGGCCGAGGGCGACATCGCCATGGTCCATCAGGAACTGGCGGTCTTCGCCAACATGTCGGTGGCCGAGAACATCTTCGTCGGCCGGATGCCGCGCCGGGGCGGGCGGATCGACTTCGCCAGGATGCACCGCCGGGCCGCCGAACTCCTCGAACTGTTCGGCGTGCAGGTCGACACCCGCGAAATCCTCGGCCAGCTGACCCCCGGCCAGCAGCAGATCGTCGAGATCCTGCGGGCGGTGGAAAGCGACGCCAGCCTGCTGATCCTCGACGAGCCGACCTCCGGCCTCAACAATCGCGAGGCCGAGACGCTGATGGCGCTGATCAAGCGCCTGCGCGAGAGCGGCCACACGATCCTCTACGTCTCGCACCGGCTGCCCGAAGTGCTCGAGATCGCCGACGACATCACCGTCCTGCGCGACGGCCAGTTCGTCGAGACGCTGCGCAACGAGGGCCTCAGCGAGGACGACCTGATCAGGCGCATGGTCGGACGCGACCTCGGCCCGGTGGCGGTGTCGGACCTGTCGTCCGTCGCTGCGGCACCGGTCGCACTGGCCGTCAAGGGCATGAGCCTTTCCGGCGCCTTCGAGGACGTGACGATCGACGTGCGCAAGGGCGAGATCGTCGGCGTCTTCGGCCTGGAAGGCTCGGGTGCCGAACCGTTCTCGCAGGCGCTCTTCGGCATCGTTCCGCCGACGTCAGGCAGTCTCTCGCTGCTCGGCAAGCCGGTCCGCGACGTCTCCCCCGCCGGCCTGATGCGCCGGGGATTGGGATATCTCAACGGCAACCGCAAGGAAGCCGGCCTCTATATGGACCGCACCATCGCGGACAACGTCTCGGCGCCTGTGCTCGACCGGTTCTCGCGCCTCGGCCTCGTGGATGCCGGCAAGGTCGACGAACTCGCCCGAACCGACATCCGCCGTTTCGCGATCCGCGTCCCGGGGCCGGAGGGACGACCGCGTGAACTTTCCGGCGGCAATCAGCAGAAGGTGGCGATTTCCGCCTGCCTCGCCAACGCGCCGGAGGTGATCGTCCTCAACGAACCGACCCGCGGCGTCGACGTCGGCGCCAAGGCCGAGCTGCACGACGTCGTGCGCAACGAGGCGGCGGCCGGCAAGGCGCTGCTCGTCTTCTCCTCCGATCTGCCGGAGTTGCTGCGCCTCGTCCATCGCATCGTCGTCATGCGCTCGCGGCGGGTGGCCGGAGAGGTCGGAGGGGCGGACATGACCGAAGCGGCCGTCATGGCGCTCGCCGCCGGCAACCGCTGAGAGGGGAGGGGATCGTGACCGTGACCCAGAGACTGGACGACACCCCCGCACGCAAGCACAAGCCGCTCCTCGCCGGCAACGGCTTCGGCTCGAATATCCTGGCGCTCGCGCTGGTGACGCTCGCGATCTTCGCCTTCCTGGCACTGACGCGGCAAAATTTCGCCACCTGGCAGAATCTCAACTCGATCCTGTTCGGGGTGTCGATCGACTTCCTGGCGATCGTCGGCTTCACCTATGTGATGGTGATGCGCGAGATCGACCTTTCCGTCGGATCGGTCTTCGCCTTCACCGGCACGCTGACCGGCGCGCTTCTCGTGGGCGGCTGGGGCTTCTGGCCGGCGGCCGGTGTGGCGTTGCTGGCAGCCGCGGCGATCGGCTTCGTCAACGGCTTCCTCGTCGTCCGCTTCAACATCAACTCGCTGATGCTGACGATCGGCTCGATGCTGCTCGTGCGCGGCCTTTCCAACGTCCTGGCAAACGATCTCGGCGGCCAGACCTATCCGCGGGCCTTCCGCAGCCTGGCGCGGACCAACCTCTTCGACATCCGCATCACCATCGTCGTTATGATCGTACTCGTGCTGCTCGCCTGGGGCTTCCAGCGGCGCGCGGCGCTCTATCGAAAGATGTGCTTCATCGGCGAGAACGTGAAGTCGGCGACCGTCCACGGCATCCAGGTCGGCACGATCAAGATCCTGGCCTTCGTCGCCAGCGCGATGACGGCCGGCGTCGCCGGCATCTTCACCGCCTCGCGCATCACCCATGCCGACGTCCGCATGGGTCTGGGGCTCGAATTCGTCATGGTCACCGCCGCGATCATCGGCGGCGCCAGCCTTTACGGCGGCAGGGGCGACCTGCGCGGCTCGGCGCTGGGGCTCCTGCTGCTGGCGCTCGTCCTGAACGGGATGATCATGTACGACATCGAGCCCGTCTTCCAGCAGTTCGTCATCGGCGCGTTGTTGATCGCGACCGTCGCCTTCGACACCGTTCTCAACCGTCGCGGCCAGTGAGGGCGCCATGAGCAGCATCCGCAAGACGTCCTTCCTGCGCTCGGCACGGCTGGAACAGGAGACGCTGACCTTCACGGTGGTGATCCTTCTGGCCCTCGTGCTCACATCGATCTCGCCGGCCTTCCTCGATCCGAACAATCTCGCCTCGCTGCAGACGGCCGTGGCGCCGAATCTGATCGTGGCGCTCGGCATGATGACGCTGTTCATGATCGGCCGTTTCGACCTGTCGGTCGGCGCGGTGATGGGCATTTCCGGCATCGCCTCGGCGATGGCGCTCGATGCGGGCATGCCGGTGCCCGTAGCCTTTGCGACCGGCATCATGACGGGCGCGGCGATCGGCGCGTTCAATGGGCTCCTGGTCGCCTATCTCGGCATCAATCATCTGATCGTCACGCTCGGCGTCCTCTACATGACGCGCGGGGTGATCGAGGTGGTGATGTCCGGCCAGCAGCTCGGCGGCTTCACCTCGTTTCCCGAAGGCTTCAGCATGCTCGGCCAGTGGGGCTTCGGCGGCCTGTCGGGTATCTTCCTGTTCTCGCTGATCCTCTGCATCGGCTTCGAGGGCTTCATGCGGCTGACGCTGCCGGGGCGGAAGCTGTTGTTCCTCGGAGGCAATCCGGTGGCGGCGGAGGCGATGGGCATCGCCCGCCGGCGCACCGAGTTCTGGTGCTTCGTCCTGTCGGGTGGGCTGGCAGCGCTCGCCGGCGTCCTGATGACCGCCCGCGTCGGCATGGCCAACCGCTACATGGGCGACGGGCTGGAAATGCAGATCTTCATCGCCTGCCTGATCGGCGGTGGCTCGATCGCCGGCGGCAAGGGCTCCTATGTGGGCGCGCTGGCGGGGGTACTGTTCGTGACGCTTCTCACCAACGCCTTCAATCTCCTGCTGGTGCCGTCGGAGTGGCAGGCGGTGGTGATCGGCGCCGTCCTCGTCCTCGTGCTCGTCGCCGACGGTATCATGGTGCTGCGCAAGCGCGGCCGGCCGTGGCGCAACATCCTCGGCCTCTGGCCGTCGCGCCTAGCGACCTGAGCGCCGGGCTGCCGTTGCTAGCATCCGAAGATCGAACCGGTCAAAGAAAAGGGCGGCCCCGCGGGGCCGCCCTTTTCGCATTCGAAGAGCCGATGCCTTCATTCTTCCAAGGGGTTGCCGCTGACGAAGCCGCCGTCGACCTCGAGGCACATGCCGGTGACATAGGCGGCCGCAGGCGACGCGAGGAACAGACAGGGTCCGACGAGATCGGCCGTCGTGCCCCAGCGGCCGAGCGCGGTGCGGCGCGAGACAGCCTCCTCGCCGAAGGGCACCGACCAGATCGGCTTGGTCATGTCGGTCTTGTGGTAGCCCGGCGCGACGGCGTTCACCCGGATGCCCTCGCGTCCCCATTTGTGGGCAAGGGCGCGAGTCAGGCCAAGGACGCCGGTCTTCGAGGCCGTATAGGCCGGAACGCCGGGATCGGCCATGTAGCTCAGCATCGAGGCAATGTTGACGATGCTGCCCTTCGCCTCGGCCAGCCGGTCCTTCAGGCCGATCGCCAGGCGGAACTGGCTGTTGAGGTTCACCTCCATGGTGTCGAGCCAGATGTCCTCGTCCCACTCCGCTCCGCCGCGCGCGATGCCGGCGCCGTTCACCAGCACGTCGCAGCGCGTCTGCCTGACGCAGAAGGCCTTCACCGCCTCCCGGTCGCGCACGTCCAGCACTTCGAAGCGCAGACGCGGGTCTTCCCGCTTGAGAGAGGCAATCTTTTCCACCGAGGACCCGAGGGCTGTCACGTCAGCGCCGAGAGCGACGAAACCGCGGGCGATGTCGAGGCCGATACCGCTCGTCGCACCGGAGGAGATCACGTGCATGCCGGCGAAAAGATCGCTGCGGAAGCTGCCAAGCAAAGTGTCCGTTGCAATTGCGTCCATTCCGAGCCTCCCTTCAGGCCAATTGCCGCAGCGCTTCAGCCACCATGTCGGGCGAAATGCGGATCGGCTCGTTGTCCATGAGATCCCCCGGGCGGCAGGCGCGCTCCCCCACCTTGCGGAGCTTTTCGTCCGTCACTTCGGTGATGCCGATCTCCGCCAGCGTGGTCGGCAGGCGCACCGAGCGGCAGTAATCCCGCACCTTCGCGAACTCTTCGTGCTGGCCGTGAATCAGGAGCGTGCCGAGGACGCCGATCGCCACCTTCTCGCCATGCAGGTAGCCGTGCACGTCGTGAAGCTCGCAGAGCCCGTTATGGATGGCATGGGCGCCGGCGACGCCGCCGGACTCGAAGCCGGCTCCCGAAAGAAGGATGTTCGCCTCGACAACTTTCTCGAACGCTGGGCCAGCGGTGTCGGCATCGCATTCCTCCAAAGCCTTGGCGCCGTGTTCGACGATGGTATCACGACAGAACCTCGCAATCTCGAAGGCCAGCGGCGACCCGTGCGTGCCCCAGCAGTTCGGCGCGTCGGCGATGCGCGAACTCTCCGCTTCGTACCAGGTCGCCAGCGCATCGCCGATGCCGGCCGCTAGGAAGCGGGCCGGGGCCCTGGCGACGATCTCGGTGTCGACGAGGACGAGATCGGGATTGCGCGGCAGGAAGTAGTCGTAATCGACCGTGTGATGCTCGGTGTAGACCACGGCAAGCGCCGAGCAGGGCGCGTCGGATGCGGCGATGGTCGGCACGATCACCGTCGGCAGGCTCCCGAGGCGAAACGCGGCCGCCTTGGCCGTGTCGAGCGCCTTGCCGCCGCCGATGCCGATGACGAGATCGGCCCCGGCTGCCTTGCCGGCCTCGACGCCCCGGCCGATTTCGGCCTCCGAACATTCGCCGCCATGGATGAGCAGCGTCGTCTCGAGCGGCTGGACGCCATCCCGCACGGACGGCTCGAGGAAGGACGAGACGTTGCCGTCGAGAATGACCAGGGCCTTCGTTCCAAGGCTCTTGGATTCCTCGCCGAGCCGGGCGATCAGCCCCGGCGCCTGGATATAGCGGCCCGGAAAGCGGGCTCCCTTAATGTACATGTGTTCCTCCCTCACCAGCAGGTGTAGCCGCCGTCCGCCAGGACGATGGATCCGGTCATCAGGCTCGCCGCTTCGGATGCCAGGAAGAGGACGACGGCGGCGACCTCGTCGGGCCGGCCCATCCGGCCTTGCGGCGTCCCGCCGACCCAGTGTCGCATCAGCTCCGGATCGTCGTAGACGTAAGCGTTCATCTCGGTCTCGATGTAGGTGGGCGCCACCGCATTCACCCGGACGCCGCGCGGCGCCCATTCGGCCGCCAGCGAGCGCGTCAGCTGGTGCACCGCCGCCTTCGAGGCGTTGTACTGGGCCTGCTCCTGCGGGCGGTTGACGATGAAGCCGGACATCGAGCCGATATTGACGATGGAGCCGGCCTTGCGCTCCAGCATTTGCTTGCTGAAGGAGCGGCAGCACCAGAACAGGCCGTTGAGGTTGATGTCGATCACCGAGCGCCAGACGTCGTCGCTCATCGTCTCGGCAGGGACGTTCGAGCGGGCGATGCCGGCATTGTTCACCAGCACGTCGACATAGGAGTATTTGCCGGCGAGCGTTTCGACGGCCGCGGAAGAGGTAACTTCCAACTGATCGGCGACGACGTCGTGGCCTTTGCCGCGCAGCGTCGCGGCGGAAGTCTCGGCCGTCTCGCCGTTGCGGTCGGTAAGGATCACCCGGGCGCCGGCCTCCGCCAGCGCCTCGCAGGTGGCAAGGCCGATGCCGCGCGCGCCGCCCGTTACCAGAGCGGTGCGCCCGGTCAGCCGGAAGCGGTCCATGTAGTTCATCGAGTGTCTCCCGAGGTCAGGCACCTGGCGCATCGAGCGCGTCGAGGTCGTCGTAAAAATCTTGGGCCGTTGCATAGAGGCGGTCGAAGATCGGCTGCATCCGGGCATAGGTCTCGGCCCAGGCTGGCTCCGGCCGGACTTCGCGCGTGTGGCGGACGATCCGCGCCGCTGCGGCATCGAGGTCCGCATCGGCGCCGGTCGCGACGGCGGAAAGGATCGCGCAGCCGACGAGGCCACATTCGGCCTCTTCGGGGATGAGGATGGTCTTGCCGTAGATGCTGGCCTTGATCCGCAGCCAGAGGTCGGCCTTCGCGCCGCCGCCGGACGCGATCAGCACCTCGGGCACGGTGCCCGTCGCCCGCTCCATGATTTTCAGATGACGATTGACCGCAAAACCGACGCCTTCGAGCACGGCGCGATGCATCTGCGGCAGTCCGTGACGGGCTGACAGGCCGAAGAACTGGGCCCGCGAATTGCGGTGTTCGCCGAGCCGCTCGCCGACGAGATAGGGCAGGAAGAACAGCGCCTCGGCCCCAGCCGGCGCAGCTTCGGCCATGGCCAGCGTCTCGGCATAGCCGACCGCGTCGTCGTGGAAGGTCCGGCGGGCCCAGCGGGCGCTGTCGCCGCCCGCTTCGAGCAGCACGAAGGCGCCCCAGTTGCCCTCGGGCGTCCCGACATTGCTGATCTCGGCGTCGAGAACCGGCTTCTCCGCGATGAGGGTGACGATCGACGAGGTGCCGGCGACCTCCGAGGCGAGGCCCGGCCGGCAGACGCCGGAGCCGAGAAGCGCGACCGGATAGTCGCCCCCGCCGACCAGTACCGGCGTTCCCTCGGCAAGTCCGGTCTCCGCGGCGGCCGACCGCGTCACCCGGCCGAGGATCTCCGACGGCAGGCGGATCGGCGCCATCATCGAAATGTCGAGGCCCAGACGATCGAACACCGTCTTGGACCACGTTCCGGTCGAAGCATCGACGAGGAAGGAGCAGGCCGCATCCGTCCAGTCCATCGCCCGCTCGCCGGTCAGCTTGAGATTGACGAAGTCCTTCGGCATCATCACGCTCGCGGTCCGGCGATAGGCCTCCGGATCGTTGTCGCGCAGCCATTGCAGCTTGAAGGCCGGCCAGGCCGGCGTCGGCGGATTGGCGGTCAGCTGCAGCCAGTCGGCGAGGGCTTCTTTGGCCTCGAAGGCGCGGACATGGTCAAGCGTGCGCTTGTCGTTCCAGAGTGGGACCGTGTCGCGGGTCGGTTCGCCGTCGGCATCCACCAGCACCGTGCCGTGCATCTGGCCGCAGGCGCAGACCGCGGCCACCGTGTGGCCTTCGCCGCGGGCGTGGTCCGTGACCTCGCCCAGACAGGCCTTCGCGGCGTCCCACCAGTCCTTTGGCCGCTGCTCGGACCAACCGAAGGCCGGAACGATCTGGCGATATTCGCGGGCCGCGACGAACAGCACCCTGCCGTCCGGGCTCATCAGGGCGGCACGGGTCGATCCCGTGCCGATGTCGATTGCGACCGTCGTTTCCATGATCAGCGACGGAAGAGGGTGGAGCCGTTCTGAATCAGCACGGCGACGACGATGATGACACCGAGATAGACCTGCTGGTGGTAGCCCGGCACGCCGGCGAGATTCATGATGTTGCCGATGACGCCGAGGATCATCACGCCGATGAAGGTGTTGATCACACCGCCGCGTCCGCCCATCAGGCTCGCCCCGCCGATGACGACGGCGGCGATGACGTCGAGCTCGTTGCCGGCGCCGACCGAGGCCGAGCCGACGCCCGAGCGCGAGGTGATCAGAACGCCGGCCACCGCGGCGAGGGCCCCGGAAATCACATAGACCGACAGCACGTACCACGGCACCGAAATGCCGGAGAGGCGGACGGCTTCTTCGTTCGAGCCGATCGCCTTCACCAGCCGGCCGAAGCGGCTGTAGTTGAGGATGATGAAGGCCAGCGCGAAGAGACCGATCATCAGGACGGCGGGGTTCGGGAAGCCGAGGCTGAAGGACGTGCCGAACGCCTGCAGCGGCGCTCCGGCCGGGCCGGGCATGATCGGCTGGCCGTTCGACAGGATCAGTGCGAAGCCGCGCGCTGCCGTCATCATGGCGAGCGTGATGACAAAGGCCGGCAGGCGGAAGAAGGCGATCAGCGCGCCGGAGATCAGCCCGCAGGCGGCGCCGATTCCGATGGCCATCAGGAGGGCGACCGGGAGAGGATAGGACTGGATGAGAACGGCCGCGGAGACCGAGCCGAGGGCGGCGATGGAGCCGACCGAAAGATCGATGCCGCGGGTCAGGATGACGAACAGCATGCCGATCGCCATGACGCCGATCCCCGACATCTGTCGCAGGACGTTCATGACGTTGCGCTCGGTCAGGAAGGCGTCGGACTGTTCCTGCGCCACGATCAGGAGCAGGACGAAGATGATGACGGTGCCGTATTGGCGAAACGCCTTGCCAAAGTTGAATCGGCTTCGGGCCGGCGTCTCGTTGATGGTTGCCGCGTTGTCCGTCATGCCCGGCCCTCCGTGCCGCTCTGCCGATGACCGGTCATCGACAGCGTCAGCAGCTTTTCTTCTTTGAATTCATGAGGCTGCAGCTCGCCCCGAAGTCGCCCTTCGCCCATCACCAGCACCCGGTCGCAGAGCCCGAACAGTTCGGCATGTTCGGAGGAGATGACGATGACGGCCTTCCCCGCCGAGGCCAGCTGATGGATCAGCGAATAGATCTCGGTCTTCGCACCCACATCGACGCCGCGTGTCGGCTCGTCGAGGATGATGAGGTCGGGATCGGCGTTGAACCACTTGGCGAGCACCACCTTCTGCTGGTTGCCGCCGGAGAGGCTCGACACCGGATCGTTCATCGAGCCGAGCTTGATGCGCAGGGAGCGGATCAGCCTCTCGACGACGCTGCGCTCGGCGCTCGGCTTGAAGAAACCGGCGCGGGTGATCGGCCCGCTCTTCGCCATGGTGGCGTTCTTGCGGATCTCCATGTCCAGGACGACGCCCTGGCTCTTGCGGTCTTCCGGCACGAGGCCGACGCCCTGCTTTACGGCATGGCGGGGGGAGCGGGGGCTGTAGGCGGCCCCCTTCAGCAGCATCGTGCCGCCGCTGATCCGGTCGGCGCCGAATATCGCCCGTGCGACCTCCGTCCGGCCGGAGCCGACGAGCCCGCCGAGACCGACGACCTCGCCGCGACGGATCGAGAAGCTGACGTCGCGGACGCCGTTCGGCAGGGTGAGGCCGTCGATCCGCAGCACTTCCTCGCCGATGGCGGTCTCAGGCTTGTCGCCGAACAGCTGCGACAGCGGCCGGCCGACCATCATGCGGATGAGTTCTTCGACGGGGGTCGAGGCCGGCGTGACCGTGCCGACGCGCTGGCCGTCCTTCATGACGGTGATGCGATCGGCGATCTTGTAGATCTCGTCGAGCCGGTGGGAGATGTAGACGATGCCGACGCCCTCGGCGCGCAGGCCCTTGATGATCTCGAGCAACCGTTCGGCGTCGCCGCTGGCAAGGACGGCCGTCGGTTCGTCGAAGACGATCGCCTTGACGTCGCGCGAAAGGGCCTTGGCGATCTCGACCACCTGCTGATGGGCGACGGCGAGATCGGCGACCTGCGTGCGAGGGGATATGTCGAAGCCGAGCCGCTCGATCAGCGCGCGTGCGCGCTCGTTCAGCCGCGGCCAGTTGATGCCTTGCGGCAGGGCGCCGAGGAAGATGTTCTCGGCGACCGACAGGTCGGGCGCCAGCGCCATTTCCTGATGAATGACCGAGATGCCGCGCCTTATGGCGTCGGTCGGGCCGGCGAGGCGGATCTCCTCGCCTTCGATCAGCGTGCGACCGGCATTCGGCCGCATCTCGCCGCCGAGAACCCGCATCAGGGTGGACTTGCCGGCGCCGTTTTCGCCGACAAGCGCGTGTACTTCGCCGGCGTGAAGGTCGAAGTCGACGTCGGTCAGCGCGTGGACGCCGGCGAAGGACTTGGTGATGTTCTCAAGCTGAATCAGGGCCGTCACGGGCCGCACCCCTTGCGTTTCGCGATGTCGAAACGGCGGTGATCGCCGGGCCTGAACCCGGCGATCACCGGACGATCAGAAGACCGAGTCGGGCTTGTAGTACTGGTCGACGTTGTCCTTCGTCACGGCGGCCGGGTCCGTAAAGGTGTACTTGCCGAGGTTCTGCTCCTCGCCGTTCAGCGCCTTGACGCCGATGTCGACGGCCATCTTGGCGAGGGCGGCCGGATCGTTGAGGCCGGTGGCGCCGTATTCGCCGTCCTTGATCATCTTGTAGGCTTCCTTCTGGCCGTCGGCGGCGGCGACGAGAAGCACGCCGTCGAGGCGACCAGCGGCCTTCAGGGCCTCGCGAGCGCCGATGACCATGGAGTCGTTCTCGCCGAGCACGACGTTGATGTCCGGATGAGCGGTCAGAAGATCTTCCATGGCGGTCAGGCCGCCGTCGGTCGACCAGCTGCCCCAACCCTGACCGACGACGGAGATGTCGGCGTGGCCGTAATTGGTCAGCTGGGCCTCCATCAGGCCGGAAAGTACGCCGGTGCGGCGGGCCTCGCCGACGAGATTGCCCTTCTGGCCCGAAACCAGCGCGATCTTGAGCGGCTTGCCGCCGGTTGCCGTCGCCAGCCACTGGCCGACCAGCTTGCCATTTTCGGCGTTCGACGCTGACACATTGGTGATGAAGTTGGCGGATGCGTCGAGCATCGAGTCCATCGCCACAACCTTGACGCCTTCGGCCGTCGCCGCGTTGACCGCGGGAACCAGGCCGAGCGGATCGCGCGGGTTGACGATCAGGACGTTGACGCCGGCGGCGATCATGTCCTCGATGTCGCCGATCTGCTTGACCATGTCGTTCTGGCCGTCGGCGGTGCGTACGTCGCAGCCGGCCGCCTCGGCCGCATCACGGGCGGCGGCTTCCTGGGCCGCGAAGTAGGGCGCATCGAGCGTGTACATCGAGACGCCGACCGAGCACTTCTCCTGTGCCATTGCGGCAGACGTCATCACCGTGGCGCCCAGAAGGGCACCAGCGAAAATCGCGAGCTTCATTTTGACCTCCCAATCAAGGCCCGGCGGCAGCACAGTTTCCGGACATGGTGTCGGGAGACCTGTGGCGGCGGGCACAACATCGGAGGCTAATCCGGCAAAACGAGCGCGTCAACGACTCGAACAAAAAATGTAGTGAAATTACCAAACAGGTTGCGGAAGCCGGAATGAAGGGCGTAAACTCGGCTTCAAACGTATTTAAGTTACAAGAAATGGAGGATTGAGGTCATGCGCGTAGCCGAGCCACGGCGCTGCGACATCTCCGTCGCGACCGGAATGCTGGTCAATGGCGATGGGCACTACCGGAAGACCTATCGCGATCTGGCGGGTCTTTACGCCGACGCAGCCGGCTTCGAGGCGATCCTCGCGGAAAAGGCGGACAAGGTCGCCTACGAGGTCACGTCCTACACGCCCGGAGAAAAAACTTCCGACCTGATCATGGGCGTCACGCGCATGGAGCCCGGCAAGGTCGGGCGCGAGTTCTTCCTCACGCGCGGTCACATCCATGCCAGGGGTGACCGTCCCGAGATCTACCATACCCTGTCGGGGCGAGGGGTCATGCAGCTCGAAAGCCCGGGCGGCGAGGTCAGGCTGGTCGAGATGGGGCCGCAGCAGGTCTGCTACGTGCCGCCCTTCTGGATTCACCGCTCGGTCAATATCGGCTCCGAGGACCTGGTGATGTTCTTTTCCTACCCGGCCGACTCCGGCCAGGACTACGGCATCATCGAGCGCTCCGGCGGCATGCGCGTCCGCGTCATGGACGACGGGAAGGGCGGCTATGTCGCCGAGGAGAATCCGGCCTGGCGCGAGCGCAGCGCGGCGGAAGTCGATGCGATCCTCTCCGGCGAGGCGATGGCCGCATGAGTGACGCTTTCGCCGAAATCGCGAAGATCGGCGTCGTGCCGGTCATCGCTATCGAGAGTATCGACCACGCCGTGCCGCTCGCCGACGCGCTGCTCGAAGGTGGCCTCGGCGTTGCCGAGATTACCTTCAGGACCGAAGCCGCCGCCGACGTCATGGCCCTGCTCAGCGACAAGCGGCCGGAGCTTTTGCTCGGGGCCGGGACGGTGCTGAACCCCGATCAGGTCAAACGTGCCGTGAGTGCGGGTGCCGCCTTCGCCCTCGCGCCGGGGTTCGATCCTGCGGTCGTCGAAGCCGCCGAGGCGGCAAGCCTGCCCTTCGCACCCGGCATCATGACGCCCTCCGACATTTCCCTCGCGACGGCTCGCGGCTGCCGCCTGATGAAATTCTTCCCGGCAACGCCCGCCGGAGGCCCTTCGATGCTGAAGAACATCAGCGCCCCCTTCGCGCATCTGCAGGCAAAATTCATCCCGACCGGCGGCGTTACGCTGGACACAATCGCGGACTGGCTGTCCCTGCCGGAGATCGCGGCGGTGGGCGGAACCTGGATCGCCAAGGCCGAGGACATGCGCGCCGGCGACTGGCAGGCGATCGCCGCCAAGGCGCGTGCCGCCGTCGCCCGTGCTAGGGAGTTGCGCCCATGAGCCGCTATCAGCCCGCCGAAAGGCCGACCTTCTATTTCATCGGCGTCACCACGGGCAAAAGCTCGATCATGAAGGTGTTTCCCGCCTGGGCGCGGGAACTCGGCCTCGGCGACGCCGAGATGAGAGGCATCGACTTTCCCCTGCATGCCGAGCCCGCCGCCTACCGCGAGGCGGTGGAATTCATCCGCGACGATCCGCTGTCGCTCGGCGCGCTGGTCACCACCCACAAGATCGACCTCTTCAACGCCTGCCGCGACCTTTTCGACGTGATCGATCCCTTCGCTGTCCTGATGAAGGAGACGTCCTGCATCTCGAAGAGGGACGGCAGGCTCGTCTGTCACGCCAAGGATCCGATCTCCTCCGGCCTGTCGATCGACGGCTTTCTCGGCGAGGGCTACTTCGCCCGCACAGGGGCCGAGGTCTTCTCGATCGGCGCCGGCGGCTCGACCATCGCGCTGACCTGGCATCTCATGCGCAAGGAGCGCGGCAATGACGTGCCGGCGCGCATCGTCGTCTCCAACCGCTCGCAGCCGCGGCTGGACGAGATCCGCCACATCCATTCGCAGATCGAGAGCGACGTGCCTGTCGACTACGTCCTCGCGCCGACGCCGGCAGACAACGACGCCGTCCTTCCGGCCCTGAAGCCGGGTTCCCTGGTGATCAACGCCACCGGCCTCGGCAAGGACGCGCCGGGATCGCCGCTGACGGACGCCGCGGCGTTCCCGCGCGAGGCAGTCGTGTGGGACCTGAACTATCGCGGCGACCTCGTCTTCCTCGATCAGGCGCGGGCGCAGGCGCAAAAGCAGGGACTCACCATCGTCGACGGCTGGACCTACTTCATTCATGGCTGGACGCAGGTGATCGCGGAGGTGTTCGACATCTCCATCGGCACCGACGCCGCAACCATCGACCGCCTGACCGACATCGCCCTCAAGGCCGCGAAGGGCTGAGGCGATGGCCCGCATCCTCATCACCCCGCGGTCGCTGACGGCGGCGCCGCCGGCCGAACTCGGACGGCTGCGGCAGGCTGGTCACGAACTCATCTTCTCGACGGCCGGCCAGACGCCGGACGAAGCCGAACTCCTTCGGCTCGTGCCGCAGGTCGAGGGCTGGCTCGCCGGCGTCGAGCCGATCTCGCCGGCGGTGATCGCCGCTGCGGACCGGCTTCACGTCATCAGCCGCAACGGCTCCGGCGTCGACAATCTGCCGTTGGCCGACCTCGAACGGCGCGGCATCCGGGTCGCCCGGGCGATGGCTGCAAATGCGACGGGCGTCGCCGAACTCGCCGTCGGGCTCTGCGTCGCGGCCTGCCGCAATCTGCCGGAGGTCTGCCACGGCGTTCGCGGCGGCGGCTGGCCGCGTCCGAAGGGGCGGGAGATCGAAGGCGCGGTCGTCGGCGTTGTCGGTGCCGGGGCGATCGGTCGCAAGGTCGCCGGCATTCTCGCCGAGTTCGGCGCAAAGGTCCTCGCTCTCGATCCGTTTCGGCCTGACCTTGGCCGGCTCGCCGGGCGAGTCCGCTACGTCGAAAGAGCGGAGCTCTTCGATGGCGCGGACATCGTCACCCTGCACTGCCCGATGTCCGCCGAAGGCGCGCCGCTCATCGACGCGCCCACGCTCGCATCCATGAAAAGGGGGGCGATCATCGTCAACACCGCCCGGGCCGGCCTGATCGACGAGGCCGCGCTCGTCGCCGCGCTCGACGAGGGGCGGATTGCCGCCTATGCCACGGACGTCTTCGAGCCGGAGCCACCGGCTGCGGGTGGGCTCGCAGCCCATCCAAAGGTCATTGCGACCAGCCATATCGGCGGCCTGACCGACGAAAGCGTCCGGCGCGCCACGGACCTGGCAGTCGACAGCCTGCTGCAGCATCTCGGCGAAGCCTGCCATGTGGCTGGCTGAGCACCCCCTCGACGCACCGCTTCGCGAGGTCCTTGCGGCACCGCCGGGCGCGCGTGTCCAGCTGTTCTGGCTGGGGCAGGCCGGCTTCGTCGTCGAGGGGGGCGGCCGGCGCGTGGTGATCGATCCCTATCTGTCGGATTCGCTGGCGGAGAAGTATCGCGGCGCGCGCTTTGCCCATGTCAGGATGATGCCGGCGCCGGTCGAGCCTTGCGAGATCCTCCATGTCGATGCGATGCTCGCCACCCACGCCCACACCGACCACCTCGATCCGGGAACGCTGCCGCAGCTCCTTGCGAATAACCTCGATGCGCCGTTGATCGTGCCGAAATCGGCCTTGGCGGTGGCACTGCAGCGCTCCTGCGTCCCCAAGCAGCGGCTGATCGGCATCGACGCTGGCGAAACATGCAAATGGCCGGGACTGTCGATCACTGCGGTGCGGGCCGCTCACGAGACGCTGGAACGCGACGACCAGGGCTTCTACCGGTTCCTCGGCCTTGCCGTTCGCCTTGGTGGCGCCACGGTCTATCACTCCGGCGACACCGTGCCGTTCGACGGTCAGGTCGAGGAGGTGCGTGAGCTGAATGCCGATCTCGCCTTGCTGCCGGTCAACGGCCGGGATGCCGTCCGGGCATCGAACGGCGTCCCCGGCAACATGAGCGTGGAGGAAGCGCTGGATCTCTGCCGCGCCACCGGCATCGGCGCCATGATCGCTCATCATTTCGATCTCTTCGCCTTCAACACAGTCCCGCGGGAAACGGTCGAGGCGCTTGCAAGCCGGTCGGATCTGCCCCATGCGGTGGCGGCCCGGCTCGACCGCTTCTATAGTCTCGGGCCAGAGCAGACAGGCTGAGACTATGAACAAACCGGCGGATACGGCACTGCCGCGCAACATGCTCGAACTGGTCCGGGTGATCCGCACCGATCTGCGCAAGTCCGACCGCAAGGTGGCGGACGCGCTGCTCGACGATCCCCATCGCATCCTCAACTCGACCGTCGCCGAGACGGCCGAGATCGCCGAGGTCAGCCAGCCCACCGTCTTGCGCTTCTGCACCGCGATCGGCTGCGACGGCTTTCAGGACTTCAAGATCCGGCTCGCCCAGAGCCTTGCACTCGGCACGCCGGCGACCCAGTCTGCCATCATCGAGGAGGACACGCCGGAAGAGGTGGCGGCAAAGATCTTCGACTACACCATGACCTCGCTCGACTGGGCGCGTCACAAGCTCGACCTCACCCAGATCAACGCCGCCGTGGAGCTGATCCTGACGGCCCGCAGCCTCGAGATCTTCGGATACGGCGCCTCGGCGATCGTCGCACAGGATCTGCAGCAGAAGTTCCCGCTTCTGGGGCTGCCCTGCCATGCGACCATGGACAGCCACCAGCAGCTGATGGCCGCCTCGATGATGCGGCCGGGCGACGTCGCCGTGACGATCTCGAACACCGGCACCACGCTCTCGATCATCGAACTGGCGCGTCTGGCGCGCGAGCAGGGCGCCAAGGTGATCGCCATCACCGGCGCCTCGCAGACGGCGCTCGCCAACTATGCCGACATCCTGATCAACGTCGAGACCCTCGACAATACCGACCTGTTCACCCCGACGACGTCGCGCATCGCCGCGCTGGTGACTGTCGACATCCTCTCCACCCTTGTCGCCAGGCGCCTCGGCCGGGTCCAGAACCAGCGGCTCATCCGGATGAAGCGCTATCTTGCACAGGTGCGCAAGAGCGGACTTTTCTAGCCAGAGCGTCGGGCGGGAACTCGGAATCGCTATTCCGTTTGTCGACCAAGTCTGATTCTGTGGTGCCGACGGCGCGCCATGGGGAAAGCAGTTGTATCGGATTTACGACTTCGGATCGTGCGAGGCTTCGAGGCGGGCGGGGCGGGTCGCTCAATGGTGGCGGGGCTCGAAGGAGGCCATCGACGGCGGTGCGGGGTGCAGGCCCGCTATGCCGCAACGGGGTCCGTGGCACCGCTCAAGCAAGGCAGCCTGGCGGGAACGGGCAAGCTCGGCCCCTATCAAAAAGCCATCATCGAGAAGGTAAAGGCAAATCGGACATCACGATGCCCGATCCTGCCGCCTGGCTCGAGGCGCAGCATGGGGTGATGGTCGATCCGTCAAAGCTGTCCAAGTTCCTGTGCCGGGCGGGGTTCACGTATAAATAGCGCTGCTGGCATCGGAGCAAGAACGCTGCGATGTGAAGGCGCCCGTCGTGAATGGCGCGACCGCCGCCAGCCCTTCATGCGCCGGCAGCCGGCGCGGCTGGTGTTCATCGACGAAATTAGCGTGAAGACCAATATGACGCCGCTGCGCGGCCGCCGCCTGAGGGGCGAGCGCCTGCGAGCCGATTCGCCATTCGGCAATTGGAAGACCCAGACCTTCGTGGCCGGCCTGCGCTGCCATGAACTTGTCGCGCCATGATCTGAGGTGGTACCGGTTTCCCGGCTCTTGCGCAGGTTGTGTGGTTTTACGCGGCCAAGAGGAGTCGACGGCGCAAGAGATCGAGGTTCCCACGTCCGTACATTGAGCGCTTGAGAAGTTTGAGCTTGGTGACCTGGCCCTCCGTTTGG
>NZ_JAAAMG010000029.1 GCF_010500815.1 Jiella pacifica
TACAACTTCCGCCGCATCCTCGCTTGGCTGGAGCTTTTTGTCGCCTTCATCCAGATCGCGATCATCAGCCTATTCGGCACCCGTCAAACCGCCGACGCCGCTTGACGAGCTTTCTTCACGGACGACTGTTTCCGCTTGGCCTTGCCCGAACCGCAGAGCTCCCTCGGCGTAGATGTCGTAGAAATCGCTCTCGGCCTCGGTCGTGAGGTCATAGGTCATGAGAGGGAGGCTGCCCGGCCCGGCGGCGCGCTTCCATCAGCAGCTCGTTGGGTGACTTGTCGCTGATCCCGCTCTTCAACGCATCGTCGACGATCCGCTGCAGTTCCGCCGTCGTCGCCACTTGCTCCTGATCGCGGCGGATGAGATCGAGAAGATAGCTTTCCACGTCATCGAAGCCGGCCGACTCGGCCTTGGCTTCGACCCATTCCTGCACTGGCTCGGGAAGCGAGAGGGTCATCGTCGCCATGAGTGCATCTCCTCGTCAGCATGAAGGCCGACATCAGCGCCGTTAAGGAAGATCGACCGAGGAGCCCTTTCGATCAAGTCCCCCACTTCCGGTTGCCTCACACCGCATTCGCCAGCCGCACGAACTCGCTGACGCTCAGCGTTTCGGCCCTTCGCTGCGGGTCGATGCCGACGCTGGTGAGCAGCGCCTCGCCGCCGAGGCTCTTCAGGCTCTGGCGCAGCATCTTGCGGCGCTGGCCGAAGGCGGCGGCGGTGACTTTTTCAAGCTTGTCGAGGGCGGCGGGCTCCGGCGACTCGCGCGGCACGAGCTGGACGATCGACGAGGTGACCTTCGGCGGCGGCGTGAAGGCGGAAGGGGAGACGTCGAAGAGGATCTTCGCCCGGCTCCGCCACCCAGCCAGCACCGAGAGCCGGCCGTAATGGTCCGTGCCGGGTGCGGCGACGATGCGCTCGGCGACTTCCTTCTGGAACATCAGCGTCAGGCTTTCCCAGACCGGCGGCCAGGCAGTGGAGGTGAGCCAGTTCAACAGGAGCTGGGTGCCGACATTGTAGGGAAGATTGGCGACGATCTTGACCGGCTGCCCGCCGGAGAGCGCCGCAAGATCAATGGTCAGGGCGTCGGCGGAAACGATCTCCAGCCGTCCCGGATGATGTGCGGCGATTTCCTCCAGGGCGGCGATGCAGCGCGGATCCTTCTCGATCGCGACAACCTTCTTCGCGCCCTCGGCGAGCAGCGCTCGTGTCAGGCCGCCGGGGCCGGGGCCGACCTCGACGACGGTCGCCCGGTCGAGCGGCAGGGCCTGCCGGGCGATGCGGCCGGTGAGGTTGAGATCGAGGAGGAAGTTCTGTCCGAGGCTCTTCTTCGGCGCGAGGCCATGCGCCTCGATCACCGCCCGCAGCGGCGGCAGCCCTTCGGCGGCGGTCATCAGCGGTGCTTCGCCGCGGCCTCGCTCGCGGCCATCTTCCAGGCGAGCGCGATGGCGGCGCGAAAGCTGTCGGGGCGGGCCCTGCCGGTGCCGGCGATGTCGGCGGCGGTGCCGTGATCGGGCGAAGTGCGGATGATCGGCAGACCGAGCGTGACGTTGACGGTCTCGTCGAAGGCCAGCGTCTTGGCCGGGATCAGCGCCTGATCGTGATACATGCAGATGGCGACGTCGTAGCGCGCCCGGGCCGGCGGGTGGAACATCGTGTCGGCAGGAAGCGGGCCGACCGCATCGATGCCCTCGGCCTTGAGGATGTCGACCGCCGGGCGGATGACCGCCTCGTCCTCACGGCCGATCGCGCCCTTTTCGCCCGCATGCGGGTTGAGGCCGGAAACAGCGAGGCGCGGGCGCGCGATCCCGAGGCGATTGCGATAGTCCGCAGCCGTGATGCGGCAGGTGGCGACGATCAATTCCGTCGTCAGCTGGGCCGGCACGTCGGCGAGCGGAATGTGGATGGTGACGGGAACGCAGGACAGCTGCGGCCCGGTCAGCAGCATGACCGGCATGACCGGCGCGCCGGCCCGCGAGCAGAGCTCGGCGAGATACTCGGTGTGGCCGGGATGGCGGAAGCCGACGTCGTAGAGCGCCTTCTTGTCGATCGGCCCGGTGACGATCGCCGAAGCCCGCCCGTCGAGGCAGAAGCCGACGCCCCGGTCGATCGCCTCGATCGTGCCGGCGCCGTTGGCGGGCTGCGGCGTGCCGGGCGTCTCCGTCTGGCGGCTCTGAAGGGGAAGCAGCGCCAGCGCGTCTGCGTCGACCCCGGCGGCGTCTTCCGGCGCCGCGATCACCTCGAACCTGATCCGGTCGGTGAGGCCGAGCCGGTCGGCCCGGGCGGCCAGCATGGCCGGATCGGCAAGGACGAACAGCGGCGGAAGTCTTTCCGCCTTCGCTGCCTTCAGCATCAGGACGATGTCCGCTCCGACGCCGGACGGTTCGCCCAGCGTCACGGCCAAGGGCGCGGGCCCGCCGCCGCCGCCGCCCACGATCATTTGCGGACGATCTTCGCGCTCTTCTTGAGCTTGTCGAGAAGCTCCTTGTCGGGGCCCGACTCGCTCTTGCCGAGCTCAGCGAGGTCGCGCGAGCGGAAGACCATCGCCGCCGACTTGTCGTCGGAGATTTCACGGGTGTTGCACACCATGATGAACTCGACGCCGCGATCGGTCTCCTTGACCGGCGTGGTCTTGCCACGCGAAGCCGCCTCGACCGCGTCTTTCCAGAGCGATGGAAGTTCCGGTGCGGCGACCCGTCCGAGGTCGCGCACGGTCACGTCCCGCAGCTGCTTGGCAATGTCGTAGGTTCCCTCGCAGCCTCTCAGCCGCCCGCGCATGCCTTCGGCCTCGCGCTTGCGCAGCGAAAGCTTGGCGCTACGCTCGCTCGGCGGGATGACGAAGATGACCTGCTGCAGCGTGTATTCGGTGGTGGTCGGCTTCTTGCCGCCCTGCGCCAGCATGCGCTGCACCGCTTCCTGCTCGCTCACCGTCTCGTTGCGGCGCAGGCTCGCCTGCACGGCCTGGCCCCAGCTCATCTGAGCGCGGATGTAGGATTTGAAGCCCTCTGCGGAAAATCCCGCCCGCGACAGCACTTCCGTCAGTTGCGCCGTGGTGAGCTTGTTCTGCTTGGCGAAGTTCTCGAAGGCCTGATCGACGGCCGGGTCGGGAATGTTGACGCCGCGCCGCCGCGCTTCCTGCAGCTTCAGCGTTTCGTCGATCAGCTCGTCGGTGGCCTTCTGGGTCAGATTGCCGCCCTCGCGGCGAAGCTTCAGGAAGGCCGCCCGCTGCCGGATCTGATAGGTGGTGACCGGCTGTCCGTTGACGACGACGGCGACTTCCGAGGCCGCCTGCGCCGCCTTCGGGGCGAATGAAACATCGGCCGGGGCGACGGTGAAAAACGCACCGGCCGCGGCGAGGCCTGCCAGCAATCTCACGAATGTCATAGAGGCTCTGACTCCTCATCCAGGGCGGCCGTTGCTGCCGCCGGGTTGCTCGGTTCGTCGGCGGCGCCGACCGACTTGGCCGCTCGACCGGCTTCAATTCGCCTTCGTGTAAGCGAGTTGGAGCGCCGTGAGAAGTGAATTCGTCTCAAGCGGCCGGTCGGTGGCGCATGTCGTTCCCCCGGTGAACACCAAAGCTTTGGCGAAACCATGGTGACGGAGACGCGCGGGGGTTGCGACCCGGCGCGAGGCACCGAGCGCAAGGGCGAATCCCGGCGGTGGTTCTCCCCCGACAACGCCGGGCGCTGCTCCGATCGCCGGTGCGGCGGAGCGCGCCCTGTCAGAGCCCGATGTCGTACGGCTCGTTGAAGTTCGTCAGCGTCCTCAGGCCGACCTTGAACATCACCGTGGTCGAGCCGTTGTCGTCGGAATAGCTCGAGTTTTCGTCCTCGAAGGCGAGGAGCACCGAGAAGCACTCGTCGGCCCAGCCGAGAGCGACGCCCTGGCGGATCACCGAGCTGTTCTCGAGATCGTAGCCGATCGTGCCGTAGGCGGTCCAGTTCTGGTCGAATTTCAGCGAGGCGCCGGCGGTGATCTGGTTCTGGTCGTCGATCGACCCGTAGGTTGGCTGTGCGTCGATGAAGGAATAGGCGACGTAGCCCGACGCGACCGGTCCGGTATAGGCGCCGTAGAGATCGGCTCGGCGCAGGGCGAAGTCCTTTTCGTCAAAGCGGCCCTGGGTGCCGAAGGTGACGCCGGACGGCATGCCGAAGGACAAGGAGCCGACATAGTCGGAGCGATCGGTCTCGAGGCCGGAATCGTAGCCGACGAGGCTCAGGTCCCGCTCGGCGTAGGAGTTGACGCCGCCCAGGTGATAGGACTGGCCGATCACCGCGTCGATCGAATAGCCGCCGTCGAAACTGCCGGCGTAGCGCAGGCCGAGATTGGCTCTCGTTCCGCCTTCGAGCCGGTCGTAGCCGGAGAACTTGTCGAGGGAGAAGAGGTTGGCCGTGTTGAAGACGAGGGTCTGCGCGTCCTCGTTCGGCAGATAGCCGATCTGCGTCTCGTTCGGCCGCACGATGATCTGGCCGATCGGCTCGATGACGTGGCTGCCATAGGCGGTTTCGATCAGATAGGGATAGCGCGCCTCGAGGGCCGCCGTCGCCATGCCCCGCGAGCCGTCGTCGTCGATGTCGATCGCGCCGAAGGGATTGTTGGTGTCGCGATTCCCGTTGGCATAGATCGGCAGGGAGGAGCCGTTGCTCGACATGTCGGCGGTGTAGAGATCGCCTCGCACCGAGGCCAGCGGGGTCAGGACGAGGCCGACGGGGAGGATGTAGCTGTTCTTCCACTCCAGCGCGGTGGTCGCGCGGGTGTAGCTGCCCTCGAGGCCCTCGTAGCGAAGCGCGCCCGGCCTGAACTGGGGGCCATCGAACGGCTTGGCGCAGTCGTCTTCCGGCTCGATGCCGCCCGTCAGGTAGGTGTTGCAGAGCCTTGTGACGCTATCCTCGTTGCGATGGATCGACGCCAGATTGGCGGTCAGCTTGAGCTCGCCGCCGAAAACCGATTCCGGCTCGATCCGCTCATAGTCGAGGGAGGGCAGGACGTAGGGCTGCTGATGCGCCAGTGCGGCCTCGTCCGACTGGTACTGGAACTTCTGGGCCCTGAGATCGAAGTAGCTGCGCTCGCCGAGGCCGGTCAGATAGACTTCCGAGACGCGCTTGCCGTCCGAATAGCCGGTGATGTCGTAGGTGTTGGCGAAGTTCTCGTCGCTCTGCACGAGAACGTCCCAGCCGAAGGTCCAGCGATCGGACAGGGCGAACTTGCCGGTGGAGCCGACCATCCCGCGCGTCTTGTTGTCGAAGTCAGGCGTATCGTCGTCGAAGCCGGTCCGGTCCTGCTGGATGATGCCGGCGGTCTTCAGCGTGAACATGCCGTTGTCGAAGGCCTGGCGGTACTCTGCTTCGGCGAGGAAGCCCTGCTTGGTGTAGTAGGTTCCCGCGACGGTGACGTCGGCACTGTCGTTCAGCACCATGAAATAGGGGACCCGTACCCCATAGCCGAGATCGCTGGAGGTCCGGAACTCCGGCGCGAGGAAGCCGCTCTGGCGCTTCACCGTCGGATCGGCCGACTGGAAGTAGGGCAGATAGGCGATCGGCGCGCCGAACAGCTCGAACCGGGCGCCGTAGTAGCGGATCAGCTTTTCCTTCTCGTCCCAGATGATCCGGCGCGCCTTGATCTGCCAGAGCGGTGGGCGCTCGGGATGTTCGCGGCACGCCTCGCAGGCGGTGTAGACGCCGCGCTCGAACGTGGTGGCGCCGTCTCCGCGCACCGCCTGGGCGGCGGCGAAGCGGGTGTTTTCCGGCGTTTCCAGCCGGAGCGCCTCGATGAAGCCGTCACGGAAATCGTCGGTGACGTCGATCTGGTCGGCATAGATCAGGTTGCCGTCGGGCTGCTTCAGCTCGACGTCGCCGACGGCGATCAGCCGGCGGGTCTTCTGGTTGTAGATCAGCCGCCGGGCGACGAGCTTGTACTCGCCATAGTCGATCTGGACACCGCCGGTGGCGGTGACGACGTCGTTTCTGGTGTCGTAGTCGACCGTGTCGGCCGCCAGGAACAGCTTTGCGTCGTCGCCTGGCAACGACGCGGCCGACGGAATCGCCGGCTGCGCCCGCACGGTCACCGGGCCGCCGAACACCAACACGCACGCCGCAGAAAGAAGAATTGTCCACGGCCGAAGCCGGATCGCGCCCGGCTCGGCGGCGAACGTCCCCCTCATTGTCATCGCCTATCCATCCTCCTGATGGAGCAGGATCGTTACCCCCAACGATCCTGCGGCCAATACTGGAAACCACGCGGCCATCACCGGCGGAACGATGTCGTTGCTCCCCAGCGCCTTCGCGAGGAACGTTACCACGTAGAGTGTGAAGCCCGCCAGCACTCCGAGCGCAATCGCCCGGCCGGCCTGTTGAGTTCTGGAGAACCGTGTCCCAACTGTCGCAGCCACCAATGTCATGGCGAGGAACAGCGCGGGCCGGGCCAGAAGCGTCTGATACTGCATGTCGAAGGCCATCGCATTGAGCCCGAGGCTCCCGGCCACCTCGATTTCCCTCGGCAGCGCGAACACCGAGGTTGCCTCCGGATCGGTGCCCCTTTGCTCGATGTATTCCGGCTTCAGGGTGGTCGGCAGGACGAATTGCCGGGGATAGGACGGCGGGTAGCCGATCCGGGTGACGCGCGGCTGCGACAACACCCATTGGCCGTTCTGGAGCACCGCGCGGTCGGCATCGATGCGCTGGACGATCGAACCGTCGTCTCCGAACAGGAATGCGCTGACCTTACCCAGTTCGGTGCCGCCGGCGGCGACGGTCGCTCCGCCGAGGATCGAGCGGACGCCCTCGGCATTCTGTCGCAGCCAGACTTCCTCGCCGCTCCGCGAGGAGGACCCACCGAACAGCGACGTCTCGATCGATTCGGCCTGTGCCTTGGTCCAGGCCGCGAGCGGATTGTAGACGAAGGTGGCGGCGAGCCCGAGAAGCAGCGATCCGGCCATGAAGGGCATCAGGATCTGCCAGATCGACACACCGGCGCTGCGGGCGACGACGAGTTCCAGCCGTCGGTTGAGATTGAGCAGCGTGAAGATCGAGGCGAACAGGATGATGAAGGGAAACGCCTGTTCCATGAAGCCCGGCACGCGCAGAGCCGAGAAGCTCGCGGCGCCGAGGAAGCCGAGGTCGTCGGTGCGTCCGCGCCGCGAGAGTTCGACCATGTCGACGAGATAGATGAGCGCGAAGACGGCGGTGAGCGTCGAGAAGAAGGAGATCAGATAGAGCCGCAGAAAATAGCGGTTGAGCGTCAGGTTCTTCATCGGCCGGCCTCGGCGGTTCCGGGCTTGGGACCTTCGAAGAAGCGGGTGATCGCATGCGCGGTGGCCTCCGCGGCCTCGACAAAGCGCCGGTAGACCCTCCACTCGGTGATGTTCGCGTCGGACCAGATCAGCCAGGCATCGAGAGCGATGGCCGAAAGCGGCAGGGCATAGGCGGCGAAGGCCCAGCCGGAGTGCCCGTCGACCTGGGCGATGACCAGGAAACCGAGCGCTTTCAGCCCGAGCCCGCCCGTCAGCCCGAGCGTCATCGCGGCGGAATTCGCCTCCCGATTGGTTCGCGGCTGACCCGCCACGACGACGGCCCAGAGCGCGAAGGCGATGGCATAGAGCCAAGAGGTCATCCGGTCGGTCAGCTCCCTCCACAAGGATCCCGGATCCTCGCGATACTGCTTGTCGGCCGGATTGGGCGAGATCAGCTCGGCGGTCGAGCGCTCGGAGGTGCTGATCCAGTCGCTCTGATTGGCCGGCTTCAGGTCGGCGAGATCGAATGCGTAGGACTGGAACTGGACGACGGCGACGGAATCGTCCTTGACGTCGCGGCGATGCAGCTGCCCGTCGCTGAGCAAAAGCAGCGACTGCCCGTCCTCCTCGGCGATCCGCGCCTCCCTGGCGAAATAGATCAGCTCGGTCTTCGGATCCCGGGTGTCGGCGATGAACAGGCTGGTGATGTTCGAGCCTCTCGCCGCGCCGATCGACAGCTCCAGCCCGTCCTGGACCCTTTCGAAACGTCCCGGCTGCAGGAACAGGGTGATCGTATCGGCGTTGATGGCGCGAATTCCGTCGCGAAACGCCTTCGAGGACATCGGTCCGACGACGTTCGAGACCAGAAGGATGACGATCCCGCCGAGGACGCCGAGAACGATCACCGGCTTGGCGGCGACCTTCGGAGCAGCGCCGGACGCCGCCATCACCGCCCGCTCCGAATCGGCGTTGAGGCCGTTGAGCGTGTAGATCGCGCCGATCAGGACGGCGAAGGGGACGATGCCGGCCGCAAGGTCCGGCAGGAGCATCAGGGCGATCCAGAAGATGTTGCCCGCCGCCGACGCCGTCGACTTGACGATGTCGACGCGCGACAGCGCCTGGACGATCCAGACGATCAACACCAGCGCGCCAAGGGCGCCCAGCGAGTTCGTCACGGCGCGCCGGAACACGTAGCGTTCGAGGATCGTCATAGGGGTCGGCGCCCAGCCGTCACGAGGCGGCTCCTTGAAAATCTGAAGTGGCGAGGCATTCGCGTCGTCGGCCGCCCGCATCTTCCGCCTGCGCGTGCTGCGCATGCTCCGTCCGATGTCGCCGCCGCAATAGACGTCCCGAACCGGCTTGTCGAGAAGTCGGCTGCAACACCTGCAGCGGCTTTCGGCTCGCGGTCCGGAGGAGTGGTGGCGGCGTCCATGCGTCGGGCAAGCTCGTCGAAGGCTCTCGTTTGGCCGGGCCAGCCGGTTCAGCCGGCGGCGCCTGATCACAGTCGCGCAGCTTGGCTAAGGAAGCGGCAAGGGACATGGTTAACGCGTCTTGTCGCTGGTCGCCGCCCTTGCATTTCCCTGCTGGGGGCTCAAATCTGGCCCGGTTCGGCCAGCGAATCGATCGTCGGGCGCCGAGGACGGCAGCGCCCGTGCGTCGTCGGCGTGGAACGACGTCCAGATTGGACGCACCGCCGGACCGGACGGCCGAACGGACCGGGCTAAAGCAGCCTCTCGAAAGACCAGGAGACATCATGGCAACGCTTCCAAAGATCGAATTTGCAGCTCTCGACGCACCGGCGGGCGACGTCCTGGTCGTCCTTGCCGGCGAGGGCGGGTCGATCCCGGAGGGGCTGCCGGCGGCGCTGCGAGAGGCGGTCGCCAAGGCCGCCGGTATCGCCAAGTTCAAGGGCAAGGGCCTTGCCACCCTCGATCTCATCGCGCCGGCCGGTGTCGAGGCCGATCGTCTCCTCGTCGTCGGCACCCATTCGAAGGATCCGGCGAGCGAGGAGGATTTCCTCAAGCTCGGCGGGACGATCCTCGCCAAGACCAAGGGCGCAGCGACGGTCACGATCAGGTGCGAACTGCCGGCCGGCGGCGCGCTTTCGACCGCCGACGTCGCGCGGATCGGCGCCGGGGCGTTGCTGCGCGCCTATGACTTCGACCTCTACAAGACCAAGAAGACCAAGTCCGGCGACGAGGGAGACGAGGAGAAGAACGACGCGCCGTCGACGCTGACCCTCGCCGTCGCAGACCCGGACGCCGCGCGTGCCGCCTTCGAGCAGGAAGAGGCGGTGGCGAGCGGCACGATGCTCGCCCGCGACCTCGTCAACGAGCCGGCCAACATCCTCGGCCCGGTCGAATATGCCGAGCGCATCCAGGAGCTGGCCAAGCACGGGATCGACGTCGAGGTGCTCGGCGAGAGCGAGATGAAGGCGCTCAAGATGAACGCGCTGCTCGGCGTCTCGCAAGGCTCGCCGCGGCCGCCGCGCCTCGTCATCATGCGCTGGAACGGCGCCGGCAAAGACGAACAGCCGGTGGCCTTCGTCGGCAAGGGCGTCGTCTTCGACACCGGCGGCATCTCGATCAAGCCGGCCGGCTCGATGGACGAGATGAAGGGCGACATGGGCGGCTCGGCCGCCGTCGTCGGCCTGATGCGGGCGCTCGCCGGCCGCAAGGCCAAGGTCAACGCCATCGGCATCGTGGGGCTGGTGGAGAACGCCGTCGACGGCAACGCCCAGCGGCCGGGCGACATCGTCACGGCGATGTCCGGCACGACGATCGAGGTGCTCAACACCGACGCCGAGGGGCGGCTCGTCCTCGCCGACGCGCTCTGGTACTGCCAGGACCGGTTCAAGCCGAAGTTCATGGTCAATCTGGCGACCCTGACCGGCGCGATCATCGTCGCCCTCGGCAATCATCACGCCGGGCTGTTCTCCAACGACGACGAACTTGCCGAGCGGCTTTCGGCCGCCGGCAAGGCGAGCGGCGAGAAGGTCTGGCGGCTGCCGCTCGGCCGCGAATACGACAAGATGATCGAAGGCAAGTTCGCCGACATCAAGAACATCGGCGGCGGCCGGGCCGGCGGCTCGATCACCGCCGCGCAGTTTCTCAAGCGCTTCGTCAACGACGTGCCCTGGGCCCATCTCGACATCGCCGGCACGGCGATGGGCTCGCCCTCGAACGAATACAACCAGTCCTGGGCCTCGGGCTTCGGCGTCCGGCTGCTCGACCGGCTGGTCGCCGATCACTACCAGTCGAAGTGATCGATCCCGGGGGAGGCGGCCTCCGCCTTCCCTTTCAGGTCCGGATCGGCGAAAGTCTCGAGGGTATCGCGGTGGCGCGGCGTCGAAAGGCCGGGCCGCCGACGCGTCTCATGGAACCGCCGCCAATGAACCGCCGCTCATGACGGAAGTCCTGTTCTACCATCTGACCGAAAGCCGGCTGGAACAGGCGCTGCCGGACCTTCTGGAGAAGTCGCTGGCGCGCGGCTGGCGGGTCGTCGTGCAGTGTTCCAGCGCCGAGCGGCGCGACGCCCTCGACAACCATCTGTGGACCTATCGCGAGGACAGCTTCCTGCCCCACGGCACCGACGCCGAAAGCTCCGGCGCGCTGCAGCCGATCCTTCTAACGGTCGATGCCGCCCAGCGGGCCAACGAGCCGGATGTGCGATTTCTGGTCGACGGCGCCGTGCCCGACACGCTGACGGGATACGTCCGGGCCGTCTATCTCTTCGACGGCCATGACGGCGAACAGCTGGACACGGCGCGAGGGCGCTGGAAGATCGAGAAGGCCGCCGGCCACGCCGTCACCTACTGGCAGCAGACCGAGGAAGGCCGCTGGGTCAAGAAGGCCTAAATCTTCTGATTGAATTTGGTTAAAAATTGTTGATATAATTTTCGTTGTTTGCCGTGAAGGCAATTTTTCCAGCCCTGAACCATGAAAGGGTTCCCGAACATAATAATCCTTAAAATTCAACGAATAGAGAAATATTCGATGTCTTCTATAAAATTTTTTACTTCCCGGAAATTGATTTCCGCCATTATTATGACAGTTATCACAGCTGTAATTGGGTTTTTGCTAGAAACAATTGTTTCCCCCTCCGCGAATGTGATTGTGAATAATGATATCAGGCTCCCTCCAGTAGCAAGCAAAAGCAGCGATAATTTGCCTCTCTTAATTCAGCGTGCTGAAGTCGATTACGCTCATGTGCGGCATGCGTTTTGGCCATGGAGTGCGGATCAACGATACGTAAGAATAGAAGCCGCTATACGAAACCAAGGAGAGAAACTGAGCAACTGCAACGTGTTTTATAAAACAGAAGGGAAATTCCTGCCTAACGCGATATTTCGCGACAACGGAGTATTTTTTCAAGATATCTACTACGAGAAGGACAGTAGAAACTTTTCACTCGGAAATGGGGTCAATGAAAAGCAATTTGATCATGAGTATCGGATAGAAAAAGAAATAGAGATTATGAAAATTATCGTAAAATGTGACAAAGAGCAGAGTCAGTGGGTTGATGTTAAAGGATTCCCATTATCTAAATAGTTTTTCCATGATTTTCTTTCGATTATTGCGAGGTCATCAAATCTAAAGCGTATTTTTCACGTTCGATGCGAATGTAACATAAAGTCAAAATCGTCTAAAATACAATTTCGCCCTTCAGATACAGCACCGCCTGGCCGGAGACGACCACCGTCTCGCCATCGAGCGTGCATCTGAGATCGCCGCCCCGGGCCGAGACCTGCCGGGCGACGAAGTCGGATTTCCCCAGCCGCTCGGCCCAGTAGGGCACCAGCGAGCAATGGGCCGAGCCTGTAACCGGATCCTCGTCGATGCCGGCCTTCGGCGCGAACATGCGCGAGACGAAGTCGACGGCGAGGCCGGGCGCCGTGGCGATGACGTTGAGCGGCGCAAGGGCGGCGATCGCCCGGAAGTCGGGCGAGAGGCCCATCACGTCGGCCTCGTCGGCAAAAACGGCGAGCCAGGACGTGTCGCCGGGCGTCGCAAACTCGACCACCTCGTCCGGCCGCCGGCCGAGCGCCGCCGCCACCGGTTCGATTGCGGCCGTGCCGTTGCGGGCCCGTCGGGGAAAGCGCATGACCAGCCAGCCGTCGTCACTCCGCGAAACAGTGAGGTCGCCGACCATGCGGGTCGAGAAGGTCAGCGTCCCGGCCGCCTCGCCGAGAACGTTGGAAAGGACGAAGGCGGTGGCGAGCGTCGCATGGCCGCAGAGCGGCACCTCGATCGCCGGGGTGAACCAGCGCAGCTCCCAGCGCGCTTCGCCCGCGGGCACGAAGAACGCGGTCTCCGAGAGGTTGTTCTCGGCCGCGATCTGCAGCATCGTTTCGTCCGGGAGCCAGCTTTCAAGCGGCACCACGGCGGCCGGGTTTCCGGAAAACAGCCGGTCGGTGAAGGCGTCGACCTGATAGATCGGCAGGGTCGTCATCGTCGCTTCCTCGGATCGTTCCATCATCGAGCCGGATTAGACCCGTCCCGCCGGCCGATGCCATGCAATTCGTGTCACGGGCGCAAAAACGTCGGGGGCGTCCGCGGCGGGTGCCATCCGCGCTCAGCCCGCCTATGTTCGTGCGCAAGGAGAAGGAAATGGCGGTCGAACATCGGGACGCGGCGAAGACACGCGAAGGCGAGGCCGGGGCTGAGCATCACGGTCATGGTCACGATCATGGGGCAGGGCATCGGTATCCCCATGAGGGTGGTCAGCATCAGGGGCATGACCACATCCACGACCATGGCGGTGGCCACGATCACGGGCACGGGCACGACCATGGCGGCCACCACCACCATGCGCCGGAAGTGTCCAACGCCAACGAACGGGCGGTGCTGTTCGGCTTCGTCCTGACCTTCGGCTTCATGATCGTCGAAGGGGTGGGCGGCCTTCTTTCCGGCTCGCTCGCCCTCGTCGCCGATGCCGGCCACATGCTGACGGATTCGGCCGCCCTGGCGCTCGCCTGGGCCGGCTTCCGCTTCGGCCGCCGCAATTCCGATGACCGCCGCACCTTCGGCTACATGCGCTTCGAGATCCTCGCCGGCTTCGTCAACGCCGTGGCGCTGATCCTTCTGATCGTCTGGATCGCCTATGAGGCGGTGATGCGGCTGGTCACGCCGCAGACGGTGCATGCCGGGCCGATGCTGGCCATCGCGCTAATCGGGCTTCTCGTCAATGTCGGCGTCTTCTTCATGCTGCGCCAGGGCGACCGGGAGCACGTCAACATTCGCGGCGCGATGCTGCACGTCCTCGGCGACCTTCTCGGCTCGGTCGCGGCCATCGTCGCGGCGATCGCCATCTATTTCACCGGCTGGACGCCGATCGATCCGATCCTCTCCGTCCTGCTCTCGGCGATCATCCTGAAGAGCGCCTGGACGCTTTTGAAGAACACTCTCAACATCCTGATGGAGGGTGTGCCCGGCGGCATCGCCACGGACGAACTGACCGAGACGCTTCTGCAGGAAGTCGACGGCCTCGCGGCGGTCGACCACGTCCATGTCTGGTCGATCACCTCCGGCCAGCCGCTGGCGACGATGAACGTCCGGTTGGCAGAGGGCGCCGAGCCGCGACAGGTCGTGTCGTCGGTGAAGGAGGTGCTGCAGGCAAAATTCGGCATCGATCATTCGACGATCGAGATCGACTTCGGTCAGGCGCCGGCATCCTGCCCGCTCGACGGCGGCAAGGAGCGGGGCTCGCCCTCCGCCGTGGACGGCCCAGGCGATCCGGGCCGAGCGGGCGCGCGAAAGACTGCCGCGGCCGCCTGAGCCTCCGGTTCGCCTCGGCGGGCACATTCCGGGATCGACCGGCAGAGTTTCCGCCGGCGCCGCCCTTGACCTTCCAGCTACTGGAATGCCGATCTATGCCGTGCGGGCGAATGAACCGAACGCGCCGCATCGGCGAGCATCGGTCAGCGCCCGGCCGAATGATCGAAGGACGAGACAGATGAACACCGCACGATCCCTCACGCTCGCCATCGACGGCATGTCCTGCGCGTCCTGCGTCAATCGGGTCGAGAAGGCCCTGAGGGGGGCGGACGGCGTCACGGCTGCCGACGTCAATCTCGCCGCCGGGACGGCGACCGTCGGTCTCGCCGAGGACGCCGATACCGCTGCGGTCGTCGCGGCGTTGGACACGGCCGGCTATCCCGCCCATCTCGCCGAGCTGACCTTCGACGTCGAAGGCATGAGCTGCGCCTCCTGCGTCGGGCGGGTCGAACGGGCGATGAAGGCCGTGCCCGGCGTCGTCGGGGCGGCGGTCAATCTGGCGTCCGGAACCGCTTCGGTGCGCGTTCTGGAAGGCGCGGTGGATGTTTCGGCGATCACCGAGGCGGCGAAGGTCGCCGGCTATCCGGCGACCCCGCGGAACGATGGCGACGAAGCCACTGCGAGCCGTGACGAACGCATGGCGACGGAAGAGAGGGCGTTGAAGCGCGACGTCGTCGCCGCTGCCGTTCTCGCCGCGCCGGTGTTTCTCCTCGCCATGGGCGGTCACGTGTTTCCGTCGGCCGAGGCCTGGCTGGCCGGCACCTTTGGCCACGACACGCTGCTCTACGTCCAGTTCGCCCTGACGGCGGCGGTGCTGATCGGCCCGGGCCGGCGCTTCTACGAAAAGGGCGTGCCGGCGCTGCTGCGCGCCGCGCCGGACATGAATTCCCTCGTCGCCCTCGGGACAGTGGCGGCCTTCGCCTATTCGACCGTTGCGACCTTCTGGCCTTCGCTGCTGCCGGAAGCCGCCCGCCACGTCTATTTCGAAGCCGCCGCCGTGATCGTCCTTCTCATCCTGGTCGGCCGACTGATGGAGGCGCGGGCCAAGGGGCGGACGGGTGTGGCGATCCGCAAGCTCGCCGGGCTGCGGGCAAAGACTGCCCGGGTGATGAAGGACGGCGCCGAGATCGACACGCCGCTCGACCGGCTGGCCGTCGGAGACGTCATCCGGGTGCGCCCCGGCGAGCGGATCGCCGTCGACGGCGTCGTTACCGAGGGGACGAGCTATGTCGACGAATCGATGCTGACGGGCGAGCCGCTGCCGGTCGAGAAACATCGCGGCGATAAGGTGGTCGGCGGCACGGTGAACGGAGCCGGCAGCTTCGCCTTCACGGCCGAGAAGGTCGGCGCCGAGACCACCCTGTCGCAGATCATCCGCATGGTCCAGGCGGCGCAGGGCGCCAAGCTGCCGATCCAGGCGCTGGTCGACAAGGTGACGATGGTCTTCGTCCCGGCGGTGATGGCGGTGGCCGCGCTCACTTTTTTCGTCTGGCTCGCCTTTGCGCCGGCGCCGGCGCTGGCCGATGCGCTCGTCGCCGCGGTGGCGGTGCTGATCATCGCCTGTCCCTGCGCCATGGGGCTGGCAACGCCCACCTCGATCATGGTCGGCACCGGCCGGGCCGCCGAGCTTGGCGTCCTCTTCCGCAAGGGCGACGCGCTGCAGGCCCTGCAGGAGGTCGGCGTCGTCGCCTTCGACAAGACCGGTACCCTGACCGAAGGCCGGCCGAAGCTGACCGACCTCGTCGTCGCGCCGGATTTCGAAGAGGATGCGGTGCTGCGGTTGGTCGCCGCGGTCGAAGCGACCTCCGAACATCCGATCGCCACGGCCATCGTGGCAGTGGCGAAGACGCGCGGCCTCGAACCTGCGACGGCGTCGAACTTCCGCTCGCTGACCGGTCTCGGCGTTGCGGCGAATGTCGAGGGCCGTGAGGTCCTCGTCGGCTCGGCACGGCTCCTGTCCCGCCAGGGGATCGCCCTCGGCGATCTCGAAGCCGCCGGCGAGGCGTTGGCGAAGGCCGCCAAGTCGTCGGTCTTCGTCGCGGTGGATGGCGTCGCCGCGGCGGTGGTCGCGGTGGCCGACCCGGTTCGCGAGGAGACGCGGGCGGTCGTCGACGCGCTGCACGGCATGGGGCTGAAGGTCGCGATGATCTCCGGCGACGCCAGGGCGAGCGCCGAGGCGGTGGCGAGCGGTCTCGGCATCGATCACGTCGTCGCCGAGGTCATGCCGGACGGCAAGGTCGCGGCGATTGAATCGCTGCGGGAGGGTGGCCGGATGGTCGCCTTCGTCGGCGACGGCATCAACGACGCGCCGGCGCTGGCGGCGGCCGACATCGGCATCGCCGTCGGCAGCGGCACGGACGTCGCGATCGAGAGCGCCGAGGTCGTGCTGATGTCCGGCGATCTTCGCGGCGTGCTTTCGGCCTTCGAGATCAGCCGGCGGACGATGACGAACATCCGCGAGAACCTCGTCTGGGCGTTTGGCTACAACGTCGCGCTGATCCCGGTGGCGGCGGGCGTGCTCTATCCGGCCTATGGTATCCTTCTGTCTCCGATGCTGGCCGCAGGTGCGATGGCGCTGTCCAGCGTCTTCGTCCTCACAAATGCGTTGCGGCTGCGCTTCGCCGGGACCGGGCGCGCGGCAGGGGCGAACGGTGCACCGGCCGGCCGCCTGGCCGGCGAGGCGATGAAGCGGCCGGTCGAAGTTTGACCGGCCGTAGCCCCCTGCTTCAGAGGGGGCGCCCGAGCCTTTGATGACGTACGACCTGGATCAGAGGTCTTCGCGCAGCATCTGGTCGATCTCGCGACGCTCCTTGCGCGAGCGGATCTGCACGGCGTCGATGGTGCGCGGTTTGAGCTTCAGGATGCCGTCTTCCTCGGCGAGGTCGTAGGCGCGCTTGGCGCCAATGCTGATCTCGTCGGGCCCGTAGACACCGATGATGTAGACGGTGAGCGCCTTCAGGCCATCCCAGCCATTGTGCGGGCCAGGCGGGTCGTTTGGTCCCTTGTAGTCGAGGACATGGGTGACGATCGCCGAAAAGCTGCCCAGGTCGCGCATCGCTCCGGATTCGATCGGGCCCTGACGGGTCTGCTGCTTGATGTCCCCGGCGTCGCCGGTGTTCTCGATCTCCTCGATCTCGGTCACCGGATAGCGCAATTCGCCGGCGCCGGTTTCGAGCACGACGATGATGCTGCGGATGAAGATCGTGTCGCGGCTCATATTGGTGACGAGGCAGCGGGCCTCGAGATCTGAGCGCATGCCGCGGGTGATCAGGAGCCGCGGCCGCCGGTCGCGGCTGAAGCTCGAATACAGCATCTGCAGGTAGAACGCCCAGATCCCCAGCATGCCGAGATTGGCGAAGACGTTGATCAGATCCGCGTTTTTAGTGATCCATTCCAGCATGTCTTCATCTTCCGATCCAACTTCGCAGTCTTCTGCCCTTGCGGCTACGGGCAACGCCCTGCTTGCCGGCCGCTCCAGCCTGCGGGCCGCTGCCGAAAATGAGGTTTTCGTGCAAGATTGCGAGGGATGCCCGGTCGATCCTATTTTTAGCCGGCGGACCAAGGCTCCGCGGAACGAGCGAACGAGGAACGAGATGAAGAGTGCCGGCATCCACCACGTGACCGCGATCGCCGGGCCGGCGGTGCGCAATCTCGACTTCTACACCCGCGTCCTCGGACTGCGGCTGGTCAAGAAGACCGTCAATTTCGACGATCCGACCGCCTATCACCTCTATTTCGGTGACGAAGCCGGTACGCCCGGCACGATCGTCACCTTCTTTCCCCTCGAACATGCGGCGCAAGGCCGGGTGGGTGTCGGCGAGGTGGAGGAGATCATGCTCGCCGTTCCCGCCGCCTCGCTCGGCTTCTGGTCGCACCGGCTGATCGAGAAGGGCGTCGACCATTCCGGCATCGAGAAGCGCTTCGGCGCGAGCGTGCTTCCCTTCAAGGATCCCGACGGCATGCGGCTTTCCTTCGTCGGCACGGCGGCGGGAGCCTCGGCGGAAGGCCAGGCCCCGGGAGAGGCGATCCCGGCGGAACACGCCATTCGCGGCATCCATGGCGTCAGCCTCCTGATCGAGGAGGAAGCGCCGACGGCGGCGATCCTCTTCGACGTCTTTGGTTTCGACAAGATCGGCGAAGAAGGATCGCGCCATCGCTACGTCTCCGGCGCTGCGATCGGCGGCATCGTCGATCTCCACGCCGTCGGCGGCTTCCTGAAGCCGCGTCCTGGCCGCGGCAGTGTCCATCATCTCGCCTTTCGGGCACGCGACGACGCCGAGCAGGCGGCGATGGTGGAAAAGCTGACCGAAGCCTACGGGCGGGAGGTCACCGAAGTGAAGGACCGGAAATACTTCCGCTCGGTGTATTTTCGCGAGCCCGGCCATGTCCTGTTCGAGATCGCCACCGACGTGCCCGGCTTTGCGGTGGACGAGGCGCCCGAAGCCCTCGGAACCGGCCTGATGCTGCCCGATCAGTATGAGCCGCTGCGAAAGCGCATCGAGGCGACGCTAACGAAGCTTTGATCAATCTCGCAGTATATACCGCGCAGCTTGAAAACGGCCCGCGGCCGTGCAGCCCAGCAGGCCGCACGAACTGCGCATGAACCGGTGCTTCGCGGCCTCGCGAAATTGTTTTCGTCGCATCGCAGGAACCCTCTCGCAATGCGAAGCCAAGCCGGCTACATGTGCGAACGATCGTTCGCTCGCATCGTGTGGCCACTGAGGGTCCCCGCGAATGCGGGTTCGTTCGACAGCTTTAAACTCGGAAAGTCGCCAATGTCGCAAAGCACCGCCCTCGAGATCGCCTTTCCGGTTCCGCCGCCGCCCGCAACGGCGCAGGAACAGCGGCGCCAGCAGGTGCTCGACGCGGCGCGGGTGTGCTTTGCCCGGTCCGGCTTTCATTCGGCCTCGATGCATCAGATCTGCGCTGAGGCGCAGATGAGCCCCGGCGCGCTCTACCGCTATTTTCCCTCCAAGGATTCGATCATCGAGGCCATTGCCGAGGAGGAGCGGGTGATGGCGGCGGCCTGTACGCAGCTCCTGTTCGAGCCGGGCGACCTCGTCGAGCGGATCGTCCAGGTCGGGGTGGAATATCTCAAGCATACCCGCGACCGGGCGACGGGTGGCCTGACCATCGAGATCTGGTCGGAGAGCATTCGCAACACGGCGGTCGGCCAGCGCTTCTGCGAAATCGAGGCGGATATCCACGCCAGCTTCCGCAAGCTGCTCCTCGACGCACGCCAGCGCGGCGAGATCGATCCCGACGCCGACATCGACGCCGCGCTGACGCTGATCTTCGCGCTGGCGGACGGCCTGGTGCTGCACCTGCAGCTTCATCCGAAGATCAGCATCGATACGATCGAGCCCCAGCTGCGCAAGTTCGTGCAGGGTCTGCTCGCCCCCAAGGGCGACGCGCAGGTTCCCTCGGCCCGGCGCCCAGAGGTCTGAGATGGCCGAGATTTTCCGCCGCCTTGAAGAGATGACGACGATGGCTGCAATCGAGCAGAACCCCTTGAACCCGCGGCGCTGGCGTCTCGGCGCCGTGGTCGCGGCGCTGGTGGCCGCAGCCTTGCCGTTCTCCGCCGCGGCGCAGGAGCCGGTCGCCGCGATCAGCGCCCCGAAGCCGCCGAGCATTTCCGTGATCGCCGCGACGAGCGGCGAGATCGTCGAGACGGTCGACGTCACCGGCACCTTGATGCCGCGCGAGACGGTGTCCGTCGGGGCCGACGTCGACGGCCTGAGGATCGTCGAGCTTTCGGCCGACGAGGGCGACGCAGTCGAGAAGGGCGCGGTTCTGGCCCGGCTGGAAACCGACATGATCGATTCCAACATCGAGCTCAACGCCGCCCAGATCGATCGCGCCGACGCGGCGATCGCCCAGGCCGAGGCGCAGATCGCCGAGGCCGAATCCGCGGTGACGGAGGCGAACGCCGCTCTCGATCGCTCCCGGCCCTTGGCCAAGAAGGGCATCATCGGCCAGGACGTCCTCGACCAGCGGGTCGCCGCCGCCTCCAGCGCCAGGGCCCGCCTCAGCGCCGCCCAGCAGGGGCTCGCTTTGGCGAGAGCCGACAAGTCCGCCCAGATCGCCCAACGCGACCAGTGGCTGCTGAGGAAATCCAAGGCCGAGATCAAGGCGCCGACGTCGGGCCTGGTCCTGTCGCGCAGCGCCAGGCTCGGCGCGATCGTCTCGGCGGGCTCGGGCAGCCTGTTCGAGATCGCCCGCGACGGGCTGATCGAACTCGAAGCCCAGGTTTCGGAAACCGTCCTCGCCCGGCTTGACGAGGGCCAGCCGGTGAACGTCCATCTCGCCGGGCGGCGGGAGCCGGTCATCGGCGAGATCCGGCTGATCTCGCCGCGGGTCGACCAGGCGACGCGGCTCGGCATGGTCAACATCGCCCTGCCGAAGGACGCCGAGGGGCTGCGTGTCGGCGCCTTTGCCCGGGGCGTCATCGAGGTCGCGCGGCACGAGGGCGTTCTGGTGCCGCGGACGGCCGTCGTTTTCGAAGGCGAGGATGCCGTCGTCCAGGTGGTGGAGAACGGCATCGTGAAGCGGCGCGCCGCGACGCTGGGCCTCACCACCGCCGATACCGTCGAGGTCCTTCAGGGGGTTGCGGCGGGCGAGAGCGTCGTCGCGACGGCCGGCGCCTTCGTGCGCGACGGCGACAGCGTGACGCCCGTGAAGATGGCCGAGAGCGGGGGCGAGTGATGAACTGGAACATTTCCAGCTGGGCGATCCGGCACCCGGTTCCGCCGATCCTCCTCTTCGTCGTCCTGATGGCGCTCGGGATCTACAGCTTCTTCGCCCTGCCGATCACGCGATTTCCCAATATCGACGTGCCGGTGGTCTCCGTCGTCGTCACCCAGTCCGGTGCCGCGCCGTCGGAGCTCGAGACCCAGGTGACGAAGCGGGTCGAGGACGCGATCGCCGGCATTTCCGGCGTCAAGCACATCACCTCGACGATCACCGACGGGCAGTCGGTGAGCGCGGCGGAATTCCGCCTCGAAATCGATACGGACCGGGCGGTCAACGACGTCAAGGACGCCGTCGCCAAGATCCGTTCCGACCTGCCGCGCTCCATCGACGAGCCGATCGTCCAGCGCATCGAGGTCGAGAACCAGTCGATCGTCACCTATGCGGCGTCCTCGCCCGGCATGACGCCGGAGCAGCTCTCCTGGTTCGTCGACGACACGGTGGTCCGCGAGTTGCAGGGCCTGAAGGGCGTCGGGCGGGTCGAGCGCATGGGCGGCGTCGAGCGCGAGATCCAGGTGCGGCTCGATCCCGACCGGCTGGCCGCGCTCGGCGTCACGGCGGCGACGATCAACGAGCAGCTGCGCTCGACGAACGTCGACCTGTCGGGCGGCCGCGGCGATTTCGGCGGCCAGGAGCAGGCGATCCGCACGCTCGCCTCGGCCGATACGGTCTCCGGCCTCGCCGCCACCCGCATCGCGCTGCCCGGCGGCCGCGAGGCCAAGCTCGCCGATCTCGGCGAGGTGGTCGACAGCTGGGAGGAGCCGCGCTCCTTTGCGCGTCTCGACGGCGAACCCGTCGTCGCCTTCTCGATCTACCGTGCCAAGGGGGCCAGCGACACCACCGTCGCCGACACCGTGGCGGAACGAGTCGGCGAGCTCGGCGCAGAACATCCCGACGTCTCCTTCGCCAAGATCGACGACAGCGTCACCTACACCTACGGCAACTACGAATCGGCCATGGAGACGCTGGCCGAGGGCGCGATCCTCGCCGTCATCGTCGTCCTGTTCTTCCTGCGCGACTGGCGCGCCACCCTCGTCGCGGCGATCACCCTGCCGCTCGCCGCCATCCCGACCTTCGGCGTGATGGACCTGATGGGCTTCTCGCTGAACCTCGTCAGCCTGCTCGCCATCACGCTCGTCACCGGCATTCTCGTCGACGACGCCATCGTCGAGATCGAGAACATCGAACGCCACATGTCGATGGGCAAACCGCCCTACAAGGCGTCGATGGAGGCGGCCGACGAGATCGGCCTCGCGGTCATTGCCATCACCGCGACGATCATGGCGGTGTTCGCCCCGGTCTCCTTCATGGGCGGCATCGCCGGCCAGTATTTCAAGCAGTTCGGCCTGACCGTGGCGATCGCGGTGTTCTTCTCGCTGCTCGTCGCGCGATTGATCACGCCGATGCTCGCGGCCTATTTCTTCAAGCCGCACCGCCATCACGGGCCGGGTTTCTGGCGGTTGCTGCTCAAGCGGCTCCTCTGGTTCATTCCGCTCTGGGCGATTGGTGCGGCGGCGCTCTATACGATCGCGGTGCTGCCGCAGCTGGGCGCGGAATCGGCGCTGAAGAACTTCCTCGCCCCGATCGCTGCCGACCTCCCGCCGATGGATTTCGCCACCGCGCAGCATAACGCGGCGCTTTTCGCCGCCGGCCTGTTCGGCTTGGCCGTGGCGCTCGCCTATCTCGGCATGCCGCATGCTCCCGAGGGCAAGGTGGGGCCGTTCACGCGCGTCTATACGGCGTTCCTGCGCGGCACGCTGCACGTCTTCTGGATCCCGACGCCGTTCTGGCGCAAGGGCGCCGACGGCAAGCGGCGGCTCCTGCGCTTTCCCTTCGGCATGCGTTGGGTGACGCTCGGCGTCGGCATTGCCCTGTTCGTCGGTTCGATCAGCGCGATCCAGTACCTGCCGACGGGCTTCATCCCGAAGGAGGACGCCTCGCGCATCGTCGTCTCGCTGGAACTGCCGCCCGGCTCGACCCTCGAAACCACCCGCGCCGTCACCGACGAGGCGGTGGAGTCGATCCGCGAGCTGCCGGAAGTCCGAAGTGTCCTCGTCATCGGCGGGTCTAGCCCGACCGGTACCCTCGAAGTGCGCCGCGCCGCGCTGACCGTCAACCTGTCGCGAAAGCACGAGCGCACCCGCAGCCAGGGCGAGCTCGAGCCGATCATCGCCGAAAAGCTCGCCGAGATCCCCGACGTTCGAGCCTTCTACGTCAACGACCGCGGCGAGCGGGACTTGTCCGTCGGCATTCTTGGCGACGACGGCGAAAAGGTCTCGCAGGTCGCGGCGCAGCTCGAATCGGAGATGCGCAAGGACCCGATGTTCGCCAGCCCCTCGGCCATGGCCTCCTTCGCCCGGCCGGAGATCCGCATCACCCCGCGCTTCGACGTCGCCGCCGATCTCGGCGTCACCGCCGACCAGATCTCCCAGACGGTGCGGGTGGCGACGATCGGCGACGTCGGCGCGAATCTCGCCAAGTTCAATCTCGGCACGCGGCAGATCCCGATCCGGGTGGAGCTGGAAGAGTCGGCCCGGGCCGATCTCGCCACCATACGCAATCTCAAGGTCACCACGGCTTCGGGGGCGGCCGTGCCACTCGAGACCGTCGCCCAGATCGGTTTCGGCCGCGGCCCCTCGACCATCGACCGCTACGACCGCGACCGGCTGGTCAAGGTCGGAACCTCGATGGCGCCGGGCTACGAGATCGGCCAGGGATCGGCGCGCATCGCCGAACTGCCGGCGGTCAAGGACATGCCGGCCGGCGTGCGGCTGCAGGAGGTCGGCGACGCCGAGATCCAGGCGGAGGTCTTCGCCGGTTTCGCCTCGGCGATGGTCGCCGGCATCATGATGGTGCTGGTCGTGCTGATCCTCCTGTTCGGCTCGTTCTTCGTGCCGATCACCATCCTGGCCGCCCTGCCCTTGTCGGTGGCCGGCGTCATCGGTGCCTTGCTCCTGACCCACACGGCGGTGTCGATGCCGGTGGTCATCGGAATTCTGATGCTGATGGGCATCGTGACGAAGAACACCATCATGCTGGTCGACTTCGCGGTCGAGCGGGAAAAGCACGGCATGAGCCAGACCGACGCGATCATCGACGCCGGCGCCAAGCGCGCCCGGCCGATCATCATGACGACGCTGGCCATGGCGGCGGGCATGCTGCCGGCGGCGATGGCGACGGGCGAGGGCGGCGAGTTCCGCGCGCCGATGGCGATCGCGGTGATCGGCGGGCTGTTGGTCTCGACCGTCTTGTCGCTGGTGCTGATCCCGTCGATCTACACGCTGATGGACGATCTCAGCCACGTCACCGGCCGGCTGTTCCGCTGGCTGCTCTCGCCGAACGCGGCGGAGGAGGAAGCCGGAACCGCCCTCGTTCCGGCCCATGGCGGCGCCACCGTCACGGCCTGGCCGCATCCGAGCGGACCGGTGCCGATCGCCGGTCCCGGCTCGGTCTTCGTCTACGGACCGCCGGCGATCTATCAGATCGGAACGAGCAAGCCGCGGGACGAGGACGACGAGGCGACCCGCTATCCGCATGCGGCCGAATGAGCCGGGCCGACGGGCGGGCGAAGGGCCCGCCTGAAATGCTTCATGCGCCGCGTAAAAGGCGCTTGATCGCCTCTTGACCGGCGCTGCGATCGCGTGGACAAGCTCGCCCATGGAACCGATCGGCGACAGCGCGCCAGCGCCGGACATTGAAATCAGGGGGCTGACGCTCACCGATGCGCGCGATCTCGCGCCCCTGATCGCCGCCTACAACCAGGCGCTGTTCCGCGGCCCGCCCGGCTCTCCCGACGCCTATTACGCCGAGGAGCTGCTGCAGGATCGCACCGCCGAGATGCTCGGCGCGCGGCTCGACGGCGCCCTGGTCGGCTTCATCATCTTCTACGACATCCCGGACGTGTGGACAGGCATGCGGTCCGGCCTTGCCGACCACATCTTCGTCGACCACCGCCACCGTCGCAAAGGCATCGCCAAGGCGATGGTCGACGTCCTCGCCGAAGAGGCCGACGGCAGGGGATGGTCGAAGCTCGTCCTGCACGCGCCGCGCAATCCGGGCACCGGGCGCCGCCTCTACGAAAAGGTCGCCGAGCCGGCCGATTGGGCGAGCTACGTCATCCGCTTCATCGACCGCGAGCCGAACGTCAGGTGATTCGCTGGATCTGCCTTCGAATGGGTGAGCGGATCGTCCACGGCCCGCCCGATCGGGCTTTCGCGGGAGACGCCTCCGATCGACCGGGGACCCTTAATCGATTAAGCTTGCCGGTTCTTTTCGCACCTGCGGCGAAAGGCTTGCTTTCAAACGGGCGATCGTCCTTTTAGAAGGCTTCCATTGGCCGCTCGCCGTCTCCGCTCAATTCCGAGGACGGTTTCGTCCGGCCGAAAGCATGGACAGGAAGGCACCGATGTCCGACGTCAAATCCGCGCGGCCGCTCTCGCCGCATCTGAGCATCTATCGCTTCAGCCCCACCATGGCGATGTCGATCATCCATCGCATCACCGGCATCGCGCTCTATGTCGGCACGCTGCTCCTGGTCTGGTGGCTGGTCGCCGCGGCGAGCGGGCCCGACGCCTTTGCCACGGCCTCGGCCGTCTTCGGCTCGTTCATCGGCCAGCTGGTCCTGTTCGGTTACACCTGGGCGCTCGTCCACCACATGCTCGGCGGCCTCCGCCACTTTGCCTGGGACATGGGACATGCCATCTCCAAGGAGACCTCGACGAAGCTTGCCATCGCGACGGCCATCGGCTCGGTGTCGATCACCGTCGTCCTGTGGCTCGGCATCCTGATCTTCGGCTGAAAGGGGTAACATCCATGAGCGACTTCAGAACCCCTCTTCGCCGCGTCCGCGGCCTTGGCGCCGGCGGCGGCACCGAGCATTTCTGGCAGCAGCGGCTGACCGCGCTGGCCAATGCCGTCCTGATCACCTGCTTCGTGATCCTCCTCCTCACGCTGATGAACGAAAGCTACGAGGGGGTGCGGGCGGCCTTTGCCAATCCCTTCGTCGGCATCATCATGGCATTGATGGTCGTGTCGGCGACGATCCACATGAAGCTCGGCATGCAGATCGTCATCGAGGACTACATCCATGGCGCGGCCAAGTTGCCGCTCCTCATCCTCAACATCTTCTTCGCGATCGCGGTGGCTGCCGCATGCCTTTTTGCGATCGTCAAGATGAGCTTCGGAGTCTGACCATGGCCGAGAATGGATCGACCGCGAACGGCGCCACCCAGCCGAGCGCGAAGCCCGACGGCACCGGCGGCTACACCGCCCAGCCGCACCGCACCGCGCCCGGCCAGAACGGCAAGGCCTATGCCTTCGTCGACCACACCTTCGACGTGGTCGTCGTCGGGGCCGGTGGTGCCGGCTTGCGCGCCACCCTCGGCGCCGCCCAGGCCGGGCTTCGGACCGCCTGCATCACCAAGGTGTTCCCGACGCGGTCCCATACCGTCGCGGCGCAGGGCGGCGTCGCCGCCTCGCTCGGCAACATGGGCAAGGACGACTGGCGCTGGCACATGTACGATACCGTCAAGGGGTCGGACTGGCTGGGCGACCAGGACGCCATCGAATATCTGGTGCGCAACGCCCCCCAGGCGGTCTACGAGCTCGAGCATTTCGGCGTGCCGTTTTCGCGCACCGAGGACGGCCGGATCTACCAGCGGCCCTTCGGCGGCATGACCACCGAATTCGGCCAGGGCCCCGCGGCCCAGCGCACCTGCGCCGCCGCCGACCGGACGGGCCATGCGATCCTTCACACGCTCTACGGCCAGTCGCTGCGCCATTCGACCGAGTTCTACATCGAATATTTCGCCATCGATCTGATCATGGACGATGAGGGCGCCTGCGTCGGTGTCGTCGCGCTTTGCCTCGACGACGGTACGCTGCATCGCTTCCGGGCGAAGAAGACGATCCTCGCCACCGGCGGCTATGGCCGCGCCTATTTCTCCGCCACCTCGGCCCACACCTGCACCGGCGACGGCGGCGGCATGGTGCTCAGAGCCGGCCTGCCGCTGCAGGACATGGAATTCGTGCAGTTCCATCCGACCGGCATCTACGGCGCCGGCTGCCTGATCACCGAAGGCGCGCGCGGCGAGGGCGGCTACCTGACCAATTCGGAAGGCGAGCGCTTCATGGAGCGCTATGCCCCCTCGGCCAAGGATCTCGCCTCGCGCGACGTCGTCTCGCGCTCGATGACCATGGAGATCCGGGACGGGCGCGGCGTCGGCAAGGACGGCGACCACATCTTCCTGCATCTCGACCATCTCGACCCGGCGGTGCTGCACGAGCGGCTGCCGGGCATCTCGGAATCGGCGCGCATCTTCGCCGGCGTCGACGTCACCAAGGAACCGATCCCGGTGCTGCCGACGGTCCACTACAACATGGGCGGCATCCCGACGAACTTCCACGGCGAGGTGCTGACCAAGAAGGACGGCGATCCTGATGCGGTGGTTCCTGGCCTGATGGCCGTCGGCGAGGCCGGCTGCGTCTCGGTCCACGGCGCCAATCGCCTCGGCTCCAACTCGCTGATCGACCTCGTCGTCTTCGGCCGCGCCGCGGCGCTGCGCTGCGCTGAGACGGTGGCGGCCGGCGAAAGCCAGCCGGACCTTCCGGCCGGCGCCGGCGACAACGCGCTCGCCCGTCTCGACCGCTTCCGCTACGCCGACGGCTCGACGCCGACGGCCGAGCTGCGCGACAACATGCAGCGCACCATGCAGTCGAACTGCGCGGTGTTCCGCACCGGCGAGATTCTCGAAGAGGGTCACCAGAAGATCCACGACGTCTGGCGGGCCTCCGACGACATCCGCGTCACCGACCGTTCGCTGATCTGGAACACCGACCTCGTCGAGACGCTGGAATACGACAATCTCATCGCCCAGGCGGTGGTGACCATGGATTCGGCCCGCAACCGCACGGAATCGCGCGGCGCCCATGCCCGCGAAGACTTCCCCGATCGCGACGACGCCAACTGGATGAAGCACACGCTGTCCTTCTGCGACACCGTCGGCAAGACGGTGACGCTGGAGGATCGGCCGGTGCACACCTACACCCTGTCGAACCAGATCGAGTATATCGAGCCGAAGAAGCGGGTGTACTAGAAGGGCGGCTTTGCTCGCCTTCAATGACCTGAAGCAAACGGCGTCGCACTGGATGGTGCTGCGCCGTTTGCGCTTTTGCGCTTCTGGCTGGGTGTTGCTCGGGCTCTCCGCCGCCGGGATTTTCATATGGTCGACGTCCGCCCAGCGGGCTTTCGAATTTCGTATTCCCCCCGAACGCATTCTTGCTCCCCTCGGCGCCTTTGTCCTGGCGCTGACGGTCGTCGCCATGATCGCGGCGAGTATCGTCCTTCGTCGCTGGCGCTATCTCCCCGGCATTACCGCGCATGCACTCGTCGCGGCGCTTGTGCTATCCAGTGGTCTTTCCTTTAGGGATGGCCTTTTCGGCGAGACGTGCGGCAAAGCGGCCGGTTGCTTCTTTCTATCCGACGCAGGAATGATCACAGACACGGGCTACAAGATCTGGCATGCGCCCGATCAGGGTTCGCCTCTCCTGTGGCGGGTTCCAAAATCGAGAAGCATCAATTATTCCGAGGATGGCTCCTACAGCTCCGATCCGCATCTTCTTCTCACCAAGGACGAAGAGGTTCTGGTTCTGGCTCGGGGCGGCTATTTCGTCGACGCCATCGATCTTGCCTCTGGACGCGTGCTTTCGGACTTCATCGTCTGGGACGAGCCGGACCGGAAGGCCCTGATGCAGCGGAACTCCGATGCGATCGCCGCTCTCGCGGCAAGCCATGGCGGTCTTGCCGGCCGCTGAGAGCCGCCGGCTGCGTGGGGCGCCCGGCCGGATCGCCGCGACGCTCCCTCTGGCGGGATTGGCCGCTGCGCCGAGCCGAGTCGCTGGCCGGCAGATAATCGGGGTCGGACGGGACGGGGACGGCTTCTGGCCCGATCTGGCGGGACGGCGACAGGCTGCTCGACAAGCTGTCCTGCTCGAAGGCGTCTGATCCGTGACGACGGGTGGCCCTCGTGCAAGAGAAGATCAGGCCACCAGAGCATTTAACCGGCTTTCAATAAAGTTGGCGGAAAAGAGGAGCGCAAGTTCCCCTTACGCAAGTGCAGGCGAAGCCGGCCCCTCTGAAAGTCTCGACGATGACGGTTGCGAAAATCACACGCCCCCTGTGGATCAGAATTGCCGCCTATGGCGTGGCGTCGGTTCTTTTCGCCAGCGTTACCATCGGCGGACTGGCCTGGTATCGCCAGGCAGCGATGAGCGATGGCGCCATCCGGGCCGAAACTGCCAACGACCTCGCCTTCGTCGAGGCGGACATTCGCGCGCAAAAGCGGTCCGCTTCGGGCATTGCCTTGACGTTCGCCAGCGAGCCCGAAGTGGCTCGGCTCATTCAAGAAGGCGCCCATGACGAACTGATCCGGCGCTATGCCGCCAGCCTGCCGGAGATCATCGCCAAGAGCGACGTCCAGGCCATCAGCTTCGTCGATGCCGATACGAAAGCCATCGCCCGCATCCACGATCCGGAAAAGCACGGCGACTTCATGAAAGGTCGCCGCACGATGGTGGAGGTGGCGCTGGCCGAAAAGCGGCTCACCGCCGGTATCGAGCCCGGGCGCACCGCGATCGGCATGTTCGCCTCGGCGCCGGTGGTTCTCAATGGTCGGGCTGTGGGCCTGATCGACGTCGGCACGCGCCTGACCGCCGATTACTTCAGCCGCATCGCGCAACGGCTCGATGCGCAGATTGCCGTTCACATGTACAGCGAGGGAAAATTCGCCACCCAAGATTCGACGTTCGCGTCAGGCGAGAGCGTCCTCTCGCCCGAGCAGCTCGATGAGGCCCTTGCCGGCCGCCCGGTCTCGGCGTCGACCTCGATGGACGGAAAGGACTACTCCGTCGCCGCCTTTCCGCTCACCAATTTCTCCGGGCAGAACATCGGCATCGTCGAAGTGGCGTCCGACGTGACCGCTCTGGTGGAACATCGCGAGTCGGCTCTGTGGGCGACTGTGCTCGGAACGGGCATCGTCACGCTCTTGTCGCTGATCGGTTTCGTGTTGTTCGCCCGTTCGCTGGGAGCTTCGATCAATCGTTTGACGTCGACCATGGGTCGTCTGGCGACCGGCGATCTGAAGGTCGAGGTGGAGGGCCAGGAGCGCCCCGACGAGATCGGTGCCATGGCCGGCGCCGTGCAGGTGTTCAAACAGACGGCGATCGATCAGCAGCGTCTCGAAAAGGAGGCCAAGGCGGCGCGCGTTTCCGAAGCGGAAGCCAAACAGCGCCAGGCCGCTCTGGAACATGCCAAGGCGGAAGACCTGCGGGCCTTCATGGGCGTCGTCGATGCCAGCTTCGATCGGCTTTCGGCCGGCGACCTGACGGTCCGGATGTCGGATACGGTGGCGCCGGAATTCGAGCCGATCAAGGCGAAGTTCAACGCCTCGGTGGAAGAGCTGGAGGCTGCCATCGGCCGGGTGGTCGGCACCGTCGGAACGATCCGCACGGGACTTGCGGAGATCACCGTGGCCTCCAACGATCTCGCTCAGCGCACCGAGCAGCAGGCGGCATCGCTGGAAGAGACGGTGGCGGCGCTGGGCGAGGTGACGGGCGGCGTCAACAACACGGCCGAAGACGCCGGCAAGGCTCGACAGGCGGCGAACTCCGCTCGTCAGAAGGCCGAGAAGGGCGGCGAGATCGTCGCCCGGGCGGTGAGTGCGATGCAGGGCATCGAAACGTCGTCGCAGCAGATCTCGCAGATCATCGGGGTGATCGACGAGATCGCCTTCCAGACCAACCTTCTCGCCCTGAATGCCGGCGTCGAGGCCGCCCGGGCGGGCGAAGCGGGCAAGGGCTTTGCGGTGGTGGCGCAGGAAGTGCGGGCGCTGGCCCAGCGCTCGGCCGAGGCTGCCAAGGAGATCAAGGGGCTGATCAACGCCTCGTCGGAACAGGTGGAAGAGGGCGTCGATCTGGTTTCGGCATCCGGCAAGTCGCTGGACGAGATCGTCGCCGAGGTGGCGGGCATGGCGGAGGTGATCGCGAAGATCGCCGACAGCGCCCGCGAACAGGCGACGAGTCTTCGCGAGGTCTCAGCGGCCGCCGACCAGATGGACAAGGTGACCCAGCAGAATGCCGCGATGGTCGAACAGTCGACCGCCGCAGCGCAGACCCTGTCGGCCGAGACCGACGGCCTCGCCGAGGCGGTGGCGCGGTTCAGGACGACGGCTCGGAGCGCCACCGCAACGGCCGTCGCGCCGGCCAAGTCCCGCATTGCGGCGCCGAAGCCTGCGAGGCCGGCCGCCAAGGTCTCCGCGGGCGCCGTGCCGCAGATGAAGACGACGGGATCCGGCAGCGCCGCCCGACGCCCTGCCGCGGCCGAAGACAGCTGGGAGGAGTTCTGATCCGCCAGCGACGACGGGTGGGGGAACCCGCCGCGCGGCGCAGTCCAGGTCGATTTTCAGGCGAAAGCGGGGGAGGGCGATGGTCCTCCCCCGCTTTCGTTCGTCCCGACGAATGAGCGGCGCGGCCGGACCGCCCAAGGGAGCTGAAAGATCATGCCCCGGACCGGCGGGTTAAACTGCGTTCATGATCTGCGCAGCGACCTTGCTGCACGACCGGTCCCGTCCATTTGCTGCAGGAGCGAACAGCAAAGGATGAAGACCATGCAGCTCGAGGGAAACGTCGCCGTCGTCACGGGTGCGAGCTCGGGGATCGGCAGGACCATCGCCGAGACTTTCGTGCGCGAAGGCGGCAAGGTGGCGATCTGCGACATCAACATGGACGGCGCCGAGAAGGTCGTCGCCGAGATCAGGGCGAAGGGCGGCGACGCCATGGCCGTCGAAATGGACGTCACCGACGAGGACGCGGTGAACCGCGGGGTCGATCAGGTGGCGGAGCGATACGGCCGGATCGACACGATGGTCTCCAATGCCGGCATTCAGATCGTCCACCCGATCGAGGAGTTTCCCTATGCCGAGTTCCGCAAGCTGGTGACGATCCATCTCGACGGGTCGTTCCTTCTGACCAAGGCCTGCGTCAAGCACATGTATCCGAGGAAATCCGGCTCATTGATCTACATGGGGTCGGTGCACAGCCATGAACCGTCTGCCCTGAAGACCGCCTATGTCGCGGCCAAGCACGGCATTCTCGGTCTTTCCCGGGTGATGGCCAAGGAAGGCGCCAAGCACGGCGTCCGCTCCAACACCATCTGTCCGGGCTTCGTGAAGACGCCGCTGGTCGAGAAGCAGATCCCCGAACAGGCGCAGTCGCTCGGCATCTCCGAGGAAGACGTGGTCAACAAGATCATGCTGGGGGAGACGGTGGACCAGGAGTTCACCACCATGCAGGATGTCGCCGACGTCGCGCTGTTCCTGGCGGGCTTCAAGTCGAACGCCCTCACCGGCCAGTCGATCGTGCCGAGCCACGGCTGGTACATGGCCTGAGCCGAAACGACTGCGCTCATGCGGGGCGCTTGCTTTCGCAGGAGCAGGCGTTCGGCACCATGCCTTCGTCGGCGCGGATGCGACCGCTCCCGGCGATCCGTCGCGTTGACATGTCGACGAGCCATTACAGGCGCCGCCGCCTTGACGGGCGGGGCGGGCTATCAACCCCCGCGGGCTTTCGCCCATTCGGAAACCGGGACTTTTCGCGATAGCAAGTTACGGAATTGCAATCTTAAGTAGCAAATCGATCGAGCCGCCAGACTGCCTGCAACAGCACCGCCTGACATCTGCGTGACTTCAACGTAACTCCGGCTGATATTTGCCTCGGCGAACAGTAGAGGCAGGGAGGCGGCCTGTCGCGATAAGATGACGTTCACCAATTCCTGCCAGAACGGAATGAGCCTCAAGTGGAGAGCCGTTCCAAACTGGTCGGAGAGTGAGAATTGTCCTTCGTGAATATGTCGATTTCCCGGAAGCTCGCGCTTGCTCTCGGTTTCCTGTCGCTCCTCTCGCTCGCCATGGGTGCGACGATTTTCTGGACGGCCAACCAGATCGCCGATGCCGCGGACGCCAAGGACAGCCGCACCGCAATCACCGATGCCGCGATCGATGCGCGGTTCGCTCTGGCCCGGCAGGAGAACTCGCTGCGCGGCTTCATGATCACCCGGGACGAATACTTCGCCGGCCGGGTGAAGGAGCACCACAAGACCTTCGAGGCCGCACTCGCCAAGCTGCGTGATCTCGCCGGCCCCGACAGCGCCTTCGCGGCTAAGTATGGAGACGTTCAGGTTGCGATGACCGCCTGGCAGACCGAGATCGCCGATCCCGTCATCGCCGCGGCCCGCCAGGAGGCGACCTATCCCGCCGCCCTTGCGATCTTCAATTCCGGCAAGGCCGACAAATTCATCGAGCCGATCGAGGAGGCGCTCGACTCGGAGCGGGACACGGCCCGGCAGGCACTGGCGGACGCCCAGATCCTCGAAAAAGGCGCGATCGCGATCTCGCACAATACCATCGCCGCCGCTCTCATCGCCATCGCCATCTCGGCCGTGTCGCTCGGCGTCGTCCTCTCCAAGACCATCATCCGTCCGATCAGCGCGATGACCGAGGCGATGCGGCGGCTTGCCTCGGGTGACAACGCCGTGGCGGTTCCCGGCCGTGAACGCGGCGACGAGATCGGCGCGATGGCGGGTGCCGTCGATGTGTTCAAGCAGCAGGCGATCGCACGCGATCGGCTGGAGACGGAGGCCGAAGCCGCCCGCATTTCCGAGGCCGAGTCCAAGCAGCGCCAGGCCGATCTGGAACATGCCAAGGCGGAAGACCTCAGGGCCTTCATGGGCGTCGTCGACGCCGGTTTCGACCGCCTCTCCTCGGGCGACCTGACGGTGCGGATGACGGGCCAGGTGGCGCCGGAATTCGAGCCGATCCGCGCGAAGTTCAACGCTTCGGTGGAGGAACTGGAAGCGGCGATCGGCCGGGTGATCGGTGCCGTCGGCACGATCCGCACGGGCCTTTCGGAGATCACCGTCGCTTCCAACGATCTCGCCCATCGCACCGAGCAGCAGGCGGCGAGCCTGGAAGAGACCGTGGCGGCTCTCAGCGAGGTGACGAGCGGCGTCAACGACATGGCCGAGGACGCCGGCAAGGCTCGCCAGACCGCCCAGTCCGCCCGCCAGAAGGCGACCCGCGGCGGCGAGATCGTCGCCAATGCGGTGACGGCGATGAACGGCATCGAGACGTCGTCCCAGCAGATCTCGCAGATCATCGGGGTGATCGACGAGATCGCCTTCCAGACCAACCTCCTCGCCCTGAACGCCGGCGTCGAGGCGGCGCGGGCCGGCGAGGCGGGCAAGGGCTTTGCGGTGGTCGCCCAGGAAGTGCGGGCGCTGGCCCAGCGCTCGGCGGAGGCGGCGAAAGAGATCAAGGGCCTGATCACCGCTTCGTCGGAGCAGGTTGAAAAGGGTGTCGAGCTGGTCTCGGCGTCGGGCCAGTCGCTGGACGAGATCGTCGCCGAAGTCGCCGGCATGGCCGAGGTCGTCGCCAGGATCGCGGAATCGGCGCGCGAACAGGCGACGAGCCTGCGCGAAGTCGCCGGCGCGGCCGACCAGATGGACAAGGTGACCCAGCAGAACGCCGCCATGGTCGAGCAGTCGACGGCGGCCGCCCAGACGCTGTCGGCCGAGACCGACGGCCTCGCTCAGGCGGTGTCGCGGTTCAAGACGACCGGCGGCAAGAGCGTCGCGGCAACCCCGTCGCGGCCTCACGCTGCCGCTCCGAAGGCGCACAGGCCGGCCGCAAGGCCCGCACCCCGCGCCGTACCGCAGATGAAGTCGACGGGAACGGGCGGTGCCGCGCGCCAGCCCGTCGCGGCGACGGACAGCTGGGAAGAGTTCTGATCCCGGTGCCGGGAGAAGGGGAAGCGGCTGGCGAAACGGCGGCGAAGGGGACGACGAAGGACGGGGATGGCCGCGCGCCGTCCCCTCTCGCCGTCCGGGCGGGCGAACCATCACCCGTCAACGCCGTGCCACCGCAACACTTTGACGCGGCGCGCCGCGCGCTAGTTACCGTCTCCCCATCGGAGACACACTCATGGAAATCATCGCCATTCAGCCGCTCGTCGCGCTGATCGCCGGAATCCTCATCCTCGTCGTTCCGCGGCTCCTCAACATCATCGTGGCGATCTACCTGATCGTCGTCGGCCTGATGGGCCTCTTCCCCGACCTCATACACATCTGAAGGGGCGGGCGACGATGACCCGCCGGCTGGTGATCCTCGGCGGCGGCGCCGGCGGCTCCGAACTGGCCGCGAAGCTCGGCCGCCGGGACGACCTCGACGTCACCCTGGTCGACCGCCATCCCTCGCATCTGTGGAAGCCGCGGCTGCACGAATTCGCCGCCGGGACGATCGATTCGACGCTTTCGGAACTGAGCTACTACATGCTCGCCCGCATGCGCGGCTTTGCCTTCGAGCAGGGCGACGTCGAACGGATCGACCGGGCTGACAAGCAGGTGCACCTGACCGGACCGGCGGCGCCGGGCGGCGCCGGCGCCGTGCCGCGGCAGATCGCCTACGATCATCTCGTCGTCGCGCTCGGCGGGGTGACGCCGGATTTCGGCACGAAGGGCGTCGCCGAGCATGCCGTCCGCCTCGACGAGCGGTCCGACGCCGACCGATTTCGCGCCCGCTTCATCGCCTTGATGATCTCGGCCCGCGAGACCGGCCGCCCGGCGCGGGTCGTCATCGTCGGCTCGGGCGCAACCGGCACAGAGCTTGCCGCGCATCTGCGCCAGGTCGAGAGCGGGTTCTTCCGCAGGGCGGGCGAGACGCCGCGCGACATCCTGGAGATCCTGCTTGCCGAGGCGGCGCCGCAACTGATGCCGGGGGCCGACGAGGAGCTGCGCCGGAACGTCGCGGCGCGGCTCGACGCTCTCGACGTCGAGACGTTGACCGGGGCGAAGATCGCCGAGATCACCGCCGACAGCGTCGTCGAGGCGGACGGGACCCGGCATCCGGCCGACATCTCGGTGTGGGCGGCCGGCCTCGTCGGCAATCCGCGGCTTGCCGAGCTTTCCGATTTCGACCTCGACAAGAAGGGACGGATCGTCGTTGATTCGCGGCTGCGCACGACGATGGATCCGGCGATCCAGGTGCTCGGTGATGCCGCGAGCTTGACGCCGGAGGGTGCCGAGACGCCGCTGCCGCCGACGGCCCAATGTGCCAGCCAGCAGGCGGACTACCTCGCCTCCGCGATCCCCGCGCTTCTCGCCGGCAAGGAACCCGAGCCCTTCGTCTACGACGATCGCGGCCGGCTCCTGTCGCTCGCCCGGGCGGGGTCGGTGGGACAGATCGGCTTCGGCCGCCAGCACGACCTCCTGGTCAAGGGTCAGTTCGCCAACGCCGCCTACAAGAGCCTGCAGCGCCGGCATCAATGGACGCTGCTCGGGCGGCTGCGCGGCGGCGTCGCGATCTTCGCCGACTGGATTTCCCCGGCCAAGGGCGCACAGCTCAAGCTGCACGGCTGATCCGGAGCATGTCGACGGGCGAGGGGCGCTTGGCACTGACCTCGACTGATTTTCGCGTTGGCGCATGTTTGCAATAATGTTGAAAGCTCGCGGCTGCATCGTTTCGTTTGCTCAGGATCAGCCGGACGCCGAGGGTCGCCGCCAGAGGAGGACGCATTGGATTTCGAACCGGTCAAGCTTGGCGAAATGCCGAAGGAGTCAGGGCGCGCCACCTTCATCCGCCGCCTGTTGACCAATCCTGCTACGGCAGCCCCGGCCGAACTCTACGAAAGCAAGGTGGTCTCGCCGAAATTTGCCGCGGGCAAGCTCGTCTACGTCGCCGATGCAGCGCACCTCGAGACGATCTTTGTCGAGCGGCCCGAGGACTTTCCGAAGGGGCGCATCGACCAGCGGATCCTCAGGCCGATCTTCAACGACGGCCTGCTCCTGGCCGAGGGCGGCGACTGGCGCTGGAAGCGCCGGCTCACCGCGCCGGTGTTTTCGCCGGCCGCGATGAAGCGCTTCCTGCCTGACATCGTCGCGCCCTTCGTCACGACGGCCGAGGCGTTTCTGGCCGCCGGGAACGGTCCCGTCGACGCTTCCGGCGCGATGAAGTCGGCGACGCTTGAGGTCATCGACCGGCTGCTCTTCGGCGGCGAGCGGGAGATCGATCCCGACGCGATCATGACCCATGTCGAAAACTATCTGGCGCCGACGCCCTGGATGGTCGCCTACGCCCTTTTCGGTATCTCCCCGGCGATGCCTTTCCCCGGCCAAAGGCGCCAGTCGCGGGCAAGGGATGGCGCCCGGAACATTCTCGGCGAGTTCGTCGCAAGACGCCGGGCGGGCGAGCGTTCGAGCGACGACCTGACCAATCGCCTGCTCGCGGCCAGCGACCCGGAGACCGGCGGCGTCCTGTCCGACGGCGACATGGTGGACATGCTCCTGACCCTGCAGGCAGCCGGCCACGAAACCTCGGCCAATGCGCTGACCTGGGCGCTCTATCTCCTGACCCGGCTGCCTGCCGTGCAGGAGCAGCTGATCGCCGAAGTCGACGCGGTCACGGCCGGCGGGCCGGTGACCTACGACCAAATGCCGCGCCTCCTCGCGGTGCGCGCCTTTATCGAGGAGACGATGCGGCTTTATCCGCCGGCGCCGTCCCTGTCGCGCATGGCCCGCAAGGCGGAAAACTTTTCCGGCGTCGCGGTGGAGGCGGGCGCGGCTGTCCTCGTCCCCGTCCATCTCATCCATCGCCATCCGGACTATTGGAAGCGGCCCGATGCCTTCGATCTCGATCGCTTCCTGCGGCCCGGCCGCCCGCCGCGCACCGTCTACATGCCGTTCGGCGCAGGCCCGAAGATCTGCGTCGGAGCGCAGCTCGCTTTGAGCGAGATGACCGCCGGGCTCGCGACGCTGCTGCAGGCCGTCCGGTTCGAGCCGGCGACAGGCGGCGAGCCGCGGCCGCTTCATCGCGTGACGCTTCGCCCGGCCGACGATCTCTTGGTGATGGCCGCGCCGCGAGGCGGACGGCTGCGCCCGAAAACCTCGTTCACCGCGCCCCGGGCAGCGTGAAAGGCCGAAGATATTCCGCGTGCTCTGCCCTCTGCGCGGCCACGCCGGCACAGTGCGGGTTGAAGCGGTTTTGCTAACGCGGCCTTAATCTTAAGGGCGCCTTAACCCTCTTCGGCTAGCCTCTGGGAAGGTGTGGACGAGGCCGGCCCCACGGTCGGCAGATCGTCGAAAAGAAGTCGCAGCGGGTCAGGTGAATGGCGTACGTAACGGTCGGCGGAGACGAGACTTCACTCTTTCGGCGGGGTCTGGAGATGATGGGGGCCATAGGCCTCCTGCTCCTTTCGGCCTATCTCGGCCTTGCCTGCGCCACATGGTCGGTCACCGACCCCTCGCTCAGCCAGTCCAACCAGAACATGATCGAGAACGCCGCCGGGGCGACCGGCGCGATCGTCGCCGACCTGATGATGCAGATCTTCGGCATCGGCGCGACGCTGGTGATCGGCCTGCCGGTGATCTGGGCGCTGCGGCTGATCCGCGGCAACGGTGTCGATCACATCTGGAAGCGCGGCTGGTTCGCCGTCGGCGGCATCGTCCTGTTCTGCGCGGCGCTCGGCTGCATCGAGCCGCCGGCCACCTGGCCGCTGCCGATCGGCATCGGCGGCGTCGCGGGCGATCTCGTCCTGAAGATCCCGGCCTCGCTTTTCGGCGGCTATCCCAGTGGTTTCACCGCGCTCGTCCTGGCCGTGCTGCTGGCCGCTCCGGCTGTCTGGCTCTATCTCAACGGCGCCGCCCTGATCGGCCGCTACGCCACCAGTGCCGAGAAGCGCAGGCTCGCCGAGGAAGACGATGGCGAAGGGCGCTTCGCCCTCCTCTTCGGCGCCGCGGCGCATGGCTTCTACTCGCTCAAGGCCGCCTGGCAACGCCGCAGCGAGCAGCGCCAGAAGCTCAAGGAACCCGATTTCGGCGACCGCTTCGACGAGTGGCACGACGCCGACGAGGCGGCCTTCGCGCCGCCGCCCCCGGCTCCCGTCGAGCGGGCCGGCCGGTCGATCCGGGTGCAGATGCCGGTCAATGACGGCAACAGCTTCGTCGACCCCACCGACTGGCAGGAAGACGAGGACGCCGCCGCGGCAGCCTGGGCGGCGGCCGACGAGACCGTCTGGCAGGACGATCGGCAGGCCGCCTATCCGGCCGCTCCGGTCGCGACGCAGAGCAAGGCCGACGACTTTATCGTCGACGAGCACGAAGACGAGCGCACCGACTTCGAGGAAGAGATCGCGGCCGCGGTATCGCAGGAGGTGCCCCCGGCCGCCGCGGCTCGCGACGACGCCATGTCCTTCAGCGCCGACGACCGGGTGACCGGGCGCGGCGGCGAGGAAGACGGCGGCGGCTGGCGCGGCCTGCTTGCCGGCAACATCGTCGCCTTTCCAGGCCGCAAGGCCGGCCAGCGGGCCGAACGCCAGGACGGCGAGCGCCGCGACCCGGCGCCGGCGCAGGAGCCGCAGCGGCCCCGCCCGCAGGCGCCACAGGCCGCACCCTCGCGCGGCCCCGCAGCCGGCGACGCGGCGGCCCGCGTCGTGCCCCAGCAGCGCACGGTGACCGCCGACCAGCAGCGACTGCGCAGCGGCTCCGGCCGGGCCGTGGCGATGAAGTCGGCGCCGCAGCCGATGACGGTGGCCGATTCGGCGAGTTTCGAGCTCCCTTCGATCGACTTCCTGTCGCCCCCCAAGGCGACGGCGCGCGACTCTTCGATGTCGCCCGAGGCGCTGCAGGAGAACGCGCGGCTGCTCGAGGGCGTGCTGGAAGACTTCGGCGTCAAGGGCGAAATCATCGAGGTCCGGCCCGGCCCGGTCGTCACGCTGTATGAGTTGGAGCCGGCGCCCGGCATCAAGTCGTCCCGCGTCATCGGCCTTGCCGACGACATCGCCCGGTCGATGTCGGCCATCGCCGCCCGCGTCGCCGTCATTCCCGGCAAGAACGCCATCGGCATCGAACTGCCGAACCAGCGCCGCGAGACCGTCTACTATCGCGAGATGATCGCGTCGGAAGCCTTCGCCCAGAACAAGGGCAAGCTGCCGCTCGTCCTCGGCAAGACCATCGGCGGCGAGGCGGTGATCGCCGATCTCGCCAAGATGCCGCATCTGCTCGTCGCCGGCACGACCGGTTCAGGCAAGTCGGTGTCGATCAACACGATGATCCTGTCGCTGCTCTACCGGTTCACCCCGGCGGAATGCCGGCTGATCATGATCGACCCGAAGATGCTGGAACTGTCGATCTACGACGGCATCCCGCATCTCCTCTCGCCGGTCGTCACCGACCCGAAGAAGGCCGTCGTCGCGCTGAAGTGGACGGTCCGCGAGATGGAGGACCGCTACCGCAAGATGTCGAAGGTGGGCGTCCGAAACATCGACGGCTTCAACACCCGCGTGAAGAGTGCTCTCGACAAGGGCGAGACGATGTCGCGCACGGTCCAGACCGGCTTCGACCGGGAGACCGGCGAGCCGATCTTCGAGACCGAGGAGTTCGATCTCGAGCCGTTGCCCTACATCGTCGTCATCATCGACGAGATGGCCGACCTGATGATGGTCGCCGGCAAGGACATCGAGGGCGCCGTCCAGCGCCTTGCGCAGATGGCGAGAGCCGCCGGCATTCATGTGATCATGGCCACCCAGCGCCCCTCGGTCGACGTCATCACCGGCACGATCAAGGCGAACTTCCCGACCCGCATCTCCTTCCAGGTGACGTCGAAGATCGATTCGCGCACCATCCTCGGCGAGCAGGGCGCCGAGCAGTTGCTCGGCATGGGCGACATGCTGTTCATGGCCGGCGGCGGCCGCACCCAGCGCGTCCATGGTCCCTTCGTCGACGACCAGGAAGTCGAGGCGATCGTCAGCCATCTGAAGTCGCAAGGGGTGCCCGACTATCTCGACGCGATCCTCGTGGACGAGGACGAGGACGAGGACGGTGGGGCTTCCGGCGGCGGTTCCTCGAACGGGGGCGGTTCGTCCGGCGGCGACGATTCCGACGATCCCTACGACCAGGCCGTGGCGGTCGTCCTCAGGGACGGCAAGGCGTCCACGTCCTACATCCAGCGCCGCCTCGGCATCGGCTACAACCGCGCCGCCTCGATCATCGAGAAGATGGAGCAGGAGGGCATCGTCGGCCCGGCCAACCACGCCGGCAAGCGCGAGATCCTGGTGCCGACGGAAGACGAGATGTAGTCGGGCGTCGGGACGGCAGGCGAGGGGGGCCGGATTCCTTCCTGGCTCGCCTCGCTTTCCGTCTCTCGGTCGTCGACCGTAAGCGCCACGGCACGTTCATCCAGCGGCGGCCAGAGCCTCGTCCTTCGTAATGGGGAAAATCAAGAAGACGCAGCTGCCGCTGGCAGACATGGTGCTCGACGAGGAGCCGCAGCGGACTGATCGGGCGTTGATCGGGCGTTACGACCGGGGTGGGCTGAACGTTATGGCCAGCGTTTCCCACTCATCGTAGGGCGCCAGCGCCTCGAGACCGCCATAGGGCGCGCAGCGCTGGATGGCCCGCACCGCGCTCTTGGCGAGAACGTCGAAACCCTTGCCCTGTCCGAGACCGCGCTCGACTTCAGGCGTCGCCGCAAGGTCACCGGCCGGGGTGAGCCGGACCGTGACCTTTGCCGTACCGCCGTCGAGCGAGATTGGTGGCGCCGACCAGCAGGCGGCAATCCGTCTCTGCAGCTCTGCGGAGACTGCCGCCCGGTCGCTCCCGGCCACCGCCGGCGTTGCCGACACCCCCGCGACGAGAAGAGCGAGCGCGCCGGCAGGCCACCGGATTGTCACGGCCGTCAGCTCCGGTTGAGCAGCGCCAGCAAGCTCGACGTGTCCCAGCGCCTGCCGCCCATCGCCTCGACCTCGGCGTAGAACTGGTCGACCAGCGCGGTGACCGGCAGGCGGGCGCCGTTGCGCTTGGCTTCGGCAAGGCAGATGCCGAGGTCCTTGCGCATCCATTCGACGGCGAAGCCGTGGTCGTAATGGCCTTGGTTCATGGTCTTGTGGCGGTTTTCCATCTGCCAGGAGCCGGCGGCGCCCTTGGAGATCACCCCGACGACCTTTTCGATGTCGAGGCCGGCCTTCTGGCCGAAGGCGATGGATTCGGCGAGGCCCTGCACGAGGCCGGCGATGCAGATCTGGTTCATCATCTTGGTGAGCTGGCCGGACCCGGCCGGCCCCATCAGCCCGACCATCTTGGCGTAGCATTCGATGACCGGCCTGGCGGCTTCGAAATCGGCTTCCGCCCCGCCGCACATCACGGTCAGTGCGCCGTTTTCCGCGCCCGCCTGGCCGCCGGAGACCGGTGCGTCGACAAACTTGAAGCCCTTTTCGCTGGCAGCCTCCGCCAGCTCGCGGGCGAGTTCGGCGGAGGCGGTGGTGTTGTCGATCAGCGTCGCGCCCTGCTTCATGCCGGCGAAGATGCCGTCGTCGCCATAGACGACCGAGCGCACGTCGTCGTCGTTGCCGACGCACATGAAGACGAAATCACAGCCCTCGGCGGCTTCGCGCGGTGAGGATGCGGCCGCGCCGCCAAACTGGCCGGCCCATTTCGACGCCTTCTCGGCAGTTCGGTTCCAGACGGTGACCTCGTGGCCGCCCTTTTCCTTCAGATGGCCGGCCATGGGATAGCCCATCACGCCCAGTCCGATGAATGCGACCTTCGCCATCTGTCCGTCTCCCCGTCACGTCGGCTTCGTCGTGTCTGCTTTGGTCTGCGAACTAGACCGGTGCCTGCCGGGGTCAATCGGACCGTGAGCACGAAGACCCTCGGTGGCCGGAAAGTCCGGCGGAAAGGCGACGTGCGCGGCTCTCGATCCGTCGGCCGAGGACGCTGACGTCTCCACCCGTCGAACCCATGCCGATCTTCGCCGAGCCGGCGGCTCGGCGAAGATCGCGATCCGGAGCCGGGAGGCGCATGCTTCCGGGATCAGGCCGCCCTGGCGAAGGATGTGACCCGCTCATCGGGAAGGGTGAAGGTTTCGACCAGGCCGTTGAGGCGGTCGCCTTCCCCGGCCAGCGACTGGATGGCGTTGGTGGTCTGCTCGACCATTGCCGCGTTCTGCTGCGTCACCTGGTCGAGCTCACCCATCGCGACGCTGATCTCGCCGAGGCGCCGTGCCTGATCGCGGGAGGTTTCGGCGATCCCTTCCAGCGCCGCATTGACGGTCTGGATGTTGCTTTCGATCGCATTCAGCGACTGGCCGGTGCGTCGGACCAGCGAGACGCCGCCCTCGACCTCGTGGGTCGAGCGCTGGATCAGCTTGCCGATCTCGGCCGCGGCATTGGCGGAGCGCTGGGCGAGTTCGCGCACTTCCTGGGCGACGACCGCAAAGCCCTTGCCCGCTTCGCCCGCCCGCGCCGCCTCGACGCCGGCGTTCAGGGCGAGGAGATTGGTCTGGAAAGCGATCTCGTCGATCACCCCGATGATCGTCTCGATCTCCTTGGACGAGGCTTCGATCCGCTCCATGGCGCTGATCGCCTGGCTGACCACCTCGGACGAGCGGCCGGCATCGGCGACCGTGCGTTCGGTGGTCTTCACCGCGTCGTCGCAGCGGGCGAGCGAACCGCGCAGCGAATCGTTGGTCTCGGCGAGCGAAGCGACCGTCTGTTCGAGGGTCGCCGCCTGGCGCTCCGTGCGGCGGGACAGCTCCCCGGAGGATTCCTGAAGCTCGAAGGATTCGTGGCGCACATGGGTGGCCGCCTGGCTGATCGACTGGATGGTCGCCGAGAGCTGCTCCAGCGAACGGTTGTAGTCGTGCCGCAGGCTCTCCAGCGCAGCGGGGAAGGGCGTCCTGATCCGCGTGTCCAGCCGGCCCGCAGCCAGCGCCTTCATGCCGTCGGCGAGGACGCGCACGGTGTGCTCGAGTTCCCGGGCGTTTCTCTCGCGCTCGGCGCTGGTCTGCTCGCGCTCCTCTGCAAGCTGATGGTCCTTGGCCAGAGTGGCCGCTTCGATCTCGTCCTTCTCGATGGCGTTGCGCTTGAAGGAATCGAGCGCCCGGCTCATCGCGCCGATCTCGTCCTTGCGGCCCAGCGTGTCGATGGTGATGGTCTTGTCGCCGTCGGTCAGCCGGTTCATCAGGCCGGCGAGATCGGTCAGCGGGCGCGTCAGGCGCGCCGAGACGAGGAAGCCGATCAGCGCCATGGCGAGCACGATGGCGAGCGTCGTTCCGAGCGCATACCAGGCGAGATCGTCGGCGGAGGCCAGCATCGTCTCCTCGTCTTCGCCGATGGCGAGGAGCATGGTCTCTCCGAGAACGTCGACGGGTTGCCAGACGTAGAACTCGCCTTGGCCCGCGACCTCGGCAAAGGCCGCCCCGGCACGAGCCTGGCGCGCCGCGGTCTGCAACGTCTCGGGCAGGCCGGCCGAGGCGGCGCCGCTCTTGCCGGCTTCGATCCGGCCCGCGGGCGAGAGCAGCATGGCCTCGTCGATCCCGTTCGCGCCGGTCGCCGGGGCGATCACCTGATCGAGGCGGGTCGCGGCGATGCGCACGACGATGGTGCCGCGGCGCTCGTTCTTGCCCCAGTTGCTGAAGTTTAGGGATCGGGCCAGGAAGGCCGAGCGGGCGTCTGATGCGGCGGGATAGGTGGTCAGCCCCGTCGTGACGACATCGTCCGGCCCGGCCGCTTCCGATCGCGCGACGATGTCGGCCAGGGTCCCGCCTTCAAGCTCGGCGACGTTCCGCAGCAGTTCGGGACCTTTTGCGGCGCTGAACGACACGGTGCCATTGGGGGCGACGACATAGATGTCAGCGAGCTGCGCGCTCGCCAGGGCATTGATGAGCGAGGCGTGGAACCGGCCGTATTTCATCGCGTAGAGCAGCCGGGAATTTTCGCCCTCATAGGCGATGCGCTCTTCGGTGGACTTGCTCGGATCCTGGAAGTGCTCGGCGATCTTGGGTCCCTCTGCGGCGAGGATATTGTCCATCCCGTCCATGGTCTCGCCGAGCGTATTGTTGCGAGCGACCTCGCCGAGCGCCTCTTCGGCCCGGCGCAGATAGGACGAAAGGGCGTCGGCTCGCACGCTGGCGACCATGGCGAGCCGTGCCTGGCTGGCTTCGATCAGCCCGTCCCTGCCGATCCGGTAGCTGAGGGCCCCGACGGCCGTGCCGGCCACGAGGGCCGCACCGACGACGAGGAGGGCGAATTTCGCCTTGATCGAGAGAGAGCCGAGCCGCATGTGATTTTTTCTCATGGAGGATTATCGTTTCCAACGATACTTTCCAGAGTCTCTTTCGAATTGATGAATCCACAACGTCTCGTTACGCAAAAATGTCGCAGGGGGACCGTCGTCGTCCGGGCAAAGCGGGGGGGGGGCGGCGGACTCTCCCGTGAGCCGGCGTCAGCGCTTCAGATGCACTGTCAGCCGCCGTTCGGCCCAGTTGGTGGCGTGGCGCAGCGCCTCGACGAGGGCAAGGTAGAGGAGCGCCGCCCAGACATAGGTCTGGAAGTCGTAGGTGCGCGAATAGGCCTGCCGCGTTTCGCCGAAGAGATCGTAGACGGTGATGATCGCGACGATGGCCGAGGCCTTGATCATCAGGATGATCTCGTTGGCATAGGGGCGCAGCGCGACGATCATCGCCTGCGGGAGCACCACCTTGAAGAAGATGACGGAGCCCGGAAGCCCGAGCGAGCGGCCGCCCTCCCACTGGCCCTTGGGCACGCTCTCGATCGCCCCGCGCAGGATCTCCGCCTGATAGGCGGCCGTGTTCAGCGCCAGCGACAGGAGCCCGCAATACCAGGCCTCGCGGAAGAACCACCACATCCCGATCGCCTCGAAGAAGTCGTGGAACTGGCCGAAGCCGTAATAGACGAGGAAGATCTGGGCGATCAGCGGCGTGCCGCGGAAGAAATAGACGAAGGCGAAGGCCGAGCCCCCGGCGATCGGATTGGCCGACATCCGGCCGAGGGCGACGGGCAGCGAGACGAGGGCGCCGAGGACGAAGGAGACCGCGACGAGGGAAACCGTCACCCACAGGCCGCTGAGATAGGACCAGCCGAAGCGCGCGATCAGCGTCGTGTCGAAGGCCTTCGCGAAATAGATCACGAAGGCGATGGCGAACGCGATCCACACGCCGATGGCGATCATGCCGGCGATCTTCGGCTTCTGCGGCGGTGGCGCCGGCGCGGCGAGGGAAGGCCCGTTGCCGCTCATCTCGCCACCTCGCCGCGCTTGGTCCAGCGGTCGATGCCGCCGATCACGAAAGAGGAGAGGATCGTCAGGACGAGATAGAGGACGATCGCGGTGCCGAAGAACAGGAACGGCTCGCGCGACACCCGGGCGGCGATCTGCGCCTGGCGCAGGATGTCGGCGAGGCCGATGACCGAGACCAGCGCCGTATCCTTCAGAAGGTTCATCCACAGATTGCCGAGGCCAGGAAGCGCGATCTTGATCAGCTGCGGCAGGATGACGAGGAGCATCACCTTCGTCCGGCCGAGGCCGAGAGCCATGCCGCCCTCTCGCTGGCCGTGGGGGATCGCCCGGAAGGCGGACAGGAAGACTTCACTGGCGAAGGCCGAGAAGACGACGCCGAGCGCCACCATGCCGGAGACGAAGCTCGACAGCGCGATGTCCGGCAGGCCGGTCGCCTGCGACAGGGACTTCAGCCCGGCATTGACGCCGAAATAGACCAGAAACAAGGTCAGGAGCTCGGGCAGGCCGCGAAAGATCGTCGTGAAGATGTCGGCCGAAAGCTTCAGCAGCCGGTCGTCCGACTGCTTGGCCAGCGACAGAAAGAAGCCGAGGCAGAGCCCGATCGGTAGCGTTGCGAGCGACAATGTGACGGTGACGACGACGCCGGTGGCGAGTTCGTCGCCCCAGCCGGTCGATCCGAAACCGAGAAGGGTAAGGGATTCGTTCATGCGATCCGTTGGTGGACGATCCGTTCGCTGCCGCGGTCACGGGGATGGTCTGGATATCCCTGTCTCATGCCGAAAAGGGCCGCCGGAGACGAAGCCGGCGACCCTTTTCGTCTTCTATCGTGCGTCTCGCCTCACTGAGCGGCCGGCGTTTCGCCATAGACGTCGAAGTCGAAATACGTCTTCTGGATCTTGTCGTAAGTTCCGTCCTCGCGGATCGCCACGATGGCGTCGTCGAGCATCTTCTTCAGCTTGTCGTCGCCCTTCCTGAGGCCGATGCCGATGCCCTTGCCGTAGATGGCGGGGTCGGCCGGCAGGGTGGACAGCAGCTTGCAGCAGGCGCCGGCGTCGCTCTTCAGCCACTCGTCGAGCACCACAACGTCGTCGACTACGGCGTCGAGGCGGCCGTTCTCGATGTCGAGCTTGTATTCCTCGGCGGTCGGATACTGGCGGATGTCCGCGTCGGGGAACAGTGCGGCGGCCGCCTGGGCGTGAGTGGTCGAGACCTGCGCGCCGACCGCCTTGCCGGACAGCGCCGCGTCGGTCGCCTCGGTGATCTCCGAGTCCTTCGGCACGGCGACGGCGGGGGGCGTCTGGTAGTATTTGCTGGTGAAGGCGATCTGCTCCTCACGCTCCGGCGTGATCGACATGGAGGCGACGATGGCGTCGAAATTGCCGTTCTGCAGGGCCGGGATCATGCCGTCCCAATCCTGCGTCACGAAGGTACATTCGACCTTCATCTGGGCGCACAAGGCCTTGGCGATGTCGACGTCGAAGCCCTTGAGTTCGCCCGCGGCGTCGAGGAAGTTGAAGGGTGGGTAGGCTCCTTCGGTGCCGATCACGACCTTCGACCAGTCCTTGTCGGCGTCGCTCTCCTGAGCGACGGCCGATCCGGCGAACAGCGCCGAGAGCGCGGCGGCGAGAGCGAGTGATGGAGCAAGACGCATGGAAGACCTCTTTGTCGTCAGGAAATGTCTGTTCATTGGCCCACCGGCGGCCTTGATGCCGCGCGATTGAGCATGCTTCGTCGAAAGGCATGCTGGCATTTTTCGAAAGCCGAAAGCAACTCCCGGGTGATCGATGAACGTTTCTCGACCGTCGCCGGCCGCGCCGAGCCGCTCACTGATCGGTTTCCTTCGAGAGGAAAGCCGCGGCACGGGCGAGATCATCCGGGGTGTTGACGTTGAAGAACGGATCCCCGCCGGGAGCGCCGGGAGCGGGCTCTATCGCCACTTCGCGATAGCCGGTCGCCTCCAGGAAGGCGCGAATCGCCAGCGGCCGGCCTGAGTCGAGCCAGCGGCCGAGATCGGCGAGGACCGTCAGCGGCCAGAGGCTTGCCGCCGGCTGCGGCCGGCCCGCGAAAGAGGCGATCACCGGCCGGTCTCCGGCCGCAGATTGCAGGGTCGGGACGAGATCGCCCGGCAGAAACGGCGTGTCGCCTGGCGCGACGACGAGTTGCCGCGCTCCGTCTTCGGCGGACGGGCCGCCGTTTCTCTCGACCAGCGTCAGCAGCCCCGCCTCGATGCCGGCCAGCGGACCCAAGAGGCCGGGCCTGCGGTCCGGCGCGAGCGCGAGGCCGAAACACTCGAAACGCTGGCCGGGAGGCGCCGCGAGGAGGAGTGGAGCCGCGTGCGCCGACAGCCTGTCGATCACATGGGCGATCAGCGGCCGGCCGGCGAGTTCGACGAGGGGCTTGGGAATGCCGCCGCCCATGCGGCTGCCCCGTCCGCCGGCGAGGATGAGGCCGGCCGGCTTGTTCGGACCGGTCACCGTTTCCCCCGTCAAGCGTTGCGGACCCGCCGCGCCGCCATGGCGACGATGAGCGAGCCGAGCCCGAAGGCGGCCATCAGCGCGAACAGGCCGATCGGGCCGCCATGGCGGGTGGCGACCAGCGAGGCGGCGAAGGAGGCGAGCGCCCCGGTGCCGATCTGCAGCGCGCCCAGCATGCCCGCCGCCGCGCCCGCGGCGTGGGGGACGACGCTGACGCCGCCGGCCGTCGAGGTGGGGGTCGCCAGGCCGTTGCCGATGCCGACGAGGAACATCGGCGCGAACACCGTCGCGGGCGTCAGCCATCCGACGACGATGAAGGCGAGGGAGAGGAGCGCCGCCGACATCGAGATGGCGCTTCCCGCCACCATCAGCGTCTTGATGCCGAGCCGCTCGGACAGTTGGGCGGTCATGAAGTTGCCGAGGATGTAGCCCGCGGCGCACAGCCCGAACCACAGGCCGTATTCGGCCGGCGTCATGTGCAGAATGTTTACTGCGACGAAGGGGGCGCCGCCGAGAAAGGCGAAAAACACCGCCGAGATCAGCGCCGAGACGAGCGCGTAGCTCCAGAACGAGCCGGCGCCCAGCAGCGCGCCGTAGTTCTTGAACTGGTCGCGCATCGGCTTGCCGCGGTCGGCATTGGTTTCCGACAGATCGGCGAGGAGAAGGCCGATCGTGACGACGCCGATCGCGGCCAGCAGCCAGAACACCCAACGCCAGCCGAAGGCCGTGTCGATCGAGCCGCCGATCAGCGGTCCGAGCATCGGCGCGACGGCAAGGCCCATGGTGACGTAGCCGATCATCGCTGCGGCACGCTCGCGCTCGAAGACGTCGCGGACGATCGCCCGCGACAAAGCGATGCCGGTGGCGCTCGCCGCCTGCACGACGCGGCCGGCGAGAAACAGCCAGACCTCCTCGGCGGCGAGGCACATCCCGGTGCCCACCATGAACAGCACCATGCCGCCGATGATCACCGGCCGGCGGCCATAGCGATCGGACAGCGGCCCGGCGACGAGCTGGATCAACGCCGTAGCGGCGAGATAGAGCGACAGGCCGAGGCCGACGATCGCCTCTTCCGCCAGGAGATCACGGGCAATCGAGGCCATCGACGGGATGAAGATATTGATGGCGAGCGGCGAGAGGGCCGAGGCGACGATCAGCGTCACGAGCATCGGCCGGCGTGTCGCCGCGGCCGCGACGGGGGACTGCGTCTCGCGATGAATTGCCATGTCGGGGATCGTCGCGCCTGTCTCTTCGAGGTTTGCGGCGACAGGGCGCCAGCGGTTCGGTCGCAGCGGAAGATGGCCCCCGACGCCGGCCTGGCAAGGGTGCGCAGAGCGTGGCCGCTGCGCGGCCATCTCCTGCAGGGGTGCTTGGCCAGATTGGGCTCTCGCCGCGTTCAGAGCCAGGCGAGATGGTCACGATCGCGCGAGAATCGCACCGATTCCGGCACTTCGTTAAAAACGTCCTTCGTGTGGAAAGAAATACTCAGTCGATGCTTCGCAGAGTTCTTGCTTCAGCGCGGCTGGAGAAGGGCAGATGGGATTCGACTTTTCGGCGGTCACCGCCCTTCTCGGCGGATATTCCGCCCATCGCAAGCTTCCGTTCGATCCGGACGACCCCTTGCGTCGGCATCGACGCAGCGACGACCGGCATCGCGGCGGGGCAGTGGGTCCGCTTGATGGTCCCGATGACGATAAGGAAAGCCTCGCCGCCGCCGCGATGCGGCTCGACGGTCCGCCGGTCACGGGCGGCGCACCCGGTGCCGTTTCCGGTATCGGCCGGGCGCTCGACGCGCTGATGTCGGCAGAAGAGACCCGGCGCCGCAAGACGAACGAGGCGCCAGGCCCCGCCGACGCCGACGCCACGCCGCTGTCAGCGGCGCTCAAGGCGTCATTGCCGGTGCGAAGTGCGCTGCCTGCGCCGAAGGCGTCGGACGGGCAGCCGTGGCTTCCTGCCGTGGCGCGTGAGAGCGAGCGGAATTGGGACGAGATCCGCGAATTCATCGAGGCGCTGGGTCGGGCCGAACGCCCGGCGGAGGCGCAACCCGGATTGGCGAAACGCAGCGACGTGCGGCCCTGGCTGCCGAAGAAGGCATCGTAGGAGCGGCGTCGTAGGACAGGGGAAGCCGCCCCTCGGCGGATGCTCGGCAGCGCCGGGGAACGGCCAGGGCAGAGGGAGGAAAGACGGGTGAGCTTCGATCTATCGTCGATCTTGAAATTCCTGGCGCGCGCCATTTTGAAGCTGGTGCAGGAGCGGCTGGCGAAGAACGCCGTTCCCGAGCCTGCTCCCCCCGCGTCGGCGCCGCCCGCAGCCCCAACGGTCGAGGTGAGAGCCACCACGCCGAGCGACCGGGTGCTGGCGGCGGTCGTCGATCTGAAGCTCGACCCGCGCGCGTCGCAGTCCAAGCAGGCCGATGTCGCCAGTGCCGCGGCCGCTCTTTCGACGCAGAGCCTCGCCGACGATGCCCGATCCCGCGGGACGACCGCGGCTCTTGGCGCCGTGCCCGATGCGGAGCGCGAACGGTTCCGCCAGGCCGCGCTCGAAACCCAAGAGAACTGGCGCAGCAAGCGTCTCCTCGCGGCGCTCGCCGAGCGGACCGGGACGGTCGACCTCCTGGGAACGCCCTCGGGCGCGGGGAAGCCGAACCCGTCGCCCACCGCCTCGACGGCAGCGGACAAGGAACTCTCGCAGGCCCAGGCCAATCTGCGCGCCGCGCTGCAGGCTTATCGGGCGCTGGAGAGCGCCTGAGCCTCTTACGGCGGAAAAAGCCCTGGGTGCCGGGCCCGTTCTGCCGAGTGCCACGGCCGAAAGATCAGCTGCCGGCCGGGCCCTTCAGCGTCATCGTCACTGGGCCGACCAGCTTGTCGTAAGTGGCACGCTCGTCCTCCGGGTAGCGGATCGCCACCGAATGGATGAGATTGCCGCGGAAGATGTAGCGCTCGTAGAAGATCTTGCCGTCGCGATAGCCCGAGACCACGGCCCAGCGGCGGCCCGAGGCGTCATAGGTGACGTCGTCCGTTCGGCCGCGGGCGCGGATGACGGATTTCGGCGTCTCGTCGCCGGCGTTTTCGCGGGCATAGATGAAGATCTGCGCGCCGTCCGGCGATGCCCAGGCGAGGCCGTCGCCTTCCACGGGCGCCGGCAGCTTTTGCGGAAACGCCTCGGACGGAAAGCTCGCCTTGGTGCCGAAGCGCTCGTTCTTGTAGGTCACCTGGTCTGCCAGGACCGGGCCGCAAAAGATCGTCGCGGCAAGGCCTCCGGCTGCCGCGATGGAAAGGCTTCGATGGTTGCGCATGTTATCCTCCGGTCACGCTCATATGTCGCGAGACGGCGGGTTTGCGCGTCTCTCGATCGATAATGAAGTCGTGTCCCTTCGGTTTCCTGCCGATGGCCTCGTCGATGGCGTTCGACAGGAGTTCGTTGCCCTCGGACGCTCTGAGCGGCGCCCTGAGGTCGGCTGCGTCCTCCTGGCCGAGGCACATGTAGAGGGTGCCGGTGCAGGTCAGCCGGACGCGGTTGCAGCTTTCGCAGAAATTGTGGGTGAGCGGAGTGATGAAGCCGAGCCGGCCGCCGGTTTCCTTCACCTCGACATAGCGGGCCGGCCCGCCGGTCTTGTAGGGTATGTCGGTCAGAGTGAAGCGCTCGGCCAGTCCCGCCCTGACGGCGGAAAGCGGCAGATACTGGTCGGTGCGGTCGCCGTCGATCTCGCCGAGCGGCATCGTCTCGATCAGCGTCAGATCCATGCCCCGGCCATGGGCCCATTCGAGCATCGACGGGATCTCGTCGTCGTTGAAGCCCTTCAGGGCGACGGCGTTGAGCTTGATCTTGATGCCGGCCGCCTGCGCCGCGTCGATCCCCGCCATCACCTTGCCGAAATCGCCCCAGCGGGTGATCGCCTTGAACTTGTCGGGGTCGAGCGTATCGAGCGAAACGTTGATGCGCTTCACCCCGCAATCGGCGAGTTCGCCAGCGAAACGCTCCAGCTGCGAGCCGTTGGTGGTGATCGTCAGCTCGTCGAGCGCGCCGCTCCGGAGATGGCGCGACAGCGAGCGGATGAGATGCATGATGTTGCGCCTTACCAGCGGCTCGCCGCCGGTCAGCCGCAGCTTGCGGACACCCTTTTCGACGAAGGCGGTCGACAGCCGATCGAGTTCTTCCAGCGTCAGGAGATCGCGCTTCGGCAGGAAGGTCATGTCTTCCGCCATGCAGTAGACGCAGCGGAAATCGCAGCGGTCGGTGACGGAAATCCTGAGATAGGTGATCGCGCGGCCGAACGGATCGATCATTTCACCGAGCGGAGCCGGGCGGGCGGGAGCCGCCGCAGCTCCAGGACGGTCGATGATGTCGCGGGCAATCGCCATGTTCGAAAATCGTCCTTCGGCGGGTGGTCAGGTGGATCGAAGATGATTTGCGACCTTCGGTCGAGGCCGGCGCGTAGGGCGCCAGACTCCATCGAAATCGATCCACATGCTTGCATTTCGTCGGTCGAATGTGGAATTGCGCAGGGCCAGGGTCAAGCCGCAGGGGCCGATCAAGCCATTGGAAAAGCGACCGTGACCGTTCCAGCCAGGGTCGCCGCAGAGAGGTTTCGACAATGAACGCCAAGGTGGATGCCCCGAGCGAGCTGAAGGTCTCGAAGGATCGCCGGACGCTGACCGTCGTCTGGCCGGACGGCGCGCGGGACGAATTTTCCGCCGAGATGCTGCGGGTTCTCTCCCCCTCGGCCGAGGTGCGCGGCCATTCGGAGGCCGAGCGCAAGACCGTCCCGGGCAAGATCGACGTGACGATCCGCGACCTCCAGCCGGTCGGCCATTACGCGGTGCGGATCGTCTTTGCCGACGGCCACGACACCGGGCTCTATTCCTGGAGCTACCTGTCGCAACTCGGCCGCGACAAGGACGCGCGCTGGCAGGGCTATCTGGACGAGATGAAGGCCAAGGGGCTGCGGCGCGAAGCCTAAGCCGCCGCACGTCCAGAAATCTGGCCGGCAATCGCCGGTCCGCTTCCTCCGCACGGCTCCGACAACGTCGCCTGTCGCTGCCGGAACTGTGGGATTTAGCTCGCTAGCAGAGCCTCAGGCCGGAGCCTGAGAGCGCTTGAACGCCTCCCGCTCGGTCAGCCGGCTGATGAAACCCTGGATCACGGCGCTCTCCGTGACACGCGGCGCCCCGAACATGGTGAAATACCGCAGTGTCGCGCCGAGGGCGATATCGGCGGCAGTGACGGTTTCGCCGGTGACATAGGGAGCTTCTGCCAGCTGCCGTTCGATCGTGTCGATGACGTCATCGTAGCTGCCCCAGCCCAGCGCGATCTTCGGCAGCGGCGGGGCATCCTTGCGCATCATCGCCTCGACCCCCGCGGGTTCCAGGCAGGAGGGGCCGAAGAACAGCCAGCGATAATAGCTGGCTCGTTCGCTGGTGCCCACTGCCGGGGCGAGACCTGCCGCGGGAAAGCAGTCGGCGAGATGGGCGAGGATCGCCGCCGCCTCGGTCATCACGGTGCCGTCGGGCAGGATCAGCGTCGGCAGCTTGCCCATCGGATTGATCGCGAGGAATTCCGGCGTGCGGTTCTCGCCCTTCTGGAAATCGATCGGGATGAGCTCGTAGTCGGCGCCGACCTCCTCCAGCATCCAGCGCGCCACCGCGGCGCGGCTCGTGGGATTGTAGTAGAGCTTGAAACGGCCTTGCATCAGGTTCTCTCCGAGGAACAAAAAGCGAATAGACAGGCAGCTATGCACCGGCCATCATGTCAGCATTGCGACGCCTCGGCCAAGGGATAGCGGGTTCTGCGAGCGCTCACAGCAGCCGCGGCTGAGCCGGCTCCGCCGCAGCCTCCGCGCCATCTTCCCTCGCTCCCTCCGCGACGATGGTCAGCGCCCCGTCGGCGAGCGGCCGCTGGAGCATCGCGGCTTCCGCCCAGGGCGCCGACAGCCAGAGGTCGATCTCGCCGGGTTCGGTCAGGATCACCGGCATCGCCTTGGGGTGGACGCGGCCGACTTCCTCGTTGGGCTCCGAGGTGAGAAAGCCGAAGAGATCGGCGGTCACTTCCCCTTCCTTGACCTTCCTGACGCTGGTCCATTCGGTCCAGATGCCGGCAAAGACGGCGAGCGGCCGGTCTTGCGACAGGGCGAACCAGACCGGCACCTTCTTTCCGGCCCGGTCCTCATATTCGGAAAAGCTGGTGAACGGGACGACGCAGCGATGCTCCGGCGAAAGCCAGCGGCGCCAGTGCGGGCTCTTGACGTTGCGGATGTTGGTGACGCCGGGATCGGCCTTGCGGTTCTTCAGGACGAAGGCCGGCGAGGGCATGCCCCAGCGCATCATCGTCAGCTCCCGCTCGCCCTCGACGTTGCGCACCACCGGCGCGGCGTAATCGGGAAAGACGCCGGGCAGCGGCGGCAGGTTGCCTGTCCTGTCGGCCATCGCCCGGGTGAACTCGCGGATCGCCTGCTGGCCCTTGGTGACGGAATAAAGGTTGCACATCGCGTCTGGCTCCGGCTCGTCCCGGCCAAAGTCGCCCCCGGGCGCGTCTTCGGCAAGTCCTCGGGCACCGGGTTCAGCTGGAGCGAGGACGGGGGCGCGTTCCCGAGCCGCCTAGCCTTGGCAGGGTGCGGGGTCTATGCGACAGATTTCGCTGGGTGGGGAGGAAGCATGACGGAAAGCATTGAGACCTTCGACTATGTCGTCGCCGGGGCGGGCTCGGCCGGCTGCGTGCTCGCCAACCGGCTTTCGGCAGATCCGAAGAACCGGGTGCTCTTGCTGGAGGGCGGCGGCAAGGACGGCTGGATCTGGTTTCACATCCCGGTCGGCTATCTCTTCGCCATCGGCAATCCGCGCGCCGACTGGATGTTCCGCACCGCCGAGGAGGCAGGGCTGAACGGCCGCTCGCTGGCCTATCCGCGTGGCAAGACGCTGGGCGGCTCCTCGGCGATCAACGCGATGATCTATATGCGCGGCCAGGCCGCCGACTACGACCACTGGCGCCAGCTCGGCCTGAAGGGCTGGGGCTGGGACGACGTTCTGCCGGTGTTCAAGCGGGTCGAGGATCACGTCGAGGGCGGCAACCAGTTTCACGGCACCGGCGGCGAGTGGCGGGTCGAGCACCCGCGGGTGAAGTGGGACATCCTCGACCGTATCCGCGACGCGGCGGAGGCTGCGGGTGTGCCGAAGATCCCCGACTTCAACACCGGCGACAATACCGGGTCGTCCTACTTTCAGGTCAACCAGAAGGGCGGTCGGCGATGGAGCGCGGCACGCGGCTTCCTGAAGCCGGTGCTGAAACGCCCCAATCTCAAGGTCGAGACCGGCGTTTCAATCGACCGGGTCGAGTTGACCGACGGCCGGGTGACCGCCGTCGTCTACCGCAAGGACGGCGCGACGCATCGCGCGGGCGTGCGCGGCGAGGCGGTTCTTTCGGCTGGCGCCGTCGGCTCGCCGCTGATTCTGGAGCGCTCCGGCATCGGCCATGGCGAGCGGCTCGCCGACCATGGCATCGACGTCGTGAAGCATCTGCCGGGGGTCGGCGAGAACCTGCAGGACCATCTACAGATCCGGCCGATCTATAAGGTGAACGGCATCAAGACGCTGAACACCGAATACTGGAACCTCGTTTCGCGTGCGATGATGGGTGTCAACTACGCGCTGTTTCGCAAGGGGCCGCTGACCATGGCACCGAGTCAGGTCGGCGCTTTCGTCAAGTCCTCGCCGGAATACGAGAGCGCCAATCTGGAATTCCATTTCCAGCCGCTGTCGCTCGACGACTGGGGCCAGGGCCTGCATCGTTTCGGCGCCTTCACCGCCAGCGTCTGTAATCTGCGCCCGACCAGCCGCGGCTCGATCCACCTCTCCGGACCTTTGCCGGAGGACCAGCCGGACATCCGGCCGAACTATCTGTCGACGGAAGCCGACCGGCGCGTTGCCGTCGATTCCCTGAAATGGGCGCGAAAAATCGTCTTCCAGAAGCCGATGGAGGCCTATCGGCCGGAGGAATACAAACCCGGCGCCCATGTCGCCTCGGAAGAGGAAATGCTGGTCGCCGCCGGTGATCTCGGCACGACGATCTTCCATCCCGTCGGTACCGCCAAGATGGGGACGGAGGACGACGCGATGGCCGTTCTCGACGACAGGCTGCGGGTGCGCGGGATCGCGGGGCTGCGGGTGATCGACGCCTCGGTGATGCCGGCGATCACCTCGGGCAACACCAATTCTCCGACCATCATGATCGCCGACAAGGGGGCGGAGATGATGCTGGAGGATGCCGGGCGACGGTGACGGCCGGCCGCTCCGAGGCGAATTGCGACATGTTCCATCAACGTCTGCAATTCCAGCCATTCAGCCTGACCACGGCGTCATTCTCGGGCCCCGTCCCGAGAATCCTGTGTGTTCGAATTGATGTATGGTGGGAAGCGGGAAGGAGGCCGGGAGAATCCTGGTCGTCCAGAAGACAGACCGCACCCTGGCATGGCCCCTTCCC